>JASGJC010000001.1:0-9353 GCA_049840915.1 Aquabacterium sp.
GGCAGAAGGCACAAGCCTTCATGTTGCCATGAGCGGGGCGCTCACAGGCCTGCGGGGGCATATGCGGACATACGCGGGTGGCGCCCGCCCGACACCAGCGCGGGCTTGCCGGGCCCGGCGCGCTCAGCCCGCCGGCGAAGGCCGTGCGCCGCCCGGCACGTTCTGCGTCGAGCCGTGCCGGGGACGTTGCGGCTGGTGTGGCGGCCGACACGCTCACCGGCGGCACGGGCGGCGGCGGCACGCGCACCAGCAGGCGTTGGGCTCCAGCGCGTGAGGATCGGGGAAGACGCGCGCATGGCGCTGCGACGTGAAGTAGGCCCAGGCCCAGTCCATCATCACGATCATGCGGTTGCGGAACCCGATCAGGAAGTACACGTGCACGAACAGCCAGAACAGCCAGGCCGAGAAGCCGCTGAACTTGACGCGCTTGTTGATGTACGGGATGTCCAGCATCGCCACGGCCGCGCGCTTGCCGATCGTGGCCAGTGAGCCGTAGTCGAAGTAGCGGAAGGCGTGGGTCTCCAGGCCCTTCATGCGGCGCATGATGTTGAACGCCGCCTTGCGGCCCATCTGCTTGGCGCCGGGGCTCACGCCGGGCACGGCCGTCGGGTTGTCCGGATGGAGGTAGCTCTTGGCCGAGGCGAGGTCGCCCACCACATAGATGTTCGGGTGGCCCGCGATGCTCAGGTCCGGCTGCACGACGACACGGCCCGCGCGGTCCAGCTGGCAGCCCGTGCTCTTGGCCAGGGCGCGGCCCAGCGGCGAGGCCGCCACGCCGGCCGCCCAGATCGACGGTGCGCGTGGGCAGAAAGTGAGAGATGACCTTGCTGCCGCCATCGGGCTGCGGCTCGTTCAAGTCGTAGTGGATGCCGAAGGCCGTGATGTCGGTGACCTTGGCGCCCGCCAGCACCTCGGCGCCCAGCATCTCGAGCTGCTCCTTGGCGCGCTTGGAGAGGTCTTCCGTGAACGTGCCCAGCACGCGCGGCGCGCCTTCCAGCAAGATGATGCGGGCCATGCGCGAATCGATGCGGCGGAACTCCGTGCTCAGCGTGTGCTGCGCGATCTCGGCCATCGTGCCGGCCATTTCGACGCCGGTCGGGCCCGCGCCCACGACGGCGAAGGTCAGCCAGGGCTCGCGCTTGCTCGGGTCGGTCTCGCGTTCGGCCTGCTCGAAGGCGGTCAGCACGCGTCGGCGGATGGTGAAAGCGTCGCCCAAGGTCTTGAGGCCCGGCGCGTACTTGGCCCAGTCGTCGCGGCCGAAGTAGCTGTGCGTCGCGCCGGCGGCCAGGATCAGGTGGTCGTAGTGGATGTGCTCGCCGCCGTCCACGACCACGCAGTTCGAGGCCGAATCGATGGACGTGACTTCACCCATCAGCACGGTCAGGTTGCCGCGCGCGATCTGCTTGCGCAGGATGTGGCGGATCGGCCCCGCGATGGCGGGCGCGGGCAGGCCGGCCGTCGCCACCTGGTACAGCAGCGGCTGGAACAGATGGTGGTTGGTGCGGTCGATGACGACGATCTCGACGTCGGCGCCCGACAGCGCCTTGGCCGCTTCCAGCCCCCCGAAACCACAACCGATGATGACCACACGGGGTTTGGTTGCAGAAATGGACGAGGTAATGGGTGCCATGCGCGACAAGAAGGAAGGGAGGACGAAAAGAAGACGAACAACCTCTGTCAGCTTGACTGAAAGAGCTAAGTAGTTATACCAGTATCCGACTTGCCCAGGCGGATTTGCACCCTCCTGGTGCGCCCCTCGATCGCGGGGAATTGTCGTTAAATGGCGCCTGTGCGCTTCATCTGTACGGTGCCTGTCTCGAGGGTTCCCACGGTCGCGGGCGATTCGGCCAGCACGACGGACAGCACGAAGCCGGCCTTGCCCGCATGCTTGGCAGCGTACATGGCCGCGTCGGCGCGCTCGCACAGTTCGTGCGGTGTCTCGCCCGGCTCGCACACCGCCGCCCCGATGCTCGGGCTCACGATGGCCTCGTGGCCCATCAGGTCGTGCGGCTGGTTCAGCCTGTCCAGGATGCGCTGGCAGATCCGGATGACCTCGTCCGGGTGCCCGGCGCCTTCCAGGATCACGGTGAACTCGTCGCCCGCCAGCCGGCACACGCAATCGGTCAGGCGCACGCAATCGAGCAGGCGCTTGGCCACCTCGACCAGCACCAAGTCGCCCGCCGCATGCCCATGCTGGTCGTTGACCGCCTTGAAGCCATCCAGGTCGACGAACAGCACGGCCAGCGTCTGCGGGTTGCGCCGCGCGCGGGCCATGGCCTGCTCCAGCCGCTCCGCGAACGCGCGCCGGTTGGGCAGCCCGGTGAGGCTGTCGTGGCGGGCCTGCTCGGCCAGCTCGCGCTGCTGCGCCTTGAGGACCGAGATGTCGCTGAAGACACGGATGTGCTGCGTCACCTTCTGCATCTCATTGCGCAGGGTGCTCACGCTCAGCCATGTGTCGAGCGTGCGGCCGCTTTCGCAGATCTGGCGGCTCTCGCCCGACCAGCGCTGCCCATCGTTCAAGGCCTGGATCACGCCCGGCAGGTGCGACTCGCGCAGCGGCGGCAGGCCCAGCAGCTCGGCGCTCTTGCCGACGATCTCGGCCGGGCTCATGCCCGTCATGTTCAAAAAGGCCGGGTTGACCATCACGACGCGGTCGATCGCATCGCTGACGACCACGGCATCGCCCGTCTCGTCGATCACGCGCGAGGCCAGGCGCAACTGGTCGGCGGCTTCGCGCTGCGCGGTCACGTCCTGCGCGATCGACAGGATGTGGTCCAACTGCCCGTCCACGCCGAACACGGGCGCCTTGATCATGTCGACCACGCGCACGCCCGATGGCGTCGGGAAGGGCAGGTTGGGGAACTGGTGGATGCGTGGCTCGCGCATCACGTGCTGTTCCTGGCCATCGCCGCGCTGCGCCACTTCGGGCGGCATCAGCTCCTTGGCCGTGCGCCCCAGCACCTGATTGGCGGGCAGGTGCATCACTTCGGCGGCGGCCTTGTTCCACACCACGTATTCGCCCAGGTTCTCGGGCCGCGTGCTGCGTGCGAACACGGCCATGGGCAGGCAGTCGATCAGCGTGCGGTAGAAGGTCTCGCGCTCATGCAGGGCACGCGCGTTCTCGTGCACCTCGGTCGTGTCCCGCGTGATCAGGGCCATGCCGCCATCGATCGGGATGATCTGGTGGTGCAGCCACCTGGGCGCATCATTCGAGCCCGGGCGATGCAGCGTGTGCTCGTCCACCTGCGGCTCGCGCGAGTCGTGCGCTGTCTGCACGTGGTAGTGAAAGCTGTCATGCACGCCCAGCGGCAGGATCTCGAGCAGTGTCTGCCCGATCAGGCCGCCAGGCTCCGCGCCGAACAAGGCATGCGCCATGGCGTTGGCCTGGCTGACCTCCCAGCCCATGAAGCGGCCCAACATGTCGTAACGCCGCGTCAGCACCGTGATGGCATCCTGGCTGCCGGCCATCAGCGTGTGCCAGGTCGATTCGGCCGTTTGCAGGCGGGTGATTTCGCTGCGCGTCTTGCGCTGCTGGCGCCAGAAGAGGGCGCCCGTGGCCCCGACCAGTGTCAGGCCCAAGGCATGCGCGGCATGGCTGTGTGAAGGAGACGAGAACGCGAGGCCGACACCCAGCAAGGCGGTCATCAGCACAGGGGCTGAAACCAGTGGGCGAAGGCCGGTGGGCGTCCCCATGATCATCGAATGGATGAGTGAAGACATGGACACCCCGACTGCAAACAAATGACAGTTGTCAGGTTTTCGGACGTTGTGTAAATAGCTTGAGGGGTTGTTTCACGAGCCTCACTTGCCCGCGACTGCGTTAAGCTGCGCAGCCTGCATCCAAACATGGCTGTTGGCCCACTGTCGAACCTCCATGCCGACCATTTCCGAGCACGATGCCCTGCCCACAGGCACACGCCTGGCGGAGTTCGAGATCCAGCAAGTACTGGGGATCGGCGGCTTCGGCGTGGTCTATCTGGCCTTTGACCACGCGCTGGAACGCCAGGTGGCGATCAAGGAGTACATGCCCGCCGCGCTGGCCGGGCGTGGCCCGGGCTCTGAGGTCGTGGTGCGCTCATCGGCCCATGCCGACACCTTCACGCTGGGTTTGCGCTCCTTCATCAACGAGGCACGCCTGCTGGCCCGCTTCGACCATGCCTCGCTGGTCGAGGTCTACCGCTTCTGGGAAGCGCACGGCACCGCCTACATGGTGATGCCGTTCTACCGAGGCCGCACGCTGCAGCAGGTGCGCCGCGAGATGAGCGGCCCACCCGACGAGGTCTGGCTGCGCCGCCTGATCACGCCCTTGCTGGGCGCGCTGGAGTGCCTGCACAAAGAGAATGTCTTCCATCGCGACGTGGCGCCGGACAACATCCTCCTGCTCGACGACGAGAGCGGCCCGGGCATGGGCCCGCCCGTGTTGCTGGATCTGGGCGCCGCGCGCCGCGTGATCGGCGACCACACGCAAACGCTCACGGCCATCGTCAAGCCCAGCTTCGCGCCCATCGAGCAGTACGCCGAAACCGTGCAACTGCGCCAGGGACCCTGGACGGACTTGTACGCCCTGGCCGCCGTCATGCACTTCTGCATCACCGGCCGCCCGCCCGTGCCCGCGACCGTGCGCGCCGTGCAGGACGAGCACGCCACGCTGCGCCAGATGAGCGCCAGCCTGGCCAGCGGTTTCGACTGCCACTTCAGCGAATCCTTCATCCACGCCATCGACCATGCCCTGAGCATCAGGCCGCAGGACCGGCCCGACTCCGTCGCGGCCTGGCGCGCCGAGCTGTCGGGCATCGTCAGCGAACGCACAGGTGCCGGCATCGACGCGCCCATCGATGCCAAGAGCGCGAAGTGGCTGGCCCACACGGTGCTGGTACGCAACGAAGACGGCCATACCTCGCCGGGCCATCAGGCGGTCGAGGCGCAGTCCTACATGACCACGATCCCGGCGGGCAGGCTCAACGCGCCTGTGGCCTGGCCTGACAAGGCCGTCGCGCCCGTCGAGAGCAGGGCCGCGCCGCCCTTGGCCATGCCTGTCGCTGTGCCCGATACGGTGCCGCAGACCATCCCGGTCAGCCCGCCAGCCGCTGCGGCCCCAGCCAGCGCCGAGCCCGTCAGCGACGAGCCGCTCCACCCCGAAGCGGCCTGGCCCGACACGGTGCAAGCGCGCCCAGCCTTCCAGGCGCATGTCCCGCCGCTGGCAGGCACTGCGCCCGCCGCCATGCAAAGCCGCATCTGGCTGCGCTGGGTGTTCGCGGCGCTGACATTGGCCTTGATCACGGCCTTGTGGTGGACACAGCATCGCGCCAGGACCAAGGGGTATGTGCCCGCGCTGGACGCCGTCGCTGCCACGCAGAACGAGCCCACACAGGCGGCCGGCTTGCGCATGGCCGCAGCCCTGCCGCCCGCAGACGAGGCCAAGCCAGAGATCAAGAAGGTGTCGGCCGCAGCCAGCGCGGCCTCTAAACCGAAGCGTCGCCCGAAGCCGGAGGCTCAGGCCATCGGCAAGGAAGCGCCCTTGCAAACGGCCGAGGCGGCAGAGCAGCCGCTCAACCCCCGCAAGGCTTGCGGCAACAAGGTGTTCATCTGGCTGGCGATCTGCATGAAGCGCCATTGCGGCAGGCCCGAGTACGCCGGCCATGCCGAATGCGAACGCATGCGCCAGCAAGAAGCGGCGCAGCACATGAACAACTACCCTTGAGCCCCGGTCGAGGGCATTGCCTGGCCCATCAGGCCACGGCTTTTTGAGCAGGCGAGCGCAGCGTCAGCAAGGTCTGCTGCAGGATGCGCGCATCGGCGCTGGCACGGTGGCGCACCAGGCCCAGCCCCAGCGCCACGCGTCGCTTGACGTCATGCCAGCAGGCGGCCTCGGCATCGGTCAGCAGGGCGCGCAAGTGGTCGAGCTTGAACGTGGGGCTGCGGTCGGCCGCTTCATAGATGCGGTTGAGCCAGGTGTAGTCGTGCGCCCAGGCATCCGAATAGACCGTCATGCCATGCAGACGCTCATTGAGCACATCGACGATGTCGTGCACATCGCGGCCATGCTGCAGCAACTGCTCGCGCGTGATGTGGTGGACGGCCGCCGCGTTCGGGTCCCAGTGCTGCCAGTCAGGCTGCGGCTTGACCAGGCTGCACCAGGTCTGGCCGTCAGGCTGCACGAAGCCGACTTCGATCGGGTAGCTGCCCAGGCCGAACCCGGACGCTTCGATATCGAGGATGGCTGGTGTGAAGTTGGCAGAAGCGGGGTAATACGACATCTGTGGCCCTGTTTGAATGCACACATACAAGCATGCTTCACGCCAGTGTCGCATTTCGTCAAGGGGTCTAATCTTGGGGTTTGAACGGGCTTCGCTCGTCTAATTCACTGATGTAGTGGGAAATACCACGCTCTTCCCGCATCAGGAAATCGGCAACCGCATCGCGCAGCCCCTCGTGTTGCAGCCAGTGCACGGATTGCGTGCCCACCGGCAGCAGCCCGCGCGTGAGCTTGTGCTCGCCTTGCGCCCCGCCTTCGAAGCGTTCATAGCCGTGTTCGATGCACCAGCTCAAAGGCTGGTAGTAGCAGGCCTCGAAATGCAGGCACGACACCGATGCGAGCGCCCCCCAGTAGCGCCCATAGGCCAGGCGCTTGACCGGATCGACGGCCAGCAGCGCCGATGCGATGCGCCGCCCTGCATGGCTGGCCACGAACAGCACCCAGCAATCGGGCAGGGCGCTCGAAGCCTGTTGCCAGAATGCACGAGTCAGATAAGGCTGTTGCCCGCGCTCGCGGTAGGTCTGGCCATAGCAGAGATGGAAGAAGTCCCAATCGGCCTCGGTGATGGCGGCGCCTTCGATGACTTCGAACGTCACGCCCGCGTCGCGCACCTTGCGCCGTTCCTGCTGGATCTTCTTGCGCTTGTCCCGATGCAGGCTCGCCAGGAAATCTTCGAAGCTGCCGTAAGGCTGCGGCGCACGGTTCCGCCAATGGAACTGCACGCCCTGGCGCACCAGCCAGCCCTTTGATCGCGCGATGTCGGCTTCTTCGTCGGACACGAACAGCGCATGCGCCGATGACCAGCCCTGGGCCTCGCACCTGTCCTGCAGCGCCTGCAGCAACTGGCGTCTCGCCGCCTGCCTTTGTGCGTCGTTCAAACCGGGGTGCACCAGCAAACGCTGCCCCGGGATGGGCGAGAACGGCACCGCGCTCAGCAGCTTGGGGTAGTAGTGCTGGCCCAGCCTGGCGAGCGCCCGGTCATGCGCATCGGCCCACGACCAGTCGAACACATACTCGCCGTAAGAGTGGCTTTTCAAAAAGACCGGGCTGGCCGCGACGATGCCGCCAGTCGCATCCCGCAAGGTCAGGAACTGCGGCTGCCATCCCGTTTGCGCGCAGGCGCTGCCGCTGTCGATGAAGGCGGACAGCAGCCCGTGCCGCAAGAACGGCGTGCCGCCGGGCACATCGCCTAAGAGCGCGTCCCACTGGCTGGCGTCGATCCCGGCCAGCGAACCGTGAGAATCATGCCAATGCACGGTCAAGCCCGTTTCCATCGGTACCATGCTGGCTGGCGTGCCCATCCCAGAATGCGCGCTTTCTGATCCAATTGTGTCCATGAATGCTGTGTCGTCTGCCGCCACCCCTGCCCAAGCGCTGGATGTGGCCTTGCTGCAATTCAACCCGATCGTCGGCGATCTGACGGGCAACGCCCGCGCCATCATCGAAGCCAGTCGCCAAGCGTACGCCAATGGCGCGCGTCTGGTGGTCACGCCCGAAATGGCCTTGTGCGGCTACCCGCCCGAAGACCTGCTGCTGCGCCCCGCATTCATCGCCGCCTGCGATGAGGCCGTGGCTGACATCGCCCATGCCCTGGCCGACCTGCCCGACTTGCATCTCGTGCTCGGCCACCCGCTGGCCGGGCCGGGCGAAGACATCCGCACGCGCTCCTGGTCCGTCCCCCGGCGCCTGAATGCCGCCAGCCTGATCCAGGGCGGGCGCATCGTGGCCAGCTATGCCAAGCGCGAGCTCCCCAACTACCAGGTCTTCGACGAGCGCCGCTATTTCGTCAGCGGCCGCGAAGCGGGTCTGGGCCCGGTCGTGGTCGATGTGCTGGGTTGGCGCGTCGGCCTGCTGGTCTGCGAAGACGCCTGGTTCGACGAGCCCGCGCAATCGGCCGTCGGGCAGGGCGCCCAGGCGCTCGTGGTGCTCAACGCCTCGCCCTTCCATGCCGCCAAACGCGCCGGAGCGCGAGGCCCGCATGGGCGAACGTGCCCGCGCGCTGGGTGTGCCGCTGGTCTACGCCCACATGGTCGGCGGGCAGGACGAGGTCGTGTTCGACGGCGCTTCTTTCGCCGTCGATGCGCAAGGCCGGGTCGCGGCCCGCGCGCCCAGCTTCGCCGTCGCCACCTTGCCGGTGCGCCTGCAGCCGCAGGGCCAGGTGCAAGGCAGCGTCACGCCCGAGCTGTCGCCGGAGGCCGAAATCTGGGCCGCGCTCGTCTGCGGCGTGCGCGACTACGTGGGCAAGAACGGCTTCCCCGGCGCCATCATCGGCCTGTCGGGCGGCATCGATTCGGCGCTCGTGCTGGCGATCGCCGTCGACGCGCTGGTGCGCCGACAAGGTCCGCACGGTGATGATGCCCTCGCCCTACACGGCCGACATCTCCTGGATCGACGCCAAGGACATGGCCGACCGCTTGAAAGTGCGTCACGACGAGATCGCCATCGCGCCCAGTGTTCGAGGACTTCAACAAGTCGCTGGCGCCCTTGTTCGTCGGCCGTGCCGAAGACACGACCGAGGAGAACATCCAGGCCCGCATCCGCGGCACCCTGCTGATGGCTTTGTCCAACAAAACAGGCTCGATCGTGCTGACCACGGGCAACAAAAGTGAGATGGCCACCGGCTATTGCACGCTGTACGGCGACATAGGTGGGCGGCTTCGCCGTCATCAAGGACCTGGCCAAGACGCTGGTCTATCGCCTCTCGCGCTGAGCGCAACGAAGAAGCCCGGAAGGCAGGCCAGATCGAGCCCATCCCCGAGCGCATCATCACGCGCCCGCCGTCGGCCGAACTGCGTCCCAACCAGACCGACCAGGACAGCCTGCCCGAATACGAGGTGCTCGACACCGAGATCCTCGAACGCTACATGGAACAAGACCAGTCCATCGACGAGATCGTGGCCGCCGGTTTCGCGCGCGCCGACGTCGACAAGGTCACACGCCTGATCAAGGTCAACGAATACAAACGCCGACAGGCGCCCCCGTGGGTATCCGCATCACGCACCGCGCGTTCGGCCGCGACCTGGCGCTACCCGATCACCTCGCGCTTCAGGGCGTGAAGAACCGCGCTTGATGACCTTTCGCGTTCAAACGATGTGCC
>JASGJC010000002.1:0-74929 GCA_049840915.1 Aquabacterium sp.
GCATGTTTTGTTCAATTGGCGCATATGGTCAACTGCTTCGATGGAAGCGCCCTCATCCTGCCTTACTAATTAAATCGTAGGCTACCCTGATATCATTCGACACTGCCTGCCCATTTTTTTTATCGTTACAGACCACGGCCGACATCAAATCACCCTTGATTATTGCCTAGGATACAATTGAACATTGATATAGCCGCTCTGCATTTCGGCACCAATCGCCTTGCCCCCAAAGGACGTAACTCTTTGGTTTTCAAGTACACGTACAACTGAGCGCCTCGAAGCATGAAATATATTTCCGTATCACCCAAATCACGAGGCAAAAGCGGCTTCAGGTCAACAGTATCCTCATAAATATTTCCGGAAGCGTTGTCATGCCACTTAACTCGCAAAAAGTGGGGCCGATCGACCATTCCCGATACGCTTTGCACTCCAAATTTAACGCCTTTCTTTACATACTCCTCGCTCGGCGCTACCAAGGTATATCTGTCACTCCACAACTTGTGATCCAGAACATAGCGTTCTGATGGTCATACCGCAAATCGAATGAAAAAGAACAATTCTGCTCGGATCGATCAAAAGAAGCACATGCCACCTGCAAGGCCAAGGCAAGCGCAGCGAGTGTTCTCAATAAGATGCGCCCCATTGCCATCTTCATGCCATTTCTTCTTGAATTAAGACACCCGCGTTTTTGGATGCGGCGCCCCACCCGCGTCCACAAGAAAAATACAATACAACGACGCCATCGCTTTGAACCATGTGGCACAAAGGAAACGTAAGCCGGCTTAAAAATACTTAAAATTGCCGCGACCCGGACATACCCAACTCAGTCGGCGCATATGGTCAACCATGAGAAGCAATACGCCGCGTGCAAATAATCAGGGTATCGCTATATAAAGCGCGCACCCAGCGTCATGCAAGGCGGTGCACGGTTGTCAGCGCAACTTGACCAGGTAATAAGCCGCCTGCGCATTGATCGCCAACAACCCGATCAACACCACAACTGTATACACCTTGCGCCGCCAGCCCATCGCTGACACCGCACCAACCTCCTCCCGAAGCAAGCCCGACCGCGCAAGCACCAGCCCCCAAGCCGCCAGCAAGCAGATCAACGGCCCCAACCCACTGCGGTACACAGGCGATGAAAACGCCACCACATGCGGAGCCTGATACAGCAGGCACACGAACAAGGCCGACAACGCCCATGCACCCTGCCCAGCCTTGAGCAGCACGGGCAAGCCCAGCCACATCAAGGCCACCAGCGCGACGGAGCACACAGCCTGCAAGGCCATCGGCGCCACGGCCACGCGGCCATGCGGCTCGAGGAACATCTGCAGCCGCCGCCCTTGCTCGTAGTCGAAGGTCCAGAAGTTGGCGAAGCGGTTGACGCAGCGTCGGATGAACTGCACAGGCTCTTGCAGGATGTAGTCTTTGCTGGACTGCAGCATCGCGGCGCGCGGGTCGGCGGCCTGGTAGTGGCGCTTCAAATAGGCCTGCACATCCGGCGGCAGGCTGGCCAGCTCGCGCTGGGCCATGTGCCCCGTCTTGTAAGGATGCGTATAGGGGTTGTTGCCCAGGAAGAAGTTGCGCTCGTTGTTGGTCGACAGCACCCAGCCCGCGCCGCGCGCATGGTTGAACTGCAAAGTCGGCCACAGCATGGCGAGCATGGCCACGCCCACCATCAGCGATTGCAGCAGCGCATGTGGCCAGGACAGGTGCACATCGGTACGCTGCCTCAGCGCAGCCAGCAGCATCGGCAAAGCCGCCAAAGCCAGCGCCAGCAAGGCCGAACCCGGCCGCGTCAACACCAGCATGCCCAGGCTCAAGGCCGCCAGCAGCAAGTTCAGGTAGCCATGACGCTGCACGTAGCGCACGGCGAACAAGGCCGCCAAGGCCACCCACATGGCGCAGAAGGTGTGCGACTCGCTTTGCCGCGCCATCCACAAGGTGGTGGGGCTCAAGCCATAGAACAGCGCGGCCATCCAGGCCACCTTGCGCTGACCGGATACCCGCGATGCCAGCAGAAACGCCACGGCCGTCGTCAACGCCGACATGCCCGACATCAGCACCTGCGCCCACATGGCATCGGCACGCCCTGTCAGCCGGAACAGAACTTCCAGCACATAAGGCCCACCCGGCGGCCAGTAGTGCGCCTTGCCGTTGTCCGCACCTTGAAGCAGTTGCACCGCGCGGTCGAAGTAATCGAGCGCATCGCCCATCAAGGGCGCGCCTCGCAGCCCATACACGCCCACCACGTGGTTGAGCAGCAGCATGGCCACGAACAGCCCGATGGCCACCAGCGCATCGGATCTGGCTGGCGAGTTCATGCCCGGATGAGATGCGGATGTGGCCATGGCGTGGTCAGTGCAGCAAGACAGTCTTGGTGATGTACAGCCCGATCAAGGCGAAGATCGACACCTTGATCAGCCAGCCGACTCGGTCGCTGTACTTGATCTCTTCGATGTCCGGCCGCATCTTGCGCGCCAGCTGGTACATCGCCACGGCCATCGCCATGTGGTAGTAGATGAAGGGCACGTAGCTGCGGCTCAGGAAGAAAATCGACACGAGCATCGACGTGAAGCCGTACCAGATGATGCGCGAGGCCTCGCGCACCTCGTCCCACTCGGCCTGCGTGCCCACGGCCGGCGCGCCGGGCCCGGCGTCGTACACGCGCTTGCACATCAGCCAGGTCAGCACGACGAACGAGAACCAGACATGGAACCCGATCGTGCCCATCTCGGCCATCGCCAGCACATAGGAGTTGTGCGCCGTCAGCGAGTTGTGGTCGACGAACTGGCCCTTGCCCACACCGAACAATGGGTGGTCGCGCAGCATCTGAAAGCCTTCGTGCCACGCTTCGATGCGCCCTTCGGCCGACTCTTCGTCCGCCGACATCTCGTTGGCACGGCTCGGCCCGAAGATGATCACGGGCAACAGCGCAAACGGCCCGACGAGCAGGCTCTTGAACAGGCCGAAACGGAAGATGCCGTACTGGAACATGATCGCGCAGAACGACAGCACGGCCCCGCGCGAGTTGCCGAGCTTCACGGTGTAGAGCAACAGGCCGACCACCGTCCACCACACCAGCTTCATGAGCTTGCCCGAACGCCCAGCCATGTAGAGGATCATGGGCAGCGCCATCAGGAAGACCATCGACAGCTCATTGGGGTCGGCCAGGTAGCCGAGGTAGGCGATGCGCTCGTCGATCAAGGTCGCGCCCGTCCAGCCCACGCCCGTCTCGGCCTGGCCGATGCTGTGGTGCGCGATGACGACCACGATGAAGCCCATCACGACGAACACGGCGCGCAGCTTAGCCACGGAGTCGATGGTCGTGGCGAGCATGTAGAAGGTCAGCGCCACGGGCATGAAATCGGTGGTGGCGGCCCAGGCCGGCGACAAGCCACTGGTCAGCAGCACCGAGATGAACATGACGCACATCATGGCGATCAACAGCTTGAAATGCGGTGCCGCGAAGTTCTTGTTGGGTTGCCTGAACAGCCAGAACACCAGCGACAGCCCCAGGAAAGCGGGCATCAAAGGCACGTCCATCAGCTGTTCGATGAACTCGTGCGGCCGCAGGTACATCACGAGGATGTAGCACAGCATGTAGAACAGGGGCTGGACCGGCGTTACCATGGCGATGTCAGGACGCCGTCACCGTCTTGAACGCGAAGCCCTTCGCCAGCCAGTGCGGGATGGCCTGCCTGAGCGCCTCGATGGTCACCTTCGTGTCGTCGTGGAACAGGAGGATGTCGCCGCCCCGCGCATCGTAGGACTTCAAACGGCTGACCAGATCGTGCTCGCCCAGCTTGCCGTCGAGGCTGTCGAAAGTCCACAGCACCATGGGCTGGCGCAGCACGGCATTGATGATCAAAGTGACCGTGGCACAGCCGCGCGGCGGCCGGTACAGGTGGCGCTTGCGCTGGTCGAAGCGGGCCAGCACCTCGTCGGCCTGGTCGACCTCGGTCAGTTGCCTGCGCCAGCCGATCTGCCGCGGGTTGAGGTGGGTCATCGAATGGTTGCCGATGACATGGCCTTCACGCACCAAGCGCTCGACCAACTCCGGGTGCGCCACCACGTTGTTGCCCAGCAAAAAGAACGTCGCCTTGACCTGGTGCTGGGCCAGCACGTCGAGCAGCGCGGGTGTGTACTCGGGATGCGGGCCATCGTCGAAGGTCAGGCACAGCGACTTGCCAATGCCATGCCGACGCACACTGACCCGCTGGGCCGTGAACGTGGAGACCATTGACCATATCCAGTGCATGACGGATCCTGCCTGCCTTGTTCAACGCGACTTGGACGCCGCCAGACCCTGCACCAGCTGCCAGATGTGCTCGACACGGTGGTCCCAGCTCATCTTGCTGACCGCGTCCATGCGCGCCTTGACGTTGGCCGGATCGGTGTCGGCCAGGGCCGCCTCGATCTGGGCAATATAGCCCACGGGCTCCGTGGCCACGCGGATCAGGCCGCCGAACTTGTCCAGCTCGGGCGCCGGCACCGACACCACGGGCTTGCCGGTGGCCAGGTACTCTCGCAGCTTGAGCGGGTTGGCGTTGGTCACCTGCTGGTTCATGCGGTAGGGGATGATCGCCACATCGAAAGCCTTGGCCCATTGCGGCAAGGTCTCGTAGGGCTGCGGCCCGACCATCGTGACGTTGGGCAGGGCCAGCAGCTCGTCCACATTGGTCGAAGCATGGCCGACCATCAGGATGTGCCAGTGCGGCCGCTCGCGCGCCACGGTCGCGATCAGCTCGATGTTGGTCCACGGCGCGATCAGGCCGAAGTAGCCGATCACCGGCTTGGGCAAGGCGGCTGCGCGCGGCGGCACCACGGTATCGGGGTGCTGGGCGCGCGCGAACATCGCCACGTCCACGCCGTGCGGCGAAAAGCTCGACGACGGGTTGATCGCCTGCTTGCGCTCGACCAGGGCCGGCGGCACCACGAAGACATGGTCGCAGCGGCGCGTCAGCACGTCGTCGCAGGCCTTGATGTGCGCGACGTCGACACCCGGGTGCGCGGCGTAGTCGTCGGTGCAGTAGTACACGGCCAGCTTGTGGTCGATGGCGTCCAGCATGAAAGCCGGGTGCGGCACCAGGAACCACAGGATCGGGTCGTCGATGCCCGCGATGCGCATGGCGCGGCGCACGGCCCAGGCGCCGAACCAGCGGTTCAGCGTGGCCACGCCGGGCAGCTTGCGCCAGGGCAGTTGCGGCACCGTGCAGTGCCACACGCCGGGCTCGACCTTCTGCGGCGGCTTGAGCGCCTGCGTGACCTTGCTGAAGATGCGGCGCAGGTCGCGCTTGGAGCCGCTGGGCGGGCGCATGCCGGGCGAGTCCACATAGAGCAGGTTCACCTGCTTGCACAGGCGCCGCGCAATGTGGTGGCTGGACGTGCGGTTCTCCGCGAACCAGTCGTTGCCGAAGTACACGACACCGAGCCGCTTGCTCATCGTTGCTCCTCACCGAATCGTTGACCCAGGCCGGCCAGCCAGGGCGACAGTTTGCGCCCTGGCGCGCCCAGTCGGCCCGCCAGGGCCGCGAACAGGTCGTACTCCGACGCGCGCCAGGCCCGCAGGCGCACGCCGAACGTCAGGTACAGCCCCAGGAAAACCAGGGCACCAGGGATGAAGACCAGCGGCCAGCGCACATTCATCGTCAGGCCAGCCGCCAGCGCCGCCGCCGCCACGGCCGACAGCAGCAGCCGCCCCATCGAGCCCCACATCAGCCTGGCCCCGGTCAGCTTGAAGATGTAGGACCAGATCAGCACCGTCGCGAACACCTGCGTCAGGATCGAGCTGGCGATCGCGCCATTGAGGCCGTGAGCCGGGATCAGCACATAGCCCGCGATCACGTTGAAGACGAAGGCCGTGCCCACGATCAGCACGCGTCCCAGTTGCCGGTCGTCCGTCGTCAAAGCGGCCAGCGCGGCGCCATTGGCCACCAGCAGGCCCGAGGCCAGGAACTGCCAGCACAGCGCCGGGATCGCCAGCACGTAGCGCTCGCCATAGAAGAAGCGGATGGCGCCGTCGGCCACGGTCAGGCCCAAGCCGGCCACGATCAGCCCGATGAACCAGTACATGCGCGCCGACTCGACCAGCATCCGGTTGAGCGCCTTCACGCCGCCCTCGCCATACTGCTTGGCCATGCTGGGCAGCAGCACCGCCGACAGGCTGCCCGCGAACAGATCGAGCACGCCCCGGCTCAAGGAGCCCGCGATGGCGAAGTAGGCCACGCTGGCCGAATCGGCGAACTGCTTGAGCAGCGTCATCTCGACGGCGCGGTTGGTCAGCACGTAAAAGGTGATCATGATGCCGGTCAGCAGCAGGTGCCGGCGCAGCCGCACGAACAAAGGCTGGGGCAGCTCGCCTGACCTGGCCGCGACGCCGCCGCGCTTGAGCAGCACCCGCACCATCACATTGCACATCACGCCCAGGAAGGCGTAGCAGCACAGGAAGGCGACAAGGTCGGCGCCCAGCCACGCCAGCGTGCAGGTGACCACCAGGTTCATGACCGCCGCCAGCATCAGCGCGAAGTTTTCCGGGCCGAACTGCTCGTGTCCCTTGCCGATGGCCCCCATCAGCCAGAAACCCGCGCGCGCCCACACCGCGATCACGACGATCCAGATCACCCGCCCGTCATAAGCCTGGCCATCCAACATCGGCTGGAAATGGTTATATATGCCAAAACCGATCAGGACCAGCACGACGGATATCGCCTGCCAGCGCCGGAATTTATGCACGAGGATTTCAACCAAATCCATGCGCTGCGCGCCGCGCATTTCGGCGATGAATTTGATCGAGGAGGTTGTCAGGGCGCTGTTGGCGATCGTCACCAAACTGCCGCATAACCACACCGCATACGCATAGTGGCCATACTGCGAAGGCCCCAGCGTGCGCGCGATGAAAATCGCCGCCAGCAGGCCCACGGCCGATTCGGTATAGCTGGCGAACGCCACGATCGCCATGTTGCGGGCCATCGCCAGGGACGCGCTCATGCCTCGCACCCCGACATGCGCCTGGCAACGTGAAGCAGGACCGTACTCATCCCCTCGGCAGCGACCATACACCTCGACCTGAACACACGAAGAATGGCGCGCCAGGACATGGCCCCTCACCAAACGACTGGGGCGCATTATGAACCAGCTCGCTTTCGCGTGGCTTTCAAATTAGGGGGCAAACGCCCGATCCGGGGGCGCGGCCCGATCGATGGCTTGACCTATAGTTTCGCCATGCGCTTTTTTGACGGTACGGCATGTCATACGAATTCCTGTTCAAGAACCTGCTTTTCCCTGCGTATGAAACGCTGGTCCGCCGCCGGTCGACCGCCCACTACAACGCCGACTGCGAAAAACACCAATGGCTGCCGCTGTCCGAGATTCAGGCCCTGCAATTGGCCAAACTCAATGCCCTGCTGAGCCACAGTTGGCAGCACGTGCCTTTTTTGCAGACATATTGGGGTGACCACGGCCTGCGCCCCGGGCCCCTGGCCCACGTGGACGAGCTGGCCGCGTATCCCACGGTCACCAAGGCCCTGATCACCGACAACTACGAGCGCGCCATCGCCCTGCCGCTCAAGGGCAAGACCATGTCGAAAGCGACCGGCGGCTCCACCGGCGTGCCCTTCCGCTTCGAGTACACGATGGAAAGCTACGCCCGCCGCACGGCCGCCATGTGGCGCGGCTACGGCTGGGCCGGCGCCGGCCTGGGCGCGCGCACGGCCTACCTGTGGGGCACGGGCGTGCAGGAAACCGGCTGGAAGGGCCTGAAGGTCAAGCTCTACCACGACGCCTTCAACAGGCGCTTCTTCGATGTCGCCAAGCTCACCGACAGCAACATCGACCAGTGCATCGACGACATCATCCGCTACAAGCCCGACGCCGTCGTCGGCTACGTGGCGCCGCTGGCCACCGTGGCCCGCCGCATGCTCGACACAGGCAAGCAGCTCACGGGCGCGCGCGGCGTGATCTCCGCAGCCGAGGCCTTGTACGAACCCGAGCGCAAAGTGATCGAGGCGGCGTTCGGCTGCAAGGCCTTCAACACCTACGGCTCGCGCGAGGTCATGCTGATGGCGGCCGAGTGCGACCGCCACGAGGGCCTGCACGTCACGACCGACCAGTTGGTGATCGAGGTCGTCGACGACCAGGGCGCCTTGCGCCCGGCCGGCCAGTCCGGCCAGGTCGCCGTGACCGACCTGCACAACTTCGGCATGCCGCTCGTGCGCTACCTCAACGGCGACTGCGCCAGCTACGCCACCCAGCCCTGCTCATGCGGACGAGGCCTGCCCATGCTCTCGTCCATCGACGGGCGCGTGCTCGACATGATCCACACGCCGGACGGCCGCCTGCTGCCCGGCGAGATCTTCGTCACGATGATGTTCGGCTGGCGGCCCGTCTACAAGTTCCAGATCGTGCAGACGGCGGCCGACGTCCTGCAATTCCGCTTGGTCATGAACCGGCCTTGGGAAGGCGACGAGCGCGCCCGCTTCATTGCCCAGGCGCAGGACTACGTGGGCGCGCTGATGCGCATCGAGCTGGCCGAGGTCCCCGAGATCCCGACCAATGCCACGGGCAAGCGCCGCATCACGGTGTCGCTGGCCAATGCGCACACGGTGCCGGCACCCCCCCTTAAATAAGGGGTAATTTGCCCTAAACAAATTCCCAAATCTTTGGAAATGACTCTTTGTAGCCTGCTGAATTTGCGCGGAGCCGGGATGGCCTGAGCGGATCGGTGGGGTTTGAAGACGCGGCTGAGTCTCATGCAGGGAGGCAGCGGCGAGCACCACACACAAAGAGCGTTAGGAACAAAGATGACCGCCATCGTTGCTGGGCAGGGTTTGGGCTTGATCAACACATCGCTGGGCTTGCTGGGGGGGCAAGGGCAGATTGGTGTGGCATCGCAGGGGCGCTCGGGCGAGAAGGTGGCGGTCAACGCGGCCAACGGCAACCTGGTGATCCAGCAGCAGGACGAGTGGCTGGTGGGCGTGGGCCCGGATGTGGGCATCTTGCGCACCTACAACAGCCAGGTGGGCGGCGTGGGTGGCGATGGCGATAACAACGACAACTGGCGCCTGGGTCTGAGCCGCAAGGTCTACGGCCTGAGCGGCACCGTCAACGCCACGGGCAGCAGCATCAAGCGCGTGGCCGAAGACGGCAACGAGCAGATCTACACGTGGAATGGCACGGCCTACGTCAGCCAGGGCGGCGGCGGCAGCTTCGACACCCTGAGCTGGAACGGCACGCAGTGGACCTGGACCGATGGTGACAGCGGCATCCAGGAGACCTACGAAGGCACCAGCACCAGCGCCCGCCTTAAAACGGTGATCGACACCGAAGGCAAGACCCTGACACTGACCTACGGTGGCGGCACCAGCGATCTGGTCAGCCAGATCAAGGACAGCAACGGCGAGATCGTCTACATCGACTACTACAGCGCCACCAACGACATCTCGCAGATCCGCACCGTCAAGAGCAGCGGCAGCCTCACGCGCGTGCGCTACACCTACGATACCAGCCACCGCCTCACGCAAGTGACGGTCGACCTCAGCCCGGACGACAACAGCATTGCCGACAACAAGACCTATGTCACGGCCTACACCTACGACGACAGCAATGGCGTGAGCCGGCGGATCAAAACGCTCAGCCAAGGCACGCTCAGCAGCACCAACACCTTGCAGGTCAACAGCACGCTGGCCTTCGAATACGAAACCAGCGGCGCCTACCGCGTCACCAAGGTGACCGAGACGGTGGGCACCGATGCCCGCGTCACCAGCTTCAGCTACGTCTCGGCCGGCGTCACCCGCATCTACGACCCGCTCAACCCCATCGGCAACAGCCAGTCGGTCTACACCGAGCTGGGCTACGACACCAGCACCTACTCGGGCAGCAACCTCAACTCGGGCCAGCTCACCTACATCAAGACCCCGGCGGTGGGCAGCGTCAGCCAGCTCACCACCTTCCAGTACGACGCCAGCGGCAACGTCAGCAGCGTGACGGACGCACGCGCCAACGCAAGCGGTGGTGCCAGCGCCACCAACGGCAACACCACCGTCTACGGCTACGACACCCGCGGCAACCGCATCAGCGAGCGCAACAGCCTGGGCCAGGGCATCTCCCGCACCTTCAGCGCCAAGAACCAGCTGCTGACCGAGACCACCTACACGGTCGCCGGCTCCGCCGACGGCACGACCGCGCCCAGCGGCGCCATGACCACCCGCTACGTCTACAACGACACGGGCAGCGGCAGCAGCCAGAACATGCGCCTGCGGTTTGTCATCAGCCCCACGGGCATGGTCACCGAGTACTGCTACAACGGCCTGGGCCAGCGCAGCGCCGTGCTGCAATACACGGCCGCCGCCTACAGCCTGAGCGGCCTGAGCGCCACCCAGACGCCCACCGAGACGCAGATGAGCACCTGGGCGGGCACGGCCGCCAACCTGGCCAAGCTCATGCGGGTGGACTACACCTACGACACGCGCGGACAGCTGCAGACCCAGACCGCCTACGCCAACACCGACGCCAGCACGGGCGCGGGCCTGCTGGACGGCAAACAAAGCGTCACGCAGTACGTCTACGACCAGGCGGGCAACCTGCTCAGCCAGATCGACGGGCGCAACAACACCACGGCCTACACCTACGACGGCCTGAACCGCATCACCAGCACGACCGAGGCGCAACTCGATGGCAGTTCGCGCACCCTCACCACGGTCAGCGTCTACGACGACAAGCTGCGCACCACCACCGTCTACAAGACGGCCACCCCGTCCGGTGGCACGGCCGTCAAGGTCGACGGCGGCGCCACCAGCGTGAGCACCTACGACCAGGCCGGCCACCTGCTGTCGGTGGCCAACACCGCCAACACGGGTGGCGCCGATCTGGGCACCACCAGCTACACCTACGACAAGCTGGGCCGACTGATCATCGTGCAGACGCCGGCCACGACAGGCAGCGCGGGCAGCAGCGGTGAGAAGACCTATTACTTCTACGACGCCGAAGGCCGCAAGGTCGGCGAGCTCAACGCCGTGGGCGCGCTCACCGAATACCGCTACAACGCGGACAACCAGCTCGTCCGCACCATCGGCCGCGCCAACGCGGCGGTGCTCAGCGCCACGGCCATCACGCAACTGGAAGCCAATTTGCTGAACGGCACCGCCAAGGTGTCGGACCTGGCTGTGACAGCGAACACGAACGACCACAACAGCTGGAACGTGTACGACAGGGCCGGGCGGCTGGTCGCCCAGCTCGTGGACGCCGAGTACTACGACGCCGATGGCCTGCCCACGGAAACCATCCGTGTGACCGACTACGTCTACGACGCGGCCGGGCGCCTCCTGGAGACGTGCGACCACAGCCGCTACCTCACGGGCGTGTCGATCACCAACATCAAGGCCTTCGATGGCGAGCTGGTCTGGACACGCACGGACAGCACCCACTTCTCCGTGGCCCTGGGCAGCGCCAGCAGCTACAGCGCCAACCGCGTGACCAGCCAGGACAGCCTGAACAAGTCCTTCTACAACGCCAATGGCCAGCGCATCGGCCAGCTCGATGCCGAGAGCTGCTACACCGACTACACCTACGACCAGGCCGGACGCCTGATCGCCAGCACCCGCTACGCCATCAAGATCGCCTCGCTGCCCAGCGACGGCAGCGCCCCCACGCCCACCAACACGACCATCGCTCAGGTGGGCACCACGACCGGGCAGGACCAGACCACGCGCTACATCTACAACGGCCGGGGCCTGCTCACCGGCCAGATCGATGCGGCCAACTGCTACACGGCCTACGAATACGACCTGGCCGGCAACCGCACCAAGGAAACACGCTACAACACGCCTCAGGCTGCCAGCTTCGACGGCAGCGGCGCGCCCAAGACGGATGCCAACGACCGCGCCACCACCTACAACTACGACGCCAACAACCGCCTGCTGGACAGCACCGTCTCGCCCAGCGGCCACAAAGTGGTCTACCAGTACGACAGCCTGGGCAACCTGAGCAGCATCACCACGACCGTACACCGTGGCTACGGCGGTGCGGACGACGTGCGCCAGATCCAGCGCAAATACGACGCCATGGGCCGCCTGACGGCCGAACTCACGGCCGAGGGCAGCAAGGCCCTGACGGGCGTGACGGGTGATGCCAACATCAAGGCCGTGTGGGACAAATATGCCACCCAGTACCTGTACGACAACGCGGGCCGGCGCGTGGCCACCATCGAGCCCAACGGCATCGATGGCAATGGCAACAAGACCGCCTACTACTACGACAAGGCCGGGCACCTGACCTACTCGATCAACGCCCTGGGCGAAGTCACCCAGTACGGCTACGACGTCTTCGGCCAAAAGACATCGGTCATGCAATACGACAGCCGCATGGCCTCGCCGGGTACTTTGAGCGGCGGACTGGACAGCGCACTGGTGGCGCCTGCGGGCACCACGTCCCTGACGCAATACAACTACAACCGCGCGGGCCAGCTCAGCAGCCTCTACACCTACGGCAGCTCCCTCACTGACAGCACAGGCACGATCGGCCGGGCTGCCGACACCTTCAAGAGCTACTTCTACAACGCACTGGGCCGGCTGGAGGAGCAAGACGATACTGATCAGACCTGGACCATCTATGCCTACGACCGGCGTGGCCTGCGAACGAACACCAGCGTCACCTCGGGAGACGGCCTGGGCACGTCGCTGCGCAGTTCCTCGGCCGAGTACGACGCCTTTGGGCGCACCATCGCCACGACGGATCCGACCAATGTGCGCACCGAGCGCATCTATGACCAGCTCGGACGCCTCGTGCAGCTCAAGACGCCTGCCGCCTACGGCGATCTCAAGAGCGTGTACACCTACGATGCCTTCGACAGGCAGTTGACGGTCACCGACCGCAATGGGCAGCTCACGCAGTATGCGTACGACGACACCAATGGCCGGATCCTGGTGACCCACCCGGACGCCACACTGGACTACACCTACGTCAACACCGCAGGCGAGACCGTCAGCACCAAAGACGCCAATGGCAACAGCGTCAAGTACACCTACAACAAGGACGGCCGGCTGACCAGCGTGCAGACGCTGGCGGTGGACAACAGCGAGATCAGCCTGACCAAGACGCGCTACGACTACGCCGGGCGCGTGCAGGAAACCGAGGATGCGCGCGGCGTGATCACGCGCTTCACCTACGACAAGGCCAACCGCGTGCTCAGCCGCACGGCGGACGCCGGCACAGGCGGCCTGGCGCTGACCACGCTGTACCGCTACGACGCCAAGGGCCAGGCGGTCTGGACGCGCGACCCCAACGGCGTGTGGACCCAGACCCAGTACAGCCGCAAAGGCGATGTGCTGATGGTGACGGTCGATCCGCTGCGCACACCCAAGGCCGCCTCGGCCGCCGATGAAAGCAAGACGGGCGATGTGCTGTCACAGACGGTGGAGCTGGAGACCAATCCTTCGGCAGCCGGCGCCCTGGCCATCAAGACCATCTACAAATACGACAACCTGGCACGCGTGCTGTCGGTCACGCAGCAAAAGGACGCCACCAGCGGCCCGGTCCCCCTGTCGCTGACGACCTCCTACACCTACGACATGCTGGGCCGGCGCACCAGCGAGACGGTGGACAAGGCGGGCAAGAACCTG
This sequence comes from Aquabacterium sp., assembly GCA_049840915.1. Taxonomy (GTDB): domain Bacteria; phylum Pseudomonadota; class Gammaproteobacteria; order Burkholderiales; family Burkholderiaceae_C; genus Aquabacterium. Next base: position 13,617 of record JASGJC010000002.1, read on the forward strand.
CTCACCAGCTACACCTACGATGCCAACGACCGCGTCATCCGCAAGGTCGACGCAGAAAACAACATCACCTCCTACGTCTACGACGAGGAAGGCCGCCAGCGCTATGCGGTGGACGGCACGGGCGCGCTGACCCAGTACACCTACACGCCTGCCGGTCAGCTGTCGCAGACGCGCCGCTACGCCAACACAGTCACCGTGACCCTGAGCATGACGGCGGCCAATGTGGCCACGGCGATCGCAGGCGTGGCCCAGGACAACAGCCGCGACGAAGTCACCACCCGCATCTACGACAAGATGGGGCGCCTGAAGTTCGTGCGTGACGCGCTGGGCGGCCTGACCCAGTACGACGACGACGGCGTGGGCAATGTCATCAAGACGACGCGCTATGCGAAGGCCTCGGCGGCGCCCACGGTGGACAAGTCCGCCGGGACTTTGACCAGCTACAAGATCGACGTCACCAACCTGGCCGACGCGACCAAGGACCAGGTCAGCCGCAGCTATTTTGATGGCGCCAACCGCCAGACCTGGTCGCTGCAGTACGACTACGACACCACCAGCGCCAGCCAGAAGGTCTACGCCACGCACTATGTCTACGACAAGGCGGGCAACCTCGTCGAAACCCGGCGCTTTGCGAGCCTGGTGCAAAACACGCCCGTCACGGGCACCGAGCCCAAGATCATCGGCGCCAGTGACACGGCCCCGGCCAGCGTGTGCTACGTGCGCATGGACGACGCCAACGACCAGGTCACCGATACCAGCTACGACAACGCCAACCGCGCCAGATTCGTGATCGATGGCGAGCATTACGTTACCGAGAATACCTACGACAACGACGGGCGCCTGACAGCGAGCACCCGCTACGCCAAGCCGGCGCAACTGGGCGCCACCTACACGCCGGGCAGCAAGGTGTCGGTGCTCAATGTGGGCGATGCGACCACGAACCTGGCGTGCTGGGTCTTCAAGGCAGCCAGCACCGACACCAGCAAGGACGTGGTCACCAGCTACGGCTACGACAACGCGGGGCACCAGCTCACGCAACGGACCCAGGAGCTGGGCGGCACGGCGCTGGCGTCGACCCGCAAGGTCTATGACGTGCTGGGCAACGTCACCGATGTGATCGACGCCGCCGGCACGGGGCAGGATGTCACCACCCACTACAACTACGACACCGCTGGGCGCCTGATCGAAGAGATCAAGGGCCAAGGTACGTCCGCTCAGGCTGCCACGCGCTATGTGCTGGACAAGCTGGGCAGGCAGGTGAGCGTCATCGACCCCAGAGGGGTGGAAGCGGCCGAGGGCACCGGCGACTGGGCCGTGGCCGAGCGTGTGCGCATCCTGGGTGGCACGGCACAAAGCCGGACGGCGGCGCTGGTCAAGGGCAGCACCGACTACAACACCGTCATTGCGGCCTACACCAGCACGCAAGCCTTCGATGCGCAGGGCCGCGTCAAGCAGAGCCAGGACCCGCTGGGCAACACCACTGAAACAGACTACGACGCTTTTGGCAACGCCATCCGCATCAAGGACCCTAACGGCAACTACGGCTACTTCGTTTTCGATCAACTCAACCAGGCCACCTGGCAGATCGACCCCATGGGTTATGCCACCCAGACCTTCTACAACAGCCTGGGGCAGACCTACCAGATCACCAAGTACGCCAATGCCGTCAAGGGCGCGCCGGTCGCCGGCAAGGCGCCGGCACTCTATGCCACGCAGGCTGCGGCCACTGCGGCAGGGGCCACGTATTACCTGATCACCGACAACGCAGTGGGCACCGGCAAGGATGCCACGACCTCCCTCGCGCATGACTTGCAGGGCCGCCAAACGCAGATCACCGATGCAGAAAACGGCGTGGAGTCGATGACCTACGATGCATTGGGCAACAAGAGCAGCTACACCAACAAGCTGGGCGGAAAATACATCTACACCTATGACCGCAATGGCAATCTGCTCACGGAGATCCTGCCCGAGAAGGTCAACCAGTACAACGCCAGCGGCGCGATCACGTCATCCGCACCGGTAGAGGTCAAGAACGTCTATACCTACGATGCGCGCGGCAACCGGCTCACCAGTACCAAAGCCTGGGGGCTGCAAGAGCAGCGGGTGAGCGCCAACACCTACGATGCGCTGGACCGTTTGATCGTGCAAAGCGAGCAAGCGGCCAACATCTACACCACGGCGTTGGGCTTGCAGAACAATGTGACGCCGCAGATCAAGAACCGCTATGACACGCGCGGCAACCTCATCGAGTCGATCGATGCAACGGGCGCGCGCACGCTCAGCTACTACGATGCGCTTGATCGCAAGACTGCGGAGATCAAGGCGCTCTATACCGACAGCGACAAGGCCTATGGCGCGCTGACAGCCTACGACTATGACAAGGTGGGCAACCTGATCGCGCAGCGCGCTTATGCGCAGGCCATCGAACTGCCCATCAGTGCGGGGGGCGCTCGCCCGGCTGCAGCCGAGGTGACCACAGGCGTGACCGTGCGCAGCACGTACTTCACCTATGACGCCAACCATCGCCAAGTGAGCCAGACCATCACAGGCAATGGACAGTTGCTGGTGGGTGAAGTCAGCCCCGTCACAGGCAACTACGAAGTCCGCACACAAGATCTGATCAGCAAGAAGACCTTTGATGCCAACGGCAATGTCGTCAGTGAAACCGATGCACGTGGCAACACGGTATGGCACTACTACGACAAGGTGGGCAACCAGGTTGCCCAAGTCGATGCCGAGCGCTACCTGACCACCTGGACATACGACGCCAGTGCGCACGTGAAAGTGCAGATGCGCTATGCCAACAAGATGGCCGATGGCGTGCTCGTCAACAAGGACAGCACACTCACCTCATTGACCGACGCGATCCAGGCCAGTGCGCAGGATCGCAAAACAGAGTACGAGGTGGACAAGCTGGGGCGCACGACTAAGCAAACCATCTACGGTGTCGAGTCCGCCACGGTCAATGCCGACGGCACGCTCACGATCAAGAATGCGACGACAGGCTTGGCCAATGCGGTCACGCAGTTCAAGTATGACGGCATGGGCAATCTCACCAAGAAGTATGAAGCCACCGGTGAGATCCTGGAGTGGAACTATGACAAGCTGGGCCGAGAGTTCAAGAGCATTGGCGCCCGATTCCAGGATTACAACGGCACGTCGCAATACCAGACGACGTTGACCGAGTACAACGCGCTGGGCATGAGTGTGCGCAGTACCGAGCGCGGCGACGACACCGTCGCCAATCCTGATCGCATCACGTTCATGGCCTACGACACGGCCAGTGGCAGGATCAGCCGCCAGATCGACGCCCTGGGCAACGTGACACGCTACCAATACGACGCGGCGGGCCACATCACCAGCCGCAGTGCCAACCGCACGAACTCGGGCGGCACGGTCAGCACGGATGTGACCACCTATACCTATGACCTGGGCGGCAGACAAACCAGGCAGACCGTCTACAACCTGACGGGGGCCAACGCGACGCTGGCTACCAGCACGGGCTACACGGCCTTGCAGACCCAGGACACGCGCTACGACGTGTATGGCCAGATCACAGGCAAGCGCACCTATGGCGACACTGCCCCGACAGGGGACGTGTGGCAGGAGTTTGCCGAGTACGACATGGCCGGGCACGTGACCAAGAGCAACTCAGGGGACGGGGCAGCCAAGGCCTTTGTGTATGACGCCAACGGCAACGCCACGCTCAAGATCACTTCTGCTGGCGCTGACCTCAAGAGCTTGACCATCAATCAGATGCTCAGTGCCAACGATGTGCACTTCCTGGCATCGGCGTTCGACAAGCGCAACCAGATGCAGGCGACCTATGAAGTGGCCAACGCCAGCAGGCAGGCAGTGCAGGGGGCGAGAAAAATTGAGGTCATTGCCACGCCGGCTGAGACTGGCGTCGTGCGCATGGGGGCGACTTCGCAAGGCGCCACGACCACCGATGCCAATGTGCTCAAAGATGGGTCGGTGAATCTCTATTTGGGATCCAGCTTGCAGCTCTATTCCGATTGGGACATGCAGAACTACAGCGACGACATTGATATAAGCAGCTTAACTGCGGTACTCCCCGATGCGTCCTACTTGGGCAGCGACTTTCTTTATAAAGTCACATTGACTTTTACATTGTCCAACCTTATCGAATCCAACATACAAGGTTATCGAACCCCGCCGGCCACACAAACTCTTTACTACCCAGCATCAACAAGGTACATAAATTTCGGCTCTTTTTATTTAGGTGCAGAGGATTTTTATCCTACAGACCCAAGTGTGACTTTGACGGTTGAGGCAACAACACCTTATGGTTTGCGCTTTTTAGCTACGGCTTTTCAGTCTCCGGGCGCATCTCTGACGAGTTATGAGTCATTTCAAAGCAATGAAGCCGTTCCAGCAACGATCAACTTCAAATCCCAACCAACCAGTGCCGCCAAGCTGGTGATGTTCTACCGAGACCAAACCACGCCTTCAGCGTCATGGTCTCAAAAAGAAATCCCGGCCTTCACCGTGGCCGGTTCAACCGTTCGCAGTTGGTTCGCCTCGGATCTGGCAGGCATCAATCCCGGCCGCTACGACTTCCGATACATCGCATTGGACAGCACCGGCACAGTCGTCAACAGCCAGTCGGGCACCTTGGCTGTGGGTGTCTCTTCCCCAGGCATGACGCAGGCTGCGCCTTCATCGGCAGGCGCGGGGCGCGCTTATCTGGACAGCACTGGCGCCATCAATTTGCTCGAAATGGGTCAGGAGGCTGCCTCCGCGCAAGTCATCTTCCGCGAGGTCGGCACCTCCGCCTGGATCAATGTCAATGGCCCCACATTGAGCCCTGCATCGATCAGCGGCACCACAAGCCCTGGCTGGTTCAAGTTCACTCCGGGCTCCATCTCAGGCTTAGCTTACAACAAGAACTACGAGTACATCGTCACGACCAAGCGCACTGACGGCAGTGTGCTGGCCAAGGCCTCAGGCAGTTTCAGTTTGTCCAACGCCACGACAGGCACTGTGGCTGACAAGCTTGTCAGCAATACAGAGTGGGCCTCCACCGTCCACTTCCAGAATCTGCCTCAAAACGCCGCCAGTGCCCGTGTTCTGTATCGAACCACGGGTACCAATGGCAGCTATGCTTCACAGACGCTTGACCTGATGGCGCCAGGCAGCTTCGACTGGCCAACCTTCGAGTCCGTGGTTCTCAACCCGACCTCGACCTACCCGCTGGATTACGAAATCCAGGCCTTCGACGCCAGCGGCCAGTTGATCCACGATGCCACCGGCAAAGTCAAGGTCGGCGCAACCAATGAGTTGGTGGCCAACTCGATGGCCAGCGCCATGCCCGCATCGGGCACCATGGTCTTCAAGCCACCGCTTGCCAGCACCGATGTACCCAACACGCTCAAGCTCTACTACCGCGCTGCAGGCAGCAGCACCTACGGCGCCCCGGTGACGCTGACGGTCGGCACCTACGGCCAGTTCACGTTCAACGCCAGCGCACTGTTGCCAAGTGCCACGCAAACAGGCCAGTGGGACTACTACTACGAAGTCTTCAACGCCAGCAACACCAAGCTCAGCGACAGCCGTCAACCCACGGCAGCCAAACCAGCGCAGCTGAGTCTGGTCGCATCGACCCGCCCGAGCGCACAAAGCGTGCTGCTCGGTGTGTCCAACACGGCGCAAATGGCGCTGAGCAAGCAAACAGTCAATGCCTTTGGCGAAGTAGTCGAGCAGATCGATGCCTTGAACCGCAAGACCACGCTGCGCTACAACAGCATGGGCAAGCTGGTCGAGAAGACCGACCCTCAGGTCGATATCATGGGCGCCAATGGCGTCCCGCAAACGAACGCGACCATCCGCACCAAGTACTACTACGATCTGCAAGGTCGCCTGGTCGGCACCGACGACGCGCGCAACTCGCGCACCACGCAACTGCTGCTGGCCGCAGGAAATGGGCAGAGCATCGTCGCCAAGGAGTTCCACGCCGACGGTGGCATCAAGCGCAACTTCTACGATGTGTTTGGTGACCTGCGCTATGTCAACGATGAGCTCAGCACCAGCGATGCCGACACCTCGCACCGCACCAGCTACGAATACGACAAGATGCACCACATCGTCAAAGTCACGCGCCCCCAGCGCGTGGACAGGACCGTGGCCGGGTTCGATCTCTTCACCTATGACGAGCTGGGCAACCGCATCAAGCACCAGACATCGTCGGATGGCAGCACCTCGGGCGACAACTTCTACACTGATACCATCGACTACGATGCGCTGGGCCGCACGCGGCGTACCAACAGCGCGCAAAGCCGCTGGATCACTTACGACTACCTCTATGACGCCACCATCAAGGGCGTCAATGGCGCCATCGTGGGTGGCTGGAAGCTGACGACCACCAACTCCAATACCACCAACAACATCCTGGTGGACTACTCCGACATCTTCGGTCGCAAGAGCAAGCACATCGATCTGTCCAACAGAGCGTTCACCTACACCTACAACGCGGCGGGCTGGTTGACCAACCAATCTCGCACCGATGTCAGTGGTGGCCAGAACATCGATTACACCTACTACGAAGATGGCCGCATCAAGAGCCTGACCGACAACGCAGCCAATACCTACACGCTGTATGAATACGATCGGGTGGGCAACAAGGTCTACGAAGGCTACGCCACCAAAGGTGGCAACAGCTGGAACTTCTACCAGCAGGCCAGCATCAGCTACGACGCCCTGAACCGCATTACCAGCATCGTTGACCCGCAGTACCGCATCGAGTATCAGTATGACGAAGTCGGCAACCGCCGTCACCTGACGGCCTACAAGCTCTCCAGCACCACGCCTTCGCAAGAATATTGGTATAAGTACGACACCATGAACCGCTTCATCGTCACAATGGGGAAAATGGTCAATGGGGAGATCGTCAAGGGGTCAGGCGGCGATGGTGTGCAAGTGGTCTACAACGCACTGGGCCAACGCAAGACCGTGTATGTGGCCCGAGACGGCCACCGTGAAGACTACGATTACAGCAACGATGGCTTCCTGGTCAACAGCTACAGCGGTTCCGACCCGGGAGTAGTGGGGGCCTGGGTGTCTACACGCACGGCCGACTTGCTGGGCCGCGTCACCACGTATGCACAAGCCGGATCAAGCAACCACATCTATGTGTACGACAAGGATGGCAAGGTCACCAGCGACACGATAGGCAGCACGACCACGACCAACCACATGCTCGCCGACGGTACGCTGGACTGGTCTGACAGCGTCACGGGGTCAAGCTCGATCAAGACGTACTACGCCTACCAGTGGTGGGACGATGCCAGGCAAATGGCCATCACGACACAGCAGTACGACCCCAGCTACAACAGCGATCGCAGCAAGTGGCGGCCAGGCAGTTCGTACTTCCAGTACGACGTCAACGGCCATGTCAAAGCCGTGGACGACATCGCGCTCAATCGTTCATTGCGCTACGCCACCAATGCACAGGGTTTGATCCTCGTGCGCGACGAAATCACCAACGGTGCCATCAACAAGACGCAGAACTTCTTCTACTTCGATGGCGCGCGCATTGGTGAAGTGGGTAACGACGCATCCGCAGCCAATGTGGACTACGCCCAGGCCTTGGCCAACCAGCCTGTGGACCGCAAGACGGCATACAAGAACTGGCAGCCCATTGCCACGTCTGATTTTGATCAGAACTACACACCCATCAGCCCGACCTACCCCGGGTTCATTGCAGCGGGCTATACCGTGACGTCGGACAGCACGCGTCTGCAGGACGTGGCCCAGGCGGTGTGGGGCGACGCCAGCCTGTGGTACCTGCTGGCTGACGCCAATGGCCTGACCTCGACCACGCCATTGAAGTCCGGGCAGGTGCTGGTGATCCCCAACAAGGTCACCAACGTCCACAACAACAGCACGACCAGGGCTGTCTATAACCCAGCCGAGGCGATGGGCGATACGTCGCCTACCTTGCCTGATGCACCGCCACCGCCTCCTCCACCCAAGAGCAAGGGTTGTGGTGGTGCAGGCATGGTGCTCATGGTGGTTGTGGCTGTAGTGGCCACAGCATTGACCGCAGGTGCACTCGGCCCCGCGATGGTCGCGGCCATGGGGCCTATGTTAGGCACCATGGCTACTTTCGGCATCGCGGCGGCAGTAGGCTCTATCGCTAGCCAATCCGTTGGGCTGATGACAGGCGATGTACAAAAATTCAGCTGGTCTGCAGTCGGAAGAGCTGGCGTTACTGCGGCAGTCACAGCGGGGGCCGGTGAACTCGCGAATGCATCCAGTACGTACGCCAATGCGATGCAATCAATTAGTGAGGTGACCCATGTCAGCACCACGGCACTGACGGCCATGGCCACCAATGCCGTCTCACAGCAAGTGAGTCGCGTGCTGGGTTTTCAGCAAGGTAAGTTCAGCTGGACTGCCGTTGCTGCCGCAGGTGTCAGCGCCGAGGCTGGTAAATGGTTCGAGGGCACCTCCGTAGGCAAGGCTTTGTCCGGGTTTGACGAGAGTGGCATCGCATTCAATACGGCCAAAGGCATGATTGGTGGCTGGTCGGATGCAGTGCTGCATCACAACAAGCCGCAATGGAATGCTATTGCGGCTCAGTCATTTGGCAGTGCTTTGGGTGATGCGGTCGTAGGCTCGATCGTTGGCGGCGATCAGAAGAAGGCCCCTCAAAAGCAAGAGCCTGAATATCAGTCCAAGCCACTCACACAAAAAGATATCAATGGGTTCCTAGATGGCCTTGATGATCCTTCGTTGGCGCCGAACGTTGAACGCAATGGCGTTAACTTTAAGGCGCTGAAAGACGCTGCAAGGGCGGGCTCGGGTATGGGCCCCACTCCTGGCGCGCTCAATGAGTTGGGCGGCGGCCTCTATGGCATTGACATCCCACTCTCTTCCACGCCTGGCCAGGTAGCCCAAAAGGGCGATTCTTGGGCCAAGCTGGCTCGCCAGCAGTATGGCGATGAGCGCTACGCTTTGGCGTTAGCTCAGGCCAATGGCGCCACAAGCACTTTGCTTCGGACCGGTGATGCGGTTTACTTCCCCGATCTGAGTGGAGCGGACCTCAAGCAAGGCGGGCAGCTCATCGCTGCTGACACACAGGCGCGAGTACAGCGACAAGCGGCGGCTGCTCAACAAGCCAATATTGCTAATCAATCAGCTGAGCCAGTCTGGAGCTTCAAAGAAACCAGCATGGCGCAGCGCAAGCTTGATGCCGCCGCCGCCGCAGCGGCTGGTCGAAAAATATACGAGGCCGGGTTGGCTAATGCACCCAGTGCATCCCAGTGGAATGGGAAGTCAAATGATCTATCCAAGGCATTTCAAACAAATCTGGAAAAAGCCATTGTTGACCCATTGCATATTGCCGAACAAAATTGGCATGTTGTGAATGGAAAAGAGTCGAGTAGTTTGTCAATCAGAACTCCCGGCTTTGCGGTTGACTACAGCTTGACAAGCAATCAGCCCACATTTATAGCGCTGAGCGGCGGCTCGCCCAGTATCAAGGTTTCCGATTCGTATTCATTTGGCTTTGTGTCAGATCAGTGGGCGCCAATGGTCAAATTTAGCTATACCGGTGGCATGCTCATTGGGGGCGGCGGCAGTCTTGCTATTGGGTTGAATGGCGTTAAAGCTTCATTCCAATTAGGCGCGGGAAGCTATGGCACCACTTCTGGCACATTCCCTCGGCAAAAGATAGACTTTGGGGGGGGATTCTCCTCCAGTATTGGTTTTGGGAAACAATAAAGTATGTCTAAGATCCTGTTTTGGTTGTTCATTGGGGCAGGATTTGCCACGGCTTTTTTTGTTTCGCGCTTCATTGCAAAAGTGCGTTCCGCTCAGTTGCTAGGGGAAAAGGAGACGGATGCTCTGAGTCGGCTTTTAATTTCTGGAAGTGATGGATCTCACAATGAATGGGGCGCTTTGCTATATATTCTGGGAAAGGGGTACTCAAAATTAGGTGATGCTGACGCAATTAGGGCGGGTGATTGTGCGCGAATTGGTTGGTTTATTTCGTTTGCGCTAATGATACTAACCGGTATGTCTTTGATGGTTTGGGGGTGGTGATGGTGGTCAGGTATGCATTTATTTTTGAGAGGCTATAAACCCGATAGACCGCTTTGGAGGGTCAGGTGGCGTTGTTAACTCCCGGATGGCATCAAACACTTGCTTGAGCGCTGCGCGGGTATTACGACTGAAGGTGTCGTGCGAAAGCGCGATGCCTTCAGTTTTTTGTTCCAGTTCATCGAGCCGCTTGGCCAGGCTGGCATTGGTAGCGGCCTCTCGCGCAGCCGCACGAAGGCGCGCACCACATAAATGCCCATCTCCACAGCCTGCGGTGAGGCCAGCACATTGGAAGCTTGGATCGCGCCGAACTCGGTGAAGGCGTAGGGCAACGCCTTGGAAAACTTATGAAAGGGGGTGGTCACAGACTGTGACCACCATCGCGCCCTGATAAAGATCACAGTTTGTGATCTCAAATCTTTTTGCGCAGCACCTTGGCCTATGTCTTGTCTTCGGGCGTAACAAACCCGATGGGCCGCTTGGGTGGATCGGGTGGGGTCATCAAGCTGCGCAAGGCATCAAACACCTGCTCGAATGGGCGCGGGTGTTGTGATTCAGGGTGAGTGCCTCGGTCTTGTCTTCCAGCTCGCTGAGCCGCTTGGCCAGCTCGCCATGCGTGGCGGCAATCTCTCTCATGCGTACAAAGGCGCGCACGACATAGACGGAGATTTCTACCGCCTTGGGGGAGTTGAGCACGGTGGCGGCCATGATGGCGCCGTGTTCCGTGAATGCGGTTGGAACCTTGCGGCGACCACCCAAACTTGAAGTCGCAATTTGCGACTTCAAGTTTGGCAGTGCACTGGAGGACTCGATTGTGGGTTCCATCCGCCAGGCTGATGCTGAGAAGCCGCAGCGCGATCAGAGGTATGGGCTGGCCAGCGGCGATGGCAAGGGCGGACTCAAGTTGGGCCGCAGCAGCGGAGGCAACGGGCTGCAGATGACCGGCAGCGCAGCGATGACGTTCTCGTCGGATGTGGACACGGCCATTGCTGACAGTGCGAGCAAGCTGCCGACATATACGGGTGGGGACGATTGGGATGCCTATGTGAAGGGCAATCGCGCGTCATCTAGGCAAGCAGTTGTCGATAGACTCATCGATCAAACGGCAGACAGCTTGGCTCAAAAGGCGGTTGATCGGGCGCGCGTGATGGAGCAGCGTGCAGCTGCTGCATCAGTCCGGAACCAATCAGGTTCTATCACTGGATGGGATGGTGGAGCTGGTGGGGGGCGTGGGGGGATCAATCCATCTTTGGCGGCGAGTCAGCAAGGTGGCGGCATCAGCTTTGCGCAGGCTATTGGACTTCCTGCACCAGAGAAGACCAGCTTGCTGAGCCCCGGGTTCGTTGATCGAATCTTTGCAGGACGATCTGATGGCTACCAGTCGCTCACGGCATGGGATCCAAGGGCGGAGCAAGCACGTGAAGCGGGGCTAGCTCGCACAAGAACGGATCTAGGTCTGATCATTGGGGGTGTCACGACAGGCTACGCCTCCGCCGCGCGCATGGCAGGTGCTCCTGACCAAGTTGTGAATAATCTAGCTATTGCTGAATTTGGGGTCACAACATCAGTTAGTGCACCCTTTGCCGCTCAAGGATCGGTTGTTCCGAGAGTATATGGATCGCTGGATATTCCGCAGGGAATATCGGGTGGGCAATTTGGTAGTTTCTCAAGCAATCTGAAATCAGTGATGGAGGCGGAAAACCTGCCCCCTGGTCAGACTTTTGTTCAAGGCAGTCGAGCGAATGGAACGGCCAAGCCTGGTTCTAGCGACATTGATATATTGCATGTTGTAAGTGATGAGCACTTTGACTCCTTGGTTCAGCAACGATTGAGTGAAACCACGGGAAAAAATCAAGCTCAAATCAATCAATATGCAACCGAGCAACAAAGATTGCCAGCCCGCAGCATCTCTAGAACATTTGAAAGTGCGCTTTGGGAGGATGTTTACCCAACCCTGCCAAGCAATGATGTGACGAAAATCCAATTCTCCATCGTAAAGGAAAGTTCTGGATTTAAGAACGGCCCACTAATTTCTATTCCATAATAAGTAATGGCGCGACTGTTACGTCCGCGCCATTGTTTTGGTACTGCTTTATTTTAATGGAGCAAGCTTCAAAATGACAGAGGATCTCACATTCTCTCTTATGATAAAAACAAGCGAGACCGAATCTTCGTTAATTAACTTGCTAACGAAAAATTTGGAGGGCGCGCAAAGGGTTGGCGGATATATAAAATATTCTGCCAATGTTATAAATCTTGAGCGCAATTCATTGTATGACGAAGCAAAGGCCTCCCGCCATGAAGGGGACTCGTGGCTTTACTATCCATACAACCTAAATATATTTCCAACTGGTGAGGTGACGAAAGAAGGGCAGATTGATTTGGCAAATAAATTGCAAGACATGTTACGTGCTGCTGGAGCAAGCGTAGAGGTCATTTCGGAAATAATGCCGTAGCCGTTTTTAACATTGGATTTACGTTTCTGGTTTCTCTCCAGGGATAACAAACCCTATGGGGCGTTTGGGCGGATCAGGCGGGGTCATCAGGGCGTCAAACACCTGCTTGAGTTGGGCCTTGGTGTTGCGGCTAAAAACATCGTGATTGATGGCCAACGCCTCCGTCTTCTCTTCAAGGTCGGCCCGTAAGCTCCCCTGTCAAGAGGACAGGCAATTAATAGAACTTCCTGGTTTAAAAATCCTGGACAAAAAAGCCGCAGGCGGTACGTCCCCTAAAGACTCATGGGGGCGGTATTCGTTGTAGTCCAGCAGCCAGTCGTCAGCGGCGGCTTGAACGTCTGCGACATTGAACAAATTGGCATCAAGCACCTCTTCTCTGAAGCTGCGATTGAAGCGTTCAATGAAGGCGTTCTGATTGGGTTTGCCCGGCTGGATGAACAGCAGCTTGATGCCATGGCTGCTCGGCCCATTCTTCAAAGGCTTGAGAGGTCATCTCCGGTCCGTTGTCCAGCCGTATGGCCTGCGGCTTGCTTCAGGAAACCAATGATCTGCTGCTCTGTGAATCGACTCTTCCTCATGTCCGTCATTCTCCATGTTGACGGACCTCGCTTCCATTAGGATGGTACGGCTGTGGGGGAGCAGGTCAGCATGACTGGAAGAATGCAATGAATCAGTTCGCCATCCTCTACGCTGATCGCTTTATCAAATCCGCTGTGTAAGCAACTTCACCGCCCTAAACACAAAAAATCTGACACTCCCGGCCATGTCTACGCGCAAGACGGGGACTCGTTGACCGCACTGGCCAAGCGTTGGCCGGTGTGCGGTGCCGGACACGACTTGCGCATGATCCTGGCGTACCTCAAGGCGTTTTTACTGCGCTTGATGGCTCTGCTGCTCCTGATCGTCTGCATCACCACCCCTGGTGCCTACGCACCGGATATGGTTGTCGCCGCTTGAAATGACTTGTTCAGGGCCGACTAATTAGTCGGCCCTGAACAACCCGCAAAGCCGCATGCTTGTTGGGTGTAAACGGCAAATAGGGATGGTGCAGTTTGCAAGAAACCGATCCAATGGATATCGATTCCTTGCAAATGCAGCGGAGAAACGATGGGCCCCAAGCAGCCAAAACGCGATGAAGAACACGATCTGTTGCGCATGGAGCTGGTCAACCTGATTGATCAGCGGCACGAACTGGCGCGACTGGTCGAGTTGATTGATTGGCAAGCCTTCAGCGATCAATGGAGCCCGCAGTTCACATCGACGACCGGGCGCCCGGCGTTGCCCACACGGCTGATGGCGGCGCTGCTGTACCTCAAGCACCTGTACGCACTGAGCGACGAGGAAGTGGTCGAACGTTGGGTGGAGAACCCGTATTGGCAGCACTTCAGTGGCGAGCGGTACTTCCGCCATGACCTGCCTTGCGATCCATCGAGCCTGGTGCGTTGGCGCCAACGCATCGGCGAAGCGGGCTGCGAGTGGCTGTTGGCCCAGAGCATCGAGGCGGCACGCAAAGGCGGCTTCATCAAGCGAGCCAGCTTGCAGACGGTGGTGCTGGACACGACGGTGCAGCCCAAGGCCATCGCTCATCCGACAGACAGCCGGCTGCTCAATCGTGCGCGAGAGCAACTGGTCAAAGCCGCGCAAGACAACGGCATCGTGCTGCGCCAAAGCTACGCCCGCTTGGGCACGGCCGCTGAACGGCAGGCCAGCCGTTACGCCCATGCCAGGCAGTACAAGGGGATGCGGCGCGAACTTCGCAAGCTGCGCACGTGGCTGGGCCGTGTCATCCGCGATGTACGGCGCAAGGGTTCAACCATGAGCAAAGCATTGCAGGCCAAGCTGGCCACCGCTGAGCGTTTGCATGCTCAGCAGCGCCAAGACAAGAACAAGCTGTACGCACTGCACGCCCCCGAAGTCGAGTGCCTGGCCAAAGGCAAGGCCAGAACGCCTTACGAGTTCGGTGTGAAGGTCTCGGTGGCCGTGACAGCCAGGCAAGGCCTGGTGGTGGGCATGCGCTCCATGCCCGGCAACCCCTACGACGGTCACACGGTAGACAGCCAGCTCGAACAGGTGTCCATTCTCACCGGGCAGATGCCAGCAATGGCGCTGGCCGACCGGGGCTACCGCGGTGTCGAGCCCTCATCCGGCACGAAGCTGCTGATCAGCCACACCCGCAAGCTGCCAGCCAGGCTCAAGAAGTTGCTCAAGCGCCGCCAGGTGGTCGAGCCGATGATCGGACACATGAAAAGCGATGGCCTGTTGGCCAGGAACTGGCTCAAGGGTGAAATGGGTGACGCTGTTCATGCCCTGTTGTGCGGTGCCGGACACAACCTGCGCATGATCCTGGCGTACCTCAGGGCGTTTTTACTGCGCTTGATGACGCTGCTTGTCCTGATCTTCGGCATCACCACCCCTGGTGCCTACGCACCGGATATGGTTGTCGCCGCTTGAAATGACTTGTTCAGGGCCGACTAATTACCTGACAAATGAAAACCCCGACCTGAGGCAGCTCAGCATCGGGGTTTGCATTGCGCGGCCTCAGAGCGCCGCACTTCATTCGTCAGTGCTTACTGCACGTTGAAGAAAGTCAGGCTTTCATTCGTGCCCAGCCACCAGTTGACGCGGCGGGTCGGTGCCGCACGGAAGCGTGGGTAGCCAGCCGTGGTACGGATCGCATCGCCGAAGTCGTAGATGGCGGCCGTACGCAGGCGGGTGATGGCGGTCTCGAGGTTGGCATCGGCGGCCAGACCCAGCTTGGTGCGGGCCCAGCGACCGCGGGCCAGCAGACCCATCACATCAGGCGTGTGCTCGATGTCGGCCCACGAACCGCTGTCCGTGTAGCCTGTCTTGAAGCCAGCGATGTACCAAGGCACCCAGTAGCCCACATCCTTCGTCGCGTCGTAGAGGCCCTTGTTGAGCACGAACATGGCGTAGTTGTTCATGAAGTTCAGGGCGTGCGTGTCGTCGCTGAGCAGGTAGTAGTGCATCAGCACGTCGCACATCAGGGCCGACATCCAGGGCGACATGATCATGTCGCCGTTTTTCTGGGTGTCGCCTTCGTGCACTTCAGGACGGTGCAGCAGCACGCCGGCCATGTCCGTGACGCTGGGGTAGCCGGAAGGTGGCGAATTGATGTCCGTCCACATGCCATCGACAGCGGCCTTGAGCTTGGCCTTGTAGGTCGCGTCTCCCGTGGCCTCGTAGGCGTAGGCATACGCTGCCAGGCCGGTCGCCAATTGGCGTTCGGTATAAAGGCCACTCGTCTGCGCGTAAGGCAGGAGGCGGAAAGACACCTCGTAGTCCACCAGATTGGTCACAGCCTTGATCTTGTCGATCAGACGGCCATCGCCCGTCAACAGATAAGCCGCGAACATGCCACCTGCCTGGGAGTACTTGACATCACCGGCATCACCAACGAAGTTCTGCTCGCGCTTGAGGAAGGCGCCACGCTTGTAGCCATTGGACAGGTCAACGCTCGTGATCCAAGATTTGGTAGTACTGCGTGGCACGGTGTGCGTGGCGCAGCCACTTGGGATCGCCCGTCTGCACGTAGACGTTCCACAGCGCGAAGGGACGGTCGAACAACCAGCCCTCGTACTCCTTGGACCAGTCGATCATGCCTGGCGTGCCGCCGGCTTCGTCTTCGTACACGGTCACATCGGAGGCCACGTCATTGACGAAGGTCTTGTTGAAGCCCAGCAGCCAGGTCTTCAGCGCGAAGGTGCCGTTGTCGGCGATCGGGCTGACGGGGCCGCGCAGATTGGTCTTCATCAGCCAGTTGGCGGGCAGGCCAACCCAGGCATAGGGCTCGTAGATCGGGGCGGCGGCCGTGTCACGGCTGTAGTTGTCGGTGGCGACGTTCTCGCCCGTCACGACCGGCGCCTGGGCGCGCCATGTGGTGTACACATTGGCCGCCGTGATGCCCGTGTTGGCCGTCAAGGTCTTGTCCGACGAACCCCAGCGGATGTTGTACTTGAACACGCCCGAGTTGGTGCAGGTCTGGTTGAAGACCACCAGGACCGAGCGGATGGACTTGCCATCGATCGAGGTGTCGCTCATGTGGCGCCAGCGGGCCAGTTCAGCCGTGTCGGCGGCCACTTCGACGCCCTGCTCGGTCTCCAGACGGACCTTGCTCAGGCTGGTCAGGAAGCCGCGCGGGAAAGGCACGCCGAAGGCGACCTTGCGCACACCTGCCGCATCGGCCGAGCAGTTGACCGTGATGGGCAGCACGCCGGATGTTTCCACCGTGGGGAACAGCGGGCCCATGGGGGTCGGGGCGTTGATGGTGGAAGGGATGACGGAGAACGTGGCCGTGGCATTCGAGATGCGCGACATGGCCACGGTACAGGTGCTGGTGCCCGTGCAATCACCCGACCAGCCGGTGAAGCGGAAGCCGCTGGCAGGCGTGGCGGCCAGCGTGACGCTGGTGCTGGGTGCGTACGCGGTGCTGCAGGTGGCCGAGCACGAGGTGCTGTTGCCCGAGACCGTGGACGTCACGGAGCCCGAACCGGCAAAGGTCAGGTTCAGGGCATAGGTGACGGGCGGTGGGGGCGGGGGCGGGATCACGGCGAACGTGGCGGTCACGTTCAAGGCGCGGGAGACGGCCACCGTACAGCTGGATGTGCTGCCGGAGCAGGCGCCGGACCAGCCGCTGAACTGATAGCCGGACGTGGGCGTGGCGGCCAGGGTCACGCTGGCGCCTTCGTTGTAGGTGTTGCTGCAACCTGGCGCGGCGCAAGCGGTGGCGCTGGCAGGCGGCGCGGCCACGGACACCGAACCCGAGCCGGTGATGGTGACGCCGACGGCGTGGGTGACCTGCGTGAAGGTGGCCGTCACGTTCGAGGCGCGCGTCATCGTGACCGAGCAGGTTCCCGAACCGGTGCAATCGCCGCCCCAGCTGCTGAATTGGTAGCCGCTGCCAGGCGTGGCCGCGATGTTCACGCTGGTGCTGGCGGGATACGAGGCGCTGCAGTTGGCCGAGCAGGTTGTGCTGTTGCCGGTGGTCGGCACGGCCGTGATGGCGCCGGAACCGGCGATCGTCACACCCAAGGCGTAGTTCACCACCGTCTGCACGGGATCACTGCTGGTGCTGTTGGCAGCGGGCGAGAGCGCGGGGGACGGCGCAGCCGCCACCGGCGAATCCGAACCACCGCCACCGCCGCCACCACAAGCGGCCAGAACCAGCACGCTCGCGCAAAAAGCGCCGTACATCCGAAAGCGAGAGAGTGAATTCATCA
Organism: Aquabacterium sp.; assembly: GCA_049840915.1. Lineage (GTDB taxonomy): Bacteria > Pseudomonadota > Gammaproteobacteria > Burkholderiales > Burkholderiaceae_C > Aquabacterium. The sequence continues at coordinate 31,372 of JASGJC010000002.1, forward strand.
AAGTCATCAACTGCCACCTATGTCCGATGAGTGGATACGCGATCCAACATGGTGTGATTGTCGGGTTCGGGACCTTGGAAGGTAGCGCAACTAGTTCTCACTCGGCCTGTAAGCAACCGTAAGAAGCTGCCAGAACCCTTGCATACAGGGCCCTAACCCCCTTATTCGGGGTGCCTTTTTCCTAAGGTTTTTGCCAATTAGGCACGCTGCCTGCCCTGCTCGCGGCCGGTGGCTTGAGCACAAAGTCACGGAAATCATGCGGATTGCCCGTGTAACCGGCTTCGGCGGCCTTGATGATGTTGACCATCTCGCGCGCGGTCACGTAATGCAGCACGTGGCGCTGACCGTCGTTGTAGCGGGCCTCGAGGTCGGCGTACATGGCCTCGGCCGGGGCGCCCAGCAGGGCGTCCATGTCGCTCTCTTGCGCACCGTGGGTGTGCACCTTGATGAAGAGCCACTCCGGACGGCCCTTGACGTGGATGTGCTGCTCGACCCACAGGTCGGTGCGGTCGGGGCTGGGCAGGTGGTCGCGGCGGATGTCCGAGTTCTCGATGCGCGGGATCAGGCCCCACTTGCGGCTGTGGCGGTTGAAGGCCAGCGGGCCCTGCACGATCATCAGATCGCCGCTGGCGGGCCTGCCCACCTCGACATCGACGCCGGTTTCGTGCGAGCGGGGTTTGCAGCAGTCGTCGGTGGCGTAGTAGATGCTGTTGATCTTGGCGACCTGGGTGTCGCTGGGCGCCGAGGGCAGCGTGAAGTCGGCATAGCAGCCGAGCTCGGCCAGCACCTTGATCTCGTCGTTGACGCCGCACCAGCGGCCGTCGGGCCGGGAGTTGTCGAGCGCCCAGTTGCCGTGGATGAAGGCGAACTCCCTGCGGCCGGTCTGGCTGTTGATGGGCAGGGCGCCGTGGCGCTCGTGCAGGATCTGGCCGAAGCGGTTGATCTTCTCGCGCAGGCCGTCGGCGGTGTCGTTGTCGTGGTGCAGGTGCACTTCGATCTCGCCGAAGCCGTCGCGGCAGAGCTGGGCCAGGGCGTCGAGGTGGTGCACTTCGTATTCTTCTTCGGGGTAGAAGAAGCAGTGCTGCGGGTGCACGCCGTCGGCATCCTTGTGGCGCGAGGCCAGGGCGCGGTACTTCTCGACCCAGGTCTGCACGCGGCGGGTCTCGACCTCGGCGCTGGGGCGGCCCCACTTGGGCTCGAAGTGGTCGACGAAGCAGAACATCACGTGCACGGGGCCTTGGGGCACCTTGGGCTTGGTCTGGCGCAGATAGGCGCCGATCCAGATCTGCACGTTCTTGCGCTTGAATTCGCGCAGCACGATCAGCACGGCCGCCAGGGCGAGCAGGCCGATCAGCGTCATCAGGATGGGGAGCATATGCTGTCCTCGCTGTCTATAAGGATGTGGTCGTGGCGCTCAGTCGGCCGCCTTGTCGAGCAAGGCCTGCAGGCGCCTGACGTTGTCGGTCCAGTCGAAGGCCTGGGCGTGGGCCAGCGTGCGGGCCTTGTCCCATTGTGTGCCCAGGGCCTGCTCCAGGCCTTTGGCCAGCGCCCCGGCGTTCTTGGCGGGCACGAGCACGCCGGCGAAGTCGGGCAGGATCTCGGCGATGCCGCCCACGTCGGTGGCGACGACAGGTGTGCCGCAGGCCATGGCTTCGAGCACGACGTTGGGCACGCCCTCGGCGTAGCTGGGCAGGCAGAAGACCGAGGCGGCGGCGAACCAGGGCGCCAGCTCGGCATGCGGCACCCGGCCCGGGAAGCGCACGCGCTCGGTCAGGCCGAGTTCGGTGGCGCGCGCCATCATCGGCTTCTTGAGCGGGCCATCGCCGATGACGATCAGCGTGGCATGCGGGCGCCTGGTTGCCAGCGCGGCGAAGGCTTCGAGCAGCTCGTTGCAGCCTTTCGTGACCAGGATATTGCCGATGTAGAGGATGGCCTCTTCGCCCTCGGCCACGCCGAGGCTGGCGCGCGCGGCTGGCGCATCCATGGGCTGGAACTTCTGCTGATCGACGCCGTTGTAGAGCACGGTGGTGCGGGCCGGGTCGACGCCGATCTCGGCCAGGCGGGCGGCCAGGGCCTTGCTCACGGCCACCACCGACTTCGCGCGGTTGAGCGCCCAGACGATCTGCATGCGGTGCGCCTTGTGCTGCGTGAACACGTTGACGTCACTGCCGTGCACCTTGGCCACGACCGGCGTGCGGCTGAGCATGCCGATGGCGGCCGTGGCCACCGCATCCGGGAAGCCCCAGCTGCCCAGCAGGCAGTACCAACGTTTCAGGAACAAGGTCGGGAAACGTTGCAGCACCAGCGACAAGAACAAGGTGAACGCGTGCGTGCCGCGCAGCACACTGGGCACGTACCAGAAGATGACGTAGTCGACATGGGGCCAGCGCTGCTGGGCCTGCTTCTTGAGACGCCAATATTGCAGCGGGCTGCGCACGAAGGTCGTCCAGGACACGGGGACCATGATGGTCACGTCCATGAGTTTGGACAGGCGGCCGAACTGCTCCTGGTTGAACGTGGCGCGCGTGGCGCTCCAGGGGTCGGCGAAGAGGTTGGTGATGATGAGGACTTTGCGGCTCATGCTCGTGCGCCTTTGCCTGAGCGGTAGAGCTTGTCGTAAGCCGCGCACATCACTTCCAGCGTGCCTTCGGACAGCGCCCATTGGCGAGACGCCGCGCCATATCGGCGGCGCATGTCGGCGTTGGCGCACAGCGTGGCCATGGCCTGCGCGAGCGCATCGTGGTTGGCGGGCGGCACGATCAGGCCGCTGACGCCATCGGCCACGATCTCCTTGTTGCCGCCCACATCGGTCGCGATGATGGGCAAGGCGGCGGAGCTGGCTTCGACCAGCGCCAGCGAGTAGCCCTCGGTGCGCGAGCACAGCACGAACACGTCCATCGCGGCCAGCAGCTTGGGCACATCGCGGCGCACGCCGAGCATGCGCACATGGTCGTTCAACTTGAGCTCGTCGATCAGCGCGTCGAGTTCGGCGCGCATCGGGCCGTCGCCGACGATGACCAGGCTGATCGGGTCGCCCGCATCGAGCCGAGCCCGCGTGGCGCGCAGCAGGTCGCCTTGTCGCTTGACCTCGTTGAGGCGACCGACCGTGCCGAAGGTGACCGTGCCTGGCGGCAAGCCCAACTCTTGTCGCAAGGCTTCGCAGCGCGCATCGGTGCGGGCCTCGAAGGTGCTCAGGTCGATGCCGTTGGGCACGGCGCGGGCCTTGTCTTCGGGGATCAGGCCCGATGCAACGAAGTGCGCACAACCGGCCTTGGACACGGCCACGGCGTAGGTCGTCGCGCGCATCGAGAGTTTGTAGAGCTGCTCGATGCGGTCTTTGATCCTGGCGCCGCCGCCATGGCGCGTGCTGACCACGACCGGGATGCCCAGGCCCAATGACACGGCCACGGCATAGTAGTGCGCCATGGCGTTGTGGGTGTGCAGCACATCGGGCCTGGCGTCGCGCAGCATGGCGCGCAGGCGGCGCGCGGCGCGCCAGTCGAGTCCCTGACCTTTGAAGCAGCAGGACACGGCCACGCCGGCCTGTTCGGCCTTGGGCGCCAGATCGCCCGTGTGCCACAGGCACAGGATGCGCACGTCGTGGCCCACGCGCTTTTGCTCGGCCGCCATGGCCACGACCATGTGCTCCAAGCCGCCCACATCGAGGCTTTCGACCACATGGACGATGCGCATGCTCATGCCTGGTCCAACTGAGGCAGACGCGGTCAGCGGCTGTTGGCGATGTACCAGCGCACCGCCTCGGCCATGCCGGCCTCGACGTCGTGCGTGGGTGCATAGCCCAGGTGCGTGCGCGCCTTGCCGATGTCGGCCAGCGAATGCCGCACATCGCCAGCGCGGAATGGCGCGAAGTTCGGCGGCGCGACGCTGGCCACGGCCTGCTCTTTCACGAGCATGTCGGCGATCAGCGTGTGCAGATCGGTCAAGGTGGTGCGGTCACCCACGGCCACGTTGTAGATCTGCGCGAGCTCGGCCTTGTAGGGCACGAGCGCCGCACGCAGATTGGCCTGCACCGTGTTGGCGATGTAGCAGAAATCGCGCGAGGTCTGGCCGTCGCCATTGATCTGGCAGACCTCGCCGCGCAGCATGGCCGCGACCCAGCGCGGAATCACGGCTGCATAGGCGCCGTTGGGATCCTGCCGAGGCCCGAACACATTGAAGTAGCGCAGGCCCACGGTCTCGAAGCCGTAGCAGCGCTGGAAAACCTGCGCGTACAGCTCGTTGAGGTACTTGGTGACGGCATACGGCGACAGCGGGTTGCCGATGACGTCTTCGACCTTGGGCAGGCTCGGCGAGTCGCCATAGGTCGAGCTGGAGGCGGCATACACGAAGCGGCTCACGCCAGCATCGCGCGCAGCGGTCAGCATCGTCAGGAAGCCTGTGGCGTTCGAGCGGTGCGTGTTGAGCGGGTCGGCGATCGAGCGCGGCACCGAACCCAATGCAGCCTGGTGCAAGACCACGTTGACGCCCTTGCAAGCCTCTTGAGACGTGGCCAAGTCGGCGATGTCGCCCTCGATGAAGCGGTGGCGCTGCCAGGCCGCGTCACCCACGGCCTCGCGCACCTGCTCAAGGTTGTGGCGATGGCCGGTCGAGAAGTTGTCGAGGCTGGTCACCTGCTGCCCGGCCCGCAACAGCGTTTCGAGCAGGTGCGAGCCGATGAAGCCGGCGCTGCCGGTCACCAGCCAGTGGCGGGGTTGCGCGGCGAGTTGGTCGCTGAGGTCCTGAGGCAGGCCGATCACAGTCGCCACACCCCGAAGCCACGGGCGCGCAAGGCGGCGGCATCGGCCGTGCACTTGACGTCCACATAGGTGCCGCCCGGCTGCAGCTTGCTGGCGATCTCGTCGATCGAGCGGTCAAGCAGCGGCTTGTGCGCCACGGCCGACACGATGGCGGCGGCCTTGGGCAGCTTGTCCCACGGTGTCAGCGAGACGCCGTACTCGTGCTCGGCCTCGGCCGACTCGGCGATCGGGTCGTGCACGTGCACGGTCACGCCATAGCTCTTGAGCTCGTTGATGACATCGATGACCTTGGAGTTGCGCAGGTCGGGGCAGTTCTCTTTGAACGTCAAGCCCAGCACGATCACATCGGCGCCCTTGACGGACGCGCCGCCCTGGATCATGTTCTTGACCGTCTGCTCGGCGATGTACTTGCCCATGCCGTCGTTGATGCGGCGGCCGGCCAGGATCACCTGCGGGTGGTAGCCCATGGCCTCGGCCTTGTGCGTGAGGTAGTACGGGTCCACGCCGATGCAATGGCCGCCGACCAGACCGGGCCTGAAGGGCAGGAAGTTCCACTTCGTGCCGGCCGCTTCGAGCACCTCGAGCGTGTCGATGCCGATGCGGTGGAAGATCAGCGACAGCTCGTTGACCAGGGCGATGTTGAGGTCGCGCTGCGTGTTCTCGATCACCTTGGCGGCCTCGGCCACCTTGATGCTCGAAGCCTTGTAGACGCCGGCCTTGATGATGCTGCCGTAGACCTTGGCCACGGTCTCGAGCGTCTCGGGCGTGTCACCGGAGACGACCTTGGTGATCGTGGTCAGCGTGTGGACTTTGTCGCCCGGGTTGATGCGCTCGGGCGAGTAGCCCACGAAGAAGTCCTTCTTCCACTTCAGGCCCGAGAGCTTCTCCAAAATGGGGATGCAGACCTCTTCGGTGGCGCCGGGATACACGGTCGATTCGTAGACCACGATGGCGCCGGGCTTGAGGTTCTTGCCAACCGCGTTGCTCGCGCCAACCAGCGGCGAGAAGTCGGGGATGTGTGCTTCGTCAACGGGCGTGGGCACGGCCACGACGACGAAATCGGCCTCCTTCAAGGCCGCCGCATCGACCGTGGGGCGCAGGTGCACCGAGGCCTTGAGCTCTTCGCTGCTGACCTCGCCGGTCGGGTCCACATGGTGCTTGTAGGCCTCGATCTTCTCGACGGACAAGTCCAGCCCGATGGTCGGATAGTGCTTGCCGAACTCCACAGCCAGGGGCAAACCGACGTAGCCCAAACCCACAACCGCCACTGTTGGCATAGATCCTCCGGTATTCATCTCAAAAGTTAAACGGCATAGTAGCCATAGGCCGTATTGGCGACCTTGCCACGACATTTGTTGAGCATCGCCATCACGACCGGGCAGGCCTCCAGCGTGGCGAAGGCCTGCTGCACGACGGCGCGCGGCGTGGCGTCGGCCTCGACCACCACGACCACCTGCCCCATGTGCGTGGCCAGCACGCGCGATTCAGTAGAGGGCAGCAGCGGCGGCGCATCGAAAACCACAATGCGGTCCTTATAAAGCGTGGCCAGCTCGGTCAGCAGCTCTTCCATCGCGGCGCTGGCCAGCAGCTCGGTCGTGCGGTGGTTGGTGGTGCCGGCGGGCAGCACGGTCAGCTTGGGGATGTTGGTCTTGAGCAGGACGTCCGACAGGTCGGTGTCGGGCGATGTCAGCACATCGAGCAAGCCACGCGCGGGCGGCAGGCCCAGGCGGTCGAGCACCGAGGGGCGCACCACATCGGCATCGACGAGCAATACGGTGTGGTCGAGCTCCATCGCGATGCTCAACGCCAGGTTGATGGCCGAGAAGGTCTTGCCTTCGCCGGGCAGCGCGCTGGTCACCATGATCAGGTTGCCGCGCTCGATGGGCGCCGCCGACTCGCCCGCCGCGTTCTTGAGCAGCGGGCGCTTGACGATGCGGAACTCTTCTTCGATCTGGCTGCGCACGGCACCGGGCACCAGCAGGCCGACCTTTTCGAGGCGGCGCAGATCGAGGTCGACCTGGCGCGAGCGCCGCGGCGGGCGGCCGTCGTCCACCTCGGCGGCTTCGGGCGGCCACACGGTTTCTTCGATGAGCTTTTCGCCCGCCTCGCGCTCGCTCAGGCTGCTCAGCGACACGACCTGCGGGCCGGCAGCAGGCGCAGCCTTGGGCGCGGTGGCCCGGGCCGCCTTGGCGGCCGGAGGCTGCGCTGCGGCTTGCTGTGGAGGCTGATGCGTGGGTTGTTGGGCGGGTTGTTGCGCAGCCTGCGCTTGCGGCGGCGTCTGCTCTGGCGCCTGAGGCTGCTGCGCGGCTTGGCCGGACGCATCGACGCCATTGGCCGTCCACGGCACGTCGACCCCGGCGCGGCGCAGCTCCTCGATCCGTTTGGCGGCTTGTTCGATGATGTTCATGTCGGCATCCCTTCCACCGCGTCAGCCGCGCGCCGCGTGCAGCGCGATCCAGCCTATCCAGGCCACGTTCAAGACAACGAGCAGGCTGCCCAGCGCCGCGAAGATCACCAGCTCACGCCGCTCCTTGGCCTTGAGCGCATCGCCCACGAACATGGAGACCGAGCCCAGCACCGGCCGGCCGGCGATCTCGCGCAGGTCCTTGGCCACATGGTAGGTCGGGAAGAACTGGTCCAGGCCGACCGTGACCAGGATGCCGCCCAGCAGCGACACGACCAGCATGATCACCGACAGCATCAGCCGGTTGGGCATGACGGGCTTGGGCGACACGCGCGGCGGCTCGACGATGCGGAAGTCGGCCAGTTGCGCGGACTGGTCCAGCTTCACGCCCAGCGAGGCCGATTCGCGGCGGCTGACGAGCTGGTCGTAGTTCTTGCGCAGCACGTCGTAGTCGCGGTTGAGCTGGGCCAGCTCGGCCTCGACCTCGGGCAGCTTGCCGGCCTTCGAGCGCGTGTCGTCGAGACGGCCCTGCTGCACGGCCAATTGCGTGCGCAGCGAGGCCACATTGGCTTCGGCCTCGGCCAGCGAGATGCGGATGCGCTGGTAGACGGGGCTCGTGGCCGCGTTGCCGCGCGAGCGGCCGGAGCGCGAGGCGAACTCCTGCTCGAGCTTGCGCTGGCGCTCGAGCTGCGTGATCGTGCGGCGCGTGGCGATCACGTCGGGGTGCTCGTCGGTGTAGCGGCGCAGCAGGTCGTCGAGCTGCTTTTTCTGGGCGTCGATGCGCATGTCGAGCTCGGACGAGACCGGCGCGCCGCCGCCCGCGCTGTCGGGCGGCAGTTGCGGGTCTTCGGCGGCCAGCTCGCGCTTGAGCGCATCGCGCGACTGCTCGGCGCCGCTCAGGTCCACGCGCAGCTTGGCCACTTCGTCAGACAGGGCCGAGACGCGCGCGAAGAAGTCCTGGTTGGACGTGCCCGTCAAACCGAAGTTGTGGACCTTGAAATCCTTGAGCCGGTTCTCGGACTCGGCCAGCTTGACCTCGAGCACGCGGATCTGCTCGTCGATGAAGCGGCGCGCCTCTTCGGAGTCGCGGCGCTTCTCGCCCACGCCCGAATCGACGAACAGCTCGACGAGGCCCTGCACCAGGCGCCGCGCGCGGCCCGCGTCGACATCGCGGTACGAGATCGCGTACAGGTTGTTGCGCAGCGGCTCGACCTTGATGGCCGTCATCAGGCGGTCGACCTCCGAATCGTGCCGCTTGGCCGACATGGCCTCGAAGCCGATGGCCGGCTCGGCCAGCAGGTGCTCCACATTCGGACGCGAGATCAGCGTGCGCGCCAGCATGCTGACCTGCTGGTCGATGTCGGGCTGGAAGGCCAGGTCCTTCATCAAGGGCTTGAGCACCGTCTGCGTGTCGACGTAGATGCGCGCCGTGGCCTCGAAGCGGTCGTGCAGCATCATGACCGCCACGCCGCCCAGGATCGCCAGCGGCCAGGCCACGGCCATGGCAATCCAGCGCCGACGCCACACGCCAAAGGCTATCTGGAACAACTTGCCGAGGACGTCATCCATGCTGATTCAAAAGTAGGTCAGAAATTAAAACACGGCCTGCGGCACGATAATCACGTCGCCGGGTATCACTTCGACATCGGCCGACATATCACCGCGCTTGAGCAAATCTTTCAGGCGCAGGCTGTATTGCGCGCCACGTTCGGCGCCCCGCACCAATACGGCATGGTTGCCGTCGGCAAAATCGGTCAAACCCCCGACCTGCATCATCACGTCCAGCACGGTCATGCCCTGGCGGCAGGCGATCGCCTGGGGCTTGCCGGCCTCGCCCACGACCCGCACCTGCTCCGAGAACGCCCCCGGCGCGCCCTGCATCATGACGGTCACGGCCGGGCTCTGGACGTATTTGGACAGCATTTTCTCGATATCCCGCGCCAGCTCGACCGGCGTGCGGCCGGCCGCCTGCAAATCCTCGATCAGGGGCAGGGAAATCCGCCCGTCCGGACGCACGGTGACCTTGCCGGACAAATCGACCTGGTCGCGCACCACGATCTGGAGCGTGTCCAGCGGGCCTATTTTGTAGACGCGCTCAGGCGTCGCCGCGACGGTGGGCGCGGGCGGATAGGGCGCCGTCGTGCTGCAACCCGTCAAACCCAGGGCCAGGGACAGCCCCAGGAGCAGGGCGCTCCACGATATCCGCCCATGCGACAAAACACGCGACAAGACAAAAATAGGCTTCATGAATTTGTAAATGCCGGTCCGCCGAATAAATCAATTTGGCCCCGGGAAAAGGGGCCATGGGCGGCAGGATATCTCAGGCGGGCAGGCGATAGGGTTACATCTCGGGCCCAGCCCCCTCAAACAAGGTTAGGTCGGTGGAAATTCTGTCACAACTCGCCGCATTTGCCGTGACCCAGGCGGTGGCGGCTTGGCTATCGTCGGCAGTCTGATTCACACCGTTCGACGGATGACGACACACCAGGCGCGACCGCCAGACTGCCCATGAGCGACTCCACCCAAGCCGGCGAGCATTTCATCAGCCCCGAACAGCTGTGCATCGGCCTGCACGTGCACCTGGACCTGACCTGGACCGAGCACCCGTTCACGTTTTCGAGCTTCAAGATCAAGTCGCTCGAGCAGATCGCGGCCATCCTGGGCCTGGGCCTGAGCCGCGTGCGCTACAGCCCGGGCAAGAGCGACGCGAAACCCCTGCCCGCCCCCAAGGCCACGGACGCGCCCACCGCCCCGGCGCCACCGCCCGTGCACGACGAGGCGGCCTTCCAGGCCAAGCGCGACCGCATGAAACGCGTGAGCGAGCAGCGCGCCAAGGCCGCGGCCTGCCAGAAGGAGCTGCTGTCCTCGGCGCGAACGGTCAAACTGATCAAGCAGAATGTGTTCGCCCGGCCCGAGGAAACCAAAGCCGCCGCCACGACCCTCATCAAGGCCATGGCCGATTCGATGATGGTCGACGCGGACGTGTCCATCCAGCTGATGGCCGACAAGGTGGGTGGCGAGGAGGTGTACTTCCACGCGCTGAACGTGTCGCTGCTGTCGATGATGCTGGCCAAGGAGCTCAAGGCGCCGATGCCCGTCGTGCAGATGGTGGGCATGGGGGCGCTGTTCCACGACATCGGCGAGCTGGAGATCCCCGACCACGTCGTGCGCAAGCTCGAGCCGCGCACCAAGGCCGAGATCGTGCTGATGCAGATGCACTGCGAGTACGGCCTGAACATCGCCAGGAAGATGGGCCTGCCGGGCGAGGTGCTGCAGGTCATCGCGCAGCACCATGAAAAGGCCGATGGCAGCGGCTACCCGGCCGCGCTCACGGCCGCGCAGATGTCGCTCATGGCGCGCATCGTGTCGCTGGTCAACGCCTACGACGAGCTGTGCAACCCGCCCAATCCGGCCAGGGCCCTGACGCCGCACGAGGCCCTGTCGACCATGTTCGCGCAGCAGCGCAACCAGTACGACCAACTGGCCATGAGCACCTTCGTGCGCTGCATGGGCGTGTACCCGCCGGGCACGCTGACCGTGCTGTCCAACGACGCGATCGCGATGGTCGTGTCGGTCAACACGACCAAGCCCTTGCGGCCGGTCGTGCTGGTCTACGACCCGGCCGTGCCCAAGGAAGAGGCCATCATGGTCGACCTGGAGGCCGAGCCCGAGGTGTCGATCACGAAGGCGATGCGGCCGCAGCAGTTGTCGGCCGACGCGTACGCCTACCTGTCGCCGCGCAAGCGCATGACCTACTACTTCGACACGGAGTCGGGCAAGGTCGGCTCCTGATCCTCGGTCCGCAGGCTCAGGACATCCTGGCGACCCAGGCCAGCGGCATGTTGCGCATGTACCAGCCGACCAGCGTCCAGGGCCAGCTCGGCACGCAGGCCTTGGCGGGCTCGCGCTCGATGGCGGCCACGAGCGCGCGGCAGCCCGAGGCCGTGTCGACCATCAAGGGCGTCTTGGCCGACTTGCTGCTCAGCTCGGTCTCGATGTAGCCCGGGTAAATGGTCGTGGTCTTGATCGGTGTGCGCAGCAGGTCGGCGCGGATGCCCTCGGTCAAGGCGGCCAGGCCGGCCTTGGTGGCCGCGTAGGTGGTGAGGTTGCGCGGCAGCCCGCGCATGGCGCTCATCGACGAGATGCTCACCAGGTGCCCGCTGTTCTGCGCGCGGAAGATCTCGACAGCCGCCTCGCACTGCGCCAGCGCCGCGATGAAGTTGGTCTGCGCGGTCTGCAGGTTGGCGTCGAAGCTGGCCCTTGCCGATGGGCTGGCCCTTGCCCAGGCCCGCGTTGACGATGACGCGGTCGATCTGCCCGAGATCGTGCTTGAAGGCGCGGAACACCTCGAAGACCTGCTCGTGCTGGTTCACGTCCAGCGGCCGCACGAGCACCTTGACGCCCGGGTGCCTGGCCTCCAGCTCCTGCTTGAGCTCGATCAGCCGGTCCACGCGCCGCGCGCACAGCGCCAGGTTGCGCCCCATGGCCGCGAACTCGCGCGCCATCCCCTCGCCCAGACCCGAGCTGGCGCCCGTGATGAGGATGTGCTGTCTGCGTTGGGCCATGCGGGGGCTTTCTCGAATCAAGGGTGCAGGAATGGAATGACGACGGCCACGGTCGCGACCGGGTCCTCTTCATGCGGGACGTGGCCGAGCTTGTCGAACATGGCCAGGCGGCTGCCGACGATGTCGTGCTGGAAGCGGTCCGCGTATTCGGGCGGGATCAGGTGGTCCTGGCCGCCCCAGATGATCAGCGTCGGCTGCTTGACCAGCGAGATCTGCGACTCGTACTCGCCGCCCTTGCTCTGGTTGAAGCGCGCCGCCAGGGCATCGCGGTTGCCGGCGCGCAGCGTCAGCTCGTAGTAGCGGTCGACCAGTTCGGGCGTGACTCTGGATGGGTCGCCGTAGACATTGCGCACGCTCGATTCGATCATCGAGCGCGGCAGCAGGTTGGCCAGCACGGGCTTGAGCTCGGGGATCTGCGCCAGCTTGAAGCCGATGGGCACGGACTTGGGCTGGTAGTTGTAGCCGCCCGCGTCGACCAGGATCAGCTTGCTCACGCGGTCGGGGTGGTCCACGGCCATCTTCCAGGCCACATAGCCGCCGAACGAATTGCCCGCGACGACGGCGCGCCTGACCTCCAGCTTGTCGAGCAGCGACATCAGGAAGTGCGTGTAGGTCGGCATGTCGTAGTGGCCATCGGGCGTCGGGCCGGTCAGGCCGAAGCCGGGCAGGTCCATCCGGATCACGCGGTGCTGCACCTTGAGCGCATCCACCCAACCGTCCCAGGTGTGCAGGCTGGCCGAGGTGCCGTGCAGCAGCACGATGGGCTCGGGGTCGTCGCGCGGGCCTTCGTCGCGCACATGGGTCTGCATGCCGTCGACGTCGATGAACTGCGATGGCGGCGGCGCCCAGCGGGCGGTCAGCGACTCGACAGGGCGATCGGGCGCCCACGCCACGGCCACGGCCACACCGGCCAGCGCCACCACCAACCCCAAACCCCAGGCTGCAACCTTGAGCACTTTCATGTCTGGCCTTTCAATTTTTGTCGTGCATGCTGGGGGCAAAGTATGCGTCAACAGCCGAGTGGCCGCTCAGCGGTAGGTCAGCAGGGAGGGTTGCGCGCCTTCCACATGCGCGTGTTCGTTGATCGATATCAGGTGCAGACCGTCGCGGCCCGCCTGGATCTTCGTGATGCCGGCATTGGCCAGCGTCCAGTTGACCGTGAACGCCTGCGCGTCGTTCAGGCCCAGCAGGTGCGCGCAGACCACGCTGATCGTGCCGCCCGACGTGAACACCAGCGAGCTGCCCTTGGGCGGCGTCTGCGTCACCAGGTCTTCCAGCGCCGTCACGCAGCGCAGCTTGAACACGGACCAGGGCTCCTTGTATTCGTCGTCGTGGTGCCCGCCCACCCAGCGCGAAACCGCATCCTGGAAGAACTTCTGGAAGGCGCGGCGCGGGTCGCCCGAGGCGGCCATGTCGCCCATCATGGCCAGCTTGTCGACGTAGCGCGGCTCGGCCACTTCGATCACGTTCTCGTGATCGAATTCGTTGATGCCTGGTTGTTGCTGCACGCCCTGCATGTCGATGCCCATCTCGCTCAAGGCACCCGCGGCCGTCTCCAGATGACGCTGCATCGTGCCGCTGATCAAGGCATCGGGCTTGACGCCGCGCGCCTTCAGGGCCGCGCCCAGCACCTTGGCCTGCTGGTGGCCGATGGCCGAGAGCTGGTCGTAGTTGTTCGAGCCGAACGAAGCCTGGCCGTGTCGCAGGAGGTAGATGGCGCCCATGTTTGTCTCTCTTCGCTGTCTTCGTCGGGGATCAGGACTTGGCCCGCTTGATCAGGCCCTTGCAGCGCCAATCCAGGTAGTTGACCAGGATCCAGAAGTTCTTGAAGGCCGGGTTGTGGGTCTGCTTGTGGTGGTAGCGGAAGTAGATCTGCTGCACGATCACGGCCAGGCGGAACAGACCGTAGACCTCGTAGAACACCCACTGCCCCTGGCGATCGACCTTGTAGCCCGTCTTGCCCAGGTAGTAGTCGACCACTTCTTCGCGGCGCAGCATGCCCGGCAAGTGCGTGGGCTGGCGGCGCGTGGCCTTGAGCAGGCTGTTGTCGTCGGCGTGTATCCAGTAGGCCAGCGCGTTGCCCAGGTCCATCAGCGGGTCGCCCAGCGTGGCCATCTCCCAGTCGAGCACGCCGATCACGCGGGTCGGGTCCTGCTCGGCCAGGATGACGTTGTCGAAGCGCCAGTCGTTGTGGATGACGACATTGGCCACGTCCCGCGGCGTGCGCTCCTTGAGCCAGGCCATCACGTGCTTGTACGAAGGCACGTTCCAGGTCCTGGCCTTGGTGTAGCGCTCGCTCCAGCCCTCGATTGGCGCTGGCAGTAGCCGCTGCCTTTGCCCAGGCTGTCCAGCCCCGTTGCCTTGACATCGACTCGATGGAGTTCGATCAGCTTGTCGAGCACGTTCGTGCACAGCTGGCGCGTGGTGGCCTGATCGAGCGTCAAGCCACGCGGCATGTTCTTGCGCGGGATGATGCCCGCGATGCGCTCCATCACGTAGAACCCGCTGCCCGTCACGGCCTCGTCTTCGCACAGGCCGATCATGGTGGGCACGACCGGGTACACGGGCTTCAAGGCCTGCTGCACGCGGAACTCGCGGCCCATGTCGTGCGCGCCCTTGGCCTTGGTGCCCGCGGGCGGGCGGCGCAGGATGAAGTCGCCGCCTTGCGCCATGTCCACGTACTTCAGGCGGTAGGTCCAGTTGGAGGCCCCGCCGGAAAACTGCGTGACTTCGGGCAGGCCTTGCAACTGCGGCACACGCTGTTTGAGCCAGACATCGACGCCATTCGTGTTCAGCTCTTCGCCCGCGCGCACGCGGCCGCCCTGGTCTTCGATGCCTTTGTTGTTCGTTTCGCTCAAGGTATGTCCCGCTTTATTTCATGACACCGTATTTCATGAGTTCCAACCGGGCGATCATCCCCTTGTGGACCTCATCCGGACCATCGGCCAGGCGCAGCGCGCGCGCCTGGTTGAAGAAGGCCGTCAGCGGCGTGTCGTGCGAGACGCCCATGCCGCCGTGGATCTGGATGGCGAAGTCCACCACGTTCTGCAGCACGGTCGGCGCCACGACCTTGATGGCCGACACATCGGTCAGCGCGCCCATCACGCCGACCGTGTCGATTTTCCAGGCCGCCTGCAGCGTGAGCAGGCGCGCCTGGTCGATGGCCACGCGGTGGTCGGCGATGCGCTCGCGGTTGCCGCCCAGGTTGATCAGCTGCTTGCGAAAAGCCGTGCGGTCGATGCCGCGCTTGATCGCCAGCTCCAGCGATTGCTCGGCGGCGCCCAGGCAGCGCATGCAGTGGTGGATGCGGCCCGGCCCCAGTCGGCCCTGCGCGATCTCGAAGCCCTTGCCCGGTCCGGCGATGAAGTTGCTCACCGGCACGCGCACGTTCGTGAAGTGCACTTCGCCGTGGCCGTGCGGCTCGTCGTACTCGCCCATCACGGGCAGCATGCGCTTGATCTCGACGCCCGGCGTGTCCATCGGCACGAGCACCATCGAGTGCTGGTTGTGCCGGCCAAGATCCGGGTTAGGTGTCAGTGCCATGAAGATGCCGATCTTGCAGCGCGGGTCGCCCACGCCCGACGACCACCACTTCTTGCCGTTGAGCACGATCTCGTCGCCCTCGATCACGGCCGTGGCCGCCATGTTCGTGGCGTCCGACGAGGCCACGTCCGGCTCGGTCATGAAGAACACGGAGCGGATCTCGCCATCGAGCAAGGGCTTGAGCCACTGCTGCTTCTGCGCGTCGCTGCCGTACTTCCAGAGCACCTCCATGTTGCCGGTGTCGGGCGCGTTGCAGTTGAAGATCTCGGGCGCCATCATCGAGCGGCCGGTCTCCTCACAGCTGAAGGCGTACTCGAGCACGCTCAGGCCGGCGCCCAGCTCGGGGTCGGGCAGAAAGAGGTTCCACAGACCCTCGGCCTTGGCCTTGGCTTTCAGCTCTTCCACATGCGCAGGGATCTTCCATTGCGTCCAGTCGCCGCCGTGGCGCTGCGCCAGGATGCCCTGCCAGTGCTGGTGCTCGATGGGCGCGATGTGCTCTTTGATGAAGGCACGCACGCGGTCTGCTGTTTTTCTGGCGCGCTCGCTGGGCTGGAAGTCCATGTTTGTCTCCTCGGTGTGGTCCTCAAGAGGTCAGGCCGTCGACCGCGAACGATCGACAAGCCCGGATGCTACGCGCCCTCAGGCTGTGCATCAAATGATGAATTTTCATCGCAAGTCATGCATCTGCTGCATGGCTTCGCGGGCGCCTTGGGCGACGCTGTCGCGCAGCCAGCGGTGCACCGGGTCGCCGTCGCGGTCGGCGTACCAGTACATCCAGATGCCCAGCGGCGGCACGGACAGCGGCAAATCCCGCACGGCCAAAGGCAGCGCGTGGGTCAGCTGCATCGCATAGGTGCGCGGCAGGGTGACCAGCGCGTCGCTGTGCACGGCCACGTTGGCTGCCGCGAAATAGTGCTGGCAACGCAGGATCACGTCGCGCTCGCCCTGGCCGTTGAGCGCCCACAGCGATTGCAGCGGGTCGGGCTGGTCGGGTTGCAAGGTCACCATCACGTGTTTGCATTTGAAATAGGCCGCCAGGTCCATGCGGCGGCGGCTCAAAGGATGGCTCTTGCGCATCAACACGGCCAGGCGCTCGTCGGCCAGGTGCTGGCCCTTGATGCGCCGGCCGACGCGCCGCTCGCGGTCGATCACCAGGTCGACCTCGCCTTGCGTCAGCGCGCGCTCCAACTCGTCGCGCGGCACCCGCACGCTGGCCAGCTTCACGCGCGGCGCCACCTGGCTCAGGCTGGCGATCAGCGGCGGCAGCGTGATGGCCTCGAGCACGTCGCGCATGCCCAGCTTGAGCGTCATGGCCAGCGTCCGCGGGTCGAAGGCGTCGGCCTCGTCCATCAGCGACTGCAGCCCGCGCAGATGCGCCTGCACCTCGCCGATCACCCGCCGCGTCAGCTCCGTGGGCACCATCAGGTTGCCCTGGCGCACGAACAGCGGGTCGCCCCATTGGCGCCGCAGCCGGGCCAGCGCATGGCTCACGGCCGGCTGGCTCAGATGCAGGTGCCGGGCCGCACCCGAGATGCCACCGTGCTCGAACACGGCATCCATCACGCGAAACAGGTTCAGATCGATGCGGGAAGCGGACATGGCCATGACCCAAACCATACACCCACCCAAAAGTGGGTCACTTTTGACTCATGTTGACGGCATGCCAGGCCACATCCGGGTCCTGCCCGCGCCATAATGGCGGGATGGCCGCAACGCGGCATTCGGAGCGATCACCTTGGACAGTCACCCTCGGTGACCGCCCACTCCAGCCACCCGGACCCGGCCCTGTTGTCTACCGTTCAAGTCATTCGGTAGGGGCTCGAAATCCGGATGCGGCCACGTCAAGTGGCTCAGCGGGAGGGGGCGGCACACCACATCACCCCGTCCCCACCCAACCGCGCGCACCTCGGGCCTGAAGGCCCCAGGCGTCCACGCTGGAGTCCGCATGCTCAACGTATTCACGCTGGCCAATGGCCGGCTGTTCCAGGAAGAAATCGACAGCCTCGACGAGCTCACACCCGCCCGTCCGGTCTGGGTCGACCTGGAAGACCCCACGCCCGAAGAAAAAGGCTGGATCGCCGTCAGGTTCGGCCTGGTCATCCCCGCCGACATCATCGACGACGACCTCGAGGAATCCGCCCGCTTCTACGAAGAAGAAGGCGCCATCCACATCCGCTCCGACTTCCTGATCGACGACGACGAGGCGCCCCGCAACGTCCGCGTGGCCTTCATCCTGCATGGCAACGTGCTGTTCTCGGTCCACAAGGAAGACCTGCCCGTCTTCCGCCTGCTGCGCATGCGCGCGCGCCGCATCCCCGCCCTGATCGAAGACGCCAAGGACGTGCTGCTCAAGTTGTATGACGCCGACGCCGAGTACTCCGCCGACACGCTCGAAGGCATCTACGACGACCTCGAAAAGGTCAGCCACCGCGTGCTCAAGAGCGAGGTCAACGACCAGGCCGCCGCCGTGGCCCTGGCCGCCATCGCGCGCCAGGAAGACTTGAACGGCCGCATCCGCCGCAACGTGATGGACACGCGCCGCGCCGTCAGCTTCATGATGCGCGCGCGCATGCTCAACGCCGATCAGTTCGAAGAGGCCCGCCAGATCCTGCGCGACATCGACTCGCTCGACAGCCACACGGCCTTCCTGTTCGACAAGATCAACTTCCTGATGGACGCGACGGTCGGTTTCATCAACATCAACCAGAACAAGATCATCAAGATCTTCTCCGTGGCCTCGGTGGCGCTGCTGCCGCCCACGCTGGTGGCCAGCGTCTACGGCATGAACCTCAAGTTCCCCGAGCTGCTCTGGCTGGGCGAGTGGAGCTACCCCTACACGGTGGCCCTGATGGTCGCCAGCGCGCTGGTGCCCATGTGGTACTTCTACAAACGCGGGTGGCTGACCTGAGCGCTGATCCTTTGAAGTTGCCGCCCGGCCTGTGGCGCGTGATGCTGGGCACCACCCTCGTGGTGCTGAGCTACAGCCTGCTCAACCCCGTGCTGGCCGTGCGCCTGCAGACGGCCGGCGCCAGCAGCACGGCCATCGGCCTGTTCGCCACCTTGCCCTTCTTGAGCGTGGCCGCGCTGGTGCCGCTGGCGCCACGGCTGTTCGCGCGCATCGGCGTGGGCCAGGCCTACCGGCTGGGGCTGCTGCTCGAGCTGGCCTCCTGCCTGGGCTACATGCTGACCGACGACTACCGCCTGTGGTGCCTGCTGGGCCTGATGGCCGGTGTCGGCGCGGCGGCCGCCTGGAACGCCACCGAAGCCCTCATCGCGCACAACGTGCCCCCCAGCCACCGCGGCCGCCTCACCGGCATGTACCAGACCCTGTTGGGCGGCGGCATGGCGCTGGGCCCCATGCTGCCCGGCCTGCTGCGGCTGGACCCGGCGCAGGCCAACGCCCTGGCCGCCACGGGCCTCGCGCTCGGCCTGACCATCACGCTGGCGCCCGTCATCACGAGCCTGCGCGCCATGCACGACGACCACGAGCCCATGAGCCTGCTCAGCGCCTGGCGCTTTCGGCCGGCGCTGGCCTGGGCGGCCGTGGTCGGCGGCGTCTTCGAAGTGGGTCTGGGCTCGATCACCACGGCCTACGGCTCGCAGATCGGCCTGAACCTGGCGGCGGCCACGTCCATCGCGGGCGCTCTGGGCATGGGCAGCTTCGCCTTCCAGTACCCCATCGGCTGGCTGGCCGACCACCTGCCCGCACGCCGCCTCTTCGCCATCGGCGCCATCCTGCTGGTGCTCAGCGCCGTGGCCTTCGTGCAGGCGGCGCACATGCCCGCGCTGATCTGGGTGTGCGCGGCCATCTGGGGCGGCGTGGGTGGCGCGCTCTACACGCTGAGCATGATCCGCGTGGCGCATGATTTCGCCGACACCTCGGCCCTGGCCGGCACCTCGGCCATGATCGCGGGCTACACGGCCGGCGGCGCGCTGGGCCCCTTGATCAGCGGGTGGGTCTTCGACCACATCGGCGTGGGCGGCCAGGGTTGCTGGCTGGCCTTGCTGTCGCTCAGCCTGCTGCTGATGCAGACAAGGCCGGCTCGACCGACGGCTGCGCGCGCCAAAGACTGAACAGCACCGCCTGCAGGCGCTCGGCCGGCACCGGCTTGTGCAGCAAGGCCAAGCCGCTGGCATGCGCCTCCTGCAAGCGCTCGGCCGCCGTGTCGCCCGTGATGATGGCGGCAGGCACCTCGCGGCCCAGCCGGTCGCGCACGGCCTGCAAGGCCTGCAGGCCGGTGCGGTAGCTGCGCAGGCGGTAGTCGGCCAGCACCACGTCCGGCTCGAAACTGTCCAGCACCATCAGCGCCTCCTCGCCCGAAGGCGCCGTCTCGCACCAGCAGCCCCAGGTGGCCAGCAGGTCGGCCATGGCCGCGCGCACGGTCTCGTCATCGTCGATCAGCAGCACGCGCAGCCCGCCAAGCTCGGGCTCGTCCACAGGCCGCAAGACCTGCTCCTGCCAGGGCTGCAGGCTGATCGGCAAGGCCAGGCGGAACACGGAGCCGTGCCCCGGCCGGGAGCTCAGGCTCACGTCCACGCTCATCGCCCTGGCCAGGCCCTCCACGATCGCCAGCCCCAGGCCCAGGCCCTTGCGGCGATCACGCTCCGGGTTGCCCAACTGGTGGAACTCCTTGAAGATGGCCTGGTGCTGCTCCTGCGGGATGCCGATGCCCGTGTCCCACACCTCCACCATGGTCCGCAGGCCACGCCGGCGGCAGCCCAGCAGCACCGCGCCGCGCTCGGTATAGCGGATGGCGTTGAGCGCCAGGTTGCGCAGGATCAGCTCGACCAGGGCCGGGTCGGCATGCAGGATCACCGACGTGTCGCGCATCCGGAAGGCCAGGCCTTTTTCTTCGGCCAGCGGCGCCAGCTCGCGCTCGAGCTTGTGGAACAGCGGCTGCAAGGCGAACGCCTGCATCTGCGGCTTGATCACGCCCGCATCCACCTTCGAAAAATCCATCAGCGTGGCCAGCATGTCGCCCGTGGCCAGCGCCGACGCCTGCGCCTGCGACAGCAACTGCTGCTGCCGCTCGTTCAGGTCGGCGCGTGCCAGCGCTCCCAGGAACAGTCCCATCGCGTGCAGCGGCTGGCGCAGGTCGTGGCTGGCCGAAGCCAGGAACACGGTCTTGGCCCGGTTGGCCTCTTCGGCCTCCGTGAGCGCCACCTCGGCCACCTCGCGCGCCTCCAGCGCCCGCTGCGTCTGGTCGCGCAGGCGCTTGACCAGCCCTTCGTTCTCGAAGCCCAGCTCGATGGCGCGCAGCACCCCTTGCGAGGAATGGTACGCGAAGACCGCCAAGGCCCCGAGGTAGGTGATCACCGCCACGCCCATGGTCATGCCCAGCGGGTCGCCCGTCAGCAGCAGCCGCAGCCCGATGGGCAGCACATTGACCGTGCCATACATCAAGGCGATCGGCCAGCACGAGGCGAACACGCCCAGCGCCGCCGAGTTCACGCCCGCCGTGAGGCCCAGCACGATGGTGATGGACTGAGGCTGCGCCGGATCGATGTACCAGACCCCCATCACGCCCCAGCACAGGCTGGTGGCGATGGCGATCCAGCGCGCGCCCTGCGCGTACACATGCACGCGCGACTGGTTGGCCGGATCGGGCAACCAGCGCCTGACGACCTCGCTGACGGCCTGCGTCAAGGTCGTGGCCGCCGCCCACCACCACGCCGACGACAGGTTCAGAAAATACTGCGCCGCCGCCGCCGTCAACCAGGCCACGCCCGCTGCCAGCAACAGCGCATGCGGCATGTTGCGGTTGATCAGCATCATCTGCGCCGACAGAACCTGAGGCCGGTCGAACTGCCAGGCGCGGCGCCGCAACTCGCTGAAGGTCATGGCTGCACCATCCCTCTGGCGACGGCCTCGGCATACGCCTGCTCGCGGCTGCTGGCACCCAGCGACTCCGTCAGCCACGACACCTCGGCGCGCACATCGGCCTCGCTCATGCCCATCTGCCGGGCAATGGCCTTGTTAGGCGTGGCACGCCCCAGGAAGCGCAGGATGTCGCGCTGCCGCTCCGACAGCTGCGGGCCGGCCTCCCGCACCCGCCAGGTCGATGGGTCAGCCTGGGACGCGGCCACCCCGCCACCCAGCGCCGAATACGGCACCGCCGCGAACGCCTGCTGGCCCGCCAGCGCCGAACGCACGGCCTCCAGCACCGCGGCCGCCGATGCCGATTTCGGCAGGAAACCGATGGCGCCCGCCTCCCGCGCCCGCTGCACCTGGATGGCATCGGCCTCGGCCGACATCAGCATCACCGCACAACCCGGCGCGAGCGCCTGCAGGGCGGACAAGTCCGCCAGCCCATGCCCATCGGGCAGATGCACGTCCAGCATCACCAGACTCGGCCGCGCATGCTGCAAGGCCACCAAGGCCTCGCCCCAACTGGCGGCCTGCGCCACAAGGGCATCGGGCCATGTCTGCGACAGCATCAAGCCCAGCCCTGTGCGGAACAGGGCATGGTCGTCAACCAGAAGAAAGGAAGCGGGCGAAGCACTCATGAAGGGGCACGGAAATGGCCATGGCCATGACCACAGGAGGGGCCCTTCGAGTATCCCGCTTTGCCAAGAATAAAAAAGGCCGATCACTCAGGATCGGCCCTAGCTACCCCCTTAAGGGTGATACCAACTTGACATCAACGTGCCCGTCGTGCCTTCACCGCATCCGACAGGATCCGCAGCACCTGTTCGGAGTCGTCCCAGCCAATGCACGCATCGGTGATGCTCTGTCCATAAGTGAGCTTGGTAGGGTCGTCCTTGCCCGGCGTGAATTTCTGGGCGCCTGCGCACAAATGGCTTTCGACCATCACGCCGAAGACCTTGGTCGAGCCGCCCGACACCTGCTCGGCGATCTCCTTGGCCACGACGACCTGACGCTCGTGCTGCTTCGAGCTGTTCGCATGCGAGAAGTCGACCATCAGCGATGCATGCAGCTTGGCGGCTTCCAGATCCTTGCAGGCTGCGGCCACGCTCTCGGCGTCGTAGTTCGGCGCCTTGCCGCCACGCAGGATCACATGGCAATCGGGGTTGCCCGCCGTCTCGACGATCGCCACCTGCCCGTTCTTGTGCACGGACAAAAAGTGGTGCGGACGCGCGGCCGCCTGGATGGCATCGGTCGCGATCTTGATGTTGCCGTCCGTGCCGTTCTTGAAGCCGATGGGCGCGCTCAGGCCCGAAGCCAGCTCGCGGTGCACCTGGCTCTCGGTCGTGCGCGCACCGATCGCGCCCCAGCTGATCAGGTCGCCGATGTACTGCGGCGAGACCACGTCCAGGAACTCGCTGGCCGCCGGCACGCCCAGGCGGTTGATGTCCAGCAGCAGATGACGGGCCAGGCGCAGGCCCTCGTCGATCTTGAAGCTCTCGGTCCAGGTAAGGATCGTTGATCAGGCCCTTCCAGCCCACGGTCGTGCGGGGCTTTTCGAAGTAGACGCGCATGACCACTTCGAGCGTGTCGGCGTACTGTTCGCGCAAGGCTTTGAGCTTGCGCGCGTATTCGATCGCGGCCGAAGGATCGTGGATCGAGCATGGGCCGATGATCACCAGCAGGCGGTCATCCTCGCCATGCACGATGTTGCGGATGGCCTTGCGTGTATTGGCGACCAGATTTTCAACCGGCGTACCGCGGATCGGGAAGAAGCGGATCAAGTGTTCTGGCGGCGGCAGCGGCGTCACGTTCTTGATGCGTTCGTCGTCGGTCTGCGAGGTCTTGTCGGCGGGCGGGGCCCAACTGGCCGAGGCACTGGTGTTGGCGTTCATGGGGGCTTCCTGTTGCGGGGGTAAGGTCGGTCAAAAAAAAACCGCCGGGCTTGTGGCCGGCGGTTTTCAGGATGGGGTGTGGCGTGCTTTAAGCGCTCTCCACTCCTGCGCCGGTGAGGGGCTGGAGGTAAAAGTGCCAAAAATGAAAGCTGACGCGGTTCATGGCGACTACTGTAGCACGGTTGTCTGACCTGTGTTCAAGTCGATCCGGAAGGGGATGCCCGCAATCGTCCGGTAGTTGACAACTTCGGCCGCGCACTCTGGCTAGCATCCCGGCATGAGGAGTACACCATGAAGCCACTTGTCGAACAACTCAGCCAGTACGCCACCTACCACCGCGACCGCCGCAACATCGCCACCCATTTCATCGGCGTGCCGATGATCGTGGCATCCCTCTGCATCCTGCTGTCGCGTCCCACATTGATCGACGGCGTGCACTGGCTCACGCCAGGCAGCATCGTCAGCGCGCTGGCCACGCTCTACTACCTCCGACTCGATGTGCGCTACGCCATCGTGCTCGTCGCCTACCTGGCGGCCTGCCTGTTCGGCGCCGAATCCATGGCCGGCCTGGGCACGTTGGCCTGGCTGGCGGTCGGCGTCGGGTTGTTCATCGTGGGCTGGGTGGTCCAGTTCCTGGGCCACTACTACGAAGGCCGCAAGCCTGCCTTCGTCGATGACCTGATCGGCCTGATGATCGGGCCGCTGTTCGTCACGGCAGAAGCGGGCTTCCTGATGGGCATGCGCAAGGATGTCGAGGCCGCCGTCACGGCGCGCGCCGGGCAGATCCGCTGAGCCCTCACATGAAAAACGCCGCCCGGGCCAGATTGGCCGAGCGGCGTCATGGCCTGCCTTGTGCGATCAGGCCTTGAGCTTCTGAGCCTGTGCCAGCAAGGTCTCGGCGTCGCTCACCTTGAAGCCGCCGCCTTCTTCGTTGTTGAACGCGACGACCGTGCCGTCCTTGACGAGCATGCTGTAGCGGCCTGAGCGCAAGCCCAGGCCCTTGGCCGTCAGGTCCAGCGTCAGGCCCGTGGCCTTGGCCAGCTCCGCGCTGCCATCGGCCATCATGCGGACCTTGCCCGCCGCCTTCAGATCGCGGCCCCATGCACCCATCACGAAAGCGTCGTTGACCGACACGCACCAGATCTCGTCGACACCCGCCGCCTTGAAGGCCTCGGCCTGTGCGATGTAGCCGGGCGCCTGCTTGGTTCGAGCAGGTCGGCGTGAACGCACCGGGCAGGCCGAACAGCGCGATCGTCTTGCCGGCCACGCTCCTTGGCGATGTCGAACGCGTTGGGCCCCAGGCTGCAGCCTTCGCCTTCGACTTCGATGTATTCGAACAACGTGCCGCCGGGCAGCTTGTCGCCAACCTTGATCATGGGGACCCTCCTGAAAGACAGTCAAACGGAAATGAAAAAACCGGCCGCCAGTATGACTGGCCAGCCGGTTTCAATGTGCATCCCCGAGGCAACACCCCGGATTGCACAAGGCAATCAAGTTGCCTGATTCAGATCGCGAGGATCAGGCAGCTTGCGCCTTCTCGACCAAGCGGGACACAACCCAGTTCTTGGTCTTGGACAGCGGGCGGCTTTCCGTGATCTCGACCACGTCACCGATGTGGAACTCGTTGTTCTCATCGTGAGCATGGTACTTGCGCGACTTGCCCACGATCTTGCCGTAGAGCTCGTGCTTCACGCGACGCTCGACCAGTACCGTGATGGTCTTGGCGCGTGCATCGCTGACAACCTTACCCACAAGGGTACGGGTCACTTTGGTTTGAGCGTCCGTCATTGGGCGGCTCCTTTCTTCTCGGTCAGAATCGTCTTGGCGCGAGCGATGTCGCGACGAGTCTTCTTCAGCGCCGAGTGGTCATTGAGCTGCTGGGTGGCACGCTGCATACGCAGGTTGAAGTGCGACTTCAGCAAGTCCTTGATTTCGGTTTCCAGTGCGGCCACATCTTTGGCGCGCAGTTCAGAGGCTTTCGCCATAACTTTCTCCTTAGCGCCTGGATTAAATGCCGAACTGGCGGCCAACGAACTTGGTGCTCAGTGGCAGCTTGGCAGCGGCCAGCGTGAACGCCTCGCGAGCGAGCTCTTCGGGCACGCCCTGGATCTCGTAGAGCACCTTGCCGGGCGTGATTTCAGCCACGTAGTACTCGACGTTACCCTTACCGTTACCCATACGGACTTCGGCAGGCTTGTTCGAGATCGGCTTGTCCGGGAAGATGCGGATGAAGATCCGGCCGCCACGCTTGATGTGACGCGAAATCGCACGACGTGCGGCTTCGATCTGACGGGCCGTGATGCGACCGCGCTCGGTTGCCTTCAGGCCGAAATCACCAAAGGACACGTCAGCGCCACGGGTGGCGACACCCGTGTTGCGGCCCTTGTGTTCCTTGCGGAACTTGCGACGATTAGGTTGCAACATGTTTATTCTCCTTTCGCTTCGGCAGCAGGTGCTGCCTTGCGAACGCGCTTGGCTTCAACGGCCACGGCAGGCTTGTCGCTGCCATCAGCCGGTGCGCCATCGGCACGAGGGGCACCACGGCCAGGGCCGCCAGGACCACCACGGCCGCCACCGCCAGGACGGCGATCGCCACCAGGACGGTCGTTACGGGGACCACGGCGGTTGCGGCGGTCGTCTTCACGATCGTCGCCCTTGAGCACGGGGGCTTCGCCATTGGCCAGACGGTCACCGCGGTAGACCCACACCTTCACACCGATCACACCGTAGGTGGTGTGGGCTTCGGAGAAGCCGTAGTCGATGTCGGCGCGCAGGGTGTGCAGAGGCACACGGCCTTCACGGTACCACTCGGTACGGGCGATTTCGATGCCGTTCAGACGACCGGACGACATGATCTTGATGCCCTGAGCGCCCAGACGCATGGCGTTCTGCATCGCGCGCTTCATGGCGCGGCGGAACATGATGCGCTTTTCCAGCTGCTGCGTGATCGAGTCGGCGATCAGTTGGGCATCGACTTCAGGCTTGCGCACTTCTTCGATGTTCACCGAGACCGGCACGTTCAGGCGCTTGGCCAGTTCGAGCTTCAGGTTTTCGATGTCTTCGCCCTTCTTGCCGATCACCACGCCCGGACGAGCCGAGAAGATGGTGATGCGTGCGCTCTTGGCGGGACGCTCGATCAAGATGCGCGACACGGCCGCGTTCTTGAGCTTCTTCTTCAGGAATTCACGGACTTCCAGGTCTTCAGCCAGCATCGAGGCGAATTGGCGGTTGGTGGCGTACCAACGCGATGCCCAGTTGCGGGTGACGGCCAGGCGGAAGCCGGTTGGGTGGATTTTTTGTCCCATAGTCAGCCTCTGCTTAGTTGCCCACAGTCACGTAGATGTGGCAGGTCGGCTTGCTGATGCGGTTGCCACGGCCCTTTGCGCGGGCTGTGAAACGCTTCAGCGTGGTGCCTTGCTCCACATAAATGGTCTTGACCTTCAGTTCGTCGATGTCGGCGCCGTCATTGTGTTCGGCGTTGGCGATCGCAGATTCCAGTGCCTTCTTGATGATGCCGGCAGCCTTCTTCTGTGTGAACGTCAGGATGTTCAAGGCCTGATCGACTTTCTTGCCACGGATAAGGTCGGCCACCAGGCGACCCTTGTCGCAAGAGAGGCGAACGCCGCGAACGATTGCTTGAGTTTCCATCGTTGCTGCTCCTTATTTCTTGGCTTTCTTGTCGCCAGGGTGACCCTTGAACGTACGGGTCAGGGCGAACTCGCCGAGCTTGTGACCAACCATCTGGTCCTGGATGTACACGGGCACGTGCTGCTTGCCGTTGTGGACGGCAATGGTCAGGCCAATGAACTCAGGCAGGATGGTGGAACGACGCGACCAGGTCTTGATCGGCTTTTTGTCCTTGGTTGCCACAGCCTTCTCGACCTTGGCGGCCAGGTGGTGGTCAATGAAAGGACCCTTTTTAAGAGAACGAGCCATATCAGCCTACCTCTTACTTCTTGCGACGCGACACAATGAAGGTCTGCGTGCGCTTGTTGTTGCGGGTGCGATAGCCCTTCGTCAGTGTGTTCCATGGGGACACAGGGACTTGGCCTTCGCCAGTGCGGCCTTCGCCACCACCGTGCGGGTGATCCACAGGGTTCATGGCCACGCCACGAACGGTCGGGCGGATGCCCTTCCAGCGGATGGCACCGGCCTTGCCGTATTGACGCAGGCTGTGCTCTTCGTTGCTCACTTCACCGAGGGTGGCGCGGCATTCGATGTGGATCTTGCGAACCTCACCGGAGCGCAGGCGAACCTGGGCGTAAGTGCCTTCGCGGGCCATCAGCACGGCGGATGTACCGGCGGAACGCGCGATCTGCGCACCCTTGCCAGGCATCATCTCGATGCAGTGGATGGTCGAACCCACGGGAATGTTGCGGATAGGCAGGGTGTTGCCAGCCTTGATCGGCGCTTCCGAGCCGCTCAGGATGGTCGCGCCCACTTCCAGGCCACGCGGTGCAATGATGTAGCGACGCTCGCCGTCGGCATAGCACACCAGAGCGATGTGAGCCGTGCGGTTCGGGTCGTACTGGATGCTCTCGACCTTTGCAGGGATGCCATCCTTGTTGCGAACGAAGTCGACCACGCGGTAGTGGTGCTTGTGACCACCGCCCTTGTGGCGAACCGTGATGTGACCGTTGTTGTTGCGGCCGGAGTTCTGCTTCTGGGGTTCCAGCAGCGAGGCTTCTGGCTTGCCCTTGTGCAGGTGCTTGTGCACCACCTTGACCACGCCACGGCGGCCAGGCGAGGTTGGTTTGACTTTGACGACAGCCATGATTTAAGCAGCCTCCCCAGAAAAGTTCAGCTCTTGACCGGCCACGAGCGACACGAAGGCCTTCTTGGCGTGGTCACGACGGCCGACACGGCCACCGAAACGCTTGGTCTTGCCCTTCTGGTTCAGGACTTGCACCGACTTCACTTCGACCTTGAACAGCAGCTCGACAGCGGCCTTGATCTCGGGCTTGGTGGCATCGCGCAGCACCTTGAACAGCACTTGGCCGCGCTCTTCGGCGGCGGCAGTGGCCTTTTCCGAAATGATCGGAGCGACCAGCACCTTCAACAGGCGGCTTTCATCGAATTTCAGAGTGCTCATGCGAACATCTCCTGCAGCTTGTCGATCGCACCCTTGGTGACCAGGACCTTCTTGTAGAAGACCAGGGACAGGGGATCGGCGTAACGGGGCTCGACGACCAGCACGTTGGGCAGGTTGCGAGCGGCCAGGAACAGGTTCTCGTCCACGTTGTCGGCGATGACCAGGACGTGGTCCAGGTTCATGGCCTTCAGCTTGGCGGCCAGCAGCTTGGTCTTGGGGGCGTCGACAGTGATCGAATCGACCACGGACAGACGGCCTTCGCGAGCCAGTTGCGAGAAGATGGCGGCCATGCCGGCGCGGTACATCTTCTTGTTGACCTTCTGAGTGAAGTTTTCGTCAGGGCTGTTCGGGAAAATCCGACCGCCCCCACGCCACAGCGGCGAGGACGACATACCAGCGCGGGCACGACCGGTGCCCTTTTGGCGCCAGGGCTTCTTCGTGGTGTGCTTGACGGTTTCGCGGTCCTTCTGGGCGCGCGTGCCTTGACGGGCATTGGCCTGGTAAGCGACGACGACCTGATGGATCAGGGCTTCGTTGTACTCACGGCCGAACACGGTATCGGATGCTTCAACCTTGGAAGCAGCCTGACCTTGCTCATTGAGCAGTTCGAGCTGTGCCATCAGTTGGCTCCTTTCTTGACCTTGACCTTGACGGCCGGACGCACGGTGATGAAACCACCCTTGGCGCCAGGCACGGCACCCTTGACCAGCAGCAGTTGACGGGCTTCGTCAACGCGCACGATGTCGAGGTTTTGCGTGGTCACGGTCTCGTCACCGAGGTGACCAGACATGCGCTTGCCGGGGAACACGCGGCCAGGATCCTGGGCCATCGAGATGGAGCCGGGAACGTTGTGCGAACGCGAGTTACCGTGCGAAGCACGTTGCGAACCGAAGTTGTGACGCTTGATGGTGCCGGTGAAACCCTTACCGATCGAAGTGCCTTGCACGTCGACCAGCTGGCCAGCCTGGAACAGGGCTGCGGGCGCAATGGTGCTACCGGCCTTGTACTCAGCGGCGACTTCGGGGGTCACGCGGAATTCCTTGGTGACTTCACCGGCTTCGACGCCGGCTTTGGCCAGGTGACCAGCTTCGGGCTTGGTCACGCGCGATGCCTTGCGGGCACCGAACACCACTTGCACAGCGGTGTAGCCGTCAGTCTCAACGGTTTTGACCTGGGACACGCGGTTGTTGGACACGTCGAGCACTGTCACAGGCACGGCGTCGCCGTCGTCTGTGTAGATGCGCATCATGCCCACCTTGCGGCCCAGCAATCCGATGCGATTGCTAAGACTCATGGTTTTTTCTCCAGCCTCACAATTGGAGGCCTTTTACACAAGCCCGACATCGATTGGCCGGGCCGACTCTTTCGGCGACTTCACACTCGTACGGACTTACGGACGTACGGACATGAAGATCGCCTTCGAATTCCTGCTTTTGGTGGCTCGCACACCGCCTGAATTGCTTAAAATTTAGGCAACGCGCAACCCACCCATCACGGGAAAGCCTGCGAGTATAGCAACGCGCCGGGATTTCCGCAACACATGCAGGCGCCCCGGGCATGAAAAAACCGCCCGGGAGCCGAGGCTCTGGGGCGGTTTCGGGTTCGGTCATGCGCCCGCGGGGGAGCGCATCACCTCACTGCAACTTGATTTCGACGTCCACGCCGGCAGGCAGGTCGAGCTTCATCAGCGCGTCGACCGTCTTGTCGGTGGGATCGACGATGTCCATCAGGCGTTGGTGCGTGCGGATCTCGAACTGGTCGCGCGACGTCTTGTTGACGTGCGGCGAACGCAGGATGTCGAAACGCTGCAGGCGTGTCGGCAGGGGCACGGGGCCCTTGACGATGGCGCCGGTACGCTTGGCGGTTTCCACGATTTCAGCCGACGACTGGTCGATCAGCTTGTAGTCAAACGCCTTCAGGCGGATGCGGATCTTCTGTTGTGCCATGACACACTTCCTTTAATTAAAGAGCGATGAGGAAGCCCACCCCGGCCCGGGGCAGAGATGGGCCCGTGTCATGCGAATCAGTCGAGGATCTTGGCAACGACGCCGGCGCCGACGGTACGGCCGCCTTCACGGATGGCGAAGCGCAGGCCTTCTTCCATGGCGATCGGGGCGATCAGCTTGACCGTGATCGACACGTTGTCGCCAGGCATGACCATTTCCTTGTCGGCCGGCAGCTCGATGGAGCCGGTCACGTCCGTCGTGCGGAAGTAGAACTGAGGACGGTAGTTGTTGAAGAACGGCGTGTGACGGCCGCCTTCGTCCTTGCTCAGCACGTAGATCTCGCCTGTGAAGTGCGTGTGCGGCTTGATCGAACCGGGCTTGCACAGCACCTGGCCGCGCTGCACGTCTTCGCGCTTGGTGCCGCGCAGCAGGATACCGACGTTGTCGCCAGCCTGGCCTTGGTCCAGCAGCTTGCGGAACATTTCCACGCCCGTGCAAGTTGTCTTTTGCGTGGCGGCGATACCGACGATTTCGATTTCTTCGCCGACCTTGATGATGCCGCGCTCGATACGGCCGGTCACCACGGTGCCGCGACCCGAGATCGAGAACACGTCTTCCACAGGCATCAGGAACGTGCCGTCCACAGCGCGCTCAGGCGTGGGGATGTACGTGTCCAGCGCTTCGGCCAGCTTCATGATGGCTTGCTCGCCCAGCTCGCCCGTGTCGCCTTCCAGCGCCAGCTTGGCCGAACCCTTGATGATGGGGGTGTCGTCGCCGGGGAAGTCGTACTTGGACAGCAGCTCGCGCACTTCCATTTCGACCAGCTCGAGCAGCTCGGCGTCGTCGACCATGTCGGCCTTGTTCAGGAACACGAGGATGTAAGGCACGCCCACCTGACGCGACAGCAGGATGTGCTCGCGTGTCTGGGGCATCGGGCCGTCGGCGGCCGAGCACACCAGGATGGCGCCGTCCATCTGGGCGGCACCCGTGATCATGTTCTTGACGTAGTCGGCGTGGCCGGGGCAGTCGACGTGAGCGTAGTGGCGGTTGGCCGTTTCGTACTCGACGTGGGCGGTGTTGATGGTGATGCCGCGGGCCTTTTCTTCAGGTGCTGCGTCGATCTGGTCGTAAGCCTTGGCTTCGCCGCCGAACTTCTTGGACAGCACGGTCGCGATCGCGGCCGTCAGTGTCGTCTTGCCATGGTCAACGTGACCGATCGTGCCCACGTTCACGTGCGGCTTGGTCCGTTCGAATTTACCTTTTGCCATTTCAATCTCCTAGAGAGCAAAGAACAGATGCCCATGTATGTTTAAGGTCTCCAGCATTGGCCGCCATGGGCAGCAAGCCAATCACGCCGACCGGAAGTCGAGGTGACGCCGAAGACCGGCTTTGAATTTTGCAGGCGCGGATGTTACCACCCGCACCACCCCACACGCACCACAGCTTCTGTCATCCAGTAACAGCCAGAGATCCGGCTCCGCCGGTCTCCAGGCTGTCGCCCCCTTGAGGGGGCGCGCGCAGCGCGTAGGGGGTGGGCCTTACTTGGCACGCGCAGAGATGATGGCCTCAGCCACGTTCTTCGGAGCTTCGGCGTACTGCTTGAACTCCATCGTGTACGTGGCGCGACCTTGCGTGGCGGAACGCAGCGAGGTCGAGTAGCCGAACATTTCCGACAGGGGAACTTCGGCCTTGATGACCTTGCCGCCACCGACCATGTCGTCCATGCCCTGCACCATGCCGCGACGCGACGACAGGTCGCCCATCACGGTACCGGCGTAGTCTTCCGGCGTTTCCACTTCCACGGCCATCATGGGCTCGAGGATCACGGGGCTGGCCTTGCGCATGCCGTCCTTGAAGCCCATCGAAGCGGCCATCTTGAAGGCGTTTTCGTTGGAGTCGACGTCGTGGTACGAACCGAAGGTCAGGCGCACGCGGACGTCAACGACGGGGTAACCAGCCAGCACGCCGGCAGGCAGCGTGTCGATGATGCCCTTTTCAACCGCGGGGATGTATTCGCGAGGAACCACACCACCCTTGATTTCGTCGACGAACTCGAAGCCCTTGCCGCCCGGCTCCATCGGCTCGACGGTCAGCACGACGTGGCCGTACTGGCCCTTACCGCCCGACTGACGAACGAACTTGCCTTCGACTTCGGTGACCGTCTTGCGGATGGTTTCGCGGTAAGCCACTTGAGGCTTGCCCACGTTGGCTTCCACGCCGAATTCGCGCTTCATGCGGTCGACGATGATTTCCAGGTGGAGCTCGCCCATGCCGGAGATGATGGTCTGGCCGGACTCTTCGTCGGTGCGCAGACGGAAGGACGGGTCTTCCTTGGCCAGACGGCTCAGGGCGATACCCATCTTTTCCTGGTCGGCCTTGGTCTTGGGCTCGACGGCCTGCGAGATCACGGGCTCGGGGAAGACCATCTTTTCCAGCGTCACGATGGCGTCGGGATCGCACAGGGTCTCACCCGTCGTGACTTCCTTCAGGCCCACGCAAGCGGCGATGTCGCCAGCCAGAATCTCGGAGATTTCTTCACGCTGGTTGGCGTGCATCTGCAGAATACGGCCGATACGTTCCTTCTTGCCCTTGATCGGGTTGTAGACGGAGTCGCCCGACTTCAGCACGCCCGAGTAGACGCGCACGAAAGTCAGCTGACCGACGTACGGGTCGGTCATCAGCTTGAATGCCAGGGCCGCGAACTTCTCGCTGTCGTCGGCCTTGCGGGTCGTGGGCTGGTCGTTGTCGTCCGTGCCCGACACGGGCGGGATGTCCACCGGCGAAGGCAGGTAGTCGATCACGGCGTCGAGCATGCGCTGCACGCCCTTGTTCTTGAACGCGGTGCCGCACAGCATGGGCTGGATCTCGCAGTTGATCGTGCGAGTGCGCAGGGCCAGCTTGATGTCGGCCTCGGAGAGGTCGCCATCTTCGAGGTACTTGTTCATGAGCTCTTCGGTGGCCTCGGCCGCCGATTCGATCATGTTTTCGCGCCACTTCTTGGCATCTTCCACCAGATTGGCGGGGATGTCCTGGTAGTCGAACTTCATGCCTTGCGAGGCTTCATCCCAGATGATGGCCTTCATCTTGAGCAGGTCGACCACGCCCACGAAGTTTTCTTCGGCGCCGATGGGGATCACGACGGGCACGGGGCTGGCCTTCAGGCGCAGCTTCATCTGGTCGTAGACCTTGAAGAAGTTCGCGCCGGTGCGGTCCATCTTGTTGACGAACGCCAGACGGGGCACCTTGTACTTGTTAGCTTGACGCCACACGGTTTCAGACTGGGGCTGCACACCGCCCACGGCGCAGTACACCATGCAGGCGCCATCCAGCACGCGCATGGAACGCTCCACCTCGATGGTGAAGTCCACGTGGCCCGGGGTGTCGATGATGTTGAAGCGGTGCTCGGGGTAGGACAGGTCCATGCCCTTCCAGAAGCAGGTCGTGGCAGCCGACGTGATCGTGATGCCGCGCTCTTGCTCCTGCTCCATCCAGTCCATGGTGGCGGCACCTTCGTGCACTTCACCGATCTTGTGGTTCACGCCGGTGTAGTACAGGATGCGTTCGGTGGTCGTGGTCTTGCCGGCGTCAATGTGAGCCGAGATACCGATATTGCGGTAGCGCTCGATCGGGGTCTTGCGGGACATGGTGTCACTCCAGATTGGACAAAGCGCCGGCCGCGAAACTCGCGGACCGGACGCCTGATTGGCAGCAGAACTGCCGAGGGTGGATTAGAAACGGAAGTGCGAGAAGGCCTTGTTGGCTTCAGCCATACGGTGGACTTCGTCACGCTTCTTCATCGCGCCGCCGCGGCCTTCAGCGGCCTCGAGCAGTTCGTTGGCCAGACGTTGGGCCATCGACTTCTCGGAACGCTTGCGCGACGACTCTTTCAGCCAACGCATGGCCAGAGCGATACGACGTGAGGGGCGAACTTCAACGGGAACCTGGTAGTTCGCACCACCCACGCGGCGGGACTTCACTTCCACCACGGGCTTGATGTTGTTCAAAGCGACGTTAAAGATTTCCAGCGGATCCTTGCCGGCCTTCTTTTCGACTTGTTCGAGGGCACCGTAGATGATGCGCTCGGCCACAGCCTTCTTGCCGGATTCCATGATCACGTTCATGAACTTGGACAGATCGACCGAACCAAACTTTGGATCGGGCAGAATTTCACGCTTGGGTACTTCGCGACGACGAGGCATTTCGATTCCTTTCAATGCTTCAGTTGATGCGGGCTTTCGCCAACATCCGGAGTCTCATCAACAATAAAAAAGACCCCACTTACTCGGTAGACCAGCCCAGACAACCTGGACGCTACCGCCACCTCGACCTTCTCGACAGCAGCTTGCAACCCGAAGGTGACGCGCTGATGAAGCAGGCCGAAAACTTGTTCAAGAAAGCTGTTTAGGCCTTCTTCGGACGCTTGGCGCCGTACTTCGAACGGGACTGCTTGCGGTCCTTGACGCCTTGCAGGTCAAGGGAGCCGCGCACGATGTGGTAACGCACACCGGGCAAGTCCTTCACACGGCCGCCGCGAACCAGCACGACGCTGTGTTCTTGCAGGTTGTGGCCTTCACCGCCGATGTACGAGATGACCTCGAAACCGTTGGTCAGGCGCACCTTGGCGACCTTGCGCAAAGCCGAGTTCGGCTTCTTGGGAGTCGTGGTGTACACGCGGGTGCACACACCACGGCGCTGCGGGCAGTTCTGCATCGCAGGCGATTTGGATTTCGTGACCTCGACCTGACGGCCATGGCGCACGAGCTGATTGATCGTTGGCATTTTTAAAAAATCCCGTTGGTTCCCGTTGATAAAAACACTTGCAGATCAAGCACTTGCGCAGCATACCCACCGGCTTGAACGAACCGGAAGGCAACTTGCGCGAAGGCTTGTAGGCCGCAAGCACAAAACGGCCTCGCCCTCTGCATCCAGAGCAGGCGAAAGCCGAAAAGCCTTCCATTGTAGCGCCAGGCCAATATCCCGTGCAAGCTGTTCTTGGCTGCGAGGCATGTCCGCTTTGCGCCCCCCCGCAATGGCGGGATGTCATCCAATAGCCATATCAGGTTAGATTAAAACCCTTAGCCAGTGCCGGCTGACGGCACATACATTCACCACAGGAACGCCCATGTCGCTCATGAAGAAAGCCTTCTGTATCACGATGTTCGCCGCCGCTCCGCTGGCCGCGCACGCCACGGTGCCCGACAGCACCTTCCAGTTCTACTTCGACGGTCCGGTTTTCGACCACGTCAGCAGCGCACCCACGTATGTGGCGGGCAACCTGGGCGTGACCATCCGCGCCTACAGCAGCAGCGGCCAGCAGGTCGATGTCGACCAGCGCTGGGACGGCCTGGGCGTGAGCAGCGGCCCCCTGGACATCGGCGAGATCACCAGCGGCCCGTTCACCCCCAATGACAAGGGCGAATACCTGGTGCTGACCTTCAACCAGGCCGTCAACCTGAGCAGCCTGCGCTTCTCGCTGTGGGAAAACGGCCTGTTCGACTCCTTCGACCACGCCACCGTGAGCTGGGGCAACACGACCGTGTCGCTGGGCAACAAGAACGACAACGGCCTGCTGGTCAAGACCTTCTCGCTGCCCAATGCCGTGGGCACGACCTTCACGATCCGCGCCACGGGCGATCTGTCCGCCTTCCGTCTGGCCGGGATCAATGCCACGGCCGCGGTGCCGGAACCCGCCACTTACGCACTGATGGGCCTTGGCCTGGCCGCCGTGGGCATCGCCCAGCGTCGCCGGCCAGCAGCCGCCAAGTGAATGTGGCCTGGGCCGTCAGCCGCCCGGCCCTTTGAGGCCGAAGAGGCAAAAGAGGCCAGCAAAAACGGCTCAGTCTGATCAGGACTGAGCCGTTTTGCTTTGGAGCCCTTGCCTGCCCCGCAAGCCGCAGGCAGGCAAACAAACCAGGGAAAGCGAAAGCTTACTTGCGCGCGCCGAGCAGCGACGCCAGCGTGGCGCCGATGCGCAACCCACCAGCCGTGGTCAAGGCCACTGTCAGGAACATGCCGGCATCGACAACCAGGTTCGACGCGCCATGCGAAGCCAGGAACTCACCAACCGGGCCGACCGCCAAAGGCAGGCCAGCCAGGAAGCCGACGATCACACCGACCTTTTCGACTTCCAGTTGCTTGTGGGCCAACTCAGCGGGAGACTGCTTCGAGACGCCGCCAAAATTCACAGATGTCTGAGCCATGTTCAACTCCTTAAATTGGATGCAGCGGAGTCTAAGGGAAATCACGTAGCAGTGGGTGGAAACCCTAGGTAACAGGGTGAAATTTTTTGTGCACTGCAAAAATATGTGGCGGATGTCACGAGATCGGGGCCAAAAGCGTCGCCAAATCATCCTCGCTGAACTTGATTGCCTGGGCGGCGTCGCTGCCGAGCACGCCGTCGGCCAGGGCGGCCTTGCGTGACTGGAGCGCCAAAATCCGCTCTTCGATGCTGCCGGCGACCACCAATTTGTAAACGGAGACGGGCTGATCCTGGCCGATGCGGTGGGCGCGGTCGGTGGCCTGCTGCTCGACGGCGGGGTTCCACCAAGGGTCGACGTGGATGACCGTGTCGGCGGCGGTCAGGTTCAGGCCGACGCCGCCGGCCTTGAGGCTGACCAGCATCACGGGCACCTCTTTGGCCTGGAAGGCGCGCACGACCTCGGCGCGCTGGCTGGGCGCGGTCTCGCCCGTGAGCATGGTGTGCGGCACGGCCAGCTCGATCAGCTCGGCTTCGATCAGGTGCAGCATCTCCGTGAACTGCGAGAACACCAGCACGCGGCGGCCTTCGTCGACGAGGGCGGGCAGGGTATCGGCCAGCCAGGCGAGCTTGGCGCGCTCCATGCCACGCGGAGTCTGGCGGCCTTTGAGCAGCCAGGGGTCGCAGCAGACCTGGCGCAGCTTGAGCAGGGCGTCGAGCACGGCGATCTGCGAGCCTTCGAAGCCCTGTTTGATGAGGGCGCGGCGCACGAACTCGTCGGCGGCGACGCGCACGCTTTCGTACAGGGCTTTTTGCTTGCCTTCGAGGTGCACGAGCTGGATGGTCTCGGTCTTGGGTGGCAGCTCGGTGGCGACATCGGCCTTGCGGCGCCGCAGGATGAAGGGCCGCACGCGCCAGGACAGGAGCTGCGCGCGCAAGGTCTCGCCGTTTTTCTCGATGGGGTCGCGCCATTGGCGCTGGAAGTGGCGCATGTCGCCCAGGAAGCCCGGCATCAGGAAATCGAACTGGGCCCAGAGCTCGCCCAGGTGGTTTTCGAGCGGCGTGCCGGTCAGGCAGAGGCGATGGCGGGCCTGCAGGCGGCGCACGGCGGCGGCGCTGCGGCTGGCGGCGTTCTTCACCGTCTGGGCTTCGTCGAGGATGACGGTGTGGAAGCGCTGCTCGGCGAGCACGTTGATGTCGCGCCAGAGCAGCGGGTAGGTGGTGAGGACGAGGTCGTGGTCGGGGATGCGGCCGATGTGGTCGGCGCGGTCGGGGCCTTGCAGGACGAGCACGCGCAAAGCCGGCGCGATGCGGTTGGCCTCGGCCACCCAGTTGAAGACGAGCGAGGTGGGCAGCACGACGAAGGCGGGGCGGTCGAGACGGCCGGCTTGTTGCTCGATCAGCAGGTGTGCGAGCGCTTGCGCGGTCTTGCCCAGACCCATGTCGTCGGCGAGGATACCCGCCAGGTGCTGCTCGCGCAGGTACTGCAGCCAGGCCACGCCATGGCGCTGGTAGGGGCGCAGGCTGAGGCCCAGGCCGGCTGGATCTGGCTGGAGCTGGGGCGTGCCCGCGGCGCGCAGGCGCTTGGCGAGCTCGAACAGGCCGGGGTCGCCTTGCAAGGCCCATTGGCCGTGCACGCCGGCACGCTGGCCTTGCGTGGCGAAGAGGCCTTCGCGGAGTTTGTCCAAACGCACCACATCCCATTGCGTGACCTTGATCGGGCCTTCTTGCCGGCGCGGGTCCATCAGCAGGTCGACCATGGCGCCGACGATGGCCTTGAGCGGTGCGGTCGGGGCTTCGATGCGCTTGCCGCCCGGCGCGCGCAGGATGACGATGGCCGCGTCATCCATGTCAGCGATGTCGCTGGCGTCGAGCCAGCGTTTGTCGCGCTTGATGAGCTCGGCGATCATGGGCGCGAGGTCGAGCTTCTGGCCGTCGACCTCGACGCCGAGCGTGATCAGCCAGGAGCCTTCGCGGTGCGGCTGGCCCAGAGGCGCGATGGCCACGGGGTTGGGCGCGATCGGGTCGGCGATTTCCTTGCCTTCGACCTCGCCCGTGTCGGGGCTGACGATGAGGCGCCAGGCCGTGACCGGCGTGCTCTGGTGCGCGAAGCCCGGGCGCACGACGACCGACCAGCCCTGCGCCTGCAGCACGGGCAGTTGCGCGCACCAGAACTCGCCGAACTGGTCTTCTTGAAGCAGGGACCACAGCGGCTCGTGCGCCTGGCCGGCCTCGCGCGCCAGTTGCGGCGCGCGCCATTGCAGGGCGCTGGGCTCGATGGCTTGCAGGCCGGTGTCGAACAGGGTATCGAGGGCCTCAGCCTCGGCGTGGAAGTCGCGCTGCAAGGCGTGCATGTGGCCGTTGTCGTCGGCGATGAACTCGGTGGCCGTGGGGCGGACGTGCAGGATGGTCGTGGGCGCGGGCCGGGCCCAGTAGAGGCCGCGTGGGCCGGTGTAGGTCCAGTCGATGCGGGCCAGCGTGACCTGGTGGCCGCGCGGGCCGAAACGAGCGTGCGCGGTCATGCCCAGCAGGCCGTCGCCGCGGGTGAGGGTCTGGAGCGTGAGGCGGGGTTTGAATCGCCAGGTCATCGGGGCGTGCATGGCGAGATTGTCCGATGCGGCGGCGCGATGGCAGGGCGAGGGCGCGGATGAGGTACAAAGCGGTATGTCAGATGAGTACCAAATCGAGATCCCGCCTTCGTACACGCAGCTCTACACCGATGCGCGCCAACGGCTGACCGCGCCGCTGCGCGAGCTGCGCGATCGCTACGAAATGTGCGAGGACCTGGCCCAGCACCTGACGATGCACTGCCGCAGCATCCATGTCGAGATCGGCGTGGACGAGCAGGAGGTGCTGACGCGCTGCCATCAGGGCCTGCTCACGCCCGGTGCCGGCGTGACGGCGGCCGAGGCCACGTGGGTGGTCACGCGGCTGGCGGAGTTGCTGGGCTGGCCGCACCCCGGGCTGGATGCCTTGCAGGCCGGCGCCTGATCATGTGGCGGCGCTGACGGAGGCGTCGGTGCGTTTACATCCTGCAAAGCCTCTTGCAGGGGTTTGAGGTCATACCCTGATGGAGCGGCCATGGTGCGCGCCTACAGTCAGCCAGCATTCAACCATCCGCTGGAGGACAACATGATCAAGTCATTGACCCTTTCCGTTCTGGCTGTGCTGAGTTTGTTGGGCAGCCCTTTGACGGCGTCCGCGCAAGAGACGGGCAAGCCCGCCCCGCAGGCGCGCGACAGCTACCTGGTCGTCACCCGTCAGGACATGCGCAAGTGCGCCTACCCGATGTGCGGCGGCTACTTCGTCAAGGCCGTGAACCAGATCCTGACGCGCTGCGCCGATGGCTCGCAGCAGAAGGAATGCCATGCCGTGCAGCTCGACACGAAGGCGCTGGGCTGGACACCCGAGCAGCAGGCCGCGTTCGAAGCGGCACTGGCCCGGGGCCGCGCGCTGGTCCGTGGCGTGCTGGAGCCCGCGCCGGCGGGCTTCTACACGGCCGACCAGTTGACCGTCACGGAGGGCTGGCAGGCACAGGGCACGCACTCGGCCGTGGGCGCCTTCTATGGCGTCAAAAGCACGGGCATCGTGTGCATCGCGGCGCCTTGCCCTTCGCTGGCCGCGACCAAGCTCAATGTCACGGCACCCGTGGTCAACCCCAGCCTGGACTTGACGCCCTCCGGCGCCAGCGACAAGCAGATCGAGGCCGCGCAGGAGGCGCTGGGCGGCACGGGCATCCTGGCCGCGGGCGCGATCGTGCCTTTCAAGGTGCCGGGCCCCGGCGGCAAGCTGGTGCGCGAGCCGCGCTTGCTGGCCAGCGAGTTCTACCTGCCGGCCAAGCCCTGACCCAGTCCATTGCCTGACCCGGCCACACCCGGCGCAAACAACGGTAGGCTAGAGGCCTGCCGATGAATGCACGAGGAGGCCGAGCCATGGACATCGACCACAGCTGGAACCTGCGCGACTACGCCATGATCATGGCGCGCTACAACCAGTGGATGAACGGCAAGCTCTACGAAGCGGCCGCGACCTTGTCCGACGAGCAGCGCAAGGCCGACCGCAACGCCTTCTTCAAGTCCATCCACGGCACGCTCAACCACCTGCTGATCGGCGACCGCTCGTGGCTGCAGCGTTTTAACGGCGAGCAGGTGACGATGAAGTCAGCCGACGAAGAACTGTTCAGCGACTTCGACGAGCTGCGCGCCGCCCGCGTCGCCATGGATCAGCAGCTGATCGACTTCGCCGCCAGCCTCGCGCCTGTCAAGGCCTCGCGCACGCTGACCTTCTTCAGCGTGATGTACCAGAAGGAGTTCACGCTGCCCTATGTGGCCGCCGTCATGCAGGTGTTCAATCACCAGACGCACCACCGGGGCCAGGCCACCACCTTGCTGTCGCAGTTCGGTGTCGACATCGGCCCGACGGACCTGCCCGTGATGCCGGGTTGGCAGTGAGCGCCGACGCTTTCCAGGCCCATCGGGGTCGCCTCTTCGGCATCGCCTACCGCATGCTCGGCACGCGCGCCGATGCCGACGACGTCGTGCAGGACGCCTGGCTGTCGTGATCGACGAGCGCATCGAGCTGGAGCATCTGGATGGCCGCCTCGTCAAGCCGGTTAGCGAATCGGCCTTGCAGGAGGTCGTCGGCGGCCTGTTCGGCAAGACGCCCTCGCCCGGCACGGCGGCCCGCCACGCCCAGCTGGCCAACACGGCCCGCGCGATGCTGCAGGGCATGCGCGTGCTGCTCGTCGAGGACAACGAGCTCCATCAGCAGTTGGCGCAAGAACTCATCGGCAACGTGGCCGGCGCCGAAGTCGTCATCGCCGACAACGGCCTGGTCGCGATCGCCAAGTGGGGCAGGCACAGCGCCGAGATCCTTCACGAGATCTGACGCGTGCCCGCGCGCCATCAAGGGCAGGCGCCCAGGGCCGTGCACACCTTGACGTTCACGCCGGCCGACGTGCTGGCCGGGTTGTAGCTGTCGCCCAGGTAGTTCGCCGTGATGGCGTGGATGCCCACGGCGGCATCGTCGATGTCCGTGGTCTTGAGCACGGCCTGGCCCGAAGACAAGGCCACGGGCGAGCCCAGGTTCTTGCCGTCGAGCTGGAACTGCACGTAGCCGCTCGGGGTCGAGCCGCCGGACAGGTTGGCCGTCAGCGTCACGTTCAGGTTCCAGCCCTGCCAGACCGCGTTGACGGACGAGGTCGCGCTGACCGTCGTCGCCAGCGCGGAGAACAGCACCGGGCTGGCCGTGATCGTCGACGCGCCGGCCACGGTGGTGGTGGCGCCGGACAGGTCACTGCGGCGCGACAAGGCCGTGGCGGGCGTGTACGAGATCGTCGAGCCCGTGGAGGTCCAGGCCGGGTTCCACACGACCTGCGAGGCGGCCGTGCCGCGCTTGAGCGTCATCACCCAGGTGCCCGCGCCATCGACGTTCTTGTTGATGCTGTAAAGGTTCGCACCCGTCAGCCACTTGGACACCTGCGCATAGGCCAGGCCTGCCGCCGTCGTGACGAAGTTGAAGTTGTCTGTCGCCGTTTCACGCGAGCCCGCCACCGGCCAGCCGGTGATGACGCCCGTGTCGGGGTCGGTGCTGGCGCGCTGATCCCAGGCGTAGTAGTAGCTGCGATCCAGCCCTGCGGCCCAGCCCAGCAGGTAATGGCGGGCGATGAAAGGCACGGCGGCCACATCGTTGGGGCCACCGTTCGCCGCGTAGGCCCAGATGTAGCCGCTTTCCGTGTCCCAGAGGGGTCGCGTGTCCACGCCGTAGCGCTTCAGCACGGTCTTGGCGTTGAGCACCAGGTGCTCGGTGTCGAAGGTCGACTCGGGCTCGGTCCGCATTCTCAGGATGTCGACGGCCGCGCCCGTCTTCGCCACGCGGTCGTCCAGCCACGCACCGATCATGTTAGGGTAGGCATGGAACGCCCAGTTGTCACCATAGGCTTCGCCGTTCGGGTAGGCGGCCTTGGCGGCCTGGAGGTAGCTGTCCAGGAAGGCGTTGTCATTGAGGTCGAAGCTCGGCGACAGCACCACGTTCGTGGGGTCGATGGACTTGAGGATCGCGCGGGCCTTGGCGGTCAGCTCGGCCAGGCGCTTCGGGTTCTGCACGAAGGCGGGGCATTGATAGGGTTCGTTCCAGATTTCCCAGTAGTGCACCTTGCCGAGCCCACGCGTGGCCACGGCGGTCACCCAGCTCTTCCAGATCTGGTCGTCGTTGTCGGCCTTGGGCGGCGCGGCGGTGCCATTGCCATAGAAGTTGCAGTTGCCCGTGCCTTGCTGGTCGGACGAAGCCCAAGTGGGGATGGCACCGCCCAGCACCATCACCACATCGTTGCCGTTGGCGAGGGCACGGTTGACGTGGTCGTCGAAGGCGGACCAATTGGGCGATGCGGGGTTTTCATAGACGCTGACCCAGTTGGCGCCGATCTGGTTGTCTTGGTACGTGTTGCCGCTCTTGATGGGCAAGCCGCCCGCATCCCACAGGCGCTCGCTGCCGAT
Source organism: Aquabacterium sp. (assembly GCA_049840915.1). GTDB lineage: Bacteria > Pseudomonadota > Gammaproteobacteria > Burkholderiales > Burkholderiaceae_C > Aquabacterium. The sequence continues at coordinate 74,130 of JASGJC010000002.1, forward strand.
GGCCTTGCCCACCGCGGGCCATGTCGGGCTGCGGTGGATGTGCGTGCCGAAGTAGCTGGCCGGGATCGTGACGCCGGCGCGCGTCTGCAAGCCCGATTGCACACCGACGCTCGGATCGGCCACGCCGGTCACGCTGGCGTCATCGATCAGCAAGGTGGCCGGGCCCTTGGGCAGGATGAACAGGCCGCCGGGTGTCTGCGTCCCCGTTGCGGGCGGCACGCTCTCGAATGTGAACGGTGCCCAGCTGGTGCCGACCTTGGCCACGGTCGTGCCATATGCCGTGGCGGGCGCCAGCCAGGCGCGCAGCTGCAGAACCACATCGACGGGCTGGTCTGCTTTCATCCAGACGGTGGTGGTGTAACGCTGACCCGACGCCAGCATCACGAACGAAGCGATCATGGCGCTGCCGTTGGCGCCGGTCGTGGTCACCATCTGGCTGTAGCTGCCCGTGCGTGCCGCGCCAGGTGCAAAGTTCACCTTGGCGCCCGGCGCATCCATCCAGCAGTTGTTGCTCTCCCAGTTGTTGCCCAACTGGCCCTTGGTGATCGGCGCGCTGCTGCCCGTGCAGGCCGTCACATCGGTGAAGCCGGTTTCGAAGCCAGGGTTGACCAGCAACTCCGCGGCGGACACATTGATCGAAGCGAACTGGCATGCGGCGGCCAGCATCAAGGCCAGCGGCCTGAGACGATAGGTCATGTTCAAAATCCCGTGATTGAATCGTTATGAGATGGGGAATATAACCTGCCTCGTATGACATGCCATGACAGGGCTTTCACCACTCAGAATTCAAGACACGCAAA
>JASGJC010000003.1:0-63180 GCA_049840915.1 Aquabacterium sp.
AGCGTGTGGTGGCGCGGCCTCGACATGTTCGCCGTCACCACGGTGCTGGCCCTGCTGGCTGGTGTCGCCCTCATCACGCTAGGCGTGTTGGCCATCCTCGACAGCGAGCGCTTCGTGCACATCGTGTTCATCGAAAAGCTGATGGAGATGTTGCCTTGAACGCGCCGCGCGATTTCCAGACCACCTATACGGTGCGCGCATCGTCATGGGGAAAATTGTTCGACTGTGCCTTTGCGTGGCAAGGTGAGCACCTGCTGGGTATCCGCAAGGCCGCCGGCCTGCGCGCTCACCTGGGCACGTCCATTCACGCCAGCACGGCGGCCTATGACAGCAGCCGACTGAGCGGCGCCGCCCCCATCTCGATCGACGATGCGGCCGGCGTGTTCGTGGACGCCCTGCACAAGCCCGACCGCGATGTCGACTACCAGCAAGACGACATCACCGTACGCGAGGCCGAGCGCATCGGCCTGAAGCTGCACACCAGCTACTGCATGGACATCGCGCCGCAGTTCGAGTACATCAGCGTCGAGGCCAAGCTGCCACCGTTGGACATCGACTGCGGCAACAGCATCACCGTACGCCTGACGGGTTCGATGGACCGCGCCCGTGTGGCCCAGTCCGCTGGTGGCATCGTCATCCCCGACGTGAAGACAGGCGTGGCCGTCATCGAGGATGGCCTGGCCAAGACCAAGGGCCGCAGCCCGCAGTTGGGCACCTACCAGATCATGTTCGAGCAGGGCGAGAAGCTGCCCACGGTCGGCGCCCAGATCATCGCACTGCAAACCAACACCCGCGCCATGACAGCCGTGTCGCCGATCTTCGACGCCAAGCGCGTCATGGTCGGGACAGAGGACGCGCCCGGACTGATTCAATTCGCGGCCTCCATGTTCCGCACCGGACTCTTCCCCCCAAACCCCACGTCGATGCTGTGCTCGCCGAAGTACTGCGCGCGCTGGTCCACCTGCCCATATCACGAGTAAAGGACTCGTCTCGATGACCTCACCCACACCACTCGCCCATCTGCAACAACCCAGGCCAACCGCCATTGTCCGGGCTGGCTTCTTCGACAGCGATGGCTTCGCACTCTTGCAGCGCGTTGCCAATGCCTTCGCATCGTCCAGCCTGGTGCCCGCCCAATACCAGGGCAACGTGGCGAACTGCATGATCGCGCTGAACCTCGCCCGCCGCCTCAACGCGGATGAGCTGATGGTGATGCAGAACTTGTACATCGTGCACGGCCAGCCTGGCTGGTCGTCCAAGTTCCTGATCGCCTCGGTGAACACCTGCGGACGCTATGAATCGCTGCGATACGAATGGCGTGGCACGCCTGGCACCGACGATTACGGCTGCCGGGCCTGGACCATTGAAAAGTCCACGGGTGAGAAATTGTTCGGCATATGGGTCGACTGGAAGATGGTCAAGGCCGAAGGCTGGTGCAACAAGAGCGGCAGCAAGTGGAAGACCATGCCCGATCAGATGTTCATCTATCGGTCTGCGGCCTTTTGGCAACGCGGCTACGCGCCCGAAATCAGCATGGGCCTCAGCTCAGCCGAAGAGTTGGCCGACGTGGTCGATGTCCGTAGCGATGGCTCGTACACCGTCACCAGCGAATCGCTGCGAACCGACATGCCGAGCGTTGACAGTGACGGCGTCATCACTCACAGCCCATCACCCACCGTGGGCAGCACATCTGTCAAGCAAGCCCAGGCCGAGGCGGTGCAACAAACCAGGTCGCAAGCGGAACAGAAAGCCGCTCCAGCGCAACAGAACACGCAATCTGCGGGACGAAACGCCTCTGCAGCGAAACAGCAAGCCGCCACGCCCGCCTTCGACCTCGACGGCTTCGCCGACAAACTGGCGGCCTGCTCGGACCCGGACACACTCGACACGATGGCCGACGAGGCGTCCGGCCTGCTGCGCGACCAAGTCATCGATCAGGACCAGTTCGACACCCTGATGGACGTCTATCGCCGCCGTCGCGACGACATCAACGGCGGCCAGCTGGTGCCTCCCGCCTCGCAGACTGCGGCCCAACAGGGCCAGCAGACCACGACGCGCCGCCGCTCGTCCAGCGCGGCTGGCCAGGCCCCCGAGTAATCGCGCGCCCCATCCCCCCCTTGACCACGGTCGCCAGCAATGATCAAGCACGCCAACCTCTATCGCATCGGCGAGGAATGGACCATGTCCACGCCCGACATCGATGCCGAGCTGAAAAAGTTCGCCTTCGTGCCGTGTGGCTCCCTCCAGACTCTTTCGGCTGGCTGGGTGCCGCCCCGCGGCGTCGAGCACGGCGCGCTGGTCGAGCAGCAGGGCCAGCACAAGCTCCTGAAGCTGTGCATCGAGACCAAGGCCGTGCCCTCACAGGTGCTCGACAAGCGCGTGAACGAACTTGCCAAGCAGGTGGAAGAACAGACCGGCCGCAAGCCGGGCAAGAAGGCCCACAAGGAGCTGAAGGAGCGCGCGCTAGAGGAACTGCTGCCCGCAGCCTTCCCCAAGACCACGATGTATTACGTGTGGATCGACCAGGGCGCCCAGCTGATCGTGATCGATGCGGCGAGCGAGTCCAAGGCCGACTACATCATGACGATGCTGGTACGCAGCCTGCCGGGCATCAGCGTGGCGCGCTTCGTGACCAACACGGATCCGAGCCGCGCCATGGCGGGCTGGCTGCTGCAGACCTACGCGCATCCGAACTTCAGCATCGATCGCGAGGTGGACCTGAAGTCTCAGGACGAACTCAAGTCGGCCGCCAGCTACAAGGGCTGCAATCTGGACACGGCCGAGATCCGAGAGCACATCCTGCAGGGCAAGGCGCCGGTCAAGCTGGCCATGACATGGCGGGACCGCATCTCGTTCCTGCTCAGCGAGCACAACCAGATCAAGCGCATCGAGTTCCTGGACGTCGTGCTGAGCCAGAACACGGCTAACACCAAAGACGAGGCCTGGGATGCCGATGTAGCGATCGCCACAGGTGAGCTCACGCAACTCATCCCCGAGTTGATCGACGCGCTCGGTGGGCTGGCGGCGTCCGACCTCTTCACGCCAGCGCCCGCAGACGAGGCCAAGCCAACCCTCAAGGCCTCTACACGGTCTGACGGCGCCGAGGCGCCATGGGATGGGCCTTCCGATTCCGCGCTGCTCGCGCAGGCCAACGGCGAGGACGAGCTCTACCAGCAGGCCGTCCACATCGTCGTCGAACACAAGCGCGCCTCGATCTCGCTCGTGCAGCGCCACCTGCGAATTGGCTACAAACGCGCCGCCCGCCTGCTGGAAGCAATGGAACACGCTGGCCTGGTGTCCGCCATGGACACGGCCGGCAACCGCATCGTCCTTCTTGAACACGTTGAATAGGAGATCACCACCATGGCAATCAACACCAACATGCAGGGCCGCTACCTGTACTTGAAGACCACCGACAAGGATGGCTTGGTCAGCTATTCAGAGCACACCGTCTACGACCCCGATCTGTTCATGGCCGCACGGCAGCGCGAAGCAGACAACGTCAACGTCGATGCGCAAAAGGATGGCCTGCCCGGCCTGGCCCGCGCCGAGCAGATCACCCGAAACCAGTACCTGGCACGCGTCTAAGGCACACCACCATGAAGATCACCGACATCGAAATCGCCAATGTGTTTGGCGCGCGCGACGTGGTGCTGCACCTGCAGCGTCCCGTCACGATCCTGGCCGGCGGCAACGGCAACGGCAAGACCTCCATCCTGCAGGGCGTCGCCCTGGCGCTGTCAGGCGCCCTCGCGCGCGGCATCACCCTGAAGAAGGACTACGCCCAGCTGGTGCACGAAGGCCAGGCCGCTGGCCAAGTCACGGTCATGGCCGATGGCCGCGAGCACTACATGGTGCTGCCCAAGGGCAAGGGCCAGCACGCCGCCGAGCACGTAGCGCTGCCGTACGTGCTGGATGCGACGCGACTGTCTTCGCTGTCCGACAAGGACCGCAAGACCTTCCTCTTCAATCTGCTCGACATCAGGATCACCAGCGATCTGGTGAAGGCGCGGTTGAAGGAGCGTGGTGCCGACATGGCCAAAGCCGAGCGCGTCGTGCCCATGCTGCGGGCCGGCTTCGAGGACGCCGCCAAGTTGGCGGCCGAGCAGGCCACCTTGAGCAAGGGCGCCTGGAAGACGGTCACGGGCGAGCAGTGGGGCTCGGAAAAGGCCATCGACTGGGTGGCCGAGGTGCCCGAGTTCTCCCAGCCCGCGCTCGATGCGCTGCTGTCCTCAGCCGCAGACACCGACGAGGCTCTGGCCCAAGCCAACCAGAAGGTCGGCGCGCTACAAGCGCAGATCAACCAGCAAAGCAGCGCAGCCGCCGACCGGGCCGCTTTGCAGGAGAAAGCCGGCAAGATCGATCGTATCAAGACAAAGATGAGCGTCGACGAGGCCGAGACCAAGAGCTTCGAAATCCAGCTGGAGACGCTGCTGGCCGCCAGCACCCGCATGAAGTGCCCGGACTGTGGGGTGGCGTTGTTTGTGCAGGACAACCAGCTCATGCACGCCGATGGCGACACCATGGCGACCGTCGACCTGCAGCGCATCCCGGCGCTGCGCGAGGCGCTGCGCATCAACAGGACGGCGCTCGCGAACGACCAGCGCGACCTGGCTGCAGCGGAAGCGGCGCGCGATCGCCTGGCTGCCATGGAAGCCGCCGGCGCTCATGTCAAAGAGTCCGAACTGCTGGCCGCCAAGGGCGAAGTCACCAGCCTGCAGGCGGCGCGCGCCGATCTCACCAAGCAGATCGACGCCATGACCGCCGTCAAGCGCGCTGCGACCGACGCTGGCCAGAAGACGACGAAGGCCGCCGACCACCACAAGGACATCATGGCGTGGCTGGCCATCGCCGAAGCCCTGGGCCCGAACGGTATCCCTGGCGACCTGCTGAAGGAAGCCTTGGCTCCCGTCAATGCGCGACTGGCTCAATCGGCCGAGGACACCAGCTGGCTGCGCGTGGTCATCAACGCCGACATGTCGATCACCTTCGGCGGCCGGCTGCATCAGCTGCTGAGCAAGTCGGAGAAGTGGCGCGCCGACGCGATGCTGACCGAGATGGTCAGCCACCTGTCCGGCCTGCGCATGTTCATGGTCGACGAGTTCGACATCCTCGATCTGCAGGGCCGTGCACAAGCTTTGGCCTGGCTGGACACGCTGGGCATCAACAGCGAGGTCGACACCGTGCTGGTGGGCGCCACGCTCAAGAGCGCCACCAGCGCCTGGCTGGAAAGCGTGGAGGCCTTCTGGGTGCACGGCGGCGTTTGCCGCTGCGAGGCGCTGGCTGAAGCGGCTTGACCCATTCAGATCTTTCCATCTTTCCACCACCTGTAAAGACCATAGCCATGGAATCAACCTCTCAAACTGAATTCATCGGTCTCATTGACCAGATCAAGGCCTCACGTGAACTGCGCCGCAAGGCTCTGGAAAACATCGAATCTCTGAGCGACACAGAATTGGCTATTGCGCTGAAGGACTCGACATCCAGCGCCGCCACCGTGGCCCGCGTGCTGGGCATCGCCAGCGACGACACCGTGGCCCGCGTGCTGGGCATCGCCAGCGACGACACCGTGGACCGCGTGCTGGGCATCGCCAGCGCCGCCACCGTGGCCCGCGTGCTGGGCATCGCCAGCGCCGCCACCGTGGACCGCGTGCTGGGCATCGCCAGCGACGACACCGTGGCCCGCGTGCTGGGCATCGCCAGCGCCGCCACCGTGGACCGCGTGCTGGGCATCGCCAGCGACGACACCGTGGCCCGCGTGCTGGGCATCGCCAGCGACGACACCGTGGCCCGCGTGCTGGGCATCGCCAGCGCCGCCACCGTGGCCCGCGTGCTGGGCATCGCCAGCGACGACACCGTGGACCGCGTGCTGGGCATCGCCAGCGCCGACACCGTGGCCCGCGTGCTGGGCATCGCCAGCGCCGCCACCGTGGACCGCGTGCTGGGCATCGCCAGCGACGACACCGTGGACCGCGTGCTGGGCATCGCCAGCGACGACACCGTGGACCGCGTGCTGGGCATCGCCAGCGCCGCCACCGTGGCCCGCGTGCTGGGCATCGCCAGCGCCGCCACCGTGGACCGCGTGCTGGGCATCGCCAGCGCCGCCACCGTGGACCGCGTGCTGGGCATCGCCAGCGACGACACCGTGGCCCGCGTGCTGGGCATCGCCAGCGCCGCCACCGTGGCCCGCGTGCTGGGCATCGCCAGCGACGACACCGTGGACCGCGTGCTGGGCATCGCCAGCGCCGACACCGTGGACCATCTCAATTCCATCAAGACACTGGTCGTGCCGGTCATTCCCGATCTCGACAAAAAGGTGCTTGAAGCAGCCGAGGCCGGCAATCTGAACATGGAGCGCTGGCACTGCGGCACCACCCACTGCCGCGCTGGCTGGGCCATCGTCTTCGGCGGTGAAGCCGGCGCCAAGCTCGAGCAGACCCTGGGCAGCGAGACGGCTGGCCGCCTCATCTATGAGGCCAGCACAGGCCGCATCGCACCCGACTTCTTCGCGTCGAACAGTGCGGCGATCGAAGACATCCGCCGTTGTGCCAGTGATGTCTCGGTCTGACCGGAGCATCTCAGCCGAACACCACCAGCAGAAGACCATGAATCAGCATACCAACGATGAGGCCCAGGCCCTCTACGCTATCGTCGAACTCTTCGGGCACCAAAAGATTGCCGGCCACATCTCCGAACAGACTTTCGGCGGCCAGGCCATGGTGCGCGTCGACGTTCCCGAAGTCACCTACGAGGAATACGACTACAGCACGGGCGAGCGCCGGAGCGTGTCGAAGACGATTCAGGCGCACACGCGCAGCTTTGGGCCAGGCGCCGATCTATTCCATCAACTGGTGCGATTCCACGGCCGCTGTCCTGGCCGCCCAGCAGATCCAACACAAGCCCGTCGTGCCCTACAGCGCGGCTGACGTGCTGCGCAACATGCCGCCCGAGCAGATCACGCGCCTGCTGAAAAGCGATCAGCACACGCGCGACATCGACGAGGACGATGGCCTTCCCTACTAAATTTCCGGGCCGACAAAGGCGGTCGCATCGCGTGTGGCGGGGTACTTGGCCTCGTTAGTCATCCACTCACATCCACACGGCAGCGTTTCCCGAGCCATCACCAGGTGGTGCGTCGGCCCACCACCAACACCACAGCAGGACCTGTGGCATCAGTTTCCACCACCAACCGGAGTACGAAAGTGTCCCCATCCATCGCTCTTTTCTACGACACCGAAACGTCGGGCCTGCCGCTCTTCAGCGAGCCCAGTGAAGACCCGCGCCAGCCGCACATCGTGCAGATCGGCGCCCAGCTTGTGAACCTCGACACCCGCGTGGTGATCCAGGCGATCGACATCATCGTGCGCCCCAACGGCTGGGTCATCCCCGACGAAGTGGCCGCCGTGCACGGCATCACGACCGAGATGGCCTACGACCTAGGCGTGCCTGAGGAGGCTGTGGCCTCGATGTTCTACGAATTGTGGCGGCCGCTAGACCCTCGCCTGCGCATCGGCCACAACGAATCCTTCGACGCCCGGATCATGCGCATCGCGCTCAAGCGCTTCTTCGGCGACACCGAAGCCGACATCTGGAAGGCCGGCACAGCCGAGTGCACGCAGAAGCTTTCCACGCCGATCCTGAAGCTGCCACCCACGGCAAAGATGAAGGCGTTCGGCCGCAACCACCATAAGTCCGCCAACCTGCGCGAGGCCTACGAGTTCTTTACCGGCCAGCCACTGTCCGGCGCCCACAACGCCATGGTCGACGTGGACGGCTGCAAGACCGTGTACTTCGCGATCAAGGACCGTCAACTCCAAGCGGCCTGACGCCTTCTTTCCTCGCCTCGGGGCCCAGCACGGCCACTGTCAAAACCGAGGCGGGTTGATCGCCCTGCCGGGAGGCCCGAAACCCCGGCACCTCTTCAACGCAACCTGAGGACAAGACACACATGTGGCAGTTCATCGCCTTCTTCATCGCCTCTCGCCCGCGCCTGGTCGGCTGGCTGATCCGCTGCGCCAAGCGTAGCCCGTACGTCACTATCACCCATGACGGCAGCGTCGTTTACATGAAGCGCTGGTGGCTTATGCCGCGCTGTTTGCTGCACACAGACAAAGAGGGCAACCTGATGCCCAGGTCATGGGTGCCTTTCTCATTGCGCATCCACCACATTGTTCTGCCAGACAGCGATCGCGATCTGCACGATCATCCATTCGACTATCGCACCATCATCCTTGACGGCTTCTATGTGGAAGAAGACATCTTCGGTGCCTTCCGCTTCCGCAACACCGGCGACACGGTCAAGGCTCGGGCCCAGACCTTCCATCGCATCGACAAGGTCAGCGATGGCGGCGTGTGGACGCTCTTCATCATGGGTCCGCGCATCAACGGCTGGGGTTTCCTTGTGGGGGGGCACAAGGTGCCGTATCGCCGCTACCTGGGCATGAAGGACGGCTCATGAGCAAGTCCAAGCCTTGCACTCATCACGTCTCCGTGCGCGACGAAGGCAAGTTCTACCGTGCCTACTGGACCAAGGTGGGGACGATGGAAGGCGCCGAAGAGATCGCGTCCATCCGCCGCGACCTGTGCGTCCACGATCCGATGCTGTTCGAGCTCTTCATGCACCAGGCACGCATCAGCGCGATCGCCATGGCCGAGATGACGCTGGGTGCCCAGGTCGCCGAGCTGACGCTCTCCCAACCACCCGTTCACGAAATTGCAGGACACGCATGAGCATTCAAGAGGTCAAACACTTTCACGTCTGCGGCGGCATCGGCAGCGGTGCTGCCGGCTTCAACGACGCCGATCCTTCCATCCCAGGCATGCAAGGCAAAATGGTCTGCGTGGGCGGAATCGATGTCGACGCCCGCGCATGCGCCGACTTCAAGCGCCTGACCGGCGTCAAGCAGACCCAGCTGGACCTCTTCACGTTGGGCATGTACCAGGCCTTCCACGGCCATATGCCCCCGGCCGGCTGGCGCGAGGCCACGCCCGAAGACTTCCGCGCTGCGGCCCATCACCAGTTCCCCGACATCGTCTTCACGAGCATGCCCTGCAAGGGCTTCAGCGGGCTGCTGAGCGCGACCAAAAGCACGACCCCCAAGTACGTGGCACTGAACGAGCTGACGCTGCGCGGCGTGTGGCTGACCATGGAGGCTTTCACCGACAACCCGCCCGGCCTGTTCGTGTTCGAGAACGTGCCGCGCATCGCCAGCCGTGGCCGCCATCTGCTGGACCAGATCGTGGCCATCCTGCGCCACTTCGGCTACGCGGTCAGCGAGACTACGCACGATTGCGGCGAGCTGGGTGACGGCCTGGCGCAGAGCCGCAAGCGCTTCCTGCTGGTCGCTCGCCACATGGAGAAGGTCAAGCCCTTCCTGTACGAGCCGCCCAAACGTCCGCTGCGGGCCGTGGGCGAGATCCTAAGCCACATGCCGATGCCCGGCGACATGGCGGGCGGCCCGATGCACCGCATACCATCGCTGAACTGGAAGACCTGGGTGCGCCTGGCCTTCGTGGAGGCCGGCAGCGACTGGCGCTCGCTCAACAAGCTGGCCGTCAAGGATGGCAAGCTGCGCGACTTCCTGATCGTGCCCGATATGCATGACGGCACGATGGGCGTGAAGGCCTGGGGCGATTCGTCCGGTGTGGTGACGGGGAATGCCCGGGCGCTCACAGGTGCCTTCTCTGTGGCCGACGTGCGCGCCGAGGTGTTCGCCGCCGGCTACGGTGTCAACGCCTGGAACGACTCGATGGGTGCCGTGGCCGGTGAGAGTCTGCCCAGCAACGGCCGCTTCGCGGTCGCCGACATGCGGTTCGAACCATCGTCGCAGTGGAAGGATGGCCAGGCCTACGGTGTGCGCCGCTGGGAAGACAGCACGGGCACGATCGCGGGCCAGCAGGGCCCAGGCCAGGGCGCCTACAGCGTGGCTGACGTCCGCTGCGCCGAGACGAAGCACAACAACTGCTTCAAGATCGTGCGCTATGACGAAGCGGCCGGCACAGTTACGGCAGGCACAGGGCCGAGCGCTGGTGGCCAAGGTCTCGCAGATCCGCGTCCAGCACCCGGTCCGCTGCACGCAAAGTACTCCGTGGCCGAATACAGCGGCTCAACTCGAACGGTGATCGCTGGCAGCACGACTGGGCAAGGCGCCTTCGCCTTGGCAGATCCACGCCCAGGCATGCAGCGCAAGGAAGGCGACCACTACCTCACGGGCGGCCACTACGGCGTCGTGCCATGGGTCGAATCGTCAGGCGCCGTCAGCGCGGCCGCGTGCCACGACAACGGCCGCTGGTCGGTGCAGGACCCCCGAGTTTGCGATTCTGTGCAAGTTGGCAAACTGCCCGCACTTCCGGACGCCACGGACAAGCTGGTGTGCCGCATCCAGGCGCTGGACGGCACTTGGCATCGCCCCTTCACCACGCTCGAGCTGGCCGCGCTGCAGTCGATCATCGACCCGGAAGAGTGGTTTGCACCTGGTGGGGCCGGCGCGCTCGGCGAGCACTTCGTCATGGATGGCGCGAGCGATCAGCGCTGGCGCGAAGGCATCGGCAATGCTGTGCCACGCAAGGCCGCCAAAGCGATCGGCGAGGTGATGGGCCGCACCATCCTGCTGGCCCGCAACGGCGAGACCTTCCAGCTCGGCAGCACGCCCATCTGGGTGCGGCCGTTAGTGGCCGCCATCACCGTGTCGCAGGTGCTACCATGAGCGAGAACACCAAGATCGAATGGGCGGACCACACGTTTAACCCGTGGGTCGGCTGCACCAAGGTCGGCCCGGGCTGCGACCACTGCTATGCCGAAGGCTGGGCGAAGCGCTCGGGTTCCGTGGCATGGGGCGGTGAGCGCCGCCGTACAGCACCTGCCAACTGGCGCAAGCCGCTAAAGTGGCAAGCCAATGCCGCCGAGTTCATCGCGCAGCACGGCCGCCGTCAGCGCGTGTTCTGTGCATCCCTGGCCGACGTGTTCGACAACCAGGTCGACCCGGCATGGCGCCTGGATCTGTTCAAGCTGATCGCGGCCACACCGGACCTGGACTGGCTGCTGGTCACCAAGCGCATCGGCAACGCGCGTCCCATGATGGACGCCATTGCTCGTGCGCAGCCGATCCCGGGCCGCTTGGCGGATGAACCTGTCGAATGGCAGCCCATGGACAACGTGTGGCTGGGCATTACGGTGGTGAACCAGGGCGAGGCCGACCGCGACATCCCCAAGCTACTGGCCGCGCCCGCGCGCGTGCGCTTTCTGAGTATGGAGCCGCTTCTGGGCCCTGTTGACATCATGCGTGCGGACTACCTCACGGCGAAGCTGGGGCGTTATCCCTTCCGTGGAATGCCGGAAGAGCACCGCACGAAGTTGCTTCACATGCTGGACTGGGTAATCGTCGGCGGCGAGTCCGGGCCCGGTGCGAGGCCCATGCACCCCGATTGGGCACGCGACTTGCGCGACCAGTGCGCGGCGGCCGGCGTGCCCTTCCTGTTCAAGCAGTGGGGCGAATGGATAGAGCCGGATATCGATGGCCTGCCTATGCGCCTTGTAGCTCGCGAAGGTGATCCTGAATTCTTCGATGCTGCTGCCCAGATGGACGGCTTTTTGTGTGTCGACGGTCGATTCAAGGCGTCTGTGCAGCTTCTTGAAGACAACGTGCCATATCTGGGCATGAAGCGAGTCGGCAAGAAGGCCGCAGGCCGCCTGCTCGATGGCGTCGAGCACAACGGTTTCCCGGAGGTGCGGCCATGAAAGAACGTCCAATTCTTTTCAGCGGCCCGATGGTGCGCGGCATCTGCGAGGACCGCAAGAACCTGACCCGGCGCATCGTCAAATGGCGAGGCCTTGAGCGCGGCTTAAACCTGTCTTTCTCTGGCCTGTCCGTGGAGCGATCAGGAAGCAATTTCGTGCTCACCAGCCCGACGCGCGACAGCTACGCCTATCGCAGCGTGCCTCAACCGTGCCCATACGGTCAGGTCGGTGATCGGCTGTGGGTGCGTGAGACCTGGGGCATTGGCTCTCGCCCTGATCCGTGGGGCGGCTTTGAGGGAATCGAGTATCGGGCCGATCAGGCCTTATTGGAGCCGGATGACCTGCTGCCTTGCTACAAGGCAACGACACCGGACGATGTGTGCCTGGGTGACTACAGCTCAGGGTGGAAACCATCAATCCACATGCCACGCTGGGCCAGCCGCATCACGCTGGAAATCACTGGCGTGCGCGTCGAGCGTCTCCAGTCCATTTCGGACGAAGACTGCATTGCCGAAGGCATCGAGTTGTCTCACATCGACAGCCGCAGCCGCAAGCAATGGCGCATGTATCCCCACACGGATGGCATGCCGGGCCCGGACGGTGAACTGGTCCGGTACTGCGGCAGTCCCTACAACAGCAGCCCGCGCGAGTCCTTCAAGTCGCTTTGGCTGTCCATCAATGGCCCCGGCTCATGGGACCCGAACCCGTGGGTCTGGGTGGTCGAGTTCAAACGATTGGAGTCGCCCCAATGATCCTCCCCATCACCACCATCCTGGCCAAGGTCGAGAAGTCCCGCGCCGCACACCCTGGCGACACGCCCGACCAGCATGCAGACCGCGTGGCCCACCAGCTCGGCGTGGACGTCGATCTGGTGCTGCAGGCCGTAGCAACTGGTGCGCAGGCACAAGGAGAAAAAACATGCGATTGATCATTCTGCTGATCGCCGCGTTGCTCATCGGCCTCATCTATCTTGGCTATCGACAGCAAGCTGAATGGGACGCCTTCAAGGTCGAGCACAAATGCAAGGTCACGGCGCACATCGATGGCAATGCCTTCAACACGTACAGCTTCGACGCTAAGGGAAACCTGAACGTCGGCGTGGGCGTCAACCCAGACAAGACGGGCTGGCTGTGCGATGACGGCATCACGTACTTCAAGTGAGGTCCACGACATGACCGCCATCAACACCATGGTCAAGCGCGTGGCCGGCCTGACCGACACACGCGACGTCAGCGACTGGGAGAACGAGTTCATCAAGAACATCGTCGCCCGCACCAACAACGGCGACAACACCAGCATGCTCACTGAGCGCCAGATTGAGCGCCTTGAGGAGATTTTCGACAAGCACTTTTCGAGGAACTGACATGGCCGAAATCACAATCAAACAGCGCGGATGGCAGCAGGTCATCACATGGGCCAAAGCCTACGTCGAGAACGAGACCTGCATCCAGGAAGCGTCACCGGAGCAGTTGAGCCAGGATGAACTGGACGGCGTGGCCATCCTCGCCGGGCATCCTGAGGCGCCGCAGACAGCCCGCAAAGACGAACTGGGCTACGCATCGCGCTTGGCAGAGATCATGTATCGCCGCTTTTATCCAGAGCACGCTCAATTGCGTTTGCTCCCTGACCTTATAGGGGTGCTTACCCAAATCGACAGCATGACATCTGGTCTGGTTCGTCCCGAAGCCACACAAGTTGTGCAGCCGACCCCTGAAGAATGGCGCGAAGCACTTCAATACGCAGTGGACATTCACACGCCCGGCCGTACCGACGGGCCAAGTGATCTGCACATCGCGCGCATGCTCCGTTTGGCAGACAAAGCGCTGAAGACGCAACCCGCCCAGCCGGCGACGCTGGGGGAGTTGCCAATCGACGAAGTACTTTCGCTAGCTGATCTTCATGCTGACGAATCTCACGAAGATGGCCGGCGCGTTATCGACCGTGGCGGGTTGATGCAACTGGCCAAGGACATCGTGCGTCGCGCCTCCGCGTCCGCCGCTGGCGGGGATGGAGTCGATCCGATCCATCTCTACGACCTTCGCTACGCCATGAACGTGCTGCACAAAGTGCGCGCTATGGTCAGCGATCAGGATGCCGCGCACGGCGAGATTGGCGCGGCCATCAATGGCATTCGCTATGTGATCGACAGAGCCGAGGCGGCTCGCGCCCCATCCCCCGCCACTCCGGTCGGTGAGGGGTATAAGTGGATTGACAGCGTGCTGCTGGACGTTGCCGAGCTACCCGACCGCACGAGTCCTGAAGATCAGCCCGACATGATGCTGGTGACTGCCGACGAGTTGCGCGCCATCATCCAAGCTCACGCCAAATCCCCCAGCACGCAGGCGGTGCCAACAGGAGAGCTATACGACTTGGCACCATCCGCTGCATTGCAGCTCGCCAACCTCGATGCGGACGAACAGGGTTTGGATCGTGCGAAGTACTGGGAGAAGTTTGGCGTCTGGTACATCAACCGAATGGATGCCGTGTTCATGCATATAGCGGGATCGCCTAAGGGAGCCGATGCTCTGGATGTGGATCAAAGTGAAGACAACTTGATTCGGGCCATTGGCAATGCATTGCTGAGCGCGCATGACCATCTTGAAATGCAACAGTTGGAGCGCAGTCACTGCAACTCTACGGCCCGCATCCGTGAAGGGCTTGCTGCATTCTCGGCCTACAAGAAGCGCACCGATTTCGGCGCCACCCAGCCCCCGCAGGACACACCCATCGCACCCGTGGTCGAGAAGCACTGCCCAGTGACCAAGGTGCCATGTCAAGCCTGCACCGACACCTGTGTTGCACAGAAGGCGCAGGACAAGCCATCGGCCGACCACGTTGTGCTGATGGGCGATCACATCGTAGGGTCTCGCGGTCAGATCATCACCCACGGTCGCGGTGCCACGCAGGCCGAGATCAACTGGGTGTTTGGCAAGGGTGAGGACATCACACCAACTGGTCGGGGCATCACCGTCACACGTCGGAAAGGAGATGCAGCATGAAAATGGCCAAGGCCTCCGAGGCCGACCTCACCATGGCCATTGATCTGGCCAATGCGTTCGAAGCGTTCACGAATCGGTGGTGTCCTGCCTTTCCCGATGAGGATGACGACACCGAAGAGACCTCCAGGCGCTTTGATCGTCACGACCCTGACGATTGCGAAGCCGCAATGAAGATCCTACTGGCCATCGCGACCAAGCATCAGGCGAGCTGCGCCAGGCCTACAACGACGCCTGCGATCGGGTGGACGTGCTGGTCAGCAAGATCGCCCAACAAAGCGCGATAACTGAAGAGGAAGTCCATGGCAGTTGACCGCACCTACCGCTGCGACCTGTGCCGCGAAGTGCTTTCGCTTGAGCACACGGCCAGCGGCCGACGCGCTATCGGCATCTACTGGCAGAACTGGCCAAAGCCCGCCGGCTGGTTGGTCAAGCCGGCCCGCGAGGTCGAACGTCACCTCTGTGTGCGCTGCATCTCGAGCATTCAGGCCATGCCCGCCGTGTGCGGCCAGGGTTTCGATTGCAATGGCGGCCCTGGCTGCGGGAGCGACCACAAATGACCGTCTACGTCGACGACATGCAGGCCGGCTTCGGTCGGATGATCATGTGCCACATGCTGGCCGATACCGACGAAGAACTGCACGCCATGGCCGACACCATCGGCGTGGCCAGGCGCTGGCACCAGAAGCCCGGCACGCCCCACAGCCACTACGACATCTGCAAGTCGAAGCGCGTCCTGGCCATCAAGGCCGGTGCCCAGGAGATCGACCGTGCCCAGCTCGGCGAGATCCTCAAGCGCAAGCGCGAAGCCATCAAGAAGGTTTGACCATGGAAGCAGTACGCCCCGACCTGAGCCCCGAAGAGGTGGACCGCATTTGCAGCGGCCTCGTTCAGAATGCGGCGAAGGTGCGCTATCTGCGCCGCCTTGGCCTGTATGTCGAGCGCCGCCCAGACGGCAGCCCTCTGGTGGCGCGAACCGAATGGGAGCGCCGTTTCGGCATCAGGCAGCCCAGCCCGCTCAGCCAGGCAACGCCGCAGGCGTCAGGAGCGCCCGGGCCGCGCTGGCGCGTCGCAGCGGCGTAGGCCATGGGAAGAACCAGAGACCGCGCCAGCGCGGCCGGCTTGCTGCCGCGCATGGAAGCGCGCCCATGGAAGGACGGCAAGACTGTTTCCTACCGCTACAAGCCGATCACCGGCAAGCCCATAGCGCTGGGCACGGACAAGCACGCAGCACTGCAGAAGGTGCTCGAGCTGACCGGCAAGCGCGACAGCATGGGCACCCTGAGATGGGTCTGGGAGCAATACACCCAGGAAACCGACATCAAGGGCCGGCCCATCTCCACCAGGTGGACCAAGCTCACGGAGGGCACACGGGCCGACTACCGAACGGCCTGGAAGCAGATCGATGCCGTGCTGGGCGAGGTGCACATCGCTGCGATCGATTCCACCATGGTGGCGCGGTACGTCCACATCGAGCGCGCGGCCTCGCCTCGGCGGGCCGATATCGAAAAAAGCCTGCTGTCCAGGCTCTTTGGCCACGGCATCAAGCTGGGCGTGTGCAAGGTCAACGCGACCATCGGCGTCGAGCCGCACGGCAGCGAGCCCAACACCGTCGCGCCCAAGGACACGGTGCTGAAAGCCTTCCTCGAATGGCTGTCCAAGGAAACCCCACAGCGCCGCATCGTGGGCATGGCCGCTGAGTACGCCAGCTTGGCGGGAAACCGCCAGGTCGAGTTCCGGGACCTCTGCTGGCCGCAGATCGGCCGCGCACCCGCCGAGGTGCGCCGCGAGGTGCTGGCCGGCGCGCGCGAAGCCTCGCTCGGCGAAATCCGGGTCAAGCGCGCGAAGCAGCGCGCCAAGAAGCGAGGCGAGGTAATCGAGGTGATCGAGATCAGCCCCGCCATGGACGGCCTGCTCGACCGGCTCGCGAGCCTGCGAGAAGAGCGCGGCGTCGAGTGCCTCTACGTTTTCCCCACGCGCGACAACAACGCCTACACAGCCCGCGGCTTCAAAACGCTGTGGCAGCGCTGCGTGCTGCTGGCCATCGAAGAAAAGGTCATCAAAAAGGACGACCGCTTCACCTTCCACGACCTGCGCGCGTACTACACGACCATCCACAAAAAGCAGCGCGGCGAACTGCCTGACCTGCACAAAAACAAGGACGTCACGGCCCGCGTGTACGACCGCAACACCGAGGTCCCGCGCCGGTCGCTCTGATCGGATATTCCCACCGTGGGAATATCCGGGGGTTTTGAAGCACCAAAGCAAAAACGCCGACAGGCGCTAAGTGCTTGTCGGCGTTAGATTATTTGGTGGGGTGGCTAATGGGACTCGAACCCACGACAACCAGAATCACAATCTGGGACTCTACCAACTGAGCTATAGCCACCACCGGAAAGACAAAAATTATAACCCGTTTTTTGAAGCTTTTAAGACGCTGACGCGGCTTTTTGTGGCTCGGCCGCCTTTTCCATCAACTTCTTGCCGTCGTTGACGTACTCGACCTTGTACTTGCGCTTGAGCGCCCGGTAGTAGGCGTCGACTTCAGCCTTGCCCCAGTAGCCGCCGAACTGCGCCTCGGTCTCGCCCAGCTCCTGCGGCGAGATGGTCAGCGGCAGCACCTTGTTCACCCGGAGCAACGCGAAGCCTTCGTTGCCGATGTCCACGACGGCCCAGGCAGGCAGTTGCTTTTCCGGGATGCGCAAGGCGGCGTCCATCACGGCCGGCGGCTGCGAGAACACGTTGCGGCGCGACATCTGCACCGATGCGGGCAGCGTGGCCTTGTCGGGCGATTGCTTCCAGAGCGCCAGCTTGGCTTCGGCGTCCTTGCGGGCGGCCTTGGTGGCTTCGGCGATCACGAAGCGCTCGCGCACCTTGGCCTGCACTTCCTCGAAAGGCTGGCGAGCAGCCGGACTGTACTTGACGATGCGGGCCGAGATCAGCTTGTTCGGGCCGATTTCGATGGCCTCGGTGTTGCGGCCTTTGGCGCGGTTCGTGGGGTCGAACAGCGCATCGAGCACGCGGCGGTTGGCCAACACGCCCTGGTCCTTCGTGCCGGGCTCGTGCTGCACGTCGTTCATGGTCTGGACCGTGAGCTTGAGTTCGTCGGCCACGGGCTTGAGGCTGTCCGATTGCTCGTAGACCATGTTGGTGAACTTCTCGGCCGCCTCGGCGTACTTGCGCTGGGCCTGCTGCTTGCGGGCGTCATCCTCGATCTGGGCACGCACGGCCTCGAAAGGCTGGGCCGCGCCGCCACGGATCGCCGTCAGCTGGATGATGTGGAAGCCGTAATCGCTCTCGACGATACCGCTGATCTGTCCGGGCTTGAGCGCGAAGGCCACATCCTCGAAAGGCTTGACCATGGCGCCACGGCCGAAGAAGTCCAGGTCGCCGCCATTGGTGGCCGAGCCCGGGTCGTCCGAGTTCTTCTTGGCCAGTTCGGCGAACAGGCCGGGGTTCTTCTGCAGCTGGGCCAGCAGGCCTTCGGCCTTGGCGCGCGCCGCTTTCTTCTGCTCGGGCGTGGCGCTCTTTTCGGCCTTGATCAGGATGTGGCTGGCACGGCGCTCTTCAGGCTGCGTGTAGCGGCCGATGTTTTCTTTGTACGCGCTGCGCAGGTCGTCCTCGCTCACGGTCACACGCTGCTTGAGCGTGTCCAGGTCGAGCACGACGTACTGCACGTCGGCCTTTTCTGGCGCGGTCAGCCAACTGGCGTTGGCCGGGTCCTTGTAGTAGGCCTGGAGTTGCTCGGCTGTCGGGTTGATCTGGGCCGCGTACTGCTTGGGCTCGAACTTCATCCATTGCACGTCGCGGACCTGGAAGAGCGCATCGACGGCCTGGCGATTGGCCAGCTTCGAAGCCATGGAACTGGCTTGCACGCCGTTGAGCACCTGGCCCACGGTCAGTTCCTGGCGCAGCAGGCCTTCGAACTGCGAAGTCGACATGCCGCGCGCTTCCAGCATCTGTTTGTTCATCGAACCATCGGGGTTGCGGATGGCGGCGAACTGCGGGTCGGTCAGGAAGATGCGAACCTGGCGGGCCATGGGCGGCGTCAGGTTCTGGTCGTGCGAGGCGGCGATCAGCACGTACTTGCGCACCAGCGCCTCGAGCGATTGCTGCTTGAACTCGGGCTTGTCGAAGGTGCGCGGGTCTGCATCGGGCTGCTGGGCCTTGAAACGCTCGACGATGTCGCGATGGGCCGCATCCCACTCGGTCTGCATGATCTTCTGGCCGTTGACCTTCGCGACGACGCCTTCATCGCTGGCGAACCGGGAATAGCCCTGGATCCCGAAAACCACGAAGGACGGGAGGATCAGCAGGACCATGAGCGCCTGAAGAATGCGGGTGTGCTTGCGAACGAAATCAAACATGGCGTTGGGCCGGCTGTGGACCGGCCTGCAGTGACTTGGACCAAAAGGGGCTTCAGACAACACAAAGGCGAACCATGGTTCGCCTTTTGAATCCCACTGCCAACATGGAGGTGTGGCGCGGTCGCATTCTACCCACGTTTGACGTGCCCGCTCCCGGCCCCCGTTGCTGGAAAACCCGCCTGGGAGAGCTTGAACGCCCCGACGGCCTGCAACAGCTGCTGCGCCTGCGTGCGCATGCTCTCCGCGGCGGCCGTGGACTGCTCGACCAGCGCGGCGTTCTGCTGCGTCATGCCGTCGAGGTGCGTGATCGACTGGTTGATCTCGACCAGGCCCCGGCTTTGCTCGCCCGTGGCCGTGTCAATGCCGTGGATGATCTGGGTCAGCTGGTTCACCGAGGTCACCAGTTCCTGCATGGTCGAGCCGGCGCGGCTGACCAGCGTGCTGCCGCCCTCCACTTCCGCCACGGACGATGTGATGAGGGTGCGGATTTCCTTGGAGGCCTGCGTGCTGCGCTGCGCCAGGGCCCGCACTTCGCCCGCCACGACGGCGAAACCGCGCCCCTGCTCGCCGGCCCGCGCGGCCTCGACGGCCGCGTTCAAGGCCAGGATGTTGGTCTGGAAGGCGATGCCGTCGATCACGCCGATGATCTCGGCGATCTTGCGCGACGAGGCGTTGATCTCCTGCATCGTGTTGACGATCTGCGTCATGGCCTGGCCGCCCTCGTTGGCGACGTTGCCCGCGGCATTGGCCAGCCCGCTGGCCTGCTGGGCGGACTCGGCGTTGCTTTGCACCGTCGAGGTCAGCTCTTCCATCGACGAGGCCGTCTGCTGCAGGGCGCTGGCCGTCTGTTCGGTGCGCTGGCTCAGGTCCTGGCTGCCCGTGGCGACCTGCGAGCTCGCCACCGAGATGGACTCGGCCGTGTGCCGCACCTGGGTGATCATGTGCTCGAGCGAGGCCACGAAGCGGTTGAAGGCGCCGGCCAGTTGGCCGACCTCGTCGTGCGATTCGACCTCCATGCGGCGCGTCAGGTCGCCGTCGCCATCGGCGATGTCGCCCAGGAGCTTGGCGGCCCGGCCCACCGGCGCGGCGATCGCCCGGCTGACCAGGAAGATCACGACGATGGCCAGCGCCCCGCCGATCACGCCCGACACGAGCGAAGCGAGCGCCGCCGTGCGCGTGACACCCGCCAGCACTTCGCTCTCGGGCACTTCGGCGATCACGTACATGTTCAGCTCGGGAATGTAGGACGAGGCCACCACGTGGGTGCCACCGGCGGCGTTGTAGGTCGCGTAGGCGTAGGGCTTCTGGCTGAGCAATGTGGGCACGATGGCCGCGTCGAAGCCGGGCAGGTCCTTCATCGTGTGGGTGCCATCGACCAGAGCCGTATCGCGATGGACCAGCAGTTGCCCGTCCGCCCGCACGAGGTAGACGAAGCCCGAGTCATGCAGCTTGATGGCCTTGAGCGAATCGGCCAGCGCCGTGACCGGCAGGCCCAGGCCCGCCAGGCCGCGCTTGCCCTGTCCCGCGTCGAAGCGCACGTTGATGAAAAGCATGTAGCCGCCGTTCGCCTCGCTGTGGCCGATGTCCAGCGTATAGGGCTTGTTGCTGGCCAGGAAGCCCGAGAACCAGCTGTCCTTGGGGTCGGTGGCGCTCACCTGGCGCGACACGCCGGACTCGGTGAAGTAATTGCGCGAAGTCTCCGAGACCCAGAACACCTCGCCCGCCTGCAGCTTGTTCTTGAGCTGGTTGGCATAGCGCTTCCATGCGCCCAGGCCGGACTCCGGCTCGCCCGCCGCTTCCCAGTCCAGCAGGAAGGTGTTGTTGGCCACGCCCAGCGACATCGCCAATGGCGCGGCGATCTGGCGCTGGATGTCGCCCCGCACCGAGGAGACCACGGCGGGCAACTCTTCGTTGAACACGCGCTCGCGCACATTGCGCGTGGACAGGCTCCAGTTGAGCGCGGCCGACACGCCCATGAACAGCAGCAGGCACGCGCCCATGCTGCACAGGAGCTTGTTCTGGATGGATAGGCGGTGGAGCAGTTTCACGGGCAACCCTGTTGACGCAAGAAACCCTTGCTATCGGCTGCCCCTCTTCTTTACTTGAATGCGCTGAAAGAGCGAAAGACCCGCTTTTTCAACGTTTGCCCACCAGCCGGGCCATGCCTTCCTGCATCACCGAGGCGACGAGCTTGCCGTCGCGCGTGTAGAAGCGCC
Source organism: Aquabacterium sp. (assembly GCA_049840915.1). GTDB lineage: Bacteria > Pseudomonadota > Gammaproteobacteria > Burkholderiales > Burkholderiaceae_C > Aquabacterium. Next base: position 21,317 of record JASGJC010000003.1, read on the forward strand.
CCTGGCACAGGCCGCGCGCGCCCGAGGCGCTGGGCGAGTCGAACACGTAGAGCAGCCAGTCGTCGAGACGGAAGTCACGGTGGAACCACATGGCGTGGTCCAGGCTGGCCATGCGCACCTCGCCCTTGAACAGGCTCAGGCCATGCGGCGCGATGGCGGCCAGCAGCAGGCCGTGGTCGGAGCCGTAGGCCAGCAGCGCGTGGTGCAACGCCGGATCGTCTGGCAAGGTGCCAACGGCCTTGAGCCAGATGGCCGTGCTGCCCTCGCGCTTGGCCGGGTTCATCCAGTCGACGGGCTCGACGGGGCGGTATTCGAGGCCGCGCGGCGCCAGCGTCTTGTCGTGGAAGTACGGCGGCAGGTGGTGGATGATGGCCTGGCGCTGCTCGCGCTCGCTGGCCAGGCCCTCGGGCCCGGGCACCTGCGGCATGGGGGCCTGGTGCTCGACACCGTCCGACGCGGTCTGGAAGGACGCGTTCATCTCGAAGATGATGTTCTCGCCCTGGCGCGCCACCACGCGGCGCATGCTGAAGCTGCGGCCGTCGCGCACGCGTGTCACTTCATAGTCGATGGGCGCGTGCTCGCCGGGCAGCAGGAAGTAGGCATGCAGCGATGCTCGCGGCCGGTCGGATGGGATGGTCTGGTAGGCCGCGTGCAAAGAATGGTCCCAGCACCTGGCCGCCGAACACATTGAGCGTGCCGATGTTGTCGCTCTGGGCCGTGAAGTGGTCGTCGCCCACGGCCTGGAGCTGCATCAGGCGCGAAAGCTGTTCGATTTTGTGGGGTCGTGGGCGCTGTCGTTCATGGATACTTCTTGACGTATCGGTAAAGCAGAATCCGAAGCATCTCGAAACAAAAAGCGCCAGATTGGCGAACGGCCTTGCGCAAGACACCGAACATCGCTACGGTAGCCGGCTCATCCGGGTCCACCTCATGAAACTCCCATTGTACGAAGTCGCATTGATCACGGGCTGCGGCTCGGGCATCGGCAAAGCCCTGGCGCTGGCCTTTGATCGCCGGGGCTTGAAGGTCTGCGCGACGGCGCGGCGCCTGTCCCGCCATGGATGACCTGGCCAAACAAGGATCCAGACCTGCGCGCTCGATGTGACGCAGGCCGAGGACATCGCCCGCGTGCTGGGTCAGTTGAAGGCCGCAGGCCTGTCCGTCGGCATGCTCGTGAACAACGCGGGCTACGGCGCCATGGGCCCTTTGCTCGACATCCCCGATGCGCAATGGCAGCGGCAGTTCGATGTCAACGTGTTCGCGCCGATGGCGCTGACGCGCGCGGTGCTGCCGGACATGATCGGGCGCCGACGCGGCACGGTCGTCAACATCAGCAGCGTCTCCGGTGTGATGCCCACGCCGTTCGCGGGTGCCTACTGCGCGAGCAAGGCGGCGCTGAATACCTTGTCCGATTCGCTGCGCATGGAGTTGCGGCCGTTGGGCATCGATGTGGTCACCGTGCAGCCGGGCGGCATCCAGTCGTCGTTCGGAGATCGCGCGGCGGACGAGGTCAACATGGCGGCGGACTCGCCCATCAGGCCATACGCGAAGGCGTGCTGGCACGCGCCAACGAGAGCCAGAGCGATGCGATGCCCGCCGATGTGTTCGCCGATGAACTGGTGCGGCAACTCAGCCGGGCGCGGCCACCGGCCTTGATCAGACTGGGCCAGAAGAGCTCACTGATGCCGTTCATGAAGCAGGTGCTGCCGATCGGTTTGCTCGACCGCATCCTGAGCAAGCGCTTTCAACTCGATCGACCCATGCCCTGAAAACGATCTTCGAAAACAAAAAACCACCTGGATCGCTCCGGGTGGCTTTCAGCGTGATGTTCAGCAAGGCGTCAGGCTTGTCGGTGGTGGGTGCTGCTCGGGGCTCGAACCCCCGACCTACGCCTGTAAGGGCGCCGCTCTACCAACTGAGCTAAGCACCCGACTGTCTGCGCGAAGGCAGTATTCTAGCCTCAGTTCACCGCGTCCTTGAGCGCCTTGCCCGGGCGAGATTTTCGGGACCTTGGCCTTCTTGATCTGATGGCATCGCCCGTGCGCGGGTTGCGGCCCGTGCGTGCCGCTCGGGTGCTCACGGCGAAGGTGCCGAACCCCAGCCGGCGACACGGTGCCGCCCTTCAGTGTCGTTTGCACGCCACCGATCACAGCTTCCAGCGCGCGACCGGCCGCGGCCTTGGAGATGTCGGCCTGTTTGGCGATGTGTTCAATCAGCTCGGACTTGTTCACGAAAAATCCCCTCAAAAGGTGCAACGAAACGAGATCCAAAATCTGGCGTGCTTGCAGCGCTGAGTCGATGTGCGGACAGCACCGGAAGGACGGCTCGACTCCGGCTGAGGACCGGAAAAATCATTCTATGTCCATTCAAGCGGGGGCTCTATCGGGCTCGAGCGCGGATATGTGCCCTTGACAGCAGACCGACAATGGGTGTGCCGAGCGGACATCGGCAGCCGCTTAACGGGACTCGAACAGAGCTTGAGCGGGATGCGGCTCAGCGGGCCTTGGCGCGGATGTCCGGCAGGGACTTTTGGAGGTAATAGGCCATCGACCAGATGGTCAGGCCGCAGGCGATGTAGATCAGCCAAGTGCCCAACTGGTGCGTGTTGACACCGGGCACCACGTCGCCGTCGTACAGCAGCAACACGATGGCGACCATCTGCGCGGCCGTCTTGAGCTTGCCCAGCATGTGCACGGCCACGCTGCGCGAGGCACCGATCTGCGCCATCCATTCGCGCAGAGCCGAGATGGCGATCTCGCGGCCGATGATGATGAGCGCCACGATGGCCGTGACGCGCTCGAGTTCAAGCAGGACCAGCAGCGATGCGCACACCAGGAATTTGTCCGCCACCGGATCGAGGAAGGCGCCGAAGGCCGAGGTCTGGTTCAGGCGGCGGGCCAGCCAGCCGTCGGCCCAATCGGTCAGTGCCACCACGACGAACAGCACACTGGCCAGCAGGTTGAGCTGGTGGATGGGCCAGGACAGGTGGAACACGCCCACGATCAGCGGAATCGCGACGATCCGCGCCCAGGTGAGCAAGGTGGGCAGAGTCAGAAACATGCGTGCATTGTGGCATCAACGCTGGTCCAGCGTCATGGGCTTGAACTTGAAATCAGCGTTGAACAGGAAGGTCTCGTTGAACTTCCAGGGCTTGGGCAGCTTGCTGACATCGCCGAAGGGCGCGGCCCGCTTGATCGCCGCGATCGCCATGTCGACCGTCTCGCGCGCCTGGCTCGGGTAACGCAGGACCGTGATGGCGCGGATGCTGCCATCGGCATAGAGCTCGATGCTCATGACCGGAATCGCCATGAGGATGTCGGGCGGCGTGCCCGTGTAGATGCCGTCCGGGTTGGCCATGACCATGCGCTTGGCCGCCTGCAGGCGGGCCGCGGCCCAACTGCGTGGCGTGTCGGGCGGCGGCAGCTTGATCGGGCCCTTGGCGCTGGGCACGGTCTTGGATGCGGCCAGGGGCGGCGCGGGCGTCGTGCCGGGCGTGGGCGCAGGCGCGGGCTTGGACCCGTTCTTCGACAACAGCGAGCAGGCACCCAGTGCGATGAGCAAAGCGCCGAGCAAGGCGACGGCCAGGCCCCACTTCCAGGCCGAACGGGAAACGGCATCAGCGCAACGCACGGTAGATCTCCTCAGCGAGTTCATGTGAAATGCCATCGACGCTGGCCAGTTCGTCCACGCTGGCCGAGGCCACACCCTTGACGCCGCCGAACCGCTTCAGCAAATTGGCACGCCGCTTGGGACCGACGCCCGCGATGTCTTCCAGGCGGCTGCCGCCCGTGCGCACACTGGCGCGCTTGGCGCGCATGCCCGTGATGGCGAAGCGGTGCGCCTCGTCGCGGATCTGGGCGACGAGCATCAAAGCAGCGGAGCTGGGGTCGAGCGACAGCTTGGGGCGGCCATCGGCGAAGACCAGCTCTTCGAGCCCGACCTTGCGGCCCTCGCCCTTCTCGACACCCACAATGATCGACAAGGGCAGGCCCAGACTCTCGAAAACCTCGCGCGCCATCGCCACCTGGCCTTTGCCGCCATCGATGAGCACGAGATCAGGCACGCGCGCGGCCTTGATGCCAGCGGCGCTGTAGCGGCGCTCCAGCGTCTGCTTCATGGCGGCATAGTCGTCGCCGGGCGTGATACCCGCGATGTTGTAGCGGCGGTATTGCGAGGACTGCATCTTGTGCTGCTCGTACACCACGCACGAAGCCTGCGTGGCCTCGCCCGCCGTGTGGCTGATGTCGAAGCACTCGATGCGCAGGCTGGCCAGCGGGTCGCCCGAAGGCTGCGCGGCCGCGTGCTTGCCGGGCACGACGTCGGACGCGTGGGCCGTGACGCCGTCGTCTGGGCCTGCTTCGGCGCTCATGCCATCGGGCGATGGCGATGACTCGTCCAGGCCGGCCTCGCGCGCATCCAGATCGAGCTCGAGGTTCAGCGCCTCGACCAGCGCGCGCGTGCGAGCCTGCTGCGAGCCCTCTTCGCTCAAGAGGCGCGCCAGCGACAGGGCCGCGCCCGTGATGGCCATGTCCAGCCAGGCGCGGCGCTGTTCGCGCGGTTGGTGCACGACCGTGATCTTGCGACCACCCTGCTCGCCCAATGCGTCGATCAGCGCCGGATCGACCTGGTGGCTGAGGATCAGCATCGCCGGCACCGAGCCGCCGATGTAGTGCTGCGCCAGGAAGGCTTCGAGCACGCGCACCTCGGTCGCTTCGACCAGGGATTCGGCGTTGCTGGTCTCGCCTTGCGGCGTCTGCGCGGCAGCCTCCACCGGGGCATCGGCCTGCTCGCCAGACGCATCCTCGTCAGGCGCCAGCACATGGTCCTGCACATGCACCGGGAAGTGCGCGCGGTCGCCCAGGTGCCGCCCGCCGCGCACCATGGCCAGGTTCACGCAGGCGCGGCCACCCAGTACCTTGACGGCCAGCACATCGACATCCTTGTCCATCACGGTCTCGACGGACTGCTGATGCAGCACCTTCGAGAGCGACACGATCTGGTCGCGCACCTCGCCAGCCTTCTCGTATTCCATGCGTTCGGCGTAACCCATCATCCGGGCCTGGAGATCGGCCAGCACGACTTCGGGCTCGCCCAGCAGGAAGCGCTCGGCCTGGCCCACGCTGGCGGCGTAGTCGCGCTCGTCGATCAGGCCCACGCACGGCCCGCTGCAGCGCTTGATCTGGTAGAGCAGGCAGGGGCGGCTGCGGTTCTTGAAGACCGCCTCTTCGCAGGTGCGGATCAGGAAGACCTTCTGCATCAGCTGGATGGTCTCCTTGACCGCCCAGGCGTTGGGATAAGGCCCGAAGTAGCGGTGCTTGCGGTCGACCGCGCCGCGGTAGTAGGACATGCGCGCGAAGGTCTGCGTCGACAGCTTCAGGTACGGGTAGCTCTTGTCGTCGCGGAACAGGATGTTGTAGCGCGGATTGAGCGTCTTGATCAGGTTGTTTTCGAGCAGCAGCGCCTCGGCCTCGCTGCGCACGACCGTGGTCTCCATGCGCGCGATGCGCGAGACCATGTGCCCGATGCGCGTGCCGCCGTGGCTCTTCTGGAAGTAGCTGGAGACACGCTTCTTGAGGTCGCGCGCCTTGCCCACGTAGAGCACGTCGCCGCGCGCGTCGAAGTAGCGGTAGACGCCCGGCAGCGCGGGCAGCGAAGCCACTTCGCTCAGCAGGCGCTCCCAGATGCGGGCGCGGGCCTGCTCTTGTTCGGCCTGGCCGGCAGGCACAGGCGAATCGGCAGCGTCAGGCGCTGCGTCGGGATCGACGTCAGAAGTGTCGTCGGAATCGGGCGGCAGGTTCATGGGGCGAGATTCTCCCCGACATCGCGTGCGCGACCGTCCTCGCTTGCCATAATCCCCCGATGCTTTGGGATGTGTTCTGTCGCGTGGTCGACAACTTCGGCGACATCGGCGTGTGCTGGCGGCTCGCGGCCGACCTGGGCGCGCGCGGTCATCAGGTGCGCCTCTGGGTGGACGATGCGTCGGCGCTGCAGTGGATGGCGCCGCAGGTGCGATGGCACCCATCCGCATCGATGGGCTTGCTGACCGGTCAAGGTCAGGCGAATGTCGAGGTCTGCCGCTGGCAGGACGCCGAGCGCGACGCGGCCTCGCTGCCTGGCCTGCAGGCGGGCGATGTGGTCGTCGAGGCTTTCGGCTGCGACCCGCCCGAAGCGTTCGTGATGCGGATGCAGCAGCGTGCGACACAAGGCAAAACGCCCGTCTGGGTCAACCTCGAATACCTCAGCGCCGAAGACTATGTGGAGCGCAGCCATGGCTTGCGCTCGCCTGTTTGGAGCGGGCCGGGCGCGGGCTTGAGCAAGCGCTTCTTCTACCCCGGCTTCACGCCTGCGACGGGCGGCCTGCTGCGCGAGCCCGGTTTGATCGAGCAAGGCTTGAGCCGGACTGAAGCCGAGCGGCTGGGCTTCCTGGCATCGCTGGGCGTGCAACTGGCACCCGCGGACAAGGCCATCCTGATCTTTTGCTATGACAGCGCGCCCGTGGGCGAGTTGCTTGATCGCCTTGATGGGCCGCCCGCCGCGTCAGACACCACAGGCGCGACCCACGTGCTGCTGGCACCCGGCCAGGCGACCCGGCTGGCCCGGGCTCGGCGGCCAACGCACCCGGCCAGCGCCCTCGCCTTTCACGAGTTGGCGCCCCTTCCTCAAGCCGACTTCGACCGGATACTCTGGTCGTGCGACCTCAACTTCGTGCGCGGCGAAGATTCGGCCGTGCGCGCGCTCTGGGCCGGCCGGCCGCACATCTGGCAGATCTACGAGCAGGACGACGGCGTGCACGCGGCCAAGCTCGGCGCCTTCATGGACCGCTGGATGGCCGCCTGGCCTGCCGATTTGCGCCATGCGGTAAGGGGCTGGTGGCTGGCCTGGAACCGGCTGGCGCCCATGCCCGAGGCGTTGCCCGAGTGGCGCAGCCCGGATGGCGCATGGCGTCAAGCGAGCGAGGCGTCCCGCACCGGCTTGCTGGCGCAAAAAGCCCTTGCCGGGCAATTGCTGGATTTCGTCACAAGCTCAGGTTAAAATGCGAGGCTTTGCTTTTTGGCCAAAATGGCGCCGCCTTGGCACGTTCGTGCGGCGTGCGTCCTGAGTGAAACCCAATCAGCACCCTATTTGAATCAGACCCCGATCGGTAATCCACCATGAAACTCGCACAAGAAATCCGCGCTGGCAACGTGATCATGCAGGGCAAGGACCCGATGGTCGTCCTCAAGACCGAATACAGCCGCGGCGGCCGTGGCGCCGCCACCGTCCGCATCAAGATGAAGAACCTGCTCAACGGCGCCGGTGCCGAGCTGGTCTTCAAGGCCGACGACAAGATGGAGCAGATCGTCCTCGACAAGAAGGAGTGCACCTACTCCTACTTCGCCGACCCGATGTACGCGTTCATGGACGCCGAGTACAACCAGTTCGAGATCGAAGCCGAGAACATGGGCGATGCGGTCAACTACCTGCAAGACGGCATGGAAGCCGAAGTCGTGTTCTACGACGGCAAGGCCATCTCGGTTGAACTGCCCACGACCGTGGTCCGCGAAATCGAAACCGAACCCGCCGTCAAGGGCGACACATCGGGCAAGGTCATGAAGCCCGCCCGCATCGTCGGCACCGGCTTCGAGATCCCCGTGCCCCTGTTCGTCGATTCGGGCGACAAGATCGAAATCGACACGCGCACGCACGAGTACAAGAAGCGTGTCTGATCTTCGTTGATCTGATCGCGGCCTTCGGCCAACGAAAAAGACACCCACCGGGTGTCTTTTTTCATGCGCGCTTCAGCATGCGCCGTACCGCTCAGGCAGCCGCGCCCATCTCGGGCCGGCGGTGCGCCAAGGCCATGACCTCGCCAGGAGGCAGGCCCTTGAGCGTGTGGTCGGACCAGACCTGGCGCCAGCGCCGCGCGCCTGGCAGGCCGTTGTACAGGCCCAGCATGTGCCGGATGACATTGGGCCAGCGCACCTCGCCGTGCGGCATGCCGGCCGTGCGCGCCATCTCGCGCTCGGCATAGGCCACGTATGCCGCCTCGACGGCTTCGCGTGTCCAGGGCACATCGCGCGGTGCGGCATTGAAGAGCAGCTCGTCCCACTCGGCCATGATCCAGGGCTGGCGGTAGGCCGCGCGGCCGACCATCACGCCGTCCAGCGTCACGCCGTCGAGTTCGGCGCCCGGCTGCAGTTGCGCCAGGCAGGCCGCGCTGTCGGCCAGGCCGCCGTTGAGCACGATGGTCAGGTGCGGAAAGTCGCGCTTGAGCTGGTGCACGAAGCTGTAGCGCAGCGGCGGGATCTCGCGGTTCTCCTTGGGACTCAGGCCCTTGAGCCAGGCATTGCGCGCATGCACGATGAAGACTTTGCAACCCACATCGGCCACGGTGCCCACGAAGTCGCGCACGAAGTCGTAGCGCTCGATCTTGTCGATGCCGATGCGGTGCTTGACCGTGATCGGCATGGCCGGGTCATCGCCCGTGGCATCGATCATGGCCTTGATGCCCTCGGCCACCAGCGAGGCCTCCGACATCAGGCAGGCCCCGAAGGCGCCGCGCTGCACGCGCTCGCTCGGGCAGCCGCAGTTCAGGTTGACTTCGTCGTAGCCCCATTGCTGCGCGAGCTTGGCGCAGGCGGCCAGATCGGCCGGCTCGCTGCCACCGAGCTGCAAGGCCAAAGGATGCTCTTCGGCGTTGTAGTGCAGGTGGCGTGGTACGTCGCCGTGCAGCAGCGCGCCCGTGGTCACCATCTCGGTGTACATGCGGGCGTGCTGGCTGAGCAGGCGGTGGAGGTAGCGGCAATGGCGGTCGGTCCAGTCGAGCATGGGCGCGACGCAGACACGCCAGGGGCTCAAGGGTTGGCTCAAAGGCTGGCTCGAGGGGTTCACTTCTTCTGACATTCGAAAAATTCAGCGCAGTTCAACGAGCCAGGTCAAGGCAGAAACCGCTGTAGTGCCGAAGGCTCCATTCTGGCTTGAACGGGATCACCATGGGCTTGTCGGGATTCACCCAGGACTCGCGCAGACGGTAGCCCAGGCTCGTGAGGCCGCGCACGAGCGAGGCCTGCGTCTGGATGCGGTAGGGGCAGAACGCCGTGCCCAGGCTGTTGACCGTGAAGAAAGCGCGCTCCGGGTGGATGGCCGCCGTGTTGATCACAATGCGTTTGGGCAGGCGCTGCCAGCCGGCCAGCAACTCGCCCAGCGTCTGCGGCAGGTACTGCAGCACGCCCGAGGCGAAGAGCACGTCCTGGCCTTCGCCCTCCGCGAAACGATCGGTGAAGCGCAGGCGCGCGGTGTCGCCGCGTTCTTGCGCGAGCTTGCGGCCTTGCTCGACCATGGCGGGCACGTCCTGCACGCACCAGTCCAGGTCGGGCCAGGCCGACAAGGGCTCGCGGAAGGCCATGAACTTGATGCCGATGGCGCCACCCACGTCGAACACGCCCTTCATGCCTTCTTGCAGGGAGCGCGTCAGCCAGTACAGCGAAGGGTAGTCGTGCTGGTCCATGCGCGTGCGGTGCTGGTAGAGCCGCGCGGATTCGGGGTTGTCGTAGCCCGACCGGCCGAACGATTGCGCGGCGGCCACGGCCTCGTCCCAGGTCTCGTGCACGCCGTAGAACAGGTTCTGGTCGCGGTTGGCCACGAAGGCGTCGCGTGCCTGGCGCTGCACCAGGTCACCCAGCAGGGGCCAGTCGGCCAGGGCGTCAACGCGTCTGTGTAGGGCTTCGATCAGGGGCACGGTGGGAATATGTCTGCGGGTATGTCGGGGGAATCGCTTGTTGTATATCAAATATGGCGTGCAAACCCGCACCGCCCCCGCATCCTGGGTGATAAAAAGCCCCGCAATACCCCAGATACCGCGTAGATTCCACATTTCCCGCTTGCTTCATTCATATTGCCCGCCCTCATGGACGCCAGCCAAGCCAAACCTTTGCCCGCCAGCCACGCCGCGCCAGCCAAACCCACCGCGCCATGGCGCATCTGGTTCGAGTCGCCCGGCCCGTATTCGACGCGCAGGATCCAGGCTTTGAGGCACAACTTCGACCAGCACCCGCAGATGCAGTTGCCAGAGCTGGCCAAGCTGGCCAAGGACCTGGTCAAGACCAAGCAGTGCCGCTTCATCAAGCCGGGCAGCGAGCAGGCCACGCCCTTCTTCCACGACGACCACGATCCGCAGGGCCGCGACATCGACGAGGTCTTCCGCCGCATCGAGGAGCCGGGTTCGTGGATCGCGCTCTACAACGTCGAGACGCACCCGGTCTACAAGAAGTTTCTCGATGACGTGGTCGCGTGCTTCAAGCCCATCGTCGAGCGCGAGCAGCCGAACGTGTTCAATGTCGGCGGCTTCATCTTCATTTCGGCGCCGCCTTCGGTCACGCCCTTCCACATCGACCGCGAGAACAATTTCTGGCTGCAGGTGGCCGGGCGCAAGGTCATGAATGTGTGGGACCCGGACGATCACGTCGTCGTGCCGGCGCACCTGCAGGACCAGTTCATCTTGTACGGCGACCTCGACGAGGTGCGGCTGAAAGACGGCTTCAAGGAACGCAGCCACGAGTTCGATGTGGGTCCGGGCGATGGCGTTTACTTCCCCAGCACCTCGCCGCACATGACACGCTCCGATCCGGGCTGGACGCAGCCGGGCGATGGCGTGTCCATCAGCATCGGCGTGGTCTTCTATACCGATGTGACGAAGAAGGCGGCGTATCTGCACGCCTTGAATTTGATCCTGCGCCAGCGCTTCGGCATGAACCCGCGGCCGCCGGGCGAGTCGGCCTTGGTCGATGCCTTGAAGTACCCGTTCGGCCGCCTGCTCGTGGGCGTCAAAGAGCTGGCTGGCTACAAGCCGAAAGCCGGGTTCTGATCGAGCCTGATCATGGCCCGATCACTTCGCGGCTGCGGGCAGCACAGGCAGCTCAAGGTAGGACAGCGCGCCCGCGCCATGATGGATGTGGTTCACGGCCACGACCATGCGCGTTTCGTCGGCGTTGTTGGGCGCGCCCGTGTTGAGGTTGCGCTCCAGACGCGGGAAGCTGCTGCTCGTGACCTGCAGGCGCAGGCGATGGCCGCGCGCGCAGCTTGTAGGCGATCGAGCGCATGTCGACCGTGGCCTCGACGGGCTGGTCGGGCGTGAGCAGCTTCGGATGGGCCATGCCCTCGCGGTAACGCAGGCGCAGGGCTCCTTCCTGGATGCTGGTGGCGCGGCCGTCGGGCCAGACGTCGACGAGGCGCAGCACGAGGTCGGTGTCGAGGGCGCTGGACGAGACGACGAGGTGCGCCTTCAAAGGGCCGGCCACGCGCAGGTCATTGGCCAGCGGCAGCGATGTGTAGACGAGCACGTCGCCACGCTTTTCGACATCGCTTTGCTCGGTCGGGCCTGACTTTTCATCCGGGTCGCCGTGCAGCACAGCGGGCCGCCGCGCGATGGCACGGGGTCGGTCGGGTCGTAGCGGAAGACGTCGGTCTTGGCCTCGGCAGGGGCTTGCAGGTCGAGGCGGCCGTCGCCTTTGCGGCTGTTGGCGTGGCCTTCGCTGGCCAGGTACCAGCGCACCTTGGCCGCATCGGCGGGCGGCCAGCTGTCGGCAGAGAGCCAGGTGTCTTCGCCCAGCATGAAGTAGGTGTAGCGACTTGAGCTTGGCCAAGCCATCGCCTTTGCCGCGCAGCCAGTGATCGAACCACTGCAGGTACCAGTTGCGCCAAGGCTGTTCGGCATGCGCGATGGGCAACTCGCCGAAGTGGTCGTTCACGGCGGACTCTTCCTGCTGGCAGTGGTTGCCCGGCGCGATGATGACCTTCTGCTCGACGCCCGCCAGGCGTTGTTGCTCGGCATAGGCCAGCGCGTCGCCCGCGGTCTGATCGCCCCATGTGTTGATTCGTGAGCGAGGGCACGGCCGGATGATCGGCATCGCTCAGGTAGCCCAGTTGCGTGCCCCAGCGCGGGTCGGCCATCGACATGGCCGAGGAAGTCGCCGTAGCCATTGGGCGCGGGGCGCACGCGCTGGACGAGCGCGGAAATGGGCAGCTCGCGCAAGGTCTTCACGTGGTCGAAAGCGGGGGCTGGCGGCGCATGCGGGGCCTTCGTGCCTGCCCATGAGAACCAGCCGAAGCCACTGGCCAGTTGGTAGACGCCGCCTTCGTACAGACCGAAGTAGCTGTAGCGCCCCGCAGCCGAGCCCACGCCGCCGCCAGCGCCGCTGGGGATCATGGCCAGGTGCGCCGGGTGGTTGAGCTTGGAGAGCACCATTTGCGTCTCGCCCAAAGCCGAGCAGCCGAAGGTGCCCACTTTGCCCGTGGACCAGGGCTGGTGCGTGATCCAGTCGAGCGTGGCGGCGCCGTCTTCGGCGGCATGGGCCCAGGGCAGCAGCTCGCCTTCGGAGTCGCCCGTGCCGCGCAGGTCTTGCACGATCACGGCATAGCCTTCGGCCGCGAAGAAGAGGCCCGAGTTGTAGGCCTCGCCGTAGACCTTGCGCTTGTAGGGCACGCGCACGAGGATCGTCGGTAGCGGGCCTTGCACATGGCGCGGCCTGTAGAGGCTGGCGCGCAGCCGCACGCCATCGGGCATCTGGATGACGATGCCGTGGTCGACCGTCACGCCCTTGCGCCAGGCCATGGCCGCGATGCGCCAGTCAGGCGGCATGTTCGCGATCAAGGCTTGACGCCAGATCGCGGCGCCAGCCAGCACCAATATCGCCAGGACGGCGAGCACACGCCACAACGTTTTCATGGCATTTGTTCGAACTGCCGCTTCACCTCAGGCATCCACTCGAGCACGAGGTCGATCAGGCTGCGCTGCGATGCCTGCGAGGTGACCGTGTGGTCGATCTCGGGCCGCAGTTCGCAGCGCACCTGCCGGACCCAGGGCTCGTCGGCGAAGGCATGGCGGAACTGGGCACCGTAGCTGTAGTAATCGAGCACCGAGCCGGAGTAGACGAGGAAGACCGACACGCGCCGGCTCACCAGCGTCTGCATGGCCTGCGCGAATTCGGCCTTGGGCGGGTTGGCCGTGATGGCGTCGGCCGTGAACATGCTCGAATCGTTCTTGGGCCGCGCGCGCTTGCCGCCGAAGAAGCTGCGCCAAGCCGCCGCCGGGATCGCCGACCAGGGCGAGGCGCGGAAGCGCTTCCAGCGGCGCACCCACTTGGCCAGTGCCGTGAGGTACCAGAAGCCGTCCATCATCAGGATGCCGACGACGCGTTCGTCGGCCTGGCTCGCCCAGTAGGCGTTGACGGCGCCCGAGCAGATGCCGATCAGCACGAAGCGCTGCACGCCCGTGTTGGCCGTGACGTGGTCCATCGCGGTCTTGAGGTCGCGCACGGCCTGGGTGCGGAAGTCGCCTTCCTTGCCTTGATGCGGGCTGTCGCCGACGTCGGACAGGTCGAAGCGCAGGACGACGTGGCCGGCCTCGGCCAGCGCGCGCGCCATCTTGACGTTGAGGCGATGCGGCCCGAAGTGGGCGGATGACGCCCGCGTTGTAGAGCAACACCGCCGTGCGCTGCACGTGCACGCCTTCGGCCGGGCGCGTCAGGATGCCGATCAGCGAGCGGGTGGGGCCGAACTGAGACGGTTCTCTCGGTCATACCGCTTCCCCCGCCTGTTGCACCAAGGCCATGAGGGCCTGCGTGGGCACCAGGGCGCTGTTGTCGGCCGTGTCGCTGGTCCAGTCGGTGCCGTGCTGGATGGGCAGCACGCGCACGGTGCCCGGGTTGCGCTGCAGGACTTGGGTCAGGTCGCGACCATCGGCATCATCGGGGTCGCTCAGGGCCACGAGGCTCACGTTGGCCGGCCAGCTCGGCGCCTGGCGGGGCGAGCGCGCGCAGTTGCTCGCGCAGCAAAGGCGACAAGGCATAGCCGATGGCCTCGTCGCGGTAAGTGGACGGGTCTTTGGCGATGGCCTTGGGCGATGGCCGCTGTGTGATCGAGAAGGTGGGCTGCAGGGATGCCACATGACGCTCGCGCAAGTGCTCGAGATACGCCTGGCCATTGAGGACCGGGTCCCACATGACCACGCGCAGGAGGTGCGCTGGTGCTTGCTGCGCGGCTTTGAGCGCGATCGTGGCACCCAGGCGCATGCCGATCCAGACTGTCTTGTGTCTGCTGAGTGGTCAGTTCGGCATTCTGCTGTGGACATCGCCAGCCCAGCCGACGAGGTCACCGCACATCGTCGCCATGGCATCACCTCAGCCAAGAGTTGAGCCAGTATGGGGTGTCCTTGGTGGGCCAGGTGCTCGGCCAGCACGCGACATCAGGCGATGGCCTTGCATGGCCTCCTGCCCGAATGCATGGCACAGGACCATATGGCGTCTCCGTTCCCATCTGGGTGGTGGGATGGTAGATACCAGAGGTGCCGCTGTCATGTTCCCAGGTGACCGTCTGGATTGACTTACCCACTCTCAATTGCTCTCTCCATGAATGACCTACTTGTCACCATCTCACCTTGGCTGTTCGCCCAGGTGAGTACATCCATCTGCATCACGCTTGAGGGCCCCGCACTGTGCCACTTGTGCATCACCCCTCGTCAAGACTTTCTGCCGAAGGGCCCACGCGAGACAACAACCCGTCTCGATGAGGGGGATGTCCGGTTGTCCAAAGCAGCTTCAGCCGTGGCTGCCAATGCTGGGTCGGACATGGCCCCCACGCTCAGTTGCTGCAGGCTTTGTACACGTAGCGGCTGGGGTCATTTTGAGGCCCGTTGCTGTTCTCGGTCTCGGTCACGGCGCGCATCACGAGCAGGGAGTTGCCGCCGAGATCGAAGAAGTTGTCGCCGGGATGGATCTGGGCCGTGTTCGACACCGAGCAGGTCGGCCCAGATTTGGGCCATGGCTTGTGTGGAGGCTGGCGCATTCGGTGTGCCCGATGACTTGGTCTCTTGCTCATTGACGACCAGGCGCGACAAGGACTCGTACACATAGCGGCTCGGGTCGACCTTCAGGCCCAACTGGCGCTCGGCAAGCGTCACGGCCTGCATGACGAGCAGGGAGCTGCCGCCGAGGTCGAAGAAATTGTCCTGCGGGTGGATGTGCTGGGCGTCGATGCCCAGCAGGGAGGCCGAGACCTCGGCGAGGCGGGCTTCGCGGTCGTCGAGGCCTGCGGGTGCGTTGGCTTTGCTTGAGTCCGTCGAGCTTGCAGTTGTTCGCTGTGCTTGTGGCTGAGCTTTTGGCTGTACTGATGGCGCTGATGGCGCGGCCTGATGGGACTGAACCCAATCGGCGAACGCCGTGGCATCCGCACCCGGCTGCCTGAGCAAGGCCGCGACCGTCTGCCCGGGCGCATCGGCCACGCGGCGCAGCAGGCCGATGATGCGCTCCTTGAAGATCTGCGCGGTGCGCGCATCGAACAGGTCGGCGTTGTAGTTGATGCCGCCTTCGAGACCGCCCGGCACTTCCATGATCCACAGGCCGAAGTCTTCGGTCGCGCCCTTTTGCATGACCAGCACTGAAGCGTGGTTCAAAGGCCCCCAACTGCGCTCGCGCGCACGCGCATCCTGGAAGGAATACAGGCTCTGGTACAGGCCGACCTTGTTGGCGTGCACAGCGATTTCGGGCTCGGCGGCCAGGCGCTCGAAAGGCACGTCCTGGTGTGCCATGGCGTCGAGCAGCTCGCGCTTGATGGCCGCGAACCACGACAGCAAGGGCACGCCCGCATCCACGTTCACATGCACGGGCAGCAGGTTGTTGAAGAAGCCCATCACGGACTCGAGCTCGCTGCTCGCACGCCCGCGCACCGGCACGCCCATGACCAGCGACGGGCTCGACAAGGCCTCGCTCAGCATGGCCGCGTACACGGCCATCACGAGCATGTTGAGCGTGATGCCCTGGTCCTGGCCGATCTGGCGCAGGCGCTCGGTGAGGGCCTTGTCGACGTGCACCCACTCGACGGCGCCGACGCCTGTCATGCCGGCACGACGTGGGCGATCAGTCGGCAAGGCACTGGGCGGCTTGATCGAGGCGAAGCGGCGCTTCCAGTGGTCGATCTGGTTTTGACATGCCTCGCTGCCCATCCACTGCTGGTGCCAGTGGGCGTAGTCCACATAGCTGACGGGCGGCGCGGGCAAGGTCGTCACACGGCCTTCCAGCGCGGCGGGGTACAGCGCGGCCAGCTCTTCGTACAGCAGGTCGAAGGACCAGCCGTCCCAGATGATGTGGTGCGGCATGAACAGGAAGACATGCTGCTCGGGCGCCATGCGGTAGAGCGCCATCTTGAACAGCGGCGCCTGGCCGATGTCCATGGGCTGGTCGACGATGGCCTGCAGGCGCTGCATGAGCGCGGCCTCGCGCTGGGCCTCGGGCACGGCGCTCAGGTCTTCGAAAGGCAGGTTGACGTCGATGTGGTCGGCCACGCGCTGCACGGGGCTGCCCTGCGTGTCGACGATGAAGGTGCGCAGGCTGGGCTGGCGCTGCACCATATGGGCCAGCGCCTGCTCGAAGGCCTCGCGGCTGAAAGGCCCGCTGAGCCGGTGCGCCGAGGGCGTGTTGTAGACCACGCGGCCTGGGTACATGCGCTCCATGAAGCGGATGCGCTCCTGCATCACGGTGAGCGGTGCCTCGCTTTGGTCTGCGCGACGTGCGATGGGCTGCTGACGCGGTGCGCCGCCCTGCCGCGCGGCCTCGACCGCGCGGGCCAGGCCCTCTGCCGTGGGCGATTCGAACACGGTGCGCAAAGGCAGCACGAGGCCAAGCTCTTTGTTCAGGCGAGCCGTGAGCTTGGCCGCCAGCAGCGAGTGGCCGCCTAGCGCGAAGAAGTCGTCGCGGATGCCGATGCCCGGCAGGTTCAGCACCTGCTCCATCGCGGCCAGCACCTGCGCCTCCATCGGCGTGCGTGCGGCCAGCCGATCGGCCGACACGATGCGCTCGGGACGTGGCAAGGCATTGCGGTTGATCTTGCCGTTGGGCAGCAGCGGGATGGCATCGAGCTGCATCACGTGCGCGGGGACCATGTACTCGGGCAGCGTGCGGCGCAGGTGGTCGCGCAAGGCCGTCTCGTCCAATGCAGGGCCGCGCGAGACCACATAGGCCACGAGACGCACATCGCCCGGCTCGTCTTCACGCGTGACGACGACGACGCGGTCCACATCGGCATGCTGGCCCAGGCTGGCTTCGATCTCGCCCAGCTCGATGCGGTAGCCGCGCACCTTGACCTGGTGGTCGCTGCGGCCCAGACATTCGAGCACGCCGTCGGCACGCCAGCGCCCCAGGTCGCCGGTGCTGTACAGCGCGGCCGGGGCCCAAGAGATCGGCGCAGGAAGCGCTCGCTCGTCAGATCCGGGCGGCCCAGATAGCCGAGGGTCACGCCGTCGCCGCCGATGAACAGCTCGCCGGCACGCCCACGGGCAACTGGCGCCCTTGCTCGTCCACACATGGATCTGCGTGTTGGCCACGGGCCGCCCGATCGGCAGAGGCCCGTTCACGGCATGGACGCGATGGAAGCTCGACCACACGGTCGTCTCGGTCGGGCCATAGCCGTTCCACAGCTCGCCCACGCGCGGCGAGCAACTCACGGCCCAGGTCCACAGGCAAGGGCTCGCCCGTGCAGATGACCTTGCAGTGCGCCCCGCCCTGCCAGCCGGCTGCGATCAGCAGGCGCCAGGTGGAAGGCGTGGCTCGATGAAGTCCACGCGCTCGCGCTCGATCAGCTCGCGCAGGCGCTCGCCATCGGCTGATCTGGCACGGTCGGCGACGATGATGCGCGCACCGACCGTCAACGGCAGGATCAGCTCGGACACGGCGATGTCGAAGCTCAGCGTCGTGACCGACAGCACGACGTTCGTTGCCCTCATGCCGGGCTCACGGGTCACGCTGGCCAGCAGGTTGGCCACGGCGCGGTGCGGCACGCGCACGCCCTTGGGCTTGCCGGTCGAGCCGGATGTGTAGATGACGTAGGCGATGTCTTCGCGCACTGCCTGTCGATGCCGGCGCGGTTGGCGATGCGGTCAACTCATCGGCATACAAGGGCTGCGCCGACGGGAAGATCCACGCGCCGCCCACGGAACGGTCGGTGACGATGCAATGCGCCTGGGCGTCGTCGCTCATGTAGCCGAGGCGGTCCGCCGGGAAGGACGGGTCCATCGGCACATAGCCGGCGCCCGCCTTGAGGATGCCCAGCAGGCCGACCAGCATGTGCTCGTTGCGGCCGCAGTACAGCCCGACCAGGTCGCCTGCGCGCACGCCTCGTGTCTGCAGCGCGTGGCGCCAAGGCGTTGGCGCGCTGGTCGAGTTCGCGGTAGCTCAGTTGGCGCGCGCCAGCCACGATGGCCACGGCATCGGGTGTCGCGGCGGCCTGCCTGCTGATCAATGTGTCGATGCGCGTGTCGCGCTCATAGGATGCTTCAGTGCGATTGAAGCGGGCCAGCAGCGCCAAGTCATCGGCCGTCGGCGCGAGGATCTTGAAAGCCGGCTGAGCCGCATCCGCCACCAGCCGGGCCAAGGCCTCGCGGTACAGCGTCAGCCAGCGGCGCACCGTGGCCGCATCGAACAGATCGGTGTTGTACTGGCACTCGAGCACGATCTCGCCGCCGGTCTGGCTGGCATTGAGGAAGAGCTCGAAGTTCTCGAAGTGGCGCGGGTTGCTGTGCAGCCGCGCGTTCAGGCCGCCTTGCGACAAATCTTTGCTGTCGATGGCCTGGTCGACGTTGAACAGCACGGACACCAGCGGCAGGCGGCTGGGGTCGCGCGGCAGCTGGAGCTTTTGCAGCAGGCGGCCGAAGGTGCAGGCCTGATGCTCGTAGGCATCGAGCACCTGCGAACGCGTCGCGGCCATCAGTTGGCTGAAAGGCTGCGCCAAGTCGGCAGACATGCGGATCGGCAGCAGTTGCACGCAATGCCCGACCAGCGCATGCTGGCCTTCAGCAGCTTGACCAGCCGCCGGCACACCCACGACCACGTCGTCTTGCCCGGACAAACGCGCCATCAACGCACCGAACACGCTGAACATCGTGACGAACAGGCTCGTGCCCTGCTGGCCGCCGAGCTTGCGCACGGCTTCGGCCAAAGCGGCATCGATGACCAGGTCTTCACGGCGCGAGGCAAAGCCGCGCAGGGCCTGGCGAGGCCGGTCGAGCGGCAGTTCCAGCACAGGGATGGCGCCGTCGTACTGGCCGACCCACCAGCGCGTGTCGAGTTCGGCCGCATCGGCGTGGGCCGCGTCCGTTTGCGCCAGCGCATAGTCGCCGAAGCTCTCGGCAAAGGGCAAGGCATCCGAGCCCGCGCCGCTCACAATGCCGCCATACAGCTGCATCAGCTCTGTCGCCAGCACGCCGAAGGACCAGCCATCGCACACGATGTGGTGGCCGGTGAGCACCAGCTCATGGCGCTGCGGCCCGGTGCGCGCCAGCACGGCACGCATCAAAGGCCCGTCGACCAGGTTGAACGGTGTCTCGACCACTTCGACGCGCAAGGCGGCCAAGGCACCGGCCTTTGCTGCCTCAGACAAGTCACTGAGATCGCGCACCGAAGCCTGCAAGCTGCCACGCGGCGCGATCAACTGGCTCAAACCATCAGCGCTGAAGGTCGAGCGCAAGGCCTCATGCCGGTCCGACAAACCCAGCAAGGCATCCTGCAAGGCCTGCGCATTGAGCGCGCCCTCCAGATGCAGGGAAACGGACTCGTTGTAGGCCAGCGAGGCTTCGCGGCCGAGCTGGTCGGCCAGCCACAGCTCGCGCTGGGCTTCGGTGGTCGGCACGGCCCGCGCCAGCTCGGGGCTGGCGAAGGGGTCGTAGTCGACCTCGGTCAAACGTGTGCCGCCGTTGTCCTGCGTCATGGCGCCTCCACCTTGATGTACTTGCCGGGCACTTCCGGGTTGGCCACGAACCAGGCGGGCTTGCCTTCGGGGTCACGGCCCAGGCGTGCGCCGGGCACGGGCGGGCGCGAGGCATCGAAGGCGGCGGCCTGCGCCTTGGCGCGCTTGGGCAGGAAGTCGGCCTCCTGCAGCTCGGCCACGGCCTCCTTGAAGGCCGTCTTGATCACGGCGATGTCTTGTGCCGTATGGGCAGTGGTCATGAAGCAAGGGAAGTTGTCGAGGATGTGCACGCCACGGTTGCGCATCATGGCGAACAACAGGTCTTGCAATGGGTGTTCTTCGTCGAAGAACACCTTCCAGACCGATGAAAAATGCTTGAGCACGATGGGCGCGCCCGCCTCGCGGCAATAGGCGTTGAGCTCGTCGACCATCGCGGCCGTGCGGCGCGTCAGGCCCGCTTGCAGCTCGGGCCCTTCGCGCTTGAGGTGCTCGAGCACGGCCTTGGCCGCGACCAGCGCCAGCGGATGGCGCACGAACGTGCCGGCGAAATAGGTGACGCCGACCGTGGGGATGGAGTCATCGCCATACTGCCAATGGCCACCGTCGAGCGCGTCCATGAACTCGCGCTTGCCCGCGATCACGCCGATCGGGAAGCCGCCGCCGACGACCTTGCCGTAAGAGCGCCAGGTCGGCGCGGATGTCGTAGAGCGCCTGGACGCCGCCCGGGTGGCTGCGGAAGCCCGTGACGACCTCGTCGAAGATCAGCAAGGTGCCGGCCCGCTCGGTCACCTTGCGCAGCTCGCGCAGGAATTCGATGGGCTGGAAGTCCGGCCGGCGGCTCTGCACCGGCTCGACGAGCACGGCGGCAAGCTCGCCCGCGTTGTCCTTGAGCCATTGCATGGTCTCGGGCGTGCCATAGTCGAGCACGACCACGTTCTCGGCCGTGTTGTTCATGATGCCGGGCGCGGCGGGCACGGCCTTGAGCTTCTTGGTGCCGCGCACGATCACTTCATCGAAGATGCCGTGGTAGGCGCCCGTGAACATCGCGATCTTGCTGCGGCCCGTCACCGTGCGGGCGATGCGCACGCAGCCCATCACCGCCTCGGAGCCCGTGTTGCACAGGCCCGCGCGGTCGAAGCCCGTGAGCTCGCACATCAGCTTGGCGACATCGCCGGCCAGAGGGTGCTGCGGGCCGATGTCGTAGCCGCTGTCGAGTTGCTTCTTGACGGCATCGACGACGAAATCGGGCTGCCAGCCGAACAGGCTCATGCCGAAGCCGTTGAGCGCATCCACATATTCGTTGCCATCGATGTCCCACATGCGGGCACCCTTGGAGCGCTCGATCACGATCTGGTAGATGATTTCCTTGAGCTGCGGCCTGAAACCATTGACCACGCGCGGGTCGGCCAAATGCGACCGATGCTCGACCGTGTAGGCCTTCGAGCGCTTCGTCTTCTCGATGTAGCGCTGCATGAAGGCATCGAGCCGCGCGCGCTGGCGCTCGCTCATGTCCGTGCCCGATGTGTGGATGCGGGCGATGGCGCCGAAGGCCTTCTTGACGTCGTAGGTGCGGTGGGCGAGTGCGGCTTCTTCTTCGGTTGCGCTCGGTGCGGCCGACGTGCTGGCGGCCACCGAGTAAGTGGCGGCAGGCTCCGCAGTGGACACAACCGTCGCTGCAGCCGGCACAACCGAAGCAGCAGGCAGAGCCTGCCCTTGCAGCAAGGCCAGTTGCTGCGCCATCAACTGCATCTGCTGCTGGATCACCTGCTGCACGAAGGGCGCGCCAGCGCCCACAGGCGCCATCGACAAAGGCATGACCGCCATCGGCACGGCAGCCGCGCCGGCCGCAGGCTGAGCCACAGCCGCGACCGACTGAACAGCTTCGGCAGGCAAGGTCTGATCGAGGAAACTGGCCAGCGCATTGAAGCTGCAGTAGGTCTCGATCAGTTGGCGGAAGGTGATGTTGAGCGCGAAGGTCTTTTTCAGTTGCAAGGCCACCTGCGTCAGCGTGAGCGAATCCAGGCCCAGCTCGACGAAGCTCGCGTTCGCATCGGCATTGGCCAACTCGAACCCGGAGACATCCTCGAACAAGCCACGCAGGCGCTGCACGAGTGCGGGCTGACGATCGGCGTTGGCAGCTTGAGTGGAAGTGTTGGCAGTCATGGCGGTCTCTAGAGGGCTCGTCGACATGGATACGGGCAGGGATGCGGGCTGCGGCGCAGCCCGGGCTGCGGCCGTGTGCACGGGCGCCGACGCAAGCAGGCCGGCCGGCGCGGCATCGACCCAGTGGCGTTGGCGTTCAAAGGCATAGGCAGGCAGCACGACACGGCGGCGGCCATGCGGCGGCGAGGCGGGCCACGGCACGCCCGCGCCCAAGCACCACAACTGGCCGGCCGCCTCCGTCAAGCTGAGACGCTCCTTGTCTGGCATATCGGCCAGGCTGGACACAGCTGAAGGCACGACCGCGCGAACGCGGTGCTGGCGCACCAGCGCCGTGAGCGTGGTGCGAGGGCCAGCCTCGATGAAACACGGGCGACGGCACGTCGGCCTGCACGGTGGCCACGGCGGGCGAGAAGCGCACCGGCTCGCGCAGGTGGCGGCTCCAGTACGTCGGATCGGTGGCTTGCGCGTCGGTCAGCCAGGTGCCGGTCAAGGTCGAGGCGATGCGCAGTGTCGGCCGAGACAGCTTCACCTCGCGCACGGCCACCTCGAAGGCAGGCACAGCCGGGTCCATCATGGCCGAGTGGAAGGCATGCGAGGTCTGCAATCGGCGAACGACCACGCCGCGCCCTTCCAGCACGGCGGCAAACGCGTCGATGGCCTGCGTCGGGCCGGCCACCACGCAGGCGCTGGGCCCGTTCTCGGCGGCCAGTTGCACGCCTTCGGGCAGGATCGCCTCCAGCTCGGACGCGGCCATGCGCACGGTCAGCATCGTGCCGGTCGGCAGAGCCTGCATCAGCGCGCCGCGCTGCGCCACCAGGCGCGCCGCATCGTGCAAGGCCATCACACCAGCCAGCACGGCCGCCACGAACTCGCCCACGCTGTGACCGATCAACGCAACGGGCACCAAGCCGCGCGCCAGCCAGACCTTCGCCAAGGCGTAAGACAGGCAGAACGTGGCTGGCTGCGTGACCGAGGTCTGCGCCAGCGGCGCGGCATCGTCGCCGAACATCAAGGCACGCAGGTCGAAAGACAGCTTGCCCGCCAACGCAGCCAGGCATTCGTCCATCGCGTCACGGAAGACCGCGTCATGCGCATACAGCTCGCGCCCCATGCCGGCATACTGCGCGCCCTGCCCCGGGAACATGAGCACGGCAGACGGCTCCGTGGCCGGCAACGACCTGGCGCGGCCCACGGCACCATCCGGCCTGCGCAGCAGCTCGACAGCCTCTGCCAACGTGCTCGCCACCACGTGCGTGCGGTGCGTGAAGTCACGCCGGCCCACGTCCAGCGTGTGCGCCACATCGGCGATGTCCAGGCCCGGGCCGTCCTCCAGCGCCTGGGCCAAACGCGCGATGCCTTGCGACAAGGCCGCAGCCGAACGCGCCGACAAACGCAGCAACTGCGGCCCTTCGCCCGGCACAGCCTCAGCAGGCAAAGGCGCCTCCTGCAACACCGCATGCGCGTTCGTGCCGCCCACACCGAACGAACTCACGCCCGCCAGACGAGGCCGCTCACCACGTGCCCAAGCCGTGCTGCCGGCATGAACGACAAAGGGACTCGAGGCCAGCGCCAGCTTTGGGTTGGGCGACTTGAAATGCACGGTACCCGGCACGCGCTCATGCGTCATCGCCAGCGCCGTCTTGATCACGCCCGCCGCACCCGCCGCGATCACCATGTGACCCGTGTTGCTCTTGACCGAACCGATCGTGCAATAGCCCACATCGGCCGTGTGCGTCCGATAAGCCTGCGTGATCGCCGCCAGCTCGACCGGATCGCCCAGCGGCGTGGCCGTGCCGTGCGCTTCCACATACGAGATGTCGCGCGCATTGACACCCGCCTGCGCCAATGCCGCGCGCACGACCGCCGCCTGCCCATCGACGCTGGGCGCCGTGAAGCTGGCCTTGACCGCGCCATCGTTGTTGATGGCCACGCCGCGAATCACCGCATGGATGGTGTCGCCATCGGCCAGCGCATCCGACAGACGCTTGAGCAAGACCACGGCCGCGCCATCGGAGAACACGGTGCCCTGCGCCTCGGCATCGAAGCTGCGCGTGTGCCCATCAGGCGACAGCATCGAGCCTTCTTGATAGAGGTAGCCGCTGTTGGGCGGACACGTGATCGACGCGCCGCCCGCCAGCGCCATGCCGCATTGCCCTGCCCTCAAGGCATCGAAGGCCTGCGCCATCGCCACGAGCGAAGTCGAGCAGGCCGTGTGCACGCTCACCGCAGGCCCGGTGAGATCGAGCTTGTGCGCCACGCGCGTGGCGATGTAGTCCTTCTCGTTGGCCAGCATGACCTGGAACTCGCCCAGGCTCGCGACCTTGTCGGGGTGCGCCAGCACATGCCGCTGGAAGTAACTGGCGTTGTACATGCCCGCGAACACGCCGATCGTCGATGACGTCTTCAGGCACATGGCCCGCGCGCTCCAGGCACTCCCAGCACAGCTCCAGGAAGATGCGCTGCTGCGGGTCCATCAGCTCGGCCTCTTTCGGCGAGATGCCGAAGAAGCCCGCGTCGAACAGCTCGACGCCGTCGATCACGCCGCGCGCGGCCACGTACTGCGGATCGGCGCGCAAGGCCGCCGGTATCGACGCATCGAGCTCGGCAGGCTTGAAGAAGCGGATCGCGTCGCGGCCTTCGTCGAGCAGGCGCCAGAACGATTCGATGTCGGGCGCACCCGGGAAGCGCCCGGCCATGCCCACGATGGCGATGGGCTCAGCCTGCGTGGCCTGCCTTTGCATCGGCTCACCAACCACCGATGCCGCCACATCGCCTGACAGCGAACGCGCCACGCCACGCGCCGTCGGTGCCGCGAACATCGTCGCCACGGACAAGCCCGCGTGCCCAGCCGACCTCAACGCGTTGAACGCCCGCATGATCAACAGCGAGTTGCCGCCCAGGTCGAAGAAGTTGTCGAGCGCGCCGACACCGGTCGATGCCCAGCACACGCGCGAACGTGGCCGCCACATCGGCTTCTGTGCCGGCACGCGGCGCCACATAAGCCTGCACCAGGTGATCGGGGCGCTCATGCCGAGGCTCGGGCAAGGCGCGGCGGTCCAGCTTGCCATTGGCCGTCACGGGCAAGGCATCGAGCCGCATCCACAACGCAGGCACCATGAACTCGGGGCAGCCACGCCCCCAGATGCTCGCGCAACGTGGCAGGCGCCCAAGCCTCAGGCGCACACACGACGTATGCGACAAGCTCGGTGCCGCGATCAGGCTCGCGGCGCGCGACCACGGCGCAAGCGCGCACGGCCTCATGCGCCGCCAGCGCCGTCTCGATCTCGCCGGTCTCGATGCGAAAGCCGCGAATCTTCACCTGGCCATCGGCACGCCCGATGAACTCGACGGCGCCGTCGTCCAGCAGGCGCACGAGGTCGCCCGTGCGGTACATCCTGCGATCTTTGCCCGCGAACGGATCACGCAAGAAGCGCTCGGCCGTCAACTCGGGCCGCCCCAGGTAACCGCGCCCCACCCCCAACCCGCCGATGTACAGCTCGCCAACAAGCCCCGCAGGCACCGGCTCGCCCCGCCGATTGAGGATGTACAGCGCCGTCTCGGTGATCGGCCGCCCGATGGGCACCGAGCGCGCACCAGCCAGCTCGGCCAGCAAGATGCGGTGCGTGAGCGCGAACGTGGTCGTCTCGGTCGGGCCGTAGCCATTGATCAGGACCGTGTCGGGCACGGCCTGCATGAAGCGGCGCACATGGTCGATGGACAGGGCCTCGCCGCCAATCAGCAGCTCGCGCAGGCCGGCCAAGTGCCTGGGGTTGTCATCGACCACGGCATTGAACAAGGCCGCCGTGAGCCAGGCCATCTGCACGCCATGCGCGCGGATGGTCCTCGCCAGGCCATGCCCGGAAGGCACGTCCTCATCGTGCAGCACGCAGCAGCCGCCATTGAGCAAGGCGCCCCACACCTCGATGGTCGATGCATCGAAGCCCAGCGGCGCCGCATGCAGCACCCGCGTGCCCGCGTCCAGCTGCACATAGCGCGCATCGCACACCAGCCGGATGATCGAGCGGTGGCAGATCTCGACACCCTTAGGCGTGCCCGTCGAGCCCGACGTGTACATGACGTAGGCCAGCGACTCGCCGTCCAGCGCCACATCGGCCAGGACGCCATCCTCGGCCATCATCCGCGCCACGTCCAACAGCCGCACACCCAAACCCTGCGCCAGCGAGCCAGAGGCTTGCGCAGCCCCGATCAAGCAGCGCACGCCCGCGTCGGCGAACATGAAGCGCAAGCGCTCGACCGGATAAGACAGGTCGACCGGCAAGTAAGCCGCGCCCGCCCGCAACACGCCCAGAATGGCCACGATGCGCTGCGGCGACCTGGGCAAGCCCACGGCCACCACATCGCCCGGCTTCACGCCATGCGCCTGCAAAGACGCGGCCACACGCCTGGACGCGGCGTCCAGCTCGGCATAGCCCATCGCGCCATCGGCCCAGCTCAGGGCCTGCGCCTGCGGATACCGGGCGGCGATCTCGGCGAAGCGCCCAGCCACGCTGAGCGTGCCCGTGTAAGGCCACGGCGCGCTGACCGCCGCCGCATCGCCATCCACGATGCGCAATGCATCCATGGACGCAGCCGGCTCAGCCCACATGGCCGCCAGCACGCCCGACCACGCCGACAGCAGCCCCCGCACCACGCCCTCTTCGATCAAGGGCCATCGATACTGCATCACCAATGCCGAGGTGTTCGCATCCAGCCCCAGCCGCAAGCACGTGGCTTCGCCGTCCGCCACATCGGCTCGCACGAGTGCCGACGCATCAACGGCCTTCAACCAGACCTGCTCCACGTCGGCCACGGCGGCGGGCAATGGGCCATTCAATGCGGCCGCCACTTCGGCCACCCAATCCCTCACGGCCGAATAACTCGGGACATTCAGCGACAGATATCCAGATTCTGTCGCCAGCGCCACACGCGAATCTCCGCGAACGCGGTCCAGCACGGTCAACCAGGCAGCCAGGCTCCAGGTCGGGGCATCGAATGGAGGGGGGTTTGTCCGCTGATACGGCAAAGGGCACGACGCACAACGCCAGCCCTGCGACACCGCACCGGCGGCATGAGGCAATACGTCGATCAAAGTCGCCGTATCCAAAGCCGGAGGCGCCATCGTCAGGCTGCCGCTCCGGCCGTGTGCCGCTTGCCCATCACCGCCCATGTCCAACCATCTGTATTTCAAATTGTTACCGCACGCTAGCGACTCTACCTGATAACGAAGAGGGGCTTTACCGCCAACACACCCTCACTCACGGTGATCGATTTGAATCAATGAAACTAAACCCCATCGAAAAACAGGGCCCGGGCTTTCGTGCATCTGACTCAATATCGCCGCGGACAAATAACCTGCCCATGTCAACGGCAGAGTAAGGCCCCGCCTCGGCCGGCATTCATGCGATATCCCGCAGTGGGTGCCACGCCACAGGCCAGGGGCTGCGGAAAAACGCCTCCACTTGATCTGGATCAACCTCCGACAACGTGGCGGGCTGCCAGCGCGGCTGATGGTCCTTGTCGATCACCAGGGCGCGCACGCCCTCGGTCGTCTCGCTGTCTCGGCCCTTGCGCAAGGCAAAGCAGTTGCGCACCATGTCGCGCTCCATGCGAAAAACCTGCGCCAGGCTCATCGAACGCGCGCGGCGGATCTGTTCCAGCGTCACGCACATCATCAAAGGCGAATGCCCGGCCATCAGCTTGAGCGCCTGCTGGGCCCACACGCCGCCATCGGCCTTCAGCGAGGCCTCGACCTCGGCCATCGTCGGCAAGCCGAAGTGGCGATCGATCTCGTCCAGGTGCGGGGTCACCGTCGCCTCGGGCAACTGGCCCAAGCCATGCGCCTGGGCGTGCGCGCGCACACGGGGCAGCAGTTCATCGCCGCCCGACAAAGGCTTGTGCCGCACGGCCTCCAGCAGATCCGCCAGGCTCGATGCCTGCGCATGCACATCGGCCAGTCCCAAAGCCAGCGCGTCCGCCACATTCAGATGCGGCCCGACCACGCCCAGGTATTCGCCGATCGCCCCATCGCAGCGCGACAGGAAGTAGCCGCCCGCCACGTCCGGGAACAGGCCGATGCGCGTCTCGGGCATGGCCATGCGCACCGACTCGGTCACCACGCGCAGCGAGGCACCCTGCGCCAGCCCCATGCCGCCGCCCATCGTGATGCCCTCCAGCCAGGCCACGACGGGCTTGGGGTAGGTGTGGATCAGGTGGTCCAGCGCGTACTCTTCGGTGAAGAAATCGTCCAGCGACAGGTCGCCCGAGATGGCCGCCTCGTACATGAAACGGATGTCGCCGCCGGCGCAAAAATGCACCGCGCCGTGCGGCTTGCCCTCTTCGCCCTGGCGGCCCGCGCCGCGCATCAGCACGCCCAACACGGCCGGGTCGCTCGCCCAACCAGAAAACACCGCGTACAGCTCGCGCACCATCTCCAGCGACAAGGCGTTCAAGGCCTTGGGGCGGTTCAACGTGATCACACCCAAACCACCGATGACCTCGGTCAGTACCACACGTTCCATCAACCCGTCTCCATCCTTTTGGCTCACGCGATCATTGTCGGGCATGGGCCATCGGTGCACGAAATCCAACAGCGCACAAAGCCACATGAACATGTGGCTTTGCTCTGGCAATGCGCCTCGCCCGATTTCGCCATGCGGGAATCCACCAATACGGGCAAACCACGGACATGAAAAAGGCTCCGCGGTGACGGAGCCTTTTCGTTGACGGCGGACCGAGCGATGCCAGTACCGCTCAGCGCATGGTTGCCATCAAGCCTCGCGCGAAGCGCGCTTGCGGTCGTGTTCCTTCAGGAAGCGCTTGCGCACGCGCACCGACTTGGGCGTGATCTCGACCAGTTCGTCGTCGTCGATGAAGTCCACGCCGTATTCCAGCGTCAGGTCGATCGGCGGCGTGATCTTGACAGCGTCTTCCTTGCCGGACACGCGGAAGTTGGTCAGCTGCTTGGTGCGCGTGGCGTTCACGACCAGGTCGTTGTCGCGGCTGTGGATGCCGACGATCATGCCTTCGTACACGGGGTCGTTCGGCTTGACGAACATGCGGCCGCGGTCATCCAGCTTGCCCAGGGCGTAGGTGAAGATTTCGCCGTCGTCCATCGAGATCAGCACGCCATTCTTGCGGCCGCCGATGTCGCCCTTGTGCGCTTCGTAGCCGTCGAAGATCGACGAGATCAGGCCCGAACCACGCGTCAGGTTCATGAACTCGTTGCTGAAGCCAATCAGGCCACGCGCCGGAATGCGGTACTCAAGGCGCACACGGCCATGGCCGTCCGGCTCCATGTTGAGCATTTCGCCCTTGCGCAGACCCAGGGCCTGCATCACGCCGCCTTGATGGATTTCTTCGACGTCGGCGGTGACCAGTTCCATCGGCTCGGACTTCACGCCATCGATGTCCTTGAACATCACGCGGGGCTTGGACACGGCCAGCTCATAGCCTTCGCGGCGCATGTTTTCCAGCAGGATGGTCAGGTGCAATTCGCCACGGCCGCAGACCTCGAAGATGCCGTCTTCGTCGGTTTCCTTCACGCGCAGGGCCACGTTGTGCTGCAGCTCTTTCTGCAGGCGGTCCCAGATCTGGCGGCTGGTGACGTACTTGCCTTCGCGGCCGGCCAGCGGCGAGGTGTTCACGCAGAAGTTCATGGTCAGCGTGGGCTCGTCGACCTTCAGCATGGGCAGCGGCTGGGGGTTGGCCGGGTCGGTCACGGTCACGCCGATGCCGATGTCCTCGATGCCGTTGATCAGCACGATGTTGCCGGGGCCGGCTTCGGTCACCTGGACACGGTCCAGGCCCTGGAAGGTCAGCACCTGGTTGATGCGGCCTTTGACGGTCTTGCCCCCTTCTGAGGACTGGCCTTCCATCACGACCACGTCCATGCCAGGCTTGATCGTGCCCTGGCTGATGCGGCCCACGCCGATGCGGCCCACGAAGGTCGAGAAGTCGAGCGCCGAGATCTGCAGTTGCAGCGGCGCCTTGGGGTCACCCTTTTGCGCGGGCACGTGCTTGAGCACCGTGTTGAACAGCGCCGACATGTCTTCGCCCCACTTCTCACCGGGCGCGCCTTCTTCCAGCGAAGTCCAGCCGTTGATGCCCGAGGCGTACACCACGGGGAAGTCGAGCTGCTCGTCGGTGGCGCCCAGCTTGTCGAACAGGTCGAAAGCGGCGTTCACGACGGCATCGGGCTTCGCGCCGGGCTTGTCGACCTTGTTGACCACGACGATGGGCTTGAGGCCCAGGGCCAGCGCCTTCTTGGTCACGAAGCGCGTTTGCGGCATCGGGCCTTCCTGCGCGTCGATCAGCAGCACCACGCCGTCGACCATCGACAGCGCGCGCTCGACTTCACCGCCGAAGTCCGCGTGGCCCGGTGTGTCGACGATGTTGATGTGCGTGCCTTCCCAGCTCACGGCGCAGTTCTTGGCCAGGATGGTGATGCCGCGCTCGCGTTCGATCGCGTTGTTGTCCATCACGGTGTCGACGACCTTTTCGTGGTCGGCGAAGGTGCCGGACTGGCGCAGGAGTTGGTCGACCATGGTCGTCTTGCCATGGTCAACGTGGGCGATGATCGCGATGTTGCGGATTTGGGTGCTCATAGGAGGCTCGCTGGTCTGAAATCAAAGAACTGGGTCGGGCTGACGTTCGTCAGTGGTTTGCATCAGGAGTCCTTGCACTTCGACAGGGCTGAGCAAACGGGTCGGGATCAATTCGCCGGCCTTGACATGGGCACTGCCCAGCAAGACACGGCCACGCTCGTGGCCACCACCCTCCGACGCGGGCAGTGGGCCATAGACACGCACCTGGGGTGCATCTGTCAAGGTGGTGCGCCGACGCAGTCCGGTCAGGAAACGCGCGGCTTCGGGTTCGGTCAAGGTCACGTCCGGCCAATCGCTCAGCAGGACGTCGGCGGGCTGCAAGTGGCTGTCGCGCTCGGACTCGGTCATGGCCTGCAAGGCCTCGAGCGTCACGGCGCCTTGCAGGGTGACGCCCCCACTGCCCGTGCGGCGCAGGCCGATCAGGTGGGCGCCACAGCCCAGGCGTTCGCCGATGTCTTGCGCCAGTGTACGGATATAAGTGCCCTTGCTGCAACGCACGTCGAGTGTCAACACATCACCTTGCCACTGGAGGATGTCAATGGCGTGAATGGTGACCTGGCGCGCGGGGCGCTCGATGTCGATGCCTTCGCGGGCGTATTCGTAGAGCGCGCGGCCCTGGTGCTTGAGCGCCGAGTGCATGGGCGGGATCTGCGCGATCTCGCCCGTGTAGGCCTGGCAGGCCGCCTCGATGCGGGCCTGGTTGACCTGCCCGGGCAGCACGGGGCGCGTCTGCAGGATCTCGCCTTCGGCATCACCCGTCGCCGTGGTCTGGCCCAGCTTGACGGTCGCGATGTAGCGCTTGTCGGCATCGAGCGAGACCTGCGAAAACTTCGTGGCCGCGCCGAAGCACAGCGGCAGCAGGCCCGTGGCCAATGGGTCGAGCGTGCCGGTATGGCCTGCTTTTTCAGCGCGCATCAGCCGACGCACCTTCTGCAAAGCGTCATTGCTGGTCAGGCCCAAGGGCTTGTCCAGCAGGATGACGCCATGCAACTGGCGACGTGGTTGACGCGCGGGCTTGTTCACGGCTGGCCTTCTCCGCCCTTGCCTTCTTCGGCATCGGGCTCGTCGGCGTCCTTGGCCTTGTCGGCCACGGCGCGGTTGATCAGCGCGCTCAACTCGAGGGCGCGCTCGGTCGTGCGGTCGAAGTGGAAATGCAGCGTGGGCACGGTGTGGATCTGCAGGCGCTTGAACAGGCCGTTGCGCAGGTAACCGGCGGCCTCGTTCAGGCCCGCTTCGCAGGCGACCGGGTCGCCCACCAGCAACGAGAAGCCGACCTTGGCATGGGCGTAGTCGGGCGTCACTTCGACGCTGGTGATCGTGACCATGTTGCCGATGCGCGGGTCTTTGAGGTCGCGGATCAACTCGGCCACATCACGCTGGATCTGGTCGTTGACGCGCAAGCTGCGGTTGGGTGTGGAGCGTTTATGGCGCATGGTGAATTCCTGCTGTATGAACAGGGGCTTCCTTTCAAGCACAAACCCCGCCTGGGTTCAGGCGGGGTTGTGTGGGGGAGCAGCCTGTGTGGTTGTTTACAGCGTACGGGCCACTTCCTTGATTTCGAAGAACTCGAGGACGTCGCCTTCCTTGATGTCGTTGTAGCCCTTGATGTTGAGGCCGCACTCGAAACCTTCGCGCACTTCCTTGGCATCGTCCTTGAAGCGCTTGAGGCCTTCGAGTTCGCCCGTGTAGATGACCACGTTGTCGCGCAGCAGACGCAGGCGAGCGGAGCGGCGAACCACACCCGACGTGACCATACAACCGGCGATCGTGCCGATCTTCGAGGCGATGAACACCTGACGGATCTCGGCCGAACCGATGACCTCTTCGCGCTGCTCGGGCGCCAGCATGCCGGACATGGCCGCCTTCACCTCATCCACGGCGTCATAGATGATGTTGTAGTAGCGCAGGTCGACACCGTTGTGCTCGGCCAGCTTGCGCGCGCCGGCGTCGGCACGCGTGTTGAAGCCGATGATGACGGCCTTCGAGGCGATCGCCAGGTTGACGTCCGACTCGGAGATGCCACCCACGGCGGCGTGCACGATCTGGACCTTGACCTCGCTGGTCGACAGCTTGAGCAGCGACGCGGCCAGGGCTTCTTGCGAACCCTGCACGTCGGCCTTGATGATCAGACCCAGTGTCTGGACATCGCCCTGACCCATGTTCTCGAACATGTTCTCGAGCTTGGCGGCCTGCTGCTTGGCCAGCTTGACGTTGCGGTACTTGCCTTGACGGAAGGTGGCGATTTCACGGGCACGACGCTCGTCGGTCAGCACCATGAACTCGTCGCCCGCGGCCGGCACTTCGGCCAGCCCCTGGATTTCGACCGGGATCGACGGACCGGCTTCGTTGGCCGCCTTGCCGTTCTCGTCCAGCATGGCGCGCACACGGCCGTAGCTGGCGCCAGCCAGCACCACGTCGCCGCGCTTGAGCGTGCCGGACTGAACCAGCACGGTCGCCACGGGGCCGCGGCCCTTGTCCAGCTTCGCTTCGATCACGAGGCCCTTGGCCTGCGATGTCTGCGGCGCGGTCAGCTCCAGCACTTCGGCTTGCAGCAGCACCTGCTCCAGCAGGTCGTCGATGCCCTGGCCGGTCTTGGCCGACACGGGCACGAAAGGCGAATCGCCACCGTAGGCTTCAGGCACGACCTCTTCGGCCACCAGCTCCTGCGTCACGCGCTCGGTGTTGGCGCCCTGCTTGTCGATCTTGTTGATCGCCACGACGATGGGCACACCAGCAGCTTTCGCGTGGTGGATGGCTTCCTTGGTCTGGGGCATGACGCCGTCGTCGGCCGCCACCACCAGGATGACGATGTCGGTGGCCTTGGCACCGCGTGCACGCATGGCTGTGAAGGCCTCGTGACCCGGGGTGTCGAGGAAGGTGATCATGCCGCGCGGCGTATCGACGTGGTAGGCGCCAATGTGCTGCGTGATGCCGCCGGCCTCGCCCGCCGCCACGCGTGTAGTGCGGATGTAGTCCAGCAGCGAGGTCTTGCCGTGGTCGACGTGGCCCATCACGGTCACGACCGGCGCGCGAGGCAGGGCCTCGGCGGCCTGGTCTTCGTGCTCTTCCTCGAGGAAGGCATCCGGGTCGTCCAGCTTGGCCGCGAACGCTTTGTGGCCCATTTCCTCGACCACGATCATGGCCGTTTCCTGGTCCAGCTGCTGGTTGATGGTGACCATCTGGCCGAGCTTCATCATCTGCTTGATGACCTCGGTCGCCTTCACGGACATCTTGTGCGCCAGATCGGACACGGAGATCGTCTCGGGAATGTGCACCTCGATGATTTGCGGCTCTGTCGGTGCCACGAAGTTCGATTGGCTCTCGCCACGCTCCGAACGATCGCCACGGCGACCGCCCTTGCCGCCCGGGGCCTTCCAGCTGTTGCGGCCAGCGCCAGCAGCGTCGCCGCCACGGCCCTTGTTCGCACCAGCGGGCGGCGCGCCGCGCTTCTTCTCGTCATTGGCCCAGCTCGACGACAGCTTCTCGGACTTGACCGACTTCTTGTCGCCAGGCTTGGCGGTGCCCGCCGCACCGGCAGCGCCAGGTGCCGCCTTGGGCTTGTGGATCGTGCCCTTGATGCCTTCCTTGCCAGCAGCGTCGGCGGCAGGCTTGGGCTCTTCCGGCTTCTTGGCGGTCAGCACCTTCTTGGGCGCATTCATCATCGCGCGGATGGCGGCGGCTTCGTCTTCGGCGGCCTTGCGGCGGCCAGCCAGATCGGCCAGGCGCTGCTTTTCTTCGGCTTCGCGGTCAGCGGCCTTGATCACGCGCACGACGGGTGTCTTGGGCGCATCGGCGACAGGCGCGGAGGCGGCAGCAGGCGCGGCGGAAGCCTCGGCGCTGACCGTCTCTTCGGCCTTGGCTTCGACCTGGGCCGTCACCTTCTCGGCGGCCTTCTCGCTGGCGGCCTTCATCACGCCGCCCTTGGAGCCGCGTTGCGCAGCCGCCGTCAGGGCAGCCGCTTCGGCGCGTGCCGCTTCTTGCGCCGCGGCGCGGCGTGCAGCGGCCGCTTCGCGGTCGGCAGCTTCTTGTTCAGCAGCCTTGGCAGCGGGCTTGGCGGAAGACTCGCGCTCGGCCAGCTCACGCGCGGCCTTTTCAGCGGCGGCGGCGGCACGGACTTCGGCTTCTTCGCGTTCGCGGCGCTCCTGCTCTTCGCGGGCACGGCGGGCTTCGGCCAGTTGCTCTTCCTGCAGACGCAAGGCTTCAGCCTGGGCGCGCGCTTCTTCTTCGCGGCGGGCCAGTTCGGCTTCTTCCTGCGCGGCGGCAGCGGCGTCATCGACACCCGATTCATCGCGCTTGACGAACACGCGCTTCTTCTTGACTTCGACCTGGATCGTGCGGGCCTTGCCGGAGGCATCGGCCTGCTTGATCTCCGTGGTCGATTTGCGGGTCAGCGTAATCTTCTTGCGGTCTGCGCCCGCGGAGCCGTGGGCGCTGCGCAGATGGTCCAGCAGACGCTCCTTATCGGCTTCCGTGAGCACATCCTCCGGCGCGCCCTTGGGCACGCCAGCGGAATGCAGCTGATCCAGCAGTGTCGCAGCCGGGCGATTGAGCTCCGCGGCGAGTTGTGCGACGGTGGTCACGGCCATTGTGTTAATCCTTGCGATGAGCTTGCTTTAAATGAGTCGAGTGCGGGTCGGAGCCGGGAGGGATCAGGCGAACCAGTGTTCACGCGCCTTGAGGATCAAGGCACGCGCTTGTTCATCGGACACGCCCGTGATGTCGGTCAGTTCGTCCACGGCCAGATCGGCCAGGTCGTCACGGGTGTGGATACCAGCTTCAGCCAGCTTCGCGATCAGCTCAGGGGTCAGGTTTTCCAGATCCTTGAGATTTTCCGACAAAGTCTCGACTTCTTCTTCCTTGGCGATTTCCATGGTCAGCAAAGCATCCTTCGCGCGGGTGCGCAGCTCATTGACCGTGTCTTCGTCAAACGATTCGATCTCCAGCATTTCCTGCAGCGGCACGTAGGCCACTTCTTCCAGGCTGGTGAAACCTTCGGCGATCAGGATATCGGCGACTTCCTCGTCCACGTCGAGCTTGTCGACGAAGACCTTGCGGATGGAGTCGGATTCGACAGCCTGCTTCTGGGCCGATTCCTCGGCCGTCATGATGTTGATGCGCCAGCCGGTCAGGTCGGACGCCAGGCGCACGTTCTGACCGCCGCGGCCGATGGCGATGGCGAGGTTTTCCTCGTCGACGACCACGTCCATGGCGTGCTGTTCTTCATCCACGAAAATCGACTGCACATTGGCCGGAGCCAGCGCGCCGATCACGAACTGCGCAGGGTCTTCGGACCACAGCACGATGTCGACACGCTCACCGGCCAGCTCGTTGGTCACGGCCGTGACGCGCGAACCGCGCACGCCGACGCAGGTACCGATCGGGTCGACACGCTTGTCGTGCGAGAGCACGGCGATCTTGGCGCGCGAACCGGCATCGCGGGCGCAGCTCTTGATCTCCAGCAGGCCTTGCTCGATCTCGGGCACTTCCTGGCGGAACAGCTCGATCATGAAGTCAGGCGCCGAACGCGACAGCATGATCTGCGGGCCACGGGCCAGAGAATCAACCCCCAGCATGTAGGCGCGCACGCGGTCGCCCGAGCGCAGGTTCTCTTTCGGGATCATCTCGGAGCGCTTCAGGCGGCCTTCGACACGGCCCGACTCGACGATGATGTCGCCCTTGTCCAGGCGCTTGACGGTGCCCACGAAGATCTTCTCGCCGCGCGAGAGGAAGTCGTTGAGCAGTTGCTCGCGCTCGGCATCGCGGATCTTTTGCAGGATGACCTGCTTGGCGGCTTGCGCACCGATGCGGCCGATGGGCACGGACTCGATGCCTTCTTCGATGTAGTCGTCGACTTCGATGTCGGCGATCTGCTCTTGCGCTTCGAACAGCAGGATTTCGGCGTCGGGCAGCTGCAGGCCGGCCTCGTTGGGCACGACGTGCCAACGGCGGAAGGTCTCGTAGACACCGCTCTCACGGTCGATCGACACGCGGATGTCGACTTCGCCGGGATACAGCTTCTTGGTTGCGGAGGCCAGGGCGGACTCGACCGCGCCAAACACCACGTCACGGTCCACGCTCTTCTCACGAGAAATAGCGTCCACCAACATCAACAATTCGCGATTCATTTCTTCTGACCTCCGAGTTCTTGCGCCTCATCTACGGCAACACCACCAGCCGCCGGGGTTGCCGCCCGGCCGCTACGCCCTTTGAAACTCACTTGCGGCACAAGGCGTGCCTCGCGAATTTCATCGAGCGTGAAACCCAATACTTCATCCATCTCTTGCTCTGGCTGCGCCACGCCGTTGGCCTTGTCTTTGGCCAGCTTTTTGGCCGCCGTCTTGGACAGAGGCTTGTCGGCATCCGGCGCCTTCAGTACCAGCCCCCAGGCCTGCCCCGACTCAACCGCGGCGGCGTCGGCATCCTGTGATTCGCACAGCACGCCAGCGAATTTCTTGCGCCCCTGGAAAGGCACTTTCAAGGTGATCGCCACGTCTTCGCCCACGAAGCGCGCGAAGTGCGCCGGCGTGATCAGCGGGCGATCGACGCCGGGCGAGGACACCTCGAGCCGGGCGTAATCCGCGTCCACTGTTTCAAGCGCATATTGCAGCTGGCGCGTGACCTTCTCGCAGTCGTCCACGGTGACCACATCGCCGGGCAGATCGTAGGCCTGATCGGGCAGGCGGTCGATGTACACACGCAGCAGCCCCTGCGAACTGCGTTCGCAGTCCACAAGCTCGTAACCGAGGCCGGTCACGGTGGTTTCAACAACTTTGAGCCAGGTCATCCAGTCGTGCGGTGTCTAAAAATCGTCAAAGACGGCAGGTAAAAAAGCGTCGAGCAAAAAAAATGGGCTGGAAGACCCGCCCATTCGTGTCAAACACGAGACGTGCCGCCATCGCAAACGCCATTGCAAAGCCATTGCAAAGCCATTGCAAAGCCATTGCAAACTGAACTAGCGAGCAAAGCAGCCAATCCAGGATTTTACCCTGAGGAACCGCCTGGATCAAGACATCCCCCCTAAATTCTCTTGTCAGGCCACAGCCATGCCAAAATCCGCGCCGGAACGCCGCCCAAGGCGCCCTCTTGCACAACCACATGGAGACCTCATGGGATTTCTCGCTGGCAAACGCCTGCTGATCACCGGCCTGCTGTCCAACCGCTCGATCGCCTACGGCATCGCCAAAGCCTGCAAGCGCGAAGGCGCCGAGCTGGCGTTCAGCTACGTGGGCGAGCGCTTCAAGGACCGGATCACCGAGTTCGCCAAGGAGTTCGACTCCGAGCTGATCTTCGATTGCGACGTCGGCAGCGACGAGCAGATCGACGCCATGTTCGCCGACCTGGCCAAGACGTGGCCCAAGCTGGACGGCTTCGTGCACGCCATCGGGTTCGCGCCGCGCGAAGCCATCGCGGGCGACTTCCTGGAAGGCCTGTCGCGCGAGGGCTTCCGTATCGCGCACGACATTTCTTCGTACAGCTTCCCGGCCATGGCCAAGGCCGCCCTGCCTTACCTGAACGAGCGCGCCTCGCTGCTGACGCTGTCCTACCTGGGTTCGGAGCGCATCGTGCCCGCGTACAACACGATGGGCCTGGCCAAGGCCTCGCTGGAAGCCAGCGTGCGCTACACCGCCGCCAGCCTGGGCCCCAAGGGCATCCGCGTGAACGGGATTTCGGCCGGGCCGATCAAGACGCTGGCCGCATCGGGCATCAAGGGTTTCTCGAAGATCCTGAGCGTGGTCGAGGAAAACGCCCCGCTGCGCCGCAATGTGACCGTCGAAGACGTGGGCAACGTGGCCGCGTTCATGTTGTCCGACCTGGCCGCGGG
This sequence comes from Aquabacterium sp., assembly GCA_049840915.1. Classification (GTDB taxonomy): domain Bacteria; phylum Pseudomonadota; class Gammaproteobacteria; order Burkholderiales; family Burkholderiaceae_C; genus Aquabacterium. The sequence goes on from JASGJC010000003.1 coordinate 59,615, forward strand.
CGTGACGGCCGAGATCACTTATGTGGACAATGGCTTCAGCCGCGTCATGGGTGGCTTGGGCGATCTGACCTGATCCTGTTGATGCGCCTGGCCGCACCTACTGGTGCTTTTGGCGGTACGCGGCGGGCGTCATGCCCACCGTGCTCTTGAACAGGCGCCCGAAGGACACGCGGTCCTGGTAGCCGACCATGGCCGCGATGTCCGCCACAGGCAGGCGCTCCGACGTGAGCAGGCCCTTGCCATGCTCGATGCGCACCACTTGCAGATACTGCATGGGCGTCATGCCCGTGGCGGCCAGGAAGCGCCGCTGCAGCGTCCGCACGCTGACATGGATGCGCGCGGCCATCTCGTCCAGCGTCAAGGGCTGGGCATGGCATTCGTCGATGAAATCCTGCAGCGCATGCACGTCGCGGTCCGCGTGCTTGGTGCGGCTGTAGCTCGGCATGAACAAGGTCTGCGGGCCGCGTTTCATGTCCGTGACCAGGAGGCGCGTCAAGGCTTTGGCCGTGTCCTGCCCAGCCACCAGTTTCACGGCGTGCAGGCAGGCGTCGATGCCCGCCAATGAGCCGCCCGAGCAGATCAGCGGGCCTTGCACGACGAGGTTCTCGCGCGCATCGACGTCGACAGCCGGGTAGGCCTGCCGCAAGCCATCGGCCAACATCCAGTGCGTCGTGGCTTTTTGGCCGTCGAGCCGCCCCGATGCGGCCAGCAAGTAGGCACCCGTGCACAAGGTCACCACGCGCACATGGGCGGGCAATTCGCGCAGCGCCTCGACCAGGCCAGGCCGATCGGCCACCGCCTTGGCGCCTTCCGTCCACAGCGAAGGCACGACGACCATGTCCATGCCCGCCAGCAGGCTCACATCGCCATCGACCCGGAAATCGCCGTCTTCGTGGCGCACGGGCAGACCGTCTTCGCTGACGCGCGTCAACACAAAACGATGGGCGCCGGGTATCTGGTTGCCCATGCGGAAGATGTCCATGACCAAGCCGAGGCTGGCCAGGCTCACCTCGGCGCACAGCACGACGCCGACCTTGTGAAAGATGCGCGGCCTTGGCGCGGGGGGCTGATGTTCAGCAGCGGCTGTGGCGTCCGGATTCATGGTCGATTGTCAAAAATTTGACTGTTTTGACATCAAAGATGTCCATCGCGCCAATTCTACAAATGACGACAGCTGGTCAGAATGTTGGGAAAGCCCTGAATGCCCAGGCTGTCACATGAAATCGAGATCCGTGTCCTTGAAGCTCTACACCTTTGCCATGTCCCACTACAGCGAAAAAATCCGCTGGACGCTGGACCACTGCAACATCCCCTACCGCGAGGTCTGCATGACCCCGGTCTTTCATATCGTGCCGGCCTTGCGCATGGGCAAGCGAGGACAGACCACCCTGCCCGTGCTGCAGACACCCAAGATGGCGATTCAAGACAGCCCGCGCATCCTGGACTGGCTGGCCAGCAACTACGGCCCGATGGACATCATGAGCGAGGCCAACCGCGCCTCGTCCAGACAGATCGAGCAGCGCTTCGACGCCATCGGCAAGGACGTGGCGCGCATGCTTTACGCGCACAGCTTCGGCGTGGCCGACGCGCACATCATCAGGCTGTGGACGGACCACGCCAGCCCCACGCAGGCCAGGATCGTGCGGCGCGGCTACCCGGTCATCCGCTGGGCGTTCAAGCGCAAACTGCAGATCAACGCCAAGCGGGCCAAGATCGCCGAGGAGCGCATCAACGAGGTGGTGCGCTGGCTGGAGCACACCTTGCAGGATGGCCGCCTCTACCTGGCCAACGACCGCTTCTCGACCGCAGACATCACGGCAGCCGCCCTGCTCGCTCCCATCGCCTGCCCGCCCGAGCACCCCGTGTACGGCGATCCGGCGTTCAAAGAAGCCATGGCCCAGGCCGTGAGCCCCTGGCGCAACAGCACGGCCATGGCGTGGGTGCGCATGGTCTACAAGAAGCATCGCGGCAACATGACCGGCGGGACCCTGCTGGCGCGCGTGGCTTGATCCGAATCACGCCCCGCCGGCTCTTTGCCCTATGCACCGCGCCCGGGGCTTGGCAGAATCAGGGCGTGAACCGGAGGACATCACATGGAAAAGCAAGAACTCGCGGCGCTGCTCAAGAAGTTGCAGGCCGAGTTGGAATCCGTTCAGGCCGTGGACGACAGCCTGAAGCAGTCTTTGCGATCGCTTGAGCAGGACATCCAGAAGGTGCTGGCGCAAAACGCCACGCCTGCCACCGATGAAGCCTCGCTCAATGAACGGGCGCAGGAACTCGAGGCCCGGTTCGCCACCGAGCACCCGTATCTGGCCAGCACGCTGCGCGATGTGATGGACAGCCTGGGCAAGATGGGCATCTGATCCGTTTCAAACAGACTGTTGTTTCTCGCGCTTATCCAATTGGCAAAGCGGCAGGCTTGTCGCAACATGTCCCGTCCACCCACCAACCCTTGGAGAGACGACGACATGACACCGTACAAGCAAGCCGTTTTCGCTGCCGCCCTGTCCTGCCTGGCCCTGTCCGCATCCGCGCTTCAACCTGTCACCGAGGCCGACCTCGGGCAGATCAGCGGCCAGGACGGCGTCTCGATCGCGGGCGACCTGAGCATCAACATCGGCGCGTTCCAGTACACGGACACCGACCCCACGGGCGGCTCCGTGTCGTTCAACAACATCGGCATCAAGGGCATGTTCGTGATGACCGTGGACATCATCAATGCGGGCGAGCTCACCAGCTCGGTGATCGACTCGATGCGCAAGTACATCAGGGCTTGCGTGCCGCGCTCAATGAATACTTGAAGCTGCTGCCTTTCGATTCCACCGACAACCCGACCGGCGCGGGCATCTATGACGGCGAGTCGGATGTGGTGCAGTTCGCCTTCCCGAACGCGCACCTGGACCATCGCCTGGCGCCCAGCATCAGCGTGGGCTCGATCAAGATCGGCAGCACGACGCCGGACGGCGCGCGCGGCACGTCAACCGCGTCCTTCGGCAGCTTCGCCATCAACAACATCGACATGCAGGGCACGAAGATCTGGATGTGGGCGCACTGATCGCCCTGACCCGATCCCGCCTGGTCAGACGGGGCGCTTGGGCACGGCCGCCAGCAAGGTGCGGGTGTACCCGTGCGCGGGGCGCCTGCAGCACCTGGTCTGCACGGCCTTGCTCGACGATGCGGCCACGCTGCATCACGGCGATCTGGTCGGCCAGATAGGCCACCACGCCCATGTTGTGCGTGATGAAGAGCAGCCCCAGGCCCAGTTGCTGCTGCAGTTCGCGCAGCAGGTTCAATATCTGGGCCTGCACGGACACATCGAGCGCCGACGTGGGCTCGTCACACACGAGCACGCGCGGCTCGACCGCCAGGGCGCGCGCCGGATGGCCAGGCGCTGGCGTTGGCCGCCAGAGAACTCGTGCGGGAAGCGGCTGAGCGCATCGGCGCGCAGGGCGACGCGTTCGATCAGTTCGGCGCATGCGCGCCATGCGCTGATCGAGGTGCTGTTCGGATTCATCGGACTTTCCTGATTAACCTTAGCAATACGAATGGAACCAGGTACGACATAA
>JASGJC010000004.1:0-337471 GCA_049840915.1 Aquabacterium sp.
GGGGTGACACCGACCATCGTCGGTGTCACCCCACGAGCGGTGTGAGCTCGCGGCACCTCGGGCCCGTGCGCCGGCGACGGCCGAGCGAGCGGACGGCGTTTCTCCACGACCTCATACCCGTAGGTGTGTGATGTGCCTCACCACCGGGGTGCTCGGTCCCCCAGGACGCACCTGACGTGCGCGCATCGAGGAGGCTCAGATGTCGACGATGTTCAAGTGGCGAGAGGTCGATCCGGCGCCCGGACAGGCGGTGGCGCCGGACGAGCGCCTGGCGTGGGGCAAGACCGTCGGGCTCGGCGCCCAGCATGTGATGGCGTGTTCGGGGCGACGTTCGTCTTCCCGACCCTGATGGGGCTCAACGCCAACCTGGCCATCATGATGAGCGGAATCGCCACGATCTGCTTCCTGCTGATCGTCCAGGGCAAGGTCCCCAGCTACCTGGGCACCTCTGCGTCGTTCGTCGGTGGAGCCACCGCGATCTACACGTACTCAGGCTCCGGAGGTCCGGGCGGGCCGGCGGACGTCACCGGCGCCATCCTGATCTCCGGAGTGGTGCTTGCCCTCGTGGGCCTGCTCGTCCACTTCGGCGGCTCCGACATCGTCAATGCGGTGCTGCCGCCGGTGGTCACCGGCGCCGTCGTGATGCTGATCGGCTTCAACCTCGCCGGCGTCGCGACGTCCATCTACATGCCCGCCGACAGGTGGATGGCCATCATCACGATGCTCGCGGTGATTCTGATGGCCGTCGGGCTCCGTGGCTTCCGGCGCATCGCGATCTTCTTGGGGCTGGTCTTCGGCTACGTCCTGTCCTGGCTGGCTCGGCGATCGGGAAGCTCGGAAGCGGCGCCGACGCGCACAACCGGGTCGACTGGACCTCGGTGAAGGCGGCCGACTGGTTCGGCTTCCCGAAGCACACGGAGTCCGGGCTGACCGGCAACCAGTACGTCGCCAAGAACCTCGACGCCGTGGGCTGGCACGCACCGAGCTTCTCCGTCACCTTCGCGCTGCTCGCGCTCCCGGCCGTCATTCGCCCTGGTGGCCGAGAACATGGGCCACGTCAAGGCCGTCGCCCAGATGACCGGGCGCGACCTCGACCCCGTGATGGGGTCGGGCCATCGCTGCAGACGGCGTCGGCACGGTGATCGCGTCCGCGGTCGGCGGCTCGCCCACGACGACGTACGCCGAGAACATCGGCGTCATGGCGGCGACGGGCGCGTCTACTCCACCGCGGCGTACTTCGTGGCGGCGATCGTGGCGGTGCTGCTCGGTCTGATCCCGAAGTTCGGCGCGCTGGTGGCCGCGACTCCGGCCGGCGTCCTCGGCGGAGTGACCTTGGTGCTCTACGGAATGATCGGGCTTCTGGGAGCCAAGATCTGGAAGGAGAACGGGGTCGACTTCGGCCTGCCGGTGAACCTGGTCCCCGTCTCCGCCGGTCTCATCCTCGGCATCGGCCTCGGCTCGTCGGGGCTGTTCGAGATCAGCAAGAACTTCCAGCTCGGAGGCATCGCGGCCGGCACCATCGTGATCCTGGGCGGGTACCACCTGGCCAGGCTCATCGCCCATGACGACGAAGGGACCATGATGGCGGTCGGCACCACGGGCGCCCACGAGGCCGACCACGCCGCTCCACACCACCGTCACCAGCCAGAAGAGTGACTGGTCGCGCATACTCGGCACCGTGAAGCCGGCGCCTTTCTCCTACGTCCGTCCGCAGGGCCTCCAGCACGCGCTGGAGGCCCTCGCGGCGGATCCGGGGGCCAAGGTGCTCGCGGGCGGGCAGAGCCTGGTGCCGCTGCTGTCGATGCGGCTGGCGGCGCCGAGCACCCTGGTCGACATCAACGGCCTGCCCGACCTCGACGCGGTGAGCGTCGACGACACGGGTGTCCGGATCGGCGCGCTGGCGCGGCACGCCGACGTGCTCGCCTCCGCCGAGGTACGCCGGGTACAGCCGCTGATACCGCTGACCCTGACCCACGTCGCCCACGCGACGATCCGCAACCGCGGCACGACGGTCGGCTCGATCGTGCACGCTGACGCGGCGGCCGAGATGCCGATGGTGCTGAGCCTGCTCGGCGGCTCGGTCACGGTGGCGTCGACCGCTGGAACCCGCACGATCGAGGCGGCCGACCTGTACGCCGGACCGCTCGAGTCGACGCTCCACCACGACGAGGTGGCGCTGAAGGACGCTTCTTCCCCGCGCTGGCCGGCCGGGGGCGGGGGTGGCGTTCGAGGAGATCGCCCGTCGGCATGGCGACTACGCGCTGGTCGGCGTCGGCGCCGTCGTGCAGGTCGACGGCGAGGTCGTCACGTCGGCACGGGCCGGCTACCTGTCCGTCTCGGACGTGCCCACCGTGGTCGACCTCACCGAGGCGTGGGCCGAGGGGACGGACGACATGTTCGCCGGGGCGGGCGACCTCGCCCTCGAGCACCTCGACCCGGCCGACGACCTGCACGCCACCGCCGCCTACCGCGCACGCCTCGTGCAGGTCCTGACCGGGCGCGTCCTGCGAGCGGCGTACGACGACGCGCGTGCGCGGGCGGGGGACGCCGCATGACCGAGGAGCTGCACGAGGTCAGGCTGAGTGTGAACGGCGTGCCGCACGAGCTGCGGGTGCCGGCCCGGAGGCTGCTCTCCGACGCCTTGCGGCACGACCTCGGCCTGACCGGCACCCACGTCGGCTGCGAGCACGGCGTCTGCGGCGCCTGCACGGTCCTGGTCGACGGGCGGCCGATGCGCTCGTGCCTGCTGCTCGCGGTCTCGGTGGTCGGCAGCGAGGTCACCACCGTGGAGGGGCTCACCGAGAGTGACGGCACCCCGGACGGTCGTCTCGGTCCGGTCCAGCAGGCCTTCGCGGAGTGCCACGGCCTGCAATGCGGCTTCTGCACCCCGGGCTTCCTGACCACGATCACCGCCGGACTCCGCGAGAACCCGGAGCCGACCCAGGACCAGGCGCGGGAGATGGTCGCCGGGAACCTCTGCCGGTGCACCGGCTACGCCAACATCGTGAAGTCCGTGCTGCGCGCCGCCGAGATCGCAGGTGAGCGCGCGTGAGCACCAAGCTGTTCGGCGAGAAGGTCCAGCGGGTCGAGGACCAGAGGTTCCTGCGCGGGAAAGGGTCGCTACGTCGACGACGTGCTCGTCGGACAGCAGGTGCTGCACGCCGCGGTGCTGCGCTCGCCGCACGCCCACGCCCGGATCGTCGACATCGACGTCTCCGACGTCCTCGACCTCGAGGGCGTGCACCTGGTCTGGACGCACGAGGACCTCGGCGAGCAGGCCCCGGCGATGGCCGAGCCCCTGCCCCTGCTGATCCCGCACCCGCAGCTGACCCATGGCCGCACCCAGTACGCCCTGGCCATGGAGGAGGTCAACTACGTCGGCGAGGCCATCGCGTTCGTGGTGGCCGACGACCGCTACCTCGCCGAGGACGCCGTCAACCGGATCAAGGTCTCCTACGAGTTCCTGCCGCCGGTGGTCGGCATCGACGCGGCCCGTGCGGCCGAGCGACTCGTCCACGCCGACGTGCCCGGGAACGTCGCCGCCCGACTGGAGCAGGAGAACGGCGACGCACGCGCCGCCATCGCCGCGGCTCCGCACACCGCTCGAGTCTCGACCTGGGCATCGAGCGCAGCGCGTCGATGCCGATGGAGGGTCGCGGGACCGTCGCCCGCTGGGACCACGACACCGGACGGCTCACCGTGTGGACCTCGACGCAGACCTCGTCCGGGGTGCGGGCGGCCGTCGCCGCCAAGCTCGGCCTGGACCTGGTCCAGGTCGACGTGATCACCCCCGACGTCGGCGGTGGCTTCGGCGTGAAGATCAACCACCCGTGGCCGGAGGAGCTGCTCGTCCTGCATGGCCGCAGCGCTCAGTCAGCCGGTCGTGAGGTTCACCGAGGACCGCCGCGAGCACTTCATCTCCTCGGCCCACGAGCGCGGCCAGGAGCACCACGTCGAGGTCGGCTACGACGACGACGGTCGGATGCTCGGGATGTACGTGGAGTTCTGGCACGACAACGGCGCCTACACGCCGTACGGCCTGATCGTGCCGATCATCACCTCGACCCAGCTGCTCGGGCCCTACAAGCCGGGCGCCTACCGCGTCGTCTTCGAGAGCCTCTACACCAACACCGTGATCGTCACGCCGTACCGCGGAGCCGGGCGCCCACAGGCCAGCATCGTCATGGAGCGCACGATGGACGCGATCGCGGCGGCCCTCGGCAAGGACCGCACCGAGGTGCGCTCGGCGAACTTCATCCAGCCCGACGAGTTTCCCCTATGACCACGGCCTGGTCTTCCAGGGACGGTCGCGAACTCGATGTACGACTCGGGCGACTACCCGGCGTCGCTGGCCAAGCTCAAGGCGCTGGTCGGCTGGGACGAGTTCGAGGAACGTTCCGCGAGGAGACGGCCCGCCGAGGGTCGCCTGGTCGGGATCGGGATCGCCTGCTATGTCGAGGGCACCGGCATCGGGCCCTATGAAGGAGCGCACGTCCACATCGAGACCTCCGGGAAGGTCAAGGTCTCGACCGGCCTGACCTCGCAGGGTCAGGGCCACGCGACCGTGTTCGCGCAGATCGTGGCCGACGACCTCGGTGTCCCGTTCGAGAGCGTCGAGGTCGTCACCGGCGACACCCGTCGGATGGCGTACGCCGTCGGCACCTTCGCGTCGCGCGCCGCGGTGATGAGCGGCTCGGCGGTTCACCTGGCCGCGCCGCGCGCCCGCCCAAGGCGCTGAATCACCGCGGACGCGCTGGAGGCCGTGGATGGAGGACCTCGAGATCGTCGACGGCGTGGTGTAGGTGAAGGGCACCGACACCACGAGATCGACCTGGGGACCGTCGCGGTGCTCGCCAACCCGCTGCGCTATGCCTTCGACGAGGCGTCCAAGGCCGCGACGCAGTTCTGCGTCGGGGACCCCGACAAGCCCCAGGTCCCCGCAGGACGACGAGCCGGGCCTGGAGGGCAAGGACTTCTTCATCCCCGAGCGGTCGACGTTCGCCAACGGCATGCACGCCGTCGTGGTCGAGATCGACACCGACACGTCGGAGATCTGGATCCTGAGGTACGCCGTGGTCCACGACTGCGGCCGACTGATCAACCCGATCATCGTCGAGGGGCAGATCCACGGCGGTGTCGCTCAGGGCGTCGGCGGGGCCCTCCTGGAGTCTCGCCGCCTTCGAACAAGGGATGGCGCACATCGCCCTTCCAGTTGAAGCCCAGTTGCAGCATCAGCGTGTGCGTCACGTCGGCCATGTAGTCGAGGCAGCGCAGCATCTGCGCGCGCGCCGCCTCGATGCCCAGGCTGGCGTCGCCGAAGTCGTCGCCCAGGTGGTGCAGCACATTGAGGCAGTAGGTCACATCGAAGGTCTGCTCGATAGGCTGCTTGAAATCGAAGTAGCGGGCGTTCATCGTCAGCCTGTCGCTCAGGCTGGCCGCCTCGGCGCAGTGCGCCACGAAGGCCGCGTGCTCGGCGTTGCCTTCATAGCAGGTCACGTGCCTGGCGCCGCTCTGCAGCGCGCCGAAACTGAAGTAGCCCGTGTTGGCGCCGATGTCCAGCACGCGGGCGCCCAGCAAAGGCAGCGCGCGGTCGAAGTAGGCCTGGCGCTCCTGCTCGAGCTTGCCGGCGGGCAAATCGCTCGTGTCGCCCAGGTGGCCGGCCACCAGCGGGTGCACCAGCTGGTAGGACGCGTGCTTGCTGCTTTGAAGGTAGAGATCCTTGAGTGCCTTGCTGGAGGTCATGGCTGTGTGCTTCGCTTTCGGACAATTCAGTGGCAGGCGTGCAGCGCGCGGGTGTCCTCCCGGGCGTACACGTCGTAGGTGGACAGCAGCTGCTCGAGCTGCATGGGCAACAGCGCCTGCGCGGCCGGGTGCACGACGCAGCCGGGCTGGTGCGCGCCGAAGGCCCAGGCATAGCAGGCCAGATCGGGCACCTGCGCCCAGGGCGGCTGCACCGCGCAACCATGGTCTTGCGCGAACAGGGCGAGGATGGCCGGGCAGACGTCCAGCGCCAACTGGAGCGGCCCCCAGAAGCGCGGGTTGACCTCGATGTAGTACAGCGCCCCGTCGGACTCGATCACTTCCATCATGAAAGGGCCGTGGTAGCCGCGCTCGTGCAGGTGGCCCAGCAGGTTCTGCTCGTCCAGGCCGGGGTTGTCGCCCGGTCGGGCCAGCACGATGGACTTGCCGCCGGGCTGCTGCATCAGGTTCTTCTGCCAGAACCAGGCGGCCTGCCCATCTTTGGCGATGTAGGCGCACAGGTAGTGGCTCTGGCCGATGATGAAGTCCTGCGCGAAGTAGGCTTGGCGCTCCAGGCCGGTCAGCGCCTGGTCCAGCTCGATGTCCGTGCGGCACAGCAAGGGGTACAGCACCCGGCCGCGCTCGACGTTGACGATGGGCTTGAGCACGCAGGGCGATCTGGGCGAAGCCATGCTTTGCTGCGCAGGCAGACGCAGCTCCGGGCAGATCGACGTGAGCAGGGCCTGGCTGCGCGACTTGCTGGTCAGCTCGGCGTACATGGCCTCGCTCGGCAAGCCGATCTGCAAACCGATGCCGTGCAGGGCATCCTCATTGGCCAGCAGGAAGTCGTTGATGAACTCGGTGGTCGGGCAATACAGCAAGGCCTCGATCTCGCCGTGCCGCACCTGGCTTTGCACGAGGTCGCGCAACCAGGCCACGCTCAGCGCCTTGTCGAGCCGATTGAAGATGACATGGTCGCGCCAGGCCGTGCGATGGATGGCGTCCTCGCGCCCACCCGCCACGATCACGAAAGGCAAGCCCGTCCGATCGAAGAAGCGGCACAAGGCCACCACGGCGCGGTCGTTGTGGCCGGAGAAGATCAGGAAGGGGCGCGTCATGGTCGCGGCCGTGTGCGTCTCACGCGGCCAGATAGGCCTGCATGAGCTGGATCTGGTCGGGCAGGTCGTCGGGCAGGGCGAAGTCCGGCCGGTTCATGCGCGCCAGCGTGCGCTCTTGCGGCGAGGTCTCGACCTTGACCAGGGCCACGCGCATGAAGGAGGCCTGCTCGCGCGCGCACTTCTCGTTCTTGTCATCGAGGTACTCGAAGAAGTCGACGCTGAAGCGGTGCTCGAACCAGCCCATCCGCCAGAACAGGTCGGAGAAGCAGAGCCATGATGTCTCGTTCATCGCCCGCACATGGGTCGGGTCCTGCCAGGCGGAGAAGGCCTGCTCGTGCGGCACTTCCACGATGAGGCGGCCTTGCGGCTTGAGCATGGTCAGGCAGTTGCTCATCAGGGTCGGCAGATCGGGCACTTGCGCCAGCGCATGGCTGGCGAAGATGGTGTCCACGCTGCCGGGCGCGATCTCGATGTCGCCGGCCTGGCCGGTCTCGGCCTGCAGGGGCCAGGACACGGGCTGGCTCAGGTCCAGCAACAGGTCGGGCTGGGTCGATGCCTGCGCGTCGATGTTGAGCCAGCCGGGCAGGTAGGAGCGGTCCGTCCCCAGCTTGATCTTCGTGGGCTGCCAGGCCTCCTGCGGCCGGTTCTCCTGATGCACCTTGCCAAAGCCTTTGGCGAAAGCCAGCAGGTCGGCATAGGCCTCGATGGGGTCGGCCTGCTCGAAGGCCTGCACGGCGGCCTGCGCCTCGGCATAGAAATTGGACGTGCCGAAGTGGTCACGGAAGTAGCGCTCGATGTCGCCATCGGCCAGCCACAGCACGCTGTCTTCGAAGGCCGCGTGCGGGCGGGTCTGGTCGCGGCGCTCCGAGATCACGGGCGTGCCCAGCGAGAGGCAGTGCGAAGCCCGCGCCTGCTCGAAGCGGCCGGACTCGTAGAAGTGCGCGTTGAACACGGCCTTGGCCTGCATGATGAACTGGTCGCGCTCGGGGCCGTACAGCGCCTGGTCGAACAAGCTCACCTGCACGCCCGTCGATTCGATGCGGCGGATCAGGTTGCGGCGCCTGTCGTTCATGCTGCCGATGAACAGCACGTCGATCGGGCGCTGCGCCAACTCTATGCCGGCCGTCGGCTTGAGGTACGGCGCATACAGGAAGGGCACGACAGGCACGTCATCGGCGTGCTTCGCGTAGGCGGCGATGTTGTCCGGGTCGTAGTCCACGACGGCCGACGTGGCCAGCAGCTTGAGGTAGTCGGGCGACACGCTCGCCCCGCCCTGCCCCAGTTGCTCCAGGTTCACGAAGATGCAGCTGTGGCGGCTGCGCAGCTCGGCCTCGAAGCCCAGGTGCGCGCCGAACACGAAGTTGATGGCATCGTGGCGCAGCCGGTTCTGGCTGATCGTCACCTCGGCGCCCATGCGCCTGAACTGGTGCCTGAAGTAGCGCGCCTGGTCCAGAAAGCCCAGCGAGTGGACGTAGTTGGCGGGCTGAACGATGCTCAGGTGGATGCGCGGCAGGTCGTCCATGGCGGGGCTCCTATTGCGGGAGGTGCTGCGTGAAGGCGTGATGACGGCGGTGTTCATGGCCAGGCTCCTCAAGCGAGATGATCGGGTGGCAGCCCCTGGGCATGGCGTTCGGCCATGCGCCACAAGAGGTCGCTGAAATCTTTCGCGTACTGATCGCTGTCGAACAGGGGCGCCTCGTCTCGTGCACGGTGCAGTTGCGCACGGATCGCATCGCGCTGGCCCTTGTCGGATGCCAGCGCCAGCACCTTGCGCTTGTAAGCCTCGACGCCATGACAGATCAGACCAGATTGCCCGACATTGCGCAACAGGCTGGACGCCACGCGTTGTGCAAAGCTCTCACCCGCGTTGGTCACCACGGGCACGCCGGCCCACAGCGCGTCGCTGGCCGTCGTGTGGCCGTTGCAGGGCCAGGCGTCCAGGTAGATGTCGGCCAGCGCGAAGCGGCTGATGTGCTCACTGATGTGCACCTTCTTGGCGAACACGAGGCGCGACGGGTCGATGCCGCGCTGCCGGGCCTGCTGGCGCAGCGCATCGGGCGCCAGATCGTTCCAGGCCAGCAGCCACAGCACGGCCGTCGGCAATTGGTGCAATAGATCACACCAGACATCGAACACTTCGGGCGTCAGCTTGAAAGGCTGGTTGAAGCCCGACAGCACCAGGGCGTCTTCGGGCAAACCGTGTGCCGACCGCGCATCGGCCTGCGGCAAAGGGCGCTGGCGGTCATTGGGCTGATAGCAGTTGGGCAGCAGCGCCAGCTTCTCGGTGTAGCAGCCGGCTTCGCTCAGGGGACTGACCTCGGCATCGCCGATCAGGTAATCGATGTAGGTGGCGCCGCTCGTACCCGGAAAGCCCAGGTAGGTCACCTGCACGGGCGCGGCCTTGTACGCGAAGATGCCCAGCCGGCCGTTGACCGTGTGGCCCTTGAGGTCCATCAGGATGTCGACCTCGTCATCGCGGATGCGTTGCGCGGCCTGGCTGTCGCTCATGGTGCCGATCTCGACGAACTGGTCGGACACGGCCTTGATGCGATGGCGCATGGCCGAGCCATCGTCCGGCCCGTGCGAGTACAGGAAGAGCTCGAAGCGCGACTTGTCCATCTTCTCGAGCAGCTCGGCCATCAGGATGGTCGTGGCGTGATGATGGAAGTCGCACGACACCATGCCGACGCGCAGGCGCTTGGGCAAAGGCCGCGTCACGGCAGGCAGAGGCTTGACGCCGTGCGCATAGAAGTTGGCGCAGGCCCTGGCCGCGCGCAGCTGACGCGCCACGTCGCCCGTCAAGGTCACGATGGCGAAGATGGAAGACCACTGCACCGTGCCGGGCTGGATCTCATCGATCAGGCGGCAGGTCTCGGCGAGCTCCTGCTCCGATTCCGCCCATTGGCACAGCTCGCGCCGCATGAACGCCAGCAGGCTGTGGCAGGCCAGCTCGCCGCCCTGCATGTCCAGCGCCAGCGCGGTCGTCAGGCACTCGATGGCCTCGGCCTTCATGCCGACCGCGTTGAAGCACAGGCCCAGGCGGTAGTGGCTCATCGCGTGCGTCACGTCCATGGCCAGCGCATCGAACAGCACCTTGATGGCTTCTTCGAAACGCTGCGCGCTGAACAGCGTGTTGCCCATGATCTGCATGTACTCGGCGCTGGGGCGGGCATCGGGGTCCATCGCCAGCATGGCGGTGGCGGCCTCGCTGTGGCGGCCCACCTGCGTCAGGCACTCGCCCATGAACTGGCGCGCCAGCATGTTGCGCGGCTCCTGCTCGAGGATGCGCTGCGTGTGCAGCATGGCCTCGTCGGCCTGGTTCGACCTCAGGTAGGCGCGCGCCAGGTTCAGCCTGAACAAGGTATCGGCCGGGTTGGCCTTGCATGCCTTGTCGAACGCCTTGACCGCCGCCTTCCAGTCACCCTTCTTGCTCGATGCGAGACCTTGCTCCCAGTGCTGATGGGCCTGCTTCAGCAAGCGGGCCTGTTGGCCGATAACAGGTCGGGTCGTGGTTTGCATGACGGATGTCACCCATGTCAAATCGAGTAGGTGACATCAGTCTAGAGACCGGGGGTTCACCCCTAGCCCAGAGATGAGCAGCAAAGCAATGTTATTTCTCTCGACACTATTTCACGAAAGCTGGTTTTGCAAGCATCTCAAGTCCACACAAGAGGCCGCCGATATGCAAAGCAACGGTCTTCCAAAGTGGATCCGTGGTCCGGTTAGCCGGCCGCAATGCGGTTAGCTAGCGACGGTCTGGCAGTTGCGGTAGCTGTATCACCGCAGAGTTATGCCGGCGCTATCTGCCGGGAGTTTGCAACCATAGGAGAGCACCATGCCTTCAGTTATCAATACCAACCTGCTGTCGCTGAACGCCCAGCGCAACACCAGCGTCTCGCAGATGTCGCTGTCCACCTCGATGCAACGCCTGTCTTCTGGTCTGCGCATCAACTCCGCCAAGGACGACGCCGCCGGCCTGGCCATCGCCGAACGCATGAACGCACAGGTTCGCGGCATGAACGTCGCCGTGCGCAATGCGAACGATGGCACGTCACTGGCCCAAACGGCCGAAGGCGCGCTCGGCAAGGTCAGCGATTCGCTGCAACGCATGCGTGAACTGGCCGTGCAGGCACGCAACGCCACCAACAGCTCCAGCGACAAGGACTCCCTGAACAAGGAATTCCAGCAGCTGTCCGCTGAAATCAAGCGCGTGATCGGCGGCACGACCTTCAACGGTCAGACCATCATCGGCAGCAACGCCGGTGCCAAGAACTTCCAGATCGGCGCCAACACGACGAGCAACGACACGATCACGGTCACGACCAGCAACATGAACAACGATGCCAGCATCACGGCCGTGACTGGCGCGGGCACCAAGATCGACAGCACGCAAACCGCTGCCAACATCAAGACCGTGATCGACAACATCGATGGCGCCATCGACCGCGTCAACTCCGAGCGCGCCATGTACGGTGCCACGCAGAGCCGCTTCGATTCCGTGATCTCCAACCTGCAGGTGTCGGTCGAGAACCAGACCGCCGCACGCAGCCGCATCATGGACACCGACTTCGCGGCGGAAACGGCGAACCTGTCTCGCGCCCAGATCCTGCAGCAGGCCGGCAACGCGATGATCGCCCAGGCCAACCAGTTGCCTCAACAGGTGCTGTCCCTTCTTCGCTGACCAAGCCTTTTTCGGCTGAGCGAACCTCGGCCACTTCTCAAAGCCGCCTTCGGGCGGCTTTTTCTTTTACGGTCTGGAATTGGCTGTTTTACGGCCTTCTATTCGCACTTTTGCACTTCGAAATTCCTCCGAATATTCATACCACTGGCTGAAGGTTTTTTGGGAACGCTTTGGCAATGAGATGAACACCGGCACAACGCCGGAAGTCTGACGATTTTTAGGAGTGCGTTATGCCTCAGACGATCAACACGAACTTGAACTCGCTGAATGCTCAGCGCAACCTCAACACGTCGCAGATGTCTCTGTCCGTGTCGATGCAGCGCCTGTCCTCCGGTCTGCGCGTGAACTCCGCCAAGGACGACGCCGCCGGCCTGGCGATCGCCGAGCGGATGAATGCGCAGATCAAGGGCATGAACGTCGCGGCACGCAACGCCAACGACGGCATCTCGCTGGCGCAGACCGCTGAAGGCGCTCTGGGCAAGATCAGCGATGCGCTGCAACGGATGCGCGAACTGGCCGTCCAGTCCCGCAACGCGTCGAACAGCTCCAGCGACAAGGACTCCCTGAACAAGGAATTCCGCCAGCTCACCAACGAAATCACCCGCGTGCTGGGCGCCACGACCTTCAACGGCAAGGCCATCCTGGCATCGGGGGCGGGCGCGCTGGACTTCCAGATCGGCGCCAACACGACGAGCGACGACCTGATCACCATCTCGACCTCGAACATGCTGAACGACGTCAGCATCACGGCGGTCACGGCGGCGTCGGTCTCGATCGGCAGCGATGCCAACACGTCCGCGATCAAGACCGTGATCGACAACATCGACGGCGCGCTGGACAAGATCAACTCCGAACGCGCCGTGTACGGTGCCACGCAAAGCCGCTTCGACGCCATCATCTCGAACCTGCAGGTGGCCGCCGAAAACCAGACCGCCGCCCGCAGCCGCATCATGGATGCCGACTTCGCCGCGGAAACCGCCAATCTGTCACGCGCCCAGATCCTGCAGCAGGCCGGCAACGCGATGGTCGCGCAGGCCAACGCCCTGCCGCAGCAGGTGCTCAAGCTGCTCCAGGGCTGAGGCCGCAGCAGGGCGGAATGACCCTGCCAGCCTGACGGACATCGGCGCCCGCTTTCTCAAGTTCCAGGCGTTCCGTGCCGAAGTACCCGATGTCCGGTGAAGGCCGGGCATCGGCGTTTCGATTCCGCGGAGCGCCACAGCGTTTTGAAGGAAGTCCATCATGAGCAGCACCACATCATCCACGAGCGGCACGATCAGTTCGCTAGGGGTTGGCAGCGGCCTGGATTCCAACACCATCGTGTCCAAACTGGTGGCGCTGGAACGGCAACCCATCACCGATCTCCAGACAGCGGCGACCAAGATCCAGGCCAAGATCTCGGCCTTCGGCCAGATCCAGTCCGCCGTGTCGACCTTGCACGATGCCGCTCAGAAGCTGGCCAACCCGGCCATCTGGTCCAGCACGACGTCCACATCGTCGGACAGCAACGCCGTGAGCTTCACGACCGACACGGGCGCCGCCGTGGGCAACTACACGGTGTCCGTCACGGCATTGGCCACGCCGCAATCGGTGGTCACCAACACGGCCCTGGCATCGACGACGTCCACGCTCGGCAGCGGTACCCTGACCTTCGATCTGGGCACTTGGTCCAACGGCGTGTTCACGGGCAAGACAGGCGCCTCTTCGGTCAGCGTCAACATCGCATCGACCGACACGCTCGAAGACATCCGCGACAAGATCAATGGCTCGGGCGCCGGCGTCATGGCCTCGATCGTGAGCGACAGCAGCGGCGCGCGGCTGGCCATCAGCTCCAGCACGACCGGCGCGGCCAACGGTTTTCGCATCACGGCCAGCGATTCGGATGGCAACAATGCCGATGACGCGGGCCTGTCCGCCCTCGCCTACGACCCCGCCAACGGCACGACCGGCACGAAGCCGACGCGCACGGCCTCCGATGCCGCCGCGACCATCAATGGCGTGAACGTGACCTCCAGCACCAACAAGTTCTCCAACGTGCTCACGGGCATCAGCTTCACGGTCGGCAAGCTGACGACGACCAGCAGCAAGGACGTGCCGCCCGTCGTCACGGACTCGCCGGTCAACGTGCAGGTCTCGCAGGACAACGACACCATCAGCAAGGCCATCAACGACTTCGCGACCTCGTACTCCGCACTGGCCACGCTGCTGCAGAACGACACCAAGTACGACGACAGCACCAAGACCGCCGGTCCCTTGCAGGCCGACAGCACGGCCGTCAGCATCATGAACCAGTTCCGCGCGCTGATCGGCAGCAGCACGCCCGCATCGAGCAAGTACGGCACCTTGTCGTCCATCGGCGTGACCATCCAGACAGGCGGCACATTGAGCGTCGACAGCACCAAGCTGACCAACGCCCTGGGCAACCTGAGCGATGTGAAAAAGCTGTTCTCGAACGCCGACCTCGGCAACAGCGCGAACGACGGCATCGCCACCAAGCTGCGCACGCTCACCGATGACCTGATGGGCTTCGATGGCGCGCTGACGACGCGCACGGCCGGCCTGAACCAATCCGTGACCGACAACCAGAAGCAGCAAGATGCCCTGGATGCCCGCGCCACGCTGTACGAGAACCGCCTGAAGGCGCAGTACTCGGCCCTCGACACCACGATGGCCAGCCTCAACGGCACCAGCAGCTACGTGACACAAATGATCACGGCCATGAACAAGAGTTCGTGATGAATTCACGGTCTGAGCCGATAAGCGCTCAAGACCGGGCTGTTTGAGTCGAAACACTGGACAAGCCGTGGACCCCGGATGGCAGCAGCCATCGGCCCCCGCGGTTCAAAGGTGTTTCAGGCAGTAAGGCAGCAGATCATGTCCACCGTAGGCTCCGCATCAAGAGTTGACGGCATTGACCTCCAGGCGATGGTCAATCCGGCGGCCTTCGCGCACGCGCAGCCCAACGTCACGACACCGCCGGCCAACCCCGAATCCGACGCGAGCATCTCCTCCGTCGGCAAGCTGCGCAGCGCCGCATCGGCGGTGCTGGACGCCGCATCGCGCCTGGGCAAGGCCCAGACCTGGTCGGCCACCACGGCCACATCGGACAACCCTCAGGTCGTGCAGGCCGTGAGCAACAAGGCCGCCACGGGCGACTACAGCGTCAGCGTCGATGCGCTGGCCACGGCGCAGGCCACGGCCTCGGCCACCTTCTCGTCGCTGTCGACGGTCATCGGGCTGGGCACGCTCAACATCGAGCTGGGCAGCTGGAACACCTCGATGAGCACCTTCGCCACCAACCCCAACTGGCCCAAGGCCAGCGTGACGCTGGGCCCGAAGGACACCTCGCTGGAACGCATCCGCGACAAGATCAACGCGGCGGGCGTGGGCGTGATCGCGATGGTCGTGTCGGACGCCACGGGCTCGCGCCTGGTGCTGCGCTCCACATCGACCGGCGCCAACAACGGCTTCAAGGCCACGGCCGAGCCCGATGACAAGGCCGATGCGAAAGCCAATGCGCAGGCCGCCCAGACGCTGGCCGCCATGGGCTTCGATCCAAGCAAGGTCGATGGCGGCAACGCCACCCAGGTGCAGCCGGCGCAGGACGCGAAGATCAAGATCGACGGCCGCCAAGTGCAATCGGGCCAGAACCTGATCGACGACAAGGCATCGGGCCTGAGCCTGCACCTCAATGGCACCAGCGACGAAGACGTGCAGATCCACGTGCGGCCGGACACGGCTTCGATGGCGGGCCAGATCCACGCCTTCGCCTCGGCCTACAACGACATGAGCAACCAGCTGGCCACGGCCGACCCCGAGTCGGCGGACAGCAGCATCGAGACGGCCAACGACATCCAGCAGCGCGTGCGCACGGCCCTGCAGCCCGACGCCAATCCCACGTCCCTGAGCAGCCAGCTCAAGGACATCGGCATCCAGATGAACGACCGCGGACAACTGGACATCGACGATGCGAAATTGAACGCGGCCCTGGCTCAGGGCCCGCAGCAGATCGAACCCCTGTTCGCCAAGGACGCGGGCGCCGACCACCCCAGCTCCGGCCTGGCCACGCGCCTGCAGGACGTGACATTGCAGGACGACACGGGCGTCAACGCCCATGCCGCGACCGTCGTCAGCCAGCCCCATGCGAGCGAGTCACCGGCCAATGCGGCGGGTGCGCTCTTCAGACAGAAGTTGCTTGAACAGTACGTGCCGTCATCCGAGATGCACGACGAAGAAATGGCGATCCCTGCAAACGCAGGCTGAAAACCGCCTATTTCTTGGGATCCTCGATACCCCAAGGGTTCAAGCTGTGAAGGGTGATGCCGATATAGCAAATAACGCTGTTCACAGCATCACGCAAGAGACATCGAGATGTACGCCACTGCCACAGGTTCCTCTGCCAGCATGTTCAGTTCCAAGCAAATGAGCAGCGTGTATCGCCAGATTGACATTGAAACCGGTGTCAGCGGCGCTTCGTCGCACCAGCTCATCACCTTGCTGTTCAATGGTGCGCTCGACTGCATCGCCCAGGCCAAGGGCGCCATGCAGGCACGCAACATCGAAGCGAAATGCCTGGCCATCGGCAAGTCCGTCCGCATCGTGGACGAAGGCCTCAAGGCCGGCCTGAACATGGCATCCGGCGGCGAACTCGCCCAACAACTTCACGCCTTGTACAGCTACATCACCATGCGCCTGACGCAAGCCAACCTGCGCAACGACGCCGAGGCCCTGGACGAATGCACCAGGCTGCTCGGCCCCATCCGTGACGCCTGGGTGACCATCGCCCCGGCCGCTGACGCCACCGTTGTCCGCGCCGCCATGGAGGTGCACGCATGAACGCGCCCGAACTGATCACCGCGCCCGACGAAGACATCGTCAACGGCAACCTGCTGAGCTACTACGAGGCCATCGAGCACGCCAGCCACGACATGCTCAACGCCGCCCGCGCGGGCGACTGGGACACCGTCGTCAAGCTCGAAGGCGCCTGCGCCGTGCTGATCGCGCAACTCAAGCATGCGTCCGAAGACCATCCGCTGGGCCCCGACGAAGTCGCGCTCAAGACACGCATCATGCAGCGCATCCTGGTCAACGACGCTGAGATCCGCAATCTGGCCGAGCCCTGGATCAACGACCTCAGCCGCATGATCGGCACGGCCTCCGACCCATCGAAGATGCATTGACCACACAAGGCCGCCCATGCCAGGTTCACGCGCCGCCGCTGCGGAGCTCGACGAATACCGCATCACATCGCAGGCCGAGATCCAGGCCCTGTTCCAGCAAATGCTGGAGACACGCGCCCTCGTGACGCTCAGCGGCCCGCATGGCGACAGCTACACGACAATGATGTGGCAGGCCGACCCGGCGCGCCGCATCCTGTGCTTCAGCGCCTCGGATGGCGACGCGCGCCTGCAGGCGCTGCTCGAGTCAGACGAGATCGTGGCCGTGGCCTACCTGGACAGCATCAAGGTCCAGTTCGACCTCGATGGCGTGGTCGAAGTGCAAGGCCCGCATCGCGCGCTCAATGCCAACTACCCGAAGGTCGTGTTCCGCTTCCAGCGTCGCTCGGCTTTTCGCGTGCAGCCTTTCGCATCGCCCTCGCCCGTGGCGCGTTTCCGCCATCCGGCCATGCCCGACATGCAGTTGTCGCTGCGTGTGCTGGATGTCAGCCTCAGCGGCGTCGCGCTCTTCCTGCCCGAGAACGTGCCGATGATCGCCGCCGGCGTCAAGATCGGCCATTGCGAGCTCGACCTCGACGACGACACCAAGATCGAAGTCGGCCTGCTGATCCACCATGTCACGGCCATCCATCCCGAATCGCGCGGTGCGCGCCTGGGCTGCGAGCTGGTCGGACTGGACTGGAGCGACCGCTCGCTGCAGTTCTACATCAACCAGACGCAAAAGCGCCGCCTGGCGCTGCCTGTCGGCAAGAGCTGAATCCACAGCGAAGACGGCTGCCGACTGCGCTGCTGATAGCATCGGCGCATGACCGCGCCCGCTTCTTCCTCCACCGCCCCTTGCGCTTCATCGCCCGCCTGGGTCATCGCCACCCGTGAAAGCCGCCTGGCCCTGTGGCAGGCCGAGCACGTCCGCGACCTGCTGCAGACCCGCTTCGGGCACCGCGTCGACCTGCTGGGCATGACGACCAAGGGCGACCAGATCCTCGACCGCGCCTTGTCCAAAGTGGGCGGCAAGGGCCTGTTCGTCAAGGAGCTCGAAGTGGCGCTCGAAGAAGGCCGCGCGGACCTGGCCGTGCACTCGCTCAAGGACGTGCCCATGGAGCTGCCCGAAGGCTTCCTGCTGGCCGCCGTGCTCGAACGCGAAGACCCGCGCGATGCCTTCGTCTCCAACCGCCACGACAGCCTGCAGGCGCTGCCGCAAGGCGCCGTCGTGGGCACATCCAGCCTGCGCCGCCTCGTGCAGTTGCGCGCGCGCCGGCCCGACCTGCGCATCGAGCCCCTGCGCGGCAACCTCGACACGCGCCTTCGCAAACTCGACGAAGGCCAGTACGACGCCATCGTGCTGGCCGCCGCCGGCCTCAAGCGCCTGGGCATGGCCGAGCGCATCAAGGCCGTGATCGACACGCAGGACATGCTGCCCGCCGCCGGCCAGGGCGCGCTGGGCCTGGAGATCCGCGAAGGCCACGCCGACCTGCGCCTCGCCCTGCAAAGCCTCGCCCATGAGCCGACCTGGCTGGCCGCGCTGGCCGAGCGCGGCGTGTCCCGCGCGATGGGCGGCAGTTGCTCCATGCCCTTGGCGGCCTTCGCCGAATGGCAGCCCGCGTCGGCGCCTGATGGCCAGCCCACGCTGCTGCTGCGCGCCTTGCTGGGCCATCCCGAGCACAGCACGCTCGTGCGGGCGCAAACCCAGGGCAGCCCCACCACCCACGCCGAGGCCGAAGCCCTCGGGCGCGAGGTGGCCGCGCAGCTCAAGGCGCAGGCCGGGCCCGTCTGGCTGGCCGCGCTCTGAGCCACGCCACACAGCCGGGCCGCCCGCCACATGCGTGTCCTCGTCACCCGCCCGCAGCCGCAGGCCGACGCCTGGGCCGCCGACCTGCGCAACGCCGGGCACGATGCCCAGGCCCTGCCGCTGATCGCCATCGAAGGCCCGCTTGACCCGGCTCCCGTGCAGGCGCTGTGGCAAGGCATGGCCGCGCAGGCCTTGCTGATGTTCGTGAGTCCCGCAGCGGTCGACTGGTTCTTCAGGCTGCGGCCCCCAGATGCGCCTTGGTCGCCCACCACATTGGCGGCCGCACCGGGCCCGGGCACGGCGCGCCAGTTGCTGGCCGCCGGAGCCACCCTGGGCTTGAGGCCAGAGCAGGTGCTCAGCCCCGGCGAGCAGGCCGAGCAGTTCGACTCCGAAGCCCTGTGGCCGCTGCTCGCCCCGCTGGCCTGGCAAGGCAGGCAGGTCTGCATCGTCAGCGGCGGCGACCAGACCGAGGCCAAGGGCCGCACCTGGCTGACCGGGCAATGGCAGGCCCAGGGCGCCAGCGTGTCGTCCCTGCTGACCTACCAGCGCGGCCCGGCCCCCTGGACGCCCGCCGAACAAACGTTGGCAAAGCAGGCCTTGACACAGCCCGGGCAACACGTCTGGCTGTTCAGCAGCTCGCAGGCCATCGACTTCCTGGCGGCGCACCACGTGCCGCGGCTGAGCCTGGAAGCCGCCGAGACCGCGCCCAGGGCAACACCCGATTGGCCGCAGGCCCGCGCCCTCGTCACCCACCCGAAAATCGCGGAACGGGCGCGGCGCCTGGGTCTGACCCGCATCACGCAGACCCGGCCAACGCTCGAAGCAGTGGTGGATGCACTACGATCGGTCGAGTAAGGCCCGCCCGGACACCCGTCTTCACAAGTGGAAACCGGGCGCGTCGATACAATCGTTTTACCGTGACCGACGCCCACTCCCCCAACACCCTTCCCTCGCCCATCGTTGTCGAGCCAGTCTTGCCAGACGCCCGCGAGTTGTCCGACGCCCCCGCCGACTGGGTGCGCTGGGCCGTGCTGATCCTCAGCGTGGCCGTGGCGGGCGCGGGCTGGCTGGCCTGGTCCACCCAACAACGCGTCGACACCCTGCAGAAAGAACTGGTGCGCCGCCAGGGCGAAAGCCAGGGGCAATCGACCGAGGCGCGCATCCTGGCCAAGCAGGCGCAGGACACCTCACGCGAAGCCGCCGCCCGCATCACCCTGCTGGAGACGCGTCTGGCCGAAGTCGCGCTGCAACGCACGCAGGTCGATGAGCTGATCAAGACGCTGAGCCTGTCGCGCGACGAAAGCCTGGTCACCGACATCGAAGCCGGGCTGCGCGTGGCCGCCCAGCAAGCGACGCTGACCGGCGGCGCCGAGCCCCTGGTCGCCGCGCTGCAATCGGCCGACGAACGCCTGGCGCGCGCCCACCAGCCCCGGCTGGACAACGTCCGCCGCGCCGTCGCCAAAGACCTGGACCGCGTGCGCGCCACCCGCGTCGCCGACCTCAGCTCGCTCACCATCCGCCTGGACGAGGCCGCCCGCCTGGTCGACGAGGTGCCGCTGCTGAACCAGCCCGAGATGGTGATGGCGCCCGCCGCGCCCGAACCCGGCAAGGCACCGGCCAAGGCCGGCGGCAAAGGCAAACCCGCCGCGGCCCAGCCCGCCTCCGCCCCGGCCTCGGACGCCAGCGCGCCTCACTGGGGCTACCACGTGCTCGACTGGACCAAGGGCGCCGCCCAGACCGTCTGGAACGAAACACGCGGCCTGATCCGCCTGACCCGCATCAACCGCCCGGAAGGCATGCTCGTGTCGCCCGACCAGGGCTTCTTCCTGCGCGAGAACATCAAGCTGCGCCTGCTCAACGCACGCCTGGCCTTGCTGAGCCGCCAGACGCAAGTGGCCCAGGCCGACCTGCAGAACATCCAGATCACGCTGCCGCGCTACTTCGACACGGCCTCGCGCAAGACCCAGCTGCTGCAATCGATGCTGGCCGATGTCAGCGCGCAAAGCCAGCAGACGGCCGTGCCCCGCCCCGACGACTCGCTGGCCGCCCTCGCAGCCGTATCTGGCGGCCGCTGACCCATGCGCACGATTGTCTGGCTCCTTCTGCTGGCCGTCGCCGCCGTCGTGGGCGCCACGGCGCTGGGCGGCAACGATGGCCTGGTCACCATCTTCTGGCTGGGCTGGCGCGCCGACATCTCGCTCAACTTGTTCCTGCTGGGCATGGTGCTGATCTTCCTGGCGGTGTACTCGCTGATCCGCGGCCTGGACAGCCTGCTGGACCTGCCCGAGCGCGCCAAGCGCTGGCGCACCGCCCAGCGCGACCGCCTCGCCCAGGCCGCCCTGCGCGAAGGCCTGGGCCTGTACATGGCCGGCCGCTACACGCGTGCGCACAAAGCCTGCCAGAAGGCCGTGGCCATCCAGGCCGACACGCCCGAGCTCACGCTGGACGCCGAGTTCACGGCGCTGGCCCACCTGCTGTCGGCCGGCAGCCTGCACCGCCTGCAGGACCGCACCCGCCGCGACGAGCACCTGCAGCGCGCGCTCGAGCTCTCGCGCCTGACGCGCAAGCCCCGCGCCACCGAAGAAGGCGCGCGCCTGCTGGCCGCCGAGTGCGCCCTGGACGACCGCGACGCCCGCCGCGCCCTGCACGATCTGGCCGAGCTGCCGCCCGGCGTGGCGCGCCGCACCCAGGCCCTGCGCCTGAAACTGCAGGCCACGCGCCTGGCACGCCAGCCCGTAGAGGCCCTCAAGACCGCGCGCCTGCTGGCCAAGCATCAGGGCTTCACGGCCACCGCCGCAGAAGGCCTGCTGCGCACCCTCGCCACGGAAACGCTCGACTCGGCACGCGACGCCGACCAGTTGCGCGCCCTGTGGCAGAACCTCGATCAACAAGACCGCCGCGACCCCCTGGTCGTGGCGCACGGCGCGCGCCGCATGGCCGACCTCGGCGCCCCGCTCGAAGCCCGCCAGTGGATCGCGCCCATGTGGGACCGCATCGCGCAACTGCCACCGGATGCGGTCGATGCGCTCTCCACGGCGCTGCGCCACAGCCTGCTGGGCATGGAGGCCGAATGGCTGCCCCGCCTGGACGCCACGACCACGACCGCCCTGCGCAACCCCGCGCTGGCCCTCACGCTGGGCCTGGCCCTGTCCGAGCGCCAGCTGTGGGGCAAGGCGCGCGGCATGCTGTTGTCGGCCGCCAACGACCTGCAGCTCGACACCGAGCGCCGCCGCATGGCCTGGGCCAAGCTGGGCCAGTTGGCCGAGCGCGAACACCGCGAAGACGAGGCCACGCGCTTCTACCGCCTGGCCGCGCTGCCGCAGTCAGACTGATTTCCTTTGCAGGGCGTGACGTTTTGTTTACAGCCCCGTGGAAACCATGCTATAGTCTCGCTTCTCGGCGGCTGTAGCTCAGTTGGATAGAGTACTTGGCTACGAACCAAGGGGTCGTGGGTTCGAATCCTGCCAGCCGCACCAGCATCACATCACTGTGACCGCAGGTAGCCGAGAACATTTTCAGCGGCTGTAGCTCAGTTGGATAGAGTACTTGGCTACGAACCAAGGGGTCGTGGGTTCGAATCCTGCCAGCCGCACCAACAAGACGAAGGTCAGCAAGTTCTCGCTTGCTGACCTTTTCTTCTTTCAGCGCGCCGTTCGGCATCACGGAACACATCGCACAGCCATCCAGGTGCGAGGCGCAGCCTTTATCTTCTGCATAAAGGCTTATTCGGACACCAGCGGAATCCCAATCCCATTTGGCATTTCCCGCATGTGAACGGAATGCAAGCAAATCGCCCGAGTGTATCCATATGCATCTTGTTTCAAATTGATTAGGGAAATCCCTTTGGGAGCGATTGATTGTATTTTTCATCTCCCTAAAATGAAAAAAACGAAAAATCAGGGATCAGGTCAGTCAGACATCCGCACCAAGAGGCAGTGACGGCGCCCATGTCTTTTACATAAATCAACAGGGGTTTTCATGCTCGAAATAAAATCGATTCTCGATCAGTACGAGACGAATGGTTATGTCGTTCTGCGCAATGTGATTGACAAGGATTTATTGAAAGAAGCCGACGAACATATCAAGTGGCTTGGTAAAAAATACCCGGATCTTCGTCCAGAACATTATCACCACCCTCTCATGCGGGACGATGCATTTTGGGTCAGACTCGTCACGGACAGTCGTCTTCTCGATATTGCGGAGATCATTCTCGGCCCCAATATCGCCTGCTTCACATCGCATTATATTTGCAAGCCACCACATAACGGCCATCCCGTTTTCTGGCACCAGGATGGCGCCTACTGGGCCCTCACACCGATGGATGCGCTCACCGTGTGGCTGGCCATCGATGAAAGCACGCCGGAAAACGGTTGCCTGCGCATCATCCCTGGCAGTCACAACATCCCTCTGGATGTCCCGGAATTGCGCACCGACACACCCAATATGCTTTATTCGTCCATGCGACAGGAGCTGGTCGATGAATGGGTCCGCCGGGCCGGCGTCGAAGATGTGATTCTGCAACCCGGCGATGTGTCCATTCATCACCCGAAAATCATCCACTGCTCAGAACCCAACCATTCCGCAAAAAGACGTTGCGGCATGGACATCGGTTTCATCCGGACATCAACCAGCATCTCCAACCGGGATCTCTATCTCGACCCTCTGCTGGTTCGCGGAAAGTCCTATCCGGGCATCAACAATTACCGTCAATGGCCTCAATTGAACCTTGACGAGACCATTCCATTTCAGGGACACGAGACCTGGAATGAGAAAGTGGTGATCCATAACAAGGACATCGCTCACCGCACCAAGTCAGAAAGCCCCATTGAAATCACGAGGCGCATGATAGACCGCCTTCAGAATGGCTCGGTGAAGCAATGAACGCGCTGAACAACCATATTGCCCTCGAGGTCACGTCAAACCCCTTTCAATTGAGTACGGCCGAGGGCCAATCGATCAAAGGGCAAATTGACACACCACTGGCGGGCGTCATCGGGCGTTGCATATTGCTGCCGGCTTTCGGCCTGACGACGCAGGATTTGAATGCGATGAGCTACTACCTGCTCATCAATGGATTCGAAGTCATCCGGTTCGATCCTACCTGTCACGTCGGCATCAGTGATGGCGAGGTCGCCCATTTCAAGCTGAGTCAATTCGCGGCGGACATCGAAACCGTCGTCAACAGCCTGGCCAATCGCCAGACCTGCGTCATCAGCATCAGCCTGTCGTGCCGCCCGGCATTGCGCGTCATCGCGAAAGCAGCGCTGAAAGGCCTGTTCCTACTCTCGCCGGTCGTGAATGCCCGCCAGACATTGCACGAGGTTTGCGGCGAAGACCTGATCGGCCAGTATCTCGATGGCACCGCACCGGCGTCCTATTCGATCCTCGGGATGACCGTGGCGCGCGCATTCTGCAAAGACTGCGTCGAAAAGGAATTCGATTCACTGGCATCCACGCTGATGGAAGCCTCCTCGATCGAAACCCCCACGCGCGTCATCGCCGGGTCCGAGGACCGATGGGTCGCTCTGGAAGAAGTGGCGCAATTGGCCGCCGCCATGCCCTCTTGCAAGCTGATCAAGCTCGATGGCGCCAACCATCAGATGTTTCGAAGCCCGGTCATCTTTCAGGCCTATCTCAAGGTCTTGTTGCATGAGTTGTTCATCGCCTACGAGGTTCAGAGCGAACCGGACCTGCCCCGTTTCTCGGAAGTGGTCCGCTACATCAACGGCATCAAACGCGAGCAGAAAGCCGCCGCGGCGATCTGCGGCTGATTTTTCCTCTCCGAACGGAAACAACCATGCAATCCACCAAAGAGATCTTGCTTCCCGTCGTGCTCAACGGCCAGGTCCTGACTTGTGACGATGTCTCGAAGACGCATGTGCTGGCTTACGAGTCCGGCATCACGGTGCGGCTGCCCGACGTGGGGCAGGAAGGGCTCGATGCCATCAAGCAGGGCCGCACGGCTTTGCTGCAGGAGTTGTCCGCGCTGAACGTGCACGACATCACCTCGTTCCTTTCGGAAGTAGGTAGACGCTGGCTGTCGCCAAGCTACGCCATCCGCACGCAAGGGGAAGCCAATGCATCGGCCATCACGGGCTATGCGCCCCGCATGCTCAACCTCGACTACAACTTCATGGGCTATGTGATGCATCAGCGGCCCTATGTCTACGACTACATCGAGTCGGAATTGGGCAACGAACGCATCATGGATGAATGGTGCAGAAAGAAGGCGACATGGGTGCGCGCCTTCCCGTACGGGATCGTGCTGCACTCTATGGTCGGCAACATGGCGCTGGCCAATGCCTTCACGCTGCTGTGGGCCGCGATGACCAAGAACATCAGCCTGGCCAAGCTCCCTGCCCGGGACCCGGTAACGCCGTTGGCGCTGGCGCAGGCCTTTGTCGATGTCGACCCTCACCACCCCATGGCCCGTGCGGTGTCGGTGCTGTACTGGAAGCACGACAGCCCGCTGGTGTCCTCGGCCTGCAATATCGCAGATGTCGTTTTCGCATGGGGCGGCAACAACGCGATCAAGCAACTCAAGGAGAAAGTCCCCGCGAACATCCCGTTCGTCGAGTTCGGACCGAAGTGGAGCCTGGCCGTCATCGACCTCGATCAATGCGATGCGGAGATGGCCGCCTGGCGCATGGCGGCCGACGTCACCTTCTACGATCAGGAAGCTTGCCTGAGCCCTCAGCGCCTCTTCATCAAAGGCGAGAGGCGCCGCTTCATCGAACGGCTAGGCCACTACCTCGACAAGGCGGCACAGCACATTCCCAAGCAACGCCAGAATCGCGACGCTCTCGCGCACTTTGGCATGAACCGGCTCGAGGCGTCCTATCGAGGCTGGAAGATGCACACGGGCCGCGACTGGACGCTGGTCGAGGTGGACGATCCGTCCGAGATCGTCGAGCACCCGCTGGGCCGCACCTTGTTCATTCATCCGGTCACCGACATCGGCGAGGTGGCCGGCTACCTCAACGCATCTGCACAGACCTTGTGCTGCGAACCGTGGGAACTGGGCACGGCGCACAGGGACGAGTGGGGTGTGGCCGGCGTGGACCGCATCGTCGAGTTGGGCATGTCCAGAAGGCCTCAGTACGGCTATACGCACGATGGCATGCACCCTTTGTCCAAGCTGGTCCGCTGGGTGAGCCAGGAAGCGGGTGTTCACGAGTTCTATCGCTACAACGACTACAACCGCGAGACCGTGGAAGACCGCCTCTTTCCCTGGCGTGATGCCCCTCCCGTCGCGGCCGCCGCCTGATCGACGCCGCCCACAACGCCCCGCTTTTCCATTTTGGAGCATCGATGAACACGGAATCGTGCGTCTTAGACGCGGTCATGCCTGCCTTGGTTCTTGAGCAAGAGGGCATCCATCCTCTCGATAAACTGATTGCCGAAGAGGGCCTGTTCACGCAGACCAGCGCGCAGATCGACGCCATCCGGCGTGACGGCATCGGCCGTGCGGTCAAGTGGCACTTGCAGCAAGGCACGAGCTACAAGGCCTATGCGGCACGCCAGGGCTTCGACCTGTCCATGCTGGACACCAACGAAGGACTGTCCAGGCTGCCGCTGCTGCCCAGCATGTTGTTCAAACGCAAGGCCCTGCGACTCGCGCACCCCCTGTCTTCGGACATCCTCTGGACAACCAGCAGCGGCACGAAGGGCAGCGTCAGCCAGATCCCTCGTGACGATGTCACGCTGCGGCGCTTCTTCGCATCCATCGGCAACCTCTCCAACGAGATGCTCGATATCCAGAACTCCGACATCACGGTGTTCAACCTGGGCCCGGATGCCGAAGAAGCCAAGAACCTCTGGATCTCCTATGTGATGGCCGGCATCAATGTGATGCTGCCTGACAGCCGCTACTACGTTCGCGGCGGCCAGTTCCTGCTCGAAGAAATCATCCGGGACCTACAGCAGACACAAGGCCAGCGCATCGCGGTCATGGGTCCGCCGCCTTTGCTGGCGGATCTCGCTCGCGCCTTGTCCGCACGGAGGCTGCAGATTCTGCCTCGTACCGATTCGCTCATCGTGGCCATCGGGGGTTGGAAGCGACGCTCCGGTGAGCGCATTGCGCGTGACACGTTCGATGCCTTGCTGTCCGAAGCTTTCCAGGTTCCGACGACGCAGGTGCGCGACACATTCAACATGGTCGAGCTCAACTCCGTGATGGTGGAGTGCGCGCACAAGCAGCTGCACGTGCCGCCCTGGCTGTACATCAGAGCACGGGATCCGGGCTCTTTCGACACGCTCGCGAGCGGGCAATCCGGTGTGCTGTCCTATCTTGACCCTACCGCGCAAAGCTACCCGGGTTTTCTGCTGTCCGATGATTTGGGCAACGTGGTCGAAAACCACGCATGCGCATGCGGGCGCACCAGCGATGTGCTTCACATAGAACGTCGTCTCAATACCGTCGAATCACGTGGCTGCGCACTGAAGATGGATGCGTTCGGGCGGAACTGAGCGATTGACTGGCCTTCACATGCACACCCTCGCCGATCAGATCACACCAGGCCATGACCTGCAGATGCTCGCCCGACAGGGCGCTCGCACCGTCTTGCCCTGCGTGGTGCTGGCCGCTGCGGTTGGTGGCATGGCGTTTCCGATCCTGCCTGTCTATGCGCTCAAGTTCGGTGTCAGCCTGCCTGTCATCGGCATGGTGCTGGCGGCCAATCGGATTGGCCGGATCGCTGCAACGCCCGTGGTCGGCGTGATCGTCGATCGCATCGGCGCGAGACAGACTCTGGTCGCCGGTCAGGCACTCCAAGCGCTTGCCATGTTGATGTACATGCTGGGCATCGCCACATCACACCCGGTTGCCTGCTTCCTGATCGGTCGTCTCGTGCACGGCGTCGCATCGGCCAGCGTTTTCGTGTCGGCGCAGATCTTCGCCGTGCGTGCCAGCACAGCCCAGTTCGGCGGGCTCGTGCGAGCGGCGATGGCCGCAGGCATTCCGCTCGGTCTCGTGTCAGGCGGCATCCTGTCCGATCAATTCGGGGCCATGGCCGTCTTCGCTGGTGCGGCCATCGCCACACTGGCCGGGCTCGGCGGGGCGTTGGCGATGCCTCGCGCCTTGCCATCCGGGCTCAAACCGGTGGCCGCTCACACCGCTGTCTTGCTGAGCTGGGGCAACAGCCGTCTTGCCGCCATCGGTGTCATGAGTTTCGCAGCTTCCTTTGCCGCGCATGGCGTGGTCATGACCACGCTGGGCCTGCTGATTGAAGCTCACCAGATATCGCTGGCCAAACTGGGCACGGAAGGCACATCCGGCGTTCTGATGGGCTGGATGGTTGTTCTGATCGCGGCCGGTTCGCCTTTGGCCGGCAGGCTCGGCGATCGCTTGCAGCGTCATGACGGCATCGCGACCGTCGGCATGCTCGCCGCCGTTCCCGCGCTGATCGCCATCGGCATCTCATCGAGCTTCGCAGGCATGGGCATCGGCATGTCGCTGCTGGGCCTGTCGGCTGCGGCACTGGGCCCCTCCTTGTTGGCACTGGTCGAGCAGACGACACCCGCTTCGCATCAGGGCAAGGCGGTCGGCTTCGTGCAACTGTGCGGTGATGTGGGCGGCTTGCTGGGCCCTGTGATCGGCACGCTGCTGGCCACAAGCGATGCTGGCGCCCCCTACCTGGCCAGTGCGGCATTGATGCTGCTATCACTTCCTGCGGCGCTCTACCTGATGCGCAAGCATGAGCCTGACCTCGCCATCGCGGCCACAAGAGGTGCCAGATGAATCCCAGACTGATTGCCGTCGGCACGTATATCCCGCAGCGCACCGTCTCGAACCTGACGTTGGCTGCAGACCTGGGCGTCGATCCCGACTTCGTGACCGACAAATTGGGTGTGCACAAACGGGCCTTGAAAGAGCCCGACGAACGGGCCAGCGATCTGTGCATCAGGGCCGTGCGCAACTTGCAGGCCAGGATGAGCCTGCCGCTCCCGCAAATCGAATTGCTGTGCGTGGTCACGCAAAACCCGGACCGCCGCATTCCCCATACCGCCGCCATCGTGCACCACGCGCTGGGTCTGGCCAAGCACTGCATGACATTCGACATCTCTCAGGGATGTGCCGGGTTCACGCACGGCATGGCCATCGTCAGCGCACTCATGAAGACGCATGGATTGCAGCATGCCCTGCTGCTCACCTGCGACCCTTACTCCGAGGTCGTCGACCCGACGGACAAGAACACGGCATTCCTGTTTGGCGATGCCGCGACCGCATCCTACTTCTGCGATGAAGGCGCGGGCTACGCCTTGCGCGACATCGAATTCGGCACTTTGCCTGGCAGTTCGGCATGCCTGAGCGCGCAAGACAGCTTGGTCATGGATGGCCGTGCCGTTCTGATGAATGCCGCGCACCACGTACCGGCCAGCATCGAAGCCCTGCTCGCGCGCAGCCGGTTGAAGGCCGACGACATCGACACGTTCCTGCTGCACCCCGGTTCGCGGCGGATCCTTGAACTGCTGCGCTCGCTTCTTCATCTTGATGAAGCACGCGCGCCTTTCGACATCGAAAACCACGGCAACACCGTGTCTTCCTCGATACCGCTGATGCTGGCGGCGCGCTTTCCCGCGCAGCCCGGCACGAGGCTGGTGTTGAGCGGATTCGGCGTGGGATTTTCCTGGGCCAGCAATCTCATCGAATTTTCTTGAAGGAGGCGTTGTCATGATCACTGAAATCGATCTTTTCAAATTAATCAAGCAGGCTCGCATCGACTTTCCCGAAGAGCCATTGCGACCGGACATCGCACTGGTCGATCAGGGTGTGCATTCGCTGGACATGGCCGTCCTGTTCTTCGAGCTCGAGAAAAAGTTCTCCGTCAGCATTCCCACCGATGTCGTGGGACGTCTGCGGTCCCTGGACGACATTCTCGAATTTCTCAATGGTGCCGCTGTACGGGCAGGAGTCCTACAGTAAAGGCACACCATGGTCATGTTTGACTCTCGCGACCGCCGCGTACACGAGCAAGTGCTGGATCGAGCGGCCGCGATGCCACAAGCCATCGCGCTGATCTGCGGTGATCAGCGTGTGCGCTACGCGGAACTGGCCGACCGTGCCACGCACATCGCCAACGGTTTGCGCAACCGGGGCATGGGCCAGGGCATGCTGATTGGTGTGTGCTTGGACCGTTCACCGGACATGGTCGCATCGGTCCTGGCTGTTCTGATGATCGGTGCGGCCTACCTGCCTATCGATCCGACCGATCCGATCAGCCGCATCCTGCTCACGCTGGACGATGCGCTGCCGGGCATGGTGATCGCCGAGCCACGGGTCACGGGACGCCTGCGCCACCAACTGTCGCCACTGCCCCAGAGCATTCAGATGGCCTCGGTCGATGAGTTGGCCTCGGTGGCATCTGATCCACCAGCGCAGGCCATCGCCGTGTCGCCGGACGACCGGGTCTATGTCATCTACACCTCCGGCTCGACAGGCAGGCCCAAAGGCGTCGTCATGCGCCATCGCGCCGTCGAGAACCTGATCGAATGGCAGATCCGCAGCACGGCCTCGAACCGTCTGCGCGCGGGCTTGAGCGAAGCCTCGGCACCTTGCGCCATGCAGTACACGCCCCTGACCTTCGATGTCTCGTTCCTCGAGATTTTCTCGACGCTGGCATCCGGACGGACCTTGCTCATTCCCGCGGACGATGAATGGCGGGACCTCACGGTGCTGCTCGAACTCACCTGCCGGCACAACGTGGGAACGATGTTCCTGCCGCTGACCGCCTTGAACTTGCTGGCCGACTTCGCCGTCCGCCATCAGCGTTTCCCGCACAGCCTGTTCGAGATCATGACGGGCGGAGAGCAACTGCGCATCACGCCCAACATCAAACAATGGTTCAGCGGCATGCCGTGGTGCACGCTCCAGAACATCTATGGGCCGACGGAAGCGCATATGGTGACCAGCCACAACCTGCACGGCCATCCCGGCAAATGGCCGCAACTGCCGCCCATCGGACAAGCCATCGACAATGTCGCCATCCACATCCTGGATGAACAGCTGCAGCCCGTGCAGGCAGGCGCCATGGGCGAGATCTGCATTTCGGGGGTTTCACTGGCGGAGGGGTACCTCAACCGTCCGCAGCAGACCGCGGAGCGGTTCATCACCTGGCGCGGCATGCGGCTGTATCGCACAGGCGATCTGGGGCATGTGCTCGCGGACGGCAGCATCCTGTATGACGGGCGCCTCGATGATCAAGTCAAGATCCAGGGGGTGCGTCTCGAACTGCATGAAGTCGAGCAGTTGCTTGATCAGCATCCCGACGTTCAGCAATGCGCCGTCATCACGCGGGACACGTCCGGCGGCAAGCAGCTCGTGGCCTATGTCATCCCCGTGTCGCGAGGCGATGGTGCGCCGCAGAGGGTCGATCGCGAAGCGGGATGGCGGGACTTCCTGTCGGCACGGCTGCCCAAGACCTCTGTACCGGGCATCTACATCCCGCTCGATGCCTTCCCGCTGACATCGAGCGGCAAGGTCGATCGCAAGGCCTTGCCGCCGCCCTCCCGCAGACGCCCCGCCCTCTCGACGCCCATGGTTGCGCCTCGCACATCCATGGAACAGGCCATCGCTGCCATCTGGTGCGAATGTCTGGAGCTCGATGAGGTCGGCATCGACGATGGCTTTTTCGAATTGGGAGGGAAATCGCTGTTGCTGGTGCGTGTGCAAAACACCTTGTCCGGTGCGCTGGGAAGAGAAGTGCCCATCACCCGGCTCCTGCGCAATCCCAGCGTGCGACAACTCGCCGCCGACCTGACGCACAACACCAGAAGCGATGGCGCGTCCACAGCCGACATCGCCGTGGGCCGCAGGCAAAGGCGTCAGGAAGCCATCACACAACAACAGCGCGGCACCAGCCGGCACACAAGGGATGCGGAAATCAAATGAGCACGAACGACTGGCCCGTGGCCGACTCCGACATCGCCGTCATCGGCATGGCCTGCCGCTTTCCCGGCGCCCCCGATGTCAAGACGTTCTGGGCCAATCTGGCCGGCGGCGTGGAGTCCATCTCCCTGCTGGATGCTTCACAGGCGGCATCGGCCAACCCGGCCTACGCCCAGTCGCCGAATTTCCGCGCGGCGGCCGGCGTGCTGCCCGACATCGAACAATTCGACGCCGGCTTGTTCGGCTACAGCCCTCGCGAAGCAGAGCTGATGGACCCTCAGCAACGCATCTTCCTCGAATGCGCCTGGGAGACATTCGAAGACGCGGGCTATGTGCCCTCCACGATCGACGGGCTGGTGGGGGTGTACGCAGGCTGCGGCAACAACACCTATCTGCTCAATCACGTTCATCCGGGCAGCAACCATTTCCCGGGCCGCACCTTCCTGGAGTCCGTCGAGGACTTTCAGATCCTGCTGGGCAATCAAAGCGACTTCATCGCCACACGGGTGTCGTACAAGCTCAATTTGCGCGGGCCCAGCATCAACCTGCAAACGGCCTGTTCGACCTCGTTGGTCGCCATCCACCTTGCATGCCAGTCGCTGATATTGGGAGAGTGCGACATGGCCCTGGCCGGATGCGCAACCCTGAGGGTGCCGCAAGACGGCGGCTACCTGCACGAAGAGGGAATGGTCTTCTCGCCGGACGGTCACACGCGGGCGTTCGACGCGCAAGCGCAAGGCACGACGTTCGGCAGCGGCGTGGCGGCCGTGTTGCTGAAGCCACTCAAGGCAGCACTCGCTGATGGCGACATCGTCTATGCCGTGATCAAGGGGTCGGCGGTCAACAACGATGGCGCACGCAAGCTGGGCTTCACCGCACCCAGCATCGACGGGCAAGCCGCCGTGGTCCAGGAGGCACTGTCCATCGCGAACGTGAGCCCGGACAGCATTGGCTATGTCGAGGCGCACGGCACGGGCACGGCTTTGGGCGATCCCATCGAAGTGGCCGCGCTGAAGCAGGCGTTCGGGCCATGCCCGACGGGCAGTTGCGCGCTGGGGTCGGTGAAGACCAATCTCGGCCATCTGTCGTGGAGCGCCGGCATGGCCGGCTTCATGAAAACCGTGCTGGCGCTCAAGCATGGGCAGATTCCGCCCACCTTGCATTTTCAGACGCCCAACCCTCGCATCGAGCTGGCGCAGAGCCCTTTCACGGTCCATGACAGGCTCATCGAATGGCCCGCTCTCGACCATGCGCCCAGGCGCGCCGGTGTCAGCGCCTTCGGCGTGGGGGGCACCAACGCGCACATCGTGCTGGAAGAGGCGCCGAGAGGCACGGGCGCTTCGTCGCCATCGGCGATGTCATGGCATGTCCTGACGCTGAGCGCGAAGTCGCCAGCGGCCCTCGTCGCGCTGATGGGGAGCTATCAGCAGTTCATCGCCGAACACCCTGATGCGAGCCTGGCCGACCTGTGCCATACCGCCAACACGGGGCGTACCCAGCAGCCATTTCGCACCGCTTTGGCAGCATCCTCTCTGCCCATGCTGAGCGCGGAACTGGCGCACCAGATCGAAGAAATGGGCGACGGCCATGCCAGCCAGACGCACAAGCCTGTCGAGGCCGCTCCCGCGCTCGCTTTCCTCTTCAGCGGCCAGGGTGCGCAATACGTGCACATGGGGCGCACACTCTACGAAACACAAGCCGACTTCCGACAGACGCTCGAACGCTGTGACGCGGTGCTGCAATCGCTCGGGCATGCGTCTGTCCTCGACATCCTCTATCCGCCCTCGGGCCATGCAGACCTCGTTCACGATGTCGCATTCACACAGACGGCCATCTTCTCGATCGAATATGCACTGGCCCAGCTGTGGATGTCGTGGGGCGTCGCGCCATCGATCGTCATGGGTCACAGCACCGGCGAGTATGTCGCGGCCTGCATCGCCGGCGTGTTCTCTCTCGAAGACGGCCTGCTCTTGTGCGCCGAACGAGGAAAGCTGTTCAAAGAACGGGTGCTGGACGATGGTCTGATGGCATCGGTCAATGCGCCCGAAGCCGACATACGGACTGCGCTCGAACCCTATCGCCATGCCGCCTCGATCGCCTCCGTCAACGGCCCTTTGAGCACGGTGATTTCAGGTCGGCGCAGTGCCGTCGAGGCGGTGTGCGCCGCCCTGGCCACATCCGGCATCACCAGCAAGACACTGGAAGTCCAGCGCGCCGGCCATTCACCGCTGACCGATCGCATCCTGGATGACTTGTACCTGGTCTTGTCCAAGGTCCGGTTCAATGCGCCCGGCATTCCGATTGTCTCGAATGTGACGGGCCGCCTCGCCGGCCCCGAGATCACCACGCCTGCTTACTGGTGCCGCCATACGCGTGAAGCGGTGCTGTTTTCCCAAGGCATGCGGACGCTGTGGGATGAGGGCGTGCATCATTTTCTCGAGATCGGTCCGGACCCCGTGCTGCTGGGCATGGGCGCCTATTGCCTGCTCGGCCAGAAAGCAGAATGGATACCCAGCTTGCGGCGCCCCGCCGGCGAAGCCGCGCGTGTCGACGACTGGCAGCAACTCTCCAAAGCCGCGGCATCCTTGTACAAAGCCGGCCTGCCGGTCGACTGGCGCAAGCTTTACGCAGGCGAGCAGCGTCAACGCATCGCCCTGCCCACCTACCCCTTCCAGCGCCAGCGCCACTGGATCGATGCGAGCTCGCAAGAACGCCATACCCGCATATCGGAGGACAACGCCTGGGCCCGCGGACTCCTGAAAGTCAATTGGCAAGCCACGGACCAGCTCGTCGCACCGATCCAGACCAGCCCCGCGCAAGCAGGCACGTGGTTGATCATGGCCGACACGGACGGACTGGCCGAACACCTGAGAGATCTGCTGCTTGCCCGCAGCGAACCGTGCATCCTCGCCTACGAAGCATCGCACTACGAATGTTTCGCTGGCGGCGTGACATTGCGCTCGGACAAGCCCGAGCACATGACGCGCCTGATCGCACAGATCGATGCGCCACTGAAGGGCGTCGTCTTTCTGTGGCCGTGCAGCACCACGCCCGGCAACAGCCAGGCCCGCACCGGCACGGACATGCTGCGCGGCGTCTGGCATGGCTGCGAAGCCCTCTTGCACCTCATACAGGCCATCGTGGCCAGTGGCACAGCCACATCTGTGCCTTTGCTCACGGTGACCCGCAACACGCAGCCGGCACAAGCCGATGACAAGGTGGACGGCCTGCTCGCCGCACCGCTGTGGGCTTTGGCGCTCGTTGCCGGCATGGAGCATCCGGAATTGCGTTGCCGCCGCATCGACCTGGGCGCTCATCGGCACGAGCAGGAGGCACCACAGCTGCTGCAAGAGCTGTTGAGCGAAGGCCGCGACGACGCCGTGGCATGGCGCGCAACGCAACGTTTCGTTGCCCATCTGGCAAAGGTCGAGACGGCATCGCCCAACGCGCAGCCCAGCATCCATCCCGATGGCTGCTATCTCATCACAGGCGGACTGGGCGGGCTGGGCCTCCTGCTGGCATCGTGGCTGGTGGAGCAAGGCGCCAGGCATCTGCTGCTCATGGGCCGGCATGCGCCCAACCCCGATGCCGCTGCCGCCATTGCGCTGCTGTCTGAAATGGGCGCGCGCATCCAGGTTCTGCTGGCCGATGTCGCCGATGCGGATGCACTGGCCCACGCCATGGCCGAAGCCCTGCCCCACCCGCCTCTCCGCGGCGTCTTTCATGCTGCGGGCGTGATCGATGACGCTGTCGTGATGCAGCAGGATCGAAAGCGCTTTCTGTCCGTACTGCGCCCCAAGGTGGAAGGTGCCTGGAACCTGCACCGGCTGCTACAGCGGCGCAACACACAACTGGATCACTTCGTGATGTTTTCGTCGGCTGCATCGCTGCTCGGCAATGCAGGCCAGGCCAACCATGCCAGTGCCAACGCGTTTCTCGACGCACTGGCGCACCACCGGCGCGCGCTCGATCAGCCTGCCCTGAGTGTCAATTGGGGTGCATGGATCGATGTGGGCGAGCTGCGCCAGAACACCACGGCCCGCCGGCGCATCGAGCGGCTGGGCTTCGATCCCATCCACTCGCACAACGGTCTGCGAGCGCTGGCTTATGCGATGGCGCAGCCGTTGGCGCAGATCGGCATGTCGCCCATGAACTGGGCCAAATTCCTGCCTGCATTCAATCTGCAGGAGGTCGGCTTCTTCGCCTCGCTCGCCGAGCCGGCCTCCTCCCTCGCCTCCCCTCGCACCCCGGTGCTGGCAGACAAGCTGGTCGGACTGGACCAGCCCGCGCGCGCGCAACTGTGCCTGGCACATGTGCGCAAGCAGGCCATGCGTGCGCTCGGCATGCGGTCCACGGATGCGGCCCTGGCGATCGACGACCACCGCAAGCTGTCCGAGTACGGGCTCGATTCGCTGTCGGCCATCGAATTGCGCAACAGCCTGCAACAAGCCCTCGGCCAGCCGCTGTCCCCCATGCTCGTTGTGGATTGCCCGACCATATCCGACATCGCGCAACACCTCGCCAAATTGGAGATCAAGGCCGCCACGCCATCCAGACCGGCGCAAGAGGCGCAGGCACCCAGCATCATCCATGGACGGCGCGAGCTGTCGATGCAGCAGCGCCGGTGGCTGAGTCTGATCCAGGCGGGGTATGGCGCGCGCGTCGTGCCCATCGTGTTCCATGCCGAGCTCAACGAAGACGTGTTCAGACGCGCCCTGCTCGACGTCGTCTCGCAGCATGAGTTGCTGAGGTATGTGTTTCCCCACGATCAGGTGGTCGTCCTCTCGGCGGACGATGTGGTGCCCGCGCCCGATCGCCTGTTCCTGGACTTGAGCAAGCTCGAAGCCATCCATCGCAGCGACGCGCTGGCCGCGCAAGTGCGCCAATGCTGGGCCGACATGCCGGATCCAGCCGAGCGGCCATCCTGGGCCATTCGCTGCCTGAAATACCCCGATCGACGCTTTCTGTTGTTGCTGACGCTCCAGCATCTGGACTTCGACGGCACCGCGCTGTCGACCTTTGTCATGGAGCTCAAATCCGCCTACAAGACCCTGCTGCAAGGCCAAACCCCGGCCCCGACAAGCGTGCCCCCTTACCAGGCTTACGTGCAATCCCAAAAAGCCTATATGCAGGACGCGATCCGAGAAGACAGGGCCTTCTTTCAAGGCATGTACTCGACAGTGCAGCGCACCACGACGCTGCCGGGGCATCCGGGTTTCGCCGTGACAAGACCTCATCGATCCGCACGCCACTCAGCGCATGTGCCTCCCGGTACATGGTCGGGCATCCAGAAGACGGCGGGTGCGCTGGGCGTCACACCCTTCTCCGTCCTGTTCGCGGCCTATGCCCGTTTGATCGCCGGCATCACGCGCGGCAGCGAGGTCATCATCGCCATGGTCACCAATGGCCGGGTCGATCAGCACTTCCAGTCCACGATAGGACCCTTTACCGCGCCCTTCCCGGTCAGGGTCGCGACAGGCGTGGACGGCATCGATGAACTCATTGCGCAATGCCATCGCAGCATCGCATCCGTGACCTCGCGTTCACGTTACCCGGTGTCGGACCTGGTCACGAACGTCCCGGTCTTCAAGGGCTTCCCCATCGACACCTACTTCACCGATGTCGGCATCAACTTCACCAACTATCGGCGCGAAGAAGATGAGCACGAGCCACGCACCCGTGTGATCGAGGTGCTCGGGCCTGTGGTGGAGCCCGAATTCATGGCCGCCAACACGGAGGAGCTTCAGCGCATACCCGGCCTGCACCTTGTGCTCGACGTCATCGATGGCGATATCCGGGCGCATTTCTGGTACCACACCGCCCGCTTCAGCGAAGCGCTGCTGCAAGCGTGGGGACGGCAGTATGTGGACATCCTGTGCAGCGCCATCAGCGAAGGCGCCGACACACCTCTCTCAATTTCTCAAACAGCAAGGAGTGAAGCATGAGCGACAACGACGATACCCTGGCCAGCTGGCTGTCGGAGCGACGCACGAAATGGAACGCCCAGGACTATGCAGCACGCTATGAACGGTACTTCGCCCCCCTGCGGGACAAGCCGATCAAGCTGCTGGAAATCGGCATCGGCGGCTATGACGATCCCAAGTCCGGCGGAGAGTCCCTGCGCGCATGGAAGCGGTATTTCCCGAAGGCATCGATCTTCGGCATCGACATCGCCGACAAGCGCGCACTGGAGGAAGACCGCATCCGCACCTTCCAGGGCAGCCAGGACGATCCGGTCTTTCTGCGCAACGTGATCGAAGAAATCGGCGCGCCGGACATCATCATCGACGACGGTAGCCACCGCAATGAGCACGTCATCAAAAGCTTCCAGTTGCTGTTTCCGCACTTGAACGCGTCACACGGCATCTACGTCGTGGAAGACACGCACTTCTCGTACGTGCCCAATATCGACAACTGGCGCAAGGTCGTGCCCCTGGACGAG
The DNA here is from genome assembly GCA_049840915.1 of Aquabacterium sp. Lineage (GTDB taxonomy): Bacteria > Pseudomonadota > Gammaproteobacteria > Burkholderiales > Burkholderiaceae_C > Aquabacterium. Next base: position 37,830 of record JASGJC010000004.1, read on the forward strand.
CCCCCCCTGTGGGCAACCTACGGAGGCAGCCTCGACCTGTACGACCGCAAGACGATGGTGAACTACTTCAAGCGACTGGCCGACTGCCTGAGCCATCAGGAGTTCTTCAATCCCGGCTATCGCGCCAACGAATTCGACAAGACGGTCGTGGGCGTTCACTTCTATCGCAACCAGATCTTCGTGCAAAAGGGCGACAACACCGGCGAAGGCAACTTCTTCAAAAACAACAACCTGCGCCCGGAATGGCTGCAAGCCATGGGCTTCAAGTCGATCGACGAGTTCGGGGTGCAGTTCCCGGCCATCGACGACCCGACCGTGAGCGCATGATGATCCGCACCGAAGCATGGGTGCTGCATCCGGGTGGCGCCGGTGCGCCAGACACACTGGTCAAGCAGGAATACCGCTTTGCCCCCCCGCAGGCCGACGAGGTGCTGGTCAAGCCCCTGTACGGCTGCTGGGAGGGCAACATGACGCACGCGATCAAGCGCACGCCCCTCGACCTTTGCCTGGCCAGGGATGAATCGCTCGTCGTGCCGGGCAACGCGGGCGTGGTCGAAGTCCTGGAGGCACAGTCATCGACCGGACTTTCTTGCGGGGACCGGTGTCTCGTCTTTTGCAATGGCGAGCCCGATGAGCACGGCTATCCCCGCCTGATCTATGGCTACGACGCACCGGGGACCATCGGCCTGCTGGCCAAACTGACCAAGCTCAAGGCCAGGCAGTTGATCAAGCTGCCATCCGACTCGCCCCTCTCGATCCGACAATGGGCGGCCTTCTCTCTGCGCTACATCACGGCCTGGGCCAATTGGCGTGTCGCCTTGGGTTGCTGGCGCGCGCAGATGAACGACTGCCCCGCGGCGCAGGCCCATGTCCTGTCGTGGGGTGGCGGCGTCGGGCTGGCGGAATTGTCGCTGGCAAGGCTGTTCGGTCACCCGGCAGCCATGGTGGCCTCACGGCCCTCGCGGCTCGCATTGATCGAAAGCCAGGGCATCGCACCGATCGACCGCCGCGCCTTCTCCGATGCCGGCTTCGAGGCCGAGTTCCTGTCGAAAGTCGGTGACCTCACCGATGGCCAAGGCGCCGCGATCTTCGTCGACAACATCGGAGCGCATTACAGAAGCACCCTGAAGGCTTTGGCACGCCAAGGTGTGCTCACCACATCAGGCTGGAAGCATGGGCTGACGTTTCCCGTCGTGCGCGCCAGCGAATGCATCGACAGGCACATCCACGTCTACACGCACTACGCCAGACGTGACGAAGGCGAAGCCGCCGTGGCATTCGCCCAGAAGCATGGCTGGGCCCCTCCCGAGCCCGACAAGACCTGGCATTGGGACGAGGTCCCCGCTCTGGCGCAGGCCTACGCCGGCGGACAGATCGACGACTACTTCCCGCTGTACGCCATCCACCCACATTGACCACCTCAACGCAAACAAAGAGAGGATGCGTGATGCTTCAAATCAAGGAATCCATCGGACCAGGCATCGTCAAGGCCAGCATGCCCGACATCTGGCACACACTGAAGGACCGCATCACCGAGGTATGCGCGACCTTCTATGAAGAGCCGACGCCACCCGGCTTCTACCCGCACTTCAATGAAGTGGCATTGCGCATGACGCTGCTTCGCCAAGTGCCGGAACTCCACGCCTTGCAAGAGCAGATCAGGCATCTGCTCAAGTCCGATTTCTGCGCCTTGGTGCTGGACAAGCTGCACCTCGAGGCCTACGCCCAACCCATGCGCAACCGGCTGCTCTATGCCTTGTGCACCGCCATCGGCTTTGCCACGCCATCGAGTCAGCACCAGGCCACGCTGTTGTGGGATGTGCGTGCGCGTGCGGTGCCTCAAGGCCGCGACGCCACCTACTCGGAGCACAGCGCCGAAGCCGACCTGCACACCGACTCGCAGTCCTACCCCACGCCTGAAGAATACTTCGTGCTGTACACCTTCCATGCGGCACGGTGCGGCGGAGGGCAGTCACTCTTTCTCGGCGTGGATGCCCTGACCGACTGGCTGCAATCCCGTCCGGAGGGCCGCGAAGCACTGAAGGTGCTCGGCACGCACACATTCCCGTTCTTCATCTCGGCAGGTGAAGGCACCCAGACCGGCGGCACCGTCACCACGGCGCCCATCCTGGGCACACAGCCGGCCATCCGATTCCGAAGGGACGTCATCGAGAAGGGATTCCAGGCCAAACCGGAGCTCGACACGCCCGCGGCCAGGCTGGCCATCGCCACCTTGCTGGAGGCCTTCCAACAATGCCCGGCGCTCACCACCTATTCATTGCCGGACGATGGCATCGCCATCTGCAACAACCACAGGATGCTGCACGGACGGACCGCCTTCCAGGACACCGACCGGCATCTCGTGCGGGTGAGAATGAGCCATCAACCTGTGGCCGCCCATGTGATGCGCATGCTGCAAGAGCACGCGGCCTTTGCCAAAGCGCTGTTGGCTTGAGTATGCATCCATGGAACTCTCGGTCTACAACCCCAGCGCGCGGTATGCCGGCAAGGCGAGCCAGTACAGCCGCTTTCGCCCCTCCTACCCGGCACCCTTGATGCAGACATTCAAAGGCCTGCTGGGTCGGGACGGCGCACTGTCGGCGACATCGGCGCCGGCACCGGCGTGTTCACGAGGCAACTGCTCCAGGCCGGGTTCGAAGTACATGCCGTCGAGCCCAACCCGGACATGCGCCAGGAAGCCGAGGCAAGCCTGTCGCACATGCCCGGCTTCGCTTCGATTGCCGCGACGGCCGAGGCCACGACCTTGCCGACGCACACCCTCGATGCCATCAGCTGCGCACAGGCCTTCCATTGGTTCGACAGCGACATGGTCATCCCGGAATTCCGGCGCATCCTCAAACCGGGCGGGCCGGTCTGTCTCATATGGAACAACCAGCGCTTCGGCAGCGATCCCTTCCATCGGGACTACGAAGCCGCGCTGATCAGAGGTTGCCCCGCCTATGCGCAGTTCGACCTCGCGGCGATCAGCTATGACGCGCCCAAATTGAAAAGCCTGTTCGATGCCGGGCGGGTCGATCCCTACCGCTTCGACAATGCGCAAGTGCTCGATCTCGAAGGGCTCCAGGGGCGCATCTCGTCCGTGTCGTACTGCCCGCCGGCAGGCAGCCAGGCGCACCAGACCTTGATGAGCGAAGTGGAGGCGCTGTTCGACACGCATCAGCGCAACGGGGTCGTTCGCATCCTGTACGACGTGGAAATGTACGTCATCCGCTTCTGACCGCACAGTAGAATGGGGATGGCCCATGCTCCCCCTTCTTTCTTTTTATGCACGCAATCAAACCCACCAGACAAGAAGACTACAGCGAATGGTATCAACAGGTCATCCGTGAGGCCGACCTGGCCGAGTCTTCGCCCGTACGCGGATGCATGGTCATCAAACCACTGGGTTATGGCATCTGGGAAAACATTCAGCGGAACCTGGACGACATGTTCAAGGAGACCGGCCACCAGAATGTCTATTTCCCATTGTTCATTCCCCTTTCGTTTTTTGAAAAGGAAGCCGAACACGTCGAGGGTTTCGCCAAGGAGTGCGCCGTGGTCACGCACCGGCGGCTGGAACCGAGCCCCGATGGCGGCTTGCAGCCCGCTGGCGAACTCGAAGAGCCCCTGATCGTTCGGCCGACCAGCGAAACCATTTTCGGCGCGGCCTTCGCGAAATGGATCCAGAGCTACCGCGACTTGCCCATGCTCTTGAACCAATGGTGCAATGTCGTGCGCTGGGAAATGAGAACCCGGCTGTTCCTGCGCACATCCGAGTTCCTGTGGCAGGAAGGCCATACCGCGCATGCCACATCGGCCGAGGCGCAAGAAGAAACCATGCGCATGCTGCAGACCTACGCCCGGTTTGCCGAGGATTACATGGCCGTGCCGGTGATCCAGGGCGAAAAGTGCTCGTGGGAGCGGTTTCCCGGCGCCGTCAGCACCTATTGCATCGAAGCCATGATGCAGGACCGCAAGGCGCTGCAAGCAGGCACCTCGCACTTCCTCGGGCAGAACTTCGCACGCGCTTCGGAAATCAAGTTCCAGAACGAAACGGGACAGGAAGACTACGTCTGGACCACGTCCTGGGGCGTTTCCACGCGCCTGATCGGCGCGCTGATCATGACGCACAGCGACGACGATGGCCTGGTCATTCCGCCGCGTCTGGCACCCCGTCAGGTCGTGATCCTGCCGATCCACCGCAATGAAGCGGATCGCGAGCGCGTCATGGCGTATTGCGAGCGCCTGGCCGCCGAACTGCGCCAACGGCGTTACGACGACAAGAAGATCCGCGTCGAGATCGACGCGCGCGATATCAGAGGCGGCGACAAGACCTGGTCGCACATCAAGCGCGGCGTGCCCATCCGCCTGGAGATCGGCCCGCGCGACCTCGACGCAGGCACCGTGATGATGGGCCGACGCGACAAGCCGGCCAATCAGCGCGAAGCCATCGCGCATGCGGACATCGTGGCACGCATCGACGACATCCTGGGAGACATCCAGTCGCAGTTGTTCCAGCGCGCGCTGGCCTTCCGTCAGGCGCACACGCGCGAGATCACGGATCGCAAGACGTTCGAAGACTGGTATGCCAACGGCGAAGAAGGCATCCACGGCGGCTTCGCGCTCTGCCCGTTCGTGGACGACCCTCGCATCCCTGAACAGCTGGCGGCCTTGAAGGTGACCGTTCGCTGCATTCCGTTCGAGCAGCCTCAGCGAGAAGGCACCTGCCTCTTCACAGGCCAGCAAACCAAGCGCTGGGCCATTTTCGCCAAGTCTTATTGAAGCAAGGCTGAGCTTTGCGCCAACGAGGCCGCGCCATGGGTGCGGCCTCGTCGCATGGGCACGTGCATGCGTGACAACGTAGCGAGCTGCGACATTTGTCGTGCACTTACCATTCGCTACACACCCGTTCGGTAAAGGATTTCAGCGCGCTTGACGGCCGAATCGGCATCGCTAATCTGTCAGCCACACGCTCAACGCATTGCACGAATGGGGGCACTTCATGAGCCTGCGTCTGGTTTGGATTGGCACGGCCTCTCTCTTGATTCATGCCCATGCGGCCTGGGCAGACAATGCGATCACACCACCGGTGGCGCAACAACCCGTTGCCACGGACGACTGCCAGATCACGGACAACACACCCACGGAACGCGAGGCCGACAAGCCCATCGGGGTGCGCCAATATGGCTGCCTGATCAACAGCCGCCATGTGGTGTTCACGGTGTCCATCCCCAGCTTGTGCGCCAAGATGGCGTGCGGCCTGATCGTCGATCAGCACGGTGCCGGCATGGATGCCGACATGGAAGACGCCGGCACCAACTTGAGGGAATATGGCAGACAGGCCATGAGCAGAGGCGCACGCAGCCCCTACATCGTGGTTCAGCCCAACATGCCTGCCGATGACGATGTCGGCTGGAACATCTTCACCTACCTCAACAACATTTCATACGAGAAGGACGTGGCGGCGCTCCGCTACTTTCTGAGCCAGGCCATGAGCCGGTTCGACATCGATGCCCGGCGCGTGCACCTGCATGGCTTCTCGCGTGGCGCCATCATGTCCAACGTCATTTACTGCGACAAGACCGACAATGCCCTGTTCGCCAGTTATGCCACCTCGGCCGGCAGCATCGTGGCCTGCAGGCTGGACAAGCCTTTGATGACCGTCAACGGCATGTCGGATTTCAACCACCTGCTGGCCGAAGCCACCATCGACCGCTTCGTGCTCGAAGGCGCCAAACCGGCCGTCATCAGCCAAGACCCGAATTGGACGAGCCCGCAAGCCGTCACGACCGGGGACGCCACGGTCACGACAGGACGCGAACAGCATCTGCGTTACGTCGCGGCGGGGCGGCTGCTCGAAAGCATCACGCACAGCGCCAGTTCGCCACCTTATGGTGGGCACTGTCTGCCCAGAAAAATCGCCGCGCCCGAATGGCTGGTCTGCCCCGCGACCTTCGATGTGGGGCAAGAAGTCATCGATTTCTTCATCGCCAACCCGAAGCCCTGAGCGCGCGCCTCACCGCCCGGGGCCGGCCGTCAAGGTGCCTCGCTGCTCAGGCGCAGCAAGCGCTCGTAGAACTGGATCATCTCGACATAGTTGGCCACGCTGATGCGCTCGTTCGTGCCGTGGAAGCGCCCGAGGTCCTGGCTGGCCGCGTGCACGGGCGAGAAACGGAAGGTCGCATCGGTCACCTCGGCGTAATGGCGGCTGTCCGTGCCGCCCATCAGCAAGCCGGGCGCAACGACCACATCGGGCTGCAACTCGCGCAGTGCGCGCGCGAGCAAGGCATAGGCGCCGGTGTCCGTGCGCGAGACGGGCGAGGCTTCAGTCAACTGCGGCATGCGGCTGATCTGCACGTCGAGGTCGGACACGAGCTGCTTCACGTGCGCCTGCACCGCGTCGCTGCTGTCACCCGGCAAGAGGCGGAAGTTGATGCTGGCCGATGCCACGCCGGGCAACACGTTCTCGCGCTCGCCTGCCTGGATGACCGTGGCCACGCCGGTCGTGCGCAGCATGGCATTGGCCGAGGGGATCTTCTCGAGCTGGCTGACAACCAGCGGCCCGGTCAGCCACAGGTTGCTCAGGATCCAGCGTTGCACGCCCGGCACTTCGGGTGCCACGGCTTCGAACATGTCGCGCGGCAGGCCGGTCAGGTGGGCGGGCATCTGCTGCGCCTCGACGCGCGTGATGGCCTCGCTGAGCACACCGATGGCGCTGTGCCGTGGCGGCATGCTCGTGTGGCCGGGCTGGCCCTTGGCCGTGAGCTTGAGCGTCACATAGCCCTTCTCGGCCAGGCCGATCAAGGCCACGGGCTTGGCCACGCCGGGCACCATGCCGTGCGTGATCAGCAGGCCCTCGTCGAGCACGAAGCGCAGCTTGACGCCTTGCTGTTTGAGCAGGGCGGCGATGCGCCGGGCCCCGTCTTCGCCACCCAGCTCTTCATCGGCACCAAAGGCCAGGTAGATCGTCTGCCGGGGTTTGAAGCCGGATCGGGCCAGCAGCTCTGCCGCTTCCATGATGGCCATGAGGCTGCCCTTGTCGTCCCAGGCGCCACGGCCCCACACGAAGCCATCGCTGACCGCACCGGAGAACGGCGGCTGCTTCCAGTCGCCTTGCGTGCCCGGTGCGATGGGCACCACGTCCTGATGGGCCAGCAGCGCGATGGGCTGGGCCTTGGGGTCGGTGCCGGGCCAAACGTACAGCAAGGCATGACGGCCCACCGTTTGGCGTCGCATGACCGCGTGCGCCGCCGGGAAGCTCTTGAGCAGGTGCTGATGGAGGTCGTCGAAAGCCTGGTCGTGCGCGTCTTCGGCGGACCACCAGGTGGGCAGTTGCACGGCCTGGCTCAGGCGCGTGGCGGCAGCCTGTGCGTCCACGGTTACGCCGGGCCTGACGGGTACGGCGGTCTGGTGCGAGGCCAGGCGCCAGGTGTGCCAGCCCATCACGGCGAGCAGGGCCACGGCCAGCAGCAGCAAGGTCGACAGCATGCCGCGCAGCACGCCGCCTCTGGCATGCCGATAGGGGCGATGTGGAACAGACTTGGGCACGGTTGGGCTTCCCTGTGTTGGCATGAATGCGGGCCTGGATGCGAAGACGCCATCCTAACAAGCGCCGTTGCATTGGCCGTGTGCAGCGGCTGCGCGGCGGCGTTGGTGCCCATGCGCGTGCCATCGCTTGAACTGCCCATGGGATACCGGTCTTTTCAGGTGATCGGTCACGCGGCCACGCGGTATGCGTGGCGGGCGGCTCAAACCGGCTTCGTGCAAAACCGATAGCGCTTCATGGACTTGTTCGCGGCCCGGCATGGGTGCCCGGCCGGCAAGCCCGCATCGCAAGGAGTACCGCATGCTGTCTGCCCGCCGCTTGTCCACATGGGCCGTGTCATCGATGGCCTGCCTGGCGCCGCATGCGCATGCCGACACGCCCTGGTCGGCGCCGGCCCACAGCCCCTTGTCGCACATGGCGGCGCTCGATGACCAGGCCTTGATGGCCGTGCAAGGCGCCGCGCTGGACGCCGCCACACTGGCCGCGCTGCAAAAGACGCTCGGGCAGGATCACAACGACGACAAAGCCCGCCGCACCTACGCCCAAGCCAACCAGACCGCGCAGACCGTGGCCGCCCTGAACGCCGCGCTGGCCTTGCAAAGCAACATGGCCTTGCGCCTGAGCACCACGGCCGTCTCGAGCGTCAACACGGCCACACAGATCGGCGGCACCTTGATCGCGCTGACACCCATCAGCGCCATCGCGCCCATCGGGCTGCCCTTGTTCGGCTTGCCCAGCCTGCCGCCCAAGAACAACCACTGAACTCAAGGCAGGGCCAGCGTGACCGTGGCGCCGGCGCTGCCGCGCAGGTCCAGCGCAGTGCCCGCCCTCACCCAGCTCACGGCACCCGTGTGGCTGCTGGCCCGCACGGACACGGTGTAGACGGCCGTGCCGCCCAAGGCCGCCGCCTGCGTGCCCGCGGGCACCGTGAAGCTGGCCGAGTTGCCCGACACCGTTTGCGTCGCCACGATGCCGTTGATGTCGGACACGACGAGCTGCGCCACGTCATACGCGGCCGACAGGCTGCCCGTGAGGTTGACCTGGATCACGCCCGTGCCGAGCGAGCCCGGACGCGTCGGCGCATTGACGGGCACGGTGCTGGCCACGCCCAATGCGGGCGCCACGATGGCCGCGCTGCTGACTGTGTCGTAAGCCGTGCCTTGCGTGAACACGCTGAGCGCATCGGCGCCTTCGATCGGTGTCGCATCGCTGAAGCCCAGTACCGCGTTGCTCGTCGCGAACGTGGCCACGCGCAAGGCGCCTTGCGGCAGCTCTGCGTTCTGGGCGAGCAAGCCGGTGAAAGGGTCCAGGGCCACGTTGAGCAGCTCGTAGGGCTTGCCGGCCGCGTCGGCGGTCTGCCCCCAATAGAGGCTCCCGGCGGTCGGCGATACCGCGGCGGACAGGTTCACCGTGCGCGTCGTGCCCGGCACGATCTGCGGCACGATCATCTGGCCAGGGTTGTAGAAGCCGACCGTGGTCCAGCCGACCAGGCTCAGGCTGCTGGTCAGGTCCACGCTGACGTTCTTGATGACCATGGGGCGCATGCGGCGCCCGGTGATCACGAGGTCGAAGCTCGTTTCCGGCGGCAAGGGGTAGAGCGTGAAACCACCGCTGTTGTCGACCTTGTAGCGCCGCACGCTTTCGTGCCGCAGGCCATCGCCGGACAGGCGTTGCGCGCTGACGATCACATCTTGCGCGCAGTTGGGCGCTGCCGGCGCACTGGCGCCGCCGCACAGAGAGGCCGGGTCGATGAAGCCGAGGATGGCGCCGCTGGTGCCCGTGTCATAGCTGCGCAGGCTGGGCTTGAAAGTGAAGCGGTCGATGCCGTCGAGCGAGGCGAAGCGCACGAGGCCGCTGCCTGTGTCGGCCTGCGCCACATAGTGGCTGCTGCTGTAGGCCGCGAAGGTGAAGGTGCCTGCTACGCGCCAGCCCAGCTCGGTCTGCGGCAACTCCAGCGGCACCGTGCGCGCCACATTGCCGGCGTCCGTGTAGTTGACCTGCGCGTTGTACTGCAGGCCATTGGCACGCGCCACGCTGCTGAGCGCCGCATCGTGCGGCAGCAGGAAGAAGCGGATCTGGGCATAGGTGCCGACCGGCACTTTCACGCCGCTGAGCACGTTGGTCATGTCGCTGTTAGATGAGGTGGCCACAGCGGCCAGGTCCACGACCACAGGCGTGGCCAGTGGCAGCACCGTCCAGCTGCTGTCGGATGCCGACCAGGCCTGCGAAGCCTGTGCGTGCAGGGCCACGCTGCCGACGGTCACCCACACGTGGTTGACATCGCGGTTGGCGCCGCCCGTCAGGTCCAGCGTCAAGGCGCCATGCGTGGCATCGGCCCCTGTGGACTGGCTCGCCGCCGAAGACGATGACGAGCCGCCGTCTCCTTTGCCGCCGCCGCAGGCCGCCAGCCCGGCCACAACGACCGACACGGCCAGGCCGCGCACGATGCGAGACACAAGCGTCAACATGCTCACTCTCCCGATGTGGCCGCGCGCAGCTTCAGGCCGACGGCCTGCGTCAACTCGCGCAGCTTCGGGTCGATGATGGGGCGGCTCTCGGCCGCGACCTTCTCGCCCAGCGAGCGCTCCAACTGCGGCATCATCTGCTCGAACTTCTTCTTCACGGGCGATTCGAGCAAGGCCACCAGTTGCCTGAGTTCGTCTTCGCTGAACTGCTGCGTCAGCATGGGCGCGATGGTCGTCGCGACCTGCTTCTTCGCGCTGTCACGGGCGATGGGCGTGGCCTCGTCGATGTACTTCTGCACGTCCACGGCCATGCCCTTGAGGGCGGCATCGCGGCGCTCGGCCGTCACGCGGCCCTGCAAGGCGATGCGCGCCTGCTGCAAGGCATCGGCGGCCGGCCTTTGCACCATCACGACGACCACATCCTCCGGATGCCACAAGGCCAGGACACGCTCGACGAGCTTGGCCTTGGCATCGCTCGACTGCGCGGCGACGGGCATCACGAAACCCGCGGACAGGCAGGCTGCCAAAGCGATGCGGGCGAAACGGCGAGGGGCTTGCTTGAATGACGAAGTCAGCGACACGATGGGCCTCAGAACGGTTGGGTGATGGACATGCCCCCATAGCGCACGGTCATGGAGCCGGAGACGTCTAGGCCCGCGTAGGGGTTGTAGATGACGTTGAAGAAATTGCTGCAGTTCAGGTTGCAGCTGGTCTCGGCGGGGATGTTGTAGTGGCCCTTGGCATAGCTGAAAGTGGCATCGACCTTCAAGCCCGACTTGGCCTCGTAGCCCACGCCCACGCTGCGCACGGTCATGGTCGGCAGCGGCGCGATCAGGTCGAACGCCGACTGCGGCACGGAGGTCTTGCGGGGCTCGTAGCCGAAGCGCACCTTGAAGGCCTTGGTCAGGCCCACTTCCATGCCGAAGCCGAAGTGGATCGGGTCCTTGTAGTTGCGGGGAATCACCAGCTTGGAGGCATCGGCCTGGCCGAAGATGCGCGCCATCTGCAGCAGCGCGACCTGCTTGTCGAACTGGATCTCGAGCTTGTCCCACTTGCTCCAGTCGGTGTAGTTGACGTCGGCGTTGAACTGCACGTTGCTGAGCGGCTTGACCTTGAAGCCCATCTGCCAGTGCGCGGGGAACGGCAGCTTCATCGTGGCATTGCCCGATTCGACGCCCGGGATCGAGGTCGGGAAGCCGAACATCGCCGCCACGACCGGCCCGAGCAGGCTGCTGTACATGCCCTGCACGAACTTGGGGAACATCGGGTCGGCCGTGAAGGTGTAGCGGCCCGTGAGCGTGGTCTTGGTGCCCGACTGGTAGACCAGGCCCCAGCCGAACCAGTCCTTGGGCTCCCACAGCACGCCGAGGTTGTAGGTCGGGTCGAGCGGCGCGGTCATGTCGAACTGCATCGTGCCCGCGCGGTTGAAGGGGCGCAGGCGCCCTTCCTTGCCGCCGCCGCACAGGCCGAAGCCGAACTCGTCCAGCGGGTTGCCGCCGTTGTCGCCGCACCAGGCGTCCTGCAGCTTGCCGATGATGCCCAGCAGCTTGTTCGGGAAGCGCATGTCGGTATCGAGCGCGAAACCCTGATGCGCAAAGGGCACGGCCAGGCCGACGCTCAGCGTGTCCGAGAACTTGTAGGCCACGGATGGCGAGAAGTACACGAAGCGCTGCATGATCACCGAGCGGCCATCGAAGCGGCTGGGGTCGTTCGGGTCTTTCGAGCGGTCGATGCCCACGGCCTGCGGCACATAGGTTTCCGTGGCGAAAGTCCAGGGCGAGCCGGGCTTGTTGAAGCTGAAGCCCATGCCCGCGCCCACGGCCATGGGCAGGCCGAACTTGGTCGGGCCGACGCCGGGGATGTAGAGCTTTTGCCGCACCGGCCCGCTCGATGTGCCCGACAGCGGGTCTTCGTTCCAGCCGCCGATGTTGAAGCCGTCGGGCTGCTGAAAGCGCGACTTGATGCGGATGGACGCGCCGAAGAGGTTGTCCTGCCTGACGCGCCCTTCGAGGTGGCTCAGGCCCGCCGGGTTGAAGTGGATCGCGTCGATGCCGGGCGGGTCGGCCGTGACGGCGTTGCCCATGGACATGGCCTTGACGCTCGTGCCCAGGTTGTCCGTCAGCGCGGCCATGGCCGGCAGCGCGACGAGCAAGGGCGCGAGCGCGGCAAAGCGCCTGGCGTCAGCCATCTTCATGGTCACGGCTCTCGCAGGCTCAGAAGTTCAGCGGCATGTTCATGCCCAGCGTGAAGTCGGGCGAATCGCTGGTCAGGCCGATGCCCACGCTCAGGTTGATCGTGTTCTGCGGCGCCACGCGCACGCCCAGGCCGATGTTGAACGTGCCGGACGATTGCATGCTCGTGCGCGAGGTGGTGCCGTTGTCGAACGTGAGCTTGCTGGGGAAGGACAGCGACTCCTGGAAGGACATCGTGGTCGACACGTCATACGACAGCGCATAGGCGAAGCCGCCGCCGAAGCCCAGCGTCGGGCCTGGCGCCACGCTGGTCAGCGTCACGCCATCGCGTTCCTGGCTGAGGTGGCGCGCGGGCGCGCTCAGGCCCAGGCTGGCCGAGCCGAACAGCGCGATCGGGTCGATCACCTTCGAGCTGTTGACACCCAGCGTCAGGCCTGCCGTGCCCGAGCCCGTGGCCAGGTTCTGGCCGGCGATGGTGCGGTAAGGGCTGCGGCCGGTGGGCAAGCGCACCGTGGCGCTGGTCGTGAAGCTCGGCGCATCGCGGCGCATCTCGAAAGGCTGCCAGCGCGCGCCCACCTGCAGGTCGCCGAAGCCATGCGAGAGGCCCGAGAAGTCCGACGACTCAGAGTACTTGCTCACGATGGGCATGGCCACGTTGGCCGTGACGTTGTCGCGCCAGCCGTAGTCCACCGACACCGTGTTGGTGATCGTGTGGGCGCGCGTGTTCGAGATCTTGAACAGCGTCAGCGTGCTGTCCGACCACTTCGCATCGATGGACTGCTGGCCCGTGTAGGCATAACTCAAATCATAGGTGGCGGACCATTTGCCCGTCTTGATCAGCGAGTACTGCTTGTCGGACGCGGTCAGCGTCTGCTTGAGCAAGGCGGCCTGGTCGACGTCGCCGTCCTTCTTGCCCAGCGCGTCGCGGGCGGCGTCCGTGCTGGATGGCGCGGGTGTGGATACAGGCGCATCGGTTTCGGCCAGCGCGGCCGAGCCCATCAGCGCCAAGGCGGCCAGCGCCGTGGCACGCAGACTTGATTGAAAGACACGAGAGGAAGAGATGTACAACATGGTCACTGCTTGTGCAAGTTATAGATGCCGATGCCTGCTTGCACCGCATTGCGCAGCGCTTCGGACCGGTCAGGGATCGGCAAAGAGGCTTGCTTGCGCACCTCGTCGCCATCGATCACGCCAAGCTCGCGGTCCGTGAGGGCCAGCTTGGTCAAAGGGGTGCCCATCGATGCGGGCAGGTTGAGGGTGAACAGGACGTTGCGGTCCCACAGTTTGGCGAACTGCTCCTGCGAGAACACGATGTGCCCGGCCGACGGATCGGCGATGAAGACCTTGCCGTCGCGCAAACCGCGGAACACGACGAAGTGCTTGAAGCCCGCGTAGTCGATCGGCACGATGGCCGGCTGCGTCAGGTTGGCCAGATCGTTCATGTCGCCGCGAAAGCCTCCGCCCGTGGCACCCAGCGAAGCCACATAGCGCTTCATGTCCAGCAGCGAAAAGCCGCGGCGCTCGATGATCTTGTCGCGCTCGCCGTGCTCGAGCATGCCTTCCATGGCCTGCTGCTCGGTCACCTTGATGCCCAGGTAGTTGTTGATCACGGTGACCAGCGCGGCCGAGCCGCAGCTGTAGTCGTAGGCCTGGTGCACGATGTTCTCGAACTTGAACTCCGAGTAAGGCTTGATCGTGACGGGTATCGGCGCGACGCCCGTGCCAGCGGTCAGCACGGGCAGCTCGAACTGCCCTTTGGGCATGTCCTGGGCGGGGTGGACGGCCTCGGTGGCGGAGCCCCCGATGGCGCTGGCGATGATCCCGAGAAGCATGGGTAACATGGTTATTGCGCCCACATGTAGAGATGGCCCTGCATGGCCACATGGCCGTTGAGCAGGAGCTGCCCATAGCTGCGCGTGATGGCGGCGGTCGGGTCGGTCTGCGCGGCCAGGGCGCGGTAGCCGAACTGGCTCACGCCCACGAAGAAGGGCAGGCCCAGGTCGATGTAGTCGCTGCCATCGGGGCGTGCGCGCAGGTTCAAGGTCATCGCGAACATGTCGATCACGCCGCCCACGTTGAGCGCGATCGCATAGGTCGTCAGCCCATTGACGTTGAAGCCCGCGGTCAGGCGGCTGTTGAGGTCGGCGCCATCGAGCAGGGCCGAGTTCATCTCCAGGTGCACGGCGAAGCCGATGCCGTCCTGCCCCGTCACGTCGGCCATGTCGGCATCGTCCAGGGGCTGCGGCTCGGCATGCGCAAGCAGGCTCAATCCCATCATCACGGCACACAGCCTGGCGCGTATCAACAGCATGGCGGCCTCAGCGGAACTTGACGTCCAGATACTGGATCTGGATGCTGTTGATGCGGCTGGCCCCCAGGCTCATCGTGCTCACGTTGCCCAGGGCATCGGTGCTCTTGAACGAGATGTCGTCGATGACCAGGCGACCCTTGGGCGCACCATTGGGGCTGTTGGACCAGTCGATGCCCATGTGCAGGTAGCTGCCGTCCGCATCGGTCATCGCGTTGAAGATGCCCGGCTGGTGCGTCACATCGGCGATCACCCAGGTCTTGCCGAAGTCGTCCGCATCGCTGATGTGGATGCCCTTGAAGTTGAGCTGATCGGCCACGGTCGCCGAGTCTTCCACGGTGATGTCGTCGCGGCCACGCGGGCGGATGATCAGGTTGCCGATGTCCACGTGCATCGCCATGCCGAACGCGATGCCCTGCACATGCGGGTCGGCCGGCGTCGTGATGCTCAGGCCGCCGCCCTGGTAGACCAGGTCGCGCAGGATGAAGGTGCCGCCATGGAAGGTGGTGCCATTGGCCTGCACGCCGAAGTCGGCGGCGAACTGCCACTTCAGCATGCCGTTGTCGTTGAGCGGGTTGCTCAGCTCGATCACGTCCGACATGCCCACGCGGCTGTAGATGTTGAGCCGGTATGGGTCGCTGAAGGTGGCATCGGGGTCGTCCGAGCGCGAGAGCCAGAAGTTGCCCATCCACATGCTCGGGTTGCCGGCATCGGGGCTCGTGTAGGTCAGCGTCATCGGGCCGTTCATCTGGAAGCCGCGCAGGTTGAAGGCCAGGCCGTCCCGGCCCGCCACCTCGGACAGGTCCTCGTCCGCCAGAGCCTGCAGCGATGCGGCCTGCGCGATGCCATGCGTGCACAAGCTCATGCACACACTCACACGTGCCAAGCAAGACCACACCCGAGCCCAAGCCCACTGATACCGCATATCCCGCCCGCCTACCGTGCTGTCAGGCGATCACGCCAGTTGAGCCAGAAGCCGGCCATCGCCTCGGGCGTGACCACGCCATTGACGGCCGGGAACGTCACGTTCGATTTCAGGATCGACAGGAAGAAGTCGCGGCTCGCCCCGCTGGCATTGCCCGCCGTCACGCCGCTGATCTGCGCGAAGTTCACGGCGCAGCTGGCCGTGCCGCAGGTGGCGCCGTCCCAGCGCTTGCCCTGCCCTGTCGTGTCGTTGCCCGAATCGATGCTGCCGCGCGAGCCCGCGTTGATCAGCAGGGAGCCGCTCACCGAGTTCATCACCAGGCCGACATCGCCCGAGATGCCGCCGAAGCCCAGGCGCATGCCCACCACTTCACGCGTGGCCTCGTCGCTGCCCTTGTAGACGAACTCGATGTACGGGTTCGTGATGGACACGGTGCCGCGCGACGTGGCCGAGCCATCGAGGCTGCCGAACGACAGGCGCGAGATGTCGATGTCGGCGCCCGTGTTGCCGTTGTAGGTGTACTGACCCAGCTTGATCCCACCCAGGTTGGCATTGAGCTGGATGTCGGCGTTGATCGTGATGCGCGAGAAGTCATAGCCGTTCACGCTCGTGTTGTCGAGCGTGAAGAGCGCCTGGCCCCACACATCGGCCAGCGTCTCGTCGTCGATGGGCACGCCTTGCGCACGCGCCATGCCGCAGGCCAGGAGCAGCGTGCTCAGGCTCATCTTCAGCAAAGTGATCAAGCGGGACTTCATGGACAAACGTTTGTTTGAATGCGGCTCTTGGAAGCAAACCGCCGTGGCGTCCACGGCGGTTCGAGGTTCAACATGGGTGCCGCTGCGATGGCGAGCGGTGCGGATGCATCATCGCCAAGGGCCTTCGATTTCCATTGACTCCAAAGGCCAAGCGCATGACTGCCCGAGCCACCCCAATGAAGGGCGAGGAAACCCCTTAGGTACTAGCACGCAAGCACCTTTCCTCACTGCGACACGCGCAGCGAACTCGGCGACAGACCGAACCAGCGCTTGCACGCGCGATAGAAGTTGCTCGGGTCCGAGAAGCCCAGCTCACAGGCCATCTCCGTCACGCTCAGAAAGCCGCGCGCCAGCATGCGCTCGGCCCGCTCGCGCCGCACCGCATCGACCAGTTCGGCAAAGCTGGTGCCCTCTTCGCTCAGGCGCCGCTGCAAGGTGCGCTCGCTCACACACAGCATGTCGGCCACCTGCTCGCGGCGCGGATCGCCTTTGTTCAGGATGCGTGTCAGCACCTGCCGGACCTTGCCCGTGAAGCGGTCGCCGAAGTCCTGCGCGGCCTGCTCGGTCATGCGCACGCACATGTCGGCGATGGCCGGGTCGGCCGTCGGGATCACGCGGTCGAAGTCTTCCGCATTGAACTCGGCCCTGAACATGGCCGCGTCGAACTCGATCGGGCAGCCATAGGCCTCGCGCCAGGGCCGCGTATCGGCGGGCGCCGGAAAAGGCACGTGCAGCACATTGGGCACGAGGCGCCGCCCCGTCATCCACTGCGCGCCCAGCAAGAACACGGTCGCCAGGAAATCGAAGCGCTGCATGGGCACGGCCCTGCGCCCGCCCGACACAGCGAACGACACATGCATCAAGGCGCCTTCGCGCACCACATCCATCGTGAAGGTCGGCGACACCAGCGCCGCGAAACGCGCCAGGCAACGCGCGGCGGCGTTCAAGTCCGTCGAGGCCAGCAGCATGTGCGAGACCACGCCGAACGCGGCCAGCGGATGCTGCGGCTTGATCAGCCCGATGCTCGCATCGCCCGTGCGGACCACGGCCTGCTCCCAGATGCCCGAGAACAGGTCCGACAAGTGGTGCACGTCCATTTCATCGGTCGCGCCGATGGGCACGCCGCACGTGGCCAGCAACTCGTCCATGTTCAATCCGCGCTGCGCGAAGGCATCGCTCATGGTCCGGAACCAGGCAATCTGTGACAAGGTGAACGATTTGATGGCCATGCCTGCCTTCAAGGCGGTTACAACTAACCCAAAAAGGTTAGCGATGGTTGCAGAACGACTGCAACATAAAACTAGGGTAAACGCTTAATTCCTTGTTTCAATCAGACACTTTCTGATTTCAGATTCCACCAGGCAAAACAAGCGTGAGATCCATCACCGTTCAGGACGCCTCCAAACCAAACAACCCTCGAAGACTTCACAGTCCACGAGGGTTGTTTTTGTCAAATGAACATGCCCGCGGGCACCTTCATCCGCTCATCCGGCAGAACTCGTATCAGTGAGCCCACATCCAGATCTTGGTGCCTTGCATGTCGATGTTGTTGACGGCGAACGAGCCGAACGAAGCCGAGGACGTGCCGCGTGTGCCGTCAGCAGCCGTGCTGCCCATCTTGATCGAACCGACCGTGATGCTCGGTGTCAGCTTGCTGTTCAGGTGGGCATTGGGGAAGGCGAACTGGACCACGTCCGAAGCGCCGTCATAGATGGCCTGGCCGGAAGCCGTGCCGAAAGCGTCGTACGTGGCAGAGGTCAGCTTGGCCAGTTCGGTGGCAACGGCAGCGCCGCCGGCCGTGGGTGTCGTGGTGACGCCGGCAGCCAGGGCCTTGCCGTTGTTGGCATCGGCTTGGGTCAGGCCCAGACGCGCGCCGATCGAGTCAGCGACGGTCGACACGAAGGCAGCCTTGTTCAGGATGTCCACGGTCATCACGAACATGCCCTTGATGCCGATGTCGTTGAACGACACGGAACCGCCGGTTGCGTCGGTGTCGGTGTACTGGAAGGAACCGATGTTGATGTTCAGGTCACCAGCGATCGACACGCCGTCCTGGCCGCTGACCTGGCTCAGGTCTGCGTCTTCGATCGACGACATGGCGGAGGCGGAAGCGGCCAGGGCGGACAGGGCCAGGGCAACGACGGAAAGCTTGAATGCTTGCATGAAAGAACTCCAGGTGTATGTGAGTAGGCTCTAGCGCCGGCTTCGGTCGTTCGACCCATCGGTTGATCAGGCCATCGGGTCGGCCCGGTGTGACGTTGTCATCCGGACACAGCGACGTCGGCTGCGGCGTGAACGAATCATCAGGCTTTGCAACATCCGCAAGGCTGGCCCTCCAAGCCAAGCGCATGACCCCGCAAACCACCCCAATGAAGGGCGAGGAAACCCCTTAAATGACAACCCTGAGAAGGCGCCGCAAAGCTTGGCGAAAGGCGTCAAAAAAGGGGCCGAAGCCCCTTGTTTACCGCGAGAAAACCCGATGATCTGGCGCGTCAGGCCGTGCGGCCGAGCTTGCGCTTGGTCCACCAAAAAACAACGATCAGCGCAAGCACGCATGCCGCCAGAGCCGCGTAACTGTTAAGGCTGGGCGAACGCCACACGGCCGTGATGCGGTCCATCAGCAGGAAGATGGCGATGGTCGCCGGCAGCAAGCCCAGGCAGGTGCCCAGCACATAGTCGCGCATGCGCACGCGCAAGGCGCCCGCCACCATGTTGACCATGATGAACGGTGCCAATGGCAGCACACGCACGATGATCACGGTGACCAAACCACGGCGATGCAGATGGCGCGACAGCAGCGACAGGCGACCCTTGGTCCAGCGGTCCATGGTCTGTGCGCCGGTGTAGCGGCCGATGCCGTAGGTGACCAGGGCGCCGGCCAGCATGCCCGCCAGCGCATAGGCCATGCCCGGCCACGGCGCGAAGATCAGCGCGCCGACCGATGTCAGCACCAGCACGGGCATGCCCAGCATCACGGCGACCACGTAGCCGCCGATCACGGCCAGCGGCCCCAGCGGCGTGGCCAGCAGTTGCACGCCCATCTTACTGAGCGATCGCGGATCGAGCCAATGGCGCATGCCGGGCTCGCGCCAGGCGATGCCCAGCCCGACCAGGATGGCCACATAAAGGCACAACAGCAGCCATCGCCACGCTTGATTGCGGGCCGCCGCCACAGGCTTGTCACTCACGCGCACACTCCACTTCGGGACGCCTGATTTTCCCCTTGCCACAGGCTGCAGCATCATGAGCCAAGATGCCGGGCAAATCAGCCGGGGCTTACCTTGTGGCGCGCCTGCATCCCCCGAGTCTCGGGGGGCGTTATGCACAATTCGTTATGAGACACGCTGCCCCAGTAGCCAGCGCCCTACCCGCACGGCCAGCGCCTCGGCCGTCACGGGCATGCGCACCACTTCGGCCGACTTCGGCAGGCCGCCGCGCCGCGCCAGTTCGTGGTCGCCGCAATCGGTCAGCACGAGGATGCGCATGTTGGCGATCGACTCGCAGCGCTCGAGCGTGCGCAGCATGGCCATGCCGTCCATACCGGGCAAGTCCAGGTTCGTGATCAAGAGGTCGGGCGTCTGCTGCCCGATCCGCAGCAAAGCCAGATAGCCGGTCTCGGCGAACCGCAGCTTCACGGCCGCGCCATACGGCGCCATCGCCTGCTCGCAGCTGTCTTGCCAGGCCTGGTCATCGGCCACTAGCAGGATCTGCATCGGCGAGGCGCCCAGCCCCGCTTCGCGCGTCACGGCGAAAGGCCGCTCGTCCACGAACGGCTCGGGTTGGCGGCGCAGCGCGCTCTTGGCCACGGGCTCGCCGCCCAGGCCCGTGCTCAAGGCCAGGGCCTCGACGGCGTTGTAGGGGATGCGGCGATGGCCGCCCGGCGTGCGTGCCGCCGGCAAGATATCAGCCTCGACCCACAACTGCACCGTGCGCAGCGACACACCCAGGCGCGTCGCCGCCTCGCGTGTCGTCAACATGCGGGCGGCAGGACCCAGAGGGATGACATGAGACATCTCGCGCCTTTCGCTTTCTCGATGGACTTGCCAACCATATCGGCAGTCATTTCATTTTTGCGAGATTGCGGTGCATGCGGTGCGCGTGACGGCGCACAAACAAGAGACCCTCGTGAACAAGTGACGGTTTGGTCGAACGCCAGGATTGGGCACAATCGGACACCATGAGCAAAGCATTCACCAAGGAAGCCGACAGCGACGATGACGACGACCTGTCACCGCCTCCCCTGCCCGCCGGCACCAAGAACTACATCACGCCGCAGGGCTACCAGCGCCTGCGCACCGAGCTGCTCAACCTGATCGACACCGAGCGCCCCAAGATCGTCGAGGATCGTGCACTGGGCCGCCTCCAACGGCGACCGCTCCGAGAACGGCGACTACATCTACGGCAAGAAGCGCCTGCGCGAGATCGACCGCCGCATCCGCTTCCTGACCAAGCGCCTGGACATCGCCGAAGTGGCCGACCCCAGCCAGCACCACGGCAACGACCAGGTCTTCTTCGGCGCGACCGTGACCTACGAGAACCTGCAGGGCGTCTCGCGCACGATCACGATCAAGGGCATCGACGAGGTCGACAACCTGCAAGGCGAGGTCAGCTGGGTCTCGCCCATCGCGCGGGCCTTGCTCAAGTCACGCGAAGGCGATGAGGTGCAGTTGATGACGCCAGGCGGCCTGGAGCGGCTGGAGATCATCAAGGTGGTCTACCCGGCACCACCCACCAGCCACTGATCAGGGCGAGAGCCGGTCGGCCTTGAGCACCACGGGGCAACGGTTGAGCGTGCGGATCACTTCGGTGAGGTGATCGGTGTCGCGCACGGCCAGCGTGAGTTTGAGCTCGGCCGTCTCGCCCAGGCGCTCGTCGCCCATCTCGATGTGCGTGATGTCGGTCTCGGCGCTGCTGATGGCCGCGGCCACCTGCGCCAGCACGCCCTTGCCATTGGCCACGAGCACCTTGACGATGGTCTCGAACAGGCGCGTGGGCTCGTCGGACCAGCTCACGTCGATCCAGCGTTCGCTGTCGCGCTCGAACAGGCGCCGGCCCACGCCGCAGCTTTGCGTGTGCACGACCAGCCCTTCGCCCCGGCCCAGGTAGCCCGCGATCGGGTCGCCCGGCACCGGGCAGCAGCACGAGGCCAGCTGCACCGTGGCGCCTTCGCTGCCATCGATGATGACCGTGCCCTGCGACGGCGCTTCGTCGGTGAAGCGGCCCAGCGTGAGCGTCAAGGCATCGGGCCGCTCGCCGGATTCGGCCATCAGCTGCGCCAGGCGCTTGGCCACCATCGTCGCGATCTTGCGGCCCAGGCCGATGTCGACCAGCAGCTCGGCGCGGCTGCGGTTGCCGCCCCAGCGCGTCAGCGATTGCCACAGCACGCCCGCATCGCCCGCGCTCTCTTCGTCGCCCGTGGGCATCGTCAAGCCCTCGGCGCGCAAAGCCTGCATCAGCAGCTTCTCGCCCAACTCCAGAGACTCTTCGGTCTCCATGTTCTTGAGGTAGTGGCGGATCTTGGAGCGCGCCCGCCCCGTGCGCACGAAGTTGAGCCAGCTCGGATTGGGCTTGGCGCTCGGCGCCGTGATGATCTCGACCACATCGCCGCTGCGCAGCTCGGTGCGCAGCGCCACCGGCTCGCCATTGACCTTGGCGGACACGCAGCGGTCGCCCACGCCCGAGTGGATCGCATAGGCGAAGTCGACCGGCGTCGCGCCTTTGGGCAGCGCCACGATGCGCGACTTGGGCGTCAACACATACACCGACTCGGGGAACAAATCGATCTTCAGGTGCTCGAGGAACTCGGCCGAATCGCGCGTCTCGTGCTGGATGTCGATGAGCGACTGCAGCCACACCGCCGCTTGCTGCGGCGAGGCCTCGCTGGCGGCTTCGGCGTCCTTGTACATCCAGTGCGCGGCGATGCCCTTCTCGGCCACGGCATGCATGGCCTGCGACCTGATCTGGAACTCGACCGCCGTGCCCACCGGGTTGACCAGCGTCGTGTGCAGCGACTGGTAGCCGTTGGCCTTCGGGATCGCGATGTAGTCCTTGAAGCGGCCCGGCAGCGGCTTGTAGAGCTGGTGCAGCACGCCCAGGGCGCGGTAGCAGTCGAGCAGCTCGCGCGCCACGATCCGGAAGCCGAAGATGTCGCTGACCTGCGCGAAGCTCAGGTGCTTTTCGATCATCTTGTTGTAGATCGAGAAGATGGTCTTCTCGCGGCCGTAGACCTCGACCTTCATGTCCGCGTCTTCGAAAGCCTGCTCGACCTCGCGCCGGATGCGGTCCACCAGATCACGCCGGTTGCCGCGTGTCTTCTTGACGGCCTTGGCCAGCACCGAATGCCGCCACGGGTTGATGTACTGGAAGGACAGCTCCTGCAGCTCGCGGTAGGTCTGGTTCAGGCCCAGGCGGTGCGCGATGGGCACATAGATGTCGAGCGTCTCGCGCGCGATGCGGCTGCGCTTGTGCGCGACCATCGCCTCCATCGTGCGCATGTTGTGCAGGCGGTCGGCCAGCTTGATCAAGATGACGCGCACATCGCGCGCCATCGCCAGCAGCATCTTGCGGAAGGACTCGGCCTGCGATTCTTCTTTCGTCGAGAACTGCAGCTTGTCCAGCTTGGTCAGGCCATCGACGATCTCGGCCGTCGGCGCGCCGAAGCGCTCGATCAACTCGATCTTCGTGACGCCGCAGTCTTCCATGGCGTCGTGCATGAGCGCGGCCATGATGGCCTGCGCATCGAGCTTCCAGTCGGCGCACAGGCCGGCCACGGCGATCGGGTGCGTGATGTACGGTTCGCCGCTGGCACGGAACTGGCCCAGATGTGCTTCGTCGGCGAAGCGGTAGGCGTCGCGCACGCGGCGGATGTCCGCCTCGTCCAGGTAGTCGAGTTTGTGGGTCAGTGCGGCGAAGGAGGCCGCGGCAGCATCGGTGGCCAGGGTCATGTGGTGACTGTAGCGTGATTGAGATCGGCCCGGTGCAATCTCGACCTATGAGGGAAATAGCAAAGGCCCGCACGAGACGGGCCTTTTTGCAAGTTCGATGCCGCGATTCAGTACCGCCGTCAGTCAGCGGCGGCAGCCATGCGGCAATGCAGCGATCAGGTCGGGACCTTGCGCAGCATTTCCAGGCCGACCTGGCCGGCGGCGATCTCGCGCAGCGCGGTCACGCCGGGCTTGTTGCGCGACTCGATCTTGGGCGTATGGCCCTGGCTCAGCATGCGGGCGCGGTAAGTGGCAGCCAGCACCAGTTGGAAGCGGTTGGGGATCTTTTGCAGGCAGTCTTCGACGGTGATGCGGGCCATGTTGGGCGCTCCAGTTGTGGTCACGGACAGGGTCAGTGGCCAATCAGCACAGGTTCAAGGCACGGAACACAACAGACTTGTTCCGGCGTTGAGCCGCGTATTTTAACCTCTGCGAGTGGACGATGGCCTTCAAATCGAACAAAGCCGACTCAAAAAGGGCATTGACCACCACGAAATCGAAGAACTGGGCCTGCCCGACCTCGATGCGGGCATTGGCCATGCGCAGCTCGATCACTTCGGCCGAGTCCTCGCCGCGGCGGTTCAGGCGCTGCAGCAGCTCTTCGTAGCTGGGCGGCAGGATGAAGATCAGGATCGCGTTGGGGAAAATTTTCTTGATCTGCAACGCACCCTGCCAGTCGATCTCGAGCACCACGTCTTCGCCGCCCTTGATGCGGCTTTCGATGGCGTGGCGCGAGGTGCCGTAGTGGTTGCCGTGCACCTGGGCATGCTCGAAGAAGTCGCCCCGCTCCACCATCGCCAGGAACTCGTCCGTGGAGGTGAAGTGGTATTCGCGGTCCTGCTGCTCCTGGCCGCGCGGCGCGCGGGTCGTGTGCGACACGGACACCTGCAGGCGCGAATCGAGCTCCAGCAAGGCCTTGACCAGGCTGGATTTGCCCGTTCCGCTGGGCGCTGACACCACGAAAAGATTGCCGGGATAGTCCATGACATTGTCTCCAGAGCAGGCCGACGCGGCGTCAGCAGACAGAGGGGAGGTTTGGGAAGGGTTATCGGCAGTCATCGGCGATTTCTGAGCCACGGCGCCGGATGCGGCGCCAGAAACAGGCATCAAGCCATCGAGTTTACCAGCCGGCCGGGGTGCCCAAGCCCCCTTCGCGCTGCCGCCATCCCAGCACACCTGCTGACGTGAGGGTTTTCAACACGCTTTGCCAATATATCTTAAGATAAGTTTTAAATCACATCTTAAGGATCGATCATGCCTTCACTCTTCCATCGCCTTCACGAGTCCTTCCATCGGCACAATCACCACCATCACGCTGGCGGGCACCATGGCCGACACGGTCGGCGCGGGTTCGGCGGCTTCGGTGGCCGCCATGGTTTCGGGGGCGACGGCCCGGGGCTCGACGACCTGCAACGCGGCCGCAAGCTGGGCTCGGCCGACCTGCAACTGCTCCTGCTCGCCCTGCTGGCCGAACGCCCCAGCCACGGCTACGAGCTGATCAAGTCGCTGGACGAGCGCTCCAAGGGCTACTACAGCCCGAGCCCGGGCATGGTCTACCCGGCCCTCACTTATCTCGAAGAAATCGGGCACGCCTCGGTCGAGCCGCAAGGTGCCAAGAAGCGCTACAGCATCACGGCCGAAGGCTTGAGCAGCCTCGAAGACCAGCGCGCCACCGTGGACGCCCTGCTCGCGCAACTGGCCTGGTTCGGCCAGCGCATGGACGAGATGCGCCGCGCCATGGGCGCCGCTGCGGACGATGACACCGCCGATTTCGACGCGCCGCACGGCTTTGGCGACCAACATGGCGGTCGCCACGCGATGGGCACGCCCGAGATCCGCGCCGCGCGCCGCAGCCTCAAGTCGGCGCTGATCGAGAAGATCGCGGCTTCCGAATCGGAGCAGCAACGCATCGCCGAGATCCTGGAGCGCGCCGCAGCGGAAATCCGCTCGGGCCAAGGCAACAGCAAATGAGCGAGCCCATGAGCCACGCGCCCACGCCCATCGCGCCGCAGGCGCACCGCTCGTTCGCCGCGATGCAGCACCCCGGCTACCGCGCCCACTTCGTCACCTATGTGCTGGCGATGATGGCCGACAACATCGAGCACGTGATCAGCTACTGGATGATGTTCCAGAAGTTCCACTCGCCCGCGCTGGGCGGCTTCGCCGTGCTCTCGCACTGGCTGCCCTTCCTGATGTTCTCGGTGCCGATGGGCGCGCTGGCCGACCGCGTCGACCCGCGCCGCCTCATCCAGATCGGCATGCTGCTGTTCATCACGGCTTCGCTGGGCTGGGGCTACTTCTTCGTCACCGACTCGCTGCAGATGTGGCACGCGATGCTGCTGCTCGTGCTGCATGGCTGCGCGGGCGTGTTCTGGCAGACGTCCAGCCAACTGCTGCTGCACGACATCGTGCCCGCCGACCAGATGCAGAGCGCCGTGCGCATGAACGCCACGGCACGCTACCTGGGCGTGCTGGTCGGCCCGGCCGTGGGCGGCCTGATGATGCTCACGCTCGGCGCCACGCACGGCATCTTCGTGAACACGCTGTACTACCTGCCCTTGCTGCTGTGGATGTGGAAGGCGCCATATGGGCCGCGCTTTCGCCAAGGCGGCGCGGCGCCCAAGCGTGCCGTGCGCGGCCTGACCGACATCACACAGACCCTGCGCGACATCGCCGGCATGCCCGTGATCGTATCGATGACGCTGCTGGCCGGCGCGGCCTCGTTCTTCATCGGCAACAGCTACCAGGCCCAGATGCCCAACTTCGCGCAGGACCTCGGGCACGGCAACCCGGGCACGCTCTACAGCATGCTGCTGGCGGCGGACGCGGCCGGCGCCCTGATCGCGGGCTTCCTGCTGGAAAGCACGGGGCTGCTGCGCCCCAGCCCGCGCACGGCGCTGGTGCTGGCCTGCTGCTGGTGCACGGCCCTGGCGAGCTTCGCGATGGCGCACAGCTATGCGCTCGCGCTGGCGCTGCTGTTCACGGCGGGCTTCTTCGAGCTGTCGTTCAGCAGCATGGCGCAGACGCTGGTCCAGCTCAACGCACCGGCCGACATGCGCGGCCGCGTGATCGGCGTGTTCAACATGTCGGCGCTGGGTTGCCGCGCGTTCAGCGGTGTCATGGTCGGCCTGGCCGGTGCCGTGGTCGGCGTGCACCATTCGCTGGCGCTGTCGGCCTCGGCGCTGTGCGTGCTCACGGCCGTCATGTGGATGCGGTATCCGCGCCGGCAGGCCGCCTGAGGTCTGGCAAATTTGCGGCAAAACATGCATCGTCGCCGATGGCCCACACGGCTGTCGACGGCGGGTCAGGGTGTCTAGGCACGGGCATATCATTTGCTGAGATGCCCCGCACACACGCACCGCCGGATGTGCGCAGCTTTTTTTCCGATCACCCAACGCGCCCTCTACATGAGTCCACACCGCACACGCCGTTGCGCGCTGGCCGATCAACGCCGCAGCCCCTCGAAGCCAGGCCAGCGCACGCCACGCGCGTTCGCGGCCGCCCTTTGCCTGATCGCCCCCGCCCTCCCCCTGCTCATGGCCGCATCGGCCCATGCGGCCGGCCCCACGTTCATCGCGCCGCCGCCGCCGCCGGCCATGCCCGCATTCCAGAAAGACGGCCAATGGCGCGGCTTGCTCGGCGCCTCGTTCACGCTCACATCGGGCAATTCGGAAACGATGGCCACGCTGCTGAACCTGGACATGGCGCGGCTGACCTCGCACAGCAAGTTCGCCGTGCAGGGCTTCGTGAACCACGGCACCAACAAGGTCGACGGCGAGCGCCAGACGACCGCCAACAAATGGGGCCTGTCCGGCCAGTACGACTCCGACCTGACCAATGGCTGGTTCGCCTTCGCCAAGCTCGGCTTCGATGCCGACCGCATGCTGGACCTGACCCTGCGCAGCACCGCCTCGACCGGTTTCGGCTACCACCTCATCGACACGCAGACCAACATCCTGAACGCGTTCGCCGGCTTGAGCTACACCGACCGCCGCTACCGCACCGAGCAGAACTTCAACAACCACATCGGCCAACACTTCAGCAACCCCGGCGCGCTCTTCGGCGAGGAGTCGACGCACCGCCTCAACGACCGCGTGACGCTGCAGCAACGGCTGGAGCTCTACCCCGACGGCAGCAGCGAGAAGGCGCACGTGGCGCACTTCAACGGCAACCTCAACGTGTCGATGTCGGAAATGCTGTCACTGTCGGTCGGGCTGATCAGCACCTACAACCACAATGTGCCGCCCGGGCTCAAGCATGTCGACACGTCGCTGTTCACGGGGCTCAACATCCGGTTGAATTGAGAAGGCGTGGCATTGTCCATGCGGTGGTCAGCCATGGCGACGCCAGGCCCAGACCACCGTTGCGATCGGCGCGAACATCACGATCCAAGACAAGACGTCCCAGCCATCATCGCCCATCAGCGCCGAGATGAGGCCGATGGCCGTCAACAGCCCCAGGACGGTCGGAAACCGGAACACCTGCCAAGCGGATTGCACGCCCTCTGTGCGCACGCTGCGGTTTGATGCTTGTAGTTGTGACATGGCCTAACCTTTATCGATCTGGCCGTCCGGTGCCAGGTGTTTGAGCGGCTTGCAAGCCGTTCATGCTGACAGTCCCCTCGTGCCTGTTGCGCCGGCGAGGCGCGCGACGCTTGCTCAGCCACAAATAGAGGCCGCTGCCCAGGACGATGATGGTCATCAGATCCAGCAAGGCCCAGATGATCTTCAGCCCGAGGCCGCCATAGTCCCCGAAGTGCAGGGGCTGCGACAGAAACAGCGTCTTCACATACCAAGGCATGTCGCGCGCATCGGTCAGGCGCCCGTTGCTGGCATCCACAAGCGCCGGCTTGAGCAGCCTCGACGTCACGGGCGTACGGCCCTTGAGGAAAAAAGTGTAGTGATGCGGGCTTGAAAACATCGTGCCGGGAAAGGCGACCAGCCGCACTTCCATGTCCGGCACCGCCTGACGAGCCGCCTGGATGGACGCCTCCAGATGCGTCGGGTTCGTCACGGGCGGCAGGCCCTTGAACGGCCTCGTCATGTCAGCCATCTGGTCCATCTGCCACAAGCCCAGCACCACACGGTTGAGTGTGTTGATGGTGCCCGTGATGCCCACGACCGTGAGCCAGACGACCGTCACGATGCCCAGCAGGTTGTGCAGGTCCAGCCAACGCGTGCGTGCGCCGCGCCGCGTGCGCAGCGCACCGAACGCCAGACGCCGCGTGAAAGGGTAGTACAGCACGACACCAGACACGATGGCCACGACCATGAGCAGGCCCATGAGCCCCAGGAAAAGCATGCCCGGCAGTCCGGCGAACATGTCGACATGCAGTTTCAGCATCACGTGCATGAAGCCTTCATTGGTCTTAAGTTCGTCCAGGACTTCGGCCGTGTGCGAGTCGATGAGCACCGCATGGTTTTCGTCGGGTGAGGCGTCCACGGCGCTCGCCATGGACACATAGGTGACATCGGGATGCTCATCTTGTTCCCAGAACATGTAGCGGATGACCTCGCCGGGCCGCCGCTCCCGCGCAGCGTGGGCGACACGATCGAGGCTGGCGTAGGGCGTGCCAGACGGTACCGGCCTGGCCCGGGCCACGCCACTGATGTGCTCGATCTCGTCATGAAAGATCAAAGGCAGGCCAGTGATGCACAGCAGCAGCATGAAAGCGGTGCAGACCAGGCTGCTCCACCTGTGGATCCACGACCAAGTCCGGATAGACATCGTCACCTCACAAGTCGATGCTGCCTGACAGCGTCACGGTACGCGGCGTTCCCACGAAGAGATAGCCCGCCGTGGCGATACCGTAATAGTTTTTGTTGGTAAGGTTTTCCACATTGAGACGGAAGGTCACCGGCTTGGCGGCAAGGCGCGTGGTGTACCGCACACCTGCGTCGAACCGGGTTCATCGGGCACTTGCAGTGTGTTGGCACTGTTCGCGTAGGCCTTGTCGGTATGGATGGCGCGTGCGTTCAGCGTCAGACCCGGCACAGCCGCAAGATCCCATTCCCCACCCAGGTTGGCCTGCCACTTCGGCACACCAATGGCATCCTTGCCTTGCGTTGACGCACCACTCCGACTTGGTCATGACCGCATCGGTGTAGCTGAGGCCGCCAAGCAAGCGCAAGCCCGTGGCCACCTCGCCTGTCACGCTGCCTTCCACGCCGCGGTTGCGTTGCTCGCCATTGACGGCGAATGTGTTATTCGAGACGGCGGCATCTCGGCTTCGTGATCTCGAAGAGGCTGACTGTCGTCATGAAGCGGCCCTGGTCCCACTTCGCACCCAGCTCTTTTGCTTCGAATGATAAGGAGGCATCATCTCGCCCGGATTGCTGATGCCACTGACGGGCGCTGTGTCACCCGGCGACAGCCCTTCGACATAGCTGCCGTACAGCGACAACTGAGGCTGCAGCTTATAGACGACGCCAGCCAGCGGTGTGGTCGCGCTCCGGTCATAGCGGGCCGTCATGTAGCTGTAGTTCTGCGCCTCGACCTGCTGTTGACGTGCGCCCAAGGTAACGAGCAACGCCCCCTTCAGCATGGACATCGTATCGGCCAGGGCCACGCTGGTCAGCTTGGTATCAGGTAGGACGCAGTGGGTTGCTGACACCGCTGATGGACGGGGTCGCGAAAAGCTGCCCGCTGACAGATTGGATGTCCCACCCGGAAAGCCTGTATAGAAACCGAGGGTCTGCTTCTGATCGAGCCTGTCATAGGACAGCGTCGCAGCGTGCTCGACAGCGCCGGTCACGAAACTGCCATGCACGCCAAACTGGAGCGGCTTGGAGTCGACATCCATCTTCTGCCAACCGCCGGAGTAGATGTAGTCGCCGGCCGAGTTCTGGATGACCGGGTTCGCCGCGATCGCATTCCAATCGAGCTTACGCTGACCGAGGCTGACGAAGGCCGTCGCACGGCTGCTCAGGTCGTATTCGGCCTTGAAGAGGGCAGACGTGTCGTTGCCATCGCTGTATCCAAGGCCGGGATAGGCGATGGCGTTGTTGGGAACGGCAGGCAAGGCGGTCAATGCCGATGCGAGCCCGAACTGACGCACGACGTTGTCGATGCGCTGGGCTTGCCACAGCAGGTCGAGCGATGCCCTGAACGAGCGTTCCCGCAGATCCAGTCCCAAAGCGCCCAAGGACTCCCGCGTGGACTGGCTATGGATGGTGGTATCGCCCTGCCGGTGCATCAGATTGACACGCGCGCCGAACGCATTGTCCGGACCAAAGCGCCGGCCCACGTCCAGGTGCGTGCCATACACCGAATCCGACATGGCGCTCACGTCCAGGCGCGTGAGCGGCTCGTCGCTTGCACGCTTGGGCACGAGGTTGACGACGCCACCGATGCTACCGGCCGGCGGCATACCGAACAAGGCTGCTGAAGGCCCCTTGAGCACCTCCACCTGCTCCACGGCCTCGAGAGGGGCCCGCCAAAAAGGCGTCAAGCCGAACACCCCATTGAGAGCGAAGTCGCCACTGGGCACGGCGAAACCACGGATGGTGAAATCTTCGTTGATGTTGGAGCGTGCGCTGGCCATCCGCACCGAGGGGTCGAAAGCAAGGATGTCCGCTACCGAGCGCGCCTGTTCGTTGCGGATCGCCTGAGACGTATAGCCCGTCACGCTGAACGGCGTATCGAGGACAGGCATATTGCCCAGGATGCCCAAGCGCGCATCCGTGCCGACCTGGCCTCCCGCGTAGGCTGGCGGCGCGCTGTCGAGCGTTTCCCGCTGCGCGCGCACAGAGACCGTCGGCAAGGTGGCCGCGTCCCCGGCGTTGCCCACGCTTTGCGCCGCGGCGGTTGCCGCGGCCATCATTCCTAACGTGGCGACAACGGCACGCGCGACGGATGAATGAGAAAACAGATCTGACATACAGCCTCAGTACATTGATTGCAAATGAGAATTATACTCATTTGCAATCAATGTGCGCCAGCTGTCATGGCGAGATGCTACGCCTGCATCACTTAAAGCCAGCCCGAGACGCACCGGCAAATCCACCTTCGCGCGGGAAGATCTACGGCCTGAATTGGAAAGCAAAGGCGCGATCGTCATTTACGTCGACCTGTGGGCAGACCGCACTGTCGACCCCAGCTGAACCAGAGCAAGACTTTTCTGGCTGGTCATGAACCGCCATGAACCCTTACTCTAAATTTTGCACCTGCTCGCGCATCTGCTCGATCAGCACCTTCATCTCCACAGATATCTGCGTGAGCTCCAACGCGGCCGCCTTCGAGCCCAGCGTGTTGGCTTCGCGGTGCAGCTCCTGGATCAGGAAGTCCAGACGCTTGCCCACTTCGCCGCCCTTCTTGAGCAGGCGGGTGATCTCATCCAAGTGGGCCTTGAGCCGCTGCAGTTCTTCGTCGACATCGATGCGCAGAGCATAGGCCGCCGCCTCGTTCAAGGCGCGCTCCTGCGCGGCTTCGGGCGTGACGTTGCCGCCCACGGTCTGCATCGCTTCCTGGTACTTCTGGACGAAGCGCTCCTGCTGGCGCTGCACGGCCATCGGCACCAGCGGCGTGGCCTGCTCGGCCAGCGCGTGCAGGCCCTTGAGCTTGTCCTTGAGGATGCCGACCAGGCGGTCGCCTTCACGCTTGCGCGCGTCCAGCAAGGCCTCGATGGCCTGGCGCACAGACTCCATGGCCGCGTCTTCCAGCTTGACGGAAGGCGCCGCCGCGCGGCACCAGTGCATCACCTCGTTGACCGACAAAGGCCCGGCCTTGGGCAGCCAGTTCTGCACCATGCCCTCCAGGCGGGCCAGGGTGTGCAGTTGATCAGGCTGCGGCGCAGGCCAGCCCGCGTCGGCGGCGCGCTGCGGCTGCAGACGCAACTCGATCTTGCCGCGCTTGAACGAGGCCGTCAGCAGGTCGCGGAAGGCGGGCTCCAGCGCGCGGAATTCGTCCGCCAGCTTGAAGCTCAGGTCCAGGAAGCGGCTGTTGACCGAGCGCAACTCCGCGCCCACGCCGCCCGAAGCCGACTTGCGTGAAGAAGTGGACGCATCCCCATCCTCCGTGTTTTCACTGACGTGGTCGGGAGCCGACGCAACCGCGCTGGCAAAGCCGGTCATGGAGTAGACTGACATGGTTACTTGGACACCAGACAAAATTAGATTATGTCAAAGCCGAAACCTGCCCCGTTGCCTTCGGGCACCGTTGTGGGCGGCTACCAGGTCGTCAAGAAGCTGGCCGCGGGCGGTTTCGGGGTGGTCTACCTCGCTGAAGACCCGGACAAACGGCTGGTCGCGCTCAAGGAATATCTGCCCGCTTCCCTGGCGGAACGCGCCCCGGGCGAGCTGATCCCGCGCGTCAAGCCCGACAAGCAGCCGCTGTACCGCCTGGGCCTGAAAAGTTTTTTCGAAGAAGGCCGCTCGCTGGCGCAGATCGCCCACCCCAGTGTGGTGTCGGTGCTGAATTTCTTCCGCGAGAACGAAACCGTCTACATGGTGATGAACTACCTGCAGGGCGATACCTTGCAGGATTTCATCGTCACCGCGCGCGACCTCAAACGTGACAAGGTGTTTCGCGAATCGACCATCCGCAGCCTGTTCGACGAGATCCTGCGCGGGCTGCGCATCGTGCACCAGCACAAGATGCTCCACCTGGACATCAAGCCCGCCAACATCTTCATCACGAACGACAACAAGGCCGTGCTGCTCGATTTCGGTGCGGCCCGCGAGGTGCTGTCCAAGGAGGGCAACTTCATCCGCCCCATGTACACGCCCGGTTTCGCCGCGCCCGAGATGTACCGCCGCGACGGCTCGCTCGGCCCCTGGACTGACATCTACGCCATCGGCGCGTGCATTTATGCCTGCATGCAGGGCTACCCGCCCAACGACGCGCCGCAACGTCTCGAAAAGGACCGCTTGGGGCTATCACTCTCTCGACTGCGCAACGTCTATTCGGATAACCTGATCGAAGTGACCGAGTGGTGCATGTCGCTTGACCCTCTGGCCCGCCCTCAAAGCGTTTTTGCGCTACAAAAGGAGCTGGCCCGCGAGACCGAACGCCGCTACTCCAAGCTCACATTCGCTGAGCGGGTCAAGTTGCAACTTGAAAACCTCAAATCGGGTGCGAAGGCGTAAGCGCGCATGAAGCAGTCATGAGATTCTCCGTCTACCAGATCAGCCGCAAGGGCGGCCGCGAGAAAAACGAAGACCGCATGGGCTATTGCTACACGCGGGACTCCGGCCTGTTCGCCCTCGCGGACGGCATGGGCGGCCACCCCGAAGGCGAGATGGCCTCGCAGCTGGCCCTGCAGACCATGGCCGCGCTCTACCAGCGCGATGCCCGGCCCGTGCTGACCGACCCGATCCGCTTCCTGCAGGACGCGATCATGGCCGGCCACCACCAGCTGCTGCGCTACGCCAGCGAAAAAGGCCTGATGGACACGCCCCGCACGACCATCATTGCCTGCATCCTGCAAGGCAATGCCGCCTACTGGGCGCACTGCGGCGACTCGCGCCTGTACTTCGTGCGCGGCGACAAGCTCATCGCCCGCACGCGCGACCACTCCTACTCGGAGCTGCAGCAGACGCTGTCCAGCGTCGTGCCGCTCAACGAGCGCTACAACCGCAACGTGCTCTTCACCTGCCTGGGCAGCCCCGGCAAGCCCGTGGTCGACACGGCCGGCCCGCTGCTGATGCAGGAGGGCGACCGCGTCATGCTGTGCTCCGACGGCCTGTGGGGCACGGTCGAAGACGACGAGATCACGCGCCACCTGTCCACGCGCACGATTTCGGATGCGGTGCCCGAGCTGGTCGAAGTGGCGCTGCGCAATGGCGGCGCCAAGTGCGACAACGTGACCGTGCTGGCGATGGAGTGGGAGTCCGCCTCGAACGACGAACAGCCAGCCGTGTCCACCGAGAGCCTGGGCGAAGAGGTGTTCGCATCCACGATCCAGGCCAGCGTCGGCAGCACCGGCACGCCGGGCGACAATGTCGAGGAAGGCGATCTGGACGAGGCCGAGATCGAGCGCTCGATCCGCGAGATCAACGAAGCCATTCGCCGTTCGGCCAACGCGTCCAAGAAATCCTGACTGGCCTCAGCCGAGCACGCATCATGCAGACCGGCCGCTGGCCGGTCTGCTTTTTCGCCTCAACCACTTTCACAAACAGGAGCCCCCATGGCATTCCAGCGTAACCAGGGCCGCGCGGCAAACGCCATGCGGCCACTGACCATCACACGCGGCTACACCAAGCACGCCGAGGGCTCGGTGCTGATCTGCTTCGGCGACACGAAAGTGCTGTGCACCGCGACCGTCGAAGAGAAAGTGCCGCCGCACAAGCGCGGCAGCGGCGAAGGCTGGGTCACGGCCGAGTACGGCATGCTGCCCCGCTCCACGCACACACGCAGCGACCGCGAGGCCGCGCGCGGCAAGCAGACCGGCCGCACGCAAGAGATCCAGCGCCTGATCGGCCGCAGCCTGCGCGCGGTGTTCGATCTGGCCAAGCTGGGCGAGCGCTCCATCGTCATCGACTGCGACGTGATCCAGGCCGACGGCGGCACGCGCACCGCCGCCATCACCGGCGCCTACGTGGCCGCGATGGACGCCGTCAACGGCCTCATCGCCAAAGGCAAGCTCACCGCCAGCCCGGTGCTGCACCCTGTTGCCGCGATCAGCGTGGGCATCGTCGAAGGCACGCCCCTGCTCGACCTCGAGTACACCGAAGACTCGGCCTGCGACACCGACATGAACGTGGTCATGACCGGTGCTGGACACTTCGTGGAAGTGCAAGGCACGGCAGAAGGCGTGGCCTTCACGCGCACCGAGATGGACCAGTTGCTGGCCCTGGCCGACAAGGGCATCCGCGAGCTGATCTCGGCCCAGGCCGCCGCGCTGGCACAGCCTTTGAACAAGGCTTGACCGTCTACACACACGGCCCAGTCAACCACACGAGCACGCCCATGAGCAAGCAACTGATCCTCGCCTCCAACAACGCCAAGAAACTGCGCGAGCTGCAGGCGCTGATCTCGCCGCTGGGCGTCGACCTGGTCACGCAAGGCTCGCTGGGCATCCCGGAGGCCGAAGAGCCGCACATCACCTTCGTCGAGAACGCGCTGGCCAAGGCCCGCCACGCAGCCAGCCTGGGCCAGGGCCCGGCCATCGCCGATGACTCGGGCCTGTGCGTGAGCGCGCTGGGTGGCGCGCCGGGCGTGCGCTCGGCGCGCTACGCCGTCGATGCGGGGCGCCTCCCCGAGGGCCTGCCGCGCGAGCAGATCGACGCGGCCAACAACGCCTGGCTGCTGGCGCAGATGCAGGGCCAGACGAACCGCCGTGCGCATTTCACCTGCCTGCTCGTGGCCGTGCGCCATGTCGATGACCCCGAGCCGCTGATCGCCGAAGGCCATTGGGAAGGCGACTTGCTCGAGGCCGCGCAAGGCGAGCATGGCTTCGGCTACGACCCGCTGCTGTGGCTGGCCGCGCACCAGCAGAGCGCGGCCCAACTCGACCCCGAGGTTAAGAACAGCGTGAGCCACCGCGCCAAGGCCTGCCAGCGCATGGTGCACATGATCCAGGCGCAATGGGGGCTGGCGGGCGCCTTGTTCGGCAGTCCGGCCGACACGGATGCGCGCTGGCCCTGGCAACGCTGATGCCTCCGCTGGCGATGCGCTTTCTCTCAGCTGCCCCTCTTCATCCATGATCACGCTGCAACGCCCTGGCGCCCTGCAAGCCCTGCCGCCGCTGTCGCTGTATGTGCACCTGCCCTGGTGCCTGAAGAAATGCCCGTACTGCGACTTCAACTCGCACGAGGCTGAGCGCACCGGCAAGGCCAATGCACCAGCCATCGCCATCCAATCGGCGGATGGCGCTGCCTCGGCCAGCAAGCTGAGCCCCGTGCTCGAAGCGCAGTACCTCGATGCCCTGCGCAGCGATCTGGAATCGGCCCTGCCGCAGATCTGGGGCCGCCGCGTGCACACCATCTTCATCGGCGGCGGCACGCCCAGCCTGTTCTCGCCCGACAGCATCGACCGCCTGCTGGCCGACATCCGCGCGCGCCTGCCGCTGGAGCCGCAGTGCGAGATCACGCTCGAAGCCAACCCGGGCACCTTCGAGAAGGACCGCTTCAAGGCCTTCAGGCAGGCGGGCGTGAACCGGCTGTCGATCGGTGTGCAGAGCTTCGACGATGCCAAGCTCAAGGCGCTGGGCCGCGTGCACGACCGCGCGCAGGCCATGGCCGCCATCGAAGAAGCGCGGCAGCATTTCGAGACCTTCAACATCGACTTGATGTACGCCCTGCCCGGCCAGAGCCCGGCCGATCTCGATGCCGACATCCAGCAGGCATTGGCCTTCGCGCCGCCGCACCTGTCGCTCTACCACCTCACGATGGAGCCCAACACCGTCTTCGCCACGCAGCCGCCGAAAGACCTGCCCGACGACGACACGGCCTTCGACATGCTCGACCACCTGATCGAACGCACGGAGGCCGCCGGCCTGCGGCGCTACGAGGTGTCGGCCTATGCGCGGCCAGGTCACCAGGCGCAGCACAACCTGAACTACTGGCAGTTCGGCGACTACCTGGGCATCGGCGCGGGCGCGCACAGCAAGATCAGCTTCCCGGACCGCATCGTGCGGCAGGTGCGCTGGCGCGAGCCGGCCACCTACATGGACAAAGCCCGCCAGGGCCTGGCCTGCTCCAACGAAAACGAGGTGGCGCTGGCTTCGCGCGCCTTCGAGTTCATGATGAACGCGCTGCGCCTGAAGGACGGCTTCGAGCTGCTGCGCTTCGCCGAACGCACAGGCTTGACACTGGCCAGCATCCAGCAGCCCTTGCAGGAGGCCGAGGCCAAGGGCCTGCTGCAGCGCGACCTGGCCCGCGCCTGGCCCACGGCCAAGGGCTTCGACTTCCTGAGCGATCTGCAAGCCCTGTTTTTGAAGGATTGAGGCGCGCCCGGTGCGGCCTCTACAATCTGGCCGCATTCCCGCATCCGCCCACATCCTTTTTACGCCTGCCTGCAGCATGACCCCAGCCTTGCTCAGCGACAGCACCGTGGCCTTCATCCAGCGGGAGGTGGCCATCGATGTCGCGTCCTGTTCGCCCCAACTGCGCCCCAGCGCCTGCCGTGGCTTCGCCTGCCGCGTCGCGCCCGACCGTCAGCGCCTGACCATTTTCGTGCGCCGTGGCGAAGCCAGCCAGTTGCTGCAGGACGTGCTCACGCAGGACGTGATCGCCGCCGTCTTCTGCCTGCCTGAAAACGAGGTGGCGATCCAGATCAAGGGAAGCGGTGTGAGCCTGTCGGCGGCCACGGCGCAGGATGCCGCCGCGGTCGAGGTGTACCGGCAAGCCTTCGTCGACGCCATCGTCAAGCTGGGCTACAACCGCGACTTCGGCTTGGCCTACATGGCCACGGAGGAAGGCCAACTGGTGGCCGTGAGTTTCACGCCCGAGGTGATCTTCGAGCAGACGCCCGGGCCGCGCGCGGGCCAGCCCATGTCGGGAGCCGCTGCATGAACACGCCCGCGCCGCCGGTCTGCATCGCCCATTTGCGCAACTGCTTCGAAGGCGCCGTGCCCACCGCCCTGTCGACCTGCTCGGCCGACGGCACGCCCAACATCGCCTACCTCTCGCAAGTGCAGTACGTGGACCGCAACCACGTCGCCACCACCTTCCAGTTCTTCAACAAGACGCGCGAGAACATCCTGCGCAACCCGTACGCCCTGCTCAAGGTGGTCGATCCGTTCACCGGCAGCGGCTACAAGCTGTTCATCCGTTACCTGCGCACCGAAACCAGCGGCCCGCTGTTCGAGAGCATGAAGGCCAAGCTGGCGGGCATCGCCTCGCACACGGGCATGGCCGATGTGTTCAAGCTGCGCGGGTCCGACATCTACGAAGTCGAGAAGATCGAGACCATCGTCGGGCCCTACCCCGGCACGAACCCCGCCTGGCAGGACACGCTGCCCCGTCTGCGCCACATGAGCGCCCTGCTCAATGCCAGCCGCGACCTGGACGAGTTGCTCGACAACACGCTGACCGCGCTGCAGACCGTCTGCGGCATCGGCCACATGATGATCCTCAAGCTCGACGAATGCGGCGAGCGCCTGTTCACCGTGGCCACGCGCGGTTACGAGCAGTCGGGCATCGGCTCCGAGATCCCGATGGGACACGGCGTGATCGGCGTGGCGGCCCGCGAGCGCACGCCCATCCGCATCTCGCACATGACCAGCGAGTACACCTACGGCAAGGCCGTGCGCGACAGCGCCGAGGCCCTGGGCCTGCACCACCAGCTCGAGACGGCCATCCCTATGCCGGGCCTGACCGAATGCCGCAGCCAGATGGCCGTGCCGATCCTGGCCGGCGCGGCGCTTTACGGCGTGCTCTACGTCGAGAGCCACGAAGACCTGCGCTTCACCTACGACGACGAGGACATGCTGCAGATCCTGGCGCAGCAGTTCGGCTGGATGGCGCAGCACATGGCCACCAGCGCCGCGGCCGACATCGCCGAGACGGCCGACGCCACCAGCACGGCCCCTGAAACCACGGCCAGCCCAGATGACGCACGCCCCGTCGACATCGGCCGCATCGCCCCGCCCGAGCTGGCCGCCAGGCCCGTTCAGGTGCGCTACTTCAAGGCCGACCACAGCGTCTTCCTCGACGAGGACTACCTGATCAAGGGCGTCGCCGGCGCCATCTTCTGGAAGCTCGTCCAGGTCATGCAGCAGGAAGGCCGCGACCAGTTCACCAACCGCGAGCTGCGCCTGGCGCCCGATCTGTCCCTGCCCGACATCGCCGACAACCTCGAAGCGCGCCTCGTGCTGCTGCAACGCCGCCTGGCCGAACGCGGCGCCTGCGTGCAGATGAGCAAGACCGGGCGCGGGCGCTTCCGCCTGCAAGCCACGCATCCGCTCAAGCTGCAACTGGGAGCTTGAGGGCCGGGCGCTCGTCCGACTGCAGCAGGCTCAGGGCCGTTGCCACGATGGCGTCCGCCGTGGGCGCGAAAGCCTGCTCCAGCGCGTCACTCGCGGGCGTGGGCACATCGGGGCTGGTCACCCGCCTGATGGGCGCCTTGAGCGCATGGAAGGCGCTGGCCGCCGCCTGCGCCGCCACCTCGGCGCCGACGCCGCACAAAGGCCCCGCCTCGTGCGCCACGACCAGGCGGCCGGTGCGCCGCACCGAATGCAGCACGGTGTCCATGTCCAGCGGCTTGAGGCTGCGCAGGTCGATCACCTCGGCCGACCAGCCCTGCTGCGCCAGTTGCTGCGCCGCGGCCATGCAGGCGTGCACGGTCTTGGCGTAGGACACGAGCGTCACGTCATGGCCTTCGCGCAGCACGGCCGCCTTGCCGATGGGCACCAGCGCGTCGGCGTCA
Organism: Aquabacterium sp.; assembly: GCA_049840915.1. Classification (GTDB taxonomy): domain Bacteria; phylum Pseudomonadota; class Gammaproteobacteria; order Burkholderiales; family Burkholderiaceae_C; genus Aquabacterium. The sequence goes on from JASGJC010000004.1 coordinate 77,312, forward strand.
TCGCTCACGTCGCCTGGTTGATGCAGCAGCGTCATGTCGCTCAGGAACACGACCGGGTTGTCGTCGCGGATCGCGCTCTTGAGCAGGCCCTTGAAATCGGCCGGGCTGGACGGCATCACCACCTTCAGACCCGGGCTGTGCACGAACCACGCCTCGATGTTGTGCGTGTGCTGCGCGCCCACACCCCAGCCCGCGCCCGTGTTGGCCAGCACGACCATCGGGAACGCGAACTGCCCGCCCGAGATGTAGCGCAGCTTGCCCGCGCTGTTGACGATCGCGTCCATCGCGTAGGTCAGGAAAGGCGCGTAGAGCATGTCCACCACGGGCCGCAGCCCGCTGGCCGCGGCACCCACCGCGCAGCCCGCCACCACCGCCTCGGACAAGGGCGTGTTGCGCACACGGTCCGCGCCGAAAGCGTCGACCATGTCCGGATGCAAGGTGGCCACGCCCTCGCCCATCAGCATGACGTGTTGGTCACGTCGCATCTCTTCGAACAGCGCCGCGTTCAGCGCCTGCTGTGCCGTCATCGTTGGCATGTCTGTGTCCTCCTCAAGCGTAGACATCGGTCAAGAGTTCTTCCGAGGCAGGGTAAGGCGCCGCCTGGGCCTGCTCGGTCGCGGCATCGATCCGATCCTGCGCCTGCTGGTGCATGCGGGCCAGATCCTGCTCGGTCAACTGCCCGGTGGCGAGCAGGTGCGACGACCACTGCGTGATCGGGTCGCGCGCCAGCCAGGGCTCGCGCTCGCTGGCCGTGATGTGCGCCTCGTCGTCGCCCGAGTAGTGGCCGCGCTGGCGGTAGGTCATGGTCTCCAGCAGACAGGGCTGGCCCGACTGGCGGATGTGGCAGGCCGCCGTGCGCGTGGCCTCGTACACGGCCGAGACGTCGTTGCCGTCCACCGAACGGTGGCTGATGCCGTAGCCCGCCGCCCATTGGCTGATGTGTTCGGTACGCATCGTTTCGTGGCGCCGCACGAAGGCCTGCCACTGGTTGTTCTCGCACACATACAAGATTGGCAACTGCCACACCGACGCCAGGTTGAGCGACTCGTGGAAGATGCCCTCGCAGGCCGCGCCATCCCCGAAGAAGCACACGACCATGCCCGGCTCGTGGCGCATCTTGCGCGCCAGCGCCACACCCGGCGCCATCGACAGCTCGCCGCCCACGATGGTCGACGTCAGCACCACGCCCAGCTCGGCCGCCGAGATGTGCAAGGAGCCGCTCTTGCCCTTGCAATAGCCGGTCGACTTGCCCATGACCTCGGCCAGCACGCGCGCCGGGTCCGCGCCGCGCGCCAGCAAATGCCCCGCGCTTCGGTGGTTGGTCAAAATGCGGTCATCAGCGGACAAGGCCGCCATCACGCCCACAGCGCTGGCCTCCTGCCCCTGCGACGAACACGTCATCGGAAACGGCCCGGCCTGCTGCAACGCGGCCAGCCTCAGCTCATAGGCCCGGATCAGCAGCATGCGCTGCAGCATCTCGATCGGCTTCATGCCATCTCTCCCACATCGCCGGCGTTGCGCCACACATTCAGGGCGAAACACACGAACGCCAAAGCCACGACCATCGAACCACCGCCCACGATGGGTTCGGCCATCGGCAGGTGGTGCATCACCGCGTAGATGCCGAAAGCCATCACCGGCAAGCCCAGGTTGTGCAGCCAGAACTGCGCCTTCGCCAAAGGGCTGCCCGACATGCCCGGAAAGGCGCGGTAGGCCAGGGCCATCACGGCCATCGACACCCAGCCCACGAGGTTCAGGTGCACGTGCACGCTGCGGTTGCCGAAGTCGCCCGACGCGGCCATCGCCATGCCCAGGCCGATGGCCAGCAAGGCATACAACACAGCGCATCGCAACAAGGTCTTAGCCATGCGCGGCACCTCCGACCTGCAAGGCGGCCGTCAGCTTGCGCCATGCGCGCTCGTCCAGCAAAGGCCTGGCCATGTTCAACTGCGACGCGAACACCTCGGGCGGCATTCCCTGGCGCATGCCGCTGAGCATGCCCACGCGCTCCGGGTGCGACAGCTGAGGCAGCATCCAGCGGAAGTGCACGGCCATCTCGTCCGGCGGCACCGAAGCCAGCAAGGCATCGTGGATCTCGATCAGCTCCGCATCGCTGAAGTGCCGCCACAGCACCGCGTTGTGCTCGCGCTCCTCCAGCAGCATGTGCTCGTAGTTCTCGGCCACGAACAGGCTGAGCGCGTGATACAGGTGTTGCCAGGCCGCGGCCTGCTTGTCGGCCGAGGCCGCCAGGGCGTGGTCCAGGCAGCCGCCCAGGCCCCCGATCTGCGCCACGTGTTCGACATGCTCGCCCACACAACGCGCGGCGCTGCCCGGCTGGCGGCTTTCCATGGCGCTGTGCACGAAGCGGTTCTCGTGCGCGAGGTGCTCGGCGCAGATGGACAGCAGGCTGCGCAACTGGGCCGCGGTCTCCTGGCGCTCGACGGCATCCGTGTAATCGGTCTGGCCGACCTTGGTCAGCGTATCGGCCATGAAAGCCCGCAGGCCCTTGTGCACCGACTGGTACATGTTGAAGCGGCGGCTGTGGTCGGCCTCTTGATCGCTGACGCTGTGGGGCGCGGCAATGTGCATGGTGTTCACTCCTGTTGTGGCCTGCGTCCTGTGTGAGCGAGGCCTTGTTGACGACGGGAGTGAATGTAGGAAAGCGACCCGATCTCGTTTCGTAAATGCTTCTTCAGCAAACCTTAAACGGCTCTTAATTCCCCCATGAGGGTGTGACGAGCCCCAAGGCAAGTCACATGGTCAACCGCCACATCTCCAGGTCAGGCACAAAAAAACACCACACGCAATACATGAAATCTCCCCGCAAATAGAAAATTCATTGCCACACAATGGCAACAGGATTGCACAATTCGTGCACATCCAACCTCACTATCTATCTTTAACTTCGGGAGAACCACATGCGTCATTCATGCACATGGGTGGCCCTGGCTGCGGCCATGGTCTGCGGCAGCCCAGCCTTCGCCATCACCAACTGGTACGTTTCCGCCACCGACAGCCGCGCCTCCGACACCCTCAACGACGGCAAAAGCCCTTCCACGCCGTTCAAAACCCTGGGTCGTCTGATGACCTTGCCCAAAATGGGCGTGGGCGACAAGATCAACCTGGGTTGCGGCAGCACGTGGTACGAAACACTCGCGCTCACGAGCGCCAACAGCGTCGGCTACCTGACCATTCAGAGCTATGCGCCACCCGGCACGGACTGCCAGAGCACACCGCCCGTCATCAGCGGAGGCGCACGCCTTGTCATCACCAATTGGCAGCAGGTCTCCAACAAAATCTACTACTCGGCCGCCCTGACGCCCTCCCAGGTCGCCAGCATCGGCAGCAACAACCCCACGCTGATTTTCGATCCCGGCAGCAACGCCACGTTCATCAAGGCGCGCTACCCCAATCTGCCCAGCGACGGCAGCAACAACTTCGCGATCGCGACCGGCACAGCCCGAACCAGCTCCTTATCCGATGGCGATAACAATTGGCAAAGCGGGCAAATCACCGTCGATGCGGCAACGGCCACGGCCATCGCCGGCAACGACGTGCTCCAGGCCGACATCCACATGCGCAACGAGCTGTGGCACATCCAGTCCGGTCATGTCACGGGTATCAGTGGCAACTTGCTGGCCGTGGCCCCCCTTCCCGAGAGCATGACCGCGAACGACGGCTTCGTGCTGGAAAACAAGCTGTGGATGCTGGATGCGCCCAAGGAGTGGTTCTACGACAAGACCACGGGCACGCTGTACATGGCCAGCGCCACTGGAGCGAACACGGCACCACCGGCCACGCTCGAACTCGTCGTTCGCAACAACGCGCTGACCATCAGTGACCTTCCCTACGTCACCATCAACGGCATCAATGTGCAATCAACGATCAACCAGGGCATCGACATCCGCAACAGCCCCTACGCCACCGTGAGCAACTCGATCGTCCGGTTCGCGGCCACGGGCGAGCCTGGCGGCTGCGGTGACAACGCCGGCATCTTCATCGGCCCGACGCTCGACATCAACAACGGCTGCCAGCCGACGGCGAACGCGACGGGCTCCAGCAATGCCACCGTGTCCTACAACACGTTGCAGTACAACGGGCACATGGGGCTGTATGTCATATCGGACTCGGCACTGGTCACTCAGAACGGCCTTCTCAGCAATGGCCTGGCGCCCCGCACGCGCAACTCGCAGCCCGCCATGAGGGTGCGCATGCCAGGCGGTACCGTGAGCAACAACACCGTCATGAATTCGGGCTACATGGGGCTGGAGTTCTTCAACAAGCTCAGCAATGGCATTGCCACCACGGAAAACGTCGTAAGCAACGTCGTCACCGGCTTCTGTGCACGCTATGCGGATTGCGGCGGCATCTACACCTACAACGGCAACAGCGACAAGACGGCCTATGTGACGCCGCCCAACACCTCGACCTCGCCGGACCAGAACACATGGCGCGCGACCGTCGAGAACAACTACGTCTACGGTGCCAAGAGCGATTACCAAGGCAGCCGCAATGGTCCGGATGCCGGCCCGATAGCAGGCATCTACCTTGACGCCTTCACTTTCAATGTGCTGGTGCGCAAGAACTTCATCAACAACGTACCCACGGGCGTCTACATGAACGGCGCCTCCTTCAACACGATCTTCAACAACAACGTGCATGCCGCCACCAACGCAGGGCTGCTCGCCAACGACGGCGACCCCTATCACTTGCAAGGCAATTGGATCATCGGCAACTACTTCCATGCGTACAACGATTTCGTGATGCCGGCCGGCGCGCCCACAGGCACGATGCCCATTTATCAAGCGGGTGTCGCGCAAAGCTGGGGTCAGAAAGACAATCCGGCACTGCTGTTCTCCTCGGGAACGGGCGGCCTGAACAACCTGGTCAGCGGCAACGTGGCCGTCGATGCCGGCGGCAAGACCAATCAATGGCGCTTGAGGCAATCCAACCCGTACCAGAAATCGGTCGATGTCTCTTTCGGCGCCTGGAGCCAATATACCGACCATGACATGATTAGCACGGTCTTCGCGCCCAGGCTGGTTAAGCTGAGTGGCACCCCGACCAACCTGATCTATAACGGCAGCTTTTCCAGCCCCTCGGCACCCCTGCCCTGGTCGCCTTGGGACATCAGCTACACGGACCAGGCCTTGTCCTCGGTGGGCAACACCACCGGGTGCGTCGGACCTTGCCTGTTCTTCAATCAGACTTCAGGCCAAGCGTTGTCGTCCAAGCCCTTCTTGCTGAACGCGGGCAACCTGTATTACTTCGAGTATCTGGCCATGGGCCAGTCTGGCGCCGAAGCCCGGCCCCGTATCTATAGAACGGGCTTCATCGACAACGGCTTTTCGCCCGACCAACAAGAGTCCTACCTGCTCGACATGAATACAGGCAACACAGACGCTCGCTGGACAGGCCGGTTCTTCACGGCGGCACAGACCGACGCGAACGCCACATTCTCGTTGGAGGTCATCCCCAACAAGCCCATCCATGTGGATGAAGTCAGCCTCGTGTCTGCCTCGAACGTCAATGCCGCCGCGCTATACATCCCGTCGCAGTTCACGAGCTTCTTCGTCAACCAGGACGACACGGCCACACTCTCCGTCTCCTGCCCGTGGATGACGGGTTGCGCAGGCGCCGTGGACTCGATGAACAATCCACTGACCTTCCCGCTGTCGCTGAACCCTCACTCCAGCAAGATGGTGTTCCTCAAGCCTTCTGTCTGGGCACATTGAACCCAGCCGCGTCTTGAATGACAAAGGCCGATCAGTTCACCTGATCGGCCTTTTTTCCATCGGCACAGTACGACCGGCTTACGCAGCCTTCTTCTCGTCACGCAACTCGCGGCGCAGGATCTTGCCCACATTGGTCTTGGGCAGGTCGGTGCGGAACTCGATGTGCTTGGGACACTTGTAGCCCGTCAGCTGCTGCTGGCAATAGGCCTTGAGCGCGGCCTCGGTCAGCGTGTTGTCCTTGCGCACCACGTACAGCTTCACGGCCTCGCCCGACTTCTCGTCCGGCACGCCCACGGCCGCGCACTCCAGCACGCCCGGGTGCATGTTCACCACCTGCTCGACCTCGTTGGGATACACGTTGAAGCCCGACACGAGGATCATGTCCTTCTTGCGGTCCACGATCTTGACCAGGCCCGTCGTGTCCATCACGCCGATGTCGCCCGTGCGGAAGAAGCCATCGGCCGTCATGACCTTGGCCGTCTCGTCGGGGCGGTTCCAGTAGCCGGCCATCACCTGCGGGCCGCGGATGCAGATCTCGCCCGCGCTGCCGATGTCCAGGTGGTTGCCGTCGTCGTCCAGGATGGCCACGTCGGTCGACGGGATCGGGTAGCCGATCGCGCCATTGAACTCGGCCAGATCGAGGCGGTTGACCGTGGCCACGGGCGAGGTCTCCGACAGGCCATAGCCCTCGACGATCGGGCAGCCCGTCACCTTCTTCCACTTGTCGGCCGTGGCCTGTTGCACGGCCATGCCGCCGCCGTTGGACACCTTCAGGCCCGAGAAATCGATCTTGCCGAAATCAGGGTGGTTGACCAGCGCGTTGAACAGCGTGTTCACGGCCGGGAACTGGTTCACCTTGTATTTCAGCAGCGTCTTGATGAAGCCGTCGATGTCGCGCGGGTTGGCGATCAGGATGTTCAGGCTGCCCATGCGCGCGCCCATCATGAAGCAGACCGTCAAGGCGAAGATGTGGTACAGCGGCAGCGCGCAGACCACGGTCAACTGCTCATCGCCCAGCTTGCCCAGCTCGGGCTTGAACCAGGCTTCGTTCTGCAGGATGTTGGCCACCACATTGCGATGCAGCAACGTGGCACCTTTGGACACGCCCGTCGTGCCACCCGTGTACTGCAGGAAAGCCACATCTTCGGCCTTGAGCGCGGGGCGGTTGTACTTGGCCGAACGCCCTTGCGACAGCATGTCCTTGAACGTGGTCAGCTTGCAGGCGGCCGTGTCGGGCAGCGCGAAAGCGGGCACCATCTTTTTGACGCGGCGCACGACGAAGTTGATCAGCGCGCCCTTCGGGAAAGGCAGCAAATCACCCATCGAGGCCAGCACGATGTGCTTGACGTTCGTGCGGCTCACGACTTCCTGCAAGGTCGTCGCGAAGTTTTCGAGGATGACGATGACCTCGGCGCCCGAATCCTTCAGCTGGTGCTCCAGCTCGCGCGGCGTGTACAGCGGGTTCACGTTGACCACGACATAACCGGCGCGCAGCACCGCCGCGATCGCCACCATGTACTGCGGCACATTGGGCATCATCAGGGCCACGCGCGCGCCCTTGGCCAGACCACGGCCCTGCAGCCAGGCCGCCATCGTGCGCGACAGCTCGTCGATCTGCTCGAACTTCAGGTGCGAGCCCATGAAGGCCGCCATGTCTCGCTTGGCGAACTGCTTGAACGACTGGTCCAGCAGGTCGACCAGCGAAGCGTACTCGGCCGGGTTGATTTCTGCGGGCACACCAGGTTCGTAATGGGCCAACCATGGCTTGGAACTTGTCATTCTCGGTATCCTCTTTATTGGATCAGGTACGGGCGTGCATCGACTGCTGACACCCCGCGACATTGCTTACAGCGCTGCATGAATTCTGCAACATTCAAAGCCTAGGGTATTCCCTCATCTTGAAAAGCCGCTGTTCATATTCATAACGCCGACAGGGCCGGCCCCCCCCCGACCGAAAGGTTAAGCGCGCGACAGTCGGGCTCCGGCGGCAAGGCACAATGAACCGTCGATTTGACTCACAATGTTTCCTTCTTTGAGGAACCGTCTTTTCCGGACACCCCACTCATGGTCGACCGATCCATTGATCACCCTCTTCAACCCAAGCGCCGCTGGTTCATGAAAACCGCGCTGGCGATCGGTGCCGTCGGCGCCGCGCTGGGCGGCCTGGTCTACTGGCACCGCGGCCTCGACGGCGGCAAGCTCACCGAACACGGCCGCGACGTCTTCCGCGGCCTGGCCATCGGCTTCGTCGGCGAGATGCTGCCCAAGGACAAGGCCCAGCGCGAAGCCATCCTCGAGAAGCACCTGGCGCGCATCGAAGTCTTCCTGGCGGGCATGCCCAACGTGCTGCAGGTCGAGGTCAACGCCATCGCGGGCCTGCTGGGCAACATGCCCACACGCCGCATGCTGACCGGCCTGGGCACCTCCTGGGGCAAGGCCACCGACGACGAGATCGAGGCCGCCCTGGCGAGCATGCACCTCAACCCCCTGCCCAGCACCCGCCTGACCTACCAGGTCGTGCGCGCCATCACCTGCATGGCCTTCTTCACGAACACCGACAACTGGCACCTCACCGGCTACCCCGGCCCTGTTGAAATATGAGCAAACTCCCCGATCCTTTCCGCGAAGGCCTGGCACGAGGCTGGAAGGCCAGCAACGGTGAACAAGGCCTGCCCGAGCAGATCCAGTGCGATGTGGTCATCGTGGGCACGGGCGCCGGCGCCGGCATCACGGCCGAGCTGATGACCAAGGCCGGCCTGGACGTCGTCATGATCGAAGAAGGCCCGCTGCGCACCAGCAGCGACTTCAACCAGCGCGAAGCCGAAGCCTACGCCACGCTTTATCAAGAAGGTGCGGGCCGCCGCACCATGGACGGCGCCCTCAGCCTGCTGCAAGGCCGCTGCGTGGGCGGCACGACCGTCATCAACTGGACGAGCTCCTTCCGCACGCCCGCGACCACCTTGAAGTACTGGGAAGACAACTTCGGCATCAAAGAGACGACCGAAGCGGCCATGGCGCCCTGGTTCGAGCAGGCCGAAAAGCGCCTGAACATGCACCGCTGGGACGAGGCTCCGCCCAACGCCAACAACGAGCTGCTGCGCACCGGCGCGCACAAGCTGGGCATCACGGCCGATGTGATCCCGCGCAACGTCAAGGGCTGCTGGAACCTGGGCTCTTGCGGCATGGGCTGCCCGACCAACGCCAAGCAATCGATGCTGGTCACCACCATCCCCAGCTCGCTCGAGGCCGGTGCCCGCCTGTTCTACCAGACGCGCGCGCAGGAGTTCGAGATCGACGGCGACAAGGTCAAGTCGCTGGTGTGCGTGCCCATCCGCATCAACGGCACGAAGATGTCCGACAAGATCATGCGCGTCACGGCCAAGCACTACATCGTGTCGGGCGGCGCCATCAACTCGCCGGCCTTGCTCAAGCGCTCGAAGGCGCCTGATCCGCACGGCCTGCTGGGCACGCGCACCTTCCTGCACCCGGTGGCGTTCTCGGCCGGCGTGTTCGAGCAGCGCGTGGAAGGCTGGGCGGGCGCGCCGCAGTCGATCTACTCCGACTACTTCGTGCACAACGCCCCGATGGAAGGCCCGATCGGCTACAAGCTCGAAGCCACGCCCATGCACCCCGGCCTGACCGGCGTGCTGCTGGGCGGCTACGGCAAGGGCCTGGCCGAGCGCTTCCAGAACTACCCCAACACGCAGATGATGCTGGCCCTGCTGCGCGACGGCTTCCATCCGGAATCCACGGGCGGCAACGTCATCCTCAATGTAGACGGCTCGCCGCTGCTGAACTACCCGCTCACGGATTACGTGCTGGCAGGCTTCAAGCAGGCCCTGTTGACCATGGCCGAGGTGCAGTTCGCGGCCGGCGCCAAGAAGGTCGTGCCGTACCACGAGCAAGGCCAGTACTACAACAGCTGGGCCGAAGCCAAATCCGCCATCTCGGCCTTCGAGATGAAGCCTTACTACGTGGGCGGCGGCAGCGCGCACATCATGGGCGGCTGCCGCATGGGTGGCACGGAGCAGCAAGGCGTGATCCGCCCGGACGGCGTCCACTGGCAGCTCAGCAACCTGTCGGTGCACGATGGCTCGATCTTCCCGACCAGCATCGGCGCCAACCCGCAGCTGTCGATCTACGGCAACGTCAACCGCCTGGCCACGCAACTGACCAAGAAGCTCAGCGGCAAGGACGTCAGCCTGGTCTGAGGCTCTCGCGGTTCTCGCTGCGGTACACAAAGCAGAAACCCCGCCTAGGCGGGGTTTCTTTTTGGTGCGGCATGCTGACAGCAAGAGGCCCAAAGGCCCCCTGGTCAAGCATTACTTGGTGCGCGTACCGACCACTTCGATTTCAACGCGACGGTTCTTGGCGCGGCCAGCGTCCGTCTTGTTGTCGGCCACAGGCTGCGACTTGCCCTTGCCTTCGGTGTAGATGCGCGAGGCTTCGATGCCCTTGCCAGCCAGATAGGTCTTGACGGCATCAGCGCGGCGAACCGACAGCTTCTGGTTGTAGGCGTCGGTGCCCTTCGAGTCGGTGTGGCCGACGGCGATCACGACTTCCAGCGTCAGGCCCTTGACCTTCTCGGCCAGCTCGTCCAGCTTGGCCTTGCCTTCGGGCTTCAGGGTGGACTTGTCGAAGTCGAAGAAGGCATCAGCGGCGAAGCTCACCTTTTCAGTGGCGGGCGCCACGGGCACAGGCACGGGAGCCGGGGCGGGGGCAGGTGCCGGTGCGGGCGCGGCCACAGGCACGGGCGCAGGCGCCGGTGCGGGCACGCCGTCACAGCCTTGAACGCCCGTGGCAGGCGTCCAGAAGTTGTCACGCCAGCAGTATTCGTTGGTGCCGTTCTTGATCACGGAGCCATCGGAGGCGCGCCAGTTGTTCACTTCCTGGGCGTAGGCGGAACCAGCCAAGGTAGCGATGGCAAGCAGGGCGGCAATTTTATTGAGTTTGTTCATGCAGATCCTCACGAATAGACGCAGCATTTCACTGCAGTGTGCGCCCTGACCGGGCAATTACCCGAATGGGGGTGGGGCTAGGTGACCAGGGTTCACCCTAGGACACATTACGAAATCGATTGTGCCATAGCCACTTTCCCGCTCAAGTGACTTGGGGCCTGGCGAGCAAGAAGCATGCGCGTTGTTGCGCGTTGACTACATGATCAGCCAATTACAATCGGGCTTTTGTCCGCCTATGTGTGCCCGAGCGCACGCAGGGGCGCGAATGGAAGCTCTCGACGCTTGAAGCCCGCATGACGCAATTCGCCAAGGAAACCCTGCCCATCAGCCTCGAAGAGGAAATGCGGCGTTCGTACCTCGATTACGCCATGAGCGTGATCGTCGGCCGGGCCCTGCCCGATGCCCGCGACGGCCTCAAGCCCGTGCACAGGCGCGCGCTGTTCGCGATGCACGAGCAGAACAACGACTGGAACCGCCCCTTCAAGAAGAGCGCGCGCATCGTCGGTGACGTGATGGGTAAATACCACCCGCACGGTGACTCGGCCATTTACGACACCATCGTCCGGATGGCGCAGCCCTTCTCGCTGCGGCACATGCTGGTCGACGGTCAAGGCAACTTCGGCTCGGTCGACGGCGACAACGCGGCGGCCATGCGGTATACCGAAATCCGCCTGACCAAGATCGCGCACGAGATGCTGGCCGACATCGACAAGGAAACCGTCGATTTCGGGCCCAACTACGACGGCTCGCTGCAAGAGCCGCTGGTGCTGCCCACGCGCTTGCCCAACCTGCTGATCAACGGTTCGGCCGGTATCGCGGTGGGCATGGCCACCAACATCCCGCCGCACAACCTCAACGAGGTCGTCGATGCGTGCCTGCACGCGCTGAAGAACCCCGATTGCTCGATCGACGAGCTGATGGAGATCATCCCCGCGCCCGACTTCCCGACCGCCGGCATCATCTATGGCCTCAGCGGCGTGCGCGAGGGCTATCGCACGGGCCGCGGCCGCGTGGTGATGCGCTCGCGCGTGCATTTCGAGGACATCGGCAAGGGCGACCGCCAGGCGATCATCGTCGACGAGATCCCCTATCAGGTGAACAAGAAGACCTTGCTCGAGCGCATCGCCGAGCTGGTCAACGAAAAGAAGATCGAAGGCATCAGCCACTTGCAGGACGAGTCCGACAAGTCCGGCATGCGCGTGGTGATCGAGCTCAAGCGCGGCGAAGTGCCCGAAGTGATCCTCAACAATCTGTACAAGCAGACGCAGTTGCAGGACACCTTCGGCATGAACATGGTGGCCCTGATCGACGGGCAGCCCAAGCTGTGCAACCTGAAGGACCTGATCACGGTCTTCCTGGAGCACCGCCGCGAAGTGGTGACGCGCCGCACCGTGTACGAGCTGCGCAAGGCGCGCGAGCGCGGCCATGTGCTGGAAGGCCTGGCCGTCGCGCTGGCCAACATCGACGAGTTCATCGAGACCATCAAGACCTCGCCGACGCCGCCCGTGGCCAAGTCGGCCCTGATGAGCAAGAGCTGGGATTCGTCGCTGGTGCGCGAGATGCTGGCGCGCGTCGGCACCGACACGCCTGGCGGCGCCGCGGCCTACCGCCCCAAAGGCCTGCCGATGAACTACGGCATGCAGCCTGATGGCCTGTATCGCCTGTCGGATGCGCAGGCCAGCGAGATCCTGCAGATGCGCCTGCAACGCCTGACCGGGCTGGAGCAGGACAAGATCGTCGGCGAGTACCGCGACGTGATGGCCGAGATCGCCGACCTGCTCGACATCCTGGCCAAGCCAGAGCGCGTCTCCGTGATCATCGGCGACGAGCTCACGGCCATCCGCACCGAGTTCGGCCAGACCAAGCTGGGCGCGCGCCGCTCGACCATCGAGCACAACGCGCAGGAGCTCGGCACCGAAGACCTGATCACCCCGACCGACATGGTCGTGACGATCTCGCACACGGGCTACATCAAGAGCCAGCCTTTGAGCGAGTACCGCGCGCAAAAGCGCGGCGGTCGCGGCAAGCAGGCCACGGCCACGAAGGAAGACGACTGGATCGACCAGCTCTTCATCGCCAACACGCACGACTACATCCTGTGCTTCAGCAACCGGGGCCGCGTCTACTGGATCAAGGTCTGGGAAGTGCCGCAGGGCTCGCGCAACTCGCGCGGCAAGCCCATGGTCAACATGTTCCCGCTCGAGAAGGACGAGAAGATCAACGTGGTGCTGCCGCTGACGGGCGAGTTCCGCACCTTCCCCGACGACCACTATGTGTTCATGGCCACGCGCCTGGGCACGGTCAAGAAGACACCGCTCACCGACTTCAGCAACCCGCGCAAGGCCGGCATCATCGCCGTGGGCCTGGACGAGGGCGACGTGCTCGTGGGCGCCGCGCTGACCGACGGCAAGCACGATGTGATGCTGTTCAGCGATGGCGGCAAGGCCGTGCGCTTCGATGAAGAAGACGTGCGCCCGATGGGCCGCAGCGCGCGCGGCGTGCGCGGCATGATGCTCGAAGAAACGCAGAGCGTGATCGCCATGCTCGTGGCCGAGGACGAATCGCAATCGGTGCTCACGGCCACTGAAAACGGCTATGGCAAGCGCACGAGCATCGTCGAGTACACGCGCCATGGCCGCGGCACCAAGGGCATGATCGCCATCCAGCAATCGGAGCGCAACGGCAAGGTCGTGGCGGCCACGCTGGTGCGTCCGGCCGACGAGATCATGCTGATCACGGACAAGGGCGTGCTGGTGCGCACCCGTGTCTCCGAGATCCGCGAGCTGGGCCGCGCCACGCAAGGCGTCACCCTGATTTCGCTGGACGAAGGCGCCAAGCTGATCGGCCTGCAGCGCATCGTCGAGAACGACGCCAACGCATCCACCGAGGCCGACGTCGAAGGTGACGGCGAAGAGGGTCATGCAGACGACACCGGCAACACCGATACTGGCAGCCAGGACAACTGAATCCGCACACTGAACCGGACTCCCAAGGACACACCATGAAGCTGACGAAAACCGCATGGGCGACCGCCGTCGCCGCGACACTGGCACTGACTTCGCTCTCGGCCCACGCCGACAAGAAGGAGCTGGTCGCCAAGATTCTGGCCTCGCAGCAGGCCGCGCTGGACGACATGTCCCGCTCGGTGACCGAGCAGCCCGCCCGCCAACTGGCTGGTGTGGCCCGCCAGATCCTGGCGCAGGGCGTGCCCGAGGACAAGCGCGATGCCACGGCCAAGCAGGTCGATGCCGAGATCAAGAAGTACATCGACGGCGCCACGCCCATCGTGCGCGCCAGCGCGACCAAGCTGAGCCAGTCCGTCGTCGGCCCGATGATGGAAGACAAGTTCACCGAAGACGAGCTCAAGCAACTGGTCACGATGCTCGAGTCACCCGTGCTCAAGAAGTACCAGAGCAGCCTGCCCGAGATGAGCAATGCGCTGCTCGAGAAGGTCGTGGCCGATGCCCGCCCGCAAGTGACGCCCAAGCTGCAGGCAGCCGAAGCCAGCATCCGCCAGATCCTGGACAAGGCCACGGGCGGCAAGCTGAGCGCGGCCCAGGCTCAGCAAGGCCAATCGGCTGCGCCAAGCGCCGACCCGGCCCCAGCCCCGGCCGCCAAGAAGCCCGCCAAGAAGTGACGCGAAGGGCGCCGGTCGACCCGGCCCCTTGACAGACCCGAGATCCCGTTCATGACCCGCCCTTTCAATTTCGCAGCCGGCCCGGCCGCCTTGCCTGAAGAAGTTCTGCGACAGGCCGCCAGCGAGATGCTGGACTGGCATGGCTCGGGTCTGGGCGTGATGGAGATGAGCCACCGCGGCAAGGAGTTCATCGCCATCGCCCAGCAGGCCGAAGCCGATCTGCGCGAGATCCTGGCGATCCCCGCGCACTACAAGGTGCTGTTCATGCAGGGCGGCGCGATCGCCGAGAACGCGATCCTGCCGATGAACCTGTCGCGCGGTGGCCGCACCGACTACGTGGTCACGGGCTCGTGGTCGCAGAAGTCGGCCAAGGAAGCGCGCAAGTACTGCGACGTGCACATCGCGGCCAGCAACGAAGGCGACCAGCACACCTCCCTGCCCGCCTACGAAGACTGGCAACTGAGCAAGGACGCGGCCTACGTGCACGTGTGCAGCAACGAGACCGTGCACGGCGTCGAGATGCACGAGCTGCCCGACCTGGCCGCGCTGGGCTCGAAGGCCCCGCTGGTCATCGACTGCTCGTCGCACATCGCTTCGCGCCCGATCGAATGGTCGCGCGTGGGCGTGGCCTACGGCGGCGCGCAAAAGAACATCGGCCCGGCGGGCTTGACGCTGGTCATCGTCCGCGAAGACCTGATCGGGCCAGCGCTGCCGATCACGCCTTCGGGCTTCGACTACAAGATCGTGGCCGACAACGAGTCCATGTACAACACGCCGCCCACGTATGCCTGGTACATGGCGGGCCTGGTGTTCCAGTGGATCAAGCGACAACGCGAGGGCAACCTCACGGGCCTGGCCGCCATCGAGGCGCGCAACATCGCCAAGGCCAAGATGCTGTATGACTGCATCGACGAGTCCGGCTTCTATGTGAACAAGGTGGCGGTCAATGCCCGCTCGCGCATGAATGCGCCCTTCTTTCTGAAGAACGAAGCGCTCAACGATGCCTTTCTGGCGGGCGCGAAAGAAGCCGGCCTTCTGCAACTCAAGGGCCACAAGATCGTGGGCGGGATGCGCGCCTCGATCTACAACGCCATGCCGCTGGCGGGCGTGCAGGCCCTGGTCGCCTACATGAAGGACTTCGCTGCACGCCATGGCTGATCAAGCAGACGCCCCCCACTTTCAGCCCGACGGCAGGCCGGTCGACGAGCAACTGGCCGACCTGCGCGTGCGCATCGATGTGGTCGATCAGCAGTTGCTGACGCTGCTCAACGAGCGCGCCAAGCTGGCCCAGGCCGTGGGCGAGGTCAAGAAGATCGACGGCTCGCCCGTGTTCCGCCCGGACCGCGAAGCCCAAGTCATCGACCGGGTCAAGAACCGCAACCCCGGCCCGATCAAGGCCGACAGCATCGCCCCGATCTGGCGCGAGATCATGTCGGCCTGCCGCTCGCTCGAAGCGCGTCAGCGCGTGGCTTTTCTCGGCCCCGTCGGCACCTTCAGCGAGCAGGCCACGCTGAGCTACTTCGGCTCGTCCATCGAGGCGCTGGCCTGTCCGTCGATCGATGAGGTCTTCCGCGCCACCTCGGCGCGTTCGGCCGATTTCGGCGTCGTGCCGGTCGAGAACTCGACCGAAGGCGTCGTGGCCCGCTCGCTCGACCTGCTGCTGCAATCGCCTTTGACCATCGTGGGCGAGACCAACTTGATGGTCATCCACAACCTGCTGCGCAAGGAGCTGAGCCGCGAAGGCATCAAGATCGTGTGCGCGCACCCGCAGGCGCTGGCGCAGTGCCAGGGCTGGCTGAGCCTGAACCTGCCCGATGCCGAGCGCCGCGCCGTGTCCAGCAACGCCGAAGGCGCGCGCCTGGCCGGCGAGGACGACAGCGTCGCGGCCCTGGCCAGCGAGCGCGCCGCGGCCCAATACGGCCTGCACGTGGTGCAGCGCGCCGTACAGGACGAGCCCCACAACCGCACGCGCTTCGTCGTGGTCACGCACGTCGATGGCCACACGCCCGCCGCGCCCACCGGCCACGACTGCACGAGCCTGATCGTGTCGGTCGACAACCGCCCGGGCGCCGTGCACGACATGCTCGTGCCGCTCAAACGCCATGGCGTCTCCATGACGCGCTTCGAGTCGCGCCCCGCACGCTCCGGCCAGTGGGAGTATGTCTTCTTCATCGACCTGGCCGGCCACCCGGCGCAGGACAACGTGGCCGCCGCGCTCGACGAGCTGCGCGCCCAGTGTTCATTCTTCAAGGTGCTCGGCAGCTATCCGCTCGACGTGCACTGATCGCTTGTAGGACCCTTCGCATCATGTTCAACCAACTTGGCCTGATCGGCTGCGGCCTGATGGGCGGCTCGTTCGCCCTCGCCCTCAAGAAGGCTGGCTTGGTCAAGCGGGTCGTGGGCTACAGCAAGTCGCCCTCGACGGTCGAGAAGGCGCGCCGCCTGGGCGTGATCGACGTGGCCGCCGAGTCGGCGCTGCTGGCCGTCTCCGGCTCGGACATCGTGCTGATCGCCGTGCCCGTGGCCGCCAGCGAAGGCACCTTCAAGGCCATCCGCCACCTGGTGGACCCGGGCGTGCTCTTCATGGACGTGGGCTCGACGAAGCGCGACGTGGTCGATGCCGCGCGCCGTGTGCTCAAGGAGCGCCTGCCATCGTTCGTGCCCGCGCACCCGATCGCCGGGCGCGAAGTGGCCGGCATCGAGCACGCCGACCCGGCGCTCTACCAGGGTCGCAAGGTCATCCTGACGCCGCTTCAGCAGACCAACCCATTGCTGCTGCAAAAAGCCACCGACGTGTGGGCCGCCGTGGGCTGCCAGGTGCTCAAGATGAGCCCCGAGCACCACGATGCCGCCTTCGCCGCCGTGAGCCACCTGCCGCACCTGCTGGCCTTCGCCTACATGAACGCCATGGGCGAGCAACCGCAGGGCCAGGAGTATCTCTCGCTGGCCGGGCCGGGCTTTCGCGACTTCACGCGCATCGCCGCCAGCGACCCGACCATCTGGCGCGACATCCTGCTGTCCAACCGCGAAGAAGTCCTCAAGCAGTCCGAGACCTTCCGCCACGCGCTCGAACAGTTGGAGCGCCAGATGCGCGACTGGAACGGCCCCGAACTGCAAGCGCAGATCCAGACCGCGTCCGACGCCCGCAGCCAGTGGCAGTTGAACGCCAAGCCTCCTGCCACGCGCTGACCGCACCAGTGCCCGCCCCGCATGTACACCACAGCCTTCCTCGACCTCCCGCCACTGCTGTCCGCAGGCGGCACCGTGCGCCTGCCGGGTTCCAAGAGCATCTCCAACCGCGTGCTGCTGCTGGCCGGCCTGAGCGAAGGCACGACCATCGTGCACGACCTGCTCGCGTCCGACGACACGCGTGTGATGCTCGACTCCTTGCGCGCACTGGGCTGCGGCGTCGACCAGACCGGCGACATGGTCCGCATCGAAGGCATGGCCGGCAAGCTGCGCGTGCAGCAGGCCGATCTCTTCCTGGGCAACGCGGGCACGGCCATGCGCCCATTGACGGCGGCCCTGGCGCTGCTGTCGGCCACGCAAGGCGGCGTCTTCACCTTGAGCGGCGTGCCGCGCATGCACGAGCGCCCCATCGGCGATTTGGTCGATGCCTTGCGCCCGCTCGGCTGCCAGATCGACTGCACGGCCAATGAAGGCTACCCACCGCTGCGCCTGTCAGGCGGGCAGCTGCAACTGGCCGCGCCGATCAAGGTGCGCGGCGATGTGTCCAGCCAGTTCCTGACGGCCTTGCTGCTGGCTTTGCCTCTGGTCTCTCAAAACCAGGCGCTGACGATCGAAGTGGTTGGCGAGCTGATCTCCAAGCCTTACATCGAGATCACGCTGAACCTGCTGGCGCGCTTCGGCATCCAGGTGCAACGCCAAGGCTGGGAGCGCTTCGTGATCCCGCAAGGGAGCCGCTACCAGTCGCCCGGCGAGATCCACGTCGAGGCCGATGCCTCCTCGGCCTCGTACTTCATCGCGGCCGGTGCCATCGCGGGCGCGGCCCTGCCCGTGCGCATCGAGGGCGTCGGCGCCGATTCCATCCAGGGCGACATCCGCTTCGTGGACGCAGCCCAGGCGATGGGTGCGCAGGTCACGAGCGGCCCGAACTGGCTCGAAGTGCGTCGAGGCGAACCAGGCAAAGGCTGGCCGCTCAAGGCCGTCGACATGGACTGCAACCACATCCCCGACGCGGCCATGACCCTGGCCGTGATGGCGTTGTATGCCGAAGGCACGACCCGGCTGCGCAACATCGCCAGCTGGCGCGTGAAAGAGACCGACCGCATCGCCGCCATGGCCATCGAGTTGCGCAAGCTCGGCGCCACCGTGGTCGAGGGCCAGGACTTCATCGAGATCACGCCACCGGCCGCAGGCGAAAACGGCGGCGGATGGCAGCACGCCAGCATCCACACCTACGACGACCACCGCATGGCCATGTGCTTCTCGCTGGCCGCCTTCAACCCGCTGGCGCCCACGGCCACGCGCGAGAAACCGGTCTCGGTCCGCATCGAAGACCCGCGCTGCGTCGGCAAGACCTTTCCCGACTACTTCGAGTCGCTCTTCCAGATCGCCCAGACCAACCCCGACCTGATCCCCGTGATCACGGTCGACGGCCCGACCGCCTCGGGCAAGGGCACGCTGGCCAGCGCCCTGGCCACGCGCCTGGGCTACCAGTTCCTGGACTCGGGCTCGCTCTACCGCATCACCGGCCTGCTGGCCCTCGAACGCGGCGTGAGCATGGACGACGCGGACGGCCTCGAAAAGCTCGCCCGCCAGCTCGGCTACGGCATCTCGCTGCGCTTCGACTGCGAGCACATCTGGGTCGACCACCGCGATGTGGGCGAAGCCGTGCGCCGCGAGGATATCGGTCAGGCCGCCTCGCGCGTGTCCGTCTACCCGGGCGTGCGCCAGGCTTTGGTCGAGTTGCAGAAGGCCTTCCGGGGCCTGCCCGGCCTCGTCGCCGACGGCCGCGACATGGGCACCGTCATCTTTCCGGACGCGGCGCTCAAGGTGTTTTTGACGGCATCCGTCAAAGAACGTGCCGAACGCCGCTATAACCAATTGATTTCAAAAGGGATTTCTGCTAATCTCGATGAAATCTGCGCAGACCTCGAGGCGCGCGACCTGCGGGACCGTACCCGCGCCGTGTCGCCTCTTGTGCCCGCGCACGATGCCCGCAAGATCGACAACTCCGCCTGGACCATCGAGCAATCGGTGGAAACGGTTCTGGGGATGTGGGTCGAGGGCTGGCCTCATGTGATCGTCAAGCACTGACATCACGCCGGGGCTTTTTCACGGGACTGTTCCCAAATAAGGCTGTGACATCCGGCGCATGCTGCCAGGCAGGCGCTTGAGCAATCGGGGCTGCTGCAAAAGTGGCCCGGCTGTCATGTTCTTCAACCCAACCCGCCTGGTCGTTCCTGTCGATCAAGGCGTTAACGCTGACGCGAGTCGGCACAGGAAATCCTCATGTCTGAATCTTTTGCCGCCCTGTTCGAAGAGTCGCTGCAACGTGCCAACATGCGCACGGGCGAAGTCATCACTGCTGAAGTGGTGGCCGTCGAACACAACTTCGTCGTGGTCAACGCCGGTCTGAAGTCCGAAGCGTACGTGCCCATCGACGAGTTCCGCAACGACCAGGGCGAGATTGAAGTCCAAGTGGGCGACTTCGTGTCCGTGGCGGTCGACGCCATCGAAAACGGCTACGGCGACACCATCCTGTCGCGCGACAAGGCCAAGCGCCTGGCCTCGTGGCTGTCCCTGGAAACCGCACTGGAGTCCGGCGACTTCGTGACCGGTACCGTCAACGGCAAGGTCAAGGGCGGTCTGACTGTCCTGGTCAACGGCATCCGCGCCTTCCTGCCTGGTTCTTTGCTCGATACGCGCCCTGTCAAGGACATGTCGCCGTTCGAAGGCAAGACCATGGAGTTCAAGGTCATCAAGCTCGACCGCAAGCGCAACAACGTCGTGCTGTCGCGCCGTGCCGTGGTCGAAGCCTCGATGGGCGAAGAGCGCGCCAAGCTGATGGAAACGCTGCGCGAAGGCGCGATCGTCCAGGGCGTGGTCAAGAACATCACCGAATACGGTGCCTTCGTCGACCTCGGCGGCATCGACGGCCTGCTGCACATCACCGACATGGCATGGCGCCGCGTGCGTCACCCATCCGAAGTGGTGACGGTCGGCCAAGAGCTGACAGCCAAGGTCCTGAAGTTCGACGCAGAAAAGAACCGCGTCTCGCTGGGCCTGAAGCAAATGGGCGACGATCCATGGGTCGGCGTCTCGCGCCGCTACCCTGCCTCGACACGCCTGTTCGGCAAGGTCACCAACATCGCTGACTACGGTGCGTTCGTCGAGATCGAACCCGGCATCGAAGGCCTGGTGCACGTCTCCGAGATGGACTGGACCAACAAGAACATCGCGCCCAACAAGATCGTCAACCTGGGCGACGAAGTGGAAGTCATGGTCCTGGAAATCGACGAAGACAAGCGCCGCATCTCGCTGGGCATGAAGCAGTGCAAGCCGAACCCATGGGACGACTTCTCGCAGAACTTCAACCGCGGCGACAAGGTCAAGGGCCCCGTCAAATCGATCACCGACTTCGGCGTGTTCGTGGGTCTGGCCGCTGGCATCGATGGCCTGGTGCACCTGTCCGACCTGTCCTGGAACGAGCCTGGCGAAGCCGCCGTGCGCAACTACAAGAAGGGCCAGGAAGTCGAAGCGATCGTGCTGGCCATCGACGTCGAGCGCGAGCGCATCAGCCTGGGCATCAAGCAGCTGGACAGCGATCCGTTCACCAACTACACGACCTTGAACGACCGTGGCGCCTCCGTCACCGGCACCGTCAAGACCGTGGATGCCAAGGGTGCCGAAATCTCCCTGGGTGACGACATCATCGGCTACCTGCGTGCCTCCGAAATCAGCCGCGACCGCGTTGAAGACGCGCGCAACGTGCTGAAGGAAGGTGACGAAGTCACGGCGATCATCATCAACATCGATCGCAAGACACGCAACATCCAGCTGTCGATCAAGGCCAAGGACAATGCAGAGCAGCAAGAAGCCATGCAGCGTCTGAGCAGCGAAACCACGAAGGAAGGCGCCGGCACCACCAGCCTGGGCGCGCTCCTGAAGGCCAAGCTCGACCAAAACAATGGCTAAGCCTCCGGCTTGACCTGCGTTCCACGACCCTGCTGCTGAAGGCCCCGGCCAGATGCAGCGGTGGTTGTGATGAGCGTGGCACACCTCGTGCTGACGCTCATCACAGCCTCCGCTCAGCTACCCCATTCCCCGCCGTCCCTATGACCCGTTCCGACCTCGTGGCCAGACTGGCCGAGCGCTTCGGCCAGCTCACCCAGCGTGACGCCGAATTCGCCGTCAAGACCATCCTGGACGCGATGTCCGAAGCGCTGGCGCGCGGCCACCGCATCGAGATCCGCGGCTTCGGCAGCTTCTCGATCAACCGCCGCCCGCCTCGCATGGGCCGCAATCCGCGCTCGGGCGAGCAGGTGCTGATCCCGGAAAAGCTCGTGCCGCACTTCAAACCAGGCAAGGCGCTTCGGGAAGGCGTGGATAAGGTGGATACTCTCGGGGATGCCGCAAGCGAGGCCGCAAGCAAAACCGCAAACGACACCGCCAAGGCAGACACACTCCAAGACACCACTCAAAGCTGACTCGACCCATGCGAACACTGAACTGGTTGTGGCGCGGCCTGCTGTTCTTCATCCTGTTCGCGTTTGCGCTGAACAACCAGCATGTGGTTGAAGTCAGGTGGTTCTGGAGCTACCGCTGGCAGGCGCCCATGATCTTCATCGTGCTCGGTGTGTTCGCCCTGGGTTGCGCCTCTGGCGTGCTGGCGATGCTGCCCAGTTGGTGGCGCCACCGACGCGACGCCCGCAACCGCGCGCTGCTGATGCCCGAGCCGGTCAACAAGCCCGCGCAGCCCGCACCCTTCGACAGCGGCCCCGCCACGCGCTCGGGCCCGATCACCTTGCCCGTCGAGCTGCCCTTCCCGCCCGACATGCCCGCGCCGCGCAAGCCCGCCAAATAGCAAAGCCCGGTTCAACAGCGCCCGTTTCAACAGCGCCCGCCTCGGCACGCGCCATCACAAGATCACCATGGAATTCGACCTGTACTGGCTGCTGCTGGCTTTTCCGCTGGCCTTCTTGCTGGGCTGGACCGCCTCGCGTCTGGACCTGCGCCAACTGCGCCGCGAAGAGCGCGCCTCGCCACAAGCCTATTTCAAGGGCCTGAACCTGCTGCTCAACGAACAGCAGGACAAGGCCATCGACGCCTTCATCGAAGCCGTCCAGCAAGACCCGGACACCTCCGATCTGCACTTCGCCCTGGGCAACCTGTTTCGCCGCCGGGGCGAGTACGAGCGCGCCATCCGCGTGCACCAGCACCTGCTCTCGCGCGCCGACCTCAAGCGTGACGAGCGCGAACGCGCGCAGCACGACCTGGCGCAGGACTTCATGAAGGCCGGCCTGCTCGACCGCGCCGAAGAGGCTTTCAAGGCGCTCGAAGGCACGGCCTTCACGACCGATGCGCGCCTGGCCTTGCTCTCGCTGCATGAGCGCTCGCGCAACTGGCATCCGGCCATCGAGGTGGCGCGCCAGCTCGAGGCCTCGGGCACGGGCTCGTTCTCTCAGCGCACGGCGCACCACTGGTGCGAGGTCGCGCAGGAGGCCGATGCGCGCAGCCATCCCGAAGAAGCCGAACAAGCGCTGGCACGCGCCCGCGAAATCGCCCCACAGGCCGCCCGCCCCCTGGTCCTGCAAGGACATCGTCTGGTGCGCCAGGGCCAGCATGCCAAGGCCATGGAAGTGTGGAACGACCTGATGGCGATGCAGCCCCAGTCCTTCGCCTTGATCGCGATGGACTATGCCAAGTGCGCGCAAGCCTGCGGCCAGACCGAAGAAGCCCTGAACAAACTCAAGAGCCTCTACCAGCAGGTGGCGTCGGTGGATGTGCTCAACGCCCTCAATGCGCTGCAGCCCGATGCCAACGCGCGCCGTCAGGCCCTGATGTCGCACATCATGGCGCAGCCCTCGCTGTCGGCCGCGCAAGGCCTGATCCGCGAACGCCTGGCCACGCACGCGCCGCTGAATGAAGCCGAGATCGAGCAAATGCAAAAGGCCCTGGCCACGGCCGCCAAGCCCTTGCAACGCTACCGCTGCGCGGCCTGCGGCTTCGAGAGCCAGCACTACTTCTGGCAATGCCCGGGCTGCCAGGGCTGGGACACCTACCCGCCCCGCCGCCTCGAAGACCAGTAAGCCTCAGCGATGGGGCGCTGGTGATGGCGTCAATGCGCCATGTCCATGCTGCCCATGGCGGGCGCGGTCTGCCCCAGTTTGACGGGCACCTTGATCGTCTGCGTGAACGCCTTCTTGGTGCTCGCCTGGCGCAGCTTCAAGGTCAGGCTCACCTCGTCGCCCACCTTGAGTGGCTGCTTGAGCGCCATGAGCATCAGGTGCTTGTTGCCCGGCCCGGTCTGCAGGGCCACCGTCTTGCCTGCGGGCAGCGCGATGGATGACACGGCCCGCATGCGCATGACATCGCCTTCCATCGCCATCTCGTGCAGCTCGCTCGCGCCTGCCGCCGGCGAACTCACGCCCGTCAGCACCAGGTCTTTCGTGGCCGTCAGCTTCATGAAGCCGCCGGTGGCCGTCTGGCCTGGCACGGCGGGGCGGATCCAGGCCTCGTCGACCTTGACAAGGTCCGGCTTGCCGGCAGCCGAAGCCAGCAAAGGCAGGCTCAAGCAGACACTGGCGATCACGGCATGAAAGCGATGGGGGCGGTGCAGCGGCATGGCGATGTCCTGTGAGTGGTCCGCGAAATGGCTGTTCAGTTTAGCCGCGAGCCGCTCGCCTGATCACCGCGACCTCTGTGGTGATCAGGCCGCCGATTGCAACACGCGCCGGTACTGGATCGCCTCGGCCACATGCGCCTGCGCCACCGAGTCGGCGCCGTTCAGATCCGCGATCGTGCGGGCCAGCTTGAGCACGCGGTGAAAGGCGCGGCCCGACCAACCCAGGCGCGTACAGGCCGTCTGCAAAAAGGCCATGGCCGCCGCGTCCGCCTGCGCATGCTGCTCCAGCAAGGTCGGTGTCAACTCGGCATTGAGCACACCCTGCCTTTGCAGTTGGCGCTCACGCGCCCGCATCACACGTTGCCTGACCTGTTCGCTGGCCTCGCCCTGCGGGCTTTGCGCCAGCACGTCCGGCGTGACCATGGGCACCTCGACCTGCACGTCGATGCGGTCCAGCAAAGGGCCGCTCAGGCGGCTTTGATAACGCGCCACCTGGTCGGGCGTGCAGCGACAGGTCTTGAGCGGGTTGCCGACATGCCCGCACGGGCAGGGGTTCATGGCCGCGATCAACTGGAAGCGCGCCGGGAAATCATGCCGGCGCGCCGCCCGTGAGATGGTGATGTGGCCCGTCTCCAAAGGCTCGCGCAAGGCTTCCAGCGCCATCCTCGGGAACTCGGGCAGCTCATCGAGAAAGAGCACGCCATGATGGGCCAGCGAGATCTCGCCCGGCCGCGGCGGCGAGCCTCCGCCCACGAGCGCCACGGAAGACGCCGTGTGGTGCGGCGACCTGACGACGCGCTGTCGCCAACGCCGTACATCGAAATGCCCCGCCAGGCTCAACACGGCGGCCGATTCCAGGGCCTCGTCCTGTGTCAGCGGCGGCAGCATGCCGGAGAAGCGGTGCGCCAGCATCGATTTGCCTGTGCCAGGAGGGCCGACCATCAGCGCGCTGTGCGCGCCCGCCGCCGCGACCTCCAGCGCCCGCTTGGCCGCGGACTGCCCCTTCACGTCGCGCAGATCCGGCACGAGCAGCGGCGACACAGCATGCGCCCGCGTATCGGGGCGGATCAGGTCGGCGCCCTGCGCCTGGCCCTGCCCCTGCCCATCCGGCCGGAGCGCCTCGACCACGTCCAGCAAATGCCGGGCACCATACAGGCGCGCACCGTCCACCAGGGCCGCCTCCGAGGCACTGACCTGCGGCAAGACCAGGCCGCGCCGTCGCCCATCGCCGCCCGCGCGCTGCAAGGCCAGCGCCATCGGCAAGGCGCCGCGCACCGGCCGCAGCTCGCCGCCCAGCGACAGCTCGCCCGCGAATTCGAGCTCGGCCAGCTTGGCTGCGTCCACATGGCCCATGGCGGCCAGGATGCCCAGCGCGATCGGCAGGTCGAAGCGGCCGGACTCCTTGGGCAGGTCGGCGGGCGCCAGGTTCACGGTCACCCTCTTGTTGAATGGAAACTCGAGCCCCGAGTTGCTCAGCGCGGCGCGGACACGCTCGCGGGCCTCCTTGACCTCCGTGTCGACCAAACCGACCAGGGTGAACGAAGGCAGGCCATTGGCCAGATGCACTTCAACGGTGACTTCGGGCGCCTTGAGCCCATCCAGGGCACGGCTGTGAACAATGGCAAGCGACATGGGGGCGGATTTTGCCGATGGGCGAAAAATGGCGCGCCCCTCTGAAGGGCGTGTGGCAAAGCGCCAACCCCACGCCAAGGCACCAATCGTGTGCGCGGTGTTCGCGCATTTGTGATCCATTCACGATGTCGCCCAACGATTGGGCGCGGCATCGCGCACCAAACCAATTCGGTGCATTCCTGGATGCCACCAACAGAAGCTTCACCGTTTTGGAGCGCTGGCACAGATCATGCAGTTAGGTAACCGTCTGAATTTTTTGCCAACCTCACCGGAGAACCAACCATGAAGATGGTGACCGCCATCGTCAAGCCCTTCAAGCTTGATGAAGTGCGTGAGGCCTTGTCCGCCATTGGCGTGCAGGGCATCACCGTGACCGAAGTCAAAGGCTTCGGCCGCCAGAAGGGCCATACCGAGCTGTACCGAGGCGCGGAATACGTGGTCGATTTCCTGCCCAAGGTCAAGATCGAGGCCGCTGTCGACGAGTCCATCCTCGACCGTGTGATCGAAGCCATCGAGTCGTCCGCCCGCACCGGCAAGATCGGCGACGGCAAGATCTTCGTGACATCGCTCGAGCAGGTCATCCGCATCCGCACCGGCGAAACCGGCAAGGACGCGCTCTGATCATCCGGCTTCGCGCCTGACTCTTTTCACGCTTGTGGCCCACACCAGAGAGGTGTGCGTGCTGTACCCACACCTATTCGTTTCCAAGAGGCAACTCATGAGAAAGCTCATTGCGTCCATCGCGCTGGGGCTCGCCGCATTCGGTCTTCTCGGCGTATCGCACGCTGAAGACGCTGCGTCGGCACCCACGGCCACCACGACGGCTGCCGCCACCGCGGCACCGGCATCCGCTCCTGAAGCCGCACCCGCCGCGGCCCCTGCCGCATCGACTGCCGCGTCCGCCGCCGCCGCGCCGGCCCCCGTGCCCAACAAGGGCGACACGACCTGGATGCTGGTCTCCACGCTGCTGGTCATCCTGATGACCGTGCCGGGCCTGGCCCTGTTCTACGGCGGCCTGGTGCGCAGCAAGAACATGCTGTCGGTGCTGATGCAGGTCATGGTGACCTTCTCGCTGATCGTCGTGCTGTGGTTCATCTACGGCTACAGCCTGGCGTTCACGGAAGGCAATGCCTACATCGGCGGCCTCGACCGCCTGTTCATGAAGGGCATCTGGGACAACGTCGCGGGCACCTTCGCCACGGGCGGCACCTTCAGCAAGGGTGTGCCGATGTACGAAATCGTGTTCGCCGTCTTCCAGGCCACGTTCGCCGGCATCACCTGCTGTCTGATCGTCGGTGCCTTCGCCGAACGCATGAAGTTCTCGGCCGTGCTGCTGTTCATGGTGCTGTGGTTCACGTTCAGCTATGCGCCGATCGCGCACATGGTCTGGTTCTGGATGGGTCCTGACGCCTACACCGGCAAGGACGTGGTCGACGCCATGAACGGCAAGGCCGGCCTGATCTGGCAATGGGGCGCGCTGGACTTCGCCGGCGGCACCGTCGTGCACATCAACGCCGCCATCGCCGGCCTGGTTGGCGCCTTCATGGTCGGCAAGCGCATCGGCTACGGCAAGGAGTCGTTCACGCCGCACTCGCTGACGCTGACCATGGTCGGTGCCTCGCTGCTGTGGGTGGGCTGGTTCGGCTTCAACGCCGGCTCCGCGCTGGAAGCCAACGGCTTCGCCGCACTGGCCTTCATCAACACGCTGGTGGCAACAGCCGCTGCCGTGCTGGGCTGGTGTCTGGGTGAAGGCCTGCACAAGGGCAAGGCCTCGATGCTGGGTGCCGCTTCGGGCGCCGTGGCCGGCCTGGTCGCCATCACGCCTGCCGCCGGCAACGTCGGCATCGGCGGCGCGGTGATCATCGGCCTGCTGGCCGGTCTGATCTGTCTGTGGGGTGTGACGGGCCTGAAGAAGCTGCTGGGCGCGGACGACTCGCTCGACGTGTTCGGCGTGCACGGCGTCGGCGGTATCTTCGGCGCGCTGGCAACGGGCATCTTCAACTCGCCCAACCTGGGCGGCCCCAGCAGCGTGTCCGACTGGGTGACCGTGGCCATGACCACACCGACCGAGTACTCGATCGGCGCCCAGTTCATCGTGCAGGCCAAGGCCGTCGGCGTGACCGTGGTCTGGTCCGGCGTGGTCTCGCTGATCGCCTACAAGATCGTCGATCTGGTGATCGGTCTGCGTGTGCCTGAAGAGGAAGAGCGCGAAGGCCTGGACATCACGTCGCACGGCGAAACCGCGTACCACAAGTGATCTTGATGATCTGCTCGATGCCGGCGCCCTGACGGGCCTGCATCGAGCGCCCACCAAACGGATGCCCGCCGGGACTGGTCTCGGCGGGCATTGTCTTTTGCGGCGGCGCTCACGGCCTCCCTTCGTTCAAGTCAAGAAGACTCAGGCAGAGAAAAGCCGCCTCACCACGTCTGCCGCCGGGATCGCCTCGATGCCCTGCGCATGCTGGCCAACCCACAGAGGCGAGAAATCACCCGAGCCGGCCTTCTCGGCCGCCGCGCGCAACGGCGCCAGCGCATTGACCGCGCCCGGAAAGGCCGGCGGCAAGGTGCTCAAAGGCCCCAGTTCGCGCATCAGGCGGTTGACGATGCCGCGCGCCGGACGGCCGCTGAACAGGTTGGTCAACGCCGTCTGCTGCGCGTGAGGCGATGCCAACGCGGCACGGTGCACGGCCGTGGTCGTGGCCTGCGGGCACAGCAGAAATGCGCTGCCCACCTGCACCGCGACCGCACCGAGCGCCAGCATCGCAGCCGTGTCCTTCGCATTGGCGATGCCGCCCGCCGCGATGACGGGCACGCGCACGGCGGCCACGATCTGAGACACCAACGCCGTCGTACCGATCTGCGTGCGCACATCGTCCGTCAGGAACATGCCGCGATGGCCCCCGGCTTCCGCGCCCTGGGCGATGACCGCGTCCACGCCGTGCGCCTCCAGCCAGCGCGCCTCGTCCAAGGTGGTCGCCGTGGACCAGACCTGGGCACCGGCCGCACGCACGCGCGCCAGCAAGGCCGGCACGGGCAAACCAAAATGAAAGCTGACGACGTCCGGGCGCAGGGCTTCAATCAGCTCAGCGGCGTCCTCACCGAATGGCAGGCGCCCCGGGCCAGACGGGATCGCGGCCTGGTCCAGCCCGAATTCATCGTAATAGGGGCGCAGCGCCGCACGCCACGCAGCCTCGCGTTGGGCATCGGGCTCGGGCGCCGCATGCGCGAAGAAGTTCAAATTGACCGGCCTGCCACCCTCACGCACACGCGCGGCCTCGTCGCGCAAAGCGGCAGGCGCCAGCGCGGCCCCCGGCAAGGAGCCGAGCCCTCCGGCCACAGCCACGGCGGCGGCCAGCGCCCCGTCCTGTGAACCGGCCATCGGCGCCTGGATGACAGGCAGGGCCAGCCCCAGCCTTTGCATGAAAGCCTGCGATCCCGCAGAAAAAGCCATGGCGGTCATCGTCTCGCGTCCCTTCTGTTCGATTTCAATTCGATGCCAGCCTGTCTTGCGTCTTGGTATCGAAGTCGCTGGCTTCATGGCGCTCGTGCAGTTGCTCCGCTGCCGGGCCCCATGTGCGGTTCACCATGCGGCCACGCCGCACGGCCGGGCGCTCGGCGATCTGCGTGGCCCAGCGCACGACGTTGGTGTACGCATGCACCTGCAGGAACTCGCCCGCGCCATACAGCTGACCCAGCACCAGCGCGCCGTACCAGGGCCAGATGGCGATATCGGCAATGGTGTAGTCATCGCCCGCCAGGTAGATGTGTTCGGCCAGGTGCTTGTCGAGCACGTCGAGCTGGCGCTTGGCCTCCATCGCGTACCGGTCGATGGCGTACTCGATCTTGATGGGCGCATAGGCATAGAAATGCCCGAAGCCACCGCCCAGAAAAGGCGCGCTGCCCATCTGCCAGAACAGCCACGACAGGCAGGCCGCGCGCTGCGCGGGCACGCTGGGCAACAAGGCGCCGAACTTCTCGGCCAAATGCAGCAGGATCGCACCCGACTCGAACACGCGGATCGGCGTCGGTGCGCTGCGGTCGACCAGAGCCGGGATCTTCGAATTCGGGTTGATGGCGACGAAGCCGCTGCCGAACTGGTCGCCCTCGCTGATCGCGATCGGCCAAGCGTCGTACTCCGCGCCCGCATGCCCCAACGCCAGCAGCTCTTCCAGCATCACGCTCACTTTGACGCCGTTGGGCGTGGCCAGCGAATACAGCTGCAGCGGGTGGCGCCCGATGGGGAGCGCCTTGTCGTGCGTCGGCCCGGACACCGGCCGGTTGATGCTGGCGAACTGGCCGCCGTTGTCCTTGTTCCAGGTCCAGACCGCGGGCGGTACGTAAGCGGAAGAGTCGGTCATGATTCAAGCTACTTCGATATCCTGCGAGCCATGATGACACCGGACTTGTTTGCCGACTTGCGTGTGGGCATGCGCGAAGCCCTGGGGCCGCAGGCTTGGGTCCTGCGCGGCTTCGCCCTGCCCTTCGTCGACCAGTTGCTGCCGGCCATCGACACGCTCGCGCAGCGTGCGCCCTTTCGCCACATGCTGACGCCCGGCGGCCTGAAGATGTCCGTGGCGCTGACCAACTGCGGCCGGCTCGGCTGGACCAGCGACCGCCACGGCTACCGCTACAGCCCCCTCGACCCGGACAGCGGCCAGCCCTGGCCCGACATGCCGCCAGCCTTCACACAACTGGCCACGCAAGCCGCGCAAGAAGCCGGTTTCGCCCACTTCCACCCCGACGCCTGCCTCGTCAACCGCTACGTGCCCGGCGCCCGCCTCTCGCTGCACCAGGACAAGGACGAGCGCGACTTCACGGCGCCCATCGTCTCGGTCTCGCTGGGCATGACGGCCACCTTCCTCTTCGGCGGCCATGCACGCGCGGGCAAGGTCGCCCGCACGCCGCTGTACCACGGCGACGTCGTCGTCTGGGGCGGCGCCGACCGCCTGCGCTACCACGGTATCGCGCCCCTCAAAGGCAACCCCCATCCCATACTGGGCAGCCAGCGCATCAATTTCACATTCCGCAAGGCTGGCTGAAACGAAGGCGCCTGTCGGGCACGGTTCATTGAGATGAAGCCTTCTTCGCGGCGGGCCCGTCAAGCCGGCCGCCGCGAACCGCCGCCCCATGCGCGCGCCACCGCCTGGCCCAGCGCCGCGCATTCGGCCGCCAGCGCGACCTGGAAACGCGCCACCAGCGGGTTGCCCGGCCGATGCGCCGGCCGCACCGCGAACACCCGGAACGGCATCTGGAATGCCAGCGGTCGCGCCACGATGCCCGCGCCCTCGCCCGCCAGCGCCAGGGCGGTCAGCGGGTTGACGATGGCCAGCCCCAGGCCGTGGCGCACCATCGCGCAGACGGCCACCGCGTTGTCGGTCTCCACCGCCAGCCGGCGGTCGACGCCGGCCTCGGCGAACACCTTGTCCACCCCTTGCCGGTAGCGGTCGCGCGGGTGGAAGCTGACGAACGCATGGCCGGCGAAGTCGGAGGCCGCCAGCCGGCGCCGCGCCGCCAGCGGATGGCCGGCAGGCAGCACCGCCACCTCGTCGAGTTCCAGCAGCAGCGAGGCCTGCGCGCCGGCCAGCGCGCCGTCGTGCTCGGCCACGCCCAGGTCATGCGCCTGCGCCGCCAGGCGCTCTTCCAGCAGCGGCGACTCGTACGGATTGACCGACACGCTGACGCCCGCGTGCGCCGCCTGGAAACGCGCGCAGGCGCCGGGCAGCAAGGCGTGCGCAAAAGCCGGCAGGCAGGCCAGCGACAACTGCCCCTGCGTGAACTGGCGCAGCCGCAGCGCGGTGTCGGCCACGCGCTCCAGCCCGGCGTAGGAGCGCTGCACCTCCTCGAACAACGCATACGCCTGCGCCGTGGGCTGCAGCCGCCCGCGCACGCGGTCGAACAGCGCCAGGCGCAGCAGCGACTCCATGCGCGACAACTCGCGGCTGACGGTAGGCTGCGAGGTGGACAGCGCCGCGGCCGCACCGGTGACGCTGCCGGCGGTCATCACCGCGCGGAAGACCTCGACGTGGCGGTGGGTGAGCGAAGAGAGCATCCGCCAACCATATCAAATTTGCACGAGATTGCGAAATCAAAGCATTGGACGGATATGGTTTCGGAGGGCACCATGGCGCCATGACGACGCTGCAACACTCCGCCCCCGCCACCTTCACGCCCGAACGCCTGCGTGCGCTGGCCGCCGCGCACGCGACGCCGCTGTGGGTCTACGACGCGGGCACCATCCGCGCCCGCATCGAGCGCCTGCGCCGGTTCGACACCGTGCGCTTCGCGCAGAAGGCCTGCTCCAACACGCACCTGCTGCGGTTGATGCGGGGCCTGGGCGTGCAGGTGGACGCGGTCTCCGGCGGCGAGATCGAGCGCGCGCTGCACGCCGGCTACGATGCCCGCGACGCACACGCCGGCATCGTGTTCACCGCCGATGTGATCGACCTCGCCACGCTGGCGCTGGTGGCCGCGCATGACATCCCGGTCAACGTCGGCTCGGTGGCGATGCTCGATCAGCTCGGCGCGCACCTGGGCCAGCACGCCGCCGGCCATCGCGTGTGGCTGCGCATCAACCCCGGCTTCGGCCACGGCCATAGCCGCAAGACCAACACCGGCGGCGAGCACAGCAAACACGGCATCTGGCCGACCGACATCCCGGCCGCGCTGGCGGCCATCGCCCGCCACGGCCTGCGGCTGGTGGGCCTGCACATGCACATCGGCTCGGGCGTGGACTACGGCCACCTGGCGCAGGTGTGCGACGCGATGGTGCAGCACGTGCGCGAGGTCGTCGCGCGCGGCCACGACGTCAGCGCCATCTCGGCCGGCGGCGGGCTGTCCGTCCCCTACCGCGCCGGCGACGCCGTCGTCGACACCGACCACTACTTCAACCTGTGGGACGACGCGCGCCGCCGCCTGGCCGACGAGCTGGGCCACCCGCTGCGGCTGGAAATCGAGCCCGGCCGCTTCCTCGTCGCCGAGGCCGGCGCGCTGCTGGCCGAGGTGCGCGCCGTCAAGGACATGGGCGGCAACCACTTCGTGCTGTGCGACGCCGGCTTCAACGACATGGTGCGCCCCGCGATGTACGGCGGCCACCACGCGATCAGCCTCGTCGCGCGCGCGGACGCGGCCGGGCGGGACACGCCGCGACCCAGCGTGGTCGCCGGCCCGCTGTGCGAATCGGGCGACGTGTTCACCCAGGACCCCGGCGGGGTGGTGCAAGCCCGCGCGCTGCCGCCGGCCGAAGTCGGCGACCTGCTGGTGTTCCACGACGCCGGGGCCTACGGCGCCTCGATGAGCTCCAACTACAACACGCGGCCGCTGGCGGCCGAGGTGCTGGTTGATGGCGACGTGTCGCGCCAGATCCGGCGGCGGCAGACGGTGGCGGAGCTGATCGCGCTCGAGGATTGAGCCCATCCCTTCAAGGTCTTTTTCCGACGCCGTCGCACCACGGCGCTCGGCCGTTGCATGCGACATCGGGCCGGGCACGGCGTGGCCATCAGTATGGAACAACTGGTCAATTCGACCGGAATGCACACGAGGCGACTGATAGCAGCCAACGCTTACCCCAAGGAAGAAGCACGATTGAATGAACAAAAGTTCAAGAATGAACGGCGTTCGACAGCGCCCCAAGCCCATCCCAGCCATTTCAATCCCCGCAAAAGGGGAACTTTTCGCCTTTAGCACTCTCTCAATAGGAGTGCTAATATGCATTGCGAAGGATGCCTGAAAGGACTTTCCATGACCATGATGACCACTGCCGTCGCCACCCGTGACCCCTGGAGTGTCGTGCCCTCGCTGGGCAACCTGGACGCGTACATCCGCTCTGTCCAGGCCATCCCCATGCTCGAGGCCGACGAAGAGCAGAGCCTGGCCCGCCGTCTGCGCGATCAGCAGGACCTGCAAGCCGCCAGCCGCCTGGTGATGTCGCACCTGCGCCTCGTGGTCTCCATCTCGCGCCAGTACATGGGCTACGGCCTGTCCCAAGGCGACCTGATCCAGGAAGGCAACGTCGGCCTGATGAAGGCCGTCAAGCGCTTCGACCCCGATCAGGGCGTGCGCCTGGTGAGCTACGCCATGCACTGGATCAAGGCCGAGATCCACGAGTACATCCTCAAGAACTGGCGCATGGTCAAGGTCGCCACGACCAAGGCCCAGCGCAAGCTCTTCTTCAACCTGCGCTCGCTCAAGCACCAGTTCAAGAACGAGGCCGATGACGCCCATGTGGGTCGTGCGGGCCTGTCCGAAGCCGAGATCCGCCGCGTCGCGCAGGAGCTCGACGTGCGTCCCGAAGACGTCATCGAGATGGAAACCCGCATGGCGGGCGGCGACGTGGCCCTCGAAGCCCCGGCCGACGACGACCACGAAGGCGTCGTTTCGCCACTGACCTACCTGTCCGACGAGGTGCACGAGCCCACGCGCGTGATCGAGTCGCATCGCCGCGACTGGCTGGCCAGCGATGGCATCACCATGGCGCTGGAACAGCTCGACGAGCGCAGCCGCCGCATCGTCGAAGAGCGCTGGCTCAAGGTCAACGACGACGGCTCCGGCGGCATGACGCTGCACGAACTGGCGGCCGATTACGGCGTCAGCGCCGAGCGCATCCGCCAGATCGAAGTGGCCGCCATGAAGAAGATGCGCAAGGCCCTGAGCGAAACCGCCGAAGCCTGATCAACACGAAATCAAAAGGTGTCAGAGCGCGGGCAACCAGCCCCGCTCGGCCAGTTCGGCCTGACACTGTGCCGCGTCCACGAATTGAACAGCCCGCCAGCCCAGCTCGCGGGCTGTTTTGATGTTGTGCACGTTGTCGTCGATGAACACGGTCAGCTCGGGCTCGATGCCGAACCGCTGCGCCGCCGTGTGGAAGATGTCGGCATTGGGCTTGATCTGCAGCACATCGCACGAAAACACGCCGCTGTGGAACAGGCTCAGGAAGCCGTGCTCGCGCTGCAAGAACTCGGCGTAAGGCCGGGGCATGTTCGACAGGAAATGCAGGCGCGTGCCCGCATCCGCCAGGCGCTGCAGCCACGACACCGAATCGGCCAAAGGCGCCAGGTGCGGCGGGATGGCCGCCATCAGGCTGTGCACGTCGGCCGAGGGCAGGCCCGTGCGCACGGCGATGCGTGCGCAGGCCTCGTCCCAACTCAAGGCGCCGCGGTCGAACTCGGACCAGTCACTGCCCGGCACGAATGATTCGAAGACGCGCGCGGCCACGGCCAGCGCCTGCGCCTCGTCGCCAGCATGGTGCGGCAACACCGACTGGATCAGCACGGACGGCTGCCAGTTGAACAGCACGCCGCCGAAATCGAACACGACGGCTTGCGGCTTCGGCAAATGCGGCATCGGCAAACCCCTTCAGCGCAGCCGCTGGACCATGGCCGCCGTGGCCGCATCCAGGCCGCTCGTGTCGCCGGAGGCCAGGCGAGGCAGCAGGTCCTTGCACATGGCCTTGCCCAGCTCCACGCCCCATTGGTCGAAGGAGTTGATGCCCCACACGGCGCCGCTCACGAAGGTGCGGTGCTCATGCAAGGCCACCAGGGCGCCCAGCGAATGGGGCGTGATCGCGTCCAGCAGCAAGGTCAGGCTCGGGCGGTTGCCGGGGAAGGTGCGCTGGCGCGCGATCTCTTGCGCGGACACTGACGCGCAGGCCGTCGGCACGGTTTCTTTCAAGGCCTCGTCCGTGGTCTTGCCCCACATCAAGGCTTGCGCCTGCGCCAGACCATTGGCCAGCAAGGTGCGGTGCTGCGCCTCGAACAGGGCCCGCACGGCTGGCGACAGGCTGCACGGCTCGCGCTGGCTGGCCTGTTTGACGAGGATGAACTCGACCGGGATGATGTCCGTGCCCTGGTGCAGCATCTGGAAGAAGGCATGCTGCCCGTTGGTGCCGGGCTCGCCCCAGATGACCTCGCTGGTGCCGTAAGGCAAGGGCTCGCCGTGCGCGTCCACGCACTTCCCATTGCTCTCCATGACCAGTTGCTGCAGGTAGGCCGGCAGGCGCCGCAAGCCATGGTGATAAGGCGTCACGCAGCGGCTGGCGTAACCCATAAAGTTGCGGTACCAGACGTCCAGCAAGCCCATCAGCACGGGCAGGTTGGATGCGAGCGGCGCCTGGGCGAAGTGCTGGTCCATGGCATGCGCGCCGGCCAGCAGTGCCCTGAAGTGCGTGCTGCCCAGGGCCAGCGCGATGGGCAGGCCGATGGCCGACCACATAGAGAAGCGGCCGCCCACCCAGTCCCAGAAGCCGAAGGTGGTGGTGATGCCGAAGGCGGCGGCGGCCTCGACATTGGTCGTGGTCGCCACGAAGTGGCGCGCGATGTCCTGCCCGCCCTGATCGAGGAACCACTGGCGCGCCACCTGCGCATTGGCCATGGTCTCCTGCGTCGTGAAGGTCTTGGAGGCGATCACGAACAGGGTGTGGTGCGGGTCGACCTTGTGCAGCACGCTGCACAGGTCCTCGCCATCGGCGTTGGACACGAAGTGGAAGTTCAGCCCATCGTGCACGAAGGCATCGAGCGCCGGCACGACCATCTGCGGCCCCAGGTCCGAGCCGCCGATGCCGATGTTCACGACGTCGGTGATGTCGCCTTGCGCCGAGCCGCCCGCCGATTGGCGAACGCCGTCGACAAAGGCCAGCATGCGGTCGAGCACCTCGTGCACCTGATCGCTGAACGGCCCGACGCCTTTGGGCGCGCGCAAGGCCGTGTGGCCCACGGCACGCCCTTCGCTCAGGTTGACGACCTGACCGGAGAGCATCGCATCGCGGTGCGCCTCGAGCTGGCATTCGCGCGCCAGATCAAGCAGATGACGCATCGTGGTCACGTCCCAGTGCGCGCGCGACATGTCGCCCAGCACATCGGGCGCCTGGATGCTCAGACGCTGGACGCGGCCAGGGTCATCGGCGAACAGGCGTCGCAAATCGAGATCGCGGCCGTGCGCCTGATGGTGCCCGCTCAAAGCGCCCCAGGCCACCGTGCGGTCGCAGCGCGGAAAAGTCATGTCGCCCGCCATTGTCAACGCTGCGCCTCGATCAGGGCATCGAGCTTGCCCGCGTCCACGGCGAACGCGCGGATGCCTTCGGCCAGCTTTTCAGTGGCCATGGCGTCTTCATTGAGCGCATAGCGGAAAGCGGCCTCGCTGAGTGGCGCCAATGCGGGCTGCACCTTGTCGGCGGCCTGCAGGTGCCGCACGACAGGCTGCTGCGCGCCATCGGCGGCTTGCAGTTGCGCGAGCAGATCGGGGCTGATCGTCAGCAGGTCGCAACCCGCCAAGGCCAGGATCTGCCCCACATTGCGGAAGCTCGCGCCCATCACTTCGGTGCGGACGCCATGCTGCTTGTAGTGGGCGTAGATGCGCGCCACGGACTGCACGCCCGGGTCGTTGACGCCAGCCTGCGCGGCCTCGTCCCACTGCGCGCCGGCCGTCTTCTTGTACCAGTCGTAGATGCGGCCCACGAAGGGCGAGATCAGCTGCACGCCAGCATCGCCGCAAGCCTGCGCCTGAGCGAACGCGAACAGCAAGGTCAGGTTGCAATGGATGCCTTCCTGCTCGAGCACGCGCGCGGCCTGGATGCCCTCCCACGTGGCGGCGATCTTGATCAGCACGCGCCCGCGCGACACGCCCGCCGCTTCGTACAAGCCCATGATGTGCCGCGCACGCGCGATCGTGGCCTGCGTATCGAAGCTCAGGCGCGCATCGACCTCGGTCGACACACGGCCCGGCACGACCTTGAGGATTTCCAGCCCGAAGCGCACCAGCACGCGGTCGACGATGTCGGCCAGCGACTCGCCTTTGTGCGCGGCCACGGCCTCGGCCAAAAGGGGAGCGTAATCAGTTTTTTGCACCGCTTTGAGAATCAGGGAAGGATTCGTCGTCGCGTCTTGCGGTGTGAACTGGGCGAGCTGTTTGAAGTCGCCCGTGTCGGCGACCACGGTGGTCAAAGTCTTGAGCTGGTCGAGTTGCGAAGTCATGTCAATCAACTGCTGGATGCATTTTTGTCAGCCTGACATGTAGGGTGTTCCGTAAATATGAAACACCTCTGTCAAAGCCGTATTCATTACACAGACCAGTGGTCTGAATTTGGATTATGGTTGCCTTATTCTGAGTCCAATTCGATGACAAAGTTCAGCGCTCCCTCCAACCGGATAGCCAAGCCTGAGCTTTTTTAACAACTGACATGTCATTTGACCTCGTGTTCTTCGGCGGGACGGGCGACCTGACCTGGCGCAAGCTGATGCCCTCGCTGTTCCAGGCATGGCGGCATGGCAAATTGCCCTCCCACGGCCGCATCCTGGCCGTCGCCCGGGACGAGCGCGACGACGACAGCTACCGCGCCTGGCTGCAAGAGCGCCTGCAGGCCGCCGACAGCGCCAAACGCCCCACCGAAGACGAATTCGCCCAGTTCTCGGCGCTGATCCACTACCTGCGCATGGATTTGTCGCAGGCGGCGGATTACCAGCGCCTCAAGGCCTGGCTGGACGCCCGCCAGGCCGATACCACGGTCATCTACCTGGCCACCAGTCCTCATCTTTTCCCCTCCATTTGCCAGCAACTGGGCGCCTGCGGCCTCAATCACGAACGCGTGCGCATCGTGCTTGAAAAGCCGCTGGGCCACGACCTGGCCAGCGCCCAGGAGATCAATCAGGCCGTGCGCGGCGTATTCACCGAACGCCAAGCCCTGCGCATCGACCACTACCTGGGCAAGCCTTCGGTCCAGAACCTCATGGCGCTGCGCTTCGGCAACGTGCTGTTCGAGCCGCTATGGCGCCGCGAGAGCATCGCCAACATCCAGATCACGCTGGCCGAAAGCCTCGGCGTGGGCACGCGCGGCGACTTCTATGACCGCACCGGCGCCCTGCGCGACCATGATCCAGAACCACGCGCTGCAGTTGTTGACCATGGTCGCCATGGAGCCACCATCGGCGCCGATGCGGACGCCATCCGCGACGAGAAGCTCAAGGTGCTGCGCTCGCTCAAACCGTTCGATGCCGCCTCGGTCAACCGCGACGTGGTGCGCGGCCAGTACCGCGTGGGCAACATCGGCGGGATGGCCGTGCCCGGCTATCTTGAAGAAGACAAGGTGCCCGCGGGCAGCCACACCGAGACCTTCGTGGCGCTGCGCTGCGAGGTCCAGAAGTCGCGCTGGGCCGGCGTGCCCTTCTACCTGCGCACCGGCAAGCGCATGGCCGATCGGCATGCCGACATCGTCGTGAACTTCAAGCCCACGCCGCACCCGATCTTCCCGGGCGCGCACAACGCCAACAAGCTCGTGATCAAGCTGCAACCCGAGGACGGGCTGGAGTTGCACCTGCTGGCGGCCAAGGG
This sequence comes from Aquabacterium sp., assembly GCA_049840915.1. Classification (GTDB taxonomy): domain Bacteria; phylum Pseudomonadota; class Gammaproteobacteria; order Burkholderiales; family Burkholderiaceae_C; genus Aquabacterium. The sequence continues at coordinate 116,402 of JASGJC010000004.1, forward strand.
CTCCGTGTCGACTGGCGCGATGCCCGTGCAGGAAGTGCTGTCGCCCGTCTCGCTCGACCTGGATTTCGACAAGGTCTTCCCGACCGACCGCGTGGGTGCCTACGAGCGCATGCTGCTCGATGCCCTGGCCGGGCGACTCAACCTGTTCGTGCGCTCGGACGAGCAAGAGCAGGCCTGGCGCTGGGTGGAGCCGATTCTCGATGCATGGTCACGCGACCACAACGGCGTGCGGGGCTATGCCGCTGGCACCTGGGGGCCGCCCGCAGCCAGCGCACTCGTGGCCCGCGATGGCTTTTCCTGGCCCGAAGAAGCCTGATCAGGCGGACTGCAGCAAGCCGTCCACGCCGTACAGGCGCGCCAGCGCGGTGAGCTTCGCCGGCAACGATTGCACGGCGAACGCCCTGCCCTTTGCGCGCGCCATGCGCTGGCATTCGAGCAGCACGGCCAGCGCGCTGGAGTCGAAGTGGGTCAGGGCCGAGCCGTCCACCGTCAACATGGCCGCATCCACAGGCCCCTTGCCCGCAGCCTGGTCCAGCGTCTGCTTGAACAGGCGCAGCACATGGGGCACTTCGGCATGCGTGATGACGGCGGGCAGCAGCAACATGTCAGCTCGCCTTCTTGGCGGCCAGTTGCTTGTTGCGCTCGGCCAGCTTGTCGATCAGGCCGTCGATGCCCGAGGCGTTGACCTCTTGCGCGAAGCTGCTTTGGTAGGTTTGAACCAGCCAGGCGCCCAGCACGTTGACGTCGTAGATCTTCCAGGTGTCGCCGGCCTTCTCGAGGCGGTAGTCGAGCTGGACAGGCTCGCCCTTGCCGCGCACGATGGTGCGCACGACCACCTCGGTGTCATCCGGCTTGTTGCGCGAGGGCTTGAATTCGACGGTCTGGTCCCGGACCTGCGAGGCCGCGCCGGCATAGGTGTAGACCAGCAGTGTCTTGAATTCGTCCTGCAGGCGCTTGCGCTGGTCGGGCGTGGCCTGGCGCCAGCTGCGGCCCACGGCCGAGGCCGTCATGCGCTGGAAGTCGACGTTCGGCATGATCTTGGTGTCGACCACCTGGACCACTTTGTGGATGTCGCCAGCCTGCAGCCCCTTGTCGGACTTGACCGTGTTCAGCACATCGGCCGTGATGGTCTTGATGAAGGTTTCGGGCGAGGCCGCGCTCACGGCGCCCGCGCTGGCGGCCGGTGCCGCGGCATCAGGCGCGGCGGATGCGCTGGACAAAGCAGCCACGGACAGCGCCGCAGCGGCCAACGTGCGAACAGTGAAATGAGTGATAAGTGACATGTGAACCCCTTGGGACATCGTCAATCCCTTCAACGCGGCAAGCCGTCAGTTGGAGGACGTGATGAGGTCTGAATATGTGGTGGACCAATGTACCCCGCCGCCCGAGGTCAAAGAAGACGACTTGGCAGCAGGGGCTGAGGTGGCTTCGGAAACAGGCGCGGGTGCATCCGTGCTTGGCGCCACGGACGCTGGCGTCGGTGCCGAGGCTGGCGCGGACGCCCCGCTGGCCGGCGGCTCGGGCGCATCGTCCTTGGACGGGTCTTCGACCGGGTCGTCATCCGGCGGGTCGCCGTCGTAGATCAGGTTCTGCCGGCGCTGCAGATAGGCGTCGCGGATGAAGGCGTACTTGTCCAGCGCGACGTCGTTGACGAGGTTGCCCGCGTCGAGCAGGTTGGCGCGCAGGTTGATGGTCTGCCAGGCGATCAGGATGTTCGCCTCGCGCGGGTAGGTGGCCACGGCGGAGGCCGAGAAGTAGAAGTCGCCCGGGATGTTGAACGAGTCGCGCACCGTGGAGGGCCCCAGGATGGGCCAGACGATGTAGGCACCGGGCTTGACGCCCCACACACCCAGCGTCTGCCCGAAATCCTCATCGGGCTTGTCGAGCTGCATGGGCGTGGCGATGTCGATCAGGCCGCCCAGGCCGAAGGTCGAATTCATGGCGACACGCATGATGCCCAGCGTGCCGTCCTTGAAGCGCCCTTGCAGGAACAGGTTGACCGTCGACCAGGCGTCCTTGAGATTGCCCACGAAGTTCGTGAAGGCCGTGCGGACAGGCTCGGGCGTGACGTTCTTGTAGCCGGTGGCCACGGGCTTGAGCACGTTCTCGTCGAGCGACTCGTTGAACGAGAAGACCTTGCGGTTCCAGGACTCCATCGGGTCGCGGTTCTGAGGCGTGGCACAGCCTTGCAACGCACCCATGGCGACCACCAGACTGGTTGCCAGCAAACAGGACTGCACCGCTGCCCGCGGGCGTGATCGTGTGGTCACTTCTGACCCTCCTTGCCACCGCCACTTCCGTCAGCCGCTTTGCTGTAGAGGAACTGGCCGATGAGGTTTTCGAGGACGATCGCGGACTGTGTGCTCTTGATCACATCGCCGGCGACCAGATTGGTTTCGCCATAACCTGGCTCCAGGCCGATGTATTGCTCCCCCAGAAGGCCCGCCGTCAAGATCTTGGCTGAACTGTCTTTCGGAAAGGTGACGCCCTTGTTGATGGTCAGCTCGACCTGGGCCTGGTAGGTTTTGGCATCGAACGTGATCGACTGCACGCGGCCCACGACCACGCCGGCGCTCTTGACCGCGGCCTGGCGCTTGAGCCCGCCGATGTTGTCGAACTGCGCGACGACCGTGTAGCCGCTGTCGAACGACAAGGTCAGCAGGTTGCCCGCCTTGAGCGCCAGGAACAGGATGGCGGCCGCGCCCAGCAGCACGAACAAGCCAACCCACACGTCGTATTTTGCTTTCTGCATATCGAATGTCCTTGTGGCCGAAGCTCGATCAGATCGAGAACATCATGGCCGTCAACACGAAGTCCAGCGCCAGCACGGCCAGCGAGGCCATCACCACTGTGCGCGTCGTGGCCAGCGAGACGCCTTCCGGCGTGGGCTGGCATTCATACCCTTGCAGCAAGGCCACGAAGGTCACGGTCAGGCCGAAGACGAGGCTCTTGAGCATGCCGTTGCCGACGTCGGCCCAGACGTCGACGCCGCTTTGCATCTGCGACCAGAAGGCGCCCGGATCGACGCCGATCATGACCACGCCGACCAGCCAGCCACCCAGGATGCCGATGGCAGAGAATACCGCCGCCAGCAAGGGCATGGCGATGACACCGCCCCAGAAGCGCGGCGCGAGCACGCGCTGGATGGGATCGACGGCCATCATTTCCATGGCGGACAACTGCTCGCCCGCCTTCATCAGGCCGATGCCCGCCGTCAAGGCGGTGCCGGCGCGGCCCGCGAACAGCAGGGCCGCCACGACCGGGCCCAGCTCGCGCACCAGCGACAACGCCACCATCAGGCCCAGCGCCTCGCTGGAGCCGTAGCGCTGCAGGATGTAGTAGCCCTGCAGGCCCAGCACAAAGCCCACGAACAGGCCGGACACCAGGATGATGGCCAGCGAGTAGTTGCCCAGAAAGAAGACCTGCTCGGCCAGCAGGCGCGGGCGGCGCAGCGTGGCGCCCAGCGACAGCAGCATGCGCACGAACAGGCGCGCGCCATGGCCCATGTCGCCCAGCTTGAAGCGCACGGCCTGCCCGACAACGGCAGGGTTCAACCACTTCATCATCCGCGCACCCCGAAATCATGGCCCGCATCGGCTGCGGCGTAATGGAAGCGCACCGGACCATCGGGCGCGGCGTGCACGAACTGGCGCACGAGCGGGTCATCGCTGGCACGCATCTCGGCGGGCGAGCCCTGACCGGCGATGCGACCGTTGGCCAGCAACACGATGTGGTCGGCGATGTGGAAGGTTTCTTCGACGTCGTGGGACACGATCACGCTGGTCAGGCCCATCGTGTCGTTGAGGTCGCGGATGAGGCGCGCGGCCACGCCCATCGAGATCGGGTCGAGGCCGGCGAAGGGTTCGTCGTAAAGCATCAATTCGGGGTCGAGCGCCATCGCGCGGGCCAGCGCGACGCGACGCGACATGCCGCCGGAAATCTCGCTGGGCATGAGGTCGCGGGCGCCGCGCAGCCCGACGGCGTTGAGCTTCATGAGCACGAGGTCGCGGATGATGGACTCGGGCAGGCGGGTGTGCTCGCGCAGCGGGAAGGCCACGTTCTCGAACACGGACAGGTCGGTGAACAAGGCGCCGAACTGGAACAACATGCCCATGCGCCGGCGCGCGGCCATGAGCTGGGTAGCGTCGAGGCCGGCCATGTCCTGGCCGTCGACCAGCACTTGGCCCTTCATGGCCGTGATCTGCCGGCCGATCAGGCGCAGCACGGTGGTCTTGCCGCCGCCCGATGTGCCCATCAGGGCCACGACCTTGCCGCGCGGCACCCGCAGGTTGATGTCTTCCAGGATCACCTTGTCGCCATAGCCGCAGGTGACCGAGCGCAATTCAATGAATGCGTCGGAAGCGGACGTGGCCGGACCGGAAGGCTGAGAGGTGGGGTTTGGCATGGGCAAAAGAAAAGGGCCGGTGCAGTACCGGCCCTCTGATCATAGGGGATTCACGCTTTTTCTGCCGGTCACCCCGATGGGTGAGAACAACAGACGACGCGTGAAGTCCGCTTAACGCAACTTGACGATGCTCAACGTGGCAGCGTGGTCGAATCCATCAGGTATTCGTCGATGACGCGCGCGGCCTGGCGGCCTTCGCGGATGGCCCAGACCACCAGCGACTGGCCACGGCGCACGTCGCCCGCGGCGAACACCTTCGGGGCGCTCGTCGTGTAGCCGCCTTTGGCCTCGGTGGTGGCCTTGGCGTTGCCGCGTGCGTCCTTGTCGACGCCGAAGCCCGACAGGACCGTGTCCACGGGGTTCGTGAAACCCATGGCCAGCAGCACGAGGTCGGCCTTGAGGACCTGCTCGGAGCCCGCCACTTCTTCGAACTTGCCGTTCTTGAACTCGACGCGCACGGTCTTGACGCCCGTGACCTTGCCGCTGTCTTTGCCTTCTCCGCCGATGAATTCCTTCGTGGCGATGGCGAACTCGCGCTCGCAGCCTTCTTCATGGCTGGACGAGGTGCGCAGCTTGATCGGCCAGTAAGGCCAGGTCAGCGGACGGTCTTCCTCTTCGGGCGGACGCGGCATCACTTCGAACTGCACGACGCTCTTGGCGCCGTGGCGGTTGGACGTGCCCACGCAGTCGGAGCCAGTGTCGCCGCCGCCGATCACGATCACGTTCTTGCCCGTGGCCATGATCTGGTCCTTGACCTTGCCGCCGGCGTTGACCTTGTTCTGCTGGGGCAGGAACTCCATGGCGAAGTGGATGCCGGCCAGGTCGCGGCCAGGCACGGGCAGGTCGCGCGATTGCTCGGAGCCCCCAGCCAGCAGGATGGCGTCGAAGTCCTTCTTCAATTGCTCGGGCGTGACCGTGCTCGCGGCCCAGTTGGTGACCTTCGACGCCGGGCCCGACGTGGGCAACTCGCCGACCATGACGTTGGTCTTGAAGACCACGCCTTCGGCTTCCATCTGCTTGACGCGGCGGTCGATGTGCGACTTCTCCATCTTGAAGTCGGGGATGCCGTAACGCAGCAGACCACCGACCGTGTCGTTCTTCTCGAACACGGTGACCGCATGGCCAACGCGGGCCAGTTGCTGCGCGGCGGCCATGCCGGCGGGGCCGGAGCCGACGATGGCGACTTTCTTGCCCGTCTTGACGGCGGCGGGCATGGGCTTGACCCAGCCCTCGGCCCAGGCGCGGTCGATGATGGCGTGCTCGATGGACTTGATGCCCACCGGGTCGTCATTGACGTTCAGCACGCAGGCGGCTTCGCACGGTGCCGGGCAGATGCGGCCGGTGAACTCGGGGAAGTTGTTCGTGCTGTGCAGCACGGTGATCGCGTTCGCCCAATCGTTCGTGTAGACCAGGTCGTTGAAGTCCGGAATGATGTTGTTGACCGGGCAGCCGTTGTTGCAAAACGGTGTGCCGCAGTCCATGCAACGCGCGCCTTGGATTTTCGCCTCTTCAGGCTTGAGCGCGATGACGAATTCCTTGTAGTTCTTCAGACGCTTGTCGACGGGCTCGTAGCCCTCTTCCAGACGCTCGAATTCCAGAAAGCCGGTGACTTTTCCCATTTCAATTCACTCCTAGTCGTCGGGCTCAGGCCTTGGCCTTGCCGGACTTCGCCTTGCCGTCATCGCCCTTGGCTTTGGCAATGGTGGCGTTTGCTTCTTGCTTGGCACCCATCTCGGTCAGGGCGCGGCGGTACTCGTGCGGGAAGACCTTGACGAACTTGGTCATCGCGGCAGACCAGTTGTCCAGGATCTCGCGGGCACGCAGCGAGCCGGTCCAGCGGTGATGGTCTTCGATGAGCTTCTTGAGCGCGGCCTCGTCGGTGGCACCCTTGTGCATCGGGATGCCGGCGTCGAGCTGCTCGGCGGCGGGCAGCACCTTCTCCAGGGCGACCTGGGCGGTGTTGACGCGCTTGGCGAACAGGCCGTCTTCATCGTAGACATAGGCCACGCCACCGGACATGCCGGCCGCGAAGTTGCGACCCGTCTTGCCCAGCACGACGACCGTGCCGCCGGTCATGTACTCGCAGCCGTGGTCGCCCGTGCCTTCGACAACCGCCGTGGCACCCGACAGGCGCACGCCGAAGCGCTCGCCGCCCACGCCGCGGAAGAAGGCCTCGCCGCTGGTGGCGCCGTACAGCACCGTGTTGCCGACGATGATGTTGTCGACGGCGTTGCCGCGGAAGTCGATGCTCGGGCGCACGACCACGCGGCCGCCGCTCAGGCCCTTGCCGGTGTAGTCATTGGCTTCACCGATCAGGTACAGCGTGATGCCCTTGGCCAGGAAGGCGCCGAACGACTGGCCGCCCGTGCCTTCCATCTGGATGAACACGGTCTGGTCGGGCAGGCCATCGGGATGGTGCTTGATCAGCTCGCCCGACAGCATCGCGCCGACGGTGCGGTTGACGTTGCGGGCCTCTTCCATGAACTGGACCTTCTCGCCGCGCTGGATGGCGGGCTGGGCCTTCTCGATGAGGCGCACGTCCAGGGCCTTGTCCAGGCCGTGGTCCTGCCTGTCGACGTGCACGCGCGGCACATCGGCCGGCACGGGTGGCAGCGCGAAGACGCGGCTGAAGTCCAGGCCCTGGGCCTTCCAGTGTTCGATGCCCTTGCGGGTGTCGAGCAGGTCGGCGCGGCCGATCAGGTCGTCGAACTTCTTGATGCCCAGCTGGGCCATGATCTGGCGGGCTTCTTCGGCGACGAAGAAGAAGTAGTTCACGACGTGCTCGGGCTTGCCGGTGAACTTCTTGCGCAGCACCGGGTCCTGCGTGGCCACGCCCACCGGGCAGGTGTTCAGGTGGCACTTGCGCATCATGATGCAGCCCTCGACGACCAGCGGCGCGGTCGCGAAGCCAAACTCGTCGGCGCCCAGCAGGCCGCCGATGACCACGTCACGGCCGGTCTTGAGCTGGCCGTCGGTCTGCACGCGCACGCGGCCGCGCAGGCGGTTCAGCACCAGTGTCTGCTGCGTTTCGGCCAGGCCCAGCTCCCACGGCGTGCCGCAGTGCTTGATGGACGACCAAGGCGACGCGCCCGTGCCGCCATCGTGGCCGGCGATCACGATGTGGTCGGCCTTGGCCTTGGCCACGCCCGTTGCCACGGTGCCCACGCCCACTTCGGACACGAGCTTGACCGAGATGTCGGCCACCGGGTTCACGTTCTTCAGATCGTGGATCAGCTGCGCCAAGTCCTCGATCGAGTAGATGTCGTGGTGCGGCGGCGGCGAGATCAGGCCCACGCCAGGCACAGAGTGGCGCAGCTTGCCGATGTACTGCGAGACCTTGCCGCCAGGCAACTGACCGCCTTCGCCTGGCTTGGCGCCCTGGGCCATCTTGATCTGGATCTGGTCGGCCGATGTCAGGTACTCGGTGGTCACGCCGAAGCGGCCGGAAGCCACCTGCTTGATCTTCGAGCGCAGGCTGTCGCCTTCCTTCATCTCGTAGTCGACTTCGACGACTTCCTTGCCGATCACGTCGGACACCTTGGTGCCCTGCTTGATCGGGATGCCCTTGAGTTCTTGACGATAACGGCGCTCGTCTTCACCACCTTCGCCCGTGTTGCTCTTGCCGCCGATGCGGTTCATGGCCAGGGCCAGTGTCGAGTGGGCTTCGGTCGAGATGGAGCCCAGCGACATGGCGCCAGTGGCGAAGCGCTTGACGATCTCGGTCGCGGGTTCGACTTCCTCGACCGGGATGGCCTTGGTCGGGTCGAACTTGAACTCGAACAGGCCACGCAGCGTCAGGTGGCGCTTGCTCTGATCGTTGATGATCTGGGCGTATTCCTTGTACGTGTCGAACTTGCCCGAGCGCGTGCTGTGCTGCAGCTTGGCGATGGCGTCCGGCGTCCACATGTGCTCTTCGCCACGTGCGCGCCAAGCGTACTCGCCGCCCGTTTCGAGCATGGAGGCCAGCACCGGGTCGGTGCCGAACGCGGCCTTGTGGTTGCGGATGCTTTCTTCAGCCACCTGGAAGACACCGATGCCGCCGACCTGCGTGGGCGTGCCGCGGAAGTACTTCTCGATCAGCGGCTTCTCGAGGCCGATGGCCTCGAAGAGCTGCGCGCCGCAGTAGGACATGTAGGTCGACACGCCCATCTTCGACATGATCTTGGACAGACCCTTGCCGATGGCCTTGATGTAGTTATAGATGGCCTTGTCGGCCGACAACTCGCCGGGCAGGTCCTTGGCCATGACGGCCAGCGACTCCATCGCCAGGTAGGGGTGCACGGCTTCGGCGCCGTAGCCGGCCAGCACGGCGAAGTGGTGCACTTCGCGCGCGGTGCCCGTCTCGACGACCAGGCCAGCCGACGTGCGCAGGCCCTTGCGGACCAGGTGATGGTGGATGGCCGACAGCGCCAGCAAGGCGGGGATCGCGATGTTGGCGCGGTCCATCTTGCGGTCGGTGATGATCAGGATGTTGTGACCCGACTGGATGGCCTCGACAGCCTCGGCGCACAGCGAAGCCAGGCGCGCTTCGACACCCTCGTGGCCCCACGCGGCCGGGTAGGTGATGTCGACTTCATAAGGCTTGAACTTGCCGCCCGTGTGCTTCTCGATGTTGCGCAGGCGGGCCATGTCGTCGAAGTCCAGCACGGGCTGGGACACTTCGAGGCGCATCGGCGGGTTCACCGCGTTGATGTCGAGCAGGTTGGGCTTGGGGCCGATGAAGGACACGAGCGACATCACGACCGCTTCGCGGATCGGGTCGATCGGCGGGTTGGTCACCTGGGCGAACAGCTGCTTGAAGTAGTTGTACAGCGGCTTGTTCTTGTCCGACAGCACGGCCAGGGGCGAGTCGTTGCCCATGGAGCCGGTGGCTTCTTCGCCGTTGACGGCCATCGGGGCCATCAGGAACTTGACGTCTTCCTGCGTGAAGCCGAAAGCCTGCTGACGGTCGAGCAGCGATTCGGCGAACTCGCCGGCCGAGCCCGTGGCCTCGATCGTGTCCAGCTTGATGCGGACGTTCTCGATCCACTGACGGTAAGGCTTGCCCTGTGTGAACTGGGCCTTGAGCTCTTCGTCGTCGATGATGCGGCCTTGCTCGAAGTCGATCAGCAGCATCTTGCCGGGCTGCAGGCGCCACTTCTTGACGATCTTGTTCTCGGGGATGGGCAGCACGCCGGACTCGGAGGCCAGCACGACCAGGTCGTCATCGGTGATGATGAAACGGGCGGGACGCAGGCCGTTGCGGTCGAGCGTGGCGCCGATCTGGCGGCCGTCGGTGAAGACCATGGCGGCGGGGCCGTCCCAGGGCTCCATCATGGCGGCGTGGTACTCGTAGAAAGCGCGGCGGCGCTCGTCCATCGTGTTGTGCTGCTCCCAGGCTTCCGGGATCATCATCATCGCGGCCTGGGCCAGCGGGTAGCCGGCCATCGTCAGCAGTTCGAGCGCATTGTCGAACGTGGCCGTGTCGGACTGGCCGTCCATGCTGATGGGGTAGAGCTTCTTGAGGTCATCGCCCAGCACGGGCGACTTCATCACGCCTTCGCGGGCGCGCATCCAGTTGAAGTTGCCCTTGACCGTGTTGATTTCGCCGTTGTGGGCGACCATGCGGTAGGGGTGAGCCAGCGGCCATTCAGGGAAGGTGTTGGTCGAAAAGCGCTGGTGCACCAGGGCCAGGGCCGAGACGACGCGCTCGTCGCGCAGATCGATGTAGTACTTGCCGACCTGGTCGGCCAGCAGCAGGCCCTTGTAGATGATCGTGCGGCAGGACATGCTGGGCACGTAGTACTCGCTGCCGTGCGTCAGGTTCAGGCCCTGGATCTTGCTGGACGCCGTCTTGCGGATGACGTAGAGCTTGCGCTCCAGGGCATCGGGCACGAGGATGTCCGGGCCGCGACCCACGAAGACCTGGCGGATGACCGGCTCTTTTTCGCGCACCGTGGGCGACATGGGCATGTCGCGGTCGACCGGCACGTCGCGCCAGCCCAGCAGCACCTGGCCTTCGGCCTTGATGGCGCGCTCGAGCTCCTGCTCGCAGGCCTGGCGGGAGGCGTTCTCTTTCGGCAGGAAGATCATGCCGACGCCGTACTCGCCGGGCGGAGGCAGATCGACGCCCTGCTTGGCCATCTCGGCGCGGTAGAACTCGTCGGGGATCTGGATCAGCAGACCGGCGCCGTCGCCCATCAGCGGATCGGCACCCACGGCGCCGCGGTGGTCGATGTTCTCGAGGATCTTCAGACCCTGCTGCACGATGCTATGCGCCTTCAGACCCTTGATGTGCGCCACGAAGCCGACGCCGCAAGCGTCGTGCTCGGCGTTAGCGTACAGGCCCAGTTCGGCGGCAAGCTTGATTTCTTGCGCGGTGGCCACGGACGTGACGGCCGATGTGACAGCCGATGCGTCAGACACGGGATGGATGGGGAACGACGTTCCCGAAGTCGCCTGGGTCATGGTGGGCGCTCCAGAAGTTAGAGGGAAGAAATAACTCGGGGGAAGGGCAAGGATACGCGCTTGCTCCTGGGTTTTCAAGCATTAATAATTAGGGTCGGATCACATTATTGCATTCGAGGCAGATTTCACGGTTCATAAATGGGGTCAGATCAAACCGCCTTGCGTGGACGGCCGCGCGGCCGAGGCGTCAGGCGCCGTCCGGCCGCCACAGCCAGCTTGACCGCCGCCGCCTCGGGCATCAGCGCCCAACCTTTGTGCACGGCCTCGGCCATCGCCAGCAGGCCATCGCCGGACAAGCCGGCTTCGAGCCGACGACGCCAGGCGGCCTCGCGCTCGAACGGCGTGTTGCCCAGCGCCCAGAACAGCGCATGGTCGGCGATCAGCGGATCGGTGCGCAAACCCAGGTGGTGCCGGACGCTGCAGCAGGCGTCCTCGTCGACCTCAAAGGCCTGCCCTGCCCGCACCGCATGCTGTTCGATGAACACCATCGCATCAAGCAAGTACTGCGCCGGCTCCAGCACCGTGGCGCGATAGCGGCCCGACCAGAGCCCGCCCTGGCGACCATGGCGGCGGTTGTAGGCGGCCACGTAGCGCCGGCCCAGGGCCTGCATGACCAGGCTGAGCGCGTCGTCCGACTGCGGCGTGGCCAGCAGATGCAGATGGTCGGGTGCCAGGGCGTAGGCGTGGATGGCCAGGCCGTGCTGGCGCGCGGCATCGCGCAGGGCCTCCAGGATGGCCTGGCGGTCCTGGTCGTCGCGGGCCAGCAGTTGCCCGTCGTGGACCCGCTGGACGACCAGATGCGGCCAGCCTGCCACGCCGAGACGGGGTAATCGCGCCATGAATCCCTCGTTGGCAGATGATGTGTCCCCAATTATGCGCGCGCGGGCCTGTCTCCAAATGATCACGTCATGACCGGGAACCCAACCCGAACGGGGCATGCGATGTGCGACATGCGTCACTGGTTCCGTTTTAAACGCCCCCCATTCACGGGGTGAGAAAGCCCTTTCAAGGACTTCCCCCGTTGTTTGATCTGTCATTTGATCTGTAACCTCCGGGACAAAGTTATCGAATCGCATTGCATATCACTCGTCATCAGCGAGCACGTTGGTATGCATCACCCGGAGTACCGAATGGCTGAATCTTCTCGCGTCCCGCTGCCAGCTGCCGTGGCCACCCGCTTGTCCGGGTGGCTGACGCATCTGGGCGTGAGCCCCCTGGCTTTCGACGACACGATCAGCCTGATCAACCCTCTCCTGACGGTCAACAGCCTGCACGCCCGCATCGTGGCGCGCACGGTCGAGACGGCCACGGCGACCAGCTTCGTGCTGCAGGCCGGCCCCGCTTTCAAAGGCCTCAAGCCAGGCCAGTTCGTGATGATCGGCATGGTCATCAACGGCGTGCGCCACCGCCGCGCCTACTCGCCGCGCATGGTCGAAGGCCACCCCAACCGCTTCGCCATCACGGTGCAGCGCCAGCCCGGCGGCCTCGTGTCCAACTTCATGAACGAGTCGGCCGCGGTCGGTCAGGTCATCGAGATCGAGCAGGCCGGCGGCGCGTTCACGCTGCCCGCGTCGGCGCCAGCCGAAGTGCTGCTGATCGCCGGCGGCAGCGGCATCACGCCGAACATGGCCATGCTGGAACACCTGCAGCGCCACGCGCCCAAGACCAAAGCCACGCTGGTCTACTTCGCGCGCAGCCGCGAAGACCGCATCTTCGCCAAGGCGCTCGAGAAGCTGGCCACGAGCTGGTCGGGCCTGCAGTACGTGGCCATCGACAGCGTGGCCAACACGCCTTCGGACGGCTCGGGCCGCACGTCGATGGTCTCGGCACCCGCCAACAGCCAGCAGGTGCTGGACGCCGAGTTGCTGGGCAGGCTCGTGCCCAACTGGCAGACGCTGCCCGCCTACTGCTGCGGCCCCGCGCCCTTGATGGACGCCGCCCGCGCGCTGTGGCAGCAAAGCGGCCTGACCGCGCAACTGCACCTCGAGGCCTTCGCGCCACCCAAGCCCACGGGTGACCCGAACGCGCGCCATCAGGTCCGCATGAGCCGCCAGGCCGTGCCGCAGGCGTTCCAGGCCAATGGCGACCAGACCATCCTGATCGCCGCCGAGACCGCCGGCATGAGCCTCAAGCACGGCTGCCGCCAGGGCATCTGCCACGAGTGCACCTGCCGCCTCAGCCACGGCAGCGTGCGCGACCTCACCACGGGCGACCGCCTCGATGGCCAGGGCCAGACCATCCGCGTGTGCGTCAGCGTCCCGATGAGCGACCTCGAGCTCGAAGCCCTCAACTGAATTGATACCAGTGACCCGAAAGCAGTCATCATGAGTACCAGAACTGTACAAGTCGGCCCCAAAACAGTCGCGGAGATGGAAGCATTCCAGCGCGAGCTGGACGCCATCCGCGACGAGGTCCGCCCGACCATCGGCGAACGCGATGCGCGCCACATCCGCAGCGTGTTGCGCCTGGTGCGCGGCACCGAACTGCTCGGCCGTGGCCTGCTGATGTTCGGCTGGTTTCCGCCCACGTTCATCCTGGGCTTCTTCATCCTGGGCATGAGCAAGATCCTGGAGAACATGGAGCTGGGCCACAACGTGATGCACGGCCAGTTCAACTGGATGAACGACCCGCGCTTCCAGGGCGACACCTACGAGTGGGACGGCACGGGCCCGGCTTCGGGCTGGCGCCACACGCACAACTTCGTGCACCACACGTATACCAACGTGATCGGCATGGACCGCGACTTCGGCTACGGCATGTTCCGCCTGTCGTCGGAGCTGCGCTGGCGCTGGTTCTACCACCCGATCCAGTTCTTCTACATGCTGCTGATGATGACGCTGTTCGAATGGTTCGTGTCCGTGCACGAAATCCAGACCGACAAGCTGTTCGCCGGCAAGCGCAAGCTCGAGGACGTGCGCCCGCAATGGGAAGGCATCAAGCGCAAGTTCGTCAGCTCGATGACGAAAGAGTATGTGCTGCTGCCACTGCTGGGCGCCCTGGTGGGCCTGCCCTTCGGCAAGTCTTGGGAAGTGGCGCAGGCCGTGCTGGTCGGCAATTTCTTCGCCAGCGTCGTGCGCAACCTGTGGGCCTCCGCCATCATCTTCTGCGGCCACTTCACCGATGGCGTCTACATCTTCCACAAGGACACGCTCAAGAACGAGACCAAGGGCCAGTGGTACCTGCGCCAGATCCTGGGTTCGAGCAACATCTCGGGTGGCAGCCTGATGCACCTGATGAGCGGCAACCTGAGCCACCAGATCGAACACCACCTCTTCCCCGACATCCCGGCCAACCGCTACATCGAGATCGCGCCGCGCGTGCGTGCCATCTGCGCCAAGTACAACGTGCCCTACAACACGGCCGTGTTCGCATGGCAGTTGATGACGATGTTCAAGCGGGTGCTGCGTTACAGCCTGCCCGGCGGCCCGCAGAAGGCCGAGCACCTGGAGATCGCCGGCATCCAGCCGGAGCGGGCCTGATCGGCATCCGGCGCCGCGCCCCTTCAAGGCATTCGCACAGGCCCTCAGGCACCCCCTGAGGGCCTTTTTACTTTTCTTCACAAACGTCTAAAATCCGACAAAGGCCACAGTGCCTGGCCTCATGAACAAACAGGTTGGATTGCGCCGTGCCAACTCACGTTGCTTCATCATCGTTGAACCTTGCTGTGCCGCCCGCATCGCCAGACGGGCTGGCCGCTTTCGCCGCCGAACTGGACCAGATCCGGGCCGACACGATGGCCAAGGTGGGCTCGGACGACGCCCGCTACATCATCCGCCTGCTGTGGGTGATCCGCGGCCTGGAGAGCCTGGGGCGCCTGCTGCTGATCGGCGCGCCGTGGCTGCCGACGTGGTGGCTGGGCGCGGCCGTGCTCTGCCTGGCCAAGTGCCTGGAAAACATGGAGTTCGGGCACAACGTGATGCACGGCCAGTACGACTGGATGAACGACCCGCGCGTCAACGGCAAGCTGCTCGAATGGGACATGGCCTGCACGGGCGACGACTGGCGCAGCACCCACAACCACGAGCACCACATCTACACCAACGTGCTGGGCAAGGACCGCGACTTCGGCTACGGCATGCTGCGTCTGACGGCCGACGTGCCGTGGGAGCCGCGCTTCCTGGCCCAAGTGCCCTATGCCCTGCTGCTGGCGCTGCTGTTCGAATGGGGTATCGGCACCTACGGCCTCGAGCTCGAGCGGCTGTTCACCGACCGCCAGGCCGCCTGGGCCCGCATCAAGACGCTGTGGCCGGTCGTCCGGGCCAAGATGTGGCGGCAGATCAAGAAGGACTATGTGCTGTGGCCTGTGCTCGGCGGGCTCGTGTCGTGGAGCCTGGGCGCGGGCTGGCTGAGCGGCTGGTCGGCCGTGCTGCTGGGCAATGTGCTGGCCAACCTCGTGCGCAACCTGTGGCTGTTCGCGGGCATCTTCTGCAGCCATTTCGCGCACGGCGTGTGCACCTTCGACGCATCGCAGATCGCCCATGAGTCGCGCGGGCAATGGTATTGGCGCCAGATACGCGGCTCGGCCAACATCGAGGGCGGCAAGCTGCTGCGCATCCTCACCGGCCACCTGACCAACCAGATCGAGCACCACCTCTTCCCGGACATGCCCGCGCGGCGCTGCGCCCAGATCGCGCCACAGGTCCGCGAGGTGTGCCTCCGCCATGGCGTGCCTTACAACATGGGCACGATGTGGGGACTGCTGACCTCGGTGGCCGTGCGCATCGTGCGGCACAGTTGGCCGGGAGGCGAGCGCACCTTGACCTCCTTGCGCCGCCCTGGCTGACGTCTGGAGCAGACACAGCGGGTTATTACCCCGCTCACATGTGGGTTCGGTCACGTTTCGCCGGGCATCCGACAAGAAAAATTGACATGGGCGGCCATCGCATTCACGAAATTCGCTTAACACGATCCGTTATAGACATAAACTGCGTCAGATTTGAAAAGATCGCTTTTCCAAATTTGCTTGATTGGATCGCAGTGCACACCAACGCCTCCCAGGCCTGCCCCGGCCCCCAGACGCCCCAAGCCATGCGCGCCTTCGCGGCCGAGCTCGATCAGATCCGCATCGACACGCTGGCCAAGGTGGGCGATGCCGATGCCCGCTACATCGTGCGCCTGCTGTGGGCCATCCGCGCGATCGAATCGGCGGGCCGCCTGCTCTTGATGACCTCGCCGTGGCTGCCCACCTGGTGGCTCGGCGCGGGCCTGCTGGGCTTGTCCAAGTGCCTGCAGAACATGGAGTTCGGGCACAACGTGATGCACGGCCAGTACGAGTGGATGAACGACCCGCGCTTCGACGGCAAGACGCACGAGTGGGACCTGGCCGGCAACAAGGAAGACTGGCGCCACACCCACAACTTCAAGCACCACCACTACACCAACGTGCTCGAGATGGACCGTGACTTCGGCTACGGCATGCTGCGCCTGTCGGCCGACGTGCCGTGGGAGCGGCGCTTCCTGATGCAGGCGCCGTATGCGCTGATCGTGATGGTCCTGTTCGAGTGGGCGATCGCCATCCACAACATGGAGGTCGAGCGCCTGCGCACCGACCGCGAGGGCACCAAGGCGCGCATCAACACGCTGTGGCCGGCCGCCCGCGCCAAGATGTGGTCGCAGATCAAGAAGGACTACATCGTGTGGCCGCTCATCGGCGGGCTGGTCTCGCTGGCCTTGGGCGCCGGCCTGCTCAAGGGCGTCGTGGCCGTGGTGCTGGGCAACGCCCTGGCCAACGTGATCCGCAATGTGTGGTCCTTCATCGTGATCTTCTGCGGCCACTTCACCGATGGCTGCTACACGTTCGATCCGGCCGTGACGCACAACGAGGACAAGGCCCACTGGTACCTGCGCCAGATCCTGGGCTCGTCCAACCTGAAGGGCGGCAAGTGGTTCAACCTGCTCACGGGCAACCTGAGCCACCAGATCGAGCACCACCTCTTCCCGGACGTGCCGGGCCGCCGCTACGCGGAGGTCGCCGTGCGCGTGCGCGAGGTCTGCCGCCGGCACGGTCTGCCCTACAACACGGGCACCTTGTCCGGCCAGTCGTGGACGGTGGCCAGGCGCATCGTGCGGCACAGCTTCCCGGGCGGCGAGCACACGCTGGCACCCGTGGCCGCGCCCATGCCCACGCCCCGTGCACAGGACCTCAACGCCGCCTGACACACGCCTTGCTTCCCCGCAGAAACCGGCCTCGTGCCGGTTTTCTTTTGGACGCCCGGCACAGGCCTGCCCACGGCGCATCAGGGTGATCCTGTAGGAAGTGATCTGACACGAGGCGCAGCGCGCACCCGACACGGGATACAGCAGCCTGCCTATTCAGAAATCGAGGGGTGACGCCCAGAATTCAATCCATGCCGACACGATACAAAACCGGCACAAACAAAAGCTTCAGCAAACCGCCCCTTCAAACGTCTTCAAGGAACCACGATATGAACGCCGACCAAATCCTGATGGAAATCCGCGAAACCAACCTGTCGTACCTGATGCTGGCGCAAAGCCTGATCCGTGCCGACCGCGAGCAAGCGCTGTTCCGTCTCGGTATCTCCGAAGACACGGCGGCCATGCTGGCCATCCTGACGCCCGCCCAGATCATGAAGATCGCCTCGAGCAACACGCTGCTGTGCCGCATGCGCGTCGACGACGACCTGGTCTGGGGCCTGCTGACCAACCACGGCAAGAGCAGCAACGACAGCGTCACCCGCCTGCACGCCAACATCCTGATGGCCGGCCGTCATCAAGAAGCCGCCTGATCGTTCTCTGGCCTCACGTCCCTCTCGTTTTCCGGAGCCACGCCATGCGCATCAAGAGCCTGTTGACCGAAGCCAAGCAAATCGACCGTGCCGTCACCTTGATCAACCTGGGTGCCCGCCTGCAGGTGCTCGAGTCCGAAACAGACCTGTCGTATGAGCGCCTGCTGCGCCTGTATAAGGAAGTGTCCGGCAAGTCGCCATCGAAAGGCCAGCTGCCTTTCTCGACCGACTGGTTCATGACCTGGCAGCCCAACATCCATGCCAGCCTGTTCCTCAACATCCACGAGTACCTGAACAAGGCCTCCGAGATCGACGAGATCGACATCGTCATCAAGGCCTACAAGCTGTACCTCGAACAGACCGAATCCCAAGGGCTGGAGCCCATGCTGTCCGTGACCCGCGCCTGGCGCCTGGTCAAGTTCATCGACAACGGCATGCTCACCCTGACCAAATGCGCCAAGTGCAGCGGCCACTTCGTGACCCACCCGCACGAGATCGCCCGCCACTTCGTGTGCGGCCTGTGCAACCCGCCTGCCCGTGCCGGCAAGGGCAAAGCGGCCGGCGCCCTGCACCTTCATTGAACATCTGCACTGAACACCCAGCCGCAAAGCGTGCAAAACACACGCTTTCGTCCAGTCGATCGACCCGTGCGCCTCAAGAGGCCGCGTTGAAAGGCCGATTCAAAGGACGGACGGTTTGGAAGCGAAGCGTCCTTGCTTGTCTCCTCCTAGCACTCGATTTGTGCTTTCACGCGGACCCCTGATCGGGTCCGCCTTTTTTTGTGCGCTGCGGCGGCGGGTCTTCGCAAGATGTGAAAAACCGCACCCGTGTGGCCTTGTTCACGGTTTAGAAAAAATCGACCAGGCCGAAGATAGCAACACTGCTCATCCACAGCCTGCATCGGCCTTCCGGATCACCCATGAATCTCGCCATTGGATACATCGTCGCGCTCGGCTGCATCTTTGGCGCATACATCATGCACCACGGCAACATGGCCGTGATCATCGAGGCGCTGCCGCTGGAACTGATGGCCATTCTGGGCGGCGCGCTGGGCGCCTTCGTGGTGAACAACCAGTCCAAGACGCTCAAGGCCGTGCTGTCCAACCTGGGCCCGCTGGCCAAGGGCTCCAAGTACACGAAGGCGCGGTACATGGAGATGATGGCCATGCTCTACGAGATCCTGCAGAAGGTGCGCAAGGAAGGTCTGATGTCAATCGAAAAGGACGTCGAGGACCCGCACAACTCGGCACTCTTTCAGAAGTACCCGACGATGGGCCATGACCACCACGTGGTCGAGTTCATCACCGACTACCTGCGCATGATGGTCTCGGGCAACCTCAATGCCCACGAGATCGAGGCGCTGATGGACAACGAGATCGACACCCATCACCACGAAGGCCACAGCGCCGTGGCCGCCGTGCAGCGGCTCGCCGGCGCCCTGCCCGCCTTCGGTATCGTGGCCGCCGTGCTCGGCGTGGTCAACACGATGGGCTCGGTGGGCCAGCCGCCCGCCGTGCTGGGCGGCATGATCGGCTCGGCGCTGGTCGGTACCTTCCTGGGCATCTTGCTGGCTTACGGCGTGGTCGAACCATTGGGCGGCCTGATGGAGCAAAAGCTCGATGAAGGCACGAAGGAGTTCCAGGTCGTCAAGACCGTGCTGCTGGCCAGCATGCAGGGCTATGCGCCGCAGGTCGCCATCGAGTTCGGGCGCAAGGTGCTGTACTCGACCGAGCGCCCCACCTTCGCCGAGCTCGAAGCCCACGTGAAGAAGAAGTAAGCCATGGCCGGCGATTCGAAAAAAGTCCAGCCGATCATCATCAAGCGCGTCAAGAAGGGCGGCCATGCTGCCCATGGCGGCGCATGGAAGATCGCCTATGCCGACTTCGTGACCGCCATGATGGCCTTCTTCCTGCTGATGTGGCTGCTGGGCTCGACGACGGAAGGCGACAAGAAGGGCATCGCCGACTACTTCAACTCGCCGCTCAAGGTCGCCTTCTTCGGCGGCTCGGGCGCGGGCGATGCCAGCTCCGTCATCAAGGGCGGCGGCAACAACCTGACCGAGACGGTCGGCCAGATGAAGAAGGGCAAGACCTCGGAGATGGCGATGGACCGCGCCCGCAAGAAGGCCATCCGCCAGGAACAGGCGCGCGCCGAGGCCGAGCGCCTGCGTGCACTGAAGACCAAGGTCGAGGAAGTGATCGCCAACGACGAGCGCCTGGCCAAGTACAAGACGCAGATCAAGCTGGACATCACGTCCGAAGGCCTGCGCATCCAGATCGTCGACGACCAGAACCGGGCCATGTTCGACAGCGGCTCGTCCGAGGTCAACTTCTACATGCGCGACATCCTGCGCGCCATCGGCCATGTGCTCGAAGAGGTGCCCAACCACCTCACGATCGAGGGCCACACCGATGCCAAGCCCTTCAGCGCGGGCGAGCGCGGCTACAGCAACTGGGAGCTCTCGGCCGACCGTGCCAACGCGTCCCGGCGCGAGCTGATCGCGGGCGGCCTGTCGGGCGAGAAGGTGCTGCGGGTGCAGGGCCTCTCGGCCAGCGTGCCCTTCGAC
Source organism: Aquabacterium sp. (assembly GCA_049840915.1). Lineage (GTDB taxonomy): Bacteria > Pseudomonadota > Gammaproteobacteria > Burkholderiales > Burkholderiaceae_C > Aquabacterium. The sequence goes on from JASGJC010000004.1 coordinate 136,566, forward strand.
AAGCAGGACCCGCTGGCCCCGCTGAACCGGCGCATCAGCATCATCGTGATGAACCGCGAGGCCGAAGACCGCTTCTACAGCACGGCCAACGCGGAGGCCGCGCCGACCGACGATGCCGAAGCGCCCGCGCAAGCCGAGTCGCCCGACACAAAGACCTCAAGCCCGGCCCCAGCGCGCCGATAAGCCACTAGCAAGTGTGGCGCGCACAAGGCGCTGTAGATTGAAACAAGGACGAGTCATGAGCAACCCCGCAGACATGAAATTTCTCATCGTGGATGATTTCTCCACCATGCGCCGGATCGTCCGGGGCCTGCTCAAGGAAATCGGCTATGTGAATGCGGAAGAAGCCGAAGACGGCGCCGTCGCCCTGAACATGCTGAAGAACGCCAAGTACGACTTCGTCGTCAGCGACATCAACATGCCCAACATGAACGGCTTCGAGCTGCTCAAGGCCATCAAGGCCGACGACACGCTCAAGCACCTGCCCGTGCTGATGGTCACGGCCGAAGCCCGCAAGGAAGACATCGTGCTGGCCGCCCAGACCGGCGCCGCCGGCTACATCGTCAAGCCCTTCACCAAGGCCACCTTGGAGGAAAAGGTCCAGAAGATCATGCAGAAACTCGCCGCCACGGCGTAACGAGGGAGCGCGATCATGCAAATGGACCTGCCGGACAACATGCAGATGCCCGCGGCATCGCCCGAGATATTCCAGCAACTGGGCACCTTGACGCGCCAGCTGCACGACACGCTCAATGTGCTGGGCGTGCTGCCCAACCTGAAGAGCACGGTCGACGACCTGCCCGATGCGCGCAGCCGCCTGACCTACATCGCCACCAAGACGGCCGACGCCGCCGAGAAGGTGCTCAACCTGGTGGACACGGCCAAGGCCGACCAGGAGCACATCGCCAGCGAGACACGCAGGCTCGCCGCGCTGATCACGGCGGACCCGGTCAAGGCCGTGGCCAGCGGCGCGGTCTTCAACTTCGTGCAGGACGTGGAAACCGTCACGCACCGCGTGGACGGCCACCTCACCGACATCATGATGGCGCAGGACTTCCATGACCTCACCGGCCAGGTCGTGGCCAAGGTCGTGAAGCTGGCCAACGACCTGGAATCGCAACTGGTCAAGCTGCTCGTGCAGGCCGCGCCGCCCGAAGCCGCCCAGAAGGTCGAAGCCGCCCTCACCGCCCACCAAGCCGCCCCTGAAATCATCCTGGAAGGCCCTGTCGTCGATGCGGAAGGCCGCTCCGACGTGGTGACCAACCAGGGCGAAGTCGACGACCTGCTGGCCAGCCTGGGCTTCTAGCCCGGCCTGAAAGGGCATCGGGGCCGGCCGGGCGTTTTGTCGGGCTGACACTGCATGTTCAAGAGTTTTCGCTTTCAAGTCGCACTGCTGTTCGGCACCGTGGCCATGGTGCTCGTGCTGGGCATGTCGGTGATGATCGACAAGCTCATCACCGAGCACGTGGCCGAGGACCAGGGCGACGCCTTGCAGGCCCTGGCGCACAGCACGGGCGCGATGCTCGGCGATGGCCTGCATGAGCGCCTGCGCGAGATCGACCTGCTCTCGCGCTCTCCCGACGTCACCGACAACGGCAGCGACAAGGCCCGCATCGATGCGGTGCTCGAGCGCGTGCAGCGTTCGCGTCCGCAGTACTCCTGGATCGGCCTGGCCGCGCCCGGCGGCGCCGTGCTGTCGGCCACGGGCGGCCTGCTGATCGGCAAGGACGTGCACGCGCGGCCCTGGTTCGAACACGCGCAGCAAGGGCCCTTCCTGGGCGATGTGCACGAGGCCAAGCTGCTGGCCAAGCTGCTGCCCCGATCGCAGACCGGCGAGCCCCTGCGCTTCGTGGACTTCGCCGCGCCCGTGAGAGACCCGCGAGGCCAGCTCATCGGCGTGCTGGGCGCCCATGCCAACTGGGATGGCGTGCGCGACGTGGTCGACACGCTGCGCAGCAGCCTGGCCAAGGACAAGGGCGTGCAGGTCTTCATCCTCAACAAGGAAGGCAAGGTCATCCACAGGCCGCAGGGGCCCGACGGGCAGAGCGAGCCGGTGCGTGGCCAGGCGCTGCCCGCCGAGCACGGCATCGTGGCGTGGTCCGATGGCGTGCGCTACCTCACGGCCACCGCACACCTGACGCAGGCCGACCCGCGCATCCAGCTGGGCTGGACCATCGTCGTGCGCCAGCCCGAAACGCTGGCGCTGCATGCCGCCACGATCGTGCGCCACACCATGTGGATCATGAGCGCGACGGCCGCCGTGCTGGCGATGCTCCTGTCATGGGCGATGGCCACGCGGCTGAGCGCGCCGCTCAAGCGCATCGCGCAGGCGGCCCAGCGCATCCAGCAGGGCGAGCTCGATGCGCATCTGCCGCAGTCCGAAAGCAGCAGCGAGCTGCGCGACCTGTCCGGCTCGCTGCGCGGCATGACCGACTCGCTGCAGCAACAGCAACGTGAACTCGAAGCCGCCAACACCCAGCTGGAAGAGCGCGTGCGCGAGCGCACCGACGAGCTGCAGCGCGCCAATGCCGACCTGATCATCCTGGCCCGCAAGGACGGCCTGACCGGCCTGTTCAACCGGCGCGCCGCCGAGGACCGCATGCAGGAAGAAGGCTCGCGCCACCGCCGCAATCAGCAGCCGCTGTGCCTGGTCATGGTCGACATCGACCACTTCAAGCGCGTCAACGACCAGTTCGGCCATGCCGCCGGCGACGAGGCCCTCAAAGCCGTGGCGCACTACCTCGACCGGCATTGCCGCGGCACGGACTTCATCGCGCGCTTCGGCGGCGAGGAGTTCATGTTGCTGCTGCCCGAGACGCCCTTGCAAGGCGCGCTGCAATTGACCGACAAGCTGCGCGCGGGCATCGCCGAGATGGACGTGCCCGGCGTCGGCCGCGTGACGATCAGCATGGGCGTGGCGCAATCGACGCAGGCCCACCTCGTGCCCATGCACGAACTGCTCAAGGCCGCCGATGAAGCGCTCTACCGCGCCAAGGCCGCCGGCCGCAACCGCGTGATGGCCCATGGCCCATCGAGCCAGGAACCAAGCCAGGCCGAGGCCGTCGCCGCTCAGTCCGCGTGAGCCATCGCCTCGCGCACGGCCGTCACCTGGCGGCGTGACACCGCCAGCCACTCCATCGTCGGCACCACCTGCACGGCCCAGGTCTCGCCGCCTTCGGCATCGTCGGCGCGGCGCTCCAGCGCCTTCATCGCATGGCGCGAGACCAGCGCATTGCGGTGCACGCGGATGAAGCGTTCGCCCACCCGCGTTTCCAGCTCGGTCAGCGATTCGGTGAGCACATGGCTGTGCTCGGCCGTGCGCAGCGTGACGTACTTCTGCTCGGCCTTGAAGTAGAGGATGCTGGCCAGCGGGATGCGCTCCAGGCGGCCGCGGTCCTGCACGACGAAGACATCCTGCGCATCCGCATTGGCGCTGGCGGCATCGGCTCGAGAAGGCGGCCTCGCCGAGATCAGCTTGACCACGCGCTCCAGCGTGGCGTTGAGCCGCTCCAGCCGCACGGGCTTGGTGAGGTAGTCGGCGGCGGCCAGGTCGAAGGCGCGCAAGGCGTGCTCCGCATGCGCCGTCAGGAAGGCGACCACGGGCGGCGTCTGGAGCTCGCGCAAGCGGGCCGCCAGCACCATGCCGTCGAGCCCGGGCATCTGGATGTCGAGCAGGACCATGTCCGGCCCCTGCCCGGCCGCATCCTGCTCGCGCAGCCACATCAGCGCCGACACGGGCTCGCCGTATTCGGCCACCACGTCATTGGGCACGCTGGCCTGCTGCAGCAAGGACTTGATGCGCATGCGCGCCAGGTGTTCATCGTCGATGACCACGATCTTGAGCTTGCTCATGTCCTGTTCTCCTTGCGCGGCATGGGCACGGCCACGCGCACCACGTACACGGGCGGCTGGCGCTCGTCGCCGCTGCGCTGCAGGCCGGCCTCGAAGTCGCCCTCGACATCGTGCATCAGCTTGAGGCGCTGGCGCACATTGCGCAAGGCGATGCCGTGCCCGGCCGTGGCCGATGTGGGCCCCTGCTGCGGCACGGAGTTGGTCACGGTCAGCACGGCACGGCCCGCCTGCACCTTCGTGCGCACCACGATCCAGCCCGGCTCGGCCGACGCCTCGATGCCATGGCGCACGGCGTTCTCGACCAGCGGCTGCAGGATCAGCGCGGGCACTTCGGCGCGGCCGGCCTCGTCGTCCAGGTCCCAGCGCACGGTCACGCGCTCGCCGAAGCGCAGCTGCTCGATGCTCAGATAGCGCTGCGCCAGGTCGACCTCGGAGGCCAGCGACGCCCGCATGTTCGGCGACGACAGCGCCTGGCGGAACAACTCGGCCAAATCCTCGAGCACGGCCTCGGCGCGCTGCGGGTCGATCTGCACGAGCGCGATCGCCGTGTTGATCGTGTTGAACAGGAAGTGCGGCCGGATGCGCGCCTGCAGCTCGCTCAGGCGCGCCGCCGTGTGCGCGGGCAACTGGCTGCGCGCGCGCTGGCGCAGCCACGACAGGCCCACGGCGGCCATCGCGGCGCCCGTGAGCATGGGCGGCACCTGCGGCCAGCCCCACGGCATGGCGCCACCTGTCAAGGCCTGGTCCAGCCAGGCGGATTGCAACTGGCCCAGCCCGGCGCTGACCGCGCCCAGGCCCATGGCGAACAGCCACTGCCAGCGGTCACGCATGCCGGACAGCCAGGGCTTGCACGCGCAAGCCACGACCAGCCACAGCAAGCTCGCCGGCAGGCTCACCACGGTGGACTGCGCCCAGTTGTGCAGCGCCTGCGCTGGCGAGTCCGCTCCATAGGCCATGCCCAGCGCCACCACCGCCTGCACGCCCATCACGACCCGCAAAACCACGCCCACATGGCACACATTGAAGGGCGATGCGGCGGCCGCGCGCCCGCCATCCGCGCCCTGGTTCAACTGGGTCGGCGAAAACTGGGTCGACAGCTCCCAGGCGGCGGGCTCTCGGGCAGGGCTGGCGCCTGCGCCCTTGGGGTCGGTAGAATCCATGGTTCGCACATTTTGCGTAATCTTTGCCGGAAATCCACCGGCATCTTTGTCAGAAAAGCGCTTTGCTTCCGTCATGAGCACCAATCAACTCGACAAGAAGTCCCAGGCCTGGTCGGCCCTGTTTTCCGAGCCGATGAGCGACCTGGTCAAGCGCTATACCGCCAGTGTCTTCTTCGACAAGCGCCTGTGGAAGGCCGATATACAGGGTTCCCTGGCCCACGCGGACATGCTGCATGCCCAAGGCCTGATCAGCGTCGATGACAAAGCCTCGATCGACAAGGGCATGGCCCAGATCACGGCCGAGATCGAATCGGGCGCCTTCGAGTGGAAGCTCGATCTCGAAGACGTGCACCTCAACATCGAGGCCCGCCTGACCCAGCTCGTGGGCGACGCCGGCAAGCGCCTGCACACCGGCCGCTCGCGCAACGACCAGGTCGCCACCGACGTGCGCCTGTGGCTGCGTGGCGAGATCGACGAGATCGGCGTGCTGCTTGTCGCATTGCAAAAGGCCCTGGTGGACGTGGCCGAGCAGAACGCCGAGACCATCCTGCCCGGCTTCACGCACCTGCAGGTGGCCCAGCCCGTGGCGTTCGGCCACCATTTGCTGGCTTACGTCGAAATGTTCGCCCGCGACGCCGAGCGCCTGACCGACCTGCGCAAGCGCGTGAACCGCCTGCCGCTGGGCTCGGCCGCGCTGGCCGGCACGAGCTACCCGCTGGACCGCGAACGCGTCGCGCGCACGCTGGGCATGGTCGACGAGGCCGGCCTGCCTGCCGTCAGCCAGAACAGCCTGGATGCCGTGAGCGACCGCGACTTCGCCATCGAGTTCACATCGGCCGCCTCGCTGGTCATGGTCCACATCTCGCGCCTGTCTGAAGAGCTGATCCTGTGGATGAGCCAGAGCTTCGGCTTCATCGACCTGGCCGACCGCTTCTGCACGGGCTCGTCGATCATGCCGCAGAAGAAGAACCCCGACGTGCCCGAGCTGGCGCGCGGCAAGACCGGCCGCGTGGTCGGCCACCTGATGGGCCTGATCACCCTGATGAAGGGCCAGCCGCTGGCCTACAACAAGGACAATCAGGAAGACAAGGAGCCGCTGTTCGACACGGTCGACACGCTCAAGGACACCTTGCGCATCTTCGCCGAGATGGCCGCCGGCATCACGGTCAAGCCCGAAGCCATGGAGCGTGCCGCCAAGAAGGGCTACGCCACGGCCACCGACCTGGCCGACTACCTCGTCAAGAAGGGCCTGCCCTTCCGCGACGCGCACGAGGTGGTGGCCCACGCGGTGAAGGACGCCATCGCCCAAGGCGTGGACCTGTCCGAACTGCCGCTGAACAAGCTCCAGGCCTACAACCCCGCCATCGAGCAGGACGTGTTCGACGTGCTCAGCCTGCGCGGCTCGCTCAATGCCCGCAACCTGCTGGGCGGCACGGCACCGGCCCAGGTGCGGGCGCAGGTGGCACGGCACAAAACGCGTCTGGCCTGACCGCGCCGCCGCCCCCGCCCCCGGCACCCAAGCCGCTCTCTTGCAGAGCGGCTTTTTTCATTGCTTTGCATCTTTACGACAATCATTAACCGATGCTCAAGCAGTTCATGCCATTCCCCTTGTAGACTCTCCTCGCGCCTGCATGCGGGTGCCTCGGTCCGTGCACACATAGCCCGGGTCGGATCAACAACAAACATCAAGGGAAACCCATGAAAAGCAAACTGGCACGGCGTGCCATCGCCATCGCGGCCGCCTGTACGTTTTCCACTGGTCAGGTTCTGGCCAACGGCACGGTCGATTTCAAGATCGATCTCAGCGGCTACGGCTTCGTGCGCACCATCTCCGATCAGGACATCGGCGCGGGCTTCGACTTCTTCAACGCCTACCTCACGTCCATCTTCAGCACGGACCTGGCCTACACGGAAGATGCCAACAAACAGGCCATCTGGCGCGACACCACCAACTCCTACCAGGCCATCAAGAACCTGAACTTCGGCACCTACCGCTTCCCGATGGGCACGGCCGCCGAGTACTACATCTGGAACGCGCCCTGCCGCAGCTACAGGCCCGATGGCACCACGTTGCCGACCTCGCAATACCTGAAGCCGGAAGACCTCTTCGAGAACTTCGTTGCACGCACGACCACCAGCTCGCACAACCGCGCGGCCTTGTCTGACAAGAACGAGATTCTCTGGCAGGTCAACACCTACAGGTCGGTCGATGGCGATAACGCGGCCGACTGCAGCAAGACCGACAAGGTCAACTGGCGCGAGGCCGTGATGACGGTCAACAATGTCCAGCAGCTCAACGATGGCTCGCCCGGCGCCTACGCCGGCTCGGGCCTGGACTATGTGGCCAAGAGCGCGGGCCTGCTGGTCGCCAACAACCGCCAGCGCGTCCCGGCCCACCAGGTCACGTACTGGGAAATCGGCAACGAAGACTGGTCTCGCCTGACGCCTGAGCAGTACGCCAAGATCTTCGTCAAAGTGGCGCTGGAGATGAAGCTCGCCAAGCAGAACACACCCGCCGCCACGGACGCCACCCATCCCGACCCGGCTGGCAAGCCGCTGCGCCTGTTCGCCCAGGCCACGACAACCAACAGCTGGATCAGCAAGTTCGCCGCCGAAGTCAAACGCCTGGGCGACCTCAGCGAGAACCAGGCCCCAGCGCAAAACGGCCAGTTGGTGCGCGTCAGCCTCAACGACGTGTACGGCCTGTCGCTGCACTCCTACACGAGCGGCAACATGGACCCCAGCATCGACATGCGCACGAAGCTGATGTATGCCAACAATGACTGGTCGAGCGACATCAACTCCGCAGACGCAGCCATCTCGGCCGTCACCGGCACCACCAGCTACGGCATCACCTCGCGCTGGAAGCTGTGGGTGACCGAGTACAGCGCATGCGAGTCATGCGGCAACAACGACATGAGTCTGCCCTCCCAGACCCTGAACCAAGGTCTGGCCATCGTCGACAAGACTGCCCGCATGTTCTGGACGGGCGTCGTCGACCGCGTCATCATCCATTCTCTGGATCAGCACCCCAAGTTCACGCTGGTCAGTTGGGACCCGAACAACAACGGCGGCACCTTCGACATACCACGCAAGATGGCCAGCGGCCTGGTGATGGAGAAGTTCAACAGCCTGTTCAAGGGCTCGATGTACTCGACGGACTGGGGCACGGGGTCCAATGGCTACCAAGCCAACTACGTGGCCATCCCGGGCAAGGTCACCTCTGCCTATCTCGGGACGACATCCTATGCCGTGGTCGACCCAACCAACACCAAGCTGAACGTGATGCTGGTCAACCGCGACCTGACCTCGTCCACGACGGTCAACCTGGCGCCCACGGGTGGCCGCTTGTTCGACACAACCAAGAAGTTCACGACCAGCACCATGTCGGGCGCGATGGGTTTGAACAACAGCGGCCAACCCGGCTCGCCGCTGCCCATTGGCTTCGTGGATTCGGCACCGCAGACCACAGGCAGCACCGTGCAGGTCAGCCTCCCGGCTGGTGGCCTGATGTTCGTCACGATCCCGCTCAAGCCCTGATGTGAGCCCGCGCGCACCAACCTCATGGCTGGTGCTCAGCGGCCCACTTCGCACAGCCTGAAGCCATAGCGCTTCTGGCCCAGGTAGGCCGACTCGACCTGGCATCGCGCCGGGTCGAGCCGCAGCCCCAGAGGCTGCACGGCGGCCACCGCCTCATCGAGAGCAGCATGGTCGCGCCGATCGACCTCGGTCTGATCGGCATCGAGCTTCGTCAACAGGCAACGGTGCGCGCACGACGACGCCTCGCAGCGCGCCAGGCCCGCATGCGGCTTGTACTTGTCGATGACATGGCCCAGCCACTGGCAACCGCCATCGGCATCCAGCACACCCATGGTGCCCAGATAGCCGTTGGCCTTGTCCACAACATCGAAACGCCAGTTCTGCGACATGCCCACGACCGCGTAGACATGGTCGGCGACCTGCGCGCGCCGATGCACTTCGGCCTGGAAGCGCTGGCCGAAAACAGACGCGTTGGCCACGCTCGTGAAGCTGGCCCTTGGCGGCAGGAAAGGCAGCACCCAGCTGTTGCCACTGCCCACCACGATCACCAATGGCTTGTCGCCCTGCACGACCATGGGCGAATCGGCACGGTAGGTTTGCCTTGCCCATCCCGTGTGCCCCCAGTTGACCGCGCCACCGCACAAGGTGCACACGATGGACACGCACAGCAGACGATGCAACCAAGGCGCCAGCTTCGTCAGGCAACCGGCCCGCGCCAGCAACAGCACCATGCACAAGGGCAGCAAAGGCTCCATGGCTGCGGTGTAGCGGTAGATGCCGAACAACTTGGCCCACAGCACACAGGCCAGCAGCACGTACACAATCACCATGCGCTGCTCGCCGCGCCAGGCCGGGCCGAGCGTGAGGCCCGGCGCCACGCGCTGCCACACCCCACGCACCAGCCACAGCATGCCGACGGCGAACCAGCAAGGCCACAGCAAAGGCAGGACGAAGAACTCGCTGGTGATGCGGTAGTCCAGCAGCATCAACACGGGCCGCAGAACCAGGCCGCCCAGGCTCTCGACCATGAAGCGCTGGTCCACGATCGACACGTTGTCGGCCAAGGCACTGGGAAGAGCCCGCCGAACTGCGGAAAGAAGGGGTTGCCGAAGGTCTGCCAGATCTGCCAGAACCACCACCCGCCGCCCAAGGCGAAGCCCAGCACACCGCACGGCAGCATGCACGCCACGACGCGCAGGTACAGCGCGGGCCGCACAGGCAAGCCCGTCAGCATGGCCAGCCCGAGGGCCACGGCCACGGTCACGTTGGTCAGCTTCAAGGCCGCGCACAAGCCCAGCAGCGTGCCTGTCAGCGCGCACCATGCCCAGCCGGCGTTCACGTTGGCGTTCAAGCGCTTGAGGCACTGAATGGCCGTCCACACGGCGCCCAGCGCGAATACGGCGGCGGCGTTGTCGCCCATCTGGTTGCCCAGCCCCGCCCAAAACACGGGCGCGAGCACCCCGGCGCCAACGACCAGCCAGGGCCTGCCAGGATGCGCCTGCGGCCACACCTCGCGCGCAATCAGCAGCGTCAGCATGAAGACCAGACCGTGCCATGCCCCCGAGATCGCGCCCACCCACCAGCCGGGCAGGTGCTCGCTCAGCCAATAGACGGGCACATCCAGGCTGGGGTTGAAGTAGCTCTGCAGGCCGGCCGGCGCCAGATCGACATGCAGCCGATCATTCAGCAACGCGTAGGCGATGTAGCGGTGGTAGTTGAGCAGATCCCAGTTGGTGTCCTGCCCTCTGTAGACGGACAGCAGCGCGCACAACAGCAGCCCCGCCATGCAGCCCCACAGCACCTTGCGCGCCGACCAGTTGTTCATGACTTGCCTTGCATGATCCGCCGGGCGGACAGAAAGTTGAACCCCATCCCCACCAGGCTGCCCAGGGCCACGCCGAAAGCCGGCTGCGCGCGGACCGCGTCCACGTACTTCACGCTGAGCGCGTAGGTCAGGTAGTTGATGGCGCCGCCCACGGCCATCGACGACAGGTACGCCAGGTACTCGACGACGATGGCATCAGGCTTGGCGCCCTCTTGAAAGGTGATGCTGCGGTTGAACAGCCAGGTGAACGTGGCCGCCGCCAGGAACGAACACAGCCGCGCGCCATACAGCCCGAGCACAGGCCTGAGCACATACAGCACGCCGATGTCGACGAACAGCGCGATCACGCCCGCCACGCCGAACATGATCAAGGGCCGAAAGCGTGCCCACCACGGCGCCAGCTTCATTTCGACGCCGGGATGGACAGGTACAGCAGGCGCTTGGCCTCGTGGCGCCCGCGCGTGACGTTGTCCTGGATCAGGCCGCACACGGCCGACAGCAGCGCCACGATGACGATGCCCGTCGACAGGATCGCCGTGGGGAAGCGGCGCACCAGCCCGGTCTGCAGGTACTCCATCAGCACGGGCATGAAAATCGCGACGGCCACGAGCATGAGCACCAAGGCGATCACGGAGAAGAACCTGAGCGGCCGCTCGGCCATGTACAGGCGCAGCATGGTCTTCAGGATGCGCCAGCCGTCGCGGTAGGTCGAGAGCTTGCTCTCCGAGCCTTCGGGGCGCGAACCGTACAAGGTCGACACTTCGCCGCAGGGCATGCGCAGCTCGAGCGCGTGCACGGTCAGCTCGGTTTCGGTCTCGAAGCCGGCGGACAAGGCCGGGAAGGACTTGACATAGCGCCGCGAGAACGCGCGGTAGCCCGAGAGGATGTCCGTGAAGCGGCCGCCGAACATGGTGGCCAGCACGGTCGTGAGCATGAGGTTGCCGAAGCGGTGGCCCGAGCGGTATTTCTCGCCCTGGTCGCGCGCGTCTTCTTCGCGGCAGCCCACGACCATGTCCAGGCGCTCGCGCAAGAGCTTGTCGACCATGGCCGGCGCGGCCGCGGCATCGTAGGTGCCATCGCCATCGACGAGGATGTAGACCTCGGCCTCGACGTCCGCGAAGGCGCGCCGCACCACATTGCCCTTGCCCTGCAGTTGCACCAGGTAGACCTCGGCGCCGTGCGCGCGCGCCACCTGCGCCGTGCCATCTGACGAGTTGTTGTCGAACACGCAGACCTGGCAGCCCGGCAGGTGACGCCGGAAGCCCTCGATCACGCCGGCGATCGTCAAGGCCTCGTTGTAGCAGGGTACGCACACGGCGACCGATGCATAGTTGTTATCAGACGCCGGCAAGGCATGCGCTCCCATGTTCATCAGATCACCAACGCGACATCAGGCCAGCGAAGCCAGCCGCTGGCGCACCGACTGCTCGATGCCGGCCGCGTCCAGCCCGCACATGGCCAGCAGCTTGGCCGGGTCGCCGTGCTCGACGAACTCGTCGGGCAAGCCCAGCATCAACAGAGGCTTGCTCAAACCCGCCGCCGCCAGAGCCTCGGCCACGGCCGCGCCAGCGCCGCCCTGCACGCAGCCTTCCTCGATGGTCACGAGCAGGTCGTGACCCTGCGCCAGTTCGGCCACGAGGGCCGTATCCAGCGGCTTGATGAAGCGCATGTTGGCCACGGTCGCGTCCAGCGACTCTGCCGCTTGCAAGGCCGGCTGCAGCAGCGTGCCGAAAGCCAGGATGGCCACGCGCTGGCCCGCCGCCTTTTGCGCGGTCTGGCGGCGCACCTCGCCCTTGCCCCATGGCATCGCATCGAGGCTGGCAGGCACGGGCACGCCGGCGCCCGCGCCACGCGGGTAGCGCACGGCCACCGGGTGGTTCTGCGCATAGGCCGCGCTCAAGGCCTGGCGGCACTCGGCCTCGTCGGCAGGGGCCAGCAGGCTCATGTTGGGGATGCAGCGCACGAACGAGATGTCGAACGCGCCCATGTGCGTCGCGCCATCGGCACCGACGATGCCCGCGCGGTCCAGCGCGAACACGACGGGCAGATTCTGGATGGCGACGTCGTGGATCAACTGGTCGTAAGCGCGTTGCAGGAAGGTCGAGTAGATGGCGACGACAGGCTTGAGCCCTTCGCAAGCCAGGCCCGCCGCGAACGTCACCGCATGCTGCTCGGCGATGCCGACATCGAAGTAGCGCCCGGGGAACTTCTGATGGAACTCGACCATGCCCGAGCCCTCGCGCATCGCCGGCGTGATGCCGACCAGACGCGGGTCCGCCGCGGCCATGTCGCACAGCCACTGCCCGAACACCTGCGTGAACGTCGGCTTGGGCGGCTCGGCCGTCGCGGGCGCCTTCACGAGGCCCACAGCCGGGTCGAACTTGCCCGGCCCGTGGTACGCGATCGGGTCGGCCTCGGCCAGCTTGTAGCCATAGCCCTTCTTGGTCACCACATGCAGGAACTGCGGGCCGCCGAGGTCGCGCAGGTTCTCGAGCGTCGGGATCAGCGAATCGAGGTCGTGGCCATCGATCGGGCCCACATAGTTGAGGCCGAACTCCTCGAAGATCGTGGCCGGCACGACCATGCCCTTGGCGTGTTCCTCGAGCTTCTTGGCCAGCTCGAACAGCGGCGGCGCGTTGCGCAGCATCTGCTTGGCGGACTCGCGCGCGGCCGTGTAGAAGCGGCCCGACATCAGGCGCGCCAGGTAGCGGTTCAGCGCACCGACGGGCGGCGAGATCGACATGTCGTTGTCGTTGAGCACGACCAGCACATCGGCCATCTTGCCCGCATGCGGCACGCCCGCGTTGTTGAGCGCCTCGAAGGCCATGCCCGCCGTCATCGCGCCATCGCCGATGATGGCCACGGCCTTGCGCGCCTCGCCGCGCAGCTGTGCGCCCAGGGCCATGCCCAAGGCCGCCGAGATCGACGTGGACGAGTGCGCCGTGCCGAAGGTGTCGTACTCGCTTTCGTCGCGGCGCGGGAAGCCACTCATGCCGCCCAACTGGCGCAGCGTGGGCATGCGGTCGCGGCGGCCCGTCAGGATCTTGTGCGGATAGGTCTGGTGGCCCACGTCCCACACGAGGCGGTCTTCCGGCGTGTTGAAGACGTAGTGCAAGGCGATGGTCAGCTCGACCGTGCCCAGGTTGGACGACAGGTGCCCGCCCGTGCGCGACACGCTGTGCAGCAGGTAGTCGCGCAGCTCGAACGCCAGTTGCTTGAGCTCGGACCGCGACAAATGCCGGATGTCGGCTGGCTTGTCGACCCTGGACAGCAGGGGGTATGTCATGTTGGGCATCCTTGGGTGGATATTTTTATTCAGTGATCGCGGTGCACGATGCGTTCGGCCAGCGCGGCCAGCCAGGTCGTGGCACCGTCGGGCAGGCCGCTGCGGTTCAAGGCCGACAAGGCCTGGTCCAGCAGCTCGGCCGCCTCTTTGCGCGCGCCATCCAGGCCCAGCAAGGCCACATAGGTCGGCTTGTTGGCATCGGCATCCTTGCCGGCCGTCTTGCCCAGGGTCTCGGAGCCCTGCGTGGCATCGAGCACATCGTCGACGATCTGGAAGGCCAGGCCCATCGCATGGCCATAGGCGGTCAGGGCCTGCCAGGCCGCGCTGTCGGTCTGCAGGCCGCCGCAGGCCGCGCCCATCTGTACGCTGGCGCGCAGCAAGGCGCCGGTCTTGCGCTGGTGCATGTCGCGCAGCGTGGCCTCGTCCAGCGCATGGCCCACGCTGGCCAGGTCGATGGCCTGGCCGCCCGCCATGCCCGCCTGGCCCGACGAACGCGCCAGCAGGCGGCACAGGCGCGCCTGCATCTGCGGCGTCACGCCCGCGCCTTCGCCCACATCGGGTGTCAGCACCTCGAAGGCCAGCGCCTGCATCGCATCGCCGGCCAGCATGGCCTGGGCCTCGCCGAACTGCACATGCACCGTGGGCTTGCCACGGCGCAGCACGTCGTTGTCCATGCAGGGCATGTCGTCGTGGACCAGCGAATAGGCATGGATCAGCTCGACCGCGCAGGCCGCGCGCAAGGCCGCCTCGCCACCCTGCGGCGTCGACAAGGCGCCCGCCGCCTCGGCCGCCGCCTGCACGAGCAAGGCGCGCAAACGCTTGCCGCCATCGAGCACGCCATAGCGCATGGCCTCGCCCAGACCGGCCGGCGCCGACGCGGGCACCCACTCGCTCAGGGCCCGATTCCACACGGGCCAGCACATCGGCCGACCAGCCTGTGAAGCGCTCGGCGCTCATGCCTCGTCCCATGGTTTGAGCTGCCCGTCTTCCAGCAGCTTGACCTGCTGCTCGACCGCCTCCAGACGGCCACGGCAGAACTTCAGCAACTGCGGCCCCGCGCTGGTAGCTGGCCAGCAGGTGGTCCAGGGGCAAGGCGCCCGACTCCATCTGCCCCACGCAGCTGCTCCAGCTCGCCCAGCGCTTCTTCATAGCTGGACGGCTCAGGCGTTTCAACGGAGGAGGTGCCGCGTGCGGCGCCGGGGACGTACTTGGCCATGTGTCTTGCCGAGGAAATCGCCGCATTGTAGGTTTCGAGCGCCTGAAAGCCCCGAGTTGCGGAAATGCCTATTCTTCATCTCGCCCAAAGCGAAATGGTATGCGCTTATGCACGCCCCTCCCGCTACCCGGACGCCCCCGGGTCAGGTTTTAGTGTCGGCCCAGGCTGTGCAAGGCCGCAGCTGTGACCGGTGACGTAGAGACCAGGGGCTGGCCAGCCTCGGGTCCCTGATGACGTAGCTTGCAGTTTTCTCGTACAGACAGCACAAACGCACCGGCCAGGGTCTTGTCAACTCGAGCCGACAGGGGCATTTTTGTCTTTCCGGACAAGACTTTGGCATTGGTTTTTGGAGATCCTGGGGATCATGTCCGATCTGAGTACCGCACTCGAAAGCTCTTCGCGCGCAGTACCGACACTCAGCTGCCGGTCATCCGTCGTATTTCGACGAATCTCTGTTACCAAGAGGAGGTTGCGCGAATCTATTCAGTCCGGCCCGCGCTACCTGGGACACGAGGTGTCGGTGCCTGAGGTGGGCGACTACTACGCCCTGCCGCAGGAAGGTGAAGGCCGCGCGCTGGTGCGTTCGCGCGAGCGGCATCGAGTTGATCTCCAACGTCTGCCGCCATCGCCAGGCCGTGATGCTCAAGGGCCGTGGCAACAGCCGAAGACAACATCGTCTGCCCGCTGCACCGCTGGACTTACAGCCACCAGGGCGAGCTGATCGGTGCGCCGCACTTCGAGCAAGATCCTTGCCTGAACCTCAACAACTACAAGATTTCCGCAACTGGAACGGGCTGATCTTCGAGGACAACGGCCGCGACATCGCCGCTGACCTGGCCGGCATCGGCGCGCGCCGCGGCGACTTCGACTTCAGCGGCTTCGTGCTCGACAAGGTCGAGATGCACGAGTGCCACTACAACTGGAAGACCTTCATCGAGGTCTACCTCGAGGACTACCACGTCGGCCCCTTCCACCCCGGCCTGGGAAACTTCGTGAGCTGCGACGACCTGGCCTGGGACTTCGGCCCGCGCGTACTCCGTGCAGACCGTGGGCGTGGCCAACGAGCTTCAACAAGCCCCGGCTCGGACGGTCTACAAGGAAGCTGGCACGACGTGGTCATGAAGTACCGCGACGGCGAGCCGCCCACGCAAGGCGCCGATGTGGCTGACCTACTACCCGACGATGATGGTCGAGTGGTACCCGCACGTGCTCGTCGTCTCCAACATGTACCCGCAGGGCCCGCAGAAGACGCTCAACGTGGTCGAGTTCTACTACCCCGAAGAGATCGTCGCCTTCGAGCGCGAGTTCGTCGAGGCCCAGCAGGCCGCCTACATGGAGACCTGCATCGAGGACGACGAGATCGCCGAGCGCATGGACGCGGGCCGCAAGGCCTTGTACGCACGCGGCGACAACGAGGTCGGCCCTTATCAAAGCCCGATGGAAGACGGCATGCAGCACTTCCACGAGTGGTACCGCAAGAAGATGCCCCCCCTACGCGCTTGACGCGCGCCCCCCGAGGGGCAGCACCATTGGACCGGCAGAGCCGGATCCAAGGTGGTCGCTGGATGGGGTGGGGGCATGCCAACAGATGTCCAACAAGCCCGGCTTTTCTCCTTACGCGCAGATGGTGCTGGCCACCATGCTGTTCGCCTGCATGGGCGTGTGCGTCAAGCTGGCCTCGCAGCACTTCGGCACGGCCGCTGTCGTCAGCGCGCGGGGGCTGGTCGGCGCCATCATGATGGCCTTCATCGCGTGGGCGTCGGGCACGGGCCTGCAGACCAGGGTGCCGATGATGCACGTCAAGCGCGGCCTGGCGGGCGTGCTGGCCCTGACGCTGTGGTTCTACTGCATCGGGCACCTGCCGCTGGCCACGGCCGTCACGCTGAACTACATGTCGTCGGTGTGGATGGCCGCTTACCTGTTGATGCGCGCCAGCTTCTTCGGCGATGGCCGCGTCGACAAGCGCCTGCTCGCCACGATCGCCGTGGGCTTCGCGGGCGTGGGCCTCGTGCTGCACCCGACGATCGCCAAGGACCAGATCGTGGCCGGCCTGCTCGGCGTGGGCTCGGGCATCCTGGCCGCGATGGCCTACGTGCAGGTGACGGCGCTCGGCCGCGCGGGCGAGACCGAAGTGCGCGTGGTCTTCTACTTCTCGCTGATGGGCACGCTGCTGGGCGCCCTGACCTGGCTGATCCCCGGCCAGACCAACCCGACGGCCTGGGGCCGGATCCCCGCATGGGCCTGGGCCGCGCTGATCGGCGTGGGCAGCTTCGCGACGCTGGCGCAGCTGCTGATGACGCGGGCCTACGCGCAGGGCCGCATGCTGGTCAACGCCAGCCTGCAGTACCTGGGCATCGTGCACGCGAGCCTGCTGGGCATGCTGCTGTTCGGCGAGAAGCTCTCGCCCGATGGCGTGCTGGGCATGCTGCTCATCGTGGGCGCGGGCATGGCGTCCACGCGGCTCAAGTCTGCCAAGTAGAAATGCTTGCGCGGCTCAGTGCGGATCGTGCAGGCCATGCACGATGGACGCGATCATCAGCAGCCCCACGGCCAGCCAGAAGAGCTGGATGAAGGTGTCGCGCCCGCTCAGGCGCTTTTGCAACTGCGGGATCAGGTCGGCCACGGCCACGTACACGAAGCTGCTGGCCGCCACGACCATCATGTAGGGCAAGAACGCTTTCCACGGCCCGATCAGGAAGTAGCCCAGCACGCCGCCCACGACCGCCGACATGCCCGAGATCATGTTGTAGACCAGCGCCCGCATCCGCGAGAAGCCCGCGTTGATCAGCACGATGTAGTCGCCCACCTCCTGCGGGATCTCGTGGCCGATGATCGCCAGCGAGGTGATGAAGCCCAGGTGCGGGTCGGCGAGAAATGACGCCGCGATCAGCACGCCATCGCAGAAGTTGTGGATGCTGTCGCCCACGAGCACGCTCCAGCCGCCCCGGCCCGCCTGCTCTTTGTCGAAGTGGTGATGGTGATGATGGCCGTCGTGCTCGTGATGGTGGCCGTGCCGGTACAGCTCGGCCTTCTCCAGCAAAAAGAAGAACAGCAGCCCGCCCAGCAGCGTCAGGAACAGGGCCTGCGGCGGCTTGCCGGACTCGAAGGCCTCGGGCAGCACATGCAGCAAGGCCGTGCCCAGCAGCACGCCGGTCGACAGGCTCACGAGGTGCCGCACGATCAGCCCGAGCAAGGGCGCGGACAAGGCCGCCGCCAGCAGCACCGAAACAAGCCCGCCGATGAAGGTCGCGGCCACGATATAGGTCAAGGTCATCCAGCGATCTTAGCAATCCTGTCAAGCCACATCCGGCATTCGGCGCATGGCTGTCATGCAAAGCGGAGACAATACGTCGCATGGACAAAATGCCCGCCGTCAAAACCAGCAAGCCTCAACCCACCACCTTGGACAACAGCCGGTTCCCCAACCTGCTGGCCTCCATCGACATGGGCTCCAACAGCTTCCGGCTCGAGATCGCCGAGCTGTGCAAAGGCCGCTACAAGCGCATCGACTACCTCAAGGAAACCGTGCGCCTGGGCGCCGGCCTCGATGCCCATGGCATGCTCACCGAAGAGGCCACGCAGCGCGGCCTGATCTGCCTGGCCCGATTCGCCCAGCGCCTCAAGGGCTTCGCGCCCTGGCAGGTGCGCGCCGTGGCCACGCAGACGCTGCGCGAGGCCCGCAACCGCGACGCTTTCCTGCAGCGCGCCGACCGCGTGCTGGGCCATCCCATCGAGATCATCTCGGGCCGCGAAGAAGCCCGCCTGATCTACCAGGGCGTCTCGCGCCTGCAGCCCAGCGAGCTGCCGCGCCTGGTCATCGACATCGGCGGGCGCTCGACCGAGATGATCCTCGGCCACGGCCGCACCGCCCAGAAGGCCGAGTCCTTCGGCGTGGGCAGCGTGAGCCTGTCGATCCAGCACTTCCCGCAAGGGCGCTACACGGCCGAGTATTTCCGCAACGCCCAGATCGCCGCGGGCGCCGAGCTCGAAGAGGCGCTGACGCTGTTCGGTCGCCACCACTGGCAGGAGGCGCTGGGCTCGTCGGGCACCGTGGGCGCCGTCTCGCAGATCCTGGCGGCCAACAACATCTCCGACGGCAGCATCACGCCCGAAGGCCTGCGCTGGTGCATCGAGCAGTGCATCGCGGCCGGCTCGACCGAGAACCTGAACCTCGTCGGCCTCAAGCCCGAACGCAAGGCCGTGCTGGGCGGCGGGCTGTCCATCCTCTACACGCTGTCGCAGCACTTCGACGTCGAGGCGCTGCGCCCCGCCAAGGGCGCCTTGCGGCAGGGCGTGATCTTCGACCTCGAAGAGCGTCTCGAGGCCGCCCGCAACCACCGCCAGCCCGACCCGCGCGACACCTCCGTGCGCGAGATGCAGCAGCGCTTCCATGTGGACCTGGCGCAGGCCGAGCGCATCCGGCAGCGCGCCAACAGCCTGTGGCTGGGCCTGGGCGAGCCGCAAGCCAGCATCGACGGCGAAGACGCGCGCGAGCTGGGCTGGGCCAGCGCCCTGCACGAGATCGGCATGATGGTCTCGCACCACGACCATCACAGGCACAGCGCCTACCTGCTGGGCCACGTGGACGCATCGGGCTTTTCGCAGTCGCAACTGCGCCGCCTGGCGATCCTGGTGCTGGGGCAGCGCGGCGAGCTGATCAAGCTGGCCGAGCACAAGCATGACCAGGTCTTGATGTCGCAGGTGCTGTGCCTGCGGCTGGCCATCATCCTGCATCACGCGCGCATCGACCTGCCGGCCAACGTGGCCTCGCTGCAGCGTGTGCGCGGCAAAGCCAGGCTGATGCTGGCGCGCAAGTGGGCCAGCCTGCACCCGCGCACGCTGCACCTGCTGGAAGAAGAAACGCGGCGCTGGGCCGCTCAGGGCGACCGCCAGCTGCTCATCGCGCTCACGTGAAGCGAGCAGGCCCGTTGAAGCCGGGCCTTACTTCAGGCCCATGGCCTTTTTGTAAGTCTTGGCCCACATGGGGTGGCCGGCCTCCGTCTTGCTCAAGGCGAAGCCCGGGTCGGCGGCCTTGGCGGCCTTGAACGACGTGGCGCACAAGGTGTCGCGCTTGGTCATGCAGTAGATGAAGGCCAGGTGCTTGTCGGCATTGGCGACATCGGCAGGCAGCTTCAAGCCGGCCTGCAGCGCGGTCTTCAACTGGCTCTCGGCCTGACGGTACTGCCCGGCCTGGTAGGACTTCAAGCCGTCAGCCAAAGCCGCATCCGCCACAGACGGGGTCTTGCCCACAGGCACATCGGCCACGGCGGGCGACGATGCCGGCGCGGCGGGTGCCGATGCGGCGGCATCGGAAGCGGCAGGCGCATCCTTCTTCGACAGGTGCGAGCAAGCCGACAGGCCCAGCACCAGCGCCACGGCGGCGCTCATCGAAGCCCATGCAGGCAGCGTGTGGTGATACGTCATGACTTCAGCGTTTGGGTTGCGAGGTCAGAAATTGTGCTTGATCTGCAGCGTCTTGCCGGCCTGCACATCCACTGTCTGCTTGAATTCGGGCGAATCACCGTTTCGGACCACGACGACATGCGCGCCCACGGGCAAGCGCAACTGCGGCAAAGGCGGCGTCACGCCCATGCTGCGGCCATCCACCCACACCTCACCCCAAGGGATGACGGACAGCTTGAGCACGCCCGTCGCGGCCACAGGCGCGGCGGCATGTGCCTTGACCTTGGCGTCAGTGGCCATTGCTTGAGCGGGAGCGGCCTCGTTGGCCACCGCCGCACTCGCCGCCAGCACCTCGGCCGACGCGGCCTGCACCACGCCAGTCGCTGAAGCCGCATCCGCCACAGCGGGCACAGCCGACGCCACCGGCTCGACCAGCGCGATCACGGGCTCAGGCTTGGTGACCGGCACGGCAGCCGTGCGGGCCGGCGTGCCGACGACGACAGGCCGCGCCGCCACCACGCGCGCCTGCCCCGACTGGCGCAACTGCCACGCATACAGGCCCACACCCAACGCCACGGCCAGCCAACCCGCGGCCGCCACCGACCACAAGCCAGGCCGCGCCGCCTTGGGCATGCGCTTGCGACGCGCCATCTCGGCCTCGGCCGCGCCGCCGTCCACCGTGTTCAGCCACTCGCGCAGCTCATGGGCCAGGCGCCGCGCCGAACGCGTGCGCTGCTCCGGGTCGCGGTGCATGGCCCGCGCGACGATCTCGGACACGGCCACCGGCACGTCCGGGTTCACCTCGTGCGGCAAAGGCACGGGCTTGTTCAGCACGGCATCGGCGATTTCTTCCAGGCTGTTGCCGCTGAAGGCGCGCCGGTAGACCAGCAGCTCGTACAGCACCACGCCCAGCGCGTACACGTCCACACGCCTGTCGACCGGCTTGTGCTGCACCTGCTCGGGCGCCATGTAGTAAGGCGAGCCGCCCACGATCTCCTGGAAGCGGCTTTGCGGATCATCGCGCTGCGCCAGCGACTCGGCCTGGCGGATGCGCGCGATGCCGAAGTCCAGCACGCGCGGCTGCGTGCGCCCGACCATGAAGATGTTGGCGGGCTTGATGTCGCGGTGGATGACGCCCTTGTGGTGCGCGTAGGACAAGGCATCGGCCACGCGCCGCACGATCAGCGCGGCCTGCACGGGCGTCGGCTTCCAGCCCATGGCCAGCAATTGGCGCAGGTCCTTGCCGCGCAGCATCTCCATGGCGATGTAGGTGCCCTGCTCGCTCGTGCCCGCGTCGTACATCGTCACGATGTGCGGGTGGTTCAGGCTGCCGGCGGCCTTGGCCTCGTTCAGGAACAGCGCGTCGAACTGCTCCGCCGAGGTCATGTCCACATGCAGGGTCTTGATGGCGATCAGGCGCGACAGCAGCGGGTCATGGGCCGCGTACACGGTGCCCAGGCCGCCCTCGCCGATCACGTACTTGAGCGCATACCGTCCGATGTGCCCGATGCTGGGCATCAGCTCCGGCTTGAGGCGGCCACGGTCCAGCGGCTCCTGCTCGGGCAAAGGGCGGGTTTCGGCGACCGTGTCGATGTCGTCGGCAGCCGAACGTTCAACCTCTTCGTCATAAGGTTGCGTCACCTCTGCGGGTTGCGTGGGCGTCGACACGAATCAGGTACCCTTTGATGGGCGCCCTTCACCGATGGCTGGGGCGCGCTGCTTTGACTTCGTCAGGGCGCAGGCCGGGTGCCAGGTGGTCCAGCACGCCATTGACGTATTTATGCCCGTCGGTGCCGCCAAAACTCTTGGCCAACTCGACCGCCTCGTTGATGGCGACCTTGTACGGCACGTCCAGGCAATGCGTCAGTTCATACGCACCGATCCAGAGCACGGCATGCTCGACTGGCGACAATTCTTCGACAGGTCTGTCCAGAAACTTGAGCAAAGCCTCGTCCAGCTGCGCACGCTGGTCGATGCAGCCGTGCAGCAGTGCATCGTAATGGGCCCGGTCGCACTTGGCAAACTCGTCTTGTTCCCGGATGTGAGCGTCGATGCTGCCTGCTTCACGCGTGTTGATCTGCCATTCGTACAGGCCTTGCAGCGCGAACTCGCGGGCACGGCGGCGTGAGGATTTGGCACGATCGCGGGGCGGGCCGCCGGCGGCTGTCTTGCGGGCCGGGCGGCCTTCCAGCGGTGCGGCGGGCTTGTTGGGGATGTCGGAAGATTGGCTCACAGCAGGTCATCCAGCAAGTTGGCCATCTCGACGGCAACGCGGGCCGCGTCACGGCCCTTTTCTTCGACACGGGCTTCTGCCTGCGCCTGGTTCTCGACAGTCAGGATGCAGTTGGCGATCGGCACATGGTGATCGAGGCTGACACGGGTCACGCCCGCGCCGCTCTCGTTGGCCACCAACTCGAAGTGGTAGGTCTCGCCGCGGATGATGCAGCCCAGCGCCACCAGCGCGTCGAAGCGCTCGCTGTCGGCCATGGCCTGCAGCGCGGTCGGCACCTCCAGCGCGCCCGGCACGGTCACGTGCTGGATGTGCCTGGCCGACACGCCCAGCTTGATCAACTCGTCGATGCAGACCGTGGCCAGGCGGCCCGTCAGCTCGTCGTTGAAGCGGGCCTGCACGATCCCGATCCGCAGATCGTCGCCGTCGAGCCGGCCGGCTTGTCCTTTGTCAGCGCCTTGCATGGTGTGGTGTTCCAGTCAGAAAAAAGAGCGAATGGGTGGATGAGAAAAGAGCGATCAACAAACAATCAAGCGCGAAGGCTTCAGGGTGTCACAGCATGGGTCAATTCGATGGCGCCAGCGTGACGCCGTCGGCCGTCAGGAAGCCGGTGACTTCCAGGCCATAGCCGACCATGCTGGGCAGACGCTGCTGGTTGCCCATCAGGCGCATGCGGTGCACGCCCAGTGTCTTGAGGATCTGGGCGCCCACACCGTAGGTGCGCAGGTCGACCGGCGTCTTCGGGGGTTGGACAGGTGCATCGGGCACCAGGCGCTCCTGCAGGCGCTCGGCATCGTCGCCCGCATTGAGCAGCACGACCACGCCCCGGCCCGCTTCGCGCACGGTAGCCAGCGCCTTGGGCAGCGCCCAAGAGTGCGTGCGGCTGCCGGCATCGAGCCAGTCGAGCACGGACAAGGGCTCGTGCACGCGCACCAGCACCTCGTCATCGGGCGTCCATTGGCCCAGCGTCAGGGCCAGGTGCAGCGCGCCGGTGCGGTCGCGGAACACAGTGGTGTCGAAATCGCCTTCGGGCGTCTGCATCGTGCGCTTGCCCAGGTTCTGGATCAGCGACTCGTTGCGGCTGCGGTACTGGATCAGGTCGGCGATCGTGCCGATCTTGATGCTGTGCTCTTTGGCGAACACCTCCAGATCGGGCAGACGGGCCATGGTGCCGTCGTCGTTCATGATCTCGCAGATCACGGACGAAGGCGTCAGGCCGGCCATGCCCGCCAGGTCGCAACCGGCCTCGGTATGGCCCGCGCGCATCAGCACGCCGCCATCCTGCGCCTGCAGCGGGAAGATGTGGCCGGGCTGCACCAGATCAGAGGGCTTGGCGAAACGGGCCACGGCCGCCTGCACGGTGCGGGCGCGGTCGGCCGCCGAGATGCCCGTGGTCACGCCCTCGGTCGCCTCGATGGACACCGTGAAAGCGGTGCCGTGCTTGGTGCCGTTGCGGCTGGCCATGGGCGGCAGTTGCAGCCGCTCGCAGCGCTCACGCGTGAGGGTCAGACAGATCAGGCCACGGCCGTACTTGGCCATGAAATTGATCGCTTCGGGTGTGACGTGGTCGGACGCCAGCACCAGATCGCCTTCGTTCTCGCGGTCTTCTTCATCGACCAGGATGACCATGCGGCCAGCGGCGAGTTCAGCAATCAGCTCGGGAATGGGTGAAATGGGCATCCCGCGATTGTAGGCGGGCTCGGGCCCCGATCCAGGCAGAAACCCGGGGTTGCCCCAAGGAATGCGGGGCAAGCGTGCGCAATGAGACGCCCGGCCACCACCAGGCGCTCAAAAGCGGTCTCGCCCGGGCGGGCGGGCCAGCACGCGCAGGTCACTGCCGATCATTTGCACCTCGTGAAACCGCAAGGCGACGGCATCGGCCAGTTGCGCCAGCTCGGACAGGTCCGCCAGGCCGCGTCCCGGGCCGATCAGCTTGGGCGCCAGGTAGACCAGATACTCGTCGACCCAACCGCCCGCGATGAACGCCGCATTGAGCCGCGCCCCGGCCTCGACATGCAGCTCGTTGACGCCGCGCCGGGCCAGGTCCTGCAGGACGGGCCCCAGATCCAGATGCCGCCCCGCGCTGCCGGCATCCGCGCCAGACAACGCGACCTCGGCCCCGGCCTGCTGCAGCCTGGCCCTGGCCTGCGCCGAAGCCGCGTCGCCGTCCAGACCGTAGACCAAGGTCCCCCCCGGCAAGGCCAGCAACTGGCTGGCGGGCGGCGTGCGCCAATGCGCGTCCAGCACCACACGCATCGGCTGCTTGTGGACAGCGATGGCGCGCACATCCAGCCGCGGGTCATCGGCCAGCACGGTGCCGATGCCCGTGAGCACGGCACCCGCGCGCGCGCGCCAAGCCTGGCCATCGGCGCGGGCCTCCTCGCCCGTGATCCATTTGCTCTGGCCGTTGTTCAAGGCCGTGCGGCCATCCAGCGAGCCCGCCATCTTCAGACGCACCCAGGGCAGCTTGCGCACCATGCGCGACAGGAAGCCGATGTTCAACTCGCGCGCCGCGACGGCACTCGGGTGATCCGCACCGATCACATCCACCTGGATGCCGGCGGCCTGCAAACGCGCGATGCCCTGCCCCCCCACCAGCGGATTGGGATCGAGCGCCGCCACGACCACGCGCCCCAGCCGCTCGCGCACGAGCGCATCGGCGCACGGCGGCGTGCGACCGTGGTGCGAACAGGGCTCCAGCGTCACGTAGGCCGTCGCGTCCGCCACGCTGTGGCCGCGAGCCTGGGCGTCGCGCAGGGCCATGACCTCGGCATGCGGCCCGCCCGCCTGCTGCGTGTGCCCCTGGCCGATCACCTGACCCGCCGCCACCAGCACGCAACCCACGCGCGGATTGGGCTCGGACAGGCCAATGGCCCCACGCGCCAGGCTCACGGCCTGGGCCAGAAACAGATCATCGGACATGGCTGGTTTCACGATCAGAAAAACAAGAAGCTCGGGTTATCACGCCCCCGCCCCCCGAAACAGGGTGTCCGTTCATCCCCTCGGTACGACCGCTGGTCCGAAACCAGCGACCGCCCATCGGAATGCGGTCTTGGAGCGCCAAGGACCGCCGTGCAGAATCGGACGCATGACAAACCGTGACGTTTCACACACCCATCCCGCCCAACCGCGCGGCTTCACTTTGGTGGAGCTGATGGTAACGGTTGCCGTGGTGGCGATTTTGATGGCGATCGGGGCGCCGCAGTTGAGAAGTTTTTTGCAGAAGCAGCAGGTGGCGGCGGACATCGACGCGATCGGCACGGCATTGAGCCAAGCCAGATCCGAAGCCCTCAAGCGCAGCGGCACCGTCACGGTGTGTGCGCTCTCGGGCAGCACTTTCAGCAAAAGCGAGGATGCGCAATGCGCAGCCAGCACGAGTACGGACTGGTCCCATGGCTGGATGGTGTTTCTGGACTACGCAACCAGTGGCAGCTATGAAAAGGGCACGGACACTGTGCTGCACATCGAACAAACCGTTCGCTCCGGCTCCATCAACAATGCCAGCAAGGCGTCTATCACCTATCAGGCCAATGGCTTGCCGTCAGGCGGCATCAACCAGGGCACCTTCTTCATCAGCCCCAGTGCGAACAACGCCGCAGACGATCCGCTGTGTCTCAAATTGGTGATTTCTGCGCAAGGGCGGATGCGTAAAGCCGCATGCAAAAGTGTCGCCAACGCCGCGACAAGCACCAACAACGGCGGCTGAACGCCTCAACACCATGCGCCAGCAACAAGGTTTTTCTCTGATTGAAGTGCTCGTGGCGGCCCTGGTCATCGCCTTGGGCATCCTCGCGATGATCGCCATGCAGGTCAACGCCACCCGACTCACCAAAACCAGCGAGATCCGCACCTTGGGAGCGATGTTGGCCGGCGATCTGGCCGATCGCATGCGGGCCAATCGCACAGGCTTTCTGAGTGGCAATTACACCCTGACCACGAAGTACCCCAACGCCCCGACAAGCACCGATAGCACAAAGGCCATCGCGTGCAATGGCTCGGCCAAGCTCTGCACCACACAGGAAATCGCCCAAAGCGATCTGGCGGACTGGCGACTCGCCGTATCGAGAGCCTTGCCAAATGGCGCCGCATGGATATCGACCGTCGATGCAACAGATGAGGCAGTGGATGTCTGGCTCATTTGGAACGAAGCCACCGAACGCAATACATCCGACCGCAACGGCGACGAATGCGTCGGCAACTTGGTGAAAAGCGACGCCAATGTCACGCCGCGCTGTATGTATTTCCGCATTACTTTATGAGCTACGCATTCCTTCGATTTGCCCCGCAGCCGCACATGCATCGCAGGCGCGCCAATCGCATCCACGGCTTCTCTCTCGTCGAAGTCATGGTGTCGCTGGCCATTGGCTTGGTCGTTATTGGCACCGTCTTCGCCAATTACTTGAACAACAGTTCTGGTGCACGGCAGGCTGCGGCACTCACCCAGGTCACCCAGGATGCTTCGCTGGCGATGGGTATCTTGCGCAACCACATCGCCATGGCCGGCTACAGCCGCCCTATCGGTGTGTCCGGCACAGGCGACAACGCCAAAATCACCAAGGTATACGCTGGCGATTTCATTTACGGCTGCACGGAAGGCTTCGCCGACGGTACGAAAAACAAGGCCGATTATTCAAACGTGGCTTGCAACGCGACATCCGCGGCAGGGGTCACGCCACAGCCTGACTCACTGGCCGTCCGCTATGAAGCCGATACGGAGAGCACGCCCACAGTCAATGCGACACCAGTTCCCGTCGATTGCACAGGTTCCGGCTTGAGCCCGCTCACAGCCGGAGCCGGAACCGGCGCGCTCACCTACTATCTGGCCGATAGCCGCTTCACCATCTTGCCAGCACAAACCGCCACAGCGACCCAGCCGGCGATGCCACCCTCGCTGGGCTGCCTTGGCAACGGCAACACTGGACCCAATGCAGATCTGACAGGCAACAGTCAGCCCCTGGTGGAAAACATTGTCGGGATGAAGATCTGGTATGGCGTAGGCCAAACCGCGTCGGATACCAACGTGGCGCAGTACCTGACCGCCGATCAGGTGCCCGCCGGAGATTGGTCGCGCGTGATCTCGGTTCGCATCTGTTTGCTCGTGCGCAGCAACGATGAAGTCATGAGCCAAGCCTCCACGCCTTTTTACGATTGCCTGGGTAACGTGCAGTACATCAATGACCGCCGCATATACCGCGCGTTCAAGACCACCGTGGTCCTTAACAACAGAGCCGGCAGCAATCAACTGGCGCCTTGAGGTACGACTGCCATGAAGAAATTCTCCGCTCCATCAACCAGCCCGCGACAGTCGGGCATGGTCTTGATCGTGGCACTCGTGATGCTGGTCGTCATCGGACTGGCCTCCGTGGCCATCATGCGCAATGTCATGAGCACCGACGTGATCAGCGACAACAATCGCTTGAATGCCCAAGCGATGCAAGCCGCGCAAGCCGCCTTGAGATATTGCGAAACTCATGTCACGGCTTTGGACGCTGTCGCCGATCCGGCTGACGAGTCCTGGCACGACTTCGGCAACTGGAACGCCAACAGCGGTACCAATGTCGCCACCAATGTGCCCACAGACTTCGTGACCTCCGCAGACAACAGCGTCACGAAAAGGAAAACCGATCGGAAAGCCCCGCAATGCATGGCCCAGAAAAGATCATTGACGGGCACGGCTGAAGTCACGGTGGTCACAGCGCGCGGGTTCAGCGACAACTATGTACAAGATACGGCCGGTCACACCCAATCCGGAGCAGTGGTCTGGCTGCAATCCATCGTCAAATTCTGAGGCTTGTCATGAAGGTTCGCGCCACACATCGGACAATTCAACGCAATGCCGCCGCAACCCACGGTACACATGTGTACGGGCAATGCGCGCTGGCCTTGATGCTGGCCCATGCTTGCATCAGCCCGGCCCTGTCGGCTCCAAGCCAGACCCCGCTCTTCAATCGCGCCGACACCATTCCCAGGCCCAACGTCATGTTGACCCTGGATGACTCCGGTTCGATGACCTATCAGTATTTGCCTGAGCGGCCATTCACCCTGAACAATGTGACGGTCAACTTTCCCAACGATGCGAAAGTATTTTTGCACCCAAGGGAATTGTCGCGAAACAAGTTTTCGTTTGACGGAGGCGGCCTCGACTCCTTTTACGTGACCGCCGCACCATTGAATACGCTGACGGCCGGCATGCAACTGATCCAAAAACAGATGCGCTCGCCGGATGTCAATGGCATCTACTACAACCCCAGTATCACGTACACCCCTTGGGTCACGCCGGACAACAGAGCTTACCGAAATGCGGATCCTGAGCATGCCTGGCTGGACCCAGCCTATCTGCACCCGGACGCCGCGACGCCGGACTCCACCAACACGGAATGGGTTGATCTCACAAAGGACACGACCCATTTGGCCTACTGGTATTGCAGCACCGATGTCGGCGCGCCCAGCTACAACAACTATGCCTGCTCAAGCTCGAGCATGAGCTACAGCCCGGCCTTGCTCTATTTGCTGAATCCCGGACAAAGGCCCGATCAAGTAGGCAACTACAGAGACATCAATCTCAATACCATCGACGCAGCCGCTGGCATTGTCTATCCATCCACGGCAGACAAGCCATCCAAACGCACCGACTGCGGCCCCGTTGGATCGCAAGTGACCTGCAGCAAAGTCCAGGAGTTGCAGAACTTCGCCAACTGGTTCGTGTTTTACCGCTCCCGGCTGCTGACCGCGAAAGGCGCCATCCCCGAAGCATTCATGAGTCTGCAAGACAACTTGCGCGTGGGCTGGGGCACCATTCACCAAGGCATCACATTCACCAACGGTGTCCCGTCCACTTCGCTCGATGGCAACGCGGTGTATTGGCCTGATGGCCTCAACAAAGGCGTCTCATCGAAAATCGTTCAGCAATCCGTCCGCAATCTGGATGCCGGCCACAAAGCCGCCCTGAGCAACTGGATGCGCTCCCTGGCGACCTATCCCGGCACGCCATCGAAAGACGCCATCTACGAGGTAGGACAGTATTTCAGCCGCGGGGATACGCTGGGGCCATGGGCCACGGATCCTGCCGCGGGACTTCCTGCCAAGGCAAACCAGCAATTGGGTTGCCGCCGGAGTTACAACATCCTGGTGACAGACGGCTACTACCGCGAAAGCAGCAGTACCGTGGGCAATGCGGATGGCGCATTGGGTGCCCCCTACCAGGACGGCATCTCCAACACGCTCGCGGACTTCGCCACCAACTTCTGGGCAACGGATCTGCGCACAGATCTCAACACTGTCAGCGTGACGCCATCCGAGGTGAACGATCCAAGCTTGTGCACAGGACGCACGACCGCGGACTGCACCACACTCACCAACATCAAGAACGACAACGCGACCTGGCGTCACCTGACCCAGTTCATGATCGGCTTCGGCGTGTCCGGCAACATCGTCACGACGGACGAGCACACCAACAACGACAAACTGCTTCAATTGAGCCGTTGTGGCAGCGCCGGCGGCATATGCTGGCCCAACACCGTCAATGAAATTGACGATCTCTGGCATGCGGCCATCAATTCGCATGGCGAGTACTTCTCGGTCACGCAAACCGATCAGCTCAAAACGGCGCTCGTCCGTGCCTTGACCACCAGCAGCGACACGGTCTCCAAAGTCGCTGGCGTGGCGACAGCGTCAACGCAATTGATTGATCACAACACCAAGTACGTCCCCGAATACAAGGCCGTTTCCTGGACGGGCAATATCCGCGCGCTGTCTTTGGACAGCAACGGCGTTGCAAGCACCGAACAATGGAACGCGGCAGACAGAACACCGGCTGCCGCCGATCGGCGCATTTACGTTTGGGATACAGCAGGCGGGGTCAACAGCAGAGGCGCGGCCAGCGAATTCAAATTCGACCTGATGAGCGCGAGAAGCAAAAGCTTGATCGGCAGCACGGCATCGGCCAATTTGGTGAACTACCTCCGTGGAGACAGTGACCCTGCGTGGATCACTTTCAAAACGCGCAAAAAAGTATCAACGGTGAACCCAGCCGGTTTTGTGCTGCCCGATTTCGTGAACTCACCTCCCTTGCTTGTCAGCACTGGTACTGATTTGGGATACGGCAAGCTGCCTGCCGCACAAGGCGGAGGAGACCTTTACAGCAGCTATCTCGCCAACAAGAATGCGCGCCAGACATCGACTCTGTTCATCGGCGGCAATGGCGGCATGCTGCACGCTTTCAACACCAGCGGCTCAGCCACCAGTTCGCCCAAGCAAGGCGCGGAAATCTTTGCCTTCGTACCGGAAGCGAGCCTGCCCAATCTGGCCACGATTGCCCGCCCCGACTATGGCTCCACCAGCAACTACCATCAGTATTTTGTCGACGGCCAACTCATCGAGACCGACGCCTACTTCCAGGCGCGGGGCCAAAGTGCAAAACAATGGAACAACGTCTTGATCGGTGCCATGGGTGCTGGCGGCAGGTCCGTGTTCGCGCTCAAGCTGGATACAGACAACCCAGGCAATCTCAGTGGTGATTCCGTGCTTTGGGAGAGTTCGTTGAGCAATGCCAACATGGGATACGTCACATCGACACCCCAGGTCGGTGTGCTGCCTGATGGCAGTTGGAAGGTCTTCGTGGGCAACGGCGTGGACAGCCCCAATCACACCGCAGCATTGATCATGATCGATCTTGAAACAGGTGAGGCGCAAACCGTTTCAACAGACAGCACCATCACAGCCAATGGCTTGGGAGGCGTGGCACTGGTTAAAAACAGTCAAGGCCAGGTCATCGGTGCCTATGCTGGCGACTTCAAGGGCAATCTCTGGCGCTTCGAATGGGACACCAGCGCCAAGCAAATGTCCGTGGGCTACAAGGCTCAACCTCTGTTCTCGGCCAAGGCAGCGGACGGCCAATCGGCGCAGCCCATCACGGCGGCGCCCCTGGTTGCATCGCACCCTCGATTGGGCCAATTGGTGGTTGTCAACACGGGCAAGTTGCTGACGACCAACGACAGCGGCAATACATCCATGCAATCGGTCTATGGCATTTGGGACAAAGTGGCCAGCAACATATCCACACTGACCACGGCACCGACGGCGATCACACGCAACGATCTGCAAACACAGTCCGTCAACGGCGCCGTCGACGTGACCAACACTGTCACCCATGAGGTGAATACGTTCTACAGATTGACCGCCAACGCGGTGGATTGGGCGCAAAAGAAGGGCTGGGTTCTGGATCTCGCTTTTGCCCAGTCCGGTACCACAGGCGCGACAGTCGATCATCCCAAGGCCATTTACGCGCCGATGCTGGTTGCCAACACCACGGCACTCATCAACACCATACGCCCCGCAGGCAACGAGGAGTCGTGCCAGAACAAGGGCGCGGGCTACGCTATCGTTGTCGACATCACCACCGGCGGCAAGTACCAGTACATGCAACTGGACGCCAATGGCGACGGCCGATTCGACGATAGCGATCTTGATTTTGCAGGTTTCAACACAGCCGGCGGCCCTTTGGCACAGACAAACAGAAATACCACTGGAGGAGGCTCAGATCCCACGCCATGCCCGGCCGGTACCTATGCGTTTCTGGATGCAACCACAGGCAAATTGGCTTGCTACAGAAATCCTCCGTCCCCATCGGTCATCAAAGATCGCATCTGGCGCCAATTGCTGAATCCCCCTCATCCTTGATGCCCCAAATCAACCATGTCATTTGAGACCAAACACCGAGGACTCGGCTTCACACTGATCGAGTTGATGATCGTCGTCGCCATCATCGGCATCCTGGCTGCCATCGCCTACCCCTCCTATACCGAATATGTGAAAAGGGGCCGACGCTCGCAAGCGCAGACAGCCTTGCTGGAAGCCGCGCAGTACATGCAGCGGTACTACGCATCCAACAGCAGCTATAAAAAGAACATCGCCGGAACGAACAACTCGTTGCCTGATGAATGGACCCGCGTCCCCCGAGAGACGGATGTGCCCCAGACCTATACCGTCGCATTCGCAAAGGACAACAGCAACCAAGATGAGGTGAGCGATACGGGTTTCCTGCTTCAAGCTACGCCATTGCCTACAGGGTCCATGACCAATGACAAGTGCGGCGCATTCACGATCGATCAAACCGGCTTCAAAGGCATCAGCCCTCCCACCGGCATCACCGCCACAGTCAAGGACTGCTGGAAGTAAACCCCCGTGCCCCCCATCGACGGCGTGTGGAACACTACGCAGGTCAACTCACCCAACCCGTCAGACTTGATCGATCGCCTCACCCCCATCTGGGCATCCATACTCGAGCAGGCTGATTGCCCACCCCAGGCCACCTTCATGGACCTGGGCGGCGACTCCATCTCGGCCACCCAGATCATCTCCCGCGTCAGAGAAGCCACGGGCATCGACATCCCCATGGAAGCCATGTTCGATGGCATGACGATCGAGCGCATGGCCGAGTGGCTTCAACATGCTCAGGCCACGGCGCGCAGCCATGCGGCCTTGCCGCCCATTGAGCGCCAAAGCCGTGCCAACCCGCTGCCGCTGTCCCACTCCCAACGCCGCATGTGGCTGGTGCAGTCCTTCGCACCCGACACCACCGGCTACAACGTCACGTTCGCACTGCGCCTCGAAGGCCCGTTGAACCGCGCCACGCTGCAGCATGCCGTCGACACGGTGTTCAGCCGCCACGACACCTTCCGCACGCGTTTCGTCACGATGCCCGATGGTCCTCACCAGGTCATCACCAGCAACGGAACATGGCAAACAGCACTGGACACCATCGACCTGAGCGACCACGCCGACGATCGCCGCGAACAAGCCGCATCCGATGCGCTCAATGGCATCGCGGCCATGCCCTTCAACCTGACAGACCAGACGCCGTGGCGCCTGATGTTCGTGAAGCTCCATGACGAAGCGCACATCCTGGCCTGGGTCGCCCACCACATCCTGGTCGACCTGTGGGCCAACCTGAACATCGCCCGCGAACTGGCCCAGGTCTACAACCATCAATCCGCGGCGAGCCATTGAGCCTGCCCGAGGTCGTCCTCGATTGCGCCGACCATGGCAGTTGGCAGATCAGCGAAGCCGTGCAAGCGCACCTCGCGCCACAGCTCGATTACTGGCGTCATCAGCTTCAGGACCTGCCGCCCACCAACCTGCCCGTCGATCAGACCATGGCGGATGGCTGGTACCGATCGGCACGGCGTGTCGTGGCGCCCGTCCCCGCTTCGCTGCGAACACAACTCCTGGCACAGGCGAGCAGCAGCGGCCACACCCCGTTCATGATCATGCTGGCAGGCCTGAGCATCCTGCTTGGCCGCCAAGGCCGCAGCGACGACGTGGCCGTCGTCACGCCCATCGCCAATCGCCAGCACAGCCAGACAGAACACATCGTCGCCAGCCTGACCAACACGCTGGTCATGCGCACGCGCCTGCCTGATGGCATCACCTTCCTCGAGCTGCTGGACCAGGTCAAGCAGACCACGCTGAGCGCCTACGCCCATCAGGACCTGCCCTTCGATCAACTGGTCGAACACCTGAGCAGCCAAAAGCGCCTGCATGACCTGCCCCTGGGCCTGCAGGTGATGCTCAACGTGGCCAATGCCCCGACGGACGGCATCCGCTTCGATGGCCTGCACACCCAACGCATCCTGCTGGACCGCGGCGCCCCGCAGTTCCCCATGTCCTTGGGCGTCGACCTGGAGATGACGCACACGGTCGTCCTCGAATACGCCGACACCCTCTTTCGCCCCGAAACCGCCCGGGCCTTCGTCGCCCACTTCCTGCAGATTCTCGAACGCGCCTTGCAAGACCCAAGGCAACGCATCTCGGAACTGCACTGGCTCAGCCCAGAAAGCCAGGCCGCGCTGACCCGGTGGAACGACACCCGGCAAGCGATCCCCGTGTTCGACAGCCTCGATGCCATGCTGCGCGCGCAATGCGCCCGCACGCCACACGCCGTGGCCTGCACGTTCGAAGGGCAGCAGCTGAGCTACCTCACACTGCAGCACCAGGCCGAGATCCTGGCCAGGCACATGCAGGCACGCGGCATCGGGCGAGGCCACCGCGTGGGCATCCATCTGTCGCGCGGCATCACGCCCCTGGTCTGCCTGCGCGCCGTGCTGATGACCGGGGCCGCCTATGTACCGCTGGACCCACGCATCCCCGGCGAACGCCTGCGTGACATGAGCCAGGACGCCCAACTGAGCCTGGTCCTCAGCGAGGGCTGGCAGACACCCGCAGGCGAGACCACGCCCGCCGCCAGCGTGAAACCCCATGAGATCCTGTCATCGGGCCGCCATGGGCCCTTCACGCCGCTGACGCCGCCAACGCCCAACGACCCGGCCTACGTGATCTACACATCGGGCTCGACGGGCCGTCCCAAAGGCGTGGTCGTGCCGCACCGCACCGTGCTGAACTTCCTGCACAGCATGGCGCAAACGCCTGGTCTCTTGCCGAGCGACAAACTGCTGGCCATGACCACCTTGTCTTTCGACATCGCCGTGCTGGAGCTGCTGCTGCCGCTCTCCGTCGGCGCGCAGGTCCTCCTGGCCAGCGACGACGAGGTCATGGACGGCCAGGCCCTGCAACGCCTGATCGCGCAGCACGGTGTCACGGTCATGCAGGCCACGCCCGCGGCCTGGCGCGGCTTGCTGGATGCGGGCTGGGCGGGCCGCGCGCACTTCAAGGCATTGATCGGCGGCGAAGCGCTGTCATGCGATCTGGCCAGCCGCCTGCTGCCGCGCTGCGGCGAACTGTGGAACATGTACGGCCCGACCGAGACCACGGTCTGGTCCACCTGCTGGCGCGTGCAAGACCCCGGGCAAGGCATCCGCATCGGCCAGCCCATCGCCAACACGCGCGTGCGCATCGTCGACCAGTCCGGGCACGAATGCCCCATCGGCACGCCCGGTGAAATCATCATCGAAGGTGACGGCGTCGCCAATGGCTATTGGCACCGCGACGACTTGACGGCCGCGCGCTTCGTGCCCGATACGGCATCGACCTACAAGGCCTACAAGACGGGCGACCTGGGCCGCTGGCTGTGGAGCGGCCAACTGGAACACCTGGGCCGCCTCGATCACCAGATCAAGGTACGCGGCTACCGCATCGAACCAGGCGACATCGAAGCCGCCCTGCTGCGCCACCCCGACGTCGCGCACTGCGTCGTCATCGCGCGCGAAGACCATCCGGGCGACGTTCGCCTCGTCGCCTACGTCGTGCGCCGCGCGGCAGACGCCAGCGCGCCCGCCAACCACGGCGCCTGGCGCGAGCATCTTCGACAGTCCCTGCCCGAATACATGGTGCCGCAGCACTTCGTCACGCTGCCCGAGATGCCCTTGCTGGCCAACGGCAAACTCAATCGGCAAGCGCTGCCAGCACCACACGGCCACGCCGCCACCTCGTCGGCAACCGCGCCCACGCCCGCATCGCTCACGGCCTGGGAAAGCAGGCTCGCCGCCATCTGGCGCGAACTGCTGGAAGTGGCCGAGGTCTCGCCGCAGGACAACTTCTTCGATCTGGGCGGTCACTCCCTGCTGGCCATGCGCGCCATCGGGCAGATCGCCGACGCGACGGGCGTGCGGGTCAACCCACGCGCCTACATCTTCGAGACGCTCGCGCAATTGGCCGTCTCGTACGAGCGCGCCGAGGCCTCACCCGAAGAAGCCGCCACGCCAACGCCTCAAGCCAGCAAACGCGGCCTGCTCAATCGCCTGCTGCACAAACTGCGCTAGCGCGCGGCATCAGGCCCACTCACTCGTCCGCCTGCGCCTTCGCGCCGCGCTTGTTGCCCGTCTCCTTGATGGCCGCGACGAACTCGCTGACATCGTCGAAACTGCGGTACACCGACGCGAAGCGCACATAGGCGACCTTGTCGAGCTTGCGCAACTCGCGCATCACCCATTCGCCCAACTGCGTCGAGACCACTTCCTTCTCGCCGCATTGCCGCAGCTTGGCCTCGATCGACTCGAGCGCGCCTTCCAGCGCCTCCGCGCTCACCGGCCGTTTGCGCAGCGCGATCATCAACGAGCCCTTGAGCTTGGCCCGGTCGTAATCGGTGCGGCGTCCATCGCGCTTGACGATGGCCGGCAGCTCGATTTCAGCACGCTCATATGTCGTGAAGCGCTTGTCACAGCCATTGCACTTGCGGCGCCGGCGCGTCGAATCGCCTTCGTCCGAATCCCGTGTCTCGACGACCTGTGTGTCGTGATGACCGCAAAAGGGGCAGCGCATCGTCTTCAACTCCCTGCAAAAGAACGACCAAAAGAACAAAGCAGAAAACCCGGCCAGGACGTGGGTCCGAAGCCGGGTTGATCACGCACGCATCACAGCGCCGTTGTTCAGCGGTACACCGGGAACTGACGCGTCAGCGCCGCGACCTGCTCGCGCACGCGGGCCAGCGTGGCCTCGTCGTGCGGGTTGTCCAGCACATCGGCGATCAGGTTCCCGACCTGCACGGCCTGCTCTTCCTTGAAGCCACGCGTCGTGAACGCAGGCGAGCCCAGGCGGATGCCCGAGGTGACCATCGGCTTTTGCGGGTCGTTGGGGATGCCGTTCTTGTTGCAGGTCATGTGGGCCGCACCCAGGATGGCTTCGGCTTCCTTGCCCGTGAGGTTCTTGGGGCGCAGGTCGACCAGCATCACGTGGCTCTCGGTGCGGCCCGAGACGATGCGCAGGCCGCGCTTCGTGAGCGTGTCGGCCAGCGCCGCGGCGTTCTTCACCACCTGCTGTTGGTAGGTCTTGAACTCGGGCGACAGCGCTTCCTTGAAAGCCACGGCCTTGCCCGCGATCACGTGCATCAGCGGGCCGCCCTGGATGCCGGGGAAGATGGCCGAGTTGATCTTTTTGGCGATCTCTTCGTTGTTGCTCAGCACGATGCCGCCACGCGGGCCACGCAGGCTCTTGTGCGTGGTCGAGGTGACGACGTCCGCATGCGGCACGGGGTTCGGGTAGACGCCCGCGGCGATCAGGCCGGCGTAGTGCGCCATGTCGACCATGAAGTAGGCGCCGATCTCTTTGGCGATGCGTGCGAAGCGCTCGAAGTCGATGCGCAGCGCGAAGGCCGAAGCGCCCGCGATGATCAGCTTGGGCTTGTGCTCACGGGCCAGGCGCTCCATGTTCTCGTAGTCGATGTCTTCCTTGGCATCCAGGCCATAGGACACGACCTTGAACCACTTGCCCGACATGTTCAGCTGCATGCCATGCGTCAGGTGGCCGCCTTCGGCCAGGCTCATGCCCATGATCGTGTCGCCGGGCTGCAGCAGCGCGAAGAAAACAGACTGGTTGGCCTGCGAGCCCGAGTTGGCCTGCACGTTGGCGAACTGTGCGCCATACAAAGCCTTCAGACGGTCGATGGCCAGTTGCTCGACGACGTCCACGTATTCGCAGCCACCGTAGTAGCGCTTGCCGGGATAGCCTTCGGCGTACTTGTTGGTCAGTTGGGAACCTTGCGCCTGCATCACGGCGGGCGAGGTGTAGTTCTCGGAAGCGATCAGCTCGATGTGATCTTCCTGACGCTTGTTCTCGGCCTGCACGGCCGCCCACAGTTCGGCGTCAACGTTGGCAAGGGTGGATTGGGCACGGTCAAACATGACTTGGCAGTCCTCTTCTAGGTTGAAGACCCGCAGCGATGGCCAACATGACCACATGTGAGGGCTGCCCAGGCGAACGGCTGACACGGCCCCAGGATCTCGCCTGAAGGCCGGCCGCGCTTCCCGGTGGTTCACCACCTCAGGCCTTGCCGCCGATCACCCGACCGGCCGGCACGCCATGTATCGCCAGTTGCGCGGCGAAATTGGATAGAGCGCAGATTGTAATGGACTCTGGCTCAGCGCGAGAAAAGCATCGCCACCTGCTCGGGGCGGCGCGCCACCGGCGCGGCAGGCGCAGGTTGGCCCGACTCGCTGGCAGCCGGCGCGGCAGGCAGCGCGCTGGCAGGCGCCGCGGCTGGTTTGGGATGCACATCCGCCTGAACGATCGCTTGCGGAATCGTGACCGTCACCGATACCGGCACCTTGACGCCCGCAGCCACTTGCCGCAAGAACGCCTGCTCGGCCAGCACACGGGCCGCGTAGCCGCCATCGTCCGTCAGGTTGGCCGCGCCCACGTAGTACTTCAGCCCCCCGGCCGTGCTGCCAGCGCGCTGGATGCACTCCTTGAGGATCTGCACCCCCACGCGCAGATTGGTCACCGGATCGAAAGCCGCGTTCTGGCCGCCAAAGATCTGGTACTTCTCCTGGTGAACACGGGTCATCACCTGCATCAGCCCCTGCGCGCCCACATGGCTTTGCGCAAACGGATTGAAGCCGGACTCGATGGCCATCACAGCCAGGACCAGCGTCGGCTCCAGCTTCACACGGGGCGCGACCTCCCAGGCTTCCTGAACCAGTCTGCTGACAGGCTCGGGCGCCACGTTATAGCGCCCCGACAGCCAGTACACCACGTTGGACTGCTGGCGATTGAGTTTGGCCGGATTGGCCGCCGTCGCACGCTGGATGGCCTCCGGCTCGGCCATGGCGAGCAATTCGACATTGCTCTCGCCGGCAGCCGCAACGGCCAGGCTGCCAGCACGCAAATTGGCACGCTCCATCAGCCAGTTCAACGCCTGAGACTCCAGGTCAAAGCGCACATCGGCACGCCCCGTCAGGAACAACACACTCACCACGGCCACCAGGCCCAGCATCGCCAAGGCGTTGTGGCTCACACGGCGCATGCCCAAGGCCACATCCGACGCGAACAACACGACCACCGCACGCCAGGCCTTGTCGCCACGCACGGACTTCAACTGTTCAGACTCATCAGCATCAACTGCCACGGCCTCCAGGCTCATGGCTGCACGCTCAAACGCTGTCATGTTTCTCCTTTCCTCACGTCGCGGAACACGCCACGGCGGGCCTTCAGGCCTCACACCGCATCGCCTCCCAGCGCCAGTGATAATGGCCCCGGCTTACGGATGACGAGAGCGGTGCAAAGGCTCGTTCGCCATCAAAAAGGCCTGCCAAACTTCAGCAGACCCGATAAGAAGCGCCAGGGCTGGCAGCGTTGTGCCCCATCTGGAGCACAAGGGGAAAACCCGGTAAAAGTAGACACCGGGCACATCGGGGCGGATTCTAGGCAAGCCTGTAATAACCAGTCAAGCATATAGAATAACTTCTTTATAACTCCAACATATGAAATACAGCGATTTGCGGGACTTCGTGTCGGGCCTGGAAAAGCTGGGCGAACTTCAGCGCGTGACCGAGCCCGTGTCCACGTACCTCGAGATGACCGCGCTGAGCGACCGCGTGCTCCGCGCAGGCGGCCCGGCCCTGTGGTTCAACCATCCGACCGGCCACACTGGCGGCCCAAACCACGAAAAAATCACGCCCGATAACACAAAGCGTTACAAAACAACCGTTCTGGCCAACCTCTTTGGATCCCCTAAACGAGTGGCCCTCGGCATGGGCGCTTCGGACATCAGTGAACTCCGGGACATCGGTCGCGTGCTCGCCAGCCTCAAAGAACCCGAGCCGCCAAAAGGGTTGAAGGACGCGGGCAAGCTCCTGCAGATGGCCAAGGCGCTGTGGGACATGAAACCCGCTACCGTGCGCAGCGCGCCCTGCCAGGCCGAAACACGCGAAGGCAGCGAGGTGGACCTGACCGAACTGCCCATCCAGTGGTGCTGGCCCGACGATGCCGCCCCGCTGCTGACCTGGGGCCTGGTCGTGACCCGCGGCCCGCAAGGCGTGCCCAACCCACGCCGACGCCAGAACCTCGGCATATATAGGCAGCAGCTCATCGGCAAGCGCCAGCTCATCATGCGCTGGCTCGCCCACCGTGGCGGCGCGCTGGACTTCCGCGAGTTCGCGCTGGCCAACCCCGGCCAGCCCTTCCCCATCGTCGTGGCGCTCGGCGCCGACCCGGCCACCATCCTCGGCGCCGTCACGCCCGTGCCGGATTCACTCAGCGAGTACCAGTTCGCAGGCCTGCTGCGCGGCAGCCGCACCGAAGTCGTCAACACCAAGATAGGCGAAGGCGACCAGTACCTGCAGGTGCCCGCCAGTGCCGAGTTCGTGCTCGAAGGCCACATCCCCACGGCGCCCAGCGGCTTCAAAGGTGTCAGCGAACATGGCGTGCCCTTGATGGAGCGCGGCGGCTACCTGCACGCGCTCGAAGGCCCGTTCGGCGACCACACCGGCTACTACAACGAGCAGGACTGGTTCCCCGTCTTCGAAGTGCAGCGCATGACGAACCGCAAGGACCCCGTCTACCACTCCACCTACACAGGCAAACCGCCGGACGAGCCCGCCGTGCTGGGCGTGGCGCTCAACGAGGTCTTCGTGCCGATCCTGCAAAAGCAGTTTCCCGAGATCGTCGACTTCTACCTGCCGCCCGAAGGCTGCAGCTACCGCATGGCCATCGTCAGCATGAAGAAGGCCTATCCGGGGCATTCGAAGCGCCTGATGTTCGGCGTGTGGAGCTTCCTGCGCCAGTTCATGTACACCAAGTTCATCGTCATCGTCGACGACGACGTGGACACGCGCAACTGGCAGGAGGTGATCTGGGCCATCACCACCCGCATGGACCCGGTGCGCGACACCACCCTCGTCGACAGCACCCCGATCGACTACCTGGATTTCGCCTCGCCCATCAGCGGCCTGGGCGGCAAGATGGGCCTAGACGCCACCAACAAGTGGCCCGGCGAGACCAGCCGCGAGTGGGGCCGCACGATCACCATGCCCGCCGAGGTCAACGCCCGGGTCGACGACATCGTCTCGCGCATCCTGCAACGACCGTGATCTCCCGCCGACTGCCTGGGTTCACGCCAGGTTTTTGAAGCGCCGTCCGACAAACGGTCTTGCATCGCCGGGGCGCTTGAACTAATCTGCGGATGCCTGTTCAGCAGGCACCCAAAAAAGGCGCAGTCACTGCGGCTTGTGGGAAGTGGTGAACCATTCTCTTCGCCCTTTCCTCGGACGGCTTTCACGCCGCTCCAGCCCCCGGCATAGCCCGGGGGTTTCTCATTTCAGGCGCCCAGAAAAATCCCCAGCAGTTCCTTCAGGGCCAGGCGCACATTGAACGCCCCGTCGGTCGACGGCAGCCAATCCAGCGCGGGCTGCTCCTCGCCCCGATGCCAGAACACGATGGGCGCGGGTGTCACTTTGAGCAATGGCCATTGAGGGTGCGCGGCCTTCACGTGCTGGGCCGCCAGTTCGAAATCCCGCACAGCCCGCGTCATGTGGAAGGCATGCGTCACCACGACCACTTCAGGCACGCCCTGCTCGGCCAGCATGACCACCGTGCGGGCCGCATTCGCTTTCGTGTCTTCGGACGACGACTCGACCCAGCGCAGCGACAAGCCGAACTGCTCTGACGCGATGCGCGCCGCCACCTCGGCCTCAGGCGCATCGTTGCTGGCGCCCTGCTGGGCCCAACCCACGCCACCACTGAAGCCCAGAGGCAGGCCCGTCCGACGACTCAGCCACACGCCGTAGCGCAGGCGCGCCACGGAATAGCTCGACAGATCCGACATGCCGTATTCCGGCGCCATGGCCTCGCGCCCACTGCCCAACGCGATGATGGCCGCCGGCGGCCTGACCGCATCGCCCCGGCCGCTCCGGCGGGCCAGCGTCACCTGCTGGGCATAGGCATGGCCGACGCCGCTCAAGCGCGTCAAAGGCTCGCCCAGCACCGCCCCCGGCGGCTTGAGCGCGTGGTTCAGCAGAAGGATCGCCACGCCCTGGCAGCACGACAACCAGATGCCCACCAAGCCCATCAGCACCAGCGAAAAACCCAGCCCTCGGCGCGGCAGGATCAAGCGCGCGCCCACCAGAATCAGCACCAGAAAAGGCACAGGCGGCATCGCCAATGCCGTGAGCACCGGCTTGTACATACCCCAATCAGTCATCACATGGCGTCCTGCTGAAAATCACGACCATCAAACACACCGCAACGGGCATCATGCCCTTGTGCATACTCATGCAAAGGTGACACCACCTTCGCATAATGCCCGCTCCACGCAACAGGAACCCGCCATGGACGCACAAACCAGCCACAACCCCGATCAAATCGAGGAAGCCACCTTTGCCGGCGGCTGCTTCTGGTGCATTGAAACGGTCTTCAACCAGCTCAAGGGCGTGATCAATGCCGAGTCGGGCTACAGCAATGGCGAAGATCCGGCACCGACCTATGAAGCCGTGTGCGGCGGCCAGACTGGGCACGCCGAAGTGGTCCGCGTGCAGTTCGACCCGAATGTCGTGAGCTATACGCAGTTGCTGGAGGTCTTTTTCGCCATCCACGACCCGACGCAATTGAACCGGCAGGGCAACGACGTGGGCACGCAATACCGATCAGGCATCTACACCCACAACGCACAGCAGGCGCTGCAGGCGCGCGCCATCATCGAACAATTGAGCGACGCCAAGGTATACCGCGCGCCAATCACGACAGAAGTGGCGCCGGTGCGCAGCTACCATCCGGCAGAGGGCTACCACCAACGCTATTTCGAGCAGAACCCGGGGCAGGGCTATTGCGCCGTGGTTGTCGCGCCCAAGGTCGAGAAGTTCCAGCGCACTTTCGCAGAATTGCTCAAGCCCGCCTGAAGAGCCGCAGACGGCTTTTTATCAAGGCGCCAAGCGCTGTATGCCCCAGGCGTCACCCGCCGCCTGACGCTCGTACACGATGCGGTCGTGCAGACGCGAACTGCGGCCCTGCCAGAACTCCCAGCGGTCCGGCACCAGACGGTAACCGCCCCAATGCTCAGGCCTGGGAGGATCTTCACCCAGTTCGACCTGTTTGGCCTGCCAGGCTTGCTCCAGCACCGAGCGTGAAGGCAATACCTGGCTTTGCGGCGACGCCCAGGCCCCGATGCGCGACCCGACTGGCCGGCTGCGGTAATAGGTATCCGACTCGTCGCCCGACACACGCTCGACACGCCCCTCGATGCGCACGACGCGCTCCAACTCCGGCCAGAAGAATTGCAGGGCGGCAAATGGATTCGCGGCCAACTCCCGGCCCTTGCGGCTTTCGTAGTTGGTGAACCAGACAAGGCCCTGCTCGTCCGCCCCTTTGAGCAACAACACACGCGTGGATGGCCGTCCGTCCGCAGAAGCGGTCGCCAGTGTCATCGCATTGGGCTCGAGCGCCTTGGCACGCACGGCCTCGTCAAACCAGTGATGGAACTGCGCGATGGGCTGCGGCTGTACGTGCGATTCGTCCAGTTCAGCCTGTTCATAGCTTTTGCGCATTTGCGCCAGATCGTGGGGTGTCTTGTCCATGTTCGCAGTATCGGCGACTTCCATTCGCACCTGAAATGACCGTGATCAAGCCCGCGCTGGGGTATGCACCTAAGTGAAGCTGCTCTGGTGCAACGCAGCAAAAACGTTCACACTTTGTTTCAAGATGCGGGATCAAGCGATGAACCGATTGCCTACTTTGCTGGTGCTGGCCCATGCCTCTGCTGCGAATCAGAGGGGGAAGACTTTGGACATGCCAAGTCCTGAAGAACAGGCTTTGCGCCTGTTCGACACCCTGCATGACACCTTGCGCAAAGGTCTCGAAAGTGGATTGCCTGTGCTGTTGGTGGCGCCACGAGACGTTGCGGAACGCGCGCGTACTTTGCTGCCTGGAAACTGCGTGGTGGAGTTGGAGGACAACGAACCGACGTTTGTCAAGACCTCAGAGCAACCTGACAATTTCGCAAGGGCGGTCGCGGCAGGCGTCCTAGCCAGCGCGCATGCGGACGGCTGGTTGATCCTGCCGGCACGTGTACCGATGCTTCGCGCCAACACACTCAGACGTATTGCTGACGCGCCTGACCATCAGCCTGTTGTAGTGCCGCAATACCAGCAAATGAGCGGGCATCCAATCCGCTTTTCGTCGGAGTTCTTTTCCGAATTGATTCGACTGCAATCCGAACGAGATTTGAACCGCTTAATCGCGCGATATCCGACCGTCTGTATGGATGTGGACGACCCGGGTGTCCTCATCACCAGCCATGCACATATCGGCTTTGTACAATCCCAAGT
The DNA here is from genome assembly GCA_049840915.1 of Aquabacterium sp. Classification (GTDB taxonomy): domain Bacteria; phylum Pseudomonadota; class Gammaproteobacteria; order Burkholderiales; family Burkholderiaceae_C; genus Aquabacterium. The sequence continues at coordinate 181,064 of JASGJC010000004.1, forward strand.
CGGGCAGCGAGCCGGTGATGCCAAATATTGATATAAACCTCGACATAGTCGAGGTTTAAAATAGTCATAGCAATGACTAAAAGCCTATTTCAGCACCCAATCCAATATTACTCACATGGGATTTTCGCCCATCTACATCAAATGATGTGTGATCGTAGGCACCAACGATTTTGAAAGAATTCATAACAACATAAGATACACCTAAACCGATGTAAGGCTTGAGCTTGGTTTCAGTCAGGCTGCCGTTTTCCACGCCATCAATATAAGTACGCATGGTCGATGAAACATAGGCAGCGCCTAGCTTCAAGGAAAACTCCAAGTTATTAACAATAGGGAATTCCGCCACTGCAGCCACAGTGAGCGCATTCGCTGTGGCCGTTTTGGAAATCTGACGTGAAATAGGGTCAGTAAGAACACCACCATTCACAGGATCCACAATATAGTAATAACCCAATTCGCTGGTTGCAGCTTTGCCAAAACTAACAACACCCACTTCGATCCACACATCTTTACCAACCCCTCCCAAATCAAATTGATTGGCAGTATCAAACTTAGAGCCAGCATAAATCTTGGCACCATGACCCTTCTTGTCACACGACGCTTTTTCAGCGCAATCCACCCCGATAGAGGACAGCGCGGCCACAGCACCGACATAGCCTTGAGCTTGAGATGAGAATGCCACTGCACTTAAAGCACCAGCAACGACGTATCGATACATATCTATTCCTTAACCTTAACTTACAATTGTGACTTGAATTCCATGCGCTTCAAAACCGTCGGCCGACAGAAAACATGAATAGCGTATTATCCAATACTGTTGGCGCTTTTCTCACATATGCACCCAAATCACAATTGCTGTTCTTATTTCTGGCCGCTGCCAAATCACACATCAGTGCGGTCGTAGGGCTAAGGCCATCAGTAGTTCTGTATGTACGGGTCGCGGGATCCGTGTCATTCGTCACATTCACTGCATCTACAATATTTGGCCCCAAATCCTTGAGCACACGAGATTCCGAGGCAATTGTAGTATGCTGCGTCACCAAAGTTGCCTCAGTCTTGTATCGCAATTTACCTACACTCAGATTGAAGGACCAATCCTCGTCAATTTCCTTACGGACACCCAAGAAGGGCCCGATACCTAGTGCATTTTTCAACGAAATGGTCGTATCGCCAGGAACACGTCCACCTTCATAAGTATTCAATGCATCTGTAGCTTTAACATCCATGAAGAATGCGTATGATGCGCCCAAGCCAACGAAAGGACGAATACTATCACCTGCTCGACCAAAATAATGACCCAAAACGAAAGTCGGCGGCAGCATGTTTGGCTGTTAATAATATCTACACCGTTAATACCGAGTGGCTGCCCCATACTATTGACGCCATCACCCTTTACTGTGACTTTAAGCGGTGCGGCCAGCAAATATGCTTCGACAAACCACGAGTAATCACCCGTCAAATAATAACCAATGCTAATAGCAGGAGTTCCAACAGTCTCCTGTGATTTTGCTTTAACCCCTGAGGGGGTTCCAATGCCATTTGCTTCGTCGGTGATGCCCAAATCAACATCAGCCTGCAAAGCACCAGTTAAACGCTGCCCCATGCCTGAAATAGGATTATTGTAGGCCTTCAACCCAGTCGCACTAGAGCCCCCCCACCAGCATTGGCACATGCAGTCGGTGAGCCGCTGCAAAGATTATAGTGAGTCGATTGATAAACCGTACCGCCTGGGCCAGAAGTATTATTTGGCCCCAGATAAGTTGTAATGTCATTTGCCCCAAGCACTGGCCCGGTTTCATCCGTGACCTTGCTGGAGGTTGTTTTGACATTAGCATAAATGTAATTCAAGCGAAAAAATAACCGATCACGAAACGACGAAGAGACCTGTGAAAACATTCCGCTACCCTGCTCTTCCGCCATGACAGGCGCAGCCAAAGAAGCCAGTACAGCAGACAAAGCCACCGCGAACCCTGTTCGCGTCAAGGCTGAAAAATTCATGTCGTCTCCTCAATTAACCAAACCCCTGTGCTTGGGGCTGCACTTGTGATCGAATGCCCGTATTCGAGCTGAATCTGTGACTTTGTACCAATTCAATGGCAAAAGTCAATTGCTGTAAAAATCCATAGACAATAAAAAAGCCGCCCGACGCAGAGCGAGAGCGGCTTTTGCTGAGACCGGGGTGCATGCACCCCGGTTCAGACCACCAATTACTTGGCGCGGCGACGAGCCACCAGGCTCATGCCAACCAGGCCCAGGCCCATCAGAGCGTAGGTCGAAGGCTCAGGGACCGTGGGTGTCGCTGCAGCCGTGGCAATGATCGTCGAGGTGATCACGCCGTAGTCAGTCACGCCGGACAGAGCGCTCTTGCCCAGTGTCAGCAGACCCAACGACTTGACGAAGTCGTTGAAACCTTCTGTCGTGATCGACAGGCCGGTCAACGTGGTGTTGTAGGTGCCCACACCAGCCACAGTCGTAGCGCCAGTGATGGAGCCGATGTCCCACAGGTGCACGTTGGTCAGGGTGCCAACGCCGTTGCCGCCGATGATGGTGGCGTACACAGCCTTGTTAGCCAGGTCAACGTTCAGGTCCGTCACGGTCAGGAAACCGCCGCTCGACACGCTCTTCAGCACGGGGGCTGTTTGCGTAGCGCCACCGCTTGTGGCTGCAGACAGCACGGCGTTGGTTGTCGTGTCAACGGTCAGAGCCGTGATGGGAGCCGAAGCACCAGCCTGGGTGTAGTAGCCGTCGGAATCCTTGGCAACAGTAGCTGTAGCAGCACCGTAGCTGGTCACGGCGATCTTGCCGGTGTCCAGAGCGCCCAGCAGGTCAGCGCTGAACGACAGAGAGCCGGAACCCGAGAACTGCAGGCCGTTGTAAGCAGTACCGGTAGGAACGGTCACGCTGGCAGCGCTGGCAACACCAGCTGCCACGAACGCGGCGGCAGCAACGATGCTCTTCAATGCAAATGTCATGTCTATCTCCACTAGAAAGCGGCCCTTTGAATTTGAAACTTCTTTGCAGTCGTCAGGCAGCCGCGTCTTCCTTTGACTTGCACAGACCTTTTGGAATGTCTGTTCAACTCAAGCATAGCGGGCATCCTTCACGGAACACAACGGTTGTTGCCCCCCGAACACGCGCGGAATGGGCTGGGAAAACACCAGTCCCATGGAGCTTCCCCCGCATTCAGGTGTAGGGGTTACCCCCAGGTCGGGTTATGCCCTCCCTAGCGTCACCATCGGCCCCTTTGAGGAGGCATGACCCACAGAGGTTTCAAGGTTTTGCAAACGTTAATCAGGCCCGGACACCAGCACTTGCTTTGGTAGTTTTCTGTTACCAAGAAAAAGACCGCCGCACATTGCTGTGCAGCGGTCTTTGTTGGTTTGGCGTCGAGTTTATTCGAGCCGCGATTCGAAATGAATCACTTATGACGACGACGCGCCACCAAGCTCATGCCAACCAGGCCCAAACCCATCAGGGCGTAGGTCGATGGCTCGGGAATGGTGTTGACGGGTGAGGCCTTGGCGACGATGGTCGACGTGATGACCCCGAAATCCGTCACGCCGGACAGCGCGCTCTTGCCGAGGGTCAGCAAGCCCAGCGACTGCGTGAACTTGTTCAGGCCGTCGGCCGTGATCGACAAGTGCGACAGGGTCGTCGTGAACGTACCGGCGCCGGTCACGCTGGTCGCGCCGGTGATGCTGCCGATGTCCCACAGGTAGACGTTGGTCAGGGTGCCGACGCCGTTGCCGCCGATCAGGGTGGCATACACCTTCTTGGCGGCCAGATCGACGTTCAGGTCGGTCACGGTCAAGGAGCCGCCGCTGGACACGCTCTTGAGCACCGGCGCCGTCTGCGTGGCGCCGCCCGACGTGGCCGCGCCGAGCACCGCCATCGACGAAGAATCGATCGTCAGGGACGTGATGGGCGCCGCCGCCGACACGGACGAGTAGTAGCCGTCGGAATCCTTGGTCGCGACCGTGGTGGCGCTGCCGTAGTTGGCAACCGTGACTTTGCCGGTGTCGAGCGCGCCGAGCAGGTCGGCACTGAACGACAAAGTGCCCGATCCCGAGAAGCTCAGACCGTTGTAGGCCGTGTTGCTGGGAACGGTCACGCTGGCGGCACTGGCCAGGCTGGCGACAGCAAACGCGGACGCGGCGATCAGGGTCTTGGCAAACTTCATATTCAACTCCTAGGTACTGCAGGCTTGACGACTCAAGAAGATCGGTTGATCTGTTGTTGAGAAGCTTATCGGCCCCACCCAGCAGGCACAACGGCGCGTTCGAATGCGCGCGTGAAGGAATGCACGGCTTTGCGATCCCCCCTGAATCAGCCCCCTCATTCAAGCGGGGTGGTTACCCCGCATAGCGGCTGAAATCAGGCGGCCAGCACCACCTTGGCGAACTTGCGTTTACCCACCTGAACGACGTAGATGCCGCCCGACAGCTTGAGGCCTTTGTCGCTCACGGCGGCGCCGTCAATGCGCACGCCGCCCTGCTCGATCATGCGCAAGGCCTCGCTGGTCGAAGGCACGAGCCCGGCCTGCTTGAGCAACTGACCGATGCCCAGACCATCACCACTTTCGGGTAGATTCAGGGACACCTCGGGGATGTCGTCAGGTACGCCGCCCTTGGCGCGGTTGACGAAATCGGCCAGCGCTTCTTCGGCCGCTTTCGCACTGTGGAAGCGCGTCACGATCTCCTGGCCGAGCATGACCTTGGCATCGCGCGGGTTGCGGCCCGCGGCGCACTCGGCCTTGAGGCGCTCGATCTCGTCCATCGAGCGGAAGCTCAGCAGCGTGAAGTACTTCCACATCAGGTCATCGCTGATGCTCATCAGCTTGCCGAACATGTCGTTGGGCGCCTCGCTGATGCCGATGTAGTTGTGCTTGGACTTGGACATCTTCTCGACGCCGTCCAGGCCCTCGAGCAAAGGCATGGTCAGGATGCATTGCGGCTCCTGGCCATATTCGGCCTGCAGGTGCCGGCCCATCAGCAGATTGAATTTCTGGTCGGTGCCGCCCAGCTCGAGATCGGACTTGAGCGCGACCGAGTCATAGCCTTGCATCAACGGGTACAGAAACTCGTGCACGCTGATGGACGTGCCCGCGTGGAAGCGCTCGTGGAAGTCGTTGCGCTCCATCATGCGGGCCACGGTGTAGCGGCTGGCGAGCTGGATCATGCCGCGCGCGCCCAGGGCGTCGCACCATTCGCTGTTGTAGCGGATCTCGGTGCGCGCCGGATCGAGCACGAGGCTGGCCTGCTTGTAGTAGGTCTCGGCATTGGCCTTGACCTGCTCGGCCGTGAGCGGCGGGCGGGTCGTGTTGCGGCCAGATGGATCGCCGATCAGCGATGTGAAATCGCCGATCAAGAAAATCACGGAGTGACCGATATCCTGCAATTGGCGCAGCTTGTTGAGCACCACGGTATGGCCGAGGTGGATGTCCGGAGCCGTTGGATCCAGGCCCAGCTTGATGCGCAGCGGGACACCAGTTGCCTCGGAGCGGGCCAGTTTCTTGACCCACTCGCCCTCGGGCAACAGTTCATCGACACCACGCTGGGTCACGGCCAGGGCCTCGCGTACCCGATCGGTCACGGGAAAAGCTGGCTGTGTTTCTGGGGCTTTTTCGGTATGAGACATGGGGAACCAATGGGTGAAAATCAGCACGCTGGTACCCCTGTTCGCGGGGATATACTCCGCAGCTTGTGCGCGATCAGGCCAGTACCTCGTGTGCAATCGAGGCCGATTTTAGGGGACACCGATCCCTGCCACAGGCACTAGACAAGGATTTCAAGTTTTGCCCAAGCGTTTAGACCACTTGGTTGCTGCCGCCTTGCGTCTCCAGGCAGCCGCGCATCGCCATCCACGCCGTGTCAGCGCCGCAGTGCTGCTGATGCTGACCGGCTCAGCCATGACCGCCTTTGGCGTGTCGCCGCTGTCGGCCTTGCCTTCCGCAACCCAACCCGTCATCGCGCAGATCCACGAGAACGTGGTCCTGCCCGAGCTGCCTGGTGAGCTGGCCAATCTGAGCGAGCAGTCGCTGGTGCTGTACCGCAGCGACACCACGCGCCAGACCGACACGATCGACAGCCTGCTGCAACGCCTGGGTGTCGATGACATCGAGGCCGCCCAGTTCGTGCGCAACGACCCCGTCGCGGGCACCGTGCTGCAGGGCCGCATCGGCAAGTCGGTGAAGGCCGAGGTCGACAATGGCCGACTGGTGCAACTGATCGTGCGCGGCCCGGGCGACAGCAGCAGCGCCAACGATTTCGAGACCCACTTCACCCGCCTGACCATCACGCGCATCCAGGGCGCCTCGCCCGCGCGCTGGGACGTGCGCAAGGAAGTGCTGCCGCTCGAGGTGACACAGCAGGTGGCGGCGGGCACGATCCAGTATTCGCTGTACCAAGCGGCCGACGATGCCAACGTGCCCGATGGCGTCACCAACCAGCTGGCTGAAATCTTCGGCAGCGACATCGACTTCCGCCGCGAGTTGCGCAAGGGCGATGCCTTCAGCGTGCTGTACGAAGCCCAGACGGCCGACGGCGAGCCCGTGACCTGGAGCGGCTCTTCCGGCCGCGTGCTGGCCGCGCGCTTCATCAACAAGGACAAGACGCATGACGCGGTATGGTTCCAGGAGCCTGGCCACAAGGGCGCCTACTACGACCTGAATGGCCGCAGCAAGACGCGCGCGTTCCTGGCTTCGCCGCTGGCTTTCTCCCGCGTGACGTCGGGTTTCGCGATGCGCTTCCACCCGATCCTGCAGAAATGGCGCGCGCACCTGGGCGTCGATTTCGGCGCGCCCACCGGCACGCCTGTCCGCAGCGTCGGTGATGGCGTGGTCGTGTTCGCCGGGCAACAGAACGGTTATGGCAACGTGGTGCAACTGCAGCACAACGGCGACCGCATGACCGTGTACGCGCACCTGAGCCGCATCGATGTGCGGCGCGGCCAGCACGTCGATCAGGGCACGCGCATCGGTGCCGTGGGCGCCACGGGCTGGGCCACGGGCCCGCACCTGCACTTCGAGTTCAAGGTCAGCGGCCACCAGGTCGACCCGATGACGATCGCCCGCGCTTCCGAGAGCCTGCAGTTGTCGCCGCAGGCCGTGGCGCAGTTCCGCCGCATGGCCATGGACGTGGCGCAGCGTCTGGGTTCGGCCAGCGATTGGCAGACGGCTGGCGCGCAATCCGGCCCTCGCTTTGAATGAGCGCCACACCTGACGACGCCAACAAGGGGCCGGCACCGGCCCCGACAGCCCGCTCAAGCAGCGGGCTTTTTTCTGATGTGTACATCGGGCTGATGTCGGGCACCTCGCTCGACGGCGTCGATGGCGTGCTGCTGCAGTTGCGCGACGGCGCCTGGCTGATGCGGGCGCATGCGCACCGCCCCTTGCCGCCCCAGCTGCGCCAGGCCTTGCTGGACCTCAACACGCCCGGCGAAGACGAGTTGCATCGCAGCGCCCTCGCCGCGCAAGCCTTGGCCGTGCTGTACGCCACGGTGACGCAGGCGGTTTGCGCCGAGGCCGACGTGCTGCCCAGCGAAGTACGGGCCATCGGCGCGCATGGCCAGACCGTGCGACACCGGCCCGACCTCGCCTACACCGTCCAGATCAACAACCCGGCCCTGCTGGCCGAGATGACGGGCATCGATGTGGTCGCCGACTTCCGCAGCCGCGACATCGCCGCGGGTGGCCAGGGCGCCCCACTTGTGCCGGCCTTTCATGAAGCCATCTTCGGGCAGGCGGATCGCACCGTGGCCGTGCTCAACATCGGCGGCATGGCCAACCTCAGCATCCTGCGGCCCGGGCAGGCGCCACAGGGCTTCGACTGCGGCCCTGGCAACGCGCTGCTGGACATGTGGTGCGAATGGCAGACCGGCCATGCCTACGACGCCAATGGCGAGTTCGGCGCCTCGGGCGAGGTGCGCGAAGACTGGCTGGCCGATGCCTTGGCCGAGCCCTTCTTCGGCATGCCACCGCCCAAGAGCACCGGGCGCGATCTCTTCAATGCCGACTGGCTCGGCCGCTGGCTGGCGCCTCACGGCCTGACGGACGGCCCATTGTCGGACACGGCCACGGCCCGCGACGTGCAGGCCACCTTGTGCGAACTGACCGCCCGCAGCGCCGCCACGGCCTTGCGCGAACACGCGCCTGATGCGCAAGAGGTGGTCGTGTGTGGCGGAGGCGCCCTCAATGGCGACCTGATGCGCCGCCTGGGCGAGCAACTGCCCGGCGTGCGCGTCGGCCGCTCGGACGCCCATGGGCTGGATGTGATGCAGGTGGAGGCCGCAGCGTTTGCGTGGCTGGCCTGGACGCACGTCAACAGGCTGGCGGGCAACGTACCCGAGGTGACCGGGTCTCGCGGGCCGCGCGTACTGGGCGCTTTGTACCCGGCGCGCTGACCACCTGGCACCTCATGCGGCGCCAGGGTCAAACAAGCAAATCAGACCGAGAAGCTGGAGCCGCAACCGCAGGTCGTGGTGGCGTTCGGGTTGCGGATCACGAACTGGGCGCCTTCGAGGTCGTCCTTGTAGTCGATCTCGGCGCCGACCAGGTACTGCAGGCTCATGGCGTCGATCAGCAGCGTGACGCCGTTCTTTTCCATCTTGGTGTCGTCTTCGTTGGTGATTTCATCGAAGGTGAAACCGTATTGGAAGCCGGAGCAGCCGCCGCCCTGCACGAACACGCGCAGCTTCAGGTCAGGATTGCCCTCTTCGGCAACCAGCTCGGCCACCTTGCCGGCAGCGGCATCGGTGAACACGATGGGAGCCGGGACGTCTGCGTAGGAGGTTTCAGCAGGGGCTTGGGCAACGGCGGTCATGGCAAATCTCTTTCAAGAACAAATCAAATCTTCTGAATCTGGCTCGTCAGCACGGCTTGGGCCGTGGCTGCGCGGTCGGGCTGAGCGCTGGCGGAACTGGCGGCCAACTTCAGGTTGGGCTTGTCTTCCGTCTTTAAAGGGCGCAACTCGCCATCGATTGTCGCACCTTGGTGCATTTCGAGGGCCTCGTAGCGCACATCGCCGACGATGCGGGCCTTGGGTTGCAGCTCCAGCAGGTCTTCCGCCATGACAGGGCCCTCAATGCACCCGTTGATGATGACATGCCCTGCCCTGACCTTGCCGATGACCCGGGCTTTTTCGCTGATGACCAGCAGGGAGCGCGTATCGCCCGTGCAGGTGATGTTGCCGACGACCTCGCCATCGATGCGCAGACCGTCCGCGAAGCGGATTTCGCCTGTGATGACGGTGCCTTCCCCGATCAGGGTGCGAATGGGAGGGGTCTTCTTCCAGCCGAACATGACAAGCATCCTCTACAAGATAAGAGCGGGAGGACCGAGCGTACACGTTTGAGCGCGCGGGTCAATGCCTCGCGTTGGCATTTTTCACCAGATGGTGCGCGTTCGTGCGCCTGGCGCTCAGACGTGCAATGCCTGGCTGGCCTTGAGCAAGCCGCCCTCGTCCAGCACACGCACCTGCACCTGCTTGACCACGACGCCGGCAGGGATGGACAACAGGCCTTCGACGCGGCGGTACTGCCTGAAAACCAGGGCCTGCTGGAAGACCGCGGCCTGGTCCGCCCAGGGCTTGCCGTCGGCATGGATGCCGCTGAGCATCAGCTCGACCTTGCCTTTGAATTCAGGCTGGTTGCGCCCCCCCTGCTGCATGACCAGCAACTGAAAGCGCAACTGCCCGGTGCCCGAGGCGTCCACCTGCAGGCCGCGCACGGACAGGCCATCGCCCGCGGCGGGCAGCAGGCGCTCGAAAAAGCCCAGGTCGTCCTTGAGCGCGAGGTTCTCGGCTTCGAGCGCCTTGACCTGCTCGGCCAGACGCTGCTGCGTCACGCGCTCGGCCTTGAGGAGGCTGTCGGCCGAGTTGGCGATGGCCTGCGCGGCATCGCGGTCGTGGCGCGCTTCTTCGAGTTGCTGGCGCGCCTGAACCAAGGCCTGGCGCGATTCGCCACTGTCGTGCTTGAGGCCGGCCACATCGCGGCCGAACTCGAAGGCCCACAGGCCCAGCGCCGCCGAGAAGCCCAGCATCAGCGCGGCCACGGCCCAACGCAAAGGCCAGGGCAGGTGGCTGCGCACCGCCATGGTCGGCGCGCTGATGGACAGGCGCCGGCGGATCAGCCTCCAGCGCATCAGGGCAGGACCGGCACCAGGGTCAGGCCCAGGTGTTCATCGAGGCCGCACATGAGGTTCATGCACTGCACGGCCTGGCCGGAAGCGCCCTTGGTGAGGTTGTCTTCGACCACGAGGACCATGACCGTGTCAGGCTGCGGCTTGTGCACCGCGATGCGCACCGTGTTGCTGGCACGCACGCTGCGTGTCTCGGGGGCGCTGCCGGCGGGCAGCACGTCGACGAAGCGTTCGCCCTTGTAGTGCGCCTCGAACAAGGCCTGCAGGTCGGCGGCCTGGCCTTCGGCCGTCAGGCGGCCGTATAGCGTCGAGTGGATGCCGCGGATGATGGGCAGCAGGTGCGGCACGAACAGGCAGTCGACCGACTGGTCGCCCGCGATCGCGCGCAGTTGCTGGTTGATCTCGGGGCCGTGGCGATGGCCCTTGACGCCATACGCCTTGAAGTTGTCGGAGGCTTCGGCCAGCAGCGTGTGCACTTCGGCCTTGCGGCCCGCGCCGGACACACCCGATGCGCAGTTGGCGATCAGGTGCGTGGGCTCGACCAGCTTGTTCTTGAGCAGCGGGGCCAGGCCCAGTTGCACGGACGTGGGGTAACAGCCAGGGTTGCCGATGAGGCGGGCCTTCTTGATGGCCTCGCGGTTCAGCTCGGGCAGGCCATAGACGGCTTCTTCGAGCAGATCAGGACACGCATGCGGCATGCCATACCACTGCTCGAACACGGCCGTGTCCTTGAGGCGGAAGTCGGCAGCCAGGTCGATCACCTTGACGCCCGCGGCGAGCAGCTCGCGCGCCTGCGCCATGGCCACGCCGTGCGGGGTGGCGAAGAAGACCACGTCGCACTCGGTGAGCCTGGCGTCATCGGGCGTCACGAAGGCCAGGTCGACATGGCCGCGCAGGCTGGGGTACATGTCGGCCACGGGCATGCCCGCCTCTTTGCGAGAGGTGATGGCCTGAAGCTCGACTTGAGGGTGCTGGGCCAAGAGGCGCAACAGCTCCACACCGGTATAGCCCGTGCCGCCAACGATGCCGACTTTGATCATCTGAAATCCTTCAACGCCTGATGGGCGTGCGCCCTGGAGAGAAAGTCGCCATTTTAGGAAACTCCCGGCGACTTGCGCCCGCCGAGGTCGTAAATGAGAGCAAATGGCCGGGGCACCACCAGCAAGTCCGCAGCCGTGAAATCGATCACGGTGGGGACATGCGCGGGCAATTGTTCACAAAAAGCGGTCAAGTTCACGCCCTGAGCATCCGAAAGCATGGCACGCGAGTCACCCAGGACCCTGTCAGCCATGAGCAAGCCGCACCACACCTTCCTCTTCACGGCCCTGGCCGTCGCATCGCAAATGGCGGTTCTGCAGGCGGCCCTCTTGAAGCCGGCGATGGCGCAATCGGTGTTCAACCCGACCATTGGCGAGTACAACTGGTCGACCACGGTCAACCAGCTGGGCATGCGCAACATCCATGCGCGCGGCATCCTCGGGCAAGGCGTGATCGTGGGCGTGCTGGACACGGGCCTGAACCTGTCCAACCCGGAGTTCCGCAGCAACAGCAATGTGCTGGCCGGCTACAACGTCGTGGACAACTCCACCGACATCACGGACTCGATCGGCCACGGCACGCACGTGTCGGGCATCATCGCCGCGCCGGGCAACGGCACGGGCATGTATGGCGTGGCGCCCGAGGCCAGCCTGCTGATGGTCAAGATCTTCAATGGCAGCACGGCCTCGGCCACCAACATCAACCGCGGCATCGACTACGCCGTGGCGCGCGGCGCGCGGGTCATCAACCTGAGCCTGGGCGCGCCCAGCCCGACGGGCGAGGCCTCGCTGCGCGCGGCGGCCGCGGCCAACAACACGGTCATCGTCGTGGCTGCGGGCAATGACGGCATGAGCACGCCGAGCTGGCCCGCGCGCTACGCCAAGGAAGCCTGGGCCAACGGCACCATCCTGGCCGTGGGTGCCGTGGACAGCAACAAGAAGCTGGCATCGTTCTCGAACAAGGCGGGCGACACGGCGATGTACTACCTGGTGGCACCGGGCGTGAACATCATCTCGTCTTACAGCACCGGCTACGCCTACCTGAGCGGCACCTCGATGGCCGCGCCAGCCGTGTCGGGCGCGGCCGCACTGATCACGGGCTACTGGCCCTATCTGCATGCCAACCAGGTCGCGGCCATTCTGCTCAACACGGCCGATGACCTGGGTGCGCCCGGCGTGGATGCCGTGTACGGCCACGGCATGCTCAACGTGAACCGGGCCTTGTCGCCCATCGGCAGCTACACCTACCGCCGCTCGCAAGGCGGTCGCATCACCGTGGCCCTGTCGACGCCCGGCGTGGCCAGCAGTCAGCCGCACGTGAGCACGCCCTCGGCGTTCGGCGGCCTGACCACGCAGGTGTTCGATGAATACGGCCGCAACTTCACGAGCGACGAAGGCCAGGCGATGGCCTCACACAGCGTGATGACCGTCGACAGCGTGCTGGGCCAGCCCAACCGCATGCTGGACGCCGCCGAGCAGGTCATGGCCAATGGCGGCCGCCTGATGCGCCTGCAATCGCGCATCACGGACGTGCAGCATCTGGAGCACACGAACATGGCGGGCATGAGCGGCGAGCCCTGGAACCACATCCCGCAGACCGACGCCTCGATGGTGAGCTTGCAGATGCCTTCGGGTTTCGCCTTCAGCGCGGGCGATGGCGGCATGGCGAGCATGGGCCTGGGCCTGCTGGCCACGCCAATGGCCTCGCGCCTGAGCGGCGTGGAGAACGTCCTGGCCAACCCGCTGCTGGGCTTCGCCCCCAACCACCAGTTCGCCGCGATGACCGTGCCTTTGAGCGAAAACTGGAGCGGCCGCGTGGGCGTGGCGCACTCCAAGCTCTATGACGCGCCCTGCGGCGACGTGAACGTGGCCGAGCTGTCCTACAGCACCCGCCATGGCGCCGTGAACGTGTCGGCGGGCCAGTTGACCGAGCAGGGCCTGCTGGGCGGCTACTCCAACAGCGTGCTGGGCCTCAACCAGCAGAACAACACGACCGGCCTGTCCGTGAGCGCCGCCGTGGCCTTGACCACACAATGGACGCTGGCGGGCGCCTTCAGCCGCACCGACACGGCCGCGCCCGGCGCCACCGGCATCCTGATGAGCGCCACGGGCATCCGCTCGCAGTCTTACGGCGTGGGCATCGTGCGCGCCGACAATTGGCGCGATGGCGACCGCCTGAGCCTGTCCTTCAACGCGCCCTTGCGCGCCCGCAGCGGCACGCTGACCTACGAAGTGGTCACGGGCGTCACGGACGAAGGCGAGCCCATCTACGGCACGCACACGGTCAACCTGGCCGCCAGCGCCCAGGAGTGGAGCACCGAGGCGCGCTACACGACGCGGCTGAGCCAGACTGCCTCCGTCACGGCCGCGGCCACCCTGCGCGTGCACCCCGATCACGACGCCAGCGCGCCCTCGCAACTGGCCCTGGGCATGCGCTACAACCTGGCCTTCTGAAGACACCGCCAGACACCGAAAGCAAGGCCAAAACAAAAAACCCGCCAAGGCATGCGCCAGGCGGGTTTTTGTTGGCCAGCAGCCAGCAAACCGGCTGCATGGACAAGAAGGATCAGCGCTTGCTGAACTGCTTCCTGCGACGAGCGCCGTGCAGACCGACCTTCTTACGTTCGACTTCACGCGCATCGCGTGTCACGAAACCGGCGCGGCTCAGCTCGGGCTTCAACGCGGCGTCGAAGTCGATCAGCGCGCGGGTCACGCCGTGGCGCACAGCGCCGGCTTGACCGGATTCGCCACCACCGTGCACGTTCACCTTGACGTCGAAAGCTTCGACATTGTTGGTCAGTGCCAGCGGTTGCTTGACGATCATGATCGAGGTTTGACGGCCGAAATACTGCTCGACAGGCTTACCGTTGACGATGATCTGGCCAGTGCCCTTCTTGATGAAGACGCGGGCCACGGAGGACTTGCGACGGCCAGTGCCGTAGTTCCAGTTACCAATCATGTGGCCGCTCCTTAGATTTCCAGGGCCTTGGGCTGCTGGGCTGCGTGAGGATGCTCACCGCCTGCGTAGACCTTCAGCTTCTTGATCATGGCGTAGCCCAGGGGACCCTTGGGCAGCATGCCCTTGACGGCCTTTTCGATGGCGCGGCCAGGGTGCTTGGCTTGCATGTCCTTGAACTTCGTGGCGTAGATGCCGCCGGGGAAGCCCGAGTGACGGTAGTAGACCTTGTCTGTGGCTTTGGTGCCGGTGACGCGAATCTTGTCTGCGTTGACGATGACGATGAAGTCACCCGTGTCCACGTGAGGCGTGTAAATGGCCTTGTGCTTTCCACGCAGACGGAGAGCGACTTCGCTGGCCACTCGTCCGAGCACCTTGTCGGTGGCGTCGATCACAAACCACTCGTGTACGACCTCTGCGGGCTTAGCGCTGAAGGTTTTCATGAGATTTCCTAAGTGGTGAAACTGGCTGACTTGCCGCCTTTGGTGCCACTTCTTTTGTCGGTGGCCTCTCAAACGGCAGGAGCTGGGCTCCGAACTGCGTGTTTGGACGCAATCCTCCCGGCAGCCATGTCGGGAATCAAAGATTGTAGCCCGCGTTCGCCCACCTTGGCAAGCAAAGATGCGCCGACGTGGATCAAAACGGATGGCGCGCCCGGATTGTGGGATCTGCCTTTTCCCAACGCGCCACCTTGTGTCAGACTCTCGCCAATCCTCAATGCTGGTATTAACCCTAGGTCTGCGCTCATTTTCCCGATCAGAGAGGCACAAGCCCGGCGCCATACTGCAAAGGCGCCGGCGTCCATGAAGGGGTCCGTCATGACAGTCGTCAAACCGCCCAACGCACCCGCCGACAAGTTCGGCCTGCACGAAGCCTCGTCC
Organism: Aquabacterium sp.; assembly: GCA_049840915.1. Classification (GTDB taxonomy): domain Bacteria; phylum Pseudomonadota; class Gammaproteobacteria; order Burkholderiales; family Burkholderiaceae_C; genus Aquabacterium. The sequence continues at coordinate 196,073 of JASGJC010000004.1, forward strand.
GTCCATGATCCGAAGCACCACGTCGCCTTTGGCGAGTGGGTGCCCATCCGCGATCTGCACGCCCGCCATCGCCACCGCATCCTCGACCACCTGCTGCAACTGGACGAGCACGACCGCTTCCTGCGCTTCGGCTCGCACGTCGCCAAGGAGCAGTTGAACCACTATGTCGCTTCGATCGATTTCAAGCGCGACGAGGTGTTCGGCATCTTCAACCGGCATTTGCACCTCATCGCCATGGCGCACTTGGCCGCGATGCCCGGCAAGGGGCCGCACGGCGACGGCTCGTCGCGCGGGCGGGCGATGGAGTTCGGCGTGTCGGTGCTGCCTTCCGGGCGCGGCAAGGGGCTGGGCATGCGCCTGTTCCTGCATGCGATCGTGCACGCGCGCAACCAGCACGCCAGCCACCTCATGATCCACGCGCTGACCGCGAACGCGCCCATGCTGCACATCGCGGCCAAGGCGGGCGCCCTGATCGAGCGCGACGGGCCGGACGCCGAGGCTTGGCTCAAGCTGCCCTCCGACACGGTGGCCACGCACATCGACAGCAACCTGCACTCGCTGGCGGCCGAGGTGATCTACCGCGTCAAGTACCGGGTCAGGCACATCAGCGACTGGGTGCGCATGCTGATTTCGCCTGTTTGATGACCGCAACGAGAGGCCGCGACACCCCTGAATCAGCACCCTCCGCCCGGGGATTCTGGTCGGCGCCAAAACCTCGTAATATCCCGGTCACTTGTTTGAGGGGGCGACATGGGGTCCGATCCGATCTTCTGGGGCACTGTGCTGTGCGCCCTGGCTGGCGGCATCTTGCTGGGCAGCGCCTGGCGGCAACGCATCACCAAGGCCGCCAAGCGCGGCTGGCCTGCACGCTGGAATTTGAGCGCACGCCCGCTGTTCAATGTGCATGAACGCGCTTTGTTCCGCGAGTTGCGCAGCGCATTGCCCAACCATGTGGTGCTGGCCAAGGTCAGCCTGCTGCGCTTTTGCCAATCGGCCGAAGCGGGCGATGCCAAGGCCTGGTACGACCGCCTGCAGGCGCTGCATGTGTCGCTGGCGGTGTGCACGCCCAACGGCGTCGTGATCTCGGCCATCGACATCGAACACGCGCCGGGCAAGGCGCTCAAGCGCTCGCAGAAGCTCAAGGAAGCCGTGCTCGAGGCCTGCCGCGTGCGCTATGTGCGCTGCCTGCCGGGGCAATGGCCGCATGCGCATCTGCTGGCGTCGTGGGCGCTGGGCCCGGCTGGCTCGGCGGCCAGCGAACAAGCCCATTCCCACGCGGCCGATTCGCTGCATGACGCGGGCGACCAACTCGCGCGCAAGCTCAAGCAAAGGCGCGCCGAACGCGCGGCGCGCTGGGCCGAGTCCAGCTTCGCGCAGGACTCGTTCTTCGCGATGGACAGCCGCTTCGACGGCGCCACGACCACGCCCTCGGCGCTCGATCCGCTGGAAGAACCTTCATCCAGCCATCCACCTGACCACGATGGGCTGGATCACCCGAAGATGATCCAGCAGGGCTGATCGCTGATCACAGCGTGATCAGATCGAGGCCGTCACCAGCAAGGCGTTGATGCGGCGCACGTAGGCGGCCGGGTCTTCGAGGTGTCCGCCTTCGGCCAGCAAAGCCTGATCGAACAGGATGTGGGCCAGGTCGTCGAAGTGCTCGCTGGCATCGAGCTTCTTGACCAGCGCGTGCTCAGGATTGATCTCGAGCGTGGGCTTGGCGTCGGGCGCATCCTGGCCGGCCTGCTTGAGCAAGCGGGCCAGGTGGCCGGACACATCGCCTTCGCTGGTGACCAGACAAGCGGGCGAATCCACCAGGCGCGTGGTGACGCGCACGTCCTTGGCGACATCCTTGAGCGAGGCCTGCAGGCGCTCCAGCAAAGGCTTGAGGTGCTCGGCGGCTTCCTCGGCCTTCTTCTTCTCTTCCTCGTCCTGCAACTTGCCCAGATCGACGGCGCCCTTGGCCACGCTTTGCAGCTGCTTGCCGTCGAACTCGTAGAGGTGCGAGAGCAGCCACTCGTCGACGCGGTCGGTCAGCAGCAGCACCTCGATGCCCTTCTTCTTGAAGATCTCGAGCTGCGGGCTGTTCTTGGCGGCGGCCAGCGAGTCGGCCGTGATCACGTAGATGACGTCCTGGCCTTCCTTCATGCGGCCGACGTAATCGGCCAGGGACACGTTCTCGTCCGCGTGCGTGGAAGCGAAGCGGAAGAGCTTGGCCAGGCGCTCGCGGTTGGCGAAGTCCTCGCCGATGCCTTCCTTGAGGACGGTGCCGAACTCTTTGTAGAAGGCGGCGTACTTGTCGCGCTGGGCGGCATCCTCGTTGTTGGCCAGATCCTCGAGCATGGAGAGGATGCGCTTGGTGCAGCCTTCACGGATGGCCTTGACGTCACGGCTCTCTTGCAGGATCTCGCGGCTCACGTTGAGCGGCAGGTCGGCACTGTCAACGACGCCCTTGACGAAGCGCAGGTAGCTGGGCAGCAGCGCTTCGGCGTCGTCCATGATGAAGACGCGCTTGACGTAGAGCTTGAGGCCGCCGCGCTTGTCGCGGTTCCACAGGTCGTACGGGGCCTTGGCGGGCACATAGAGCAACTGCGTGTACTCGCTGCGGCCTTCGACGCGGTTGTGCGTGTGGGCCAGCGGCGCTTCCTGGTCGTGGCTGATCTGCTTGTAGAACTCGTTGTACTGCTCTTCGGTGATCTCGCTCTTGGAACGCGTCCACAGGGCGGCGGCCTGGTTGACGGTGTCCCACTCGTCCGAGATGACCTGCTCTTGCTTCTCGGCGTCCCACTCTTCCTTCTGCATGAGGATGGGCAGCGAGATGTGGTCGGAGTACTTGCCGATGATGCCGCGCAGCTTCCAGTTGGAGAGGAACTCTTCTTCGCCGTCGCGCAGGTGCAGGATGATGTCGGTGCCGCGGGTGGGCTTGTCGATGGCCTCGACCTCGAAGTCGCCCGTGCCTTCGCTGACCCAGCGCACGCCTTCGCTGGCGGCGGCGCCAGCGCGGCGGGTTTCGACGGTGATGCGGTCGGCCACGATGTAGCCGCTGTAGAAGCCCACGCCGAACTGGCCGATGAGCTGCGCGTCGCGCTGCTGATCGCCAGAGAGGCGGCCCATGAATTCCTTGGTGCCCGACTTGGCGATGGTGCCCAGGTGGTCGATGGCCTCGGCTTCGCTCATGCCGATGCCGTTGTCACGGATGGTCAGCGTCTTGTTGGCTTTGTCGACCAGGATGCGCACTTCGAGATTGGGCGCGTCTTCATACAACGCGCTGTTGTCGAGCGCCTCGAAGCGCAGCTTGTCGCAGGCGTCGGACGCGTTGGAGATCAGCTCGCGCAGGAAGATCTCTTTGTTGGAGTACAGGGAGTGTGTGACCAGGTGCAGCAGTTGCTTGACCTCGGCCTGGAAGGCATGGGTTTGCTTTGTCATGGCTTGGGCTTGTCGATCAAAAGGTTGCGAGGGACCGAGCTGGGGCGCTCGGTTCCGGACAGCGGCGTTGAGATGGTGCGATTGGCGCAGATTTCAAGGGGATTGGGCGTTGCTGGCAGATTTTTTCTGCAGGCTTGCGCAATTGCGCGAAAGTGTCATAGAATCTTGGTCTCGATGGCGCTTTAGCTCAGCCGGTTAGAGCGACGGAATCATAATCCGCAGGTCCGGGGTTCGAATCCCTGAAGCGCCACCAAACAAATCAAGCCCCCTGAATCCGCCCAGAAAGCGAGCATTCACGGGGCTTTTCTCGTTAGCGCCCACTAACATTGGAACCTAGCTTGGAACCCGGGATGGGAGCAGCTTGGAACCTCGCAGATAAGAGCCTTCACAGTGATGCGTGAGGGCTTTTTGCTTTGGATCGCCATCATTCTGGGGGCGGCAATGGGAGGCATAAGCCTGGGCATAATTTAGAACGAGCGATACGCAGCAATCGCAAGGGAGCCACGATTGATTATCCTGAACCGCGACAAGGAACTGGTCACCGTCGAGAACTGGGACGATATTGAAAGTCGCCCAGGCTTCAATGGAAGTCTCGATCCGACAGCACACACGTTGGACTCAATCATTGGCCGCTACACGTTCCGAAACTACGTTCCATGCGGCTTGTCCAACTGCCATACGCCACATGGCAAAGGCTATATCGTCCTCACAAAAGATGGCCAGGAAACCAACATCGGCAAGGACTGCGGACGGAATTACTTCGGCGTGGACTTCGAGACTTTGTCAGCCCAGTTTGACCGAGACCTTCAGGAGAAGGAATATCGCGAGAAAGTCTTTAGCTTTGTCTTCCGCCTGGATGAAGTTGCTGCCAGCATTGAACAGCTACGAGGTGGAGAGCGCGGGGGCAACTGGGTATACAAAGCAAGCCGCCCTCTTGTGAATGCGGGGAAAGATGTTCCCGGCGCAATCGTACGGCGCATCGCCCAAATGGTGAGAACAGGCAGCACGCTTCTAACGCATGACCGAGAGGCCACCGAAGAAGAAATCAAGCTACTTGAACAGCAAGAAGGTCGTCGTATTGAAAGACCGCACGGCGTTTCGATCCCAATAGGAGAAGTAGCGGGGCTAGACGCGCTGTACAAAGAAAACGATCTGAAGACCCTCCTGGTCATCGAATTGGCGGAACCATTGAAAGAACTGGAAAGCGTGGACGTGGATGCCCTCGATTTCAATGGCGCGCGCAAGTGGTCACGCTGGATTGGCGAGGTTGAGGGAAAGATGGCGCGCGCCGCCCGTGCGATTGAACGTGGTCAAAAGTTGCTCACCGCAGCCAACCTGCGCCCCTTTGGCGAAGCTCTGGAACTCAACACCGAAGGCATCATGCAATTTGAGAGCTACCTTAAGACGCTTCCGGCTGCCTGACCAAATGGCAGATATAAGCTATCAACGAAGGTCTCGGAAGGAGCAACCATGCCGAATGCCTTAGCCGGGCATAGCTTCAGTACAGCAAAAGAGTTCTTAGCGTTCTTAAGGCGCTCCATTGTTCCGTTAGCTTTAAGCCCTGCTTGCTGAAACACCCACATATTCAGGATGTTGCCACCCAATGAATAACTTTTTCCGTAAGGTCCTCGTGCCACTTCTGATGTTGTATCCACTTGCCTGTTTAGCCTTAACGGGACGGGCCTATCTCGCCATCAGTCAACTGAAAGACAGCAGCACGCCTCTAGGAGAATGGTCTCAGAAAGGACTACAGGGGTACAACACAGCAGTGGCAGACACCTTAAATACGATTGCCTCAATGAATAAGGGCACAGTACAAATGGGACCCGGCATCTCAATGTGCATACCCACCGACACGCCCCTGACGGAACAGCAGGTTGAGAGCGCCATACTGAAGGCCGTCCACGACAAAGAAATGGCGATGCTCACTGGCGCTGGTTATCTTGGTTTTGATGCCGCCGCGCTTGGTATGTCCAATCTTCGGGTGACCCACCCCTGTGAGCCGAAGAAGTAGGCAAAGCGGGAACGGCGGTATGCCTGCACCTCAGGCTTGACCTCATCGAAGAACGCGTCGATGGTCATCAAGGCGTCCTTGGGCTTCGCTTGGAGGCTCGGTGGCTGGATCATGCTGGGCCGGGGGATGGCCGGGCGTTCCTTGAGTTCCCTGACGGCACCTTCCAGGGAGCCAATGAGCACTTGCTGGTGATGCGCCACTCGCAGCAGGGAGCCCATCTGGTTTTGGAGCTGGACCAGTGCAGAGTCTTCAGGTTTCGTCACGACCAGCTCAGCGGAGCCCTTGAGGATGTCCTCAATGACCGCATCGCACCACACAGAGAACTTCACATCGAGCCAGCGTGCGAAGAACACGGCCAGCTTCGGGTGAGCCCAGGTGCCGCCGTTGCGGCCCGCGACGACCTCTTTCAAACTGGTGGAAATCCCACCAATTTCTTGCACGGCCTTCATGTACTGCACCGTGGAGGGAAGCAGCCAGAACTGGGATAGCTTCTTCTCGAACAGCTTGGCAGCGTGGGTCATGTTGAACCAGCCATCCGCTCGAAAGATGAAGGAGGTGCCGTGGAATGTGGGTGTGATGAGTGCGGTCATTGAGATTTCCTCTTTCGCCTCTGGCGAGGCATGCCCGGTCTGTTGGGCGTTTGTTTAGATGGAGGTGGAGGACCGCAGCCCTTCCACCTGTAGAACAGCGACTTCGTTGCTCACGCCGGCTCACTCAACGAGAATCGAAAAGGGATAGATAGGACGCCAGAAGGACACCCCAGAAAACGCACAGATGGGAAGACCCAGGCGCCCCGCTTCGTCCGGCATTAAAGGCCAAAAGAGGGCCTCAATTGCCCCTTGCGAAACTCAATCTGGGCCTCTTAGCGAGTCTCCAAAGGGAACAGATAAGCAAAGACACACGAGCCCTATGGGATCACCAGCAGGGCTTCGAATGGGAATCCAGGAAAACAGGCCGTCAGGCCTCCTTTAGGTACTGGTATAGGGTCTCGCGGCTGATGCCGTACTCCCTCGCTAAGGCTGCACGCCCCTTACCCTTGTTGGCCTCGTCCTTGCCCTTGAGTTCCTGGGCCTGGGTGGTGGTCAGCTTGGGCGCCCTGCCCTTGTAGACGCCTTTGGACTTGGCAATCTCGATGCCCTCACGCTGGCGCTCCTTGATGAGGTCCCGCTCGAACTGAGCAACGGCACCCAGCAAGTGCAGCATGAGTGTGGCCATTGGATCCTCTTGCTCGGGCCTGAAGGTCTGCCGCTCCTTGAGGAACTCCACGGACACACCACGCCCTGTAAGGCCGTCAATGGTGATCTTGAGGTCACCCAGGTTACGGGCCAGACGGTCCATCGAGTGGACCACCAGCGTGTCTCCTGCGCGGCAATGCTTGAGGGCTGCCTGAAGGTGGGGACGGTCAGCAGTGGCACCACTCACCTTGTCCTCAAAGACTGCATCGAGGTTCTGCCCATCCAATTGGCGGGCCGTGGTCTGGTCCAGAGAGGACACGCGAAGGTAGCCCACACGCTGGCCCCTGTAGGACTGCTGCTGGGTGCTCGTTGGGGTGGCCTTCTTGGGGGCCTTGGCTGTGGTGTTCATCGTCAACCTGACTTTGTGAATGTGTCAGGCTGGACTCTAGACCATGCGCATCAATGTGTCAACAAACAAAATTTACACCCTAACCGGACATATCATGCCAGGCAGAACCTGTCAGGCCCAGGTGTTGCCTTTGGGTACACCTCAACCTGACACAGGAAGGAATTCTGGGCACCAGGGTCCGTCCTTATGAAAAGTTTCACAATGACAAACTGGAGACCGCGCGCAAAACTGAGCCAACTCGATGCCGCTGAATTGGGAAAAAGGGTGCCTTTACCTTCCAGTCGTGACAGCAGCATTGGCACATGAGTTCAACCCAACGAGGCCCTATGCGCTATCTCGACAAGCTCCTTACGTTCCTGCCTGACGCCCTCAAGGCCATCAACGACAACCCGCTTGGTGCCGTAGTGTTGGTGGTGGTCTTGGCTTTCACGCTGTACGGATACACCATCTACAAGCTGCGGTGAGACCGCAACGAGTCCCAGATTGTGACTCTGGTTGTCGTCCAGTCGGTTGGCGGTGCGGCGCCCTTACAAGGCGTAGGTCGGGGGTTTGAGCCCCTCAGCACCCACCATCAACTAGACCCACTGCTTTGGGAGCACATGCGCTAGCTCACTGGGTGTCTGCATGGGCAACATCTGCCGCAGTCAGGCAGCAGCCTTCAAGGCAGCCGCAGAGGCCAACTTATCGGCCCGCTCATTGCCCGGGTGACCTGCATGGCCCTTGACCCACTGCCACTTCACCGTGTGTCCCTTAGCGGCTTCCTTCAGCCTCTGCCACAGGTCCATGTTCTTGACCGGCTTGCCGTCCGCTGTCTTCCACCCCTTGGCCTCCCAACCGGGCAACCACTCGCGCATTCCCTTGCACAGGTACTGCGAGTCACTGACCACGGTCACCACGCTGGGCATGGTCAACCGCTCCAGGCCACGGATAGCGGCCATGAGTTCCATTTGGTTGCTCGTGGTCTGCGCTTCGCCGCCCGATAGCTCCATCTTGTGGGGCCCCTTGGTGAACACACAGCCCCACCCTCCCGGGCCGGGGTTGCCCTTGCAGGCTCCGTCTGTGTAGATGGTGACGGGCTGGGTGGTCGTTGATAGTGTGCTCATGATTGGGATGATGAAGAGGGGTTGACAGAATCGGGCCAGGGGGTGGGACCTAGTGGCACCCGGAGGGGGGAACGTGAACGCACCGCGCTATCAATCACCCTCTCGTAAATTTGTGGTGATTTTTGAGATGAGGTGCAGGCGTCACAAGGGAACTACAGGGGAGCCGCTTCGGGCTGCGGCTGCGACTCAGGCTCAGGCTCGGGCTCAGGTGGGATTCCTACCAGGACCCATACGGTGTTGTCCAAGGAGCGCACAGCCTGTTGCCCTTCTGGAATCACAGGTACGGGGTCATAGGTGGCATCCCCTGGTGGGTAGAACACCCCAGGCTCCATCGGTGAAGAGAGTTCTTCAGAGATCGCACGGAACACCCTTGAGGTGTCCCAGTGGTACGCGGTACGTGTTTCCATCAGTAGGTAATCCAGGTTGTGCAGGCGTAGTTGTAGGGACGCGATTCGGCATCGCCAGACGAGCCAGTACGGGCACACGGAGGACCACAACCACCAGCGACGATGGATAGGGAAACACAAAGGGCTCACAGAGGCCGCTCAACGGGCCGCTGTTGAGTCAACACAGTGTCTGAATGGGTAGAGCTGGACGGCTCTATAAGATTCACTCAAAGAGCAGATGGGGGGTGGTGAACACACCACACCAGCCATGGTCCTGGCCTCAATTAGCCCTCTAAGATTTTCGTTAGGACTTCAAGAATAAAGCCACGAAATGGGGCCTTGCTTGGTGATGATTGGTGGTGTTCATCCCTTCAGGGATCCTTTATGAGCACCTGTACGAGACTCGTTACGATCCCTCTATTACTGTGACGTTAAGCCGCCTCAGTACGGCACTTCGTCTGCGGCCAGGGTGTCCTCAACTACGGGGCCGATCCAGACCTTGTGTTGCAGCCGCGTATCCGCTGCAAGTTCTTCATCCCTGAGCATCGCCTTCAGACTCTCGTCGTCGCCATCGAAGGGTTCGGCGCGGGACTCGAAGACTTGGACAACCTGGGACCTGTTGGCGCCCAGTGAGACTTTCCTACCGGCAGTGATGCCTACGGCCTTCATCTGGTCGATGATGGTCCGCATGACTCGCTCTGGGCAGATGAAGTCGTTCCGGATGTTCATCTCCAGGATGTGGCCGTGACGCTCCGCCTGGGCCTGATTGCCCAGCACGACACGCAGAGCATCCAGGTACTTGGACGAGATGCGAATGGCGCCCAGTGTGTCGTTAGCGAATCCGCGCAGGAGGTCCTCAGAGATTCGGGCAGATGCCTTGCCGTTCAGTCGGTAGCCTGCGGCTCCGATTGTTGTACGGACCTTGGGTGGCTCAACTGGAAGCGCGGCCATCGCCTCGTCCAGGTCGAAGCGCTCGCGCGCCTGTTGTTGTGTTGTCTTCAAACGTGGGTGCACTCGGGCTCCTTTCGGTGGTCGTGAAGGGGGACGGAAAGGGAGCCGCGAAAACGACGCCGTGTCCCTCTGTGGTGCCCACTCCCGGCGCGACCAATAAGGTGCCCACTTCTGCTGTGGATAACCTCCTGTGCCCGAGTGTCGGCCAGCATCGGCCACACGGTAGGGACCCGCTGCCCGAGGCCTCGAAGGGCCCCAGGTCGGTTGCTTTGGTTCGCTTAAACGTTCGCCGAGGCGGCGCAATAACGCTTGACCGTCGCGGTAGACACACCAAAACGCGCCGCAGTTTGGGCGATGGTGGCTCGGCTTGCTTCACGCCAATAAGCGACGGTTTGGGGATGGGGCATCAGACGCGGGCCATTTGCCGTCTTCGTCCTTGATGTAATACCCAGAGTCGCGCTCCATTGAGTTTTACGCGACGCTTGTTCGGCATCGGAAAAATCGTACTCATCCAGCGCGTGGTAATTGAAGGCATGGGTGTCTTCGGTAGGAGCAACAAACGGCAGGGACATGATGGAATCTTTCTCACTGAAGAAGACGAACAAATGAACCGCTGACGACCGCAAAGGGAAACGCCCCCGCACGATGTTCGTACAGGGGCGCTCGGGGTCATCAGCGAGATGAGGCGGTCAAGGCGTCAGCCTCCTCCACCGTTGGTGTCCACTTCAGAGCACGGAGCACGGGACGACCATCCGCCCACATACCAATGCTGCTGTGGCGTCATGCCAACGTCATAATCCGGGCATCGGGTTTTCACATACACTGGCCTTTCCTCGTCATCAATTTAAATTGAGAAAATCATTGAGGAATACACGAAGGCATTTTGCAACCTTCGGCAAAGTGCGGATAGCGCACATTCACTGAATATCGGTTCCGAAACCGTTATTGATTAGCAAACTCGACCGCAGTCGAAGGTTATTCCCTTTCGTTGCTCATCTGGCGCCGACCAAAATGAAGACTCCATAGCAGCAACAAGGGATTGCAAATGCGTTTTTCTTCACGATTCGGCCACCGCTTCGACATTCGGCTTGAAATCAGAAAATCAGCCATCTCGCTCGAAGCCCTATCGCAGATAGACATATTCATCAGACTTGGGAAGCCATCCTTTCGGGTGTGGCACAACCGTTTACCCGCCCCTCATGGAATCATTGCAGGCGAACTCTTTCTCTTCGGCCAATATATCCCCTACGAATTTTCAAACTGGGGTATGGCGACCAAGATCAAAACCAAATTGGCCAATTCTGCAAAGGGCAATCATGCCCATCTATAAGCAGCGCCCCCGCAGGGCCACAGGAGGACACGCATGGGCACGGTTAACCAGAGCCCCAGCCATCACCCAAGGTCGTGACCATCCAGGAGGTGTTTGACCGGGCCTATGAGACCCACTACGCGGACAAGAAGGACCGCAAGGGAGTCCTTCAGCGATGGAAGACTCTGAGCCGCTTCCTGAACCCGCAAACGGATGTCACGACCATCACCCGAGCGGTGGCCTCAGCTTAGCATATGCATTTTAAGCAACAGGAAACCCCTTTTTCTCCGCTTTCTGAAACAGCAGATCATAAGTCTGTGCATTCATTTCGGACATTAGTGTCATCTCAAAAACCGCAGGATTTTTATAGTCCACCGTAGCAATATCCAATGCAACTAATATTTCCAAAAAATCTTCAGACTCTTGACGGGAAATCTTTAAAACACCCTCAATAAATGCCACATCAAAAACGCGAGAATACCTATCCTTATCCAGAGGACGGGATTCAGCCTCTTTAAGAAAATTTCTTATTTGCCGAATATAGGGAACCTTGCCCACCGCCGAAAGCAAATCAGAAAAAAAGCGGCTCATTGGAAAACTCCACATAACTTAACTCGGCACGAGCCAGCGCTACAATATTATCCACAGAAACACCGGAAGGCGTTGCAAGCCGCAAAAGGGTTTGCCGCCGCAACCGTGGCTGCAGATTGGCTATCTTCTTGTTACTCTCTTCACGCTCCCTTAATAAAGAAGCATAAACCCCTGCAACTTTACTCTTGGCATCTGCGATCTCTCGATCAAATTTCTCGAAATATTGAGCTTGTTCATCTACATCAATATGCATTTTTCGACGTTCTGTCAAAATACTTTTTTGCTTCATATTAGCAAATATCTCGACGCACTGACTTATTTTTATGTCAAAAAATGGCCAAATGAAGGTATAAAAAATAGCAAAACCTAAAGGAACGCCAAGCAACGACCACCACTTCACACCAACATCGCCATACAAAAATGATTCAATATATTCAATTTTTGGTGCATACGAACCCTCCCCAAACAAAACAATCAAGACCTTGTAATTAACAAAAATCCAAGAAATTAAAAAAGATGAGAGGAATGGATTTTCCACCCGAGCTTTTATATTGGTCCACACCTCATCGAACAAATCTTTTGGGCCAGCCATATCGTATTTAATTAGCTACAAGCATTGATTAATGTAAAATATAATTGCATATTGAACAGTATCAGCCCCAACCTATTTGTCTCGGAGATCGTCCCTAGGCCTTTTGAATGTCCACACCGAGGACGCGCACATCACCGTTCGCTAGCACCTGTACTTTTATACTCAAATTCTCATCACCAATTCCGGGTGGGAGACTGTAGTTTATTCCGCCAGCGGCTTGCGTGCTACTCGCCTTACCTAGCGTTTCACGGCCAAACTCAAGGCCTCCTCCAGAGCCGGTGAATAACTCAACTCCTCGACGACCTTCTTCAGCTTCTCAATCCCCGAGCCCCCGCTGTACACCGTATGCATCAGCGAAGGGATGGCATGCCCGATATACCGCTGTTGCGCGATGGGCTCTGCTAGGGACTTCTGTTCGAGCAACGTCGAGAAGCTCCGCCGGGTCGAGTGGAAGTTCACCTCACTGGTGAACCCCAAACGTTTCCCGTCCAGCCGCTCCTTGCTCATGGCCTTGCTGACGTGCCATGAAGGCTTGTTGTCTGGCCCACCAGGATTGCACTCGGCATAGAGGCGCCCTTTCGGATGCTCCTGCTGCTTCAGCCGGGCGTCCAGGATGGCCACCGCAACGGGATGGCACACAGGTATGCGCCTGATGCCCGCTTCGGTCTTCGCTACGCCCTTGGGGACGGTCACCAGCCTCCAATCTTCGTCCAGCACCGAGACATCCATAGGACGCAAGCTGACGATTTCGTTAAGGCGCATTCCAGTGATGAACCCAAGGGCGTACAACTCCCTGAACAGGGGCCGGGTGTATGTGCGCTGGCGCTTGTCCTTGGGTTCAGGAAGCGTGAACACCTTGATGGCCTCAGCGTCCGTGAAGGGGCGTACATCCTCGTTGTCCTCATCGTCGCCCCCCTTCTCTGCGGCGTCCACACCGGACTCATCCTGGGGCACTTTAGGAGCCTTCGCTGGGGTCGTCAGCTTGTGGTCCGTCCAGGGACTGTGTGGCCATCCCTTGCGCCGCATGTGCAACCACACCTGATGCAGGCCCACAAGGCGCTTGCTCTTTGCCGACTTCGACAAGGGGCCCGCATTGAGCATGTCCACGTAGGCCACAGCCTTTGCATCGGTCACGTCTTCAGGAAAGCAGTCGGGAACCTGAAGGAAGCCTAGGAACTCGCGGACGGCCAGATGGTAGGTGCCGATGGTCTGGGCCCGGCTATCGGACACACCCACGAATGCCGTTAGGGCCTCGTTCAGGGAGACCTTGTTGGGCTGGGCCATACGCCGCACAGCGAAGTCCGCGGCCACGTTACCGGCCTCCTTACGAATTTGCTCGGAGGTATGCTCGATGGCGTCATAGAGTACCAAGGCCGTCACATCGTCTTCCCCAGAAGGGCCGTCAGCCAATAGCTGGGCCATGGACTGCCGAATGTCAGGGACGCGCGAGTGGGCCGGATTGATGGCCTTGGTGACCACCCCAGAGGACAACCTCTTGAACTCGACCATCTGCTGGGCGGCCAGGGGAAGGACTAGCTTCTGGGCCTCTGGGCGGCTGTAGGTGTGCAGGGACTGAACCACATGGGTCTTGGTCTTGCCTGGTGTGTCGCTCGGGTAGTGCTTCCTGAGGGCGGCAGGGATGCCCATCTTGAAGTGCCACACGGCGTCGGCGTTCTTTCGCCAGAGGTAATCGGGGGTCTTGCTGAAGGCCATATGGGACCCGATTTTACCCACCTTGGAACCCAGCTTGGAACCTCAAAAACAGCGACACTCCCTTTATCCATCGGCATCGTAGACGATTGACCTGTATGGGGATCACCTCCCTGAAGCGCCACCAAATCCAGCCTTGTGATCAATCACATAGGCAACAAGAAGCCCGCCCAATTGCGGGCTTTTTCTTTGGCGCTGTCAGCCAAGCATCAACGGCGAAGCTCCATCGCGGCTGTGCCTGCGGCCGACTCACCAATCGTCTTGAAGCCTTCCCTCTCAAGAATCGCTTTCATTCGAGTAGACGGAGCCCTGCACCTGGCATACATGACCTCGGTTTGAACACCCGACAGGAGCTTGGCCACCATGAACCTGCCAAGACCAAGGCCGTGATATGCCTCGTCCAAAGCGACCATGAACAGTTCGACCTTCTTGTCCCAGGAACCAGGTCGATCTTCCAAGAACATCGTGAAGCCCACAGGAGCCCCATCCACGGTCAGCATCCAGATGACGGTGGCGGCGCCATCCCGCGCCCCTGGCATGGGGACAGGCGCATCGCCGATGGCGCATGAAATCTGCTTGGCAAGCCCGGCTTGAACGCGCGGATCACCGAAGTCGCCGTTTAAGTGCCCCTTCTTCGCTTGTGTCAGGCATGCCTCGAAGATGAAACGGCCGTCTTCCGCGGTCGCTCGTCGCAGTTCGACCGCCTTGCTCGGCGCGAATCGAGGCAGCTTTCGCTTGAGCCACGACATCATGGATTCACCTCCATCAAAGCCATGTGCTGCGCCGTGTTGTCTTGCTCAGGCACTCAGGCCCTGGCCGCACGCGGCCCATACCTCAACGCCAGCAGCGTCCCCAATGTCACCGTGACCACGGCGAACATCGGCCCGCCGTTCGCGCCGACATGGTTGACCAGCAGGCCACCGCCCATGGCGCCGCTGGCGATGGCGATCTGGAAGGCCGCGACCATGAGGCCGCCCGCGCCTTCGGCGTGGTCGGGTGCGGCGCGGACGATCCAGGTCTGAAAGCCGACGGGGAAGGCGCCGAAGGCGAAGCCCCACAGCGACACGGCCACGGCTGTGACCACGGCCGAGTCGCCCGCCACGAGCAGCGTGATGGCCAGCAAGGTCACGAGCACGCCGCCGAAGACGATGGCCCAGCGTTCGCTGCGTTCGGCGATGAGGCCGCCGACGAAGTTGCCGAAGAAGCCGCCGATGCCGTAGCCGAGCAGCACGCCCGAGATCGCGCTCACGGACAGGTGCGTCACGCCTTCCATCAGGGGGCGGATGTACGTGAAGCCGGCGAAGTGGCCGGAGATGACGAGCACGACCGCGAGCAGCGCCACGCGAACGCCCGAGCGCTGCAGCAAGGCGGCGAGCACGCGCAGGTCGGGGTTGTCGCGCGGAGGGAGCGCGGGCAGCGTCACCAGTTGGCTCAGCAGTGTCAGCACGCTGATGGCGCCGGCCGCGATGAAGGCGCTGCGCCAGCCCCACATCTCGCCCATCCAGGCGCCCACCGGGGCCGCGCACACGGTGGCGACGGACACGCCCGCGAGGATCAGTGACATCGCCCGCGCGAACAGGTGCTCGGGCACGAGCCGCATCGCCAGGGCCGCCGCCATGGACCAGAAGCCGCCCAGCGCCACGCCCAGCAGCACGCGCGAGACGAGCAGTTGCGGCAGCCCCGAGGCCGTGACGGCCAGGCCGTTGGACAGGAGCAGCAGCAAGGTCAGCGCCACGAGCACGAGCTTGCGGTCGAAGCGGCGCGTGAGCAGCGGGATGGAGGGCGCGGCGACGGCACCGACGAGCGCCGTGGCCGTGACCGCCTGGCCGGCCGCGCCGTCCGAGACGCCCAGGTCGCGGGCCATGGCCGTGAGCAGGCTGGCGGGCAGGAATTCGGCGGTGACGAGACCGAACACGCCCAGGGTCAGGGAGCCGATCGCGGCCCAGTGGGCGGGCGCGTTTTGAACAATGTCTTGAGCGGCGGGCGGGGTCGGAGCGGCATCGTCCGGGCAGTCGGGGCAGAGGGAGGTCGACACGGTGGGCAAGACCGCAATGGCGGCAAGGGATGGGAGGAGTTCGCAGCTTATGGTTAAGATCCCGGCGTTTGAATGCCAGCGAATCCGAAATGCTTGATCAATCGTCCGAGGCTGTAGCGCCCTCCCCTGAAGACACGACCATTCCGGACACGCTCACCCGCATCCTGCTGGGCCTGCGGCTCGATGGCGTGGAATACGGCCGCTGCGAGATGAGGGCGCCGTGGGCGGTGGCCTTCCCGACGCAGCGGGCGGCGCGCTTTCATTTCGTGGCCAGCGGCGGGTGCTGGCTGCGCACGGCCGATGCCGACTGGGTGCGGCTCGATGCGGGCGATGCGGTGCTGATCCCGCGCGGCGATTTCCATGTGCTGGCCAGCGCCCCGGATGTGCCCGCCATCGACATCGACACCCTGGCGCGCGAGCCCATCGCCGAAGATGTCTACATGGTGCATGGCCGTTGTGGTCTCGGTGCGGCCGAGGGCGATGGCGCGCAGCCGGACGTGGTGTTCAGCGGCGCGATGCGCTTCAATCTGGACCCCCTGCATCCGCTGATGGCGATGATGCCGGCCTTGATGCGGGCACGTGATCTGTCCACGCGTGACCCGACGGTGCCCACGCTGCTCGAGGCGATGGAGCGCGAGGTCGCGCGCGACCGCATCGGCGCACACGGCATCCTGGCGCGGCTGGCCGATGTGCTGGCGGCCAGTGTCATCCGCGCTTGGGTCGAGTGCAGTTGCAGCGATGCCAGCGGGTGGATCGCGGCCGTGCGTTGCCCGCGCATCGGCAAGGTGCTGGCGGCCATCCATGCGGCGCCCGAGCGCGAGTGGTCGGTGCCCATGCTGGCCGATGTGATGGGGGCTTCGCGCTCCGTGTTCGCCGATGCGTTCACGCGCACGGTCGGCGAGAGCCCGGCCAGGTATGTGGCCAAGATCAAGATGTTCCAGGCGCGGCACTGGATCGCGCAGGATGGCATGCGCATCGCCGTGGCCGCCAACCGGCTGGGTTATGACTCGGAGGCGTCGTTCAGCCGGGCCTTCAAGCGGATCATCGGGCATGCGCCCAGCCTGGCGCGCACGGATGCACGGCTTGCGCCGGCGGTGATGCGTTGAGCGTGTTCATGCCAACTGCCGCGCGCCTCGCATCTTGCGCAGCACCAAGCCATCACGCCAGGCCACGGGCAAGCTGTTGAGCCAGGTGCGCAGCTTGGCCGAATGGCCGATCACGTAGCGGGCATCGGGGTTCTGGCTCGTCAGGGCGTGCATCACGGCATCAGTGAGCACGCCAACGGGTGTGCCGGCTTCCGTGTCCGCGTAGCTGTCGTAGAAGGACAGCAGCGGGCCGTAGATGGCCTTCATCGCGGGAGGCATGGCTTCGCTGATCTCGGCGTTCATGTGCCGGGCCTTGTCCCAGATCGGCGTGTCGATCTTGCCGGGCGCGATGGAGATCACTTTGATGTGCTGGGGCGCCAGTTCCACGCGCAGGGACTCGGTCATGCCTTCGATGGCGAACTTGGATGCGGCATAGGCCGTGAGCCCGGGCGCCGCGAACAGGCCCGACACCGAGCTCATGTTGACGATGCGGCCGCGCGCCTCGCGCAGCATGGGCAGGAAGGCCTGGGTGACCGCGAAAGTGCCCAGCACGTTGACCTGGAAGAGCGCATGCACCTGGTCTGGCGGCGTGGTCTCCAAAGGGCCGCTGAAGGCGATGCCGGCGTTGTTGATCAGGGCATGCAGATGGCCTTGCGTGTTTTCGTGCACCCGTTGCCGCGCCTGTTCGATGGTGTCGGGTCGGGCCACGTCGAGCATCACGGGCACGAGGTGGCCGCTCGATCGGGCGCGCAAGGCGTCGGCGTCCTGCTTGCGGCGCACGCCGGCGAACACACGCCAGCCCAGGCGGTCGAGGTGCAGGGCGAGGGCCTGGCCGATGCCGGTCGAGGCGCCTGTGATGAGCGCGGAGCGAGGCTTGTTCATGCGGCGTCCTTGAGCTTGGCGGGCGCGCCGAAGTAGGCCGCGAAACGCCGGCGCGCTTCGGGCATGGCGATGGGCGAGTACAGGCCGAAGTCGCGTTGGGCGGCGCCCGTGTCGAAGTAGTGGTCCTTGGCGCAGACGGCGGCCACGGCGCGGGTCAGGCGGGGCTCGCCCAGGCGCGGCATCAACGTGCACAGGGCTTCGGATGCCGCGCCGATGGCGAAGGCCGCGCGGTACGAGACTTGACGCCGCACAGGCGGCAGGCCGATGGCCCTGAGCAGGTCATCGATCCAGGCCCACATGTCGACGGGTTCGGGCTCGTTGACGAAGTAGACCTTGCCGCCCACCTGTTCGGCATCGGCGGCCTGCAGGTGCCACCACGCGGCGTTCTCGACATAGCTCACGCTGATGCGGTTGCCGCCCGGCCCCACGCGCACCAGCTTGCCCGCGCGATGGCGTTCGATCAAGGCGGGCAGCAGCTGCGTGTCGCGCGGGCCCCAGATGGCATGCGGGCGCAAGGCCGTCGTGACGAGGCCGCCCTGCCCGTGCGCGGCCAGCACCATCTTCTCGGCGATCATCTTGCTGCGCTGGTAGGCGCTGACCACCTGGCGCGGATAAGGCTGGCGCTCGTCGACGCCGCGCAGGTGATCGAAGGCGATGACGGCGCTGGGCGAACTCGTGTAGATGAGCTTGTGCACGCCCGCGGCCTTGCAGGCTTCGATGAGGTGGTGCGTGCCGAGCACGTTCGTGCGGTGGAAGTCGGCATGGCGGCCCCAGGGGCCCGTCTTGGAGGCCACGTGGAAGACGCGCTCGATGCCGATGCAGGCGCGGTACACGGCCTGCATGTCGGCCAGATCGGCCTGGATGAGGCGCGTCCCTTGACGCCGCAGGGCCGGGTAGTCGCCACGGCAGAGCACGGTCACCTCGTGGCCCCGGGCCTGCAGGGCCTCGACGATGTAGCGCCCGAGAAAGCCGCCCCCGCCTGTCACCAATGTCTTCATGAACGCGCGCCCTTGTTGACTTGACGCTGCGCCCACGCGGCCAGGACGGGCCGCTCGATCTTCGAGTTGTGGCGCTTGTCCACGGGGAAGGCGCGCGGGTACGGCAGCAGGTGCCGAACCGGGAAGCCCAGCTCATCGAGCCGGGACTTGAAGGCGTGCAGGCGCGTGAGGCTGATGCTGCCCTTGTACTCGGGGTAGAACTCGACCACGATGGCCAGCTCGGTCCGCCCGTCGACCTGCACACCGACCAGGGCCGAGCGCCAGACCTCGGTCTCGGCGTTGAGGATCTCTTCGGCGGGCACGGAGAAATAGCGTTGGCCCTGCGCGTGCACGATGTGCTGGATACGCCCGCAGAACCACAGCCGCCCTTGCGTGTCGAAGTAGCCGGCATCGCCGGTGCGGTGCCACACAGGATGGCGCGGGTCGCCATCGTCTGCGGCGATCTTGCTCAGGGCCGTGTTGGCCGGGTCGTTGTGGTAGCGCGGCGAGACCAGCGCGCCGCGCACGACGATCTCGCCGATGTCACCGCGCGCCATCGGTTGGGCATCGCGCCAGTGCGGCAGGGCGTGGTCTTGTATGTCGATGATCTGCACGCTCAAACCAGGCACGACGCGGCCCACGCACACGCCACGGCCAAGGCTGGCCAGGCGGGCGGTTTCATGCGCGATCTCACGCGCCTCGATCGTGCTGATCGGGCTGACCTCGGTGGCGCCATAGGGCGTGTGCATGCTGCCGTTGGGCAGCAGCGTGCCCAGCCTCGTCACCATCTTCGAGGGGATCGGCGCGCCACCGCTGAAAGCGCGCCGGATGCTGGGCAATGGCCTCCCGTGCTCGACGCAATGGCGGCTCAACCGCTCCCACACGATGGGCGATGCGAAGCCCGATGTGATGCCGAAGTCCTCGATGCTCTGGACGAGGTTGGCGGGCTTGCAGCGCCCTGGATGGAGCGAGCCCATGTCGGGGATCACGCTGGTCTGGCCCAGACACGGCGCGATCAGCGTGGCCACGGGGAAGGCCGCCAGGCCGATGTCTTGCGCGTCCTGCGTGTCCTGCGTGTCCATCGCACCCATGTGCGCGATCTGCGCGGCCAGCGTGCCATGCAGGGCCTCGACGCCTTTGGGCGTGCCCGTGCTGCCGCTCGTGAAGAAGATGGCCGCGAGGTCCGAACCCAGCGTGGCCGCCATCTGCGCGGCGCTCGCATGCTGGTGCGCCCGCTCACCCTTTTGGCGCAGCGTGGACAAGCGGTGCGTGCCCGGCCTGAGCGCCATGCCCGTGCTGATGAACCACTCGACGCTGCCCAAGGCATCGCCCATCAAAGGCCGCATCGCATGAACCAATGGCAAGGCGATCAAGGCTTGCGGCGCCACCTGCTTGATGCAGGCCAGCAGGCGCTTGAAGCCCATGGCCGGGTCGATGATGACGGGCACGGCGCCGAGCTTGAACAAGGCGAACACGATGGCGGGCAGGTCCAGGCCCGGCCGCACCAGCAGCAGCGTCTTCGTGCCTTGCTGGATGCCGATGTGGTGCAGGCCACGCGCGAGGCGATCGGTGTCGTCCAGGAACTGCGCGTAGCTGCGCGTCTCGTACAAGAAGCGGCCGGCGCGCGTGCGGCGGCGCGCCTGCGCGAAGGCGATGCGGCGCGGCTGGCGTTCGGCCTGCGCCTTCATCAGCCCGTACAGATTGAGGATGGCCGCCTCGCTCATGCCGACAGCCTTTGCCGAAAGCCGATCACGTGCGGCATGCCGAAGACCATGATCTGCAAGAGGTGCGGCCACAAGGGCCGGGCCACCTCGCCGAAGCGGCGCACGAAGTAGACGCACTGCGCCGCATGGGCCAGCAGCGACAAGCCCATGACCACGTACAGCCACGCGGGCGGGATGTGCAGACAGGGATGCACGAGTTCGGCCAGCCCTAGAACCCAGGACAGGCCGACGATGCTTTTGCTGACGGTCAATGCGCGTGAGGCGAACATGTTGGATGGGCTTGTGAAAAGGTGAGATCAAGCATCGACGCGGTGCGCCTGGCGTTGCAGCTCGCGCATGGCGATGCACTGCGGCTGGATGGCCGTGTGCGTGATCGCGGCGGCCAGGTGGATCTCGGCGATCCACTGCGTCATCAAGAGGAGCACGGCCTGCCGGTCGGCCTGCAATGAGGGATGCAGCTGCAGCGTGAAGCCGGTGCGGCCTTCCCACGTGAAGCTGCCCGCCGTGATCGGGCACACGGCGCTGACCGGCGGCGCGCTCACGATCCAGCCATCGGCCAGCTTGTGCGCATCGGCGGGCGGCGCCTGCCAGGCGCTCATGTTGGCGTAGACGCCGAACCAGGCGCGATGGCGCAGGCGGGCGTAGGCGCGGCGGATCATGGCGTCGCTGAACCAGCGCGCGACGTTCGTGTAGGTCCACGAGCCCCACAGGATGCCTTGCTGGTACAGGCCCTTGAGCTGCCTGTAGATGTCTTGCGGAGTGGCATCGCCCGACAAGCGCAGAGACACGGGCGCCGTCCAGTTGCCTGATTGCGTGTCGATGCCCAGCGATCGGCGGAAGTCGTGCGGCATCATCCAGACGCGTTCGCCGTCGCCGTGCAGGTAGCGCGCGCGGCAGACCTTGTCGAGACAGGCCATGAAGAGCGAGGTTTCGCCCACGCCCAGACCACGCGCATGCTGGCGGGCCTGCGCGCTGTCGGCCAGCGGCATCAGGTAGTAGACGAAGGCGTCGTCGCCCGGGCTTGCCGCTGCGGGCTTGCGCCATGCGTAGTCCACGGGCCGGCTGTTGCGCAGGTGCAGCCGCAAGGCGGCCAGGCGCCCGATCAGATGGGGCTTGGGCGGGATGCGCTTGTGTGCCTTGGGCGGCATCGCCAGCCCCAATGACGCGAGGATCTTCACGATCGCGCCGCCGCCGTCGTCCACCTCGTGCGAATGCAGGAACCAGCGCATCTGCGCGCTGTCGGGCTGGTACACGCCGAAGACCATGTCGATGTTCTCGCCCAAGGCCTTGAGCACCCGGTACTTGCGCCCGGACCAATCCGTTGCCATGCAATGCTCCGGACGATCAGTAGACGAAGTTGTAGCGCGTGTAGGACATGCCTGCCGCCGTCATCAGCGCGGTGACCTTGTGGCCGCGTTCCAATCGCCCTTCCTGTTCGGCCACGGCCAGCGCGGCGGGCACGGAGTTGGTCACGAGGTTGCCGTATTCGGGCAGCATGAACATGTAGGGCACTTTTACGCCCAGGCGCTTTTCGAGGTCGCGCCAAGCCGTGAGCGTGTTCGTGTGCGGGATGAACAGGTCCACCTCGTTCACGGGGATGGGGTTCTCGCGCATCATCTCTTCGAGGTCGCCGATCGTGTTGTCCTGCATCTTCTTGCCGTAGGACATGAAGCGCATGCAGCCTTTGCCCGCCATCGACAGCTTGTTCAGACGCATGGTCTCGAGGTCGTCCTCGACGATGGGCGACATGCACAGGTCGGCCCATTGCGTGAAGGTGCGGTTGTCGAAGCGCCAGGGCTTGGCATCGTCGGCCGTGAGCACCGTGGCCGTCGAGCCTTCGCCCACGGTATAGCTGGCGAAGGCCCATTCGAGGTCGGCCATCTTGCTGAGCTTGTGGTTCTTGGACAGCGGCTGGCCTTCGTGGCTGGCGTACTCGGCCGTCACGATCAGGATGTTCCTGAACAGGCCCGTGGCCAGGAAGGACTGCGCGATCTGCGTGGCGCGTGTCCAGCTGCCGCAGGCCTCGGTCACGTCGAAGCACTGCGTCTTGTCCATGCCCATGGCCTTGGCCACGAAGAAAGCCATGGCGGGCTCGATCACGCGCTTGTCGACGCTGGCATGGATGAGCAGGTCGATGTCGTCCTTGTGCAGGCCGGCCTTGTCGAGCGCCTCGTTGATGGCGCGCTCGGTGTACTTGAAGCCCTGCTCCCCCTGGTCCAGCCAATGGCGGTTCACCGAGCCGATGTAGTGGAGGTAATGCGCGATGGTTTGCAGCGCCGCGTCGAGGTCGCCCTCGAAGCCATCCTTGCTTTGATCGGCCACGATCTGCAGCATCTCGGCGTTGGACACCGTGCGGTCCGGGCAGGCGAAAGCGACTCCTGAAATATTCATGATGGACTCCGTTCAAGGGTTGGCAGCGAGGTCTTCCGGGGCGCCCGGCAGAACGATTGCATGAAGTCTGTCAGATACAGGCAACTACGGGAAACCCCTTGATCGAGCGTCATTTAGTTGCACTTTCAAACAAATACGCTTTCGTTTTGGCGCGTTTTCGTCTCAAGGCAAAAACATTGCGCCAAAAAGCAAAAACCCCGCAACAACGTGCGGGGTCGTGCTCAAACACTGAACGAGCGCAGTGCGGATCACATCTGCATCAGAACTGCGGCCCGCCGAAGCCGCCTTCGTCGTGGTGCGGCGCGGCCGGCGTCCGAGGCTCTGGCACCTCGGCCACGATGGCCTCGGTCGTCAGGATCAGGCTGGCCACCGATGCCGCGTTCTGCAGCGCCGTGCGCGTGACTTTGGCCGGGTCCAGCACGCCTTGCTCGACGAGGTCGCCATAGGTGTCGTTGGCCGCGTTGAAGCCGAAGTTGCCCTCGCCTTGCAGCACGCGGTTCACGACCACGCTGGGCTCGCCGCCCGCATTGGCCACGATCTGGCGCAGTGGCTCTTCAATGGCGCGCAGCACGAGCTTGATGCCCGCGTCCTGATCGGCGTTGTCGCCTTGCAGACTGCCCACGGCCTTCTTGGCGCGCAGCAGGGCCACGCCGCCGCCGGGCACCACGCCTTCTTCGACGGCCGCGCGCGTCGCATGCAGCGCGTCTTCCACGCGGGCCTTCTTCTCTTTGAGCTCGACCTCGGTGGCCGCGCCGACCTTGATCACGGCCACGCCGCCGGCCAGCTCGGCCACGCGCTCCTGCAGCTTCTCGCGGTCGTAGTCGCTGGTGGCTTCGCCGATCTGCACGCGGATCTGCTTGACGCGTGCCTCGATGGTCGCCGCCTCGCCCGCGCCGTCGATCAGCGTCGTGCTCTCCTTGCCCACTTCCACGCGCGCGGCCTGGCCGAGGTCGGTCAAGGCGCCCTTGTCCAGGCTCAGCCCCACTTCTTCGGAGAAGACCTTGCCGCCTGTCAACACGGCGATGTCTTCGAGGATGGCCTTGCGGCGGTCGCCGAAGCCGGGCGCCTTCACGGCCACCACTTTGAGGATGCCGCGGATCGAGTTGACCACGAGCGTGGCCAGCGCCTCGCCTTCGACCTCTTCGGCGATGATCAGCAAGGGCCGCGCCGACTTGGCCACCACTTCTAGCACGGGCAGCAGGTCGCGGATGTTGCTGATCTTCTTGTCGACGATGAGCACGAAAGGGTTGTCGAGCTCGGCGATCTGCTTGTCCTGGTTGTTGATGAAGTAGGGCGACAGGTAGCCGCGGTCGAACTGCAGGCCTTCGACCACGTCCAGCTCGTTGCTCAGGCTCTTGCCGTCTTCCACGGTGATCACGCCTTCCTTGCCGACCTTGTCGATGGCGTCGGCGATGATCTGGCCGATGTCCCAGTCCGAGTTGGCCGAGATGGCGCCGACCTGGGCGATCTCTTTCGATGTGGTCGTGGGCCTGGCGATCTGCTTGACCTCGGCGACCAGGGCTGTGACGGCCTTGTCGATGCCGCGCTTGAGGTCGGTCGGGTTCAGGCCGGCGGCCACGTACTTGAAGCCTTCGCGCACGATGGCCTGGGCCAGCACCGTGGCCGTGGTCGTGCCGTCACCGGCGTTGTCGGACGTCTTGGAGGCGACCTCCTTGACGAGTTGCGCGCCGATGTTCTCGTACTTGTCCTTGAGCTCGATCTCCTTGGCGACGGACACGCCGTCCTTGGTCACCGTGGGCGAACCGTAGGAACGCTCGAGCACCACGTTGCGGCCTTTCGGGCCCAGTGTCACCTTGACGGCGTTGGCCAGGATGTCGACGCCGCGCACGATCTTGGCGCGGGCGTCGTCACCGAATACGACATGTTTGGATGCCATGTGTGTGTTCTCCTTTTCTTTCAGTTCTCTTTCAGTTCTCGATCACGGCGAGCACGTCGTCTTCGCGGATGACGAGCACCTCGTCGCCATCGAGCTTGACGGTCTGGCCGGCGTACTTGCCGAACAGCACGCGGTCGCCGGGCTTGACGAAGAGCGCGATGAAGTCGCCCTTGTCGTTGCGTCGGCCCGGGCCGACGGCGAGCACCTCGCCTTGCTCGGGCTTCTCGCCGGCCGAGTCGGGGATGACGATGCCGCTGGCGGTCTTCAGTTCAGGCTCGCTGCGCTTGACGATCAAGCGGTCGTGCAATGGGCGGATGGGCATGTTGTTGTCTCTTGAAAAATTCAACGGTTGGGTTGGGGTGTCAAACGCAGGTACGGCGTGACGGCCGTGTAGCCCTTGGGGAACTTCTGCTTGATGGTGGCCGGGTCTTGCAGCGAGGGCACGATGACCACGTCGTCGCCGTCCTGCCAGTTGCCCGGCGTGGCCACGCTGTGGTGGTCGGTCAGCTGCAGCGAGTCGACCACGCGCAGGATCTCGTCGAAGTTGCGGCCGGTGCTCGCCGGGTAGGTGATGATCAGGCGGATCTTCTTGTGGGGGTCGATCACGAACAGCGAGCGCACGGTCAGCGTGCTGTTGGCGTTCGGGTGGATGAGGTCATACAGCTCGGACACCTTGCGGTCGGCGTCGGCGATGATCGGGAAGTTCACCACCGTGCCTTGCGTGGTGTTGATGTCGGGGATCCACTTGTCGTGCGACTCGGCCGTGTCCACGGACAAGGCGATGACCTTGACGTGGCGCTTGGCGAATTCGCCCTTGAGCTTGGCGGTCAGGCCCAGCTCGGTCGTGCACACGGGCGTGAAGTCGGCCGGGTGCGAGAAGAGGATGCCCCAGCTGTCGCCCAGCCACTCGTGGAATCGGATGGTGCCTTCGGATGAGGCTTGTTCAAAGTCGGGCGCGGTATCGCCCAATCGCAAGCTGGCCATGACGTGCTCCTTTGTCGATGCTGAACATCAACGATAGGTGCCGGACCTGATGCCGTGAAGCGATGTTTGCGCATCGCTTGATGCGCAAACCGCATATGGCACGCACGCTTCGCACAACCCCATCAGGGCTTGGACTCGGCCACCTGCGCCGCTTCGAGGTTCTCGAAATAGGCCTGGCTGCTGTAGCGCTCCGCGATGCGCTCGGCCAGGCGCGGCACCTCCTGCACGCCGTTGCGGTGCACATAGGCGGCATACGCGGCCTTCAACTCGGCGAGCTTGTCGGGATGCTGCGCGGCCAGGTTGTTCTGCTCGGCGCGGTCGACCTTGAGGTTGAACAACTGCCAGTCGCCGGGGCCATAAGGCGGGATCGAATAGACGATCTTCCAGTCGCCCTGCCGGTAGGCCTTCTGCCCGAACAGCTCCCAGCCCTTGTCGAAGCGCTCGTGCGCGCTGGCCTGCCTGCCGCTCAGGAAAGGCAGCAGCGATGTGCCTTGCGCGGCGGCCACGTCATGCCCTTCGTATTGCGATGGGTAGCGCACATCGGCCAGCGCCAGCAGCGTGGGCGCGATGTCGGTCACGTGCGCGGGCGCCGTCAGCACCTTGCCTTGGCCCAGGTGCGCGGGCCAGCGCACGATGAACGGCACGGTCGTGCCGCCTTCGAAGCTGTAGCCCTTGAACATGTTGAAGGGCAAGGCGCTGACCTGCGCCCAGTTCGGCCCGTACGACACGTACGACGAGGCCTTGCCCAGGTTGCCCAGGCTGTTGTCGCGCGGGATCGACGCAAAACGGTTGCCCACATAGGCGCCTTCCGCGCCGTTGTCCGACATGAAGATGATGACCGTGTTGTCGTACTGGCCCGAGGCCTTGAGCTGCTGAACGACCTTGCCCACGTTCTGGTCGAGCACATCGACCATGGCCGCGTAGATGGCCATGCGCCGCGCTTCCTGCTTCTGCTGCGGCAAGGTCAGGCGGCGCCAGCGTGGCCACAAGGACAAGGCCTTGGCGGGCTGGAACTCTTTGGGCAGGATGCCGAGCGCGCGTTGCCGCTCGATGCGTTCCTGCCGGATGGCCTCGTAGCCGGCTTCGTAGCGGTGCTCGTACTTGGCGATGACATCGGCCGGTGCCTGCAAGGGCCAGTGCGGCGCCGTGAAAGCGAGATAGGCCAGGAAGGGCTTGCCATCGGCCGGCGCGGCCTTCAGGTAGGAGACCAGCTTGTCGCCGTAGAAGTTGCTGGAGTAGAAATCCGCCGGCAACGACACCAGCTTGCCGTCTTCACGGTAATAGGGCTGCCGCGGGTCGACCTGGCTGCTCCAGGGCTGCGCGTAGTGGTCATCGGCGCCGCGCAGCAGGGCGAACGATTTCTCGAAGCCGCGCGCGGTCGGGCTGCGCTCGGTGGTCAAACCAAGATGCCACTTGCCCGCCATGTAGGTGTGGTAGCCCGCGTCGCGCAGCAACGCCGGGAAAGGTGCCACGCGGTCGTTGAGGTAGCCCTCGTAGCCCGGCCGGCCTTGCTGCTCGGGCACGGTCAGCTCGGCCATGCTGCCGATGCCGGCGATGTGGTGATCGACGCCCGACATCAGCATCGCGCGCGTGGGCGAGCAGGTGGCGGCGCTGTGGAAGTCCGTCAGGCGCACGCCTTCGCGCGCCAGGGCATCGAGGTTGGGGGTGTCGATCTCGCCGCCGAAGGCACCGATGTCGGAGAAGCCCAGGTCATCGGCCACGATCAGCAGGATGTTGGGCTGCCTCGGCTGGTTCACGGCCTTGCTGGCGACAGGCACGGGCGGCGCGGCCGGCGCGAGCGATGGCAAGGCCGTGGTCGCCAGCAGGCTCAGCGTCGCCGAACGGATGAGAGGGTGTCGAAGCAGGTTCATATGGATGAGTGGGCGCCGATGAAGCGGGCCATTGTGCGCAGCCACCGATCGCACACCTAGCGCGAAAAACGCAGACCCATATGCGCGCCCTGCTTGCGGACATGCCCCTGTGAATCGCCTGCCGTGCGCTTTCTCACAGGTCGCGGGCGTATGCGCAAACCGTCTATGCACCTGCCAAAACACCATTGGCCTTGATGAACCAACAGCGCTATCTTGAATCCCCAGCGTCATCCAAACAAAGGCCCAGCATGACCATCTCCGCCGTCAATGTCCGCAACCAGTTCCGTGGCAAGGTCAAGGAAATCATCGAAGGGCCGGTCGTGTCCGAGATCGATGTGGAGACGCCCTCCGGCCTGATCGTCACGTCCGTCATCACGACACGCTCGGTCAAGGCGCTTGATCTCGTGGTCGGCAAGGAAGTGATCGCATTGGTGAAGTCGACCGAAGTGGCCATCGCCGCACTGTGAGGCCGCCGATGACGACCCCGCTTTCATCGTCCAGCCGCTTCGACGGCGACCCGATCCGCGTCCTGATCATCCCGGGCCTGCACAACAGCGGCGATGCGCATTGGCAAAGCTGGCTGCAGGGCCAGTACCGGGGCGCG
This sequence comes from Aquabacterium sp., assembly GCA_049840915.1. Taxonomy (GTDB): domain Bacteria; phylum Pseudomonadota; class Gammaproteobacteria; order Burkholderiales; family Burkholderiaceae_C; genus Aquabacterium. Next base: position 224,189 of record JASGJC010000004.1, read on the forward strand.
CTGCGCGTGCATCAAACGCATTGGGACAAGCCCGATCTCGATGCATGGTCCGCGCAGATCGACCGCACGATCGCGCGCGCCAGGCCCGGCGCGCAGTGGGTGGCCGTGGCGCACAGCTTCGGGTGCCTGGCGCTGGCCCATCACCTCGACAGGCAGCCGCCCGGACAGCGCCTGCAAGGCCGTGGCATCCAGGCCGCGCTGATGGTCGCGCCGGCCGACCCGGTCAAGTTCGATGTGACGCACCGCCTGCCGCAGACGGGCCTGGGGCTGCCATCGACCGTCATCGGCAGCGAGAACGACCCGTGGATGCCTTTGCACCGGGCGCAGGACTGGGCCGGGCTGTGGGGCGCGCGCTTTCAGAACCTGGGCGCCGTCGGCCACATCAACACCGAGTCGGGCTTCGGGCCCTGGCCGCTGGCGCGTTACAAGGTCGACCAGATGATCCGCCATCTGCAAAGGCAGCGGCGGCTGGAGCGCGCGCACCCGATGGAGTTCCACTTCGCCATCTGAGCCCTGCACCGCTTCACTGGCGGGACACCGTCCGGAAGCCCACGTGCGAGGTGGCCACATCCGGCTCTTGCGATTCGCGGGCCGAGGCACGGTAGCGCACGCAGTAGTCGGGCGCGCACAGGTAGGAGCCCCCCTTGATCACGGCCTTGCCTTGGTCAAGGGACACGGGCCGAGGCTGCACCAAGGCCGGGTCGCCATTGGCATGCGGCTGGCGCGGGCCGCGGTAGGCATCCTTGGTCCACTCCCACACGTTGCCGATCATGTCGTACAGGCCCCAGGCATTGGGCGCATAGCAGCCCACGGGCGCCACGCCGGCGTGGCCATCTTCAGCTGTGTCGAGCAAGGGGAAGTTGCCCTGCCAGTAGTTGGCGGCCGGCTTGCCTTGCGCGTTGCGCGGCGCGGCGTCCAGCTCGGGCCCTTGCCGGCCGGCCTTGGCCGCGTACTCCCACTCGGCTTCGGTCGGCAAGTCGCGGCCCAGCCATTGCGCATAGGCCAGCGCATCGGCCTGCGTGACGTGCACGACGGGCCAGTTCGCCTTGCCCTTGATGCTGGATGAAGGCCCTTGCGGATGCCGCCAGTCGGCGCCCTTGACGTAGCGCCACCAGGCCATCGGCCGCGCCTTCAACTCGGCAGGCGTGGGCACGGCGAACACGGCCGTGCCGCCCTGTCGCTCGGCCGACGTCACATGGCCCGTGGCCGCCACGAAGGCCGCGAACTGGGCATTGGTCACTTCCGTGCGGTCGATCCAGAACGAAGCGACCCGGCTGGGCAACGCGGGCCGCTCATCGGCATAGCCATGTTGAGAGCCCATCGAGAATTCGCCAGCCGCGACGCGCACCTGCCCCGCATGCAAACCGTTAGGCCAGCCACTGGGCAATGCCGGGCCGCCCGCACACACGGTCGCCGACCAGGCCGACGCGCCCAGCCCCATCCACAAGCTCGAGGCCAGTGCAAGCCGGCGCAACGGTGACACACGGGGCGCCGGAGGCACGGACCACAGCATGAAGAGCGTCTCTCTTGATTGAATCGGGCCTCATTGAACCGCAATCGCCCGCGCCGCCCAAGCATGTTTTTTGCCCGCCCATATCCACAAATCCGTTTGAAACCGCCCGGCGATGCCGTCCTTTTTCCGGCACAAGCCATTTGGTGGTGCGCGCCGCGCCCCCTGCAGCGATGCCCCGGATCGGGAAATCCATCACACTTTCGGACCGCGATTGGGATCATCCTCGGGGCATTGACATTTGGGGCGGCTCTGTTTGAATCATATGAATACCGTTTATCGCGCAGCGGCATTGGCCGCGATGTTGGCGCTCTCCCTGCCCACCCATGCCGGTCAGCGCTTTTGTGTGTTCGATTTCCTCGGTGCTTCGGGCGACGCCTTCGGCATGGCCAAGGACTATGTGCTGGCCATGCAGCACTACAAGGTCGACATCGAGCTGAAGGCCTACACGAGCGAGGCCGTCGCGACGGACGACTTCCGCACCGGCAACTGCGACGCCCTGCTGGCCACGGCCTTTCGCACGCGGCAGTTCAACGCGGTGGCGGCCTCGACCGACTCGCTGGGCGCCACGACCATCGTGCGCAACGGGGCCATCGACATGGCCGGCACCTACGATGTCATGCGCAAGCTGATCCAGACCTACGCCACGCCCTCGCCGCTCGTCACCAAGCTGATGGTCAATGGCGACTATGAAGTGGGCGGCATGCTGCCGGTCGGTCCGGCCTACCCCTTCGTCAACGACCGCCGCATGACCACGGTCGAGGCACTCGCGGGCAAGCGCATCGCGGCTTTCGATTACGACAAGGCGCAGGCCGTGATGATCCAGCGCATCGGCGCGCAGCCCGTGTCGGCCGACGTGACCAACCTGCACACCAAGTTCAACAACGGCCTCGTCGACATGATCGCCGTGCCCACGCTGGCCTACAAGCCGCTGGAGCTGTACAAGGGCCTGGGCACGAAGGGTGGCGTCAGCCGCTTCCCGATCATGATCGTGACCTACCAGATGATCTTCAACCGCACGAAGTTCGCGGACGACTTCGGGCAGCTGTCGCGCACCTACTGGCTCAGCCAGTTCGACCGCGCCATGCAGCTGATCCGCGTGGGTGACTCATCGATCCCGCCCGGCGCCTGGCTGGACGTCACATCAGAGGACGCCTACAAGTACACGCTGATGCTGCGCGATGCCCGCATCTCGCTGGCCCAGCAGGGCATCTACGACAAGCGCGGGCTCAAGGTCATCAAGCGCATCCGCTGCCACGTCAACGCGTCGGACCCCGAGTGCGCGACCAAGTCCGAGGAAGAGTGGAAGTGAGCGCGGCCAGCCTGGCCTGAGCTCAAAAGCTTTCCCAATCGTCGCTGACGCCGCTGGATTTGGGCGGTGCGGACTTGGGCTCGGCCTTGAACTCGGCTTTGAACTCCGCAGACGGCAAAGGCGCCACGCCGGGCTCGACGCGCGGCTTGATCACAGGCGCCGACGCCGCAGCCTTGGGCACCGGCGGCAACACGCGGCTGCCGCTGCGGCGCTCCGTGAACGAAGGGATGTTCGCGGCCTTGCCTGCCTCCTGCACGCCCGCGCTCAGCTTGAACACGGACACCGCCTGCACGAGTTGCTGCGCCTGCTGCCTGAGGCTCTCGGCCGCGGCGGCGCTTTGCTCGACCAACGCGGCATTCTGCTGCGTGGCCTCGTCCATCTGCGTGACGGCCTGGCCCACCTGCGCCACGCCCGTGCTCTGCTCGGTGCTCGCGGCGCTGATCTCGCCGATGATGTCGGACACGCGCTTGATCGAGGACACGATCTCCTGCATCGTCGAGCCGGCCTGATCGACCAGCTCGGTGCCTTGCTCGACGCGGTCGACGCTCGTGCTGATCAGGCTCTTGATCTCCTTGGCGGCCTCGGCGCTGCGCTGCGCCAGGCTGCGCACCTCGCCGGCCACGACGGCAAAGCCCCGGCCCTGCTCGCCCGCGCGGGCCGCTTCCACGGCGGCGTTCAAGGCCAGGATGTTGGTCTGGAAGGCGATGCCGTCGATCACGGTGATGATGTCGGCGATCTTCTTGGAGCTTTCGTTGATGCCCTTCATCGTGTCGACGACCTGGGCCACGACCTCGCCGCCGCGCGCGGCCACGGTCGAGGCACCCTGCGCCAGCTGATTGGCCTGGCGGGCGTTGTCGGCGTTCTGGGTCACGGTCGAGCCGAGCACGTCCATCGAGGCGGCCGTCTGCTGCAGTGAAGAGGCCTGCTGTTCGGTGCGGCCCGACAGGTCCTGGTTGCCCTGCGCGATCTGCGCGCTGGCCGTGGCCACGCTGTCGGAGTTCTGGCGCACGAGCGAGACCACGTGGGCCAGCTCCTTGCGCATGCGGTCGAGCGCGCCCACGAGCTCGCCCACTTCGTCGTCGACCCGGTCGGTGTGCGTCACCGCCAGGTTCAGCGCGGCGGCCTCGTCGGCCTGTGCCTTCGCGAAGGCCAGGCGCGCCGACAGGTTGCGCACCAGCATCACGGCGCCCAGCACGCTGGCCGCGCCGAACACGGCCGTGACCGCCAGCGCCCAAGCCACGTTGCCGCCCTGCGCCCCGCCTTCCGCATGGGACAGGGACAAGGCGCAGACCGACACCATCCCGGTCAGCATGCCGGCCGTCAATAACTTCACTTGCGTGGTCAATTTCATGTGGCGATTTCCATGGCGGGGCGGATGCCCGCTCGTCAGTCCCGCTATATCGGACGCGCGCCGCCGGACTTGATGCCCCGCCCCCAGAAAATCCCCCAAGCCCGGCCGAGCCACCATCGGTGACACTCGACCGTGTACCCTTGCGCCACCGCTCGTTGTTGCAGCGCCCGCCATGTCCGCTCCCAAACCTCTGTCCGCCACGATCCCCGCCGCCTACGGCCTGGCGCTGCTGAACCTGATGCGCGAGCGCGGCCATGCCGACGAGGTCATCCTGCGCGACTGCCAGCTCGACCGCGCCCGGATGCAGGACCAGAACCTGCAGATCGACGCCTGGCAGTACGCGCTGATGCTGCACAACGCCATCAAGCTCGACGACACGGGCGGGCTGGCCTACGAACTGGGCCTGCGCAGCCAGGTCACCAAGCATGGCTTCGTGGGCTTCGGCCTGATCAGCTGCGCCACTTTGCGCGAGGCCATCGCGTTCAGCGAGCGCTACTTCCAGGCACGCGTGTCGGTGTTCAAGGCCGATGTGTCGGTCAAGCAGGGCGAGGTCGTCATCGAGCTCAACGAGACCGTGCCTTTCGGCCCCATGCGTGCGTTTTTCATGGACCTGGCCGTCGTGGAGCTGTGCAGCCTGTTCGCCAGGGTGCTGGGCGCCGACCCGGCCACCACGGGCTGGATCAGCCAGATCCACGTGCCCTATGCCGAGCCCGCCGCGTATGCGCGCTACAGGCACCGGCTGCCGCGCTTTCACTTCAACCAGCCCAGCGTGCAGATCCGGTTCCCGGCGCAATTGCTGGACGAGCCCATCGCCACGGCCGATCCGGTGAGCGTGCAGCTGGCCATCGAGCGCTGCGAGCAGGAGATCGCCAACAAGGCCGCCGCCCAGACCCTGGCCGAGCAGGTGGTCAAGCGCCTGGTGTGCCAGCAGGGCCGCTACCCGGACATCGCGGGCATGGCGCAGCAACTGCTGCTGTCCGAGCGCACGCTCAAGCGCCGCCTGCAGGAAGAGGACACGAGCTTCCAGGCCCTGCTCGACCAGGTCCGCCACCGCGACAGCCTGCGTCTGCTGGCCAACCCGGCGCTGGCCATCAAGCAGGTGGCCGAGGCCGTGGGCTATGCCGACCCGGCCAACTTCGCGCGCGCCTTCGGCAAATGGACCGGTTTTTCACCACGTGAATGGCGCCAGCAATACCAGACTCAGGCCTCTGGCCCGAATTGACAGGTTTTCGGCCTTCGCGCCCCTCACGCCGACAGGCACCTCCTCGTTACGCTTGCGTCCAGTAGTTGACCGACACAACGAGGAGACCATGAACAAAAAGCCTGACGCACACCGCATGAGTGATGCGCAAAAAGCCGAGCACATCCGCGCGGTGGTGCTGCAAGCCGGGCGTCGAACTGCGTGCCCGCCACACCTGGCTGCGCCATCAGGACGCCATCGGCGCCACGATCATGGCCGTGTCGCTGCTGGGCATGCTGACCAGCGGCTGGGCCTATGTGCAGGGCCTGATCCCCTGGTGGCTGTGCGTGCCGGTCACGGCGCTGTTCGCATCGTTCATCCACGAACTCGAGCACGACCTGATCCACCAGATGTACTTCCGCGGCAAGCCCTGGGCGAACACGCTGATGCTGATGCTGGGCTGGGTGGCGCGCGCCAACACGGTCAACCCGCTGGTGCGCCGCCAGCTGCACCTGCACCATCACAAGTTCTCGGGCAGCAAGTCGGACCTGGAGGAGCGTGGCATCACCAATGGCGAGCCCTGGGGCATCCGCCGCCTGCTGGGCACGATGGACAACTTCCTGGGCGTGGCGCTGCGCCCGATGACGATGCGCAAGGCCCTGCACCACTACATCAAGGCACACCACCCGACTTCGCGCGGCGAGTACATCCGCATGGCCAGGCAGCAGTCGGGCGCCTTCTTCCCGCTGGCCAATCTGTACTACCTGGCCTTCTACGCCTGGCTGGTCTCGCATGCGCTGGACTGGGCCCTGTCGCTGCTGGGTGTGCACGCACAAGGCCCGCAGTGGCTGGCCTCGGTCATGCCCGCGCTCGATGTGTTCGCCGTGGTCTACATGCTGCCCAACCTGCTGCGCACCTTCAGCATCCAGTTCATCAGCTCGAACATGCACTACTACGGCGACATCGAGTCGCGCAACGTGATGCAGCAATGCCAGGTGCTCAACCCCTGGTGGCTGATGCCGCTGCAGCTGTTCTGCTTCAACTTCGGCAGCACGCACGCCATCCACCACTTCGCCGTGAAGGAGCCCTTCTATGTGCGCCAGTGGAACGCCGGCATCGCGCACAAAGTGATGCGCGAGATGGGCGTGCGCTTCAACGACTTCGGCACCTTCCGCCGCGCCAACCGCTTCCAGCTGCGGCCCGCCGCGCCCTTGCAGGCGCCGGCCAAGGCGGCTTGATACCTGGCGACGAGGCGCATGCCCGACAATGTCGGCATGAGCCAACCCACAGCCCTCATCCTGGCGGCAGGCCGCGGCGAACGCATGCGGCCCTTGACCGACGCCACACCCAAGCCCTTGCTGCACGTGCAGGGCAAGCCGCTGATCGCGTGGCACCTCGAAGCCCTCGCGCGTGACGGCGTGCGCGATGTGGTGATCAACACGGCGCACCTCGAAGACCAGTTCACCGCCACATTGGGCGATGGCGCGCGCTGGGGCCTGCGCATCCGCTATGCGATGGAAGGCCGCGACCACGGCGGCGCGCTGGAGACGGCGGGGCGGCATCGCCAATGCGCTGCCCATGCTGGGCGAGGCCTTCTGGGTGCTGGCGGGCGATGTGTTCGTGCCGGGCTTTCGCTTCGACGCCCATGCGGCGCATCGCTTTGCGCAGAGCGGTGACTGGGGGCACATGTGGCTCGTGCCCAATCCACCGCATGTGCCTCATGGCGATTTCGCCTTGACTGGTGCAGGCCGCGTGCTGCGCAAGGATGGCGCGCCTGCGGGCACACCTGCCTACACCTACTCGACCATCGGGCTGTACCGGCCCGCGATGGTCGATGGCATCGTGCCGGGCGACAAGGCCGCCCTGCGCCCTTGCCTGGAACGCGCCATCGATGCGGGCAAGCTGGGCGGCCAGTTGTACGAAGGCCCTTGGGTGGACGTGGGCACGCCGCAGCGCCTGGCCGAGTTGAATGAGGGCGTGGCGCGCAGCTGAAGCTTCTTTGCAAGCACCGCCCTGCAATCGACCAAGACATCCGGCGGCGCTCTTGACTTAAAATGCCGCACTCCGATCAACAGCCCCTGGATCTACACCATGCCCCGCTGTCTCCTGTCGGTCGCGGCCGCTCTGGCCCTGGCCGTGCCTGCGCTGGTTGCCACCTCCGCGCAGGCGCAAATCGTGCGCCCCATCCCGCTCAAGTCCCTGCGTGGCGAGCTGATTTTCGGGCCGCCGCCCGATGTGCTGCTCAACGGCCAGCCCGTGCGCCTGGCACCCGGCGCCCGCATCAAGGACGTCCAGAACATGCTCGTGATGTCCGGCGGCCTGGTCGGCAACAAGCTGATCGCCAACTACACGGTCGACACCTACGGCCTGCTGGACGGCGTCTGGCTGCTGCGTGACGACGAGATCGCCCAGCCCTGGCCCCGGACGCCGCAAGAGGCCGCCAAGTGGTCCTACGACCCTGTCGCGCACGTCTGGATCAAGCCCTGAGCGCTTGCCCCTGAGAGATCGAGAAGTCCCATGAGCACCGAGAACACATCCCCCACTGAAGCCGCAGCCCCCACCAAGAAGGTCTACATCAAGACCTACGGCTGCCAGATGAACGAGTACGACTCGGACAAGATGTCCGATGTGATGAACGCCGCCAAGGGCTATGTGCCCACCGACGACCCCGAGCAGGCCGACCTCATCCTCTTCAACACCTGCTCGATCCGCGAGAAAGCGCAAGAGAAGGTCTTCAGTGACCTGGGCCGCGTCAAGCACCTCAAAGAAAAAGGCGTGATGATCGGCGTGGGCGGCTGCGTGGCCAGCCAGGAAGGCGCGGCCATCATCGAGCGCGCGCCGTATGTGGACGTGGTCTTCGGCCCGCAGACGCTGCACCGCCTGCCCGCCATGCTGGAAAAGCGCCAGCAACTGCGCCGCCCGCAGGTCGACATCAGCTTCCCCGAGATCGAGAAGTTCGACCACCTGCCACCACCGCGCAAGGACGGCGCCTCGGCCTTCGTCTCGATCATGGAAGGCTGCTCCAAGTACTGCAGCTACTGCGTCGTGCCCTACACGCGCGGCGAAGAGGTCTCGCGCCCCTTCGATGACGTGCTCACCGAAGTGGCCGACCTGCTCGACCAGGGCGTCAAGGAGATCACGCTGCTGGGCCAGAACGTGAACGGCTACCGCGGCAAGATGGGCGACACAACGGAGATCGCCGACTTCGCCATGCTGCTCGAGTACGTGGCCGAGATGCCCGGCCTGGAGCGCATCCGCTACACGACCAGCCACCCCAACGAGTTCAGCCAGCGCCTGATCGACGTCTACGGCAAGACCGACAAGCTCGTCAACCACGTGCACCTGCCCGTGCAGCACGGCTCGGACCGCATCCTCATGGCCATGAAGCGCGGCTACACGGCGCTCGAGTTCAAGAGCACCATCCGCAAGCTGCGCGCCGTGCGGCCCACGATCAGCCTGTCGTCGGACTTCATCGTCGGCTTCCCCGGCGAAACCGATGAAGACTTCGACAAGCTCATGAAGCTCGTGCACGACCTCGAGTTCGACGCCTCCTACAGCTTCATCTTCAGCGCGCGCCCGGGCACACCCGCTGCCTCGCTCGAGGACACGACGCCGCACGAAGTCAAGCTCAAGCGCCTGCAAACGCTCCAAGGCGTGCTCGACGGCAATGTGTTGCGCTACGGCGAAGCGCTCGTGGGCAAGATGCAGCGCGTGCTGGTCGAAGGCCCCAGCCGCAAGGACCCGTCCGAGCTGATGGCGCGCACAGAGTGCAACCGCATCGTCAATTTCGCGGTAGGCCCGCGGCAGGCGCGCGAGCGCCTGATCGGCAACATGCTCGACGTGCGCATCACGAAGGCCTTCCCGCACTCGCTGCGGGCCGAGTTGCCGCTGATCTGACGCCTTGCGCGGCTGAACCTTCGCTTAAGCCTTCGCAGCCACCGCCAAGGCCGCGCACAACTGGTCGACATGGCCCAGCGTGTGCGCCGCCGACAGCGAGATGCGCAGCCGCGCCGTGCCTTCGGGCACCGTGGGCGGCCTGATCGCCGGCACCCACACGCCCTGCTCGTCGAGCCTGGCCATCACGGCCAGCGCATCCTCGTTGCGCCCGATCACCAAGGGCTGGATGGCCGTGTCCGAGGGCATCAAGGCCCATGGCAACTGCGCCGCCGCCACGCTTTCGCGCAAACGCTGTTGCAGGTCCCGCAGATGCTGGCGCCGCGCGGGCTCACGTTGCATCACTTGCAAGCTCGCCCGCAATGACTCGGCGATGATGGCCGGCGCGCCCGTGGCGAACATGTAGGTGCGTGCCTTCTGCATCACCCACTCGACCATGCTCGGCTCGCCCGCGATGAAGGCCCCGGCCACGCCCGCCGCCTTGCCCAATGTCGCCATGTAGATGAGCCTGTCTAGACGACCCGACCAGTTGCTCGCCACGCCGTTCACGCCCGCGATGCCGTGGTACGACAAGGTGCCTTCGCCTTGCGCACCCAGCACGCCGAAGCCGTGCGCATCGTCGATCATCAGCATCGCGTCGTGACGCTCGCACAGCGCCAGCAGGGCCGGCACGTCGGCCACGTGGCCGTCCATGCTGAACACGGCATCGCTGACCACGAGCTTGTTGGCCGCTGTGCTCGCTTTCAATGCGGCCTCGAGCGCGGCCAGGTCGGCATGCGGCAGGATGTGCGACTCGGCCCGCGACAGCCGGATGCCGTCGATCAGGCAGGCGTGGTTGAGCGCATCCGAAAACACCGCGTCGCCCTTGCCGACCAGCGCCGGGATCGTGCCCACATTGGCCGCATAGCCCGCGTAGAAGTACAGGGCCCGCGGCAGGCCCACGAAGGCCGCCAGCTCGTGCTCCAGCGCCTCGTGCGCGGGGCTGTGGCCGCACACCAATGGCGAGGCCGTCGAGCCCACGCCATAGCGCGCGGCGGCTTCCTGCGCGGCGTGGACCACATCGGGGTGCTGCGACAGGCCGAGGTAGTCGTTGCTGCCGAACGATAAACGCGCCTGCCCGTCGATCAGGTAAGTGGTGCCGCGCAAGGCCTCGTCGTCAGGCCCCAGGTCGGCCGGGGCCACCAGCGGCGCCACCTGCCTGCGCTGGCGCGTCAGGTGCGCCGCGCGCCATTGCGCGAGGCGGGATTCAAACAATGCAGTCATCCTGCAAGGTTACCAGCCCGGCCCGGGCCCACGCGTCAGGAAGCCTCGTCCGCCGCCGGGTCGATGAGGCCGGCCCACCAGTGCAACCGCACCGGCGCCGTGTCCGGGCGCCCCAAGGGGCCCAGGCCCATCATGAACGCGCTGGCCATCAAGGTCAGGCAATAGGCCAGCACGACGTGGCCATCGGCGAACGGGTCCACAGGCAGCATGTGCCCCAGACGCGGCACCAGCCACAACAGGCCGAACACCCACAGCAGCATCCGCACGAAGGCCGCGTCCACACGCCCCTTGCCGACCAGCAGTTGCGCCCACAGCAGGAACAGGCACAAGGCCGCATCGCCACCGGCATGCGAGAAAGAGCCCAGCGCCATCAGCGCCGCCGCGCCCAGGGCCTGTGCCAAGGCCGCGCCATGCAGGGACAGCAAAGGCCTTCTGGCCGCCAGCAAGCTGAGGAAGACCAGGTTGACGCCAACCACGGCCGACACGCCCATCCACGCGGGCAACGCGAACTGGTCGCGCGTGACCTGGCACACGGGCATCAGGTCGCACGCGCCCGTCGGCAGGCCTTGCCCGGCCATGGTCAGCGGCTGCCACAGGCTGACCCAGACGCCCACGCCCAGCAACTGCGACGTCAGCAGCCAGACCGCCGCGCCGATCAAGGCCGCCACGGCCACCGCCCCCACGAACCCCGCCACCAGCATCACCGCCATGGCCATCAGGCCCACGCCCCAGGAGCACATGGCCATGGTCAGCCCCAGGCCGGCCAGCAAGGGCATGCGCCGGTACAGAAAGCCCATCAGCAGGCCGCACAGGCTGAACAAGGCCGCCTGCCCCTGCAGCAGGACATCGGCCACGGGCAGGCTGATGCACAGCAGCAGCACGGCCCCTGTCCACCACAGGCGGCTCGCCCGACCCGACAACGAGGCACGCGCCCTGCGCACCACGGCCCGCAGCAGCAGCAAGTTGACCACCACCCAGCACGCCTGCGCCCAGCCCGCGGGCAAGCCCGACAAAGGCAGGCGCACCAGGTAGAGCAAATGCCCCTGGCCCGGCGACCATGCGCCACCCGGCGATTGCGCCAAGGCCGTCATCACGCCGGCCACCACATTGACCACGGCCAAAAGCCATGCCAACGCCCATCCGGCACGCACGCGCACGCGCCGCTTCACGTTCGATCGATTCAACATGTCACATCCCTGTTTTGTGGCAAGGCTCATTGGCGGCCTCGCTCTACATGGCCGATTGCAGAACAAGCGGCGCAAGGTGTCAATGGGATCAGAGGCCGGACAAACCCGCAAGCCGCGCCGACACGGCCCTGGCCTCGGCCATCACGCGCGCGACGATCTCGGCCACGCTGGCCACGTCGTGCACGAGGCCTTGCGACTGCCCGATCAACTGCACGCCCTCGACATGGTTGGCCTCCTGGATCGCCTTGCGCATCGCCAGCGTGGCCGCGCCGAAGTAGGCCACCTTCACGGCGCCCGTCAGGCCCTGGCCCATCGCGTCCTTGGCCAGCGCGGTCAAAGGCGTGTTCAGCTCACGCGCGGCGGCCAGCGAACGCGAGATCGCCACGGGCGGGCTGAGCTTGCGCGCCGTGTACTTGCGGCCGCCCGGCGTCTGCATCACGCGGCAGGGGAAGGTGTCGAAGTTGCGCGAGTAGATCGTCTCTTCGGCTTCCTTGCTCACGATCAGTTGCTTGGTCTCGGCATGCACGGGGCTCTCGCGCGAGCTGGCGAAGCGCGTGCCCATGGCAACCGCGTCGGCACCCAGGGCCAGCGCGGCCACGAGCCCGCGGCCGTCTGCGAAACCGCCCGCCGCGATGATGGGCAGCTCGGTCATGTCGCGCACGGCCGGGATGAGCACCATCGAGGTCACGCTGCCGCCGTGCGCGGCTGCTTCGTGGCCGGTCACGATCAGGCCATCGACGCCCGAGTCGATGGCCGAGCGCGCGTGCTTCTCGTTCGAGACCGTGGCCACGACCTTGCCGCCGTAGGCCTTCACGCCGTCGATCAGCCATTCGCCCTTGCCCATCGACACGTTGATCAGAGGCACCTGCTCTTCGAGCGCGACGCGGGCGCACTCGGCGGCACCGGGCAGCATCAGGCTGCAGCCCACGCCGAAAGGCTTGTCGGTCAGGCCGCGTATCTGCCGGATGGCCGCGCGGCATTCCTCGGGCGACAAGGCACCGGACGCCAGGATGCCCAGCCCGCCCGCGTTGCACACGGCCGCCACGAGCTGGGGCACGGCGATGTAGGTCATGCCGGGCAGCACGATGGGGTGCTGGATGCCGAGCATCTCGGTCAGGCGGGTTTTCATGGCGGGCAAGGTGGTCTTGGCTGGATCGGCGCGACTCTACCAGCCCCGCGAGTGTCACGTGCCTGACAGCTTTTCGGCCCCTGATTGAGGGGGCTCGCGGGATAACGAACAAGCATCGGTCCATCTGGCGTGACCACAATCGGCGCAACCACGTGGAGAAAAAACGCATGTTCACCCGCCGCCGCTTCCTGGGCACCGCCGCGCTGCAATCCGCAGCGGCCCTGGGCCTGTCCTGCATCACCTTGCCCAGCCAGGCCAACAGCCCGCGCCAGTTCAACGACGCGATGGCCAGGCCGCGCATGCCGCTGGGCCAACTGGGCCGCGTGCCCGCCATCGTGATCGGCACGGGCTATGGCGGCGCCGTGACCGCGCTGCGCCTGGCCGAGGCCGGCGTGCCCGTGGTCATGCTCGAGATGGGCCGCCTGTGGACGCAGCCCGCCAGCGACGGCCGCATCTTCGCCAAGACCTTGTCGCCCGACGGCCGCGCCATGTGGTTCAAGGACAAGACCGAGGCGCCGCTCAAGACCTTCCTGAACCTGGACATCATCAACCGCAAGATCCCGCGCTATGCCGGCGTGCTCGACCGCGTCAACTACGACGAGATGTCGGTGTACGTCGGGCGCGGCGTGGGCGGCGGCTCGCTCGTCAACGGCGCCATGGCCGTGACGCCCGCGCGCTGGTACTTCGAGCAAATGCTGCCCAGCGTCGACAGCGACGAGATGTACGGCACCTACTACCCCAAGGCCAATGCGAACCTGGGCGCCAACACGGTCGACCCGGCCTGGTTCGAGACGGCGCAGTGCTACCGCTACGCCCGCGTCTCGCGCGCCACGGCCGAGGCCTCGGGCTTCAAGACGACCTTCGTGCCCAGCGTGTACGACGCCCAGTACATGGCGGCCGAGCAAGCCAACAAGGTGACACGCTCGGCCCTCGCGCAAGAGGTGATCTACGGCAACAACCACGGCAAGCTCAGCCTCGACAAGACCTACCTCGCCGACGCCGTGGGCACGGGCCGCGTCAGCATCTACACGCTGCACGAGTTGCGCCGCATCGAGCAGCAGGCCAACGGCGACTACCTGCTCACCGTGCGCCAGATCGACGAATACGGCCATGTGCTCGGCAGCTTCCAGGTCAGTTGCGGCAAGCTCTTCCTGGGCGCGGGCAGCCTGGGCACGACCGAGCTGCTCGTGCGCGCCCGCGACACAGGCACTTTGCCCAAGCTCGACAAGCAGGTCGGGCAAGGCTGGGGCCACAACGGCAACGTGATGGCCGCGCGCGCCAACCAGATCTGGAACACGACCGGCTCGGTCCAGTCGACCATGCCCGCCATGGGCATCAACGACTGGGACAACCCGACCAATCCCGTGTTCGCCGAGATCACGCCGCTGCCCACGGGCATCGAGAACTGGGTCAGCATGTACCTGGCCATCACGCGCAACCCCGAGCGCGGCTACTTCCAGTACGACGCGGCCACCGACACCGCCCAGCTGCGCTGGACGCGCGACCAGAACACGCTCACGGTCAACTCGGCCAAGGCCGTGTTCGACAAGATCAACCAAAAGCAAGGCACGCACTACCGCACCGACCTGTTCGGCGACGGCAAGGTCTTCGCCGACGACTTCTGCTACCACCCGCTGGGTGGCTGCGTGCTGGGCAACGCCACCGACAATTACGGGCGCGTGAGCGGCTACAAGAACCTCTACATCACCGACAGCTCGCTGATCCCCGGCAGCATCGGCGTCAACCCCTTCGTGACCATCACGGCCCTGGCCGAGCGCAACATCGAGCGCGTGCTGGCCCAGGACTTCGCCTGACCCTGGCCCGGCAAGCCGCGCGCGCGGGCCATCAGCGCGAGGCGCAGGCCATCACCTGGACGAAGTGGGCCATGCGGTCTTCATGCGTGTTCGCATAGCCCATCACCAGGCCATTGAAGCCCTCGACGCCGCCCGTGCCATACATGCTCAGGGGTCGCGGGCTCAAGCCCCGCTCGTACGCAGCCTGCGCCACATCCAGGTCGCTCACTGCTTGCCGACCCGATGATGGCAAGCTCAGCACCAGGTGCATGCCCGCCTGCCCACCCAGCACCGTGGCGGGCAAAGGCCAGTGCGTGGCCAGCGCATCGCGCAAGGCCGCCTGCCTGATGGCGTAGAGCCTGCGCATCTTGCGCAGATGGCTGGTGAACTGCCCTTCGTCGATGAAGGACGCCAGCGCGCGCTGCTCGACCGTGCGGCCCCGGCGCACCAGATGCCCGATGACACCGGCCGCGCGGTCCGCCAGGGCCTGTGGCCACACGATGAAACCCAGCCGCAGCGCCGGGAACATCGACTTGCTGAATGTGCCCAGGTACACGACGGGCGCGTCGTCCGCCTGGCCTTGCATGGCGGCCAGCGGCGGGCCATCGTGGCGGAACTCGCTGTCGTAGTCATCCTCCAGGATCCAGGCGCCGGCCGCGCGCGCCCGCTCGATCAGGTGCAGACGCCGCGGCAAGGTCAGCACCGAGCCCAAGGGGTACTGGTGCGATGGCGTCGTGTAGATGAGGCGTGGCGGCTTGGCCTGCCACCACGCATCGGGCGGCGCGATGCCCTCGGCATCGACGGTCACGGGCACCACGTTCAGGCCGGCCAGCGCCAGGGCCGTGCGGGCGGCGCCATAGCCCGGGTGCTCCATCCAGACAGTGTCCCCCGCATCGGCCAGCATCTGCGCACACAGCGCCAGGCTGTGCTGCGTGCCATCGGTCACCGTGACCTGCTCGACCTCGCAGCGCACGCCCCGCGCCGCGCGCAGGTAGGTGGCGATGGCCTGGCGCAGCTCGGGCTCGCCCACCGAATGGCGGTAGCCCAGGTCGTCCGGGCCGCCTTGCCTGGCCGCGCGATCGCACAGGCGCCGCCACGCGGCCAGGGGGAAGGCATCGAGCGCGGGCATGCCGGGCATGAAGGGGCGCAGGTCGTCATCGGGTGCACGCCGCCGGTCATACCCTTGCACGCGAGCGGCCAGGTCGATATCGGGTGCTTGCCGCCCCGCACGCAGGCGCGGTGGGAGGCCAGGACGCGCGCCCAGGGCCGCCACGACCGTGCCTTGCCTGCTGGTCTGCACATAGCCTTCGGCCGCCAGTTGCTCGTAGGCATGGATCACGCCATTGCGGGCCATGACCAGGTCGCGCGCCAACTCGCGCGTGGCGGGCAGCACGGCCCCGGCCTGCAAGCGGTTTTGCGCGATGGCATCGCGCAGGGCCTCGTACAAGGCCCGCTGCATCGGCGTGCGGCGCCTGGCGGCCTGCGCCTTCATGCGTCGGGCATCCAGCAGCAAGGTCAAGTCGGTCATCGGATCGTGGCTCCATGAAATGTATTCGAGTTGGTTCTTTTCATGGTGCCAGATGTTCTTTATCTTTCAAGCCTTCAAGAACAAGTTTGACTGCTCAGGGAAACAAGAGGCACGCCATGGACCACAACCTACATGCACCCGACATGCCACCGCCCAGCGACCGCGCCCGCATCCGGCGCGCCGCCGAGCGCGGCCATTACGACAGCGCCACCATCCACGCCATCGTGGACGATGCCTGGCTGTGCCACGTGTCCTTCGCCTGCCCCGATGTGCTGTGCCTGCCCACGGCCTGCTGGCGCGTCGGCGACAAGCTCTACATCCACGGCTCCAACGGCAGCCGCATGATGAAGCACCTGGCCAGCGGCGCGCCGGCCTGCGTGGCCATCACGCACCTCGACGGCCTCGTCATGGCGCGCTCGGCCTTCTCGCATTCGATGAACTTCCGCTCGGTCGTGGTCCACGGCGCCTTCGAGGTCGTGCCCGATGCCGACAAGCCCGCGATCCTGCATGCCCTGATGGAACACATCGCACCCGGCCGCGCCCAGGATGCGCGCGCCCCCGATGCCAACGAGCTCAAGGCCACGACCGTGCTGGGCATCCTGCTGCACGAGGCCGCCGCCAAAGTGCGCGCCTGGGGGCCCAAGGACAACGAGGAAGACATGGCCCTGCCCGTGTGGGCCGGCGTGCTGCCGATCGCCGAGCAGCGCCTGCCCCCCATCAGCGAGCCGGGCTTCGATGGGCCCGTGCCAGCCTACATCGGCGCCTGGGGTCGGCCCCGCGCCTCGGCCTGACCGGCGGCGCCAACGCGAGGCACGCTCAAGGCAAGGTCAGTGACCGCGCCAGCTCGGCGGCCGTGGCGCGCTCATCCCACAACCAGTGCGCCAGCATCGGCGCCTGGATGTGGGCCTTGAGCGTGTCCAGGTTGGCGTCCAGCTCGCTCATGTGCGGGTCCACCACATTGGCGACCCAGCCAGCCAGCGTCAGCCCGCGCGACAGGATCGCCTCCTGCGTCAGCAAGGCATGGTTCAGGCAGCCCAGCCGCATGCCCACGGCCATGATCACCGGCAGCCGCAGACGCTGCGCCAGATCGGCACTGGTCTCGAACACGCCGGGCTGTTCGCACAAAGGCACGATGAAGCCGCCCGCCCCTTCCACCACCACCGCATCGGCATGCTGGCGCAGCGCATGGAAGCTCGCCTCGATGTGCGAGAGATCGATGCTGCTGCCCGCCAGTCGCGCGGCGATGTGCGGCGACACGGCAGTGGGCAAGGCATAGGGGTTGTCGAACGACGAGGGCACCTGCAGGCTCGATGCCGCGCGCAACTGCGCCACGTCCTCATTGAGCCATTGATCGGGGCGGCCGTTGCCGCCTTCCACCCAGTCGCAGCCGGCGGCCACGGGCTTCATGCCCACCACACGCGCATGACCGGCCTGCCGCAAGGCATGGATCAAGGCGCAGCTGACGCGGGTCTTGCCCACGCCGGTATCGGTGCCGGTGACGAAATAGGCTGACATGTATGAGACGACGTGAAAGCGTTCAGGGAACAGGCACGACAGGGCTGGTCGCGGCAGGCAGGGCATCGATTTCGGCCAGCACCTGGTCGAGCACGCGCAGGGCGCCTTCGGCCAGGAAACGCTGGTCGGCCTCGGTCAACACATAAGGCGGCATCGCGTACAGCGTCGACCCGATGGGGCGCAGCAGCAAGCCCGCGTCCAGCGCGGCGCGGTGGTAGCGCGCCGCGAACGTGGGCTCGGCCGTGTCCACATCCCAGGCCCAGATCATGCCGGTGTGGCGCGAGGCCTTGACGCGCGGGTGCGCCCGCAAAGGCGCGCTCAGCTGCGTGAAGCGCTCGGCCGCGACGCGGTTGCGCGCCAGCACGTCCAGCCCTTGCGCATCGCGCGCGGCGAACGCATCGAGCACGGCCAATGCCGCGCGACACGCCAGCGGGTTGCCCGTGTACGAGTGCGAGTGCAGGAAGCCGTGCGCCGTGCGGTCATCGTAGAAAGCCGCGTAGACCTCGTCCGTCGTCAGCACGGCCGACAGCGGCAGCACACCGCCCGTCAGGCCTTTGCTCAGGCAGATGAAGTCCGGCCTGACGTGCGAGCTGCCATCACCATCGGGCAGCACGGCCTGCTGGTGCGCGAACATCGTGCCCGTGCGCCCGAAGCCCACGGCGATCTCGTCGGCGATCCAGTGCACCTCGTACTGATCGCACAAGCGGCGCACGGCCAGCAGGTACGCGGGCGCATGCATCGCCATGCCCGCAGCGCCCTGTACCAATGGCTCGAGGATCAAGGCAGCGGTGCGCTCATGGTGCTCGGCCAAGTACGCCGCCAAGGCATCGATCGCGGCTTTCAAATGGTCATCGGCAGACACGCCTACAGCTGCCTGACGCGGATCGGGCGAAGGCAGCGTCGCGCTCAAGCGCAGCAGCGGCGCATAGGCCTCGCGGAACAGCGGGATGTCCGTCACGGACAAGGCCCCAGCCGTCTCGCCGTGATAGCCACCTTGCAGCCCGATGAACTGGTTCTTCTGCGCCCGGCCCCGGTTGCGCCAGCTGTGCGCGCTCATCTTCAAAGCGATCTCGGTGGCGCTGGCGCCATCGCTCGCATAGAAGGCATGGCCCAGCCCCGTCAAGGCCGACAGCCGCTCCGACAACTCGACCACGGGCGGGTGCGTCAAGCCGGCCAGCATGATGTGGTCGAGCTTGCCCAGTTGATCGGCGATGGCCGCGCGTATCGGCCCGAAGTTGTGCCCGAACAGGTTGACCCACCACGAGCTCACCGCATCGAGGATGCGATGGCCCTGATCATCGATCAGCCAAGGCCCATCGGCGGCCACGATGGCGCGCGGCGGAAAGCGTTCGTGCACCTTCATCTGCGTGCACGGATGCCAGACCGCCTGGCGGCTGCGTTCGGCCCAATCGTTGGACGAGTCGTTGGTCGCGTCGTTGTTCGTCATGAGGGACGCGGCTTAAGGCCTGGGCCGGTAGACGCAACGGTCGCCGGCTGCGCGCGACACGGACACGGCGCAGACCTGCGCGATGCGCGCATGCGCCTGCGCGAAGATGAACACGCACAGGTTCTCGAGCGTGGGCACGCCCAGGCCGGCGACTTCATCGAGCAAGTGGTGATCGAGCTGCGTGCGGATCTCGGCGATCACCTCGCGCAAATGCGACAGGTCCATCAACATGCCCGTCTCGGGTTGGCGCTCGCCCTTCACGAACACCTCGGCCGTGTAGGTGTGGCCGTGGATGCGGCGGCTGCCCGCGGCCTCCTCGGCGGACACCTTGCGCTTGAGCGTGTGCGCGGCATCGAAAGTAAAGGTCTGGCTCAACTCGAACATCAACAATCCTTCAGCGCCTGATCAGCGTATGCCCAGTGTCTTGTGCGTCTGCACACTCAGCAACCAGCGCGGATGGTCCAGGCACCACTGCACGGCCCATGCCATGGCCTTGTTGCGCGCGCCAGGCTGGGCACTGTCCATCGCCTGCACACGCAACTGCTTGAAGTCGAGCCGCTCGAAAGCCAGCAGGTCGTCGACACCGAAGCCCGCCTGCGGCACGACCACTTTCAGCTCATGCCCGGACTGCTGCACCAGCGCGGACCCGGCCTTCGGGCTCACGCAGATCCAGTCCAGCCCGGCGGGCGCGGCGATCGTGCCATTGGTCTCGACGGCCAGCTCGAAGCCGCGTGCATGCAGGGCCTCGATCAAGGCCGCGTCCACCTGCAGCAAAGGCTCGCCGCCCGTCATCACGACAAAGCGCGTGCCCTTGGCGCCATCGAGCGTGTCGGGCCAGAACGAGGCGATGCGCTCGGCCAGCGTCTGCGCTGTGTCGAACTTGCCGCCGCCCAGGCCGTCCGTGCCCACGAAGTCGGTGTCGCAGAACCGGCAGACGGCCTTGTCGCGGTCGGCCTCGCGGCCCGTCCACAGATTGCAGCCTGCGAAGCGGCAGAACACCGCCGGGCGGCCGGCATGCGTGCCCTCGCCTTGCAGGGTGTAGAAAATCTCTTTGACGCTGTAGGTCATGTCAACGCAGTCCAGTCCACCAGACGGTAAAAGCCGAGGCCAGCACGAGGCCCGAGTAAGTCAGCATGGCGCCGTCCCGCCCGGTCACGAGCAAGCCGGCGATCAGGACCAGCACATTCAAGGCCGCCGCCCATTTCACCTGCCGCAACCAGCCCGCGCTCTTGAGCGCCTTCCACCAGACCAGCCGCGCCATGCTGGGCACCAGCAAAGCCATGCCCAATGCGGGCAGCAAGAAGTTCAAGGCGTGGTCCAGGGCGTCCAAAAAACCCATTTGCTTCCTCGGAAAATGCTTGATCCACCTCAAATCCAGCCCCATCCGGGGGAAGACACCCATTTCCGGGCGAGCAAGGCAAAACCGGGGATTTTATAATCTTCGCTTATGACTGTCTTGACCCTGGGTCTGAACCACACCACCGCCACCGTCGATCTGCGTGGCCGGTTCGCGTTCGCGGTCGATCAGTTGGCGCCCACGCTCAAGACCGTGCACCAACGCCTGACAGGCTCCCAGCAACCCGAAGTCGCCCTGCTGTCCACCTGCAACCGCACCGAGCTGTATTGCGCCGCGGCCGGTCTGGGCGGGCCCGTGCAGTTGCTGCAGCATGCGGCCGTCGACTGGCTCTCCGGCGTCGGCGGCGTCTCGCGCGACGAGCTGCTGCGCCACACCTATGTGCTCGAGGGCGGCCAGGCCGCGCGCCACGCCTTCCGCGTCGCCAGCGGCCTCGATTCGATGGTGCTGGGCGAGCCGCAGATCCTCGGCCAGATGAAGCAGGCCGTGCGCGAGGCCGATACCGCCGGCACGCTGGGCACGACGCTGCACCAGCTCTTCCAGCGCAGCTTCGCCGTCGCCAAAGAGGTGCGCACGTCCACCGAAATCGGCGCGCACTCCATCAGCATGGCCGCCGCCGCCGTGCGCCTGGCCTCGCAGCTCTTCGAAGACATGGGCCGCACGAAGGTGCTGTTCGTCGGCGCCGGCGAGATGATCGAGCTCACGGCCACGCACTTCGCCGCACGCAACCCGCGCGCGATGGCCGTGGCCAACCGCACGCTCGAGCGCGGCGAAAAACTCGCCACGCACCTGGGCGCGCAGGCCATGCGCCTGGCCGACCTGCCCGAGCGCCTGCACGAGTTCGACATCGTCGTCTCGTGCACGGCCAGCACGCTGCCCATCATCGGCCTGGGCGCCGTCGAGCGCGCGCTCAAGGCCCGCAGGCGCCGCCCCATCTTCATGGTCGACCTGGCCGTGCCGCGCGACATCGAGCCCGAAGTCGCGCGCCTCGACGACGTCTACCTCTACACCGTCGACGACCTCTCCGCCCTCGTGCAGACCGCCGGCGAGAAGCGCCAGGCCGCCGTCGCGCAGGCCGAGGCCATCATCGAAACGGGCGTGCAAGGCTTCGTGCACTGGCTCGACCAGCGCAGCACCGTGCCCTTGATACAAGCCCTGCACGGCCAGGCCGACGCCTGGCGCGCCGCCGAGCTGACCCGCGCCCGCAAGATGCTGGCCAAGGGCGAAGACGTCGAGGCCGTGCTCGACGCCCTGTCGCGCGGCCTCACGCAAAAAATGCTGCACGGCGCCATGGCCGAGCTGCACAGCGCCGATGCCAGCCAGCGTCCGCAGGTCGCGGCCTCCTTGTCGCGCCTCTTTTTGCGCGGCGAACTCACGGCCGGCCGGCCAGGCCTGGCCAGCGGCACGGCCACGTCGCCCGACCTGGCGCGCCAGCAGCCGCAAGACGAGGATCCCGCGTGAGCGCCGGCCTGGCGCCCTCTCTCGCCTCCTCGCTCGAACGCCTGGCCCATCGCCTGCAAGAGCTGGATGCGGCGCTGTCCGACCCCGTCATCGCGGCCGACAACAAGCGCTTTCGCGACCTCTCGCGCGAGCACGCCGAAGTCAGCGGCGTCTGCGACCTCGCCCAGCGCCACACCCGCCGCCAGCAGGACCTGGCCGGCGCCCGCCAGATGCTCGACGAAGCTGGCGACGACCCCGACATGCGCGCCATGGCGCAAGACGAGATCACGCAGGCCGACGCCGACCTCGCCCAGCTCGAAGCACAACTGCAGACCGCCCTGCTGCCCAAGGACCCCGACGACGCGCGCAACGCCTTCGTCGAAATCCGCGCGGGCACGGGCGGCGACGAATCCGCCCTTTTCGCCGCCGACCTGGCCCGCATGTACACGCGCCACGCCGAACGCATGGGCTGGCGCAGCGAGATCATGTCGGCCAGCGAATCCGACCTGGGCGGCTACAAAGAAGTCGTCCTGCGCTTCGAAGGCGACAACGTCTACGGCCAGCTCAAGTTCGAATCCGGCGGCCACCGCGTGCAGCGCGTGCCCGTGACCGAAACGCAAGGCCGCATCCACACCAGCGCCTGCACGGTGGCCGTGCTGCCCGAGCCCGACGAAGCCGAGGCCGTCAAGCTCAACCCGGCCGACCTGCGCATCGACACCTTCCGCGCCAGCGGTGCCGGCGGCCAGCACATCAACAAGACCGACTCGGCCGTGCGCGTGGTCCACCTGCCCACGGGCATCGTGGCCGAATGCCAGGACGGCCGCAGCCAGCACAGCAACAAGGCCAAGGCCCTGCAAGTGCTGCAGGCCCGCATCCAGGAAAAAGAACGCAGCGAGCGCGCCGCCAAAGAGGCCGCCACCCGCAAGAGCCTCGTCGGCACCGGCGACCGCTCCGACCGCATCCGCACCTACAACTTCCCGCAGGGCCGCCTCACCGACCACCGCATCAACCTCACGCTCTACAAGCTGCTGGCCGTCATGGAAGGCGAGCTCGACGACGTGATCGCCGCGCTGCTGTCAGTCCAGGCGGCAGACCAGTTGGCCGAGCTCGAAGCCGCCACCGGCGTCTGATACGGCCCGGCCGTCAACGCGCTTTCAGCCCTCCCCGCACCCGCGCACCGCTGCGTCAACAACGCCCATGACCGCCCCTCCCCCAGCCCCCTGGACAGTCGCGCAAGCCCTGCAACAGGCCCGCGCCCAGGGCCTCGACCGCGTCGATGCCCTGATCCTGCTAGGCGCCGCGCTGCGCCAATCCAGAAGCTGGCTGCTCGCCCACGACCAGGACCCGCTCGCCGACGCCGACCAGGCCCGCTTCGCGCAATGGCTGCAACGCCGCGCCGGCGGCGAGCCCGTGGCCTATATCCTGGGCGACAAGGCGTTCTTCGGCCTGAGCCTGGCCGTCTCCCCCGACGTGCTCATCCCCCGGCCCGATACCGAGACCCTGGTCGAGTGGGCGCTCGCGCTTTTGCCCGACACGACAGGCACGCAAGCGCCACGCGTGCTCGACCTGGGCACGGGCAGCGGCGCCATCGCCCTGGCCATCCAGCACCAACGCCCAGGCGCGCAGCTCACGGCCGTCGACGCCAGCGAAGCCGCGCTGCGCATCGCCCAGGCCAACGCCCGGCGCCTGAACCTATCCGTGCGCTTCGTCCACGGCCACTGGCTGGCGCCCGTCCAAGGCGAACAATTCGACCTGATCGTCAGCAACCCACCCTACATCGCCGACGACGACCCCCACATGGCCGCCCTCGGCCATGAACCCCGCCAGGCCCTGACTGCCGGCCCGGACGGCCTGGACGACCTGCGCCAGATCACGGCCGCCGCCCCGGCCCACCTGCCACCCGACGGCTGGCTGCTGCTGGAACACGGCCACGACCAGGCTGTCGCCGTCGCGCAACTCCTGACGGCGCAAGGGTTTATCAATGTAAGTACCCGCTTCGATCTCGGAGGCCAGCCGCGTTGCACCGGCGGCCAGCGGCCCAGCTCGAATACCCTTGAAACCCGGACAAACCCGCTGCCAAACGCCGTGCGCGGCGCGAAAATGCTTTGACGATCGCTCACAAATCTGCGGCATGCGTGAATGTGGGGCGCGTAGCATGAAGTCGTTCGTCAGGAGAGCCCCATGTCCCGTTCCGTTGCCCAGCACGCCCCGGTGTCGCCGCCTTCATTTGGCGGCCATGCCCTTTTGGGCGTCGTGGCGACGGGCGCGTTGGCCAGCCTGCTGACGCTCGGCACCGCCCAGGCGCAGATGGTGCCCCGCAACGAACACGCCCTGCGCCAGAACACCGGCCAGGACAGCCTGACCACCGTGCGCATCAACATCGACGGCAACAATGACGCAGGCGACGTCGGCGGCAAAGGCCTGAACCTGCGCGGCCAGGGCTTCTGGCCCCACTGGGAAGGCCGCATCGGCGCCGTCATCGACCGCCCGATCAACCCCCTGAAAGACTCCTTCGTGCTCGCCCAACCCGCCCAGGGCGGCCTGCACATGCGCAGCATGCACGTGCTGTCCGACTACTACATCGAAGGCGGCTTCCGGGCCACGGCAGGGCTGCTGCGCGGCGAAACCGGCCAGGCCTGGTGGTCGTCCGGCGACACGGGCGGCGGGCTCAACGTCAGTCTGCAGCGGCTGGACAGCCTGGGCCTGCTGGGCGCCCCCAGCAACCGCCCCTCCGCCGACACCAACGGCCAGCAGACCATGCCCTACCTCGGCGCCGGCTACACCAGCCGCCTGAGCGTCAACGGCGTGCCCAGTTCCTGGCGCCTCAACGCCGACTTCGGCCTGGTCAGCATCAGCGGCAACAATGCCAACCACCTGCCCCAGGTCTTCCAGGGCGACAAGAGCCTGGACGACCTCGTCCACGAGATGCGCTTTCGGCCCATGGTCAAAGTCTCCGTGGGCTATTCTTTCTGAAGCGCGCAGACCGCCCGCAGGCCTGATATAACCGGGCCTGTTTTCTTTTTTCGACATGGTTTGGTTATGAGCGACGTTCAACAACGCATTGACGATCTCGTCAAGGGCAACCGCGTGGTCCTGTTCATGAAGGGCAATGCCCAGTTCCCGCAATGTGGCTTTTCCGGCCGCGCCGTGCAGATCCTCAAGGCCTGCGGCGTGACCGATCTGAAGACGGTCAACGTCCTGGAAGACGAGGGCATCCGCCAGGGCATCAAGGACTACGCCAACTGGCCCACCATCCCGCAGCTCTACGTCAATGGCGAGTTCATCGGCGGCTCGGACATCATGATGGAGATGTACAACGCCGGCGAGCTGCAGCAGACACTGGCCGGCGGCCAGTAAGCCCGCGGTGTCCCAGCCCCCGACTGCCGCCGGGCATGCCACCCGGCGCCTGATCATCGGCATCACGGGTGCCAGCGGCGCCATCTACGGGGTGCGCCTGCTGGCGCGCGCCAGGGCCCTGGGCGTGCAGACCCACCTGGTCGCCACGCCCGCCGGGATCCTCAATGTGCACCACGAGCTGGGCCTGGACCGCGGCGCGCTCGAAGCGCTCGCCGACCAGTCCCACGCGCCGGGCGACATCGGCGCCTGCATCGCCAGCGGCAGCTTCCAGACCGACGCGATGGTGATCGCGCCCTGCTCGATGAAGACACTGGCCGCCGTCGCGCACGGCATGGGCGACAACCTGCTCACGCGCGCCGCCGACGTCACGCTCAAGGAGCGCCGCCGTCTGGTCCTCATGGTGCGCGAAACGCCCTTCAACCTCGCGCACCTGCGCAACATGACCGCCGTGACCGAGATGGGCGGCATCGTCTTCCCGCCCCTGCCCGCCTTCTACCACCGGCCCCAGTCGATCGACGAGCTGGTCAACGACACGGTCGAGCGCGTGCTGGGCATGTTGGGCACCGCCCAGGCCCAGCCGCAACAGTGGCAGGGCCTGTGACCGCCTGATCCAGGCTCAGTGACGCGTGGTGCCCGTCATGGCACCAGGCACCGCACCCGCGTCGGCCATCTGCGTGGTCGATGCTTCAGGCAGCTTCCAGCGCCGCCAAGCCGCCGTGACGGCGTTCGGGTACTCGGCACGCCCACGGCTGCCGTTGTAGCGCCCCAAGGCCAGGAAAAGGTTGCCCTTCTCGATGTCGAGGTAGTGACGCAGGATCACGCAGCCGAAGCGCAGATTGGTCTGCATGTGGAACAGGCTGCTGGCGTCGCCATCGCCGATGCTGCGCGACCAGAACGGCATCACCTGCATGTAGCCGCGCGCGCCCACCGACGAGATCGCGTACTTGCGAAAGCCGCTTTCGACCTCGATCAGGCCCATCACCAGCCCCGGGTCCAGCCCCGCGCGCTTGGCCTCGTACCAAACGGTTTGCAGGAACTCCCGGCGCACCAGCTCTTCGGGCTTCTTCTTGACCAGGTATCCATCCGCCGTCAACACCCAACGGTCGAACACCTGCCTCTGCACCTCGTCGGCGAAAACCGGCTCGGGCGCCGCCGCCTTGCCCACGGCCGCCGACAGGGCCGTGCGCACCGAATCGGCCAACGGCTCCTCGATCTGCCCACCCGCCCAGACCGGGCGCGCCAGCACGCAGCCAGCGGCCATCACGACCGCCGTCAGCACACCACGCCACGAAAGAGCAGACACAAACAACATGAAAGCGAACCTTACCCCAGCCCGGCCCCTCGTGGTCAAGCGATTTGCAGGCGCGAGAGCACGTGGTTCAGGACTTCCGTCACGGCAACCTTGCTCGCTTCCTTGTCCTGACGGCCCTGGTACTCGGCCAAGCCTTCCTTCAGGCCCTTGTCACCCAGCACCACGCGGTGCGGCGCGCCGATCAGCTCCCAGTCGGCGAACATGGCGCCGGGACGCTCGCCGCGGTCGTCCAGGATCACGTCCACACCCTTGGCCAGCAGCTCGCCGTAGAGCTTGTCGGCAGCGGCCTTGACGTCCTCGGAGCGGTCATAGCCCACCGGGCAGATCACGACCGTGAACGGCGCGATCGCGTCCGGCCAGACGATGCCGCGCTCATCATGACGCTGCTCGATGGCGGCACCCAGGATGCGCGTCACGCCGATGCCGTAGCAGCCCATCTCGAAATGCTTGGGCTTGCCATCGACATCGAGGAAGGTCGCGTTCATGGCCTTGGCGTACTTGGTGCCCAGGTAGAACACATGGCCCACTTCGATGCCGCGCTGGATGGCCAGCACGCCCTTGCCGTCCGGCGAAGGGTCGCCTTCGACCACGTTGCGGATGTCGGCCACGA
This sequence comes from Aquabacterium sp., assembly GCA_049840915.1. Taxonomy (GTDB): domain Bacteria; phylum Pseudomonadota; class Gammaproteobacteria; order Burkholderiales; family Burkholderiaceae_C; genus Aquabacterium. The sequence continues at coordinate 251,371 of JASGJC010000004.1, forward strand.
CGTCAGGCTCGGGCAGGTCACGGCCCCAGTTCACGCCCTGGATGTGGAAGCCCTCTTCGTTGGCACCGCACACGAAGTCGCTCATGTTGGCGACAGTGCGGTCGGCCACGATCTTGACGGGCTTGGCCAGCTTGACCGGGCCCAGGTAGCCGGGCTTGCAGCCGAAATGCTCGATGATTTCCTTCTCGGTCGCGAAGCGGAAGCCCACCTTCAAACCCTCGACCTTGCCCGCCTTGACTTCGTTGAGGTCGTGGTCGCCACGCACCAGGAGCAGCCAAACGGTGGACTTGACGATCTCGTTCTTGTCGTTGACCTCGTCGGTGGCCAGCACCAGCGACTTCACCGTCTGGCTCAAAGGCAGACCCAGCAATTCAGCCACATCGGCACACGTGCTCTTGCCGGGCGTCGCCACCTTCTCGAACGCCGCCGATGCCGCGCCGCGCTGCGCGATCAGCGCCACGCCTTCGGCCAGCTCGATGTTGGCCGCGTAGTCGCTCGTCGGGCAGTAGACGATGGCATCTTCACCGGTATCGGCGATCACCTGGAACTCATGCGAACGGTCGCCGCCGATGGCCCCCGTGTCCGCCGCCACGGCGCGGAACTGCAGCCCCAGGCGCTCGAAGATGCGCGTGTAGGCGGCGAACATGCCGTCATAGGTCTTGGCCGCCGACTCGACATCGCGGTCGAACGAGTAGGCGTCCTTCATCGTGAACTCGCGGCCGCGCATCACGCCGAAACGCGGACGGCGCTCATCGCGGAACTTGGTCTGGATCTGATAGAAGTTCTTGGGCAACTGGCGGTAGCTGCGCAGCTCCTGGCGCGCGATGTCGGTCACGACTTCTTCGGCCGTGGGCTGCATCACGAAGTCGCGCTCGTGGCGGTCCTTGAAGCGCAGCAGCTCGTCGCCCATCTTCTCGAAGCGGCCCGTTTCTTGCCAGAGTTCAGCAGGCTGCACCACCGGCATCACCAGCTCGACCGCACCGGCCTTGTTCAACTCCTCGCGGATGATGGCCTCGACCTTGCGGATCGTGCGCAAGCCCATGGGCATGTAGTTGTACAGACCGGCACCCAGCTTCTTGATGAGGCCCGCGCGCGTCATCAGCTTGTGGCTGACGATCTCGGCGTCGGCGGGAGCCTCTTTGAGGGTCGAGATGAAGAACTGGGATGCTTTCATGTGCTTAAAAAATACACCGCTTGAATGAGGCATTGACAAACCCCACTAGCCGCCAGGTCGCCGCAGTGCAATAATGAAACTAGTTGAAAAATTCGGAGTTGATTATGCTCGACCGGGAAGGCTTTCGTCCCAATGTCGGCATCATCCTGCTCAATCACCGTAACCAGGTCTTTTGGGGCAAGCGCATCCGGACCCATTCCTGGCAGTTTCCACAAGGCGGCATCAAGCACGGTGAGTCGCCTGAGCAGGCGATGTTCCGCGAGCTCCACGAAGAAGTGGGCTTGCTGCCTGACCACGTCCGCATCATCGCCCGCACGCGCGATTGGTTGCGTTACGAGGTCCCCTCGCACTTCATCCGCAAGGATGCCCGCGGTCACTACAAAGGCCAGAAACAGATCTGGTTCTTGTTGCAACTGACCGGGCGCGATTGCGACATGAACCTGCGCGCCACCAGCCACCCGGAATTCGACGCCTGGCGCTGGCACGAGTACTGGGTGCCGCTGGAAGCCGTGATCGAGTTCAAGCGCGGCGTGTACGAGATGGCGCTGTCCGAGCTCGCGCGTTTCCTGCCCAAGCCGCAGGGCCACCAGAACCGCTTCCTGCGCGGCAACATGCGTGGCAGCGGCCGGCGCGATGCCGATGGCGACGAGCCGGCCGACAAGCAGACGGCCGATGCCGCCAAGGCGGAAGCCGACGCCAACCATCACGACGCCTGAGCGCTTTCAGACTGATCACCCAATGAAACAGGGGCTCCTTGCGGGGCCCCTTTGCTTCATGCGGTCACCAGATCAGGTCATTCGATCTCGGTCTTGGTCGCGCACTCGGCATCGGACGGGTTCACGCTGCAACGCGCACGCTTGATGATGTTCAGGCCTTGCTTGTTGTACATGCCCTGCTTGGCGATGTCGATGCGGGCCTCGCGCAGCATCAGCACGTACTTGGGCACGTTCTCGGCAGGCAGATCGTCCCAGGTGCTGGCGGGGATGCCCTTCTCGGCCGTCTGGATGATGTTCATCGCGCGGTCGAACTGGCTCAGCCAGTACTGGCGCGACTTCTCGCCGAAGCCATCGGGGAACTTGGTCTTGTTGAGCAGCACCTGCACGGTCGGGATCATGATCGGGAAGCGGCCGATGCCACCCGTCTTGCCGATGCCCTTGTACAGCTCGAACGGCTTGTAGGCCACGGCAGGCAGGGTCACCATGTCGACGATGCCGTTGTTGAACTTCGTGCCGATGTTGGTGATGTCGACCGACACGGGCTGCGCGCCGATGCGCTGGATCATCGAGCCTTGCGCCTTGTCGTAGTCGAAGGCGGCGATCTTCTTGCCGGACAAGGCCTCGACCGAGTTGATCTTGCGGTCACGCACGATCGGGTAGGCGGCGCCCAGCGGGAAGATGCCGCCGATTTCGTAGTTGCCCTCGACCATCAGCTTGCTGGCCTTGGGGTCGGAGAACACCTGGATCACCTTGCGCACGACCTCGTAGCTGGCGTCGATGTCGACCTTGCCGTTCTTGATGATCGTGGTCGAGCCGATGCTGTCGATCGAGCCCGCCAGCGAGTTGAATGGACGGGTGCGGAAGGCCGTGGCGATCACGGCGTCGCACTGGCCGGCGCGGAAGTCTTCGATGGCGACGCGCTCATCGATGTAGCTCTTGAGTTCGATGTCGGCGCCATTTTTCTGCATGGCCACGGCGTAGTCGGTGGCGAAGGCGAAAACGTCGCCGGTCTTGCCAGCCACGTCCCACACGCACAGCAGCGTCTTGGCGGCCAGGGCGGACACAGGAACACCCATCGCGAAGGAGGCCAAGGCTACTGCGGCCAACTTGAGAGAGTGGGTACGGGCACGGGTGTTTTTCATCAGAGACATCAAGACCTCCTCGGAGGATTCAGGAAAGAAATAGAAACAAGGGTCACGGTTTTAACGTGAAACACCCATGGTCACATGACAGTACGAACCCTTGGTCACCCCAAATAAGAAGGTTACAAGAGGGCGATTTTTCGTCAAAAACTTTCATGTCGTGGACTGTCAACAAAGCACCTGTTGATCGTTTCAGAAAACGGAACAGTCCATTGCTTCATCAGAGGATTTTCAAATGCATGCGAGGCGTTCAAATGCAAGGCTTTGGAGGCCAAACCATGATCGATCTGACCGAAACACCCCGCCCGCCCCTGCCACCTTTCACGCGCGAGACAGCGATCCAGAAAGCGCGCCTGGCCGAAGACGCCTGGAACAGCCGCGACCCCGTGCGCGTGGCCATGGCCTACACGGCCGACAGCCGATGGCGCAACCGCGCGGCGTTTCCGCAAGGCAGGCAGCAGATCGCCGAGTTCCTGGCGCGCAAATGGGCGCGCGAGCTGGCGTACCGGCTCATCAAGGAGGTCTGGGCTTTCGATGGCCACCGCATCGCCGTGCGCTTCGCCTACGAATGGCACGATGACGCGGGCGACTGGTACCGCTCATACGGCAACGAGAACTGGGCGTTCGATGCGCAAGGCCTGATGGCCGAGCGCCATGCCAGCATCAACGATCGACCCATCCGCGCCGAGGAGCGGCTGTTTTATTGGCCTCAAGGCAGGCGGCCCGATGAACACCCGGGTTTGACTGAACTGGGGCTGTGAAGCCTTCGCGCGCCAGCGTCAGCTCAAGGCCATGTTCAAGGCCTCGTCCGATCGCAGGCGCTCGATGGCCAGATCGAGGAACGCGCGCACTTTCTGCGAGGCCTGACGCCCTTCGCGATGGAGCACGTGCACGGGCAGCGGCGGCGGCTCGAAGGCGCCGAGCACGGTCTGCAGCGAACCATCACGCAGTTGCTCGGCCACCTGGTATGACAGCAGCCGCGTGAGCCCGAAGCCGCCCACGGCCGCGGCCAGCGCGGCATCGTTGCTCGTGGTCGTCATGCGTGGATGGACTTTGAAGAGACGCGACTCGCCTTCATGCACGAGACGCCATTGCGGCGTTGGCGACGTGCCGGTCGTGGACACCAGGCGGTGCGCGTGCAGCTCATCGGGTGTGCGTGGCGAACCATGCTCGGCCACATAGCTGGGCGACACGCAGATCACGCGGCGCACCTGTCCCACTTTGATCGCATGCATGCTGGAGTCGGGCAGTTCGCCGATGCGCACGGCCACGTCCACGCCTTCGTCCATCATGTTGACGACGCGGTCGAGGAACCAGCAGGCCGCCGTGACCTCCGGGTAGCGCGTGAGGTACTCGGTGACGATGGGCGTCACGAACTTCGCGCCGAACAGCACGGGCGCCGTCACCGTGAGCTTGCCGCGCGGCGTGCCATGCAGGCCACTGACCGATTCGGCGGCCTCGTCCAGCTCGGCCAGGATGCGTCGGCAATCTTCGACGTACCTGGCGCCCGCGTCGGTCAGACGCACGACGCGCGTGGTGCGGGTCAGCAGGCGCACGCCGAGGTGCGCCTCCAGGTCATTGATCGCGCGCGTGACCGCGGGCGGCGAGATCGCCAGCTTGCGCGCCGCGCCCGCGAAGCCACCAGCATCGACCACCGCCACGAACACATTGATCAGGTGGAAGCGGTCCATGGCGTGGCGCGGCGATCAGCTTGGACGGGTACGGCGCGCCGAGAACGCCAGGGCGGACAGGCCCAGCCCCATCAGCATCCAGGTCTGCGGTTCCGGCACGACCTCCACGCTCATGGTCACGAAAAACGATGGCGAGAATGTCGTGGCACCAGCCACGTCGTGCAAGGGCACGTCCGTGAAAGCGCCGCCGGCGAAGTTCGACAGGTTGTAGCGCGGCAGCGCCGCGATCGCATCGACCACCTTCATGCCATCGCCCAGCACGTAGCCGAACGCGGCGTACTGGGCCGTGTCCAGGCTCGTGTTGTCGACCGTGTTGATGAACCACTGGCTGGTGGCGCTGTTGAGATCGGCCGTGCGCGCCATGGCAATGGTGCCGCGCAGGTTGGACAGGCCCTGCTCGTAGGCGATAGGCGCGCCCTGAGCGACCGACGAGAAATCTCCGTGGTAGCCGCCACCCTGGATCACGAAGCCGGGCACCGAGCGGTGCACGACGGTATCGTCATACGCGCCTTGCTGGACATAACTCAGGAAGTTGGCGACCGTGGCCGGCGCCACGCCGTCATCGAGGCTGACATCGAAGGCGCCCAGCGTGGTGTCGAACTGGACGATCGTGTTGGCTTGCGCCGCAGGTGCGCACACAGCCGCACCGATCAGGCAGGTGGCCGCCAGCCAGGTTCTTGCGTTCATTCTTTTCTCTACCCTTGGGGTTTGATGGTGGATGCACATCAAACAGTGTGGCAAAGAATTGTGTCGCCAGGCGGTCAGCGGCGTGCTATCCCCTTATTCGAGCGCCCCTTTTGGTGGGCCTTGCAGCGAACGCCGGCGTCAGGCCAGCACGAGGTTGTCGCGGTGGATCATCTCGGGCTCGATGGCGAAGCCCAGCACGCCCTCGATTTCGGACGAGGGCTTGCGCACGATCAGGCGCGCCTCGCCGCTGGCGTAGTTGGCCAGACCGCGCGCCACGTCCTGCCCGGCCGCATTGCGCACCGCGATGACATCGCCGCGGTGGAACTCGCCGATGACCTCGACCATGCCGATCGGCAGCAGGCTCTTGCCTTCGTCGCGCAGCTTGGCGACGGCGCCATCGTCGATGACCACGGCGCCACGCAGTTGCAGGTGATCGGCCATCCACTGCTTGCGCGCGGTCTGCTTGGCCGTCGCGGCCACGAACAGCGAGCCGATGGCCTCGCCCTGGCTCAGGCGCACCAGCACATCGGGCTCACGGCCCCAGGCGATCACGGTGGACGCGCCGCTGCCCGCCGCGCGCTTGGCGGCCAGCACCTTGGTGATCATGCCGCCCGTGCCCACGCGCGAGCCGGCACCACCGGCCATCTGCTCGAGCGACGGGTCGCCCGCCGTGCAGACATCGATGAAACGGGCAGCCGGGTCCTTGCGCGGGTCGGCGCTGTACAGGCCCTGCTGGTCCGTCAGGATGACGAGCGCATCGGCCTCGACCAGGTTGGCCACCAGCGCGCCCAGCGTGTCGTTGTCGCCGACCTTGATCTCGTCGGTCACGACCGTGTCGTTCTCGTTGATGACGGGCACGACCTTGTGCGAGAGCAGCGTCAACAGGGTCGAGCGGGCATTGAGGTAGCGCTCGCGGTCGGCCAGGTCGGCGTGCGTGAGCAGCACCTGGGCGCTGCCCATGCCGTGCTCGCGCAGCTTGGTCTCGTACATCTGCGCCAGACCCATCTGCCCGACGGCGGCGGCGGCCTGCAGCTCGTGGATCTCGTGCGGGCGCTTGGCCCAGCCCAGGCGCTTCATGCCCTCGGCGATGGCGCCGCTGGACACCATGATGACCTCGCGGCCGTCAGCGGCCAATGCAGCCATCTGGCGGCACCACGTGCCGATGGCATCGGCATCGACGCCCTTGCCTTCGTTGGTGACCAGGCTGGAGCCCACCTTGACGACAATGCGGCGGGCGTTTTTCAACACATCGTTCATGGGCGGGCTCGGGTGCTCAGGCAGGTGTCAGGTGGATGTCGGCCGCGTGATCAACGGGCGGACTTCTTGGTCGCAGCCTTCTTGGCTGGGGCCTTCGCGCTCACTTTGGTGGCCGCCTTCTTGACTGGCGCTTTCTTGATCGGCGCCTTCTTGGCCACCGTCTTTTTGGCGGCGACCTTGACTGTGGCGGCCTTCTTCGCAACCTTCTTGGCCGGGGCCTTCGCCGCGACCTTGCCGGTCACCGCCTTGTTGACCGCCGCCTTCTTGACGACCGCCTTCTTGGCCACGACCTTCTTTGCTGCCACCTTCTTTACGGCAGCTTTCTTTGCCGCGACCTTCTTCACGGCCGGCGTCTTCTTGGCGGATGCGACCGGCTTGGTCGCCGCTGGCTTGACCACGGCCTTTTTCGCCGAGGCCTTCTTGGCCACCGCAGGCTTCTTGGCCACGGCCTTTTTCTTGACGGGTGTCTCGGCCTGCACGTCCTTCCTGGGCTTGACCAAGGCTTCCAGATCGTCCTCATAAGCGAGGCCGGCCTCGGCCATCAGGTCGCTGGCCATGGGCAGGCTGGATGCCACATCGAAGCGGATGTCGGCCTCGACGTGGTGCTCCTGCATCGACGCCACGTGCTGGTAGATGGTTTGCACGAGCTGCTCGCAGCCCTGGCGGGTCAGCGCCGAGATCTGGAAGACCGGGCCCTTCCAGCCATAGCGGCGCACGAACTCCAGCACCTTCTTCGCGCGGTCTTCGGGCTGGATCATGTCCAGCTTGTTGAGCACCAGCCAACGCGGCTTGTCGAACAAGGCCTGGTCGTAGATCTTGAGTTCGTTGACGATGGCGCGCGCCTGCGCCACCGGGTCGGTGTCGTCGAAGGGCGCCAGGTCGATCACGTGCAGCAGCACGCGCGTGCGCTGCAGATGGCGCAGGAAGTAGTGCCCCAGGCCCGCGCCCTCGGAAGCGCCTTCGATCAGGCCGGGGATGTCGGCGACGACGAAGCTCTTTTCAGGGCCCACGCGCACCACGCCCAGGTTGGGGTGCAGCGTCGTGAAGGGGTAGTCGGCGATCTTGGGGCGGGCGTTCGAGATGGCCGCGATCAGCGTCGACTTGCCTGCGTTGGGCATGCCCAGCAGGCCGACATCGGCCAGCACGCGCAACTCGAGCTTGAGCTTGTAGGCCTGGCCCGGCCAGCCGGGCGTCTTCTTCTTGGGCGCGCGGTTGGTGGCCGTCTTGTAGTGCAGGTTGCCGAAGCCGCCGTCGCCGCCCTTGGCCAGCATCTGGGTCTCGCCGTGCTCCAGCAGCTCCATCATCACTTCGCCGGTTTCGAAGTCGCGGATGATGGTGCCCACGGGCATGCGCAGCGTGATGTCCGGGCCGGCGTGGCCGAACTGGTCGGAGCCACGACCGGGCTCGCCATTGCGCGCCTCGTGGCGGCGGGCGTAGCGGTAGTCGATCAGTGTGTTGATGTTGCGGTCGGCGACCACGTAGACATGCCCGCCTCGCCCGCCGTCGCCGCCATTGGGGCCACCGAAAGGGATGAACTTCTCGCGACGGAAGCTGATGCAACCGGCGCCGCCGTTGCCAGCGGCCACGTCTATGGTGGCTTCATCGACGAATTTCATGAGGCAGGTGTCCTGGGAAAGATGGGCAGACGCCGATTATCTCGTCTGGCCGAACAAATCTGGCCGCCATGCGCATGACGACGTCATGAGGGCGAGCGGCGGCGAAAAACACAAAAGCCCCGGCGGGCCGGGGCTTCGTTTTCAGCAAGCAGGGCTTCGGTGAAGAAGCCCGCCGCCGAAGATCAATACAGCGGGATCAGACCGGGGTCACGATCACTGTCTTGCGGTTCAGCGAACCCTTGGTGGCGAAGGACACGGTGCCATCGACCAACGCGAACAGGGTGTGGTCACGGCCCATGCCGACGTTGGTGCCAGCATGGAAGCGGGTGCCACGTTGACGGACGATGATCGAGCCAGCGGAGATCAGTTGACCGCCGAAGGCCTTGACGCCCAGCATCTTTGGTTGCGAGTCACGGCCGTTCCGCGTGGAACCGCCGCCTTTTTTCTGTGCCATGGATTGACTCCTTGGTGGGGCTAGAGGTTAGACGAAGAGGCGCGAATCAGGCGTTCACGGAGCTGATTTCCAGCTCGGTGTAGTTCTGACGGTGACCTTGGCGCTTTTGGTAGTGCTTGCGACGGCGCATCTTGAAGATGCGGACCTTGTCGTGACGACCTTGCGACAGGACAGTTGCTTTGACAGTTGCGCCAGCCACCAAAGGCGTGCCAACCTTGAGTTCTGCGCCGGAGCCGACTGCCAGAACCTGGTCGATCACGATCTCTTGGCCAACGTCCGCAGCAATCTGTTCTACTTTAATTTTTTCGCCAGCAGCAACTTTGTATTGTTTGCCGCCGGTTTTTATGACCGCGTACATGTTGAGACCTTTCAAAAAAGAACTTCTCCGCCAACCAAGCCTGGGCCGGTTTACAAGGCGAAGCTCTCTAATTTAGCACGGTCTCTGTGTGATGTAAAGGGGCGATCGGGCCCGACCAGCTCGACGGGCGTCGCCTGCGGGCGCTGCGGCATGGGGAAACTGGCATCGTAGACCGGCCGCGCCGCGCGGGCCACGACCGGCTTGCCACCATGCGGATCGTGGGGCGCACCGTCGTCCCCCTGGCCCCAGCCGAAGAAGCTTTGCACCTCGTCGCGCTTGGCCAGGGCATCCGTGAAGCCCAGGTGGATCAGTTCGCGCGTGAACGACGACTCGAACAGCAGGTAGCTGGCCAGGGCCGAGCCGCGCGCCGTCTTGCCGCGGCCGTACACGCCCACGGCGCGCAGCATGGCGCGCACGGCGGGCGGCAGCGCCCACAGGTGGCGGGCGGCGATGTCGTCGATGCGCTGGCTGGGGGCGATCACCAGGATGTCGACCGGGCGCAGGTGCGATTGCGCGCGCGCCTCGGGCGACAGCAGGCTCAGGGTCTTGTTGATGCGCTGCATGCGCTCGATGTCCACGGCCAGCGCGTCCAGGAAGATGCTGGACATGGCGTGGCCGGCGATCTGCGCCAGGTTCGGGTACTCGACGACGGCATCGCGCGGCGCGGGCGGCTCGTGCAGGCGCCCGGCCCCGATCACGAGGATGCGGTCGGCGCCCAGGTGGATGGCCGGCGAGATCGGCGCGGCCTGGCGCATCGAGCCGTCGCCCAGGTAGTGCATGCGGCCGTCCACGGGCAGCTTGATGGCCGGGAACACGAAGGGGATCGCCGACGAGGCCATCAGGTGGTCGATCGCCAGCTTGTCCTTCACGCTGATGCGCTGCGAGCGCGCCCAGGGCTCGACCTCGTTGACGCAGTCGTAGAAGGTGACGTGCTCGCCGGTCGTGTAGCTTGAGGCGGACACGGCCACGGCGTCCAGGTGCCCTTCGGCCATCAGCTGCGGCAGGCGCTCGACGTTGAACAGCGAAGGCAGGAACTCGCGCAGCGGCTCGTTGTCCAGCAGCGAGCGGGGGCGCGCGCGGCGCCAGCGGGCCAGGGCCCAGCCCAGCGAGAACAGCGTCAGCCATTGCGCGCCCGAGCGGATCACGCCGAAGGAGTCGGAGCGGTAGACCTGCTCGGAGCGGAAGTCGCGCCAGACCTCGACCATGGCGCGCACGGCAAAATCGTAGTGATCGGCCTGGCAGGCCAGCGCCAGGCCGTTGATGGCACCGGCCGATGTCCCGCTGATGATTTGAAAGGGATTGCCCTTGCGACCCTCGCCACAGTCGCGTCGGATCAGCTGCAATGCTTGCAGCACACCGACCTGGTAGGCGGCGCGCGCGCCACCACCAGTCAGGATCAGGGCAGTCTTTCCAGGCAGGCTCATGGCCCTTTATCGGTTAAAAATTGGCGGAATTGAAGGACATCGCGCAAGTGTTAACCCCCGATCAGGGCCGCCAGCGCATCAATGTGGACTTGCCGAACAGGCTTTCGACCAGGTCCACGACCAGCTCGGCCGTGCGGTTCTGCACATCCCGCGCGGGGTTGAGTTCCATCACATCCAGCGAGCCAAGGCGGCCGGTGTCGGCCAGCATCTCCATGCACAGCTGCGCCTCGCGGTAGGAGGGCCCGCCGCGCACGGCCGTGCCCACGCCCGGGGCGATGTCCGGATCGAGGAAGTCGACATCGAAGCTCAGGTGCAGGTGCGTGTGCTCGTCGACGCCCATGAGCGCCTGCTGCATGGCGTCGCGCATGCCGTGTTCGTCGAGATGGCGCATGTCGAACACTTCCAGGCCTTGCGCGTGCACGAAGCGGCGCTCGAGCGGATCGACGCTGCGCACGCCGATCAGGCGGATGTTGTCGGAGGTCAAGGCGGGCGGGCCCGCTTCGGCATCGCCCCAGTTGCCCGCCAGACGCAGCAAAGACCGCGGGCCGTGGCCGCACAGCACGGCCACGGGCATGCCGTGGATGTTGCCGCTGGGCGTGATGTCGCTGGTGTTGAAGTCGGCGTGCGCGTCGAGCCAGATCACGCGCAGGTGCTTGTTCTGCGCGCGGCAATGCGCCGCCACCGCGCCGATCGAGCCGATGGCCAGGCAGTGGTCACCGCCCAGCAGCATGGGCATCTCGCCCGCTTGCAGCGCCTGCGTCACGGCCTCGAACACGGCCTCGTTCCAGGCCAGCACCTCGGCCAGATGCCGATGGCCATCGACCGCGGGCAGGCACTGGTTGCGCGGGCCTTGCAGGTTGCCGGCATCGTTCACTTGCAGGCCCAGGCGGGTCAGCGCCTCGGGCAGATCGGCCACACGCAAGGCCTCCGGGCCGAGGGACGCGCCGCGCATGCTAGCGCCGACATCGGTCGGCGCGCCGATCAGCCGCAATCGGGTGACAGGGTCGGCGGTCAACGTGTTCATGGCGGTGTGTCCGTGGTGGTATGGCCAGCGGTTTTACCAACCGCAGGCCGAGTCGTTGTCGGGATGCCCCAGGCCGTAGACCTGCTGCAGCGTCTCCCAGGCCTCCTGGGCTGTCTCGACGTAGCGGAACAGGTTCACGTCGTCAGGGCTGATCATGCCGGTGTCGACGAGGTGATCGAAGTTGATCAGCTTGGTCCAGAAGTCGCGCCCGAACAGCAGGATGGGGCGCTTGCGGCACTTGCCGGTCTGGATCAGCGTGAGCGTTTCGAAAAGCTCGTCGAGCGTGCCGAAACCGCCGGGGAAGCACACCAGCGCGACCGAGCGCATCAGGAAGTGCATCTTGCGCAGCGCGAAGTAGTGGAACTGGAAGCACAGGCGCGGCGTGATGTAGGGGTTGGGCTCCTGCTCGTGCGGCAGCACGATGTTCAGGCCGATGCTTTTGCCGCCGACTTCGAAGGCGCCGCGGTTGCCGGCCTCCATGACGCCCGGCCCGCCGCCCGTGACCACGTAGATCGGGTTTTGCAGGCGCGAGGAGTTCTCGGTGACGAGACTGGCGAAGGCGCGCGCCTCTTCGTAGTAGCGCGACATGTCGAGCTGGCGCTGAGCCTGGCGCACAGCCAGATCGCGCGGCGCGCCGGCGGGCAGGCCTTGTGCCTCCTGCAGACGGGCCTGCGCCACTTCAGCGGGGTGGATGCGGGCGCTGCCGAACACGACGATGGTCGACTCGATGGCCTCTTCGCGCTGGATCAGCTCGGGCTTGAGCAGCTCGAGCTGCATGCGCACGGGACGCAACTCGGGGCGCAGCAGAAAATCGGCATCGGCGAAAGCCAGGTCGTAGCTGCTGTCCGGACCGGCGTACAGAGAGGGTTTGCTGGCGCTGCGGGCATCCTGCACCGCCGTGGGGAAATTGCGCTCCAGCAGCTCTTTGGGGTTGTTCATGCTCAACAGTCCTGCTCAATGGCCGCACCGTCAAAAACAGCCGGTGCCTGAATGTCAGTATGCCGCCGCGCCCTGATCGACAGGCATCAAATTGAGCGGCCAACGGCGGGGAGTTGCGAAATCACCGCATGGCCGCATCGTGCGCCACGCCGCAAACGGTGCAGCCGGGCTCGCGTTTGGCGCGCATGGCCGTCCATGTCCATGTGCGGCCATCGAGCATCAGCAAGCGGCCTGCCAGGCTTTCATGGCCGGGCCAGGCTGGCATCGGCGCGGCTTGCAGCAGCAGCTTGATGGCCTCGCCCGCCTGCATCACGCCCATCATGCCCACGACCGGTGCGAACACGCCCAGCATGGCGCAGCGCGTTTCTTCGGGCGGTGCGTCGGGCGGGAACAGACAGGCGTAGCAAGGGCCGTCGGGCACGCGCGGGTCGAACACGCTGATCTGGCCGTCGAAACGGATGGCGGACGCCGACACGAGCGGCACGCCCGCTTCGCGGCAGACGCGGTTGACCAACTGGCGGATGGCGAAGCGGTCGGTGCAGTCGAGCACGACCTGGGCCTGCGGCACCCACGTGCGCAGCAAGGCCTCGTCGGCCTCCTGCGCGATGGCCTGAACCTGCACACCCGGATTGAGCTGCGCCAAGGCCGCCTGGGCCGATGCCACTTTGGCCTGGCCGACACGCTCGGTGGTATGGGCGATCTGGCGCTGCAGGTTGGTGACGTCGACCGTGTCCGGGTCGACCACGGTAATGCGACCCACACCTGCCGAGGCCAGGTACATCAGGGCCGGCGCGCCCAGCCCCCCTGCCCCGATGACCAATGCATGCGAGGCGAGCAACTGGTCCTGCGCCTGCTCCGACCATTCATCCAGCAGGAGATGGCGGCTGTAGCGCAGGCGTTGGTCGTCGTTCATGGCGATGAAAAAGGGGCCGCTTGGGGCCCCTTGTGCTGATCGAGTCTGCTTACTGACCCTTGTTGTCCTCGGGCTTGCGCTCGGTCATGGTCTTGGAGGCCTGCACCGGCTTGCCCTGCAACTGGGCGATGGCCTGCTGCAGCGGGAAGTCTTCGGCGCTGCCGAACTCGGGCAGCGGTTTGGGCGCCTCGTTCTTCTTGGCGTTGGCCTCTTCCAGCTTCTTGATCGCTTCTTCGCGGGCCTTCTCGCGGGCGGCATCCTTCACTTCGCTGCCTTGGCCGCTGGTGATGTGCTTCTCGAGATCGGCTTCGCGCACGCGCAGGGCCGAGTACAGGTTGCCATCGGCGCTTTCGTCCACCATGACGTCAGGCACGATGCCCTTGGCCTGGATGGAGCGGCCGCTCGGCGTGTAGTAGCGGGCCGTCGTGATCTTCAGGGCCGTGTCGGCCGTCAGTTGGCGCACCGTCTGCACGGAGCCCTTGCCGAAGGTCTGGCCGCCCATGATGACCGCGCGCTTGTGGTCCTGCAGGGCGCCGGAGACGATCTCGCTGGCCGAGGCCGAGCCTTCGTTGACCAGCACGACCAGCGGCACGGTCTTGAGCGCCACGGGCAGCTTGGCCAGCGGGTCGGTGCCAAAGCGGCGCGAGTAGTCTTCAGCGCGGGCCTTGAAGACGGCCTTGGACTCGGGCAACTGGCCGTTGGTCGAGACCACGGTCACATCGCGCGGCAGGAAGGCCGAGGACACGGCGATGGCGCCTTCGAGCAGGCCGCCCGGATCGTTGCGCAGGTCGAGCACCAGGCCCTTGAGCTTGGGCTCGTCCTTGTAGAGCTTGTCGACCTTGGCGACGAAGTCTTCGACCGTGCGGTCCTGGAACTGCGTGATGCGCACCCAGCCGTAGCCGGGCTCGATCACCTTGGCGCGCACGCTCTGCACACGGATTTCTTCGCGCGTGATGGTGACCGGGAAGCTGCGGTTCTCGGACTTGCGGAAGATGTTGAGCACGACCTTGGTGTTGGGCTCGCCGCGCATGCGCTTGACGGCCTGGTCCATGGTCAGACCCTTGACATAGGTTTCGTCGATCTTGGTGATCAGGTCGCCCGTCTTGAGGCCGGCGCGGAAAGCCGGCGAGCCCTCGATCGGCGAGACCACCTTGACCAGGCCGTCTTCCATGCCGATTTCAATACCGACGCCGACGAATTTGCCGGTCGTGCCTTCGCGGAATTCCTTGAAGGTGGTTTTGTCGAAATAGACGGAATGCGGATCGAGGCCGGCCACCATGCCGCCGATGGCGTCGCTGATGAGTTTCTTTTCGTCGACCGGCTCGACGTAATCGGTTTTGATCATCCCGAATACAGCGGCCAGTTGCTGCATTTCTTCCAGCGGCAGGGGGGTCACCGAACTGCGGGCCGTGGCACCGAACTGCAAGGTGGTCAAACCGCCGGTCAGCGCACCCAACGCGACCCAGCCGGCAATCTTCAATTTGGAAGTCATGGCGTGTATGTGCCTTTTCGAACCACAGCGACGCAGGTAGACGAACTTAACCTGCTTGTTGATTGCCCAGTATAGGACCGAGTGACGGCGTCCACGGGCCAATAAGGGGGCAAAGCCCCTCCAGTTGCACCGAATGGCGCCAAATTTGGCCGCCAAAGCAGCCTGAGGCCGCCGCTTGTCGCACAAAGGTGACGGCGACAGGAGGATTTTCAAGCGGGGCGCGCATGTCGGCCCTGGGTGGCCAATGCGCAACGGCTCGGTACAGGCAGCACCAAAGTTTAGGGGGGTTGCATGCCACTTGCCGAGCTCCCCAGATACCCCCCGCCCACATCGTGTTACAGCAATGCTAAGGTGTGCGAGAACAAATCCGACCTTCGTTGGAAAGGCCGCCCCCATGCCCTTGCGCGCGCCCCTGGAGTCCTTGTGGATCAGGGGTCTCATTACCTGGCTGACTTATTCGCTGTCCGGCTTGCTGGCCGTGTCCCTGTCCGCCCCTTCGGAGCATGTATCGCCGCTGTATCTGGCGGCCGGTTGGGGTCTGGCTTTCGTGCTGGGTTGGAGCCACTGGATGCTGGTGGCGGTGGGGCTGGGCGCCTGCACGGTCAACCTGATCACGCTGTCCCATCTGGCGACGACGGCGGGCTGGCTGCCGGTTGCGGCGATGGCCGTGATCGGCGGGCTGGGCGCGGCGCTCCAGGCCTGGACGGCCAGCAGGTTGACACGCCCGCGCCACGGGCAGGCGCTGACGCTGGACACGCCGCGCCAGATCGGTGCCTTCCTGATCCTGGCCGGCCCCGTGGCCTGCCTGATCAACCCGACGATCTCGGTCGCGGCCCTGATGTCGGGAGGGCTGCTGCCCGTCGCCGCCGCGCCGCAGGTCTTCGTGGGCTGGTGGGCGGGCGATGCGCTGGGCGTGCTGGTGGGCACGCCGATGCTGCTGACGCTCGTGGGCCAGCCGCGCTCCTTGTGGCGGACACGGCGCAACCAGGTCGGCATCCCGTTGCTCGTGGCGACGGTGCTGCTGGGCATGGCGGTCAGGCAGATGCAGTCGTGGCGCGTCGAGCGTGAATCGGCCGTGTTCAATCAGGATGTGGCCGCCACGACCAACGCGGTCAACTTGCGGCTCAATGGCTATTTGGATGCGCTGGCCGCGCTCAATGGCGTCTTCCTCGCATCAGACGATGTCAATCGCAGCGAATTCGGGCGCGCCAGCCGCTACTGGCTGGGCACGCTCAAAGGCATCCAGGGCGCGGGCTGGAACGAGCACCTGTGGGCCAAGGACCTGCCTGCCTTCGAGGCCCGCCAGCGCGCCGATGGCCTGCCGGGCTACAAGGTGTTCGACACGAAGGACAAGAAGCCGCCCACCGGGCAGGAGCTGGTGGTGCTGCGCTACATCGAGCCGCTCGCGGGCAACGAGGTCGCGCTGGGCTTCAACATCCTGTCCAACCCTTCCAGCCGCGACACCTATGAGCAGGCGCGACGCGAGGGGCGCGTGGTGGCATCCAAGGGCTTTCAGTTGATGCAGGAGACCGACAAGCAGATCGGCGTGGTCATCTACCACCCTGTGTTCAAGGGCCAGCCCTTCACGCCACAGGCGCGCATCCAAGCCAACCTGGGCGTGGTCTTCCTGGCGCTGCGCATGGACGACGCGCTGGCCGCCATGCTCGCGGGCAGCCCCGATTACGTCGACGCCTGCCTGGTGGATGCCACCGAGCGCCAGCGTCCGCTGCTGGGCGGCTCGCGCGGCTGCCATGAAGGCAAGATGGGGCAAAGCAGCTCGCACCGCGCGGTCGTGCCCATCGAGTTCGCAGGGCGCCAGTGGCAACTGGTGATGTGGAACTCGGCGCCCGTGCCCGTGGTCGGGCAAGGCGCGACGACCTGGATGCTGGCCGTGGGCGGCGTGGCCTTCGCGGCGGCGCTGGGCGGCCTGCTGCTGGTCATGACCGGGCACACGCGGCGCATCGAAGAGGCCATGGAAGAAGCACGGCGCCAGCGCACCGCCGCCGAAGAGGCCAACCGGGCCAAGAGCGAGTTCCTCTCGCGCATGAGCCACGAACTGCGCACGCCCCTGAACGCCGTGCTGGGCTTCGCGCAGATCATGGAGATGGACCAGGGCACGCCGCTGGCGCCCTCGCACAGCCAGCGCATCGAGCAGATCCAGCAAGCGGGCTGGCACCTGCTGGACATGATCGACGATGTGCTGGACATCTCGCGCATCGACACGGGCACCATGCGCCTGCACGCCGAGCCCTTGCGCATCCGCGACGAGCTGGCCAAGACCGTCAAGCTGATGAGCGACGATGCGAGCAGGCAGGGCGTGCGGCTGATCCCGCCCGACGAGATCCCGTCCGAATGGGGCGTGACGGCCGATGCGGCCCGCCTGCACCAGATCCTGAGCAACCTGATCAGCAACGCCATCAAGTTCAACCAGCGCGGTGGGCACGTGAAGCTGAAGGTGTCGCAAGGCCGGGCCGCCGATCAATCACCGACGCTGCACATCGCCGTCGAGGACACGGGCATCGGCATGAGCGCGGCGCAACTGGCGCAGCTGTTCCAGCCCTTCAACCGGCTGGGCCGCGAGCAAAGCGCGATCAGCGGCACGGGCATCGGCCTGGTCGTGAGCCGCCACCTGGCCCTGCTGATGGGCGGCCAGATCGACGTGCAAAGCGAAGAAGGCGCGGGCTCGGTCTTCACGCTGATCCTGCCTGCGCTGGTGCTGCCGCCGCGGCAAAAGCCCACCACCTTGCCGACACCGCCGGCCAGCATCAACGAGGCCTTGACCGGCGGCGCGGCGGCGCCCCGGAAGCGGCATGTGCTCTATGTGGAAGACAACCTGGCCAACAGCGAAGTGATCCGCGCGGCGCTGAGTGCGCGGCCCTGGATCAATGTGACCGTGGCGCCCACGACGGAAGAAGGCCTGGCCGTGCTGCACAACCGCCTGCGCGGCAGCAAGCCCGATCTGATCCTGCTGGACGTGCACCTGCCCGATGCCTCCGGCCAGGAGCTGCTCAAGCTGATCAAGGCCAACCCGGACACGGTCGACATCCCGGTCATCATGATCTCGGCCGATGCCATGCCCGAGCAGATCGATGCGGCGCTGGCGACAGGGGCGGCTTGCTATCTGACCAAGCCGGTGCAGATATCGGCCTTGCTGCGGCAGGTGGATGAATTGATGCCGGCCTGACTGGATCCCCCCGAGCGCCATTGGCGCCCCTCGAGGGCGGCCGCTGGCAGACCGGCAAAGCCGGATCCGCGCGGCGGCTGCTTGATCAGCGTGGTGCGTATTCGGGAACCAAATCGTGCAGGCGCGCGCGCAGCGTGGCGGGCGTGCTGGCGGCTTCGTCGGCGGCCAGGGCCATGAGACGCTCGATCCAGTCCGCGGGCAACTCGCCGCGCAACTGGGCCAGACGCAGGCGCGGGTGCGGCGTGGGCAGCGTGGTGTCGGCGTCGGCCAGCAGCTCTTCGTAGAGCTTTTCGCCGGGGCGCAGGCCGCTGAACACGATGGGGATCTCGGCCTCGGTATGGCCGCTCAGCACGATCAGCTCGCGCGCGAGGTCGGCGATCTTGACCGACTTGCCCATGTCCATCACGAAGACCTGGCCCGACTCGCGCCAGCGCCGCCGCCTGCAGCACCAGTTGCGCGGCTTCCGGGATGGTCATGAAGAAGCGCGTGATCTCGGGGTGCGTGACCGTGACCGGCCCACCCCTGGCGATCTGCTCCTTGAACTTGGGGATCACGCTGCCGCTCGAGCCCAGCACGTTGCCGAAGCGCACGGCCATGAAGCGCGTGCCGGCGGCCTTCGCGGCCCAGTGCGAGACGACCATCTCGGCGGCGCGCTTGGTCGCGCCCATCACATTGGTCGGGTTGACGGCCTTGTCGGTCGAGATCAGCACGAAACGCTTGACGCCCGTGCTCGGCCGCGCGCCTGCGCCACCTGGTAGGTGCCCAGCGTGTTGTTGCGCAGCGCGACCCAGGCATTGTCGTCCTCCATCAGCGGCACGTGCTTGTAGGCCGCCGCATGGAAGACCAGGTCGGGCCGGTGCACCTGCATGGCGCGGCGCAAGGCATCGAGGTCCTTGACGTCGCCCACGCAGGCGCGCGAGCGGCAGGTGCTTGAAGTGCTCGCGCCAGGTCCTGCTCGATCTGGTAAAGCGCGAACTCGCTCAGCTCGAACAACATGAGGCGGCGGGCTCGAAGCGGGCGATCTGCCGGCACAGCTCGGAACCGATCGAGCCCCCCGCCCCCGTGATCATCACGACCTGCCCGCTGATGAGCTTGGAGACGGCGCTCTCATCGAGCTTGACGGGCTCGCGGCCCAGCACGTCTTCGGGCTCGATGTCGCGCACGCGGTCGATGCGCGCAGCGGCCTTCGCGCAGCTCGTCGGCCGAGGGCACGGTCACCACGGGCAGGCCGGTCTCGCCCGCCAGCTCGAGTGCGCGCTTGCGTTCTGCGTGCGTGGCCGTGGGCATGGCCAGGATCAGGTGGGTGACGTCGTCGAGCGTGCTGCCGTCGCGCAGCATGTCCAGCCCGCCCCAGACGGTGATGCCCGCGATGCTCGAGCCGTGCTGTACGCACGTCGTCGTCGAGCAGGCCGACGACCGTCCAGCCGCGATGCTGGATGCCCGCGATCAGCAGCTTGGCCGCCGCGCCCGCGCCCAGCACGATGGCGCGTTGCCCGGTCTGGCGCCCTGCCCTGCGCGCGCGCGATGATTCGCTGGCCATGCGCACCAGCATGCGCGCCAGCGCCATCATGATCAAGGCGAGCATGGGGTGCATGCGCCAGCACGGCGCGCGGCACGCCCACCAACTGGGCCATGAGCACGATGACCGCGCCCGCCAGCCCGCCGCCCAGACACACCCAGGCGATGCGGCTGATCTCGTGGAAGCTCGCGTAGCGCCACGACGCACGGCGGCACGCCCAGGGCCCACGACAAGGCGCTGTAGACCGCGATCACGCCCAGCAGCACGGCACTGTCGTAGTCGGGGTGCTGTACAGCCAGCGCTCCACCCCCGATGCGGAACAGGTAGGTGGTGTGCCAGGCCAGCGCGATCAGCAGGCATCGGCCAGCATGACCACGACCTGGCGGTGCGGGCGAATCAGATCCAGAAAGCGGTTCAGTGAAGTCCAGAGCATGGCAAGGGCTGGCAGGCGCTTGCGGCACGCAACCCGCCATTGCGCCTGCTTGACCTGCCACGCTCCTGCAGGGCCTCGTGCCGCGTGGCTTCGAGCTCGATGAAGCTGGTGATCATGTCGCGGTAGACGGCCTCGACCACGGCGGGCTCCGCTCCCATGGCACGGGCATGCCGCAAGGCCCGGTCGATGACCTGCTGGGACGCGGCCCGGCGCCGCCACCTCGGCCTTGTTGTGCTTGAAACGGGCGGCTTCGCGAGCATGAGCGGCCGGCGCTCGGCCAGCAGGCCCACGAGCATGGCGTCGATCTGGTCGATGGCCGATCGGACGTCGGCCAGGGTATCGCAAGGGGTCATGACAATCTCCTGATTCGCTTGAGAGGCTTGCCGCCCTTCAGGAGACGGGTGCGCTGGAAACCATCGAGATGCGCACCAAACAAACATGCCGCCTGAGGGGCGGCATTCGTGAACAGATAAGTCAACGCTACGCCGCCGAAAGAGGCCAGCGCCACCAGGATGTGGTCAGCGTGAAGGATGTCTGTTGGAAGTTCATGGAGGCCATGCTAACCGCAAAGCCGGGGCCTTGTCCAGCGCGCCCGCCGGCCTCACTGGCAATGCAGGCCCTTCGCGAGCAGATCGTCACGGTCGAGTACCTCGACAGCGACCACAGCTTGAACTTTTTCGCGGGCAGTTGCCAGGCCAACTCGGGGTAGTGCCGCATCACATCGGGCGGCGCCATCACGGCCAGGGCGCGGGTGCGTGACAGCCAGCGCGTCCAGTCGGCCTTGGACACGAGCACCTGCTTTGCCAGCGCGGGGTTGAACTCGCCCGCGTCGAACAGCTCCTTGCGGTCGTTGTCGTGCAGGCGCAGCGTGGGGTCGGCCCAGTCGCTGACCATGGGGATGGGTCCTCCGGCTGCCCCAGGTAGAAAGGCAGGTCGTAGATGAAGCCGTCGACATAGACCAGCGGCACGCCCTGCTTGAGCAGCGGCTGCAGCACGGGCAGCGCGGAGCGGGGTCGACTGCTTGTCGTACTTGGACGGCCACGGCGATCAGGCCCACGCACAACACGGCGGCCAGGCCCGCCAGTGCAGGCAGCCCCCAGGCGCCACGCGGCCAGCGGCACAGCAAGGCATCGGCCACCAGCCAGGCCAATGGCGGCAAGGCTGGCAGCACATAACCTGGCAACTTGGAGGCAGGGATCGAGAAGAACACGACGATCACGCCCATCCAGACCCACATCAGCAGGCGCAAGGCCTGGCCCGAATCAGGCGGCGCCGATGCCGCGTCGGACACCCTGGGCGCCTTCCCGGGCCAGCACACCGCGGCCATCCACGCGGGCACCCAAGGCAGCGACAGGCCCACGATCAGCGGCAGGTAGTACCACCAGGCGTGCATGTTGTTGAAGCCCGTCTGCGTGAAGCGCTGGAAGTGCTGGTAGACGAAGAAGTAGTGGAAGAAATCGGGATACAGGCGCTGCATGGCCACGAACCACGGCGCCGCGACCACGGCCAGCACGGCCATCCCGGGCAAGGACAGCAGCCCCAGCACGGCACGCCAGCGCCCGCCGAGCAGCAGCCACACGACGATGACGGCGCCCGGCAGCACCAGCCCGATCAAGCCCTTGGCCAGCAGGCCCAGGCCCGCGAAGGCATAGGCGCCGTACAGCGCCAGGCGGAAAGGCCGCCCCGCCTCCCTGGCCAGCACGGCGTGCGCCGCGAAAGCGATGGCTGCCGAGATGCACCCCGCCACCAGCATATCCAGATTGGCGTACTGCGCACCACCGAACCAGAAGGGCTGCGTGACCAGCACGAGCGTCGACCAGCCCGCCAGGCGCGGGCCGGCCCAGCGTTTGGCCAGCATGTGCACGGCCAAGGCACCAGCCAGCGCGCCCAGTACGGAAGCCAGCCGCGCGGCCCACAAGGTCAGGCCGAAAGCCTTGATGGACAAGGCCGTGAGCCAGTAGAACAGCGGCGGCTTGTGGAAGAAAGGCAGGCCGTTGAGCGTGGGCGTGAGCCAGTCGCCGCTGCGGATCATCTCCCAGGCCACGCCCGCGTAGCGCCCTTCGTCGGGCACGGCCAGGGGACGCATCCAGGCGGTGCAGGCCAGCCAGGCCAGCAGCGCCAACGCCACCAGCGCCGTCGGCCAGCCGGACTTGTCGGTTGTTGAAGAAGCCTGCGTCACACCTGAGACCATTCCGCTCGAAAGCTGCTGAAAAGGGATACGTGAAGGGGGCACAGTGTAGCCAAGGCCGACCCCACGCCCGCCCTGGGCACCAGCTCAGCGCCCGAAGCGCCGCACGGCAATGCCTTGCACGCGCAGCATCTCGCCGAAGGCCTCGCTGCCCAGCACCGCATGCTCCATGTGCCGCGAAGGGCCGATCACATCGGGCCATTCGGGCGCCTGTGCCATGGGCGCGGCCGGATGGCACATGATCAGGTCGCCCGATGGCCGCACCAGTTGCAGCCAGGCCTGCCAGCGCCGCACGTACCCCTCGGCATTGGCATCGAAGGGGTAGACACCCAGCAGACGCTGGCTGTGCGGCAGCCCCAGTCGCGCCACGCCCCGGCCGATGACCCGCGCCCCTAAGGCCGCGATGACGGCCGCCTTGAGCGTGTCGACCACGCCGATGCCCGCCAGCACCGCACGCCAGCCGGGCGAGCGGCACTGCCGCACCCATGGCTTGGCGCCGCCACGCTGCGTGCGCCGGGCCAGCACCTGCAACAGCGCATCGCGAATCTGCGGCAACTGGTGCACGTGCTGGTGCCCATCGATGAAATCGGGCGGGCGGCCCCAGGCGGCCTCGAAAGCATCCCACTGGCGCTCGATCTGGCGCGCGAGCCGGGCCACATCGAAGCGTCGCAGATAGCATCCTTTGATCAAGGCGCCCAATGGCAAGACAATATCTGCCGACTGCGTGGCCTCGTCGAGCGTTTCCGTGAAGTTCAAGTGCAGGCCGACGTCGGCGACGGCCTGGTCCGGCGTGCCGATGGCCTGCCGCAAGGCCTGCACGCCGCGCCGCCAGGCCGGGCCATCGACCAGGCAGCTCACGGCCGAGATGCGGCGCAAGGCCAGCAGCTCGACCACGGCCTGGTTGACGCCGTCGTGCAGGCCGAAATCATCGACACACACGACCAGATGGCGCGCCGGGTTCGAAGGCATGTTCACCCGTCAATCGCCCGTGTGGCCTGGCGCGGTCATGTCCAGGCCCTGGCCCAGCGAGCGGCGCACGACGAACAAGGGCCGGCTCTTCACTTCTTCGAAGATGCGCGCGATGTACTCGCCCAGGATGCCCAGCGAGATCAGCTGGATGCCGACGAAGAACAGCAGCAGCACGATGATCGTGGTCCAGCCGGACACCGAGTTGCCGTACATCAGGAAGTCGACCACGACGTAAGCGCCGTACACGAAAGCCAGGATGGCCATCACGATGCCGGCGATGCTGGCCATGCGCAGCGGCCAGGTCGTGAACGCCGTCAGGCCGTCGATCGAGAAGGCGATGAGCTTGAGCGCGTTGTAGTTGCTCTTGCCCACGGCGCGCTCGGCCGGCTCGTAAGGGATGGCCACCGACTTGTAGCCCACCCAGGCGTACAGGCCCTTCATGAAGCGGTTGCGCTCGGGCAAGGCCATCAGGGCATCGACCACCGAGCGGTCCATCAGGCGGAAATCGCCCGCGTCGGGCGGCACCTGGAAGCGCGACTTGGCGTTGATCAGGCGGTAGAAGGCCCGCGTGCCCAGTTGCTTGAACAGGCTCTCGTCATCGCGGTTGGCGCGCAAGGCGTAGACCACGTCGGCGCCCGTCTGCCAGTGGCGGACCATGTCGGCGACGATCTCGGGCGGATGCTGCATGTCGGCGTCCATCAGGACCACGACATCGCCGTTGGCGGCCTGCAGGCCCGCCGTGAGCGCGGCCTCCTTGCCGAAATTGCGCGAGAACTCGATGGCGCGGATGCCCGGCTGGCGCGCCCATTCGTCGAACACGGCGGAGGTATCGTCGCGGCTGCCATCGTTGACCAGGATCACTTCCCACTCGGTGGCGCACTGGCTGAGCTGCTGCCCGAGGATGGGCAAAAGCAGGCGCAGGTTGGCGGCCTCGTTGTAGCAGGGGATGACGCAACTCAGCCTGGGAAGCTTGGCGCGCACGCTGGCGGGGGTCGTTGGAGCGAAGACGGTCATGGCCGACATTATCGCGGCTCGCGCGGCCACCGATGCGAGCCGCCTTCATCGAAAGGGGGGCCGACCCTTTTTGGACGCGTTATCGTCGGCCTGCCAGTCAAGCGCTCAACCAGGAAAGGGCTTGACCGGCCACATCAACTCTTACTTGCCTTCCTTGATGTCCTTGCGGCGCTCGGCCTTGTCGTGGCGGCGTTCAGCGCGGTCGTGATGCAGCTCGGCCTTGTCGTGACCGATCTCGTGCTTGTCGGCGTTGACGTCCTTTTGAGCGGCTTCGCGCTTGGCTTCCTGCTTCTCGGCGGCGGCCGTGTCGCCGCGCTTCACGGCCGCGTCTTCACGGCGCTGGTCGATGGCGCGGTCCTTGCGGTCCTGGGCCAGTTCCTTGTGGTCTTGCGCCAGTTCGGCCTTGTCGTTGCGGATGTCGCGGTTGTCACGATGGATGTCTTTCGTGTCTTGCTTCACCTGGGGCGACACGGCGGGTGCGGAGGCGCCGGTCTGGGCGAACACGGGCAGGGCGAAGGCGGTCACCAGGGCGGCAGCAAACAGCTTGGTCTTCATGATGGGTATCCTTTCAGCGAGGGTCATGTTGTGAAGTTCGGTGTGCGATGTGTGTTGTGAATCGCAGCGCCTTGTGAACTTCAACGCGACGTGCCTGCAGGCTGTTGACGGCAACTTTGCAATGCTTTGTAAAGTAAAGATGGCCAGGCCCGACAATGCGGCTCATGACCGATCCACGCCCCGTACCTCCGCTGCCAGCCATCGCGCTCGGCCTTTATCAACACTACAAGGGCCCGCGCTACAAGGTGCTGGGCGTCGTGCGCCACAGCGAGACATTGGAGGCGCTCGTGCTGTACCACCCCATCGAGGGCGACCAGGCCTTGTGGGTGCGGCCGTGGGCGATGTTCACGGGCCAGATCGAGGTCGATGGCGTGTGGATGCCGCGCTTCAGGCACGTTGCCTGACGCTTGAAGTAACGCGCGTGCAGCGTGGCACGCAAGCTTCAGCGATCGGGGGCGTCGAACACGCTGCGCGCGCAGGGCGCATGCAGCACCACGTCGCTGTCGGGCAAGGCCACGCAGGGCAGCACATGGCCTTCTTCTTTTTCGTCCAGGCTCAGGCCCGGCCATTTGACGCGGTAGCGCACCTGCCCCGACGTGAGGCGGCACATGCAGGCGCGGCAGGTGCCGTTGCGGCATGACCTGGGCATGTCGACGCCCGATGCCAGGGCGGCTTCGAGCAGGCTTTCGCCCGGCGACACGCTCACCTCCAGGCCGGCGGGTTCGATGCGCAAAAGGTGGGCATCAGGCATGTTGGTATGGCGCCGCGCGGCTCAGGGCTTGGGCGACGCGTCCGGCCGGGCCGACTTCTCGGCCGCGGGCACCTCGTCCGACTTGGTCGCGGCCTTGACGCCGGCCGCGGCCACATCCACGGTCGTCTCGACCACCGTGGCACCGACCTTGACGGCCGTGGCCGCCACGCTCACGGCCGCATCGGCCACTGTCAGCACCGTGCAGGCCGATACGGCGCAAGCCATCAGTGCATACAGCACCATCCGCATCCAACGAGACATCCGCCACTCCAGACTGGTTCAAAGAACAGGCCGCCATTGTCCACCGCCCGGCTCAGCTTGCGTCGAAGTTCGTGTCGAAGAGCGGCAATGAATAAGGCACGGCGGGCTCTTGCACGGCCGCGCCGCCGTCGCCCTTGACGAGCGACTCCATCTTCACGCCCAGCAGGCGCAGGCGCTTGTCGAGCGGCACGGTCTTGAGGCAGCGCCCGGCGAATTGACGGATCACGCTGGCATCGCGCGTGGCCGAGGGCATGGTCAGGCTGCGTGTCACGATGCGGAAATCGTCGTAGCGCAGTTTGACGCCGACCGTGCGGCCCGCGTAGTCCTTGCGCGCCAGATCGGCGGCCAGTTGCTCGCACAGGCGCGTGAAGATGGGGCCGAGGGCTTCGCGGTCATCGCGCGGATGCAGGTCGCGCTCGAAGGTGGTCTCGCGGCTGATGGACTTGGGCTCGCGCCAGGTCACCACCGGGCGATCGTCGCGGCCGTGCGCGGCCTCGTGCAGCCAGCGGCCGTAGTTGCTGCCGAAGGTTTCGATGAGCGTGGCCTGGTCGGCCCGCGCGAGGTCGCCGATGGTCAGGATGCCCATGGCCTCGAGGCGCACCTTGGCCTTGGGGCCGATGCCGTTGATGCGGCTGGCGGGCAAGGGCCAGATGCGCGCGGCGATGTCGCCGGGCATCAGCAAGGTCAGGCCATCGGGCTTGTCGAGGTCGGAGCACAGCTTGGACAGCAGCTTGTTGGGCGTCACGCCGATCGAGCAGGTCAGGCCCGTGGCGGCGTGCACGGCCTGCTTGATGCGCGTGGCCAGGGCGCGCACGCCGGCGAGCTCGTCGTCATCGGAGCGGTCTTGCGCGCCCGGGATGTCGGTCAGGTCCAGGTAGATCTCGTCGATGCCGCGGTCTTCGATGATGGGCACGATCTCGGCCACGGCCCCCTTGAAGCGGCGCGAATACAGGCGGTACTGGTCGAAGTCGACGGGCAGCAGCACGGCGTCGGGCGCCAGCGCGGCCGCCTTCATCAGGCCCATCGCGGAGTGCACGCCCAGGGCGCGCGCCGCGTACGTGGCCGTCGTGATGACGCCACGCCCGGCGTAGTCGCGCAGGCGCGCATAGTGGCGGCTGCCGTCGGCCTGCAGTTCAGGCTGGTGACGCCGGCCACCGCCGATGACGACGGGCTGCCCGCGCAGATCGGGGTAGCGCAAGAGCTCGACGGACGCGTAGAAGGCGTCCATGTCGAGGTGGGCGATCAGGCGGCGGGGAGGCGGCACAAGGGCTCGGGCAAGGGTTCGGTCCAGCCCGGATTCTGGCGCCAATGTGGGCCGACCTGCAGCCAGGCCGCGCGGGAAACCTCAGGCCTTGATGTCCAGCAGGCTGCCCATCATCTGCTCTTGCGTCTGGATGGTGCGCAGATTGGCCTTGTAGGCGTAGCTGGCCGACATCTGCTCGACCAGGTCGGCGGCGAGATCGGGCCCGATCTCCTCGGACTTGCCCACCGAGGTCACGACCCCGGCGGTCTCCTGGCTGGCCTGATGGACGACTTGCCTCTGGAAGCCTGGCGTCTGGGCATTGGCGATGTTGTTCGCGGCGACGTCCAGACGGGTCGAAGCAGCATGGACACCCGATACAGCAATGGATGAGATGGCGTTCATGAACCCTCCATGTGGTTGTCATCGGCACGGTGGCCGGTGACTTGAGCGCACCGGCACCGAATGTGTGTGCAATCTTACCGACAGCCCACTGAGCCCCATGGCTTATGGCGTCGATAGCCCGGCTGGTATAGCATGCTGAAATAATTCTTAAATCGGGCTCGCCACACCACCGGATATTCAAAAATCATGTACGACGCCCTCATCGTCGGCGGCCGCTGCGCCGGTGCCGCCACGGCCATGCTGCTGGCCCGTCAAGGGCACAAGGTGCTGGTCATCGATCAGGCCACCTTCCCCAGCGACCAGAAACTCTCGACCCACCTGGTCTGGCATGCGGGCGTGGACCTGCTGGCGCAGTGGGGCCTGCTCGACGCCGTGCTGGCCACGGGTTGCCCCGCGCTGCGCGACTTTTCGCTCGACATGGGCGAGCTGGTGCTCAAAGGCCGGCCGCCCGGCACCAAGGTCGGTGCGGCCATTGCGCCGCGCCGCATCGCGCTGGACCAGGTGCTGCTCGATGCCGCCGTGGCCGCGGGCGCCGAGCTGCGCCAGGGCGTGTCCTTCGAAGACGTGATCCGCGAAGATGGCCGCGTCACCGGCGTGCGCGGACACCTGGCCGACCGCACGCCCTTCACGGCCAACGCGCGCATCGTGATCGGCGCGGACGGCACGCACTCCCACGTGGCGCGGGCCGTGGATGCCCCGGCCTACAACGCGTACGCCAAGGAAGCGGGCAGCTACAACACTTACGCCTACTTCAGCGGCGTGAAGCTCGATGGCGTCGAGTTCTTCGGTCGGCCCGAACGCATGATCTACGCCTGGGATACCAATGATGGCCAGGTGGTGGTGGGCATGCTGCAGCCCGGCGCGGCCCCGCGCCCGCACCGCGCCGAGGTCGAAGCCACCGTCTTCGCCGAGCTCGATGCCATGACGCCCGGCCTGGCCTCACGCCTGCGCGGCGGACGACGCGAGTCGGACTGGCTCAGCGCCGCCACGCCCGCCTTCTGCCGTCAGGCCGCCGGCCCGGGCTGGGCCCTCGTGGGCGATGCCGGTTTGACCCTCGACCCGATCACCGCCGCCGGCATCACCAATGCCCTGCGCGATGCCGACCTGCTGAGCCAACTCGTGCACCAGGGCCTGGGCACATCGTCGCTGGACAGTGCCTTGGCCGGCTATCAGGCGCAGCGCGATGCGGTGTCCGTGCCCCTGCTGCAGTTCGCCCAGGAGATGGCCAAGCTCGCGCCGTCCACGGAAGACGTGGTCAAACTGTTCATGGCGCTGGCCGGCAACCAGCCGCAGACCGATCGCTACTACGGCTTGTTCGGCCAGACCGTGACGCCCGCCGACTTCTTCGGGCCCGAGAACATGGCGCGGATCTTCGCGCCGGCGGCGCACTGAATCAACCCGCGTCGAAAGGCAGCGCCGCCAAGGCCAAAGTGGCGCGTTGCTGCCACGCGTGGGCTTGCTGTTCATGCGCGACCTTCATGGCCTGCCGGTAGCAAGCCCGCGCCTGCGTCAGATCGGGCCTGGGCGACGCGGCCAGGATGTCGCCACGAATGCGGTGCAGCTCGGCCTCGTGCCAGCGTTCGCCCCCCTGCTCGGTCTGCTCCCAGGCCTGGGCAAGGTACTCCAGCGCCTCGTCATGGCGGCCGACCTGGCCCAGCGCCTCGGCCAGCACGGCCTGGAAGAACGGCAGCACGATGCCCGAGCCCGTGGCGACAAAGGCCGCGAGGCCCTGCGCCATCTGCGCGATGCCTTCGTCGGTCCGGCCTTGACGCGTCTCGCACCACCCCAAGGCGAAGCGCGCCATGGCCGACACATAGGCATAGCCGTGGTCGTCGGCCAGCTTCAGGCCTTGCACGAGCAAGGGGCGCAGGCTGTCGGCGCGGTTGGCGTGCATGTAGATGAGCGCGGCCCAGGTCCAGGTCCAGGCCATCGAGTACGGGTGATCCAGCTCGGCCGCGCGCCGCTCGATGACGGCGTAGACCTGGTCGATGTCTTCGACGCCGCCCATGATCCACTGCGCATGGAAGTCATGAACCATGGCCACGAGTTTCAGGTCGGTCGAGTACAGCGCGATGAGGCTGCGGTCCTGCGGGTCGTTGTAGCCGTGGTCGACCTCTTCCCAGGCGCCATGCACCTGGTCGATCTGGCCGCTGTAGTAATGCAGCTGCGTGTGCATCATGTTGGCCACGAGCCAGCCCACGCGGCTGTTGGACTGCCGCGCCACCGTCACCATGCGCCGCCCGATGCCCCGCGCCGACTTGATCTCGCCGCGCACCAGGTGGTAGACGCACACGCCCCACAAGGGCCAGATGGCTTCTTCGACCTTGTCCGCCGCCGTGGCCAACTGGCTCGCACGTGAGTAGGCCTGCGCGACCTCGGGCGCGGCCCAGCCCTTGCCCAGCATGTAGACCGTGCCCAGCGAGGCCTGCAGTTGCAGCTCCATCTGGTCGCGCTCGACATTGCCCAGCAGGCTGGACACGGCCTGCAAGCCCGCCTGCAGATGCGCGGCGGCCTCATGCAATGCCAAGCGGCTGAGCGCCAGTTCGCTGGCCCGACGCCAGAACGGTATGGCCTGCTGCGCCAGCCCGGCGGCCATGGCATGGCGGGCCAGCAGCGCGGGCTGCTCGTGCACGGTCTGCGGGTAGCGCGCCTGCAAGGTCCGCACGATGGCGGCATGCAAGGTCTCTTTGCGCGCCCTGATCAGCGAGTCGTAAGCGGTGTCCTGCACCATGGCGTGCTTGAACACGTACACGGGGCCTTGCTCGCTGTCCTGGCGCACGGCCAGCCCGGCCTCGATCAAGGCGTCGAGGCCTTCCTGCAATTGCGGTGCGCCGCGCGGGAACACGGCCTCGAGCAACTCGTGGCTGAACTCGCGCCCGATCACGGCGCCGATCTGCGCCACTTCCTTGGCGCTGGCGTGGCGGTCCAGGCGCGCCATCAAGGAGTCGCGCAAGGTGGCAGGCAGGCCATTGGCGGCGGATGCGTCCACATCGTCCGAGGCCTGGTCGAGCAGGGACTTGGTCAGCTCCTCCACGAACAAAGGGACACCGTCCGTGCGGTTCTCGATCTGCTCGGCGTACGCAGCGGGCAGCGCACGCTCGCCCACCAACCGCGCCACCAGGGCCGCCACTTCGGCGCGCCGCAAGCCAGGCACCTTGAGCGCCGTGACATGGCCCTGGCGATCGAAGTGGGCCGTGAACTCGGGCCGGTGCGTGACCACCAGCAGCATCGGCAAGACCTTGGCGCACTCGACCATCTTGTCGAGCGCCGCCACGGAGGCCGGGTCGGCCCAGTGCACGTCTTCGAACAGCACGAGCAGCGGCTCGTGCTCGGCGCGCGCGGTCAGCACGGCGCCGATCATGTCGACGATGTCCTGCTCGCGCTGATGGGCCGCGCTGGCGCCCAGGTCGAAGCGGCCATCAGGCGGGATGGCCAGGATCGCCGCCATCAGGGCCGCATGGCGCGGCGTGAGCTGAAGCTGGCCGCGCACGAGCGCATCGATGCGGTCGAGCTTGACCGACGCGGGCATGTCGGGCTTGAGCCGCAGCAGGCGCTCCATCGCATCGATGATCGGGTGGAAAGCGCCATGCACCTTGTGCGCGGCGCACTGGAACTGCAAGGCGTGCAGGCCTGCGTTGCCCAGCCGGTCGCGCAGTTCCTTGAGCATGCGCGACTTGCCGATGCCCGGCTCGCCCGACAGCAGCACGACCTGCCCCTGCCCTTGCAAAGTGGCCTGCCAGCGCTCGGCGAGCAGGCCCAACTCCTGCACGCGCCCGACCAGCGGGCTCAGTTGCGCGCCCGTGTTGGCATCGAAGCGCGTGGCCGTGTCGCTCACGCCCGTCACGCGCCAGACCTGGCGCGGCCCGCTCACGCCCTTGAGCAAATGCACGCCCTGGTCTTCGTACGTGAAGCCGCCCGCCGTGAGCCGCCGCGTCGGGTCGGTGATGACGACCGTGTCGGGACGCGCCAGCCCCTGCAGGCGCGCGGCGATGTTGGGCGTGTCGCCCAACGCCAGTTGCTCGCGGCGCGCGCCCGCACCGATGTCGCCGATGACGACCATGCCCGTGTCGATGCCGATGCGCAGCCGCAGTTGCACCGATTCGTGGCCACCCACCGCGATGTCCAGCGCGGACACGGCCTTGACCAGCTCGATGCCCGCATGCACGGCGCGCACGGCCGCGTCCTCCTGCGCCTGTGGGTAGCCGAAATAGACCAGCAGCCCATCGCCCAGGTACTGCGCCACGGCGCCACCGCAACGCGTGATCACATCGACCGCCGCCTGCTGGTACGCCAGCACCACCTGGCGCCATTGCTCGGGCGTCAGGCGCGCGCACAAGGCCGTGGCGTCGACCAGGTCGCAGAACATGATCGTGAGTTGGCGCAACTCGGTGTGCCGCTGCGCGGCGGCGTTGTGCGCGGCCGGCCCGACCTGTTCACCGGATGCCGGGCCCTGCGCGGCCCCCGATTCAGACACAGCCTGCGTCAAGGCCTCGATGGCGCGCATCATGCGCTTGCGGTCGCCCATCGACAGGCCGAGCTTCTCGAGATCGGGCTCGCTCAGGCTGGTGAGCACGTCTTCGGCGATGCCGTTGTCGCGCAGCAAAGGCTCCAGCCGGGACAGGCCGTTGGCTTCGAGCCAAGCCGACAAAGAAGGCACGGAAGCCGCCGGCGCGGGCTGCTGGGCCATGGTATCAACCTGGCGGTGAGGACAGGGCCCAACTGCACACGGATTCGGCGTCCATGTTGGCGCCCATGTCCTTGAGGCGCTGCAAGACGGTGGCATCGACGGCGTCCTGCACCAGGCCCGTCGCGCGCGACCAGGCATAGACCGTCAGCACATCGCGCGAACCCAGTTGCTCGTAGGCACGGCTCGTGTAGCCCAGCAGACGGGCGGCCGCTTCGTGGCGACCTTCGAGCGCTGCCAGCAGGGACAGCAGGCCCGCGTACAGGCCCAGCCACTCCCAGTCGCGGCTGCGCGAGGCGGCCACGAAGTCGGTCAAGGACGCGCGCGCGCCCGCCAGATCGCCCTTGACGAAGGACACGCAGGCCACGATGGCCAGCGCATGCAGGATGAAGTTGTCACGGCGATGGCGACCGCGCGCCAGCAGTTGCTGGCAGGTCTGCAACGCCGTCTCCGTGTCACCCAGAGACAGGCTGATGGACGCCAGGTCGCTGAGCGTGGCCGAGACCACGCCCTCCAGGCCGGCCGCCTGCGCGCGCACCAGCAGGTTCTGGCACACGCGGCGCGCCTCGGCCATGTACTCGATGGAGCGCAGCACGCTCACTTCGGCCTGCAGACGCTGGGCCTGCAGGCGCGTCGGCCAATCCGGTGCTTCGAGCGTGGCCATCTCGTCGAGCACGGCCAGGGCCTGCGCGCCCGGCATGACACCGCTGCCGGCCAGGCAACGCAAGGCCAGGTAGAGGCCGCGACGGTCGCCCGCCGCGCGGTAGCTGGACGCGGCGCTCAGCGCCAGATCATGCATGGCCGCATTGCCCACGCCCCAGTGCTGCCTGCTGCGCTCCAGCCAGAAGCGCGCGACCTCGGCACCCGACTGCATGCTGGTCGCGGCATCCACCAAAGCCAGCCCGCGCTGGCGGCATTCGGGCGCCAGCCCCAGCAGCAGGAACAGCGGCCCCGACGCGCCCAGGAGGCGGATGGCCAGTGTCTGGTCGTGCTGCACGGCCCAGTCCATCGCCATGCGCACATTGTCGATCTCGTGGCCGTACTTGCCCAGCCACTGCGCGTCGGACTGGCCCCAGTAATCTTCGTAGGCCTCGTCCATCGTCGCGGCCAAGGCCTGCGCGTGGCGCTTGCGGATGTCGGGCAACTCGCCAGACTCGACGAGCTTGAGGCCAGCATAGTCGCGCATGCTGTCGAGCAAACGATAGCGCGGCGACTCGCCCGCATCGGCCATGACCAGCGAGCGGTCGACCAAGGCGCTCAGCACGTCGATCACGGCCCATTCATCGAGGTCGTGGTCATGGGCCAGGGCCTTGGCGAGGTCGAGCGTGAAACCGCCCGCCAGCACGGCCAGGCGCCGAAAGACCGTGCGCTCGGGCCCGGTCAGCAACTCGTGGCTCCAGTCCAGCGCGGCCAGCAAGGTCTGCTGGCGCGAAGGCGCCACCACGCTGTTGGTGTGCAGCAGCTTGAAGCGTTCGCCCAGGCGCTCTTCGACACCCTGCAGGCCCAGCACAGGCACGCGCGCCGCGGCCAGCTTGATGGCCAGCGCCACGCCATCGAGACGGCGGCACAGGCTGATCACACGCGACACTTGCGACTGGTTCAGCTCGAAGTGCCGGTTGGCGGCCTGGACCTGGTCGATGAACAAGGCCACGGCGCCATGCTGGATGGCCTCTTCGACGGTGGCCCCTTCCGGCGGCACGGACAGCGGCCCCAGGCGGAACACCCGCTCGCCCGGCACGCGCAGCGGCAACTGGCTGGTCACGATCATGCGCACATCGGGCGCGCCTTGCACGATGGCCTGCGCCAGACGCGCCACGGCATCGAGCACGTGCTCGGCGTTGTCGATCACGAGCAGCACTTGCAAAGGCTTGAGCGCCGACACGAGCGTCTGCAGCGAATCCTGCCCGCCCGACGACAACCCCAAAGCCTGCGCGACCAGCGACACGACCAGTTGCGGATCGGCGATGCCGGCCAGCTCGACCCAGGCCGCGCCATGCTTGCGAGACGCGCGCCAGGCATGTCCGGCGCCCAAGGCGAAGGCCGTCTTGCCGATGCCCGCCTGCCCCACGACCGTGATCAGCGAAGCGGGCAACTGCCCTTCCAGCTCGGCCAGATCGGCTTCGCGGCCCCACAGCCGGCCCGGCATGGCGGGCAGCACGGACAGGACATCGGCCGAGGTGTCCGGCGCGGACGAGACGATCACCGAAGGGTGCGGCACGGTCGGGATCAGGTCACCCGTGACCGGCAGGCAGAAACGGTAGCCGCGCCCGGGCACCGTGGCGATGGCCTTGGCGCCGAGCAATTTGCGGATGGACGAGATCTGGACCTGGAGATTGTTCTCTTCTACAACCAATCCGGGCCAGACGCGGTCGAGCAATTCGAGCTTGCTGACCAGGCGGCCATTGGACTCGACCAGAACGGTCAGGACATCGACGGCTCGGGCGCCCAGGCTCGAGGGCTCACCTTCCAAATACAGCAGGCGCTCTAACGGGCGAAGCTCGAAGCGGTCGAAACGGTAACAACTGTGTGACAAGTGTTCCCCAGCCGATCTGATTTGATCATGGTCAGCCAGATCATCATCCCATTCAACTGGGCTCTGGCGTAGAGGTTTCGGAATTCAGCAGATTTTCAGGCCGAATTCAGCCCAAAAGTGTGACGAGGCCGGACAATGGCATCAATTCTAAATAAAAGCAGCAATTACTAACGGTCAAACGAAGCGGGCAGTCAGGACATTGTCACAAATTGACACACTGATTTCAGCATCTGCCGACCAAAGAAGTTGCCAAACGCAACGCTGTCGTCCTAAGCCTGCTCACGCAGGCCCGAGGGCCCTTGTCTGACAGGCACGGGCCCTCGGCCTTTTTCAGGCCTCAAATTTGCTCTCGCCATCACTTGATGGTGAACTGCACACGGCTGCCGGGGCCCTTGTCGTCAGCTGCCCCTTCCGTGCCGACCTTCGAAGCCGTCAGCAGCACGCGCTCGGACGGCAACTTGGTCACCAGGTAGGCCTTGACCGCGTCGCCGCGCCGGTTGGCCAAAGTGCCCAGGGCCTCATTGCCAACGGGCGCGGCCGCCTTGAGCAAGGCCGTCATCTCGTCGTCGCTCAAGGTCTTGGCCATGCCAATCAGGTTGCGCGGCTTCTTGATGTCGGCCGCCTTGTAGGCCGCCGCCAGCCAGGTCGGGCGCTCTTCGGGCGTCACGTCGACGTCGGATGCGGGCTGGCCGAGCGACTTGGCCTTGGCCACGCGCATGAGGCGGTTCACATAGGCCAGGCGCAGGCCTTCGACGTCCACGGCCGGATCGGCGCGGCCCGTGGCCTCGAGCTTGAGCGCCGGGCGGTCCTGCAGCTTCGCGGCCAGGGTGTCCAGGCGCTCGCGCGTGGCGGGCGTCAAGGCCGCCGAGCCGGGCTCGAAAGTCACCATGCCGAGTTCGTCCGAGCCGCCGCCCGACAGCAGCGAAAACGGCGCCGTGACGGCCTTGGTGATCAGGTTGACGATGACGCGCCAGATGATGCCGCCCACGGAAAACTCGGGGTCGTCCAGAGAACCGCTGATCGGCAGGTCGATGTCGATCTCGCCCTTGCTGTTCTTGAGCAGCGAGACGGCGAAGAGCACGGGCAGCTTGGTCGCGTCGGGGCTGTCGGTCTTGTCGCCGAAGGTCAGCTGGTCGAGGAAGATCTGGTTGCTGGCTTCGAGCTTGCCACCGTCGACCTTGTAGTGCACGGTCACGGACAGCGCGCCCTTCTCGATGGCGTAGCCGGCGTAGCGCGAGGCGTAGGGCGTCAGGCGCGTGAGCTCGATGCCTTTGGCCGAGCCCTCGATGTCGGTGAAGAGTTGCGGGCCGAGCGGGTGGATCTGGCCGGTGATCAGCAAAGGCGCGGCATCGTCCACGGCGCCGGCGATCTTGATCGTGGCGGGCTCGGGCTTGGCGGACGACACGGCCGAGACCTGGCCTTCGACCTGTGTGAGCCGCGCCGAGTAGTTGGGCTTGATGAAGTTGTCCGTGAAGTCGACGCGGCCCTTGGTCAGCTGGATCTGCTGCCAGCGCAGCTTGGGCTTGGGCGTGGATGGCGACGCGGGTTGGCCGACGATGGCCACGGCCGATGCGGCGGGCGCTGCGGGCACGGCCGACTTGGGTGCGGAGGCCGCTTCGGGTGTCGTGAGCGAACGCGTCTCGCCGCCGGCCTCGTGGCGCATGATGCCCGCGAGGTTGAGCTTGCCGTCCGGGTTGATGATGATGCGGCCGTAGAAGTCCTTGAGCGCGATGCGGCCGAGGTTGGCATCGAGTGCCTGGTTGGCCCAGGCCACGTCCAGGCCGTCGAGCGTCAGGGCCTGCCAGCGCAGGAAGTCGGCGTCGTTGACGCGGTCCTGCACGCGCAGCTCGCTCAGGCCGACGCGGCCTTTGTAGCGCGCCTGCAGCCCGGCCTTGCCCGCGTCCTGCAGGCTCAGTTGGCCGTCGGCCTGCGCCTTGGCCTGGGTCAGCGTGATGTTGACGAGCGGGTCGATATAGGGCTGCACGGCTTTCAGATCGAGGGCCGCCACATTGACGCGGCCGTTGACCGACAGCGGTTGCGGCCTCACGTCGCCCTTGAACTGCACGCGGCCCTTGCCTTGGGCCAGTGTCTGCAACTCGATCCTGATCGCCTGGTCGAGCCTGGTCGACACACCGGCGATTTGCAGATCGGTTTGCGACACATCGAAGCGGGCCGCGGGCGAGACGGTCTGGTCGGTCAGTTGCAGCTTGCAGGCTTCGCAGCGCAGGGCCTTGAGCACGATGTCGGGCAGCCTGGCGTCTTGCCTGGCCTGGGGCTTCGATGTGTTGCCGCCTGAGGTGCTCGTGCTGGCGGCCATGCCGAGCCATTCGCCATGCGGGCCGCGGGTGATCGCAGCATCGAGTTGGCCCACGTGCAGCGTGTCCATCGTGAGGCTGCGCAGGCCCGCGCCCGTGGCCAGGTCGACATCGGCCTGCATGCCATCGAGGGTGAGGTCGCCCAGCTTGACCTGGTCCTTCAAACCGCGTTGGGTGGCGCGTGCGTCCAGCCCGCTCAGCTGTATGCGGCCCGACAGCAATTGGGCGCCGGCCTTGTCCGATGCCGATGCCGATGCGGTTCGCAGGCGGGCATGCACCTTGGCTTGCACGGCCAGCTCGCCCTGCTGAATGGTCATCGGCAGGCTCAGGGTGGCGGCGAGGGGCTCGAGCCAGGGTTGCAGCTGGAGCTTGGCGACATCGAGTTGCGCATCCAGTTCTTGCTTGGCGACCTGCGCCTGACCTTGCGCGGCGATGCGGCCGGCGTGCTCGTCTTGCAACTCGATCTGCCAGGTGGCGGGCGCGGCCTTGGCCTGGCTGCTGAGCTTGTCGGCGCGGATGCTGACCGTGCTGAGCGCGGGCCAGGTCGCTGCTGTTGGCGCGGCCTTGGCTGTCGATGCGGACAGGACGGGCTGCACGTCGATGCGGCCTGTGGTCACGCGCAGTTGGCCGAGTTGCCAGGACCATGGCGTGCCGGCCTGGGCCGCTGGCTTGCTTTCTGGCGCTGTGGGCTGGTCGGGCTTGTCGGGCCGGCCGGGCGCCGATGAAGCCGCCGCCAGCAACTGGCTGCGCCATTGCACGCCATCGAGGCTGAGCTTGCCGACCGAGACCTGATGCGCCAGCGGCGCGGCGTCCACGCCATCGATCCGCAAGCTGCCCCAGCCCATCTCGACCGGGCCCAGGCCAGGCGCCTTGGCCAGGCCCAATGCCAGCTTGCTCACGCTCAAGCTGCCTTTGATCGACAGCCGGGGCACGGCGGGCGGCTTGCGCGCCTCGAAGCCGATGGTCAGGGTCGCGTCCAGGCGACCGCTGCGCGCGTCGGGCTTGAGGCCATCGGGCAGGAAGGGGTGGACGGCGGCGATCCAGTGCGGCACGTCCACGGCATCGAGCTTGACGTCGACCTCGGACTTCAAACCTTCTGTGAACGGCAGCGTGCGGCCCTTGATCAACAGCGGGCTGCCATCGACGCGCGCCGACAGGAGCGGCTCGACGTCGACCTGCACCTTGCTCGGCAGGTTCGACACGAAGGGCACGCCGATGTGCAGTTGCTCGATGCGGTGGTCCTGGCCGAGCACGCGGTCGCTGTAACGCGCGCGGCCGTCTTTCACGGCGATGTTGAACACGGCGAAGTGCACCGGCTCGTCGCGCTTGGAGGACTGCTTGGGCGCAGCCATCAGCTTGTCGATGATGGGCGAGAAGTTGAAGCGCTGCGCCGATTGCCGCTCGATGTAGATGTCGGGCTTGACGAGCGTGATGTGCCTCAGCACCGGCGCCAGGCGCCAGACCGACTCGAGCGACAACTGCACTTCGGCTTGCTGCAAACGCAAGATGGGGGCGCTGACCGGGCCGACGCTGAGCCCGTCGATGGCGACGACACCCGTCCAGGGCTGCACGTGGATCTGCGACATGGACACAGGCGTGCCCAATGCGTCGCTGGCCGCGGCTTCGACGCGGGGCTTGACCCAGCCGGGCAGCCACATGCCCAGCACGCCTGTCCAGACGGCCGCCGCACCCGCCGTGATCAGCGCGGGACGGCGCCAACGGGCCCAGCCAGTGGGGGTGACAGGAGCGTGTTCTGGAACGGGCATGGACGGCAATGCAAGGCAATCGGACAAGACACGGGCCGGTGCGAAGCCCGGCCCGGCTGGATGTTACCGCCTTCGCATGGCGCCGAGCCTGTCCAGGTCGGCCGGGGTGTCGACGTCGTGCAAAACGCCCGGGTCGTTCACATGCAGGGCCACGGCCTGGCGCCAGTCGAGCAACTGGCGCGCGCCCTGGTCACCCGTGAGGCGGCTGAGCGCCTCGAACCAATCGGCAGGCAGGCCGCGAGGCTGCCCCAGTCGCCCTTGATAGCTCGGCACGACGGGTTGCCCGCGCGCCATCAGCGTTTCGCGGACGTCGAGCAGCGTGGCGATGGCCACGGCGGGCATGTCGGCCAAGCCAACGACCACGCCGGACAGCCCCTCTCGCGCCAGCAAAGCCTGCGCGCCACAGGCCAGCGAGTGGCCCATGCCCAGATCGGCCTGTTCGTTGACGACGAGTTCGATGCCGTGGATGTCGGCCAATTGCTGCGCGAAAGGATCGTCGGCCTGCGCGACCAGCAAGAGCGTGTCGAAGACCTCTCGGTAGCGAACGATGACGGCCTCGAGCATGCTGCAGCCATCGGGCAGCAGGGCCTGGCGCTTGTCGCTGCCGAAACGCGTGGCCTGGCCGGCGGCCAGGATCAGGCCGGCGATGCTCATGTGGATGCGAGGCCGCAGGCCATGTTCATTGCGCCGCTTTCAACAGGCTGCCATGTTGGCCTGGTTCGTCTGACTTCGAAAGGATCCGCGCCAGTGTCCAGCAGACGCCGCACCTGGATCAGCTCCGCCGCGATGGACACGGCGATCTCGGCGGGCGAGCGCGAACCGATCGGCAGGCCGACCGGGCCGCGCAGGGCATCGACTTGC
This sequence comes from Aquabacterium sp., assembly GCA_049840915.1. Lineage (GTDB taxonomy): Bacteria > Pseudomonadota > Gammaproteobacteria > Burkholderiales > Burkholderiaceae_C > Aquabacterium. The sequence continues at coordinate 290,936 of JASGJC010000004.1, forward strand.
TGCTGATCGAGGTCGAACTGCAGCAGCCGCGCCTTGCGCTGCGCCGTGGTCATGCCCGAGCCCAGCGCCCCCACGTAGAAGGCGGGCGACTTCAGGGCCTCCATGAGCGCGAGGTCGTCGAGCTTCGGGTCGTGCGTGACCGTGACCACGGCCGTGCGCGCATCGCAGCCAAAGGCCATGACGGCGTCGTCGGGCATGTCGGTGATCAGGGGCACGGCCAGGTCGATCGGCCAGGCGCCCGTGTACTCGCTGCGCGGGTCGCAGATGCTCACGGCATAACCGAGCGACTGCACGACGGGCAGCAGGTAGCGGCTGACCTCGGTCGCGCCGATGATCAGCAAGCGGTGGCCGGGGCCGAGGATGTGGCGCAGGCCTTGCGCATCGTCGGCGAAGCCTGCGTGCATGGGTGCCGTGCTCAGTTGGACATCGCCCGTGGCATAGCTCAGCTCGCGCATCACCAGACGCCGCTGCTGGATGTGCCGCAACGCCTCACCCATCATCTCGACCGACCAGAAAGGCTCGATGGCCAGCCGCAGCGCATTGCCGCAAGGCAGGCGATAACGCTCGCGTTCGGCGGCATCGCGGCCATAGGTTCGCAAGGCCACGCGCGTGTCGCTGGCATCGGGCGATGCCCAGAAAGCACCGCTCATCACCTCGTGCACGAGATCGTCTTCGACGCAGCCGCCGGACACCGAGCCACTGATCAACCCCTGCTCGCTGATCACGGCCATGGCACCGGGCGGACGCGGGCTGGCCCCGAAAGTGCTCAGCACCGTGACCAGCACCGTGCGGTGCCCCGCGCGATGCCAGCGCAGCGCCTGCGCCAGCACTTCCTGATCGTTGCTATGCATGATCCTGACGGCCATCCAGGCGAATGGGCAAAGAGCGCACGCGCTGTTTGGTCAGCGCATACAGGGCATTGGCGACGGCCGGCGCGATCGGCGGCGTGCCCGGCTCGCCCACCCCGCCCGGGGCAGCCGTGCTGGGCACGATGTGGGTTTCGATCACGGGCATCTGCGCCATGTGCAGGGCATCGTAACTCGGGAAGCTGCTTTGCTCCACACGCCCGTCGGCGATCGTGATCTCGCCGAACAGGGCCGCGCTCAGGCCGTAGACGATGGCGCTTTGCATCTGCGCCTCGACCGTGTCCGGGTTGACGACCACGCCGCAATCGATGGCGCACACGACCTTGTGCACGCGCACCTGCCCGTCTGCCACCGACACCTCGGCCACTTGCGCGCAGATCGAGCCGAACGACGCTTGCAGGGCGATGCCGCGCGCGCGGCCGGCGGGCAGCGGCTGCCCCCAGCCCGCCTTGCTCGCGGCCAGATCGAGCACGGCACGCTGACGTGGGTGCTGCGTCAGCAGGCCCTTGCGGTAGGCGTACGGATCTTGCGCCGTGGCATGCGCCAGCTCGTCGATGAAGCTTTCAGTGAAGAAAGCGTTGTACGAGTGGCCCACGCTGCGCCACGAGCCCACGGGCACGTGCGTCGGGCCGCACCTGGCGCACATCGATGTGCTCGAAGCCGTAGGGGATGTCGAAGGCGCCTTCGATCTGGTTCTTGTCGGGCGTGTTGGACGCGGCCCATGGCAAGAGCCGCTTGACCGAGCCGAAGCCAACGGACTGCGCGGCGACGCGGTTGGTCCAGGCCGTGACGCGGCCTCGCGCATCGATGGCGGCCTTGAAGCGCGACAGCGCGGCGGGCCGGTACATGTCGTGCTGCATGTCTTCCTCGCGCGTCCACAGGAGCTTGACCGGCAGGCCCTCGAGCTGCATCGCGATGGCGACGGCCTGCTCGACCATGTCGATCTCGAGGCGCCTGCCGAAGCCGCCGCCCAGGTACGGCACGTGCAGCGTCACCTTGTCCTGATCGACGTCGGCGGTCTGCGCGGCCTTCCACTTGGCCAGCGATGTCGATTGCGTGCCGCACCAGACCTCGACGTGGCCTTCCTTGACACGGGCCACGCAGTTGATGGGCTCCATCGCGGCATGGGCCAGGAAGGGCGCCCAGTACTCGGCCTCGATGACCTTGCTGGCTTGTGCGATGGCTTTTTCGGGATCGCCCTTCGTGTCATAGCTGAAGCCGCTTTGGGTGGTCAACTCACTTTTGTAGTGCTGCGCGATGCTGGCCGACGACACCTTGTCGTTGGCATGCGGTTCATACGTGATCTTGACCTCGGCCAGCGCCTGCTTGGCCCGCCACCAGTTGTTGGCCACGACGACCACGCCCTGCGGGATGCGCAAGACCTTGAGCACGCCCGGCCGCTGGCGCGCCGCCGCGTCGTCCACCTGCGAGATGACCGCGCCGAACACAGGCGGCTGCGCGATGGCCGCGTAGACCATGCCATCGACTGCCACGTCGATGCCGTACACGGCCGAGCCATTGACCTTGGCCTGCACATCCTGACGCGGCACCGGGCGGCCGATCAGCCTGTACTGGCTTGGGTCCTTGAGCGGCACGTCGTCGGGCGGCGTGAGCTTGGCGGCGGCCTCGGCCAGGTCGCCGAAGCCGAACCTGGCCCCGCTCCGGATGTTGATGACGTGGCCGGCCTCCGTGGCGCATGCGCTCACGGGCACGCCCCAGCGCTGCGCGGCGGCCTGCACGAGCATGGCGCGCGCCGTGGCACCGGCCAGGCGCAAAGGCTCCCACGCATCGCGGATGCTGGACGAGCCGCCCGTCACCTGCAGCGACAAGGCATAGCCCAGGCGCTGCACGCTGGCACGCGCGATGCGCGCCAGGCTGCTGTCATCGTCAGATGCGAAGGGCACGACGTTGAGCAACAACGCCGCATTGGCGTAGATGCGCGCCACGGGCGCCTGCTCGACCTTCACATCCTCCCAGCGCGCATCGAGCTCCTCGACGAGCAGCATGGGCAATGATGTGAGCACGCCCTGCCCCATCTCGGAACGCGGCACGGCCACGGTCACGCGGCCATCGGGCGCGATCTTGACCCAGCCATTCAGCGCCGCCTCGCCCTGCTCGATGACGAGCATGTCGCCCTTGCCGAGGCGGTCGTGCGCGCTGGGCTTGCCGCAGCCCACGAGCAGCCCGCCGGACACGGCCGCGCCCGTGATCAGAAACTGCCTGCGCGATACAAGGACCTTGCTCATGCGCGCTTCCCCTGCCCAGCCGCCGTGTGGATGGCCGCGCGCACGCGCTGGTAGGTGCCGCAGCGGCAGATGTTGGTCATGGCCGCGTCGATGTCGGCATCGGTGGGCTGGGGCTTGCCGCGCAGCAAGGCCGTCGCCGCCATCAGCATGCCCGACTGGCAGTAGCCGCACTGCGGCACCTGGTGCGCGACCCAGGCCGCCTGCAGGCGCGTCAGGATCGCGTCGTCCGTCGCTTCGATGGTCTGGATCGCCTTGCCCTCGGCCGCGACCACGGGCATCACGCACGAGCGCACGGCCATGCCGTCGATGTGCACGGTGCAGGCGCCGCATGCCGCGATGCCGCATCCGAACTTGGTGCCCTTGTGGCCGAGCTCGTCGCGCAGCACCCACAGCAGTGGCATGTCGTCCTCGACATCCACGGACACCGGGCGGCCATTGAGTTTGAACGTTTTCATGGTGTACAGCGTATACCTTAATGCCCGCCGGCGTCAAGCGGGGTAAAGTCGAGGCATGTCTTATCCGAAAAAGACCAGCCGCGAAACCATACTGGCGCACGCCATGGCCCATGTCCAGGCACATGGCGCGGCCGGGCTGTCGATGCGCACGCTGGCCGGCGACCTGGGCGTGACGCCCAATGCCCTGTACCGCTACTTCGCCAGCAAGGCCGAGCTCGAATACGCCATCGCCGACGAGGTGGGCAAGCTGCTGCTGGCCGCGCTCGAAAAGGCCGCCGCCAAGAAACCCGCGCCCGGCGCCATCGTGGACGTGGCCAAGGCCTACATCCGTTTCGCGCACAAGCACCCCGAGTGGTATGCGCTGAAGATGCGCTACTGCGACGACGATGGCTCCGAGCCCGACAGCCACACCGACATCTGGGGCTTCGTGATGAACCTGGCCGCCAGCGTCCCCACCCGGTGGAAAGCCGAGGACCTGGCCCTGACCCTGTGGGCATTCCTGCACGGCATGGTCGAGCTGGCGCGCGCCGACCTGCTCGATGGCCGCAAGCCCGAGAACGCCATCGGCGTGGGGCTGGACGTGATGCTCGCGGGCCTGATGGCCGGTAGCACCGCAACAGTTGATTCAAAGCGTGAATTGGGTCATTGAAACCTCTCTCATCGGCCCATGTCCCTCCTTGCGAAACAAGGGGCCATAACGCAATACTGAAGGTGTCTCAATCCCACGATGAAGTGGGCATCCAAACACCTTCGACATGCGCGACGTACCTGACACGCAAACCACCCGATCGGGTCAACTCGACGGCCCATCCTTGAACCGCAGAGATTGGTTGTGCCGCACAGGCGCGCTGGCCGCAGCCGGCTTGCAGGTGCCCCTGGTCCGCGCGGCAGCCAACGCAACCGCCTCCCCCAATGAAGCCGTGATCCTGTGCTATCACCGCTTCGCCGACACGGTCGCCGACAGCATGACCGTGCGCAAATCGACCTTCATGGACCACGTCGCCGCCATCCAGCAGGCCGGCGCGCACGTGATCCCGCTGTCCGACCTCGTGGCGCACCACCAGGGCAAGCTGGCCAGCCTGCCGCCCAAATCGGTCGTGATCACGGTCGACGACGGCCATCGCTCGGTGTACGAGGTGCTCGCGCCGATGGCAGAGAAACTCGGCTGGCCGATGACGCTGTTCATCTACCCCTCGGCGATCTCGAACGCGAGCTACGCCATGCGCTGGGAGCAGATCAAGAAGCTGCAGGACACCGGCCACTACAACATCCAGTCGCACACCTACTGGCACCCCAACCTGGTCAAGGAACGCAAGCAGCAGTCGCCCGCCGACTTCGAACGCTTCGCCATGAACCAGCTCGAGCGTTCGCGCAAGGTGCTGCAGGACCGCATGGGTCAGCCCGTGTCCTACCTGGCCTGGCCTTTCGGCATGCTCGACGACGGCCTGATGAACATGGCCGCCGCGGCCGGCTACCAGACCTCGCTGGCGCTGGGCAACAAGCCTTGCGTCAAGTCAGACCCCATTCAAGCCCTGCCTCGCTACCTGATGGTCGACGAGCTCAGCGGCAAACGCCTGTCTCAAATCCTGCAAGCGATCTAGCGCAGCACACCGAGGGAGCCTCACCATGATTCCGCAAGTCTTGAACACACGCATCGCACGTTTGGCCATGCTGCTGGGCGTGGCCGGTCTGCTGCTGGGCGCGCAGGCCTTCACGCAGGGCCCGGCATCGGGCACCGCGCAGAGCACGGCGCCCAGCGCCGCATCGAGCGTCACGCCGGCGGCGCCACCCGCCACCCCGGTGGCCGCTGTCGTGCGCGGCATGGTCATCGACGCGGACACCAAGCAGGGCGTGCCCCTGGCGCATGTGGTGTCCGGCGACATCACCGTGCGCACGGACGACGAGGGCCGCTTCACGCTGCCCGCCTCGCAAGTGGGCCAGAAGGTGGGCGCGCGCTCGCCCGGCTACCGCCAGCAGAACAGCAGCCTGCAGGCCAGCAACACCGTGCTGACGCTCAAGCGCTTCCAGTCGCGCGGCATCTACATGTCGGCCTACGGCATCGGCAGCAGCAAGCTGCGCGGCGATGCGCTGTCCATCATCGACCAGACCGACATCAACACGATCGTGATCGACGTCAAGGGCGACGCGGGCATCGTGCCTTACCGCAGCGAGGCCTTCGCCGCCCAGGGCTACCCGGCGCAGACCGTGGTGACCGTGCGCGACATGCCCGCGCTGATCAAGGAGCTGCATGACCGCGGCCTGTACCTCATCGCCCGCATCGTGACCTTCAAGGACGACAAGCTCGTGCAGGTCAAGCCGCAGTGGGCCGTGCGCCGCAACAACGGCGAGATCTTCAAGGACCGCGAAGGCCTGGCCTGGATCGATGCGTCCATCCCCGCCGCGTGGGAGCCCGCCATCGCCATGGCCGAAGAAGCGGCCAAGCTGGGCTTCGACGAGGTGCAGTTCGACTACGTGCGCTTCCCGGACACGCCGGGCCTGAAGTTCTCGCAGCCCAATGTGTGGGAGATGCGGCCCTTCATGATCTCGGGCTTCCTGGACAAGGCCAAGCACCGTCTGGCAAAGTACAACGTATACGTGTCGGCGGACATCTTCGGCTATGTCTGCTGGAACACCAACGACACGCAGATCGGCCAGCAACTCGAAATGCTCAGCGACCGCATCGACTACCTCTCGCCCATGCTCTATCCATCGGGCTTCACGTGGGGCATCCCGGGCCACACGATGGCCGTGGGCTCGCCGTATGAGATCGTGCACCACTCGCTGCAGGCGGCCATCGACCGCTCGGGCATGGCCGGCGTGCGCTTCCGCCCGTGGCTGCAGGCCTTCAAAGACTACGCCTTCGATCACCGCGTGTTCACCGACAAGGAAATCCGCGCGCAGATCCAGGCCTCCGATGCGGTGCGCGCAGGCGGCTGGCTGCTGTGGAACGCCGGCAACCACTACACGACGGCCGGCTTGTCTTTGAAAAGCACGACAGCCGCCCAAGCCTCCGCCAAGCCCGTCGGCACCACGAGTCCCGTGACACGCTGACGCACCGATGAGGCCCGGCGTCAAACCATGGTTGTACGCGGGCCTGTTGGTGGGCTGGTTGGCGGCCATCGCGCAGTCGACCAACCCGCCATCGCTGGCGCCTTCGCCTCCATCGCCTGCGGGTGCCAAGGCGGCGGCGCCATCTCCCTCTTCTCCTGAAGCCTCGCCCACGGCTGGCCTGGCCAATGCCGTCAGCGCGGCCGTGCGCGCCCAGATCGACGCGGGCGCCATGCCCGGCGCCGTGGTCATCATGGGCGACGACAAGGGCATCTGGTTCGAGCAGGCTCACGGCGCACGTGCGCTCTTGCCCGAACGTGAGCCGATGACGCTGGACACGGTGTTCGACTTGGCCTCGCTGACCAAGGTCGTCGCCACGACGACGGCCGCGATGCAACTGGTCGAGCAAGGCCAGCTTCAACTCGACGAAACCGTGGCCCATTACTGGCCGGCCTTCGCGGCCAACGGCAAGGGCGCCGTCACCGTGCGCCAACTGCTCGCCCACACAAGCGGCCTGCGCCCCGACATCGACACCAACCCGCCCTGGATGGGCGAAGAAGCGGGCCTGAAGCTCGTGGTCGCCGAGAAGCTGCAAAGCCCGCCGGGCGCGTGCATGGTCTACAGCGACACCAACTTCATCGTGCTGGGCGAGCTGGTGCGCCGTGTCAGCGGCTTGGCGCTGCCCGAGTACGCGCGAACGCACATCTTCGAGCCGCTGGGCATGGTCGACACGGGCTTTCTGCCTGCCGCCAACTTGCGGCCCCGCATCGCCCCCACGGAACTGCGCGGCGATGGCTCGATGATGCGCGGCCAGGTGCACGACCCGATCGCGCACCGCATGGGCGACTGGGCCGGCCACGCAGGCGCCTTCGGCACCGCGCAGGACCTGGCCAGGATGGCGCTGGCCATCGTGCGCACGGCTTCGGGCCAGGCGCAGCCCGGCTGGCTGAAGCCCGACACGCAGGCGCGGATGGTCAAGCTGCAATCGCCCGACACGCAGGCCTACTGGCGCGGCCTGGGCTGGTCGCTCGACGCGCCGCTGTGGGCGGACCGCGAGAGCCTGCCGCCCGTCGGCCTGATCGGCCACACGGGCTACACGGGCACGGGCATGTGGATGGACTTGGTGCAAAAGCGCTTCCTCATTTTGATGAGCAACCGCGTGCACCCGCGTGGCCTGGGCGATGCGCGGCCTTTGCGCCGGGAGCTGCTCGCCTTGATGGCCAGCCAGCAAGCACCGCAGCCATTCGATGCCGTCGTCAAGGCCCTGCCTTCGTTGGCCGACACGCCCGCGCATCCCGCGCCGCCGCCACCTGTGGGCGATGTGGCCGCCGTGTCCACAGGCATCGACGTGCTGCGCGCGCAAGGCTATGCGACGCTGCAAGGCCAACGCGTCGGCCTGATCACCAACCTCTCTGCCACCGACGCGAAAGGCTGGCGCACGCTCGACCGCCTGCGCTGGGCGCCCGGCGTGCAACTGCGCAAGGTCTTCACGCCCGAGCACGGCCTGAACCGCGATCAAGAAGGCCGCATCGCATCAGGCACCGATGCGCTCTCCGGCCTGCCGCTGGTCAGCCTGTATGGCAAGCAGTTGCGCCCTTCGCCCGAGATGCTCGCAGGCCTCGACACGCTGGTCTTCGATCTGCAGGACGCGGGCGCGCGCTTCTACACCTACATCTCGACCATGAGCGAGGCCATGCAGGCCGCCGCGCAGGCCAACCTCAACTTCGTCGTGCTGGATCGCCCCAACCCCATCGGCGCCGACCGCGTCGGTGGCCCCGTGCTCGATGCCGACCTGCGCTCGTTCACGGCGGCGGGCATCCTGCCCGTTCAGCACGGCATGACCGTGGGCGAGCTGGCGCGCTGGTTCAAGGACGACATCAAGGCACGCACCGGCCTGGACGTCAAGCTGCAAGTGGTCGCGATGCAAGGCTACAAGCGCGGCATGCGCTTCGACCAGACCGGGCTGGACTGGATCCCGCCCTCGCCCAATCTGCGCACGCTGCGCTCGGCCCTGCTCTACCCGGGCACATCGTGGGTAGAAGGCGCGAACATCAGCGTGGGGCGTGGCACCGAGCATCCCTTCGAATGGATCGGCGCGCCGTGGATCAATGCCGACCAGCTCGCGCAGGCTTTGCAGGCCGCCAAGCTGCCCGGCGTCAGCATCACGCCCATCCACTTCACGCCGGACAGTAGCGCCTACCAGGGCCAGGTCTGCCATGGCGTGCAGATCGGCATCACGGACAAGGACAAGCTCGATGCGCCGCGCATCGGCCTGGCCTTGACGCACACGCTGTTCAAGCTGTGGCCTGGCAAGTTCGAGGTCGACAAGACCCTCGGCATGATCGGGTCTCGCGAGACACTGTCGCGAATCCGCCAAGGCCAGCCCGTCGACGCCATCGCCAAAGGCTGGCAAGAGGGCTTGAACGCTTTCATGGCACAGCGTGCGACTTACCTCCTTTACTGACGGCGCCGCTTGCTTTATGGTGGCATGGCCATGATGCCAAGCTCCCGTCCATTTCAATTGCTCGGGCAAGCATTGCGCCCTTCCAGCCCCTTGCGCGACGCCATCGACGGCGCCACGCGCCGGGATGAAGCCGCCTGCGTCCAGGCACTGCTGGCCGATGCCACGCTGACACCCGATCAGCAAGCCGATACGCAGGACTTGGCCATGGACCTGGCAGGCCGCCTGCGCGAGCGCAAGGCGCATGCGGGCCGCGACGGCCTTGTGCAGGCGCTCATGCAGGAGTTCTCGCTGTCGACGCAAGAGGGCGTCTCGCTGATGTGCCTGGCCGAGGCGCTGCTGCGCATCCCCGACGAGGCCACGCGCGATGCCTTGATCCGCGACAAGATCGCCGATGCCGACTGGGCCGCGCACCTGGGCCACAGCCCTTCGCTCTTCGTCAACGCGGCCACATGGGGTCTGCTGCTCACGGGCAAGCTGGTGAGCACGCATGGCGAGACAGGCTTGAGCGCCGCGCTCAAGCGCGTGGCCGTCAAAGGCGGCGAGCCCCTGATCCGCAAGGCCGTGGACGTGGCCATGCGCATGCTGGGCGAGCAGTTCGTGATCGGCCAGCGCATCGACGAGGCGCTGGACACCGCCCGGTCTCAAGAGGCACAGGGGTTTCGGCATTCGTACGACATGCTGGGCGAGGCCGCGCTGACGGACGCCGATGCACAGCGCTATGTGAGTGCTTACGAAGAAGCCATCCACGCCATCGGCCGGCACGCCGCGGGCCGCTCGCTGTACGAAGGCCCGGGCATCTCGATCAAGCTCTCGGCGCTGCACCCACGCTACAGCCGCGCCCAGTACGCGCGCGTCATGGACGAGCTCTATCCGCGTCTGCTCGGGCTCGTGAGGCTGGCCCAGCGCTACAACATCGGCCTGAACATCGACGCAGAAGAGTCCGAACGGCTGGCCTTGTCGCTCGACCTGCTGGAGCGCCTGTGCCTGGAGCCTTCGCTGCACGGCTGGGACGGCATCGGCTTCGTCGTGCAGGCTTACCAGAAGCGCTGCCCTTTCGTGCTCACCTGGCTGATCGATCTGGCGCGCCGCAGCGGACACCGCCTGATGGTCAGGCTGGTCAAGGGCGCCTACTGGGACAGCGAGGTCAAGCGCGCGCAGGTGGAAGGACAAAGCGGCTACCCGGTCTACACGCGCAAGGTCCACACGGACATGGCCTACCTGGCCTGCGCCCGCCAGCTGCTGGCCGCGCCGGCCGAGATCTTCCCGCAGTTCGCCACGCACAACGCGCACACGCTCGCGGCCATCTACCACCTGGCCGGGCCTGGCTTTCAACTCGGGCAGTACGAGTTCCAGTGCCTGCACGGCATGGGCGAGCCACTGTACGAGATGGTCGTCGCCGATGCCGAACAAGGCGGCCTCGCGCGGCCATGCCGCATCTACGCGCCCGTGGGCACGCACGAGACGCTGCTGGCCTACCTCGTGCGGCGCCTGCTCGAGAACGGCGCCAACAGCTCCTTCGTCAACCGCGTGGCCGACGCATCCATCGACCTGCGCGCCCTCGTGGCGGACCCTGTCGCGCAGATCAGGCAAGCCGCATCGCATGGCGAAGCGCCCGGCGCGCCTCACCCGGCCATCGCCCTGCCCGCGCGCCTGTTCAGCCCGGTTCGCCTCAACTCGACCGGCCTCGATCTGAACAGCGAGCACACGCTGCAGGCCTTGCAGCAGGAGCTGGCGCGGCATGCCATGTACCCCTTCCACGCAGCGCCCGTGCTGGCCCGAGGCGGCATACCGGACCACGGCCACGCCCACCCCATGCGCAACCCGGCGGACCGGCGCGACACGGTCGGCCACGTGCGCCACGCCACGGCCGACGAGGTGGACCTGGCCGTGCAAGCCGGCACATCGTTCGCACGTGAGTGGCAACGCACACCCGTATCGCAGCGCGCCGACGTGCTCGACCAGGCCGCAGAGCTGATGCAGGCCCGCATGCCCATGCTCATGAACCTGCTGGTGCGCGAGGCGGGCAAGACCTTGGCCAATGCGCTGGGCGAGGTCCGGGAGGCCATCGACTTCCTGCGCTACAACGCGGCGCAGGCCCGATCGGATCTGAAAGACGGCGAGCACGAGGCTTTGGGCCCCGTGGTCTGCATCAGCCCCTGGAACTTCCCGCTCGCCATCTTCACGGGCCAGATCGCGGCAGCTTTGGCGGCCGGCAACACGGTGCTGGCCAAGCCCGCCGAGCAGACCGCGCTGATCGCCGCGCAGGCCGTGGCCATCCTGCATGAAGCGGGCGTGCCGCGAGGCGCTCTGCAACTGCTGCCCGGCCCGGGCGACACCATCGGGGCCGCATTGGTCGCGCATGCCGATGTGCGCGGCGTGATGTTCACCGGCTCGACCCAGGTCGCACGGCTGCTGCAAGCCCAGCTGGCCACGCGCCTCGATGCGCGGCAGCGGCCCTTGCCCCTGATCGCCGAGACAGGCGGCCAGAACGCCATGATCGTGGACTCGTCCGCGCTGCCCGAGCAGGTCGTGAGCGATGTGCTCGCATCCGCCTTCGACAGCGCCGGTCAGCGCTGCTCGGCCCTGCGCGTGCTGTGCCTGCAGGACGACATCGCCGATACCGTGACGGCCATGCTGCGCGGCGCCATGAACGAGCTGCAGCTCGGCCCCACCGATCACCTGCACACCGACGTCGGCCCCTTGATCGACCAGGACGCCCTGCACGCCATCGAATCGCACATCGACGCCATGCGGCAAAGCGGCCACGCGGTCTTCCAGCCCGAGCGGGCCCTGCAGGCCATCGCCGAGATACGCACCGGCTGCTTCGTGCCACCCACCGTGATCGACATCCAAGCCCTCAGTGAACTGAAGCAAGAGGTCTTTGGCCCTGTGCTGCATGTGCTGCGCTACCAGCGCGACCAACTGGGCGCGCTCATCGACCAGATCAACGCCACGGGCTACGGCCTGACGATGGGCATCCACAGCCGCATCGACGAGACCATCGACTTCATCACCCGGCGCGCGCACGTGGGCAACATCTACGTCAACCGCAACGTGATCGGCGCGGTCGTGGGCGTGCAGCCTTTCGGCGGCGGGGGCCTGTCGGGCACCGGCCCCAAGGCGGGCGGGCCGCTCTACCTGCATCGCCTGGTCAAGCCTGCCGCCGCCTCCGCGAGCAAGGCCGCGTCACTGAAGGCCATGGCCAGGCAGCGCACCGAGCACACGCCGCTGGCCGCCCTGCAGGCCATGTGCGACTGGCTGGACAAGGACGTGGTGCCGCATGCCGACGTGCTGCATCACTGCTGCAACTGGCTGATGGACCACAGCCCCGCCGGCTACGCCATCAGCCTGGTCGGCCCGACAGGCGAGCGCAACACCTACCGGCTGAAGGCCCGCCAGCGCGTGCTCTGCCTGGCCCGGCACCAGAGCGACCTGCTGTACCAGTTGGCCACCGTGCTGGCCGTCGATGCGCACGCCCTGTGGCGCGCATCCCCGGCGCGCGAGCCCCTGCTGCTGCAGCTGCCGCCCGAACTGCGCGAGCGCATCCACACCATCGACGACATCGACGCCGCCGCGTGGGATGCCGTGCTGATGCATGGCGCCGCCGACGAGGTCACCGCGATGAACGTCCGCCTCGCGCGGCGCGACGGCCCCATCGTGCAGATGCAGGCCCTGCCCACGGGCTGGCGGCAACCCGGCGCCTTCGCGCTGACCGCGCTGTTCACCGAACAGTGCGTGTCCACCAACACGGCCGCGGCCGGCGGCAACGCGAGCCTGATGACGCTGGCTTAGCGTGGCGACGATGCTGAACGGTCGCGCGCCGACAAGGTCAACAGCAACTCGCCGAGCGCGCCGAACCGCACACGCACCGCCGCATCCACAGGCAGCCCGAAGGTGCCCGCATACGAGCCCGTGATCACCACCTGCCCGGCCCGCAGGCCCTGGCCGCTGCCACGCAGGTGCTCGGCCAGCCAGTACAGCGGCAGGCGCGGCAGAGGATCGGGATGCTGGCCGGCGCGGCAGGGCTGCGCATGGCCGTCGATGCTGATGTCGATCTGCATCGTGGGCGTGAGCGCCGCCCGCTCGCCATCGACCTCGGGGCCGATGAACAGCCCCTGGTTGACCAGCCCGTCGGCCAGCTTGTCGGCGAAGCTCAGGGTGGCCTGGTCGCTGTAGCGGCTGTCGCACAGCTCCAGCGCGAGGTGGGTGCGCGCGATGGCCGCATCGACATCGGCCGGCGCATAAGGCAAGTCGCGCGCGGGCAGGTCTTGGCCGATCACGAAGGCCAGCTCGGGCTCGACGCGCACCGCGCCCTCGTGCGCCCACGCCGGGCATGGGCTCGCCATGTGGATGGTCGGGGCGTAGATGGGCGCCACGACCAGCTTGCCCGGCCCGGGCGTGCCGCACTTCCAGCCGCCCACGGCCTGGCCCATGTGCGTGCCGACCGCCGCCTGGATGGCCAGCGCGTCTTCCAGCGTCTGCGGGCGAAGCTCGTCGGGCAGGCAGGGCCCGCTCAGGCCTTGAAGGCGCCTGTCGGCCAGGATGGCCGCGGCGGCATGTGTGCGGGAAGCGTCCAAAAGCATGAGGGCTGGTCCGTTGTGAAACCAGCCCTCATTGTCCATGTCTTGCGCACCGCTCAGTGCATGCCCAGGCGCGATGTGCGCCACCAGGTGCCCGCATCGCCGTGCTGCGAATCCGCGGCCTCCGCCTTGTCGACCGGGCCGTTGTCCACGCCGGCTGGCTTGTCCATCAGGCGCGCGATGTTGATGCGGGCGCCGCTGCGCACATCCGTTGCCTTGACGATCTTGGTCAGCTTGAAAACGCGCTCGACGCCCGAGCTCGAGCACCAGGCCGTCATGCGGCGCGTGGCCGGGTTGACCTTGAGCACGCGCACCATCGTGAACTGCATGACGCCCTCTTCGTCCACATAGACCATGTCCCAGTGCGTGGAGATCGGGTTGCTGCCGGGCTGCGCCCTGACCGGCCAGAAGACGGCCCATGCCATGCCGACGAAGCCGACGGCGATCGCGATCAGCGCGATGGTTTGTGAATCGAATGTCATGACGTCCTCCAATGGCCTTATCCGGCATTGAATGGATCGTATGCAATCGCGTGGCAAAGCGAACCCCGCCAAAGGGGGGAGCCCCTGCAGATTTAGGGGGAGGCCAACCCTTAACCGCCACGTACTAGGGGGACGCGTGTTGCGCTTCGGCGAGGGTCGATAAGGCGGCATCGAGCCACCGGGTCTCTACCGACTTCGCGCGGCGCACGGCCTGCGAAGCCGCATGGACAGCCGCTTCGCGCTCGCCGAGCTTGAGGCGCGCATTGGCGAGGTTGTTCCACGCGGCGGCGCTGTCGTGCTTGTGCGCGGCTTGTTCGAACACATCGGCGGCCGATCGGGTTTGCCCCGATGCATACAGGGTATTGCCTAGACCGAGGGCAAACACGAGGTCGTCGGGCCAGCGTTGCAAGGCCGCCTGGTAGGCCTTGGCCGCGGCCTCCGGCGGGTTGAGCCGCTCGTAGGCCACGAGGGCCTCGACCACATCGGCTTCGCCCGACGAGGCCGGCAGTTGTCCCGGCGGCAAGGCCACGAAAGCCCATTGCCCGGACCGCGCCCACGTATGTTCGAAGGTAGACAAGGGCATGCGCGACATGGCCGTCGTGCCCGAGTGCATGATCAGCTCGCGGGCGGGCAGGTCGTAGCCGATGACCACGGCGTAGTGCCACAAGGGGTAGATGCTCAGCCCCAGGTTGAGCAGCACGATGGCCGGGTGCCCGGCGGCCACCTCGTTCAGCAGCGCGGCCATGTCCGGCTTGATGCGCGTGCTGACCAGGCCATGCCGGCGTGGGGTGGCCAGCATCTCGATCTGCAGGCTGCCGCCACGCTCGGGCACGAAGACCTCTTTGCCCAACGCGTCGAGCGAGGCGGGCACGCCCGCCGCACCGAGCACCATGGCCAAGGCCGCCGGCCCGCATTGCAGGTCGGTCTGCGGCACGAAAGGCGTGGCGCTCAGCGCCATCTGCGCCGGCATGCCGGCAGGCGGGTGCGCCAGCAGCGCATCGGCCTGGGGCGTCTGCCAGCTGGCGCAGCCCGGCAGCACCGAGGCCATCGCCAAGGACACGGCCAGACACATGGCTGCAGGTACGCGCCTGAAGACGTGCGGCGTCCGCATCGCCTGTCGCACCTCGGCCATCGGTCTCGCCAGTCCGCAAACGCCCGGACTCAGCGGCGCACCGACTTCGTGAACGGGAAGACCTTGGTCAGGCCCAGGATGTCCGTGATCAGCAACAGCACGAACACGAGCACGATCGCGCCGAGCACGTCCATGCCGCCGGCAGGTGCCTCGTCGATCTGCTTGGACAGGTCCGCCACTTCCTGGTCGGACAGCGCGGCCACGCGGGCACGGGCGGCGTCCATGTCGACGCCCTTGTCCATCAGGGACTGGGCCACGTCGGCACGGTTCAGGGTCTCGAGCACGTGCGCGCGCTGGGCATTGGCCTGTTCGGCGCTGGCCTGCGCGGCCACGGACTCGGTCGCGATCATGGCGGCGTGGGCGGCCTGCAGACCGGCCGTGTGGCTCAGTGCGATGGCCACCGCCCATGCGGTGATTTTCTTGTTCAGTTTCATGAGGACTTCCTACGGCAATGACGATGTTGAGACAGCAGGCCAGGAGAATACATGGCCGCTGCCCCGGCTTGTAACCGCCCGCTGACACGCCCATGGCGAAGCAGGCCGTTCAATAGGCAATCGGTGTGCCTGCCGATGTCATGTCGGCGTCAAACCACCCATTTACCCATTTGGCCTGGCGCTTTTCGAGGAAAGCGCTGACGCCTTCACGCTGATTGGGGCTGTCGAACAGGTCGACGAACTTCTCGCGCTCCAGCGCCAGGGCCGCATGGCGCGGCACACCCTGGCGCGCCGCGTGGATCAGTTGCTTGCTGTAGGCCACGCCTTCGGGGCTGAGGCTGGCCACGCGGGCGGCCATCTCTTTGGCCTTGGCCAGGGCCCCGCCCGTGTCGACTACTTCCTCGACCAGGCCGATGCGCAGCGCCATGTCGGCGTCCACGCGCTCGTTGGTCAGGATCATGCGCTTGGCCCAGCCCTCGCCCACCAGCCAGGGCAGGGTCTGCGTGCCGCAACCGGCGGGCAGCAGGCCCACGGAGGCTTCGGGCAAGGCCATCTGCGCGTGGCGCTCGGCGATGCGGATGTCGCACGACAAGGCGCACTCCAGGCCGCCACCCATCGCATAGCCGTTGATGGCCGCGATGACCACGGCGCGCGCCTCCTGCAGCGTGGCGAAGGCCTCGCCGAAGCACTGGGCCACCTCGCGCGCCACGGCCTTGTCGCCGTCGGCCAGCACATTGAGGTCGGCGCCCGCGCTGAAGAACTTGGGGCCCTGGCCTGTGACGATGATGGCGCGCACACGCTGGTCGGCGTTCAGCGACTGCACGGTCGACCGCAACTGGCGCAGCCCCTCGCGGCTCCAGGCATTGGCCGGCGGCCGGTTGAGCGTGATGGTGGCGATGCCGCCCGTGGCGTCGATGTCGAGTTCGATCATGGCTTGCTCTTTTTTCAAAGGGAGTGTCAGTTTTGCCGCATCAGTGTTGCCGCATCAGCTCGCGGGCGATGACCAGGCGCTGGATCTCGCTGGTGCCTTCGTAGATCTGCGTGATGCGGGCGTCGCGGTAATGGCGCTCGACCGGGTAGTCTTCGAGGTAGCCGTAGCCGCCATGCACCTGGATGGCCTTGGAGCAGACCCACTCGGCCGCCTCGGACGCGAACAGCTTGGCCTGCGACGCCTCCGAGATGCAGGGCACGCCCGCCGTGCGCAGCCGCGCCGCGTGCAGCACGAGCAGGCGCGCCGCGTTGACCTTCACGAGCATCTCGGCCAGCGTGTGCGCGATGGCCTGGTGCTCGGCGATGGCCTTGCCGAACTGGACGCGCTCGGCCGCATAGGCCCGGGCATCGTCGAGCGCCGCGCGCGCGATGCCCACGGCCTGCGCGGCGATGCCGATGCGGCCGCCTTCGAGGTTGGACAGCGCAATCTTCAGGCCCTGCCCGCGCTCGCCCAACATCGCTCTCTCGGGCACGCGACAATCGCTCAAGGTCACCGGGCAGGTGTCCGATGCACGGATGCCGAGCTTGCGCTCCTTGGGGCCGACTTCAAAGCCAGGTGTGTCAGTCGGCACGAGGAAGGCCGAGATGCCTTTCTTGCCAAGATCCGGATCCGTGATGGCGAACACGATGGCCAGGTGCGCCCGGGTGGCATTGGTGATGAACTGCTTGCTGCCGTTGAGGCACCACTGGCCGTCGGCTTGCAAGACGGCCTTCGTGCGCATGGCATCGGCCTCGGAGCCGCTCTGGGGCTCGGTCAGGCAGAAGGCGCCGATCTTCGTGCCCGCCGCCAGCTCGGGCAGCCACGCTTGTTTCTGCGCCTGCGTGCCGAACTTGAGCAAGGGCACGCAGCCGACCGAGTTGTGCACGCTCATCAAGGTCGCGCACGAGGCGCAGCCCGCGGCCACTTCTTCCACGGCCAGCGCATAGGCGACGTCGTCGGTGCGGTTGCCGCCCCACTCGTCGGGCACGAGCATGCCGAGCAGGCCCACATCGGCCATCTGGCGCACGACCTCGTCGGGCAGGTGGCCATCGCGGTCCCACTTGGCGGCGTTGGGCACGAGCTGGCTTTGCGCGAAGTCGCGCGCGGCATCGCGCACGAGGCGCTGGTCTTCGGTGAGCAGGGCGTCCATGGTCATCGCTCCCTCAAGCCAGTTCGATGGCGATGGCCGTGGCCTCGCCGCCGCCGATGCACAGCGAGGCCACGCCGCGCCGGCCACCGCGCGCCTTGAGTGCATGCAGCAAGGTCACGAGGATGCGCGCGCCCGTCGCGCCGATCGGGTGGCCCAAAGCACACGCCCCGCCCAGCACATTGACCTTGTCATGCGACAGCCCCAGCTCGCGCATGGCGAACATCGTGACCACGGCGAAGGCCTCGTTGATCTCGTACAAGTCGACCTCATCGGCTCGCCATGCGGCCTTGCCCAACACACGCTGGATCGCGGGCACGGGCGCCGTGGCGAACTGCGCCGGCTCGGCCGCGTAGGTGCTGTGCGCCACGATGCGCGCCAACACGGGCCAGCCCTGCGCCTGGGCCACGCTGGCGCGCGTCAAGACCAGCGCCGCCGCGCCATCGGAGATCGACGCCGAACTGGCCGGCGTCACCGTGCCATCGGGCCGGAAGGCGGGCTTGAGCCGCGTGATCTTGTCGGGCTGGCACTTGGCGGGTGTCTCGTCCTCGCTGATCGAGGTGCGCTCGCCCTTGATGGTCTGCGGCACGGGCGTGATCTCGGCCGCGAACGCACCCGACGCCACGGCCGCCCGCGCGCGCAGCACGGACTCGGTCGCATACGCATCCTGCTGCGCCCGCGTGAAGCCTTGCTGCCCGGCCACGAGGTCGGCGTAGTGACCCATCAGCTCGCCGCCATAGGCATCCTGCAGGCCGTCGAAGAACATGTGGTCGATGGTGCGGCCGTGGCCCAGGCGCTGGCCCGCGCGCTCGGCCGGCAGCAGGTAAGGCGCGTTGCTCATGGACTCCATGCCGCCCGCCACGAACACATCGCCCGCGCCGGCCAGCAACTGGTCGTGCGCGAGCATCACGGTTTTCATGCCCGAGCCGCACATCTTGCTCAAGGTGGTCGCGCCTACCGAAGGTGGCAGGCCCGCCGCGATGGCGGCCTGCCGCGCCGGCGCCTGGCCCAGGCCCGCCATCAGGCAGCAGCCCATCAGCACCTCGCCCACCTGTTCGCTCGAGGGCACCCCGGCCTGCGCCAGCGCACCAGCGATGGCGACACCGCCCAGCACCGGCCCGCTCATGGCCTGGAACTGCCCCTGGAACGCCCCGATCGGCGTGCGCCTGGCACCCACGATGACCACGGGATCATCGGCTTGCAAGATGGATGTGTTCATCGCGGCGCGCTCCTCGTTCTGGTGGGATCCGAGTCGCCAGAATGCCATGAAGCGCGTGACGGAAAACCACACCGCCTTCACCCAGCCCATCACGCACGCCAACGGGCCGACCGGCAAGAACGGTTTCCTCGGCCATTGACGATTACTTACATTAAATGGATATCGTCATTTGTGATCACATCGCTTTTGGTGTTCTGATGTCTCAAAATTTCCAAAATGGGGTGGGCAGAGAAGGCTGACGTGGTCTGGTCGGCGCGCGCTCGTCCGTGTCGTGTGTTCTCGAAAATGATCCAAAGATTCGCGTCGTGGCTCGCCAGCCCCTGGTCCATCCCTGTCCTGGTCTTGATGGGCATGCTCCTGCATGCGCCTGGCCTGAACACCGATCTGTTCGCGGACGACTACCTGCAGCAGGCCCTCTTCAACGGCGACCTCAAGCAGCCCCACTTCACCGGCTCGCTCTTCGGCTTGTTCAACCTGGTGGACGGCGACCCGGCGCATGTGCAGGCCATGAAGGACGCGGGGCGCCTGGTGTGGGGCGCCTCCGATGGGCTGCGCATGAGCTTCTGGCGCCCTCTGGCCGAGCTGACACACTGGCTGGACCACCAGCTCTGGCCGAACTCGCCCCTGCTGATGCACGCGCACAACCTGCTCTGGTATGGGCTCCTGCTGCTGGCCCTGGGCCACTTCTACCGGCAACTGACCACGGCACCCGTGCAAGGCGGGCTGGCCACCGCCATCTATGCCGGCAGCAGCCTGCACACGATGGCGATCGCCTGGCTGGCGGCGCGCAACCAGTTGATGTCGGCGCTGTTCACCGTGCTGACCGTCGTCTGCTATCACCAGTGGCGATCGGGTAAAGGATCGGGTAAAGGATCGGGCAAAGGACGCCGGTATGCCTGGCTGACGGCCGCGGCGCTGGTACTGGCCCTGGCCAGCGCGGAGGCATCCGTCTCGGCCCTGGGTTACCTGCTGGCCTATGCCCTGACGCTGGAGGAACGCCCCTCGCTCGCGCGGCGCTTGAAGCCGCTGCTGCCTTTCGTGATCATCGTCGTGGTCTGGCGCATCGCCTGCACGCACCTGGGCTATGGCAGCTTCGGCTCGGGCAGCTATGTCGACCCCGTGCGCGAGCCGCTCCGGTTTGCGCTGTTCACGGTCGTGCGCCTGCCCTCGATGCTGCTGGCGCAGCTGTTCGGCACGCCGTCTTCCGCCACCAACAGGATGATGCCCGAGGCGCAATTCGGCTATGCGGCCATGGCGGCGGCGATCTGTCTGGCCGTGGCCTGGCTGGTACGCCGGCAAGGCCTGTGGTCGTCGCCACACATGCGCTTTTACGCGCTGGGCACGGTGCTCGCGCTGATCCCGGCTTGCGCCATCGCGCCGCAGGACCGCGTGCTGATCCATGCGGAGATCGGCATGTCCGGCGTGCTCAGCCTGCTTTGCTGCCGGGTGATTGCGCGTTTTCAGCGCGACAGGCAATCGGTCGACCTGTTCGCCAAAGTCACCGTGGGCGTGATCATGGCCGTGCACCTGCTGTTCTTCCCCGTGCTCAGCGTGGCGGGCTCGGCCTTGTTCGGCCCGTTGCTGTACCCGTCGACCGTGGGCGAGATCGCCTCGCTGCCGCCCGCCGCCGGCAGGCCCGATGTGCACGTCGTGCTGATCAACCCGCCGGCACCCAACCAGGTCTTCTATTACCCGCTGGTGCGCGACTACCTCGGCCTGCCCAACCCCAAGGCGATCTGGTCCCTGGCCAACGGCCTTCAGCAGACGCTGACGCTGGAGGTCATCGGCGAGCGCGCGATCCGGGTGTCCAGCCCGACCGCCTTCGTCGACATGATCCATCGCGACGTGCACTCGCAGCCCTTCAAGGTCGGCGACGAGGTCAAGCTGGACATGATGACCGTGGTCATCGAGAAGGTCTCGGCGGAAGGCGGCCCGCTGACCGTCCGCTTCGAGTTCGGCGCGCCTTTGCAGGACCCGACCTGGCAGTTCTATGTGTGGCGCGAACAGACCTACGTTCCCTTCGCGCTGCCGGCCATCGGGCATCAGGTGGAACTGCCGGCGACCTCATTGGGGACCATGATGGTGCAGCACTGGCGCAAGATGAACGCGCGGCACACTGGCTAGAATTGCGGCACACGATGCAAGTGCGCATGGCACTTGCCGACCGCGCCGCATGACCACTCCCGAGCAATTCAAAATCATCCCTCAGCTGGGCAAATGGCTGGTGCTGGCGTTGCTGGTCGCCATCATGGCCGGTTCGGCATCCGCCCTCTTCCTGCATGCGCTGGACTGGGCCACGCAGACGCGTGAATCGCACCGATGGCTGCTGGCCCTGCTGCCGCTGGCCGGCTTCGCCGTGGCCTGGGTCTACATGAAGATCGGGCGGGACGTGGAAGGCGGCAACAACCTGCTGCTCGACGAGATCCACGACCCGAAGAAGACCTTGCCGCTGCGCATGGCGCCGTTGATCCTGGCCGCCACGGTGGTCTCGCATCTGTTTGGCGCCTCGGTGGGCCGCGAAGGCACGGCCGTGCAGATGGGCGGCGCGCTGGCCGACCAGGTCACGCGCTGGTTCAGGCTGTCGCCGGCGGACCGGCGCGTCCTCTTGATGGCGGGCATCAGCGCGGGCTTCGCGTCCGTGTTTGGCACGCCGCTGGCGGGCGCTGTCTTCGGCCTGGAAGTGCTGGTGATGGGGCGCATGCGCTACGACGCGCTGTGGCCCTGCTTCGTGGCCGCCATCGCCGCCAACGAGGTCACGCTCCTGTGGGGCATCGCGCACACGCACTACACGCTGGCCGCACTGCCCGCCGTGTCGGCCTGGCCCGTGCTGGCCGTGCTGCTGGCCGGCGCCATCTTCGGGCTGGTGGGCATGGCCTTCGCCCAATCCACGCATGCCTTGTCGGCCTTCATGAAGCGCCACGTGGCTTACAGCCCGCTGCGCCCGATGCTCGGCGGCATCGTGATGGCCGCGCTGGTCTGGGCGCTGGACGGCTGGCGCTTCGTCGGCCTGGGCATCCCGACCATCGAGCAGGCCTTCCGGCAGCCCCTGCCTTCGTGGGATTTCGCGGGCAAATTGCTGTTCACGATGAGCGCCATCGGCACGGGCTTCAAGGGCGGCGAGGTCACACCCTTGTTCTTCATCGGGGCCACGCTGGGCAACGCGCTGGCGCCCTTGCTGCACCTGCCCATCGGCATGATGGCGGCACTGGGTTTCGTGGGCGTGTTCGCGGGCGCGGCCAACACGCCCCTGGCCTGCACGCTGATGGCGCTGGAGCTGTTCGGTTCGCAGATCGGCGTGTACGCGGCGCTGGCCTGCGTGGCCAGCTACCTGCTGTCAGGCCACACGGGCATCTACCGATCGCAGCGCATCGGGCAAGGCAAGCACGGCGGCTTGAGCGACGTGCGCGGCGATCAGGCTTGAGGCTGCGTTGCTGGCCTGATATCTGATCAAGCGGCTTTCTGGCGACGGCCCATCAGGCCCACGGCGCACAGGCCCATGCCCATCAGCGCCCAGGTCTGGGGCTCGGGCACGGCGGACGTGGCGGTCTGCACGGCGATGCCGTCGATCGACAAATAGGCTTTCTGCGACGTGGCCAGCGTGAAGGACAGCTGCTGGCTGCTGGCGCTGGCCACGAAGGTCAGCGATTGCGCGAACCAGTTCGAGCCGACGGCCAGTTGCGCGCCCGAGCCGATCGAGGCGCCGTCGATCATCACGCTGATGGCGTTGCTGCCCATGTAGTTGTTGGCGGCCACGGACGTTGAATAGCCGAAGTTGCCGGCGTACCAGGACACGGTGTAGGTCTGGCCGATGGTCAGGCCGTTGAGCATCTGGCCGAAGCGTTCGGTGTAATCGGCATTGACGCCCAGGCCTACCCATGTGCCGCCATCGGGCGATGCGTTGGGCGTGGCGCCGAAGCGCTGCACGTTGGCCATGCCGAGGTTGTCGAGCGCGTCCATCAGGTCGGGCGAGCCTTCGAGGATGGTCCAGCCCGTGGGCACGCCATTGTTCTCGATCTGACCGGTCAAGGAGCCATTGGTCACGATGGACGCAGCATGTGCGGACGTGGCGATCAACAGGGCGGCGATGGCGGTATAACGAAGCGCATTCATGGTGTGTACTCGGGTTCAGCAGCGAACGGGTGTGTTCGATGTGTGAATGGTGCAGGCCGCCTGCAAAGGTGTGCACCCCGCGACCGGGTGCCGAAAATGCCAAGAGGGCTGAATGCGTGAATAGCGCACGGGTTCAGGTGGGGTTTTCCACCGCATCATGAAATCCGCGCCCGATCGACCCCAGGTCCAGGGTTTCACCAGACGCCTCGGACGGGTCTCAGGTCAGCGACACGCGCACCACGCTGTCACGCAGGCTGGTCACGTCGACGAAGCTGGACGCCGATCGTCGCGCGGATGGCCTGACGCAGGGTGTCGAGGTAGACACCATGCGTCTGCACATCGCCATGCCCGGCACCGGGCACGGGCTGCAGGCGCACATTCGGCGTCAGGGCGAACAAGGCTTGCGCATGCTGGTAAGGGATCAAGGCATCCTTGTCGCCATGCAGGATCAGCACGGGCGTGCGGCCGCCCAGGGTCTTGAGCGCCTCATCGGTGCGCAGCGGGTAGCGCACCAGCGCCGAGGGCACATAAGGGTACTGCTGCCGCGCCATGGCCTGCATGCTGATGAAGGGCGACACGAGCACCAGCAAGTCGGGACGCTGGGCAGGCGCCAGCGACGCGGCGAGCTGGCTGGCCAGGCCTGTTCCCAGCGAACGACCGATGAACACGACAGGCTGCCCCGCATACCTCGGTGCGATCGACTGCCAGGCCGCGCGCACGTCGGCCATCAATTGCGCCTCGCTCTCGATGTGGCCCGTGCTGCGGCCATAGCCACGGTAGTCGAGCATGAAGAGGTCGACGTTCAGCGAGCGGTAGAAGTCCGCGCTGGCGAACCACGAGCTGAGGTTGCCCGCGTTGCCGTGCAGGTAGAACACGATGCCATCGGGATGCGGCAGGCGCATGTGCAGGGCATGGAGCCTGGCGCCGGGCACATCGATGTGGGTCTCGTGCACATCGGCGGGCAGCTTGAACTGGTACTCGGCGGGCAGCGGCGTCGGGCGGAAGATCAGCGATTCCTGCCTGCACCACAGGTAGGCCAGCATCGCGAGGTAGGCCGTGGCCAGCAGGCCCAGCAAGGCCAACAGGCCGCGGCGAATCACGCCAGCGTGGCGGGTTCCGTGTCCATCGGTGTCGGCAAGGCGTGTCATGAGGCAGTGGTATCGGACAGTGGCGTAGGCTTGATCGGCCGGGCCAGCCTACCACGCGCCGCCTCGCCTCCGATCACGGCTGGAGGCGGTGCGCGCGCCATGCCTGCTGGAAGTTCGCCACTTCGTGCGCGTCCATGTCGGAGACCAGACCGTAGCGCATCTGGCCATCGTGCCAGTACAAGAGGTTGAAGCCCCGGTATTGTTGTTGCGATGGCTGTTGCGCCGGCGTGGCCTCGCGCTCGGGCCAGACGAACAGGTTCAGCACGTGCCGGCGGTGGGCGTAGACCAGCACGGCCATGCGCTCACGCCCCACTTGCTCGATGCGCCCGCCCGTCAGAGGGAAGCCCGCATCGGCCAGGTCCAGCACGGTCGGCGCGAAATCGATCTTGCCCTGGAACCAGGGCTTGACCGTGTGCCGGTCGCTCGAGGCCACCTGGATCAAGGGCCCGGCCTGCAGCGAGCGCACGTGCTCGGCCACGAGGTCGGCGTCGCCGGGCTGGCGCCAGGTCTGCGCCCATTGCACGATCAGCGGCGACACCATCAGCGTGAGGGCCACGCCCACTGCAAAGCCGCCCGCAGCCTGCGTCCACTGGGTGAACACACCGCGCCAGGACCTGCGCCGCTCAGGCTTGGGCGCCTCCTGCGCGGCGGCCGCGGCCAGGGCCACGCGCGCGCGCACATCGGCATGCAAAGCCTCGCTGGCCCGGTGGTAGCGGGCCTTGCTCTGGATCAGGGCGGAGAGTTCGTCGTCTTGCAGGCTCATGTCATCGGTCTCCACTTTCCTGTGCGGCGCCATGCACGGACAGGGCCGCGCGCAAACGGTCCCGGGCGCGCGACAGCCGCGACATCACCGTGCCGATCGGGATCGAGGCCACATCGGCGATCTCTTCGTAGGACATGCCCTCCATCTCGCGCAGCACGATGACCTCGCGCAAAGGCGGCGGCAGGGCCGCGATGGCGTCGTTGACGTGCGCCTGCACGCGCTGCTGCATGAGCAGGTCGGCCGGGTCGGGCGCCGTGCGGCCATCGCGCAGCTGCAGGTGCTCGAAATCGGCCTCGTCCAGCCCGGACAGCTCGTTGAGGCCATGCCGCCCTTCGAGGTAGGTATAGCAGGCGTTGCGCACGATGCGCAGGAACCAGGGGCGCGCGTCGCCGCCCTTGAACGCGCCCAGGTAGCGGAAGGCGCGCAAGGCGGCATCCTGCAGCACGTCCTCGGCGGCGGCCTCGTCGCGCAGCAGCCAGCGCGCCAGGTTGTAGCCGGCGTCCAGCCAGGGTGAGACGAGGGTCTCGAACAGGTGCGTGGTGCCGCTCACTGCGGGCCTCAATCGCTCACGATGAACCGACCGTGCATGGTTTCATGCCCATCCCCACAGAAGTTGTCGCACAGGAAGTCGAATGTACCGCTGCGTGGCGGCTGCAGCTCGATGCGCGTGATCTTGCCGGGCAGGAGGTCCGCGCGCATGTTGAAGTCGGGGATGTTCATGCCATGCACGAAGTCCAGCGATTTGATGGCCAGCACGACGCGCTCGCCCTTCTTGATGTGGATCTCGCTGGGCGTGAACTTGAAGCGCTGCGCGACGACATCAATGGTGCGTGGCTCGGCCTGCTTGTCTGCAGCGGGCTTCTCGGCTTGGGCGGGCAGGCCCGGCAGCACGCTGGCGACAGCCAGGCCCGATCCCCATGCCAGCGATTGCCTGAGCATGTCGCGGCGCGATGCGGATGTCTGTTGGCGCTTCATGCCGACACCACCGGGTACTCGGCCAACTCGAAAGCCTGGCCGGATCGTTCGGACGCGATCTCGCGGAAACCCAGGCCCTTGTAAGGCTGGCCCGGGTCCCATGGCAAGGGCGTGCGTTTGTCCTGCGAGCCGGGCGCGGGCAGCGGGAAGATGAGGGACTTGGCCGAGTGGTGGGCGATGTGGCCGGTCATGTGGTGATGCTCTTGATGGATGTGGCCGTAGAAGATGGTCACGTGCTGATAGGGCATCAAGAGGTCCATCACGGCCGCGCCGTTGCGCGTGGCCCAGTCCCACTTGGGTGCGAGGTCGAACAAGGGCCGGTGCGTGATGACGACGATGGGTGCCTGCTTGTCGAGCTTGGCCAGCTCGGCCTTGAACCACGCCATCTGCGCATCGTCGATCTTCGCGCCAGGGTCGGAGACGTTGTCGAGCGCGATGAAGTGCACGTCCTTGTGCGCGAACGCGAAGTAGGTGTCGCCGAAGTATTCCTTGAAGGCCACGCCGTGGTCGAGCGAGGCATCGTGCTCGCCAGGCAGGAAGCGCACGTGCTGGACCTTGAGCGCACCGACGATGCGCTTGAATTCGGCCAGACGGCGACGGCGCTCGTCCGGATCGTCCGTCGTGTGCGTGAGGTCGCCCGTGAAGACCACGAAATCGGGCGGCTCGGCCAGCGCGTTCACGGCGGCCACGGCCTTGGGCAGGGTCACGGCCGCATCGGGGTTGGCCGGGCCGCTGTAGCCCCAGTGCGTGTCCGACAGCTGGACGAAATAGAAGGACTGCGCGCCGGTGTACGTTGCGGCACCGGTGTCCGCGCGATGCGCGCAGCCCGCCAGCCCCGACACGTAGACGGCGCCACCGCCCAAGGCGGCCAGAGACAGGAAATCTCGACGTTGCATGGTTTGCTCCTGCTGAAAAGGCAGTGTGTTGTCGAGCGCGACGAGGCGCTCACCATGCCATACCGATGTGCCGGCCGGTTTATTCCCTGGTTTGCCGTATCTGATGAAGATTTTTTTCGATCAGCCGCGCATCACGCGCAGGCGGTCGCCCGCACGCCAGTTCAGCGCCGGGAAGACCTCGCTCAGGCGCGCATCCGGCAGGCCCATGTGCACGGCGGCGACTTCGGCCAGCACCTGGCGGAAGTCGGTCGTGACGGCGAGGTCGCGGCCTTCGTAGAGCGCGCTGTCGTCCAGGCCCGGCCAGCGGCCATGCACCTTGCCGCCCGCCACATCGCCGCCGATCAGCCACATCACGTTGCCGTGGCCATGGTCGGTGCCGCCATTGCCGTTCTGCCGGACCGTGCGACCGAACTCAGACATCACGACGATGACCGTGTCGTCCAGCACGGGCCCCAGGCGCTGCGCCAGCGTGGCCAGGCCCTGCCCCAGCGGCGTCAGGCGGTTGGCCAACTGGCCCCTGGCGGCGCCCTCGTTGGCATGCGTGTCCCAGCCGCCCACGGCCATGAAGGCCAGCTGCACGCCCTCGTCGTTGCGCATCAAAGTGGCCAGGCGGGCGGCATCGTCCGCGAAGCCCGTCGGCAGGGGCGCGCCGTTGTTGGCGGCCTGCATCTCGCGCTCGAGCCCGGCCTTGTCCATCGAGGCCATGACTTCTTTGTGCGCCTGCTGCGATGCTTTGTAGGCCTGCGAGAGCTTGTCGTCACCGCCGTACATCTGCGCGAAGGCATCGCCGATCCGGGGCCGGTCGAGCAGGGTCGGCTTGGCGCCCGCGGCACCCGATGCGATCGTGGCCACGGATTGCCTACCCGCATAGATGCGTGGCAGCGTCGGCCCGATGCTGACGGCGCGCGTGGGCGAGGCATGCGCCGTGTCCATCGGCATGGCGCCCAGCAAGCGGTTGAGCCAGCCGTCCGGCGTGGCCTTGCGGCCGGGCGTGGCGGACTCCATGTAGTCCTGCGCATCGAAGTGCGAGCGCGTGGTGTCGGGCGAGCCGCTGGCATGCACGAAACCCAGTTTGCCCGCCTGCCACAGTGGCCACAAAGGCGACAAGGCGGGATGCAGGCCGAAGCGGCCGTCCAGATCGAGCACGCCGTCATCGGCGCCCGGCCTGGCCAGGGCGATCGTCGAGCGCGCGCGGTAGTAGCCCGGCTCGGCATGCGGCACGACCACGTTGAGCCCGTCGACCGCTCCGCGCAGGAACACGACGATCAGGCGCTTGCCCGGCCTGGCCTTGGTATCGCCGACCGCGCACCAGGCCGACTGGCCAACCGGGATCAACAGGGCCCCGGCCAGCGCGCTGTGTTGGAGAAATTGTCGGCGTTGCATGTGAGGGCTCCTGATCTTTCCTGATCACGCATGATCAATAGCGCATGAAATCGGGGCTGCCCAGCACCATCGCCGCCTTCAGGCCCGCGTCCGCTTGCTCGACCGTGGCGCGTGTCCTTGCCGATATTGCATCGCCCAGCGTACCCAACAGCGCGGCGGCATCGAGCGGCGGCGTGCCCCAGTTCGGCTTGCCCTTGCCTTCCTTGGCTTCGTCCATGCGCTCGGCGACCCGCGCCAGGCTTTTCACGCCCATCGGGCCAGGCTCCTGCTCATCGACAGGCTTGGCCAGGGGCAGTTTGCCGGCCGCCAATGCCGTGGCGAAGCCGATGCGGCGCGTGATGGCATCCGGGTTGAGCCAGGCCTGCTCGGTGTGCTTGTAGCCATCGGGTGTCTGGCAGCCGTACAGCGGCATGCCGAACTGGTAGAGCGAGGCCAGCAGCGGCTTCGTGTTGACGACCGGCACGGCGCCCGCGCGCACGGCCGAGATCACGTACTGATAAGGCGTCTTGAACTTGCTGGCGGCCTGATGCGGGTCGCGGAACTCGGCGCTGTCGAACAAGGCCGTGAGCACCGCGCGGATGTCGCCATCGGTGTCGAGGAAGCGCTTGGCCAGGCGGTCGACCAGGGCCGTGGGCGGCTGGTCTGCCACGAAGTACTGCGCCAGCTCGTAGGCGACGTGGTGCGCCGTGGCCGGGTGGGCGGCCAGCACGTCCAGCGCCCATTCGCCTTCGGCCTGGCCGCGCGCGCCCACGTGCTTGCCGAGCCAGTCCTTGTCGCCTTCGTCATGGCGGCGCGCGTCGAAATAGAAGATGGCATCGCTGTTGTCGGACCATGCCATGCGGCGGCCCTGTTGAGGCCTCAAGGTCCAGCCCGTCAGCATGCGCGCCAGCTCGGTCACGTCCTTTTGCGTGTAGCCGCCGTCCACGCCCAGCGTGTGCAGCTCCATCAACTCACGCGCGTAGTTCTCGTTGAGGCCGCTGACCTTGCCCAGGGCACCGGCCTTCTTCGGCGCCTGGTAACCCGGCGCGGCGGACAGCCAGTTGTCGAGGTAGTACAGCATGGCCGGGTGGTGCGCCGTGGCGCCCAGCAGATCGCGGAAGCGCCCGAACACATGCGGGCGGATCGCATCCTGCTCGTAGCTGGCCATGAGCACGCGGTCCAGGCCCTTGCCCTGGAACACGTTGAAGTGGTTGAACCAGAAGTCGACCATCACCTCTTCGAGCTGGCGCGGGCTCTGGATGGCCCTGATCAGGCGGGCCTCGGCGGCCTGGCCGGCCACCTGCTGGAAGAACTGGCGGCGCTCGAGCTTGCCTTCGTCCTTGTCGTTCTTCGCTTGCTCGTTGGCCTGCCTGAAACGTTGCACGAGATCGCGTTGCGAATAACCCAGCGTCTCCATGCCCGACAGACGCTGGCTGAGCGCCGCGGGCAGCGCGAGGCGCTCGGGATGCAGTTGCTCGTCGATGTAGCGGTCGATGCCGACGCTTTGCACATGGGCCAGGTCACCGGGCGCCGGCCCGAAGCTCAGGCGCTGCAACACGTGCAAGGCCTGCGCTTCGGATGTCGCCGCCACCGCGCTGCATGCCTGCACAGCCAGCCCGGCCCCCAACAAGCCAGCCCACAAGCCCAGGCACAGACCGCGTCGCGGCAACGCAGGCAATGTCATCGCCGATCTCGCCCAGCCCATCACGAGGCCTGCGCGCCCGTGGCCGACTTGCCACCCTGACGGTGCGCATGCCCAGCCTTGACCGCCGCCTTGCAGCCGTCGGAGACCTGGTCCTTGTGTGCCTTCAGGCAAGCCGCAATGCGCCCGCCACCCGGCTTGATGCCCTCGCACAGTTTGGCCACGTCCTCCTTGCAGGCGGCCTTCATCGCGCCGTGCTGGCCGTGCAGCGCATTCGAAGCATTCGAAGCGTTCGGGGCATCGGCGGCCCAGGCGGACAAAGCACAGCCCAGGGTCAGAGACAGGACCGTCAACAGCGAGCGGGTGTTCATGAGGTTTCTCCAGAAAGTGACAACCGGGGACGCCATGGCGCAACCATATCGGCCCCCAGGCTCCACAACGCAAGCCCGCCCGCCCCGTTGACCACGCTGGCGCGCCATCCATCACGTTTTACACGCGCTTTACAAGCCCAGGGGTCGGACAGGTGGTTCACCCTAGGTCGGCTGCCTCCGTTCACCCCGGCATAACCCTGGGTTTGCGTGTTGGGACATCAGGCCCGCGCGTATTCACAATACAGCCGCCGGCCCGCGCCGGAGCATCTAGCCCATCCGAATCACCACCATGGATGGAGCAGACATGACGAAGAAGTTGTCCCACATCGCAGCGAACCTCGCAGGCTTGGCCACCCTTGCGTTGGCCTTCAACGGCCCCGTCGCCGCGCAAGCCACGAGCGACAGCACCGCTCAATCTTTCCCGCCGCCGAGCACGCCCGTGACCGCGCCGCAGAGCGACGCTTTCTACGCCCCGCCCGACGAAGCCAGCCTGGGCGCCGTCGCACCCGGCACGGTGCTGCGCTACCGCGAGATCAACGCCAAGGCCTACTACCTCTTCCCGGTCAAGGGCCAGGCCTGGCAGCTGATGTACCGCAGCACCGACCACAACGGCAAGCCCGTGGCCGTGATCGGCACGGTGCTCGTGCCCAGCAACGCGCCCGCGCAGCAACGCAAG
Source organism: Aquabacterium sp. (assembly GCA_049840915.1). Classification (GTDB taxonomy): domain Bacteria; phylum Pseudomonadota; class Gammaproteobacteria; order Burkholderiales; family Burkholderiaceae_C; genus Aquabacterium. The sequence goes on from JASGJC010000004.1 coordinate 321,922, forward strand.
CTGCTGGCCTACAACATCGCCTATGACGCGTTGACGCTGCGTTGCGCACCCTCGTACGAGTTCGTCAAGGGCACGGCGCTGGAGCAGTTGCTGATCCAGCAAGCACTGAGCAAGGGCCTGGTCGTCGTGTCGCCTGATTACGAAGGCCTGCGCTCGCTGTGGACGGTCGGCCGCAACTCGGGCCAGGGCGTGCTCGATGGCATCCGCGCCGCCGAAAACTTCACGCCGGCCGGCCTCAATGGCGCCAGCACGCCCGTGGCCATCACGGGCTACTCGGGCGGTGCCATCGCATCGGCCTGGGCCAACGAGCTGTACACGAGCTATGCACCCGAGCTGAACATCAAGGGCGTGGCGGCCGGCGGCGTGGCTGTCGATCTGGGCGCCGTGGCGCGCAAGGTTGACGGCACTTTGTGGGCAGGCGTGTACTTCGGTGCCGTGTCCGCGCTGGCCAATGGCTACCCCGAGGTCGATGTCGACAGCCTGACCAACGACAAGGGCAAGGCCGCCATCGCCAAGGCGCAGGACATGTGCCTGGGCCAGTTCCTCACCGGCGCGCCCGACCCGCTGACCAGCTTCTTCTTCAAGAAGATGAGCCAGTACACGACCGTGCCCCAGTTGCTCGATGTGCCGCAGATCAAGCAGATCATCGCCGAGAACCGACTGGGCCAGCGCGTGCCCGGCGCGCCGATGTACATCTATGAAGGCACCGTGGACGAGCTGATGCCCGTGGCCGAGGTCGACGGTCTGGTCAGCCAGTACTGCAGCCAGGGCGTCAAAGTGACGTACACGCGCACGGTCAACGACCACCTGCTGCTGGCCGTGAGCGGCTACGGCAAGGCCTTGAGCTTCCTGCAGGACCGCCTCAACGACGTGCCTGCATCGAGCACCTGCAAGTGATGCACAGGCGCCGCCCGACCGACCCGCGCGGGATCAGGTCAGGCGGCGGCGCCAGTCGCCCGGCGCCACGCCGGTCCAGCGCTTGAAGGCATGCTGGAAGCTGCTCTGGTCGGCAAAACCCAGCGACGCGGCGACATCGGCCAGCGACATCGCCGGGTTGCGCAAGTGCCGCTCGGCCTGCTTGCAACGCACACGCTCGAGCACCTCGCGGTAAGTGACGCCGTGCTGCCCGAGCCGCAACTGCAAGGTGCGAGGCGCCACCTGCAAGGCCTTGGCCACATGCTGCAGCGTGACCTCGCCCGAGGCGATCCGCTCGGCCAGCACGGCCTCGAGATGCGGCAGGAAGCCGTGGTCCTGCCCCAGCAAGGCCTGCAGGTCGCGCTCGGCCTGCTGGCGCAACGAGGCGTGCACATGCTTGTCACGCTGCGCAACGGGCAGGCTCAGGTACGAGACAGGCAAGGTCAACTGGTTCGCGCCTTTGCCGAACTGCACCTTGCCGCCGAAGACGCTGTCGAAGCAGGCCTTCACGTCCGCGCGCTCGGGCTCGGCGAACGTGAAGCTGATGTCGCAGACGAGGTCGGGCCGCTCGGCCAGCCAACGCGCCTGGTAGACCCACAAGCCCATCGACAGCATGATGAAGTCGGGCGGCGGGTTGTCGATCAGCGGGCGCCACGTCAAGGTGCACAGCTCGCCATCGACATGGAAGTCCGCCGCGTTCACGCTGTCGAGCAGCTGCTCATAACGCTGCAAGGTGGCGGCCGCCGCGCCCAGCGTGTCGCACGACATCAGCAGGAAGCCCAGCATGCCCAGGTGGCGCGGCTTGATCGTCGCGGCCAGCTTCAATGGAAAGGCCGGGTCGTTCAGGTGCCGCACGGCGCGCTGCAGCATGCTCTGCCATTGCGCGATGGACAGCCGCTGCGCCCCTTCATCGAGCCTGATCCGGTTGACCAGGACATCGCCAAACACGGCAACCGGATCCTCGCCATGCTGCGCGAAGTAATCGAGCACGGCCAGCGCATAGCTGTGGCTGGCGGCTCCGAGTTGGCTGGCGTCTCTGGGCATGAAGGCGGGTGCGGTGAAAGGCAGGCCGCATCGTAGTCCGCCCCACACGCCATGACCATGCGGATTTGCGCTGGGATGAACAAGCGACGGCTAGTCCAGCACCAGGCCGAAACGTTCCCATCGCACATGCCCTGCATGGGACGAGTACCAGACCTGCCTCGCCTTGCCCACGATGTCCGTCAGGGGCACGGGGCCGATGCTGCGCCCGTCGACACTGGCGCTGCGGTTGTCACCCAGCACGAAGGCCTGGCCCGGCGGCACGGCCAGCGACAGCTCGGGCGTTGGCGTCGTGTCCTTCGCCCACTGCACATGCCATTGATGGCCGTCGATGGACTCGGTCACGTCCACGCCTTGCGGCGTCGGCGTCTCCTGGGTCGTCAACAGCTGGTCATTGACCCACACGCGCCGCCCCGACATGCGCACCCGGTCGCCCGGCAAGGCCACGACACGCTTGATGTAGCTCATCGTGCGGTTGTTCGGGTACGTGAAGATGGCGATGTCGCCACGGCGCACGGGCGTGTAGCTGTCGGGCCGGTTGTAGCGCCTGTCGGCGAAGAGGATGTCGCCTTGCATCACGCTGGGCTCCATGCTCCTGGACGGGATGTGGAAGGAGGCGACCTGCCGCTCACGCACGTGGTTGATCAGCAGCGGCAAGGCCAGCAGGTTGCACAACAGGAAGACCAGCGCATAGACGCCGCTGAGCTGCCAGCCCTGCAGGACATGGCCCCGCAGGCCGCGCGCCACGCGCCACGCATCGGCCATGCCGAAGACCCACACGCCCAATGTGAGCAGCAGGCCGAGCACCAGCGCCGGTATCGTCCAGGCCGATGGCAGGTACAGGGCGATCACGGCCACGCCGGGGATGCTGAGCAGCGCGAAGCACAGGAACAGCCAGATCGCCTTGTTGGGCTGGCCGTTGTAGAGCTGCCCGAAGCCCGGCAGGATCAAGGACATCGCCAGCGCGAACAGCGGCTTGCGGGCATGGTTTGACGGGTGCGCCATGATGGCTCTCCTTTTGAAAATCACATGGCCGCCGAGGCGGCCCACATACCGAACATGAAGGCCAGCAGCTGGCTCAGGCCCAGTGCCGCGCCGCCCAGCAACGCCAGCCACTGCAGGCGTTCGCGCCGTTGGCTGGTCTTGGTTGGCCGAGGCAGGGTGTCGATGCGCCGCATCACCTGCTCGGTGAAGTCATCGGGCACCTGCAGCAGGTCGGCTTCGAGCCGTGTGTCGATGTCGTCCATCACGTTGACTCCAGCAATTGACGCAAACGCTGTTTGGCGCGGTGCAGGCGCACCTTGATCGCGCCCGCCGTGCACCCTTCGATGAGGGCGATCGCGGCCATGTCCAGCTCCTTGAAATAGGCCAGCGCCAAGGCGCTGCGGTCGTCGGCGGGCAGGGCCATCAAGGCTTGCCGCAAGCGGTCGCGGTCTTGCGTGTCGCTCACGGCATCGGGCGGCTGCACACGCTCGCAAGCGGCATCGGGCAGGTCGTCGCCCACAGGCCACTCGCGGCTGTTCGACGCGCGGCCCAGCTCGTTGAGCGCCAGGTTGCGCGCGATGGTGAAGAGCCAGGTCGAGAACTCGGCGCGCTCGGCCCGGTACGCGCTCAGGTGCTGCCAGGCACGCAAGAAGGTGTCTTGCGCCACCTCCTCTGCCTGCCCCTGGCGCAAGCCCATGCGCCCCAGATAACCGAACAGCGGGCGCTGGAAGTGCCTGACCAGTTCGGCGAATGCCGAGCGGTCTCCCCTTTCGATGCGCGCCAATATCGCCTTGATGTCCACCTTGTGTGCCGATCCCTGTTGTCTGCATCCTTATACCCGCGGGCCTGGAAAAGGTTACAGCTGCACGGCTTGCATTCGTGGCTTGCATGATCGGAGGTCATGCGCTAACCTGCGGTCCTCGCGCGACTGGCGATCAAAGGTGGGCACCCACCGGGAAGCGCGGGCCAGAGTCAGCCGCTCGCCTGGGCAACCGGATGCTTCCGGTCTTCTTCCTGCTCAGGAGCCATGCACATGCTGACGTCCCTCTCGATCAAAGGCCTTCAAACCTTTGGCTACCACGGCCTCTTCGAAGAAGAGCGCACGCTGGGGCAGAAATTCCTCTTCGACATCCACGGTCAACTCGCCCCCACGCACAGCCATCAGGACGATGCCCTGCAAGCGTCGGTCCGCTACGACGCGGTCGTGGAAGAAGTGGTGGCCATCTCGGGCGCCACACAATTCATGACGCTCGAGGCCCTGGGCGAGGCCATCGCGCGCGGCCTGCTGACGCGTTTCGCCCCGCTCGAATGCGTGACCGTGGGCGTGACCAAGCACAGCCCGCCGCTCAAGCAGACGCTCCACAGCGCAGGCATCGAGGTGCGGCTGAGCAAGGCCGAGCTGGATGCCGCGCATTGACTTCATGGATGAGCCGCTTTTTGCACAGTTGCAGGCGCTGGGCGCCGGCGAGTTCCAGCACCTCAACGGCTCGCTGGCGACACACCTGCATGGCACCGAGGCCTTGCTGAGGCAGTGGGGCGCGCGGCCGGCGCTGTGCCGGGCCGGCCTGTACCACGCGGTCTACGGCACCGATGGCTACCAGCCCGCCCTGCTCGATGTCGCGCACCGCCAGCACATCCAGTCTTTGCTGGGCGAGGAGGCGGAAGGCCTGGCCTACCTGTATGGCGCGGCCGACCGCGGCCGCTTCTACCCGCGCATCGGCACGCCCGCTCAATGCCTGTTCAGCGACCGCTTCACGCACACCGATCACGAGATCAGCCCGGGTCAATTGGCCGACCTGTGCGAGCTGGTCATGGCCAACGAGCTGGAGATCGCCGCGGCCAGCGACGCGTTCAGGGCGCAGTACGGCGCGGCCCTGTCCGGCTTGTTCGAGCGCATGCAAGGCCTGGTCAGCGACGCGGCGTTCGGCAGCTACCGGGCCATCCTGCAACCCATGGAGCGATAGCGATAGCGCTCAGCGGTAGAACACCTCAACCTTGCCCTTGAGCTTGATCGTCAGCGGGCGGCCCTTGCGGTCCAGCGTCTTGCCGGCGGGCACCTTGACCCAGCCTTCGCTGATGCAGTACTCCTCGACATCGAAGCGCTCCTTGTCGTTGAAGCGGATGCCGATCTCGTGCTCGAGCACGGCCTGCACGAAGTGGGGGCTGCGTGGGTCGATGGACAGGTGATCGGGCAGGGGCGGCTGGGCTGCGGGTTGGGTCGTGGTCTGGTTCATGGCTTGGTTGCGGTTCAGGCAGGAAGGCTGCCATTATCAGAGACAAAGCCGCCGTCAATGCCCGCATGACGCATCAGGCAAGGCCGACGCAGGCAGTGGCACGAAGCCCGGCAAGGCCTGCACGTCCGCGATCCAGCGCTTGATGTGCGCGTAGTGCGTCAGCGAGATACCGCCCTCGGGCGCATGGGCTGTGTAGCCGTACATGGCCACATCGGCGATGGTGGGCTGCTCGGTCGAGGCGAGGTAGCGCTGCTCGGTCAGCCTGGCCTCCATCACGGTCAGCAGCTTGTGCGCCAGGTCGTAGGCGCGCGGCTCGATGGGGCGCTTGAACAACTGCCCGCCACGCGCGTGCGCCGGGCCGAAGGCCAGCGGGCCGGCCGCCGCACTCAGCCAGCGCTGCACCTCGGCCATCTCGCGGGGCGTTTGCGGCAGCCACAGACCCGATGCGTCGTAGCGCTGCGCGAGGTAGACCAGGATGGCGTTGCTGTCGGCCAGCGTCAGGTCGCCGTCCTGGATGACGGGGATCTGTCCGAAAGGGTTGAGCGCCAGGAAGGCCGGCGTCTTGTGCTCGCCGCGCGGCAGGTCCACCGGCACGGTCTCCACGGGCAGGCCCAGCAGCGACAGCATCAGCAGCACGCGGTGCGAGTGCCCGGACAACGCGAAATGGTAAAGGCGGATGGGCTGAGCGGGGGCCGCAAATCGGTTAGTGTCTGACATGGTCGGGTGCCGCGCGCGAGATTGACGAGGGCACCACTTTATTCAAGAAAAGGGCAGGAGCGCAGATGACCCGGCAAATTGACATGGATGACTACTTCCAGCGCATCCGGTGGGGCGGCGACGTCCGGCACGATCTGGCCACACTCGCGGGCATCGTGCATGCCCACATGGCCCACATCCCCTTCGAGAACCTCAATGTGCTGCTGGGCTGGCCCGTGCGGCTGGACCTGGACAGCCTGCAGCACAAGCTGGTCCACGCCTCGCGCGGCGGCTACTGCTTCGAGCACTCGACGCTGCTGGGCGCGGTGCTCGGGCAACTGGGCTTCGAGGTCGAGCGCAAGCTGGCGCGCGTCACGCTGAAGGTGCCCGTGAGCGCCGCGCCGCGCACGCACATGTTCCTCGTGGTGACGGTGCCGGAAGGCCGCTTCGTCGTGGATGCGGGCTTTGGCGGGCTCGCGCCCCAGCACCCGCTGCCCCTGCGACACACACCGCCCGAACAACACGCGCAGCTGACGCACTGGATGACGCACGAGCCGCCTTACTGGCGCATGTGCGCGTGGTCGAAGGGCGAGCTGGTCGAGGCCTGGGCGACCACGCTCGAGGCCGAAGGCCCGGCCGATTTCGAGATGGGCAACCACTTCGTGGCCACGCACCCGGAGTCGGTCTTCGTCAACCGCATCCTGCTGCGCGCCATCACGCCGACGGGCCGCGTCACCGTGATGAACCGCGATGCCACGATCTGGCGCGGCACCGAGGCCGAGTCCTTCGAATTGGCGGACCGGGCGGCCTTGAACGAACTGCTGATCACCCACTTCGGCATCGACTTGCCCGAGGTGCTCACGCTGCGTGTGCCGTCGATCGAGGCATGGTCGCGTTAAGGCGTGCTAACGCCTCCGCGGCGTGGCCATTTTCGCGCAAATGAACATCACCGGGTGGGCAGCGGGATCCACTCGTGCTCGCCGGGCACCTGCCCCATGCGCTGCGCGGCCCAGTCGGCCTTGGCCTGCTCGATGCGCTCCTTGCTGCTCGAGACGAAGTTCCACCACATGAAGCGGTGCCCGCCATCCAGCGGTGCGCCGCCGATCATCACGACCCGCACGGCCCGCACGCCCTGCGGTGCCTCGATGCGCACCGGCTGCCCCGGCCCGACCACGCACAGCACATGCGCGCTCACCGGCTCGCCGTTGACCAGCACGCCCTGGTCCACGCAGTAGATGGCCAGCTCGGGCGGGACATCGGGCAGCGTGAAAGCCTGGCCCGGGGCCATCTGCAGATCGAGGTAGAGCGTCTCATCGAAGGTTTTGACGGGCGATGCCACGCCGCAAGCCTTGCCCATCAGCACACGCACGCGGCAACCATCCACATCGACCGCCGGGATGTCGGCCGCAGCCGTGTGGGCGAACGCGGGCTCGCATTCCTGCATGGCCAGCGGCAGGCCCAGCCACAGCTGCAGCCCGTGCGACGTGTAAGTGCTCTCCAACAAGTCGGACGGCTTGCGCTCGGAGTGCACGATGCCCTTGCCCGCCGTCATCAGGTTGATGGCGCCGGGCTCGATGCGCTGCGCATTGCCCAGGCTGTCGCGGTGGCAGATGGCGCCCTCGAACAGGTAGGTGACCGTGGCCAGGCCGATGTGCGGGTGCGGGCGCACGTCGTGTGCGCTGCCGGGCGTCTCGGTCACCGGGCCGAAGTGGTCGAAGAACAAAAAGGGTCCGACCGATTGGCGCTGGGCCGCCGGCAGGCTGCGGCGCACGTTGAAGCCGCCGCCCAGGTCCTTGAGGTGGGGCGCGATCAGGGTCAGGCTGGTCATGACGTGTCAGTGGCGCTTCAGGCCGGGCGTGCGCTCGAAGAACTCGGCCACCCATTCGACAAAGGCCTGCACGCGGGTCGACAGCAAGCGGTTCGACGGGTAGAGCACGTGCACGGGCAAGGCGTCCGTCGTCCAGTCGTCCAGCACCTCGACCAGCGCACCGGACGCGCGCGCGCACTCGAAAGCATAACTGGGCAGTTGCCCGACACCCAGGCCCGCACGCACGGCATCGTCGTACACGTTCGAGTCGTTGACGGACAGCGCGCACTCGATGATGCGCTCCAGCCGCTGACCGTCCTTGGCGAAGTCCACGGGATAGGTGCGACCCGGCGAGGTCGACATGAAATAGCCGATCCACCGATGCTGCAGCAGATCATCCGGATGCTCGGGCTTGCCATGGACCGCGATGTAGCCGGGCGCCGCGCAGGTCACGAAGCGCATGGAGCCGATGCGCCGCGCCACGACCGCCGGGTCGGTGACCTCGCCCACGCGGATCACGCAATCAACGCCTTCGCTGACCATGTTGACGATGCGGTCGCTGCAGCCCATCTCCAGCTTGATCTGCGGGTAGCGGGCCAGGAACTCCTGCATGCCCGCGAACACCAGCAGGCTGCCCATGCTGGTGGGCACGTCGACGCGCAGGCGCCCGCTGATGCTGCCCTGCTGCACGGACACGGACTCGTCGGCCTCGCGCAGGTCGTCGAGCAGACGCACGCAGCGCTCGTAGTAGGCCGCGCCATCGGCCGTGACGGTGACCTTGCGGGTCGTTCGGTGCAGCAGGCGCACACCCAGTTGCGCCTCCAGCTCCTGAACCAGCGTCGAGACGGTCGCCTTGGGCGCATTGAGCAATTCGGCCGCGCGTGTGATGCCGCCTGTGTCCACCACCCGCACAAAAGCTTCCAGCGCCTTGAGTTTGTCCATTGTTCAGGATCTTGAACGATCAATTCGATCCGCGGCAGTTTATCGATGAGGCGGCGATCTTTAGAGTCGAGGCTCCAACATTCCTTGCATTGTCTGCGCCTATTGGTTGTGAACACGGTTGTGGGCACCAGCGGCGCAGTCCACGGACATCATGAGCAACACACCCGATCAACGCGGTCCCGATGACATCCTGCAGTGGTCCGGCCATGGCGGCCCGGTCCAGGTGCGCGTGTACCGCTCGGTTGCCAAGCATGCGCAAGATGCCTTGTTGGTGTTTTTTCACCCGGGTGGCTTCGTGGTGGAAGACAGCGAAGCCTCGGACGGCTGCCTGCGTGTGCTGGCGGACGCCTGTGGCCTCGATGTGCTGGCCCCCAGCTATGCGCTCGCGCCTGAACACCCCTTCCCTGCCGCGGTCGAGGACGCCCACGCGGTATTGAAGCAGGCCGTGAAGCAGCGCGCGCATCTGAGCTGGAGCGGCCGTCATTTGTTTGTGGGCGGGGTCGAGGCCGGGGGCAACCTGGCCGCGGTGTCTGCATTGGTGTGCCGTGACAGACAGGGCCCGGCCCTGGCGGGCCAGATCCTGGTCATGCCGATGCTGGATGCCAGCCTGCACTGCCCGTCGATGCGCTGCGCCGCCGACCAACCCCAGACACGTGGCGTGGTCGACGCGCTGGAGCGCGGCTACCGCAGCTACCTGCCCCGCCCCGCTGACCGCCTGCATCCCTATGCCAGCCCCTTGAACGCCAGCCGTCTGGCCCAGCTGGCGCCGGCCCTGATCCTCTATACCGAGGGCGACCCGCTGTCCGACGAAGGCCGCGCCTACGCGGGCAAGCTGCGCCTGGCGGGCAACGCCGTCGAGCTGTTCGGCCTGCCGCCCGCCGACGTCGCCGATGACGAGCAGCGATGTTCGATCACCGCCGACGACCCCTGCGTCACGACCATGAAGCGCTTCCTCGATGCCCATCGGCAAGCGCCCCCGCCGTCCGCCTGAACCACCGCATCCGTTCTTTCATTCATCTGTTGTTCTTACCGGGAGCTTCCATCATGAAAACCATCCGACCCCGTCTTCTGCTCGTGGCGCTGGCTGCCATCCTCACGGCCAACGGCCTCGTCGGCTGCGGCGACAAGCAGGAGGCGCATGCCGCCGCCGCGCCCGCGCCGCAGGCCACACCCGTCAGCGTCGCGGCCGTGATCACGCGCGCCGTGTCCGAGCAGCGCGAGTTCTCCGGCATGATCGAAGCCATCGACCGCGCCCAGCTTCGACCGCGCGTGTCCGGCTACATCGACAGCGTGCGCCTCAAGCCCGGCACGCTCGTGCGCAAGGGCGATGTGCTCTTCGTGATCGACCAGCGTCAGTACCAGGCCGAAGTGGCGCGCCTCGAAGCCTCCGCCGCCAGCTCCCGCGTCAAGAGCGAGCTGGCCCAGAGCGAGCTGACGCGCGCCAAGCGCCTGCTCGCCGACAACGCCATCGCGCAGCGCGAGCACGACGAGCGCGCCTCCACCGCGCGCCAGCTCGAGGCCGCCGCGCGCGCCGACGAGGCCGCCCTGCAGACGGCCCGTCTCAACCTCGAGTGGACCAATGTGCGCGCGCCCTTCGACGGCCGCGTCGGCAAGGCCGAGGTCACCGTGGGCAACCTGGTCGACGGCAACACGGTGCTGACGTCCGTCGTCTCGGCCGACCCGATGTACGTGAGCTTCAACGGCGACGAGTCCACCTACCTGCAACTGGGCAAGCTGGCGCGCAGCAACCCGGCGGCGCTCAAGGTGCACATCGGTCTGGCCAATGAAACGGGCTTCCCGCACGAAGGCCATCTCGAGTTCGTCGACAACCAGATCGACCCGCAGGCCGGCAGCGTGCGCATGCGCGCCGTGGTCAGCAACAAGGACGGCCTGCTCACGCCGGGCCTGTTCGCCAAAGTGCAGATCGGCCAGGACGCCGCCGATGGCGCGCCTTCCGCGCTCGTGCTCGAACGCGCCGTCGGCACCGACCAGAACCGCAAGTTCGTGGTCGTCGTCGGCGCCAACAACATCGCCGAGTTCCGCCCCGTTCAACTGGGCACGACGACGGGCCCGCTGCGCGTGGTCACGTCAGGCCTGAAGGCCGGCGAGCAGATCGTCGTCGACGGCCTGCAGCGCGTGCGCCCCGGTGCGCCGCTGGCGCCGCAAGTGGTCCCGATGGACCCGGCCCAGGCGGCTTCGGCCCCTGCCGCCAATCCAGCAGGCAAGTAAGGAGGACATCCCCATGAACATCTCCAGATTCTTCGTGGACCGGCCGATCTTCGCGGCGGTCCTGTCCATCCTGATCTTCATCGCCGGCGCGATCTCGATCTTCAACCTGCCCATCTCGGAGTACCCCGAGGTGGTGCCGCCTTCGGTGGTCGTGCGGGCGCAGTTCCCCGGCGCCAACCCCAAAGTGATCGCCGAGACGGTGGCCGCGCCGCTCGAAGAGCAGATCAACGGCGTCGAGAAGATGCTGTACATGTCTTCTCAAGCCACGACCGATGGCGCGCTGACGCTGACCGTGACCTTCCAGATCGGCACCGACATCGAGCAGGCCGAGACCCAGGTGCAGAACCGCGTGCAACGCGCCCTGCCCCGCCTGCCCGAAGAGGTGCGCCAGATCGGCGTGACCACGGTCAAGAGCTCGCCCAACCTCACGCTGGTCGTGCACTTGCTCTCGCCCAAAGGCACCTACGACGACATCTACCTGCGCAACTACGCCACGCTCAACGTGAAGGACCGCCTCGCGCGCCTGCCCGGCATGGGTGACGTGCAGGTGTTCGGCGCGGGCGACTATGCCATGCGCGTCTGGCTGGACCCGCAGAAGGTGGCGCAGCGCGGCCTGACCGCGAGCGACGTGGTGGCCGCCATCCGCGAGCAGAACGTGCAGGTGGCCGCCGGCGTGGTCGGTGCGCCGCCCGACACGAAGGCGCCCTTCCAGCTGTCCGTCAACGCCTCCGGCCGCCTGAACAGCGAAGAAGAGTTCGGCGACATCATCATCAAGACTGGCAACGACGGCGGCGTGACGCACCTGCGCGACGTCGCCCGCATCGAGCTGGGTGCCTCGCAGTACGCGCTGCGCTCGCTGCTCAACAACAAGCCCGCCGTCGGCATCGGTATCTTCGAGGCACCGAACGCCAACGCGCTGCAGTTGTCGACCGATGTGCGCAAGCTCATGGCCGAGCTCAAAAAGGACTTCCCGGCCGACGTCGACTTCGCCATCGTCTACGACCCGACGCAGTTCGTGAGCTCGTCCATCGAGGCCGTGATCAAGACCCTGATCGAGGCCGTGGCCCTGGTGGTGCTGGTCGTGATCGTGTTCCTGCAAACGTGGCGCGCCTCGCTGATCCCGCTACTGGCCGTGCCCGTGTCCATCGTGGGGACCTTCGCCGTGCTGCTGGGCTTCGGGTTCTCGATCAACACGCTGTCGCTGTTCGGCCTCGTGCTGGCCATCGGCATCGTGGTCGATGACGCCATCGTGGTCGTCGAGAACGTCGAGCGCAACATCGCGCTGGGCCTGAGCCCGCGCGCCGCCACCGTGCAGGCCATGAAGGAGGTCTCCGGGCCCATCATCGCCATTGCGCTGGTGCTGTGCGCGGTGTTCGTGCCCATCGCCTATGTGTCGGGCCTGACGGGTCAGTTCTACCGCCAGTTCGCGCTCACGATAGCCATCTCGACCGTGATCTCGGCCTTCAACTCCCTGACGCTGTCGCCCGCCCTGGCCGCCGTGCTGCTCAAGCCGCACGACGCGCCCAAGGACCCGCTGGCCCGCGCCATGGACTGGTTGCTCGGTGGCTTCTTCCGCCGCTTCAACCGCGTGTTCGACCGCGCCTCGCACCGCTACCAGGGCGGTGTCGGCGGCACGCTCAACCACAAGGCCATCACGATGGGCATCTACCTGCTGCTGTGCGTGGGCGCCGTCTTCGTCTTCAAGGCCGTGCCCTCGGGCTTCGTGCCCGCACAAGACAAGCAGTACCTCGTCGGCTTCGCCCAGTTGCCCGATGCCGCCTCGCTGGACCGCACGGACGCCGTGATCCGCCGCATGTCGGACATCGCCAAGTCGGTGCCCGGCGTGAAGGAATCGGTGGCCTTCCCCGGCCTGTCGATCAACGGCTTCACCAATGCGCCCAACGCCGGCATCGTGTTCTACACGCTCGATGACTTCAAGAACCGAAAGGGTCCCGGCCTGTCCGGCCCCGAGATCGCGGCCGAGGTGAACAAGCGCCTGGGCGCCATCCAGGACGCCTTCATCATGGTCTTCCCGCCGCCCGCCGTGAACGGTCTGGGCACCATCGGCGGCTTCAAGCTCTTCGTCGAAGACCGCGGCAACGTGGGCTACGACGAGCTCTACAAGGCCGTGCAGGCCCTGCAGATGAAGGCCTGGCAGACGCCTCAGCTGGCCGGTGTCTTCAGCAGCTACCAGATCAACGTGCCGCAACTCTTCGCCGACGTCGACCGCACCAAGGCCAAGCAACTGGGCGTGCCGCTGGGCAGCATCTTCGACACCCTGCAGATCAACCTCGGCTCGCTCTACGCGAACGACTTCAACAAGTTCGGCCGCACCTTCCAGGTGGTCGTGCAGGCCGATGCGCCGTTCCGCAGCAACGCCGACGCGATCTCGCAGCTCAAGGTGCGTGGCCGCAATGGCGACATGGTGCCGCTGGGCAGCCTGATGAAGGTGTCCGACTCGTACGGCCCCGACCGCGTGCAGCGCTACAACGCCTACGTGTCGGCCGACATCAACGGCGGCGCCGCGCCGGGCGTGTCCTCGGGCCAGGCCCAGGCCATCATGGAGAAGATCGCCGCCGAGACCCTGCCCAAGGGCGTGAGCTTCGAGTGGACGGACCTGACGTATCAGGACATCCTGGCGGGTAACACGCTGGTCTACGTCTTCCCGCTGTGCGTGCTGCTGGTCTTCCTCGTGCTGGCCGCGCAGTATGAAAGCTGGACGCTGCCGCTGGCCGTGTGGAGTCATCCGACCGGATCGGCGTCGCCACGTTCCCGGCCTAGCAGAACGTCATCGCCGGCAACGTATCTGCGTACGGCGCGACCTCGCGGCGAGCTCTTCCTCGCGCGGCGTCGTGGGCGAGCGGTTCTGCGTCCGCAACTCCGGGTGCCACCGCGGTGGTGGAGGGCGTGGGCGACCACGGCTGCGAGTACATGACGGGTGGTCGCGTAGTGGTGCTCGGCCCGACCGGCCGCAACTTCGGGGCCGGCATGAGCGGTGGCATCGCCTACGTCTACGACCCCGACGACGTGTTCGCGCGAAGCTCAACAGTGAGATGGTGGAGCTCGACGCTCGACGACGACGACATCGCGTTCGTGCGAGGCCATCGATCAGCGCACTTCGAGCACACCGGTTCGACCGTGGCGCGAGCAGCATGCGTCGACCACGTGGGACGACGAGTCAGGTCGCTTCACGCAGGTGATTCCCGCACGACTACAAGCATGTGCTCGACGTGATGCAGGCCGCACGAGGCGGAGCGGCCTGGACGAGGCCGCGACGCTCGACAAGGTGATGGAGGCTTCGCCGTGGGTGAGACGACCGGCTTCATGAAGTACGACCGCGGAGACGCCGACGCGGCGTCCGGTGCCGGTGCGGCTGCGCGACTGGAAGGAGGTGTACGAGGACTTCTCCGAGGACAAGCTGCGCACGCAGGCCGGGCGGTGCATGGACTGCGGCATCCCGTTCTGCAACAACGGCTGCCCGCTCGGCAACCTCATCCCCGACTGGAACGACCTCGTCTACCGCGACCACTGGCGCGACGCGATCGACCGCCTGCACGCCACCAACAACTTCCCCGAGTTCACGGGTCGGCTGTGCCCGGCGCCGTGCGAGGCGGCGTGCGTGCTCGGCATCAACCAGCGACCCGGTCACCATCAAGCAGGTCGAGGTCTAGATCATCGACCGCGCGTGGACGAGGGTTGGCTCGTGCCGCAGGTGCCCGACCGTGCGGACGCGGCAAGCGTGTCGTGGTGGTCGGCTCTGGCCCCGCGGGTCTCGCCGCCGCGCAGCAGCTGACGCGTGCCGGGCACGACGTGATCGTGCTCGAGCGCGCCGACCGCATCGGCGGCCTGCTGCGCTACGGCATCCCCGAGTTCAAGATGGAGAAGTGCCACCTCGATCGCCGCCTCGCGCAGATGGAGGCCGAGGGCACCGAGTTCCGCACCAACGCCAACGGTCGGCGGCAACGTCGACGTCGAGGTGCTGCTGGCGTCCTACGACGCTATCGTGCTCGCCGGCGGCGCCACCGCGTGGCGCGACCTGCCGATCCCCGGCCGCGAGCTCACCGGCGTGCACCAGGCGATGGAGTACCTGCCGCTGGCGAACCGTGTGCAGGAGGGCGACCTCGAGCGAGTCGCCGATCGACGTCACCGGCAAGCACGTCATCATCATCGGCGGCGGCGACACCGGCGCCGACTGCCTCGGCACCGCGCACCGCCAGGGTGCGGCGAGCGTCACGCAGTTCGAGATCATGCCGCGCCCGCCCGAGACGCGGCAGGCGGCAACCCGTGGCCGCAGTACGCCGATGATCTACCGCACCTCGTCGGCGCACGAAGAGGGCGGCGAGCGCGTCTTACACCGTGAACACCGAGTGTTTCCTCGACGACGGCAAGGGCCACGTGCGGGCATTGCTCGTCCACGAGGTGGCGAGATGTTCGACGGCCGAAGTTCGAGAAGATCGAGGGCACCGACTTCGAGCTGCCGGCCGACTTCGTGTTCCTCGCGATGGGCTTCGTCGGCCCGGAGAATGGCGGCTGGCTCGAACAGCTCGGCGTCGAGCTCGACGAAGCGGCAACGTGGCCCGCAACGACAGCTTCATGTCGTCGGTGCCGAGTGTGTTCGTCGCTGGTGACATGGGCCGCGGCCAGAGGTGCTGTTCGGATTCTATCGTGTTTCCCTATTAACCTTAGCAATACGTAAACTGAG
>JASGJC010000005.1:0-5630 GCA_049840915.1 Aquabacterium sp.
GACGGGCACGACCTGGTCGCCCGCCTGTGTCCAGTCGATGCCGCTGCCGTCGGCGATGGCGCGCACATCGGTCTTGGCCTTGGCGAGGTACTCGACCGTCATGCCCTTGGGGATCCAGCGGTAGCCCTCGGGGATGGAGGCGTCTGTCATGGTGCCGGCGACCAGTTCGGCCGCGTTGCACAGGGCGATGGCGTGCACGGTGCCGATGTGGTTGGTGACCTCTTTGCGCAAGGGCAGCGTGGCTTCGGCGTAGCCGGGGCGCAGCGCGACGACGCTGGGCTGGATGGTGCTGAAGTAGGGCGCGATCTGGCAGATGGTGGCCGTGAATTGTTCGGGGCCGACGCTGTTGAACAGGTTCAGGATCTGGCTCATGGTGTCTCCTCGGGTATGACCGATGGTGTGTTGTCGATGGGCGGAATAATATTCCGGAACATTATTCGGTGTCAAATGCAGGCCTATGAAGCATTCAGGGAAGACAGGCGGGTCATTGGCGGCCACGGGCGCGCCCGGTGTGCAGGGCGTGCTGGAGCGGGCGTACCCGGGCGCGCGGGCGCAGCTCAAGCGGCGCATGCTGCAGGGCGCGCTGGCCTGTTTCAACGAGCACGGCATCGAGCCCACGACCATCGAGATGATCCTCACGCGCTGCGAGGCGAGCGTGGGCAATCTCTACCATCACTTCGGCAGCAAGGAAGGGCTGGTGGCGGCGCTGTTCTTTTGCGCGCTGGCCGACCAGGCCATGCGCGTGGACGAAGAACTCGCCAAGGCACGGACAACGCAGGAGGGCGTGGCCGCGCTGGTCTACAGCTATGTGGACTGGGTGACGGCGCAGCCTGAGCTGGCGCGCTTCGTGTTCCAGGCGCGCTCGGCCGTGTCCAAGGGGCCGCATGCGAAAGAGCTGCAGCAGCGCAACCGCGAGCGGGGCAAGCTGCTGATGGCCTGGTTCGCGGTGCCCGGGCATGCCGGCGCCATCAAGGCCTTGCCGCCGGAGCTGATGTTCTCGCTGATCATCGGCGCGCCCGAGAATTACAGCCGCGCGTGGCTGTCGGGGCGGGTCAAGGCCTCGCCGGCGCAGTACCGGGAGATGCTGGCCGAGGCGGTGTGGGCGTCGGTGGCGGCCTGAGGTGGGTGGTCCTGGCGCGGTCCTTATGATGGGCCGCATGTCTTCCGATCAAAACAATGTCATGCGGGTGAGTGTGTCCAAGCGGGCCATGGGATGGGCCGCTGTGTCGGCCATCGCGCTGGCCTTGACGGGCTGTGCCGGCTATACGCGCCGCGTCGATGTGGCCGAGGTGCCGACCATGGCGGATGCCTACCTCTATGGCCGCTTCCACATCGAGGCGCCTTCGGCATGGCTGACGCTCGACGGGCACCAGTCGATGGGCTTTGTCATCGAATGCGATGACCACCGCGCTTACGTGCTGCGCTTCGACCGCGAGAACCCCGTGCTGGCGATCAAGGTGCGGCCGGCCACGTGCGCCTGGACGGAGATCGTCTACACGGATGCGGATGGCACCGTCAGGTCACGCCAGCCCGCGCCGCCGCAGGCGTTCAAGGCGGTGGTGCTGCAAGGCGGCTACAGCTATTACATGGGCGACTTCCATGCCGAGGTGACCAACACGGTGAGCCGTGGCATGGCCCACACCGAATGGCACATCAAGGCCGTGCGCGAGAACTATGAGATCACCACGCAGGACATGCAGGAGGCTTATCCCAACTTGCGTGCGTTGCCTTCCGAGAACCGGATGCTGACGAGCAAGGAGCCGCCGCACGGCCTCCCCAAGCCGAAAGGCGTGGACGGTTCGATCGCGCTGGCGGACCAGGCCCGGGGCACGGGCCTTACTTGGCGCTGAGGGCCTTGGCGCGACCCAGCCAGTCGGCGAGGGCGGCGACCATGTCGGCCTGGCTGAAGGAGCAGCTCTCTTCGGTGAACAGGGCGGCGCTTTCGAGCTGGTTGAGCAGGCGCTCGAGGACATCGACGTAGCGCTGCGGCAGCGCCGGCTCGTGCGTGTGGGCGGCGTCGCGCCAGTTGCGGGCCAGGTCGTTGAGGGACATGGCGCCTTGCGAGAATTCGTCGAGCGTGTCGCTCAGGGCGGAGAGGCGGTCGGGCATGGCGGTCTTGCTTGTTTGATCTGTGGCTTGTTGTTTGTCAGCACCGCGGCTTACCAGCGCGGCTGGCTGAGTTCGTCGAACAGCTCTGTGTACAGGCGCAGGCGGGTGGGGCTGACTTCGCCGCGTTCCACGGCTGCCTGCACGGCGCAGCCGGGCTCTTGCCTGTGCGTGCAGTTGTGGAAGCGGCAGTCGTTCATGTGCCGGGCGATGTCGGGCATCCAGCGCGCCAGTTCGGTCGGCGGGATGTGGTGCATGCCGAACTCCTGGAAGCCCGGTGAGTCGATGACGGCGCTGGTGCGCGTGTCGTCGAGCCAGTACCACAGGCTCGATGTGGTCGTGTGCTTGCCCGAGTTGAGCGCCTGCGAGATCTCCTGCGTTTCGGCGCGGGCGTTGGGCAGCAGCGTGTTGATCAGCGTGCTCTTGCCCGCGCCCGATGGGCCGAGCACGAGCGAGGCCTTGCCATCGAGCAGCGGGCCGACTTGGGCGCGCGCGGCTTCCGTGTCTTTCTTGAGCGAGAGCTCGACCACCTTGTAGCCCATGGCGCTGTAGGGGGCCAGGCGCTCGCGGGCCGTGGGTGCGCCGGGCAGGTCGATCTTGTTGAGCACGATCGTGGCGGGGATGCCGGCGGACTCGGCCGAGATGAGGGCGCGTGTCAGCTGCGATTCGCTGAAGACGGGCTCGACGGCGATCCACATCAGCAGTTGGTCGAGGTTGGCGGCGAAGGACTTGCTGCGCCATTCGTCCTGGCGGTAGAGCAGGTTGCGGCGTTCTTCGACGGCCACGACCACGCCTTCGTCGGCGCCTTCGTGCGTGGGTTGCCACTGCACGCGGTCACCGACGACGGCTTCGCTTTTCTTGCCGCGCGGGTGGCAGGTCAGGCGCTGGCCCTGGTCGTCTTCGACGATGAGGTGGCGGCCGTGCGTGGCCACGACCAGGCCGCTGCTGCACTGGCTGGTGTCGACGTCCTTCTTGACGCGGCGGGCGGGCGCGCTGTGTGGGCCGTGGCGCTTCATGCGGACAGGGCGTCCACGCGCGCGGCGCAGATGAAGTCGTTGATGGACAGGCCGCCCGCCGAGTGCGTGGACCAGCGGATGCCGCACTGGTTGTAGCTCACGGCCAGCTCGGGATGGTGATCCTGCTCGTGCGCGATCCAGGCGATGGCGTTGACGAAGGCCATGGTGCGGTGGAAGTCAGGCAGCTTGAAGGTCTTGAACAGCACGCCGCCGGGCACGCTCGCATCCACCTGCCAGCCTTGCAATTGGCTGAGCAGCAGTTGTTGTTCGGCGGCGGCGAGGGCCGGGCCGTTTTGATGGGTGCAGCGTTGCAGGTGCAGTGGCTGGGCTTGTGGTGTGGACATGGTGCGCTCCGATGGCAAGGGCGGCGTCATTGCGCGGCCATGGCGGCCAGGCGCTCGGAGGCCGGTGGGTGCGAGTAGTAGAAGCGCACGTACATCGGGTCGGGCGTCAGGGTGGACGAGTTGTCTTTGTAGAGCTTGATCAGGGCCATGGCAAGGTGCTTGCCGCTGGCCTGCTGGCAGGCGTAGGCATCGGCCTGGTACTCGTCGCGGCGCGAGAAGTAGGAGAAAACGGGCGAGACGAAGAACATGAAGGGCGGCAGGGCCAGCATGAACAGCAGCAGGGCGACGGCATCGTTGGGCGCACTCAGGTTGGGCGCGACGCCCAGGCCCATGTAGAAGAATGCCTGGCGCGACAGCCAGCCCAGCAGCGCGAAGCCGGCCAGGCTCATCACGAACATCATGACCATGCGCTTGAACACGTGCTTGTGCTTGAAGTGGCCCAGCTCGTGCGCGAGCACGGCCTCGACCTCGCCATGCGAGAGCTTGGTCAGGAGCGTGTCGAAGAAGACGACCCGCTTGGAGGCGCCCAGGCCCGTGAAGTAGGCGTTGGCATGGGCCGAACGGCGGCTGCCGTCCATCACGAAAAAGCCTTTGGCCTTGAAGCCGCAGCGGGTCATCAGGTCGGTGACGCGTTGGGCCAGCGAATCGTCTTTCAGGGGCTCGAACTTGTTGAACAGCGGCGCGATGAAGATCGGGAAGATCACCATCAGCAGCAGGCTGAAGGCGACCCACGCGCCCCAGGCCCACAGCCACCAGGTTTGGCCGGCCGCGCCCATCAGCCACAGGATCAGCGCCGCGATCGGGGCGCCGATGGCCACGCCCAGAATGGCTTGCTTGATGTGGTCGCCGATCCACATGCCCCATGTCATGCGGTTGAAGCCGTGGCGCTGTTCGATGCGGAAGGTGTTGTAGGCCTCCAGCGGCAGGTCGATCACGGCGCCGATGGCCGTGAAGGCGCCCAGCAGGGCCAGCTGGTAGGCCAGGCCGCCCCAGCGCGGGAAGACGGCACCCTGCACGAGGTGATTGAGCGCATCGAGCCCGCCCAGCAGCGTCCAGGCCAGCAACACGGCCGTGGCGAGGGCCGTGCTCAGGAGGCCGAAGCGCAGCTTGTCGAGCGTGTAGCGGGCGGCCCGCTGGTGGCTGGGCAAGGTCACTTCGTTGGCAAAGGCAGGCGGGACGGCGTCCTGGTGCCGCGCGACGTGGCGGGCCTGGCGGCTGTCCAGCCAGAGCTTGGTCAACAGGGAGGCGCTCACGAAGGCCGCGAAAAGCAGGGTCAGGTCAATGGCTTGCATGCCCGCCAGTGTACGTTTGCCTCACAATCGGGCGGTCCGGCCGGGTGGCGAAAACCACTTTTTCGCGCGTGGCCTGGTGCCGGATTTCGCATTTCAAGAACACGCCCTTTTCGAGCCCCCGATGAGCGACGCCCCCACCCCCGCAGCCGAAATCCCGCCGACCCTGGCCAAGAGCGACCAGAACCTGATCTGGATCGACCTGGAGATGACGGGCCTGAAGCCCGACCGCGACCGCATCATCGAGATCGCCGTGGTCGTGACGGACCCTGATCTGAAAGTGCGGGTGGAAGGGCCCGTGTTCGCCATCCACCAGTCGGACGAGATGCTCAACGGCATGGACGCCTGGAACAAAGGCACGCATGGCAAGAGCGGCCTGATCGACCGGGTCAAGGCCTCGACCGTGGACGAGGCGCACGCGGCCAAGGCGGTGATCGCGTTTTTGAAGCCCTATGTGGGCAGCAACAAGTCGCCGATGTGCGGCAACTCGATCTGCCAGGACAGGCGCTTTTTGGCCGACTACATGCCCACGCTCGAGGCCTATTTTCACTACCGCAACCTGGACGTGAGCACCTTGAAGGAGCTGGCCAAGCGCTGGAAGCCTGGCCTCGCCGAGGGCTTCAAGAAGGCGCAGAAGCACACGGCGCTGGCCGACATCCAGGAGTCCATCGACGAGCTGGCGTATTACCGCGAGCATTTCCTGGTGAAGTGAGGGCTTTGCTTGTGCCCGCGATCATCCGTTTCGATCAGCCTGTTGAGGCAGGCGTTCATGTTCCGGCCGGCAAGGACGAGTATTCTTAGGTGCTGTTCGGATTCTATCGTGTTTCCCTATTAACCTTAGCAATACGTACTGAACGAAGTAGAGGGCAAAACAG
>JASGJC010000006.1:0-59269 GCA_049840915.1 Aquabacterium sp.
TGTATGTTGAGTCTGCTCGTTGAGTACGTATTGCTAAGGTTGATAGGGAAAGCCGATGAATCCGAACAGCACCTGTCATCGGGCCGGTGCCTTCGTCGCGGCCCACGCGGGCGTTGAACTTCATGCGGCCCACGCGCGACAGGTCGTACGTGTCTTCGCTGTAGAACAGGCGCTGGAACAGGGCCTGCACGGCGTCTTCGGTGGGCGGCTCGCCGGGGCGCATCATGCGGTAGATGGCGACGCGGGCGGCCAGCTCGTCGGCCGTTTCGTCCGTGGCCAGCGTCTGCGAGATGTAGGCGCCCTGGTCCAGCTCATTGGTGAACAGGACTTCGATGTCGAGGATCTTGGCGACGCGCAGCTTCTTGAGCAGCGACTCGGTCAGCTCTTCGTTGGCCTTGGCGATGATTTCGCCAGTGTCCGGGTCGATCTGGTTCTTGGCCAGCACGCGGCCCAGCAGGTAGTCTTCGGGCACGCTGATGTGCGTGGTGCCCGATTGCTCCAGTTGGCGTGTGTGACGCGCGGTGATGCGCTTGTCCTTTTCGACGATGACCGAGCCGGATTTGTCGGTGATGTCGAAACGGGCGATTTCACCCTTGACGCGGTCTGGCACGTAGGCCATTTGCGCGCCGGAGTCCATGAGCTTGAAGTGGTCGTTCTGGAAGAACGTGGCCAGGATCTGCTCGTTGTTCATGCCGATGGCCTTCAGCAGGGTCGTCACGGGCATCTTGCGGCGACGGTCCACGCGGAAGTACAGCAGGTCTTTCGGATCGAATTCGAAGTCCAGCCACGAGCCACGGTAAGGGATGATGCGGGCGCTGAACAGCAGCTTGCCCGACGAGTGCGTCTTGCCCTTGTCGTGCTCGAAGAACACACCGGGCGAACGGTGCAGCTGCGACACGATGACGCGCTCGGTACCGTTGATGATGAAGGAGCCGTAGTCGGTCATCAGGGGCACTTCGCCCATGTAGACCTCTTGTTCCTTGACTTCCTTGACCACCTTGGACTGCGACGTCGATGTCTCGCGGTCATAGATGATCATCTGCAGGCGGGCGCGCACGGCCGACGCGAACGTCAGACCCCGCAGCTGGCACTCACGCTCATCGAACGCCGGCTTGGCGATGTTGAACTCGATGAATTTCATCTCGACGAAACCATTGTGCGAAACAATGGGGAACGCTGAAATGAACGCGGCTTGCAGGCCTTCTGGTTTGCGTTGTTGCGGCGGGACTTCCTTTTGCAGGAATGCCACGTATGAATCCTTCTGCATCGTCAGCAGATAAGGCACGTTCAATACGCTGCCGCGCTTGCCAAAGCTCTTGCGAATCCGCTTGCGCTCGGTGTAGCTGTAGGGGGTTGCTTGCGCCATAAACTCTCCGTTTCGGGCATCAAAAGGAATGCGCCGTTTCGAATCCAGCCCGCTCCCTGGCCGTGGGCGCGCGCTGCTGTTCGGCGACTGGCCATTCAGGCATTGCACCTGAGGCTTGGTGGTTGGCCACTACCAACCGCTGGCTGACAACCCTCGCGCGATGTGGATGCGCATGGGCTCGACCAAACCGGTTCTCCGCAGTCGGTTCAGAGAACACTCGAAAAGCCGACCAGTGTACTACTGGATGACCTTTCGGCTGTCCTCAAGGGGTTAAACCCTGAGACGCCAAAGGCTGCCCCGTTGGGAGCAGCCTTTTTCGTTTCGGGCTCACCCCAACCGACAAGGCAAGGGAGCCCGAACAAAGCACTGAATTACTTCAGTTCAGCCTTGGCACCAGCCTCGACCAGCTTCTTGACGGCAGCTTCAGCGTCAGCCTTGGCCACGCCTTCCTTGACGTTCTTCGGAGCGCCGTCGACCAGGTCCTTGGCTTCCTTCAGACCCAGGCCGGTGATTTCGCGGACAGCCTTGATGACGCCGACCTTGTTGGCGCCAGCTTCGGTCAGGACCACGTTGAACTCGGTCTTCTCTTCAGCAGCAGCGGCAGCGCCACCGCCAGCGCCGCCGGCAGCAGGCGCAGCCATTGCAGCGGCGGACACGCCGAACTTCTCTTCAATTGCCTTGACCAGCTCGTTGAGTTCCATCACGGACATGCTGTCCAGGGCGGTCAGGAATGCGTCTTTATCGAATGCCATTTTGGGTTCCTAAAATCGGTTGAATGTTGAATACGGTGTTGACCGCGCGATGGCGCGAATCAAGCAGCAGGCGCTTCTTCAGCAGCAGCAGGCGCGGCGCCGCCACCCTTTTGCTCTGCCACGGCGCCCAGCACGCGGGCGAAGCCCGAGATCGGCGATTGCAGCAGGCCGCAGAATTTGGGCCAGCAGGACTTCGCGGCTGGGGATCGATGCCAGGGCCTTGACGCCATTGACGTCCAGAGCCTTGCCAGCGTATGCACCAGCCTTGATGACCAGCTTGTCGTTGCTCTTGGCAAAGTCAGCGATCACCTTTGCTGCGGCCACGGCGTCTTCAGAGAAGCCGTAGATCAGCGGGCCGCTCATGCTCTCGGCGGCGACTTCAAATGGCGTGCCGGCAACAGCGCGACGTGCCAGGGTGTTCTTCAGCACGTGAAGATACACACCTTGGGCGCGTGCGGTTTTGCGCAGCTGATCCAGTTGAGCCACCGTGAGACCGCGGTACTCAGCCAGTGCAAGCGTCTGCGACTTGCCCGCCTGGGCAGCCACTTCAGCGATGACGGCTTCTTTCTCGTTGCGATTGAGACTCAAGGTCTACTCCTTAAAACATGCCCTTTGCCAAGGCCACCACAAGGGCGGCAACGGCGCCGGGCACACCCGGTTTCAGCGACCTTCTGCCTCGGAACCCATGCCACTCAAACCCCGAAAGGATGAAGACACGAACACTTCAACAGCGGGTACGCCATCTGCGTAGGCTGGCGGATTAAGCCGAATCACCCGGTACGGCATGAGTGATCGGCGCCTACGGTCTTTGATAGCCTGAGGTTCGACGGCATGCCGCCGGACCCCAGCCCACCAATTCGTTTCAGATGCCCACGCCAGACTCGCGCGGGATCTGGTCAACCCGAGGCCTGCGCCCAGGGCCGACGATTGTCTTGTGACGATCAGGCAGCGGTGATGCTGTTGACGTCGACGCGCACGCCCACACCCATGGTGGACGAGACGGCGACCTTCTTCAGGTACACGCCCTTGCTCGAAGCAGGCTTGAGCTTGGTCAGCGCGTCCAGCAGCGCAGCCAGGTTGCCCTTGAGCTTGTCGGCTTCGAACGAACGACGGCCGATCGTGCCGTGGATGATGCCGGCCTTGTCGACGCGGAACTGGACCTGGCCAGCCTTGGCGTTCTTGACAGCGGTGGCGACGTCGGGCGTCACGGTGCCGACCTTCGGGTTGGGCATCAGGCCGCGCGGGCCCAGCACCGTACCCAGGGTACCGACGATGCGCATCGTGTCAGGAGAAGCGATCACCACGTCGAAGTTGATGTTGCCACCCTTGATCTGCTCGGCCAGGTCTTCCATGCCGACGACGTCGGCGCCGGCGGCCTTGGCTTCTTCAGCCTTGGCACCTTGGGCGAACACGGCCACGCGCTTGGTCTTGCCGGTGCCGTTGGGCATCACGACAGCGCCACGAACCACTTGGTCGGACTTCTTGGCGTCAACGCCCAGTTGCACGGCCACGTCGATGGACTCATCGAACTTGGCGGTGGCGGCTTCCTTGATCAGGTTCAGGGCTTCTTCGAAGGCATACAGCTTGGTGGTGTCCACCTTGCCGGCGAAAGCCTTTTGGCGTTTGGTCAGCTTGGCCATGGTTTACACCCCTTCCACGATGATGCCCATCGAACGAGCCGAACCGGCGATCGTGCGAACGGCAGCGTCCAGATCAGCAGCGGTCAGGTCCTTCTGCTTGGTCTTGGCGATTTCTTCCAGTTGGGCGCGCGTCAGCTTGCCGACCTTGTCGGACTGGGGACGGGGCGAGCCCTTGTCGATCTTGGCGGCCTTCTTCAGCAGCACGGTCGCGGGCGGCGTCTTGATGATGAAGGTGAAGGACTTGTCCGCGAAGGCCGTGATGACCACGGGCAGCTTCAGACCGGGCTCGACGCCTTGGGTCTGGGCGTTGAACGCCTTGCAGAATTCCATGATGTTCAGACCACGCTGACCCAGCGCGGGACCGACTGGTGGCGAAGGGTTTGCCTTGCCAGCCGGAATTTGCAGCTTGATGAAGCCGACAATTTTCTTGGCCATGTGTTTCTCCTGGAACCACCCCAACGGCCTGTCGGTGTGGTCGAGTGCCAGCGCCTTACTGAGACCAACGGATCAAGTGTCCGCTGCCCGTTCAGGCTCCTCATGCCGCGCTCTCGTTCGCGGCTGACGACGGCAGGTTCGGCACGCATTGCGCGGAGCAACGCGCAGCCTCCCCACTGCGAGGGGAAAGACTGCGATTGTATGACGCGAATTGATGGCTTGGCAAGCCCCTGCAGCGCGCTGGGAAAAGAAAAGGCTCCCGAAGGAGCCTTTTGCATGCCACCGACACCAGGATCAGATCTTCTCGACCTGACCGAAGTCCAGCTCCACGGGCGTCGCGCGGCCGAAAATCGTGACCGACACGCGCAGCTTCGACTTCTCGTAGTTGACGTCTTCGATGGAGCCATTGAAGTCCGTGAACGGGCCTTCCTTGACGCGCACCACTTCGCCCACTTCCCATTCGACCTTGGGACGCGGCTTCTCGATGCCTTCCTGCATCTGGTTGACGATCTTCATGACCTCGTCTTCCGAGATGGGCACAGGACGGTTCTTCGCGCCGCCGACAAAGCCGGTGACCTTCGATGTGTTCTTGACCAGGTGCCAGGATTCGTCGTTCATCACCATCTCGACCAGCACATAGCCAGGGAAGAAACGGCGTTCGGTCACGGACTTCTTGCCGTTCTTGACCTCGACGACCTCTTCGGTCGGCACCAGGATGCGGCCAAACTGCTCTTGCATGCCGGCGCGATCGATGCGCTCACGCAGGTTGCGCTCGACGGCCTTTTCCATGCCGGAGTAGGCGTGCACCACGTACCAGCGCAGCGGTGCGGCGGAAGGAGTGGCTTGAGCGTCTTGGGCTTGCGTCATGGGGAGTCAACCTCGCTTCGATGTGTCGGTAGGAAATCAGTGCTTCCAGCCCAGGATCACGCCGTAGATCAACCATTCCAGCGATTTGTCCGTGAGCCACAGGAAAAGGGCCATGATCACCACGAAGGCGAATACATAAGCCGTCATCTGCGTGGCTTCAGGACGCGTCGGCCAGACGACCTTGCGCAACTCCTTGGCGGAATCCTGACCGAAAGCGATCAGCTCCTTGCCCTGGGCCGAGGTGAAAAACACGCCCACGGCCGCCGCAATCAGCACCAGCAAGGCCAGCACGCGCAACCAGAGGTCTTGCTTGCCGAGCAGGTAGAACACGGCCACGGCACCGACCACCAGCAGGCCGGTGGCGGCCAGCTTGGCTTTGTCGGCACTTGTCGTGACGGTTTCGATTTGCGTAGTAGCCATGGATGTTGTGTTTGAGGCAGCAAAGCCCGCGGACCTGTCAGGGCCTGCGGGCTGCTGTGATACAGCGGCAGTTCAGTGCTCAGCCAGTTTCAGTGTTTGGCAGGGGCAGTAGGAATCGAACCTACAACCTTCGGTTTTGGAGACCGACGCTCTGCCAATTGAGCTATACCCCTAAACGCTGAAACTGAACGCCAAAAACTGAAGTGTCAGATTTTAGTCGAGAATCTTGGCAACGACGCCGGCGCCGACGGTACGGCCGCCTTCACGGATGGCGAAGCGCAGGCCTTCTTCCATGGCGATCGGGGCGATCAGCTTGACCGTGATCGACACGTTGTCGCCAGGCATGACCATTTCCTTGTCGGCCGGCAGCTCGATGGAGCCGGTCACGTCCGTCGTGCGGAAGTAGAACTGAGGACGGTAGTTGTTGAAGAACGGCGTGTGGCGGCCGCCTTCGTCCTTGCTCAGCACGTAGATCTCGCCCGTGAAGTGCGTGTGCGGCTTGATCGAACCGGGCTTGCACAGCACCTGGCCGCGCTGCACGTCTTCGCGCTTGGTGCCGCGCAGCAGGATACCGACGTTGTCGCCAGCCTGGCCTTGGTCCAGCAGCTTGCGGAACATTTCCACGCCCGTGCAAGTTGTCTTTTGCGTGGCGGCGATACCGACGATTTCGATTTCTTCGCCGACCTTGATGATGCCGCGCTCGATACGGCCGGTCACCACGGTGCCGCGACCCGAGATCGAGAACACGTCTTCCACAGGCATCAGGAACGTGCCGTCCACAGCGCGCTCAGGCGTGGGGATGTACGTGTCCAGCGCTTCGGCCAGCTTCATGATGGCTTGCTCGCCCAGCTCGCCCGTGTCGCCTTCCAGCGCCAGCTTGGCCGAACCCTTGATGATGGGGGTGTCGTCGCCGGGGAAGTCGTACTTGGACAGGAGCTCGCGCACTTCCATCTCGACCAGCTCGAGCAGCTCGGCGTCGTCGACCATGTCGGCCTTGTTCAGGAACACGAGGATGTAAGGCACGCCCACCTGACGCGACAGCAGGATGTGCTCGCGTGTCTGGGGCATCGGGCCGTCGGCGGCCGAGCACACCAGGATGGCGCCGTCCATCTGGGCGGCACCCGTGATCATGTTCTTGACATAGTCGGCGTGGCCGGGGCAGTCGACGTGCGCGTAGTGGCGGTTGGCCGTTTCGTACTCGACGTGGGCGGTGTTGATGGTGATGCCGCGGGCCTTTTCTTCAGGGGCCGCGTCGATCTGGTCGTAAGCCTTGGCTTCGCCGCCGAACTTCTTGGACAGCACGGTCGCGATCGCGGCCGTCAGTGTCGTCTTGCCATGGTCAACGTGACCGATCGTGCCCACGTTCACGTGCGGCTTGGTCCGTTCGAATTTACCTTTTGCCATGTTTCTCGCTCCTGGCGCCCTGAAGTGAGCCGAAAGAAAAGAAGAAAAAAGAGAAGAAGGGTGTGGTGCCCATGGGCAGGATCGAACTGCCGACCTCTCCCTTACCAAGGGAGTGCTCTACCACTGAGCCACATGGGCATCGACACAGGTTTGAACTCTCATGCGGAGAGCGCAAACCAGTGCCGACCTGACACCGCGGAACCCAACTTCCGGGAAGACCGCGAATGTAGCACGCCTCACATGACAGAACCTTGACCTGGAGCGGGAGACGGGAATCGAACCCGCGTCATTAGCTTGGAAGGCTAAGGTTCTACCATTGAACTACTCCCGCCCGGGAGCCCCAGGGAGCCCATTTCGCCGCCGCAGACAACGCCGCGATCGGCAAGACAAGAAGCTCAACAACACGTTCAGCATGCAACCGAATTAGGTTTGCCTTGGTGGAGGGGACAGGATTCGAACCTGTGTACGCATAAGCGGGCAGATTTACAGTCTGCTGCCTTTAACCACTCGGCCACCCCTCCAAGGCAAGCCCAAGACTTTAGCACAGCTTCTGAAGAAAAAAACAGCGCGGCTGTCGATTGCGCGGCAAAAAAGCGTCGCGCCATGCGTGAAGGCCGGCCTGTCACGCGACGGCAACCGGCCGGGACACGCCGTGCGCACCCAGCATGGGCGCCTCGATGTAGCGCCAGCTGCACCAGGCCAGGGCCAGCACAACACACAGCGTCGCCAGCAATGCGGGCATCGGGGCAGCGCTGTAGAGGCCCAGTTGCACGAGGGTCTGGATCACGGGGAAGTGCCAGATGTAGATGCCATAGGACAGGTCGCCGTACCGGGTCACCTTGACATATGGCAGGCCATAGGCAATCCAGAAGACGCAGGCGGCCAGCCCGATGGGATGCAGCAGCGCATCGGGCACCAGGCTGTGGCGTCCCCATTGGCTGGCGCACAGCAGCAGCGCGACGCCGATCAACGGCAGGCGCCAGGCCATGCGCTTCAAGCGGTCGCGTTCGCAGTAGCACCAGGCGCCCGGCATGAAGTACATGAGCTGCCCGGGCATCTGCTTGGCCAGCTCCGCGAAGGCGGCCTTGCCCGTGATCGCCGCGAGGTACATGAAGCCGCACCACCACGCGCATCCGAACAGAAAGCAGGCGCCCAGCACGCGGTGATGGCCGAAGCGCTTCACGAGGCGCACGAGCCAGGGCACGAGGACGTAGAACATCAGCTCGACCTTGATCGTCCACAAGGCGCCATTGACAGGGGCGCCCGGATAAGGGTTGCCCACGAACACGCCGGGTAGGTCGGGCTTGAGGAAGTTGAGGAAGCTCAGGTTGGCCAGCAGGTAGCGTGCGCTGTCCGCACCGAAATAGGCTTGCGGCGGCAAGGTCGACAGCAGGCACCCCAACAAGGTGCAGGCCAGCACGGTCACGACGTAGGCGGGCATGACGCGGCGCAGGCGCTTGCCGGCGTAGTCGGCCAACGAGCCGCTTCGCTCGCTGCTCATGTAGACGAGGAAGCCGCTGATGACGAAGAAGGTCGACAGGGACAACCTGGGGCCCAGCACGGCCAGGAAATCCAGCGACGGCGACGCGCTCAGCATGCGCACGTGCAGCGCCATGACGCCCGATGCCGCCAGCAGGCGCAGCAGATCGAAGTTGTTGTGACGGTTCATGGCGCCTCCGCTTTCCAGGGCTTGAGCCAGGCGATCAGCATGCCGAGGCAGACCACGCCCGCCAGGGTGGATGCGGCCAGGCGCCACACGGCGTCGTCGGGCCAGCGCGGCAGCAGCCACTGCGCGCTCAGCGCCAATGGCAGACCGCCCGCTATCAGCATGGAGGGCAGGCGGACCCGTGTCCACAATCGATTCAGATGCATCAGCATGGCGCAGTTGACCAGCACACCCAGCAAGAGCGCCATGGCGATGCCCTGGGCGCCCCAGATCCAGGCAAGCAAGGGCAGCGCCATGGCCTGCATGGCATTGCCCGACATCTCGCAGATGAAGGGCAGGCGCGTGTCGCCGGCCGATTGGTTGTAGCGCGCCAGCAAGGTGCCCCAGCCCGCCAGGATCAAGGCGACGGCATACCAGCCCAACAAGGGCCCGAGCAGGCCCACTTCGCCGCGCACGCGGGGGAAGAGCAGCGTGGCCACGGCTTGCGCGGACAGCAGCATGCCGATGGCCGCCGGGGTCGTGATCACGGTATTGAGCGCCAGGCCCTGTCGCAGCAAGGCCAGCCGCTCGTGGACGGAGCCTTTGCTCATCAGGCCGAGCAGCACCTGGTTGACGGACATGAGCGCCACGAGCGGCAGGTTGGCCAGCTTGCGCGCCAGGTTCAGGACGGTGACGGCGCCATCGCCGAGGTAGGAGGCCACGATGCGTTCGAGCAGCATCACGGCCTGGCCTGTCGCCGCGCCGCCGAACACGTGCACCAGCCGGGTCGTGAGTTCGC
Organism: Aquabacterium sp.; assembly: GCA_049840915.1. Taxonomy (GTDB): domain Bacteria; phylum Pseudomonadota; class Gammaproteobacteria; order Burkholderiales; family Burkholderiaceae_C; genus Aquabacterium. Next base: position 9,329 of record JASGJC010000006.1, read on the forward strand.
GCTGCATGCCGCCGTCCCAGCGCAGGCGCTTGAGCCGCAGGCCTTGCGAGACAGCGGATGGCAGCATCATCAAGGCCGTGCACGCCGCGCCCAGCACGAAGGCCCATGCCAGCGTCACCTCGTCGGCCTGCTGGCGTTGCCACCACAGATAGAGCACCGCAGGCAGGTTGTAGACCAGGGACGACAAGCCCGACAGCAGGAAGCGCCCTTGCGCCTGCAGCACGATCGCCCACAGCGCCTGCAGGATCATGGCCGGCACGCCCCAGGCCATGACGGCCAGCGTCTTGCTGGCGCTCGGCAGCCAGTGCGCCTGCAGGCCCGGGCCGACCATGCGGACCAGCCACGGCGCGCCGATGGCCAGCAGCACGGCGGCCAGCAGCGCGAAGGCGCCCAGGCCAAAGGTCATCGCGCCGAGCCACCTGGCGCGGTCTTCGCCTTGTCGTTGCTGCCACAGCGCCATGGCCGTGGACGACAGCAGACCGCCGGCCAGCATGGTCCGCACGGCCTCGGACAAGAAGGAGGCGACCAGGAAGCCGTCGGTCCGCCCGCCGATGCCCCAGGCATCGACCAGCAGCCACTCGCGGGCCAGCCCGCTGAGCAGCCCCAGCAAGGTCACCAATGTCAGCAGGCCTGCCGTGCCGAGCATGGGCGCGGTCAGTGCAGGAAGGTGAACAGCCCTTTGGCGCCCACCTTGTAGTTCAACCCGCGCACGCGCGTGCCCACGGTCTTGCCGCCCTGGCCGGCCACGATGGCGTACGGCTCGACCTTCTTGCCGACCGTCGTGTTGGCCGACACGACGGCGCCTTCGCCGATGTGCGCGCCGGGCAGGATGATGGCCCTGGACGTGATCCAGGCGTAGTCGTCGATGCGCACGGGTGCCGAGACCGACCAGAATTCGGGCGCTTCGAGGTCATGCCCGCCGGCCACGATCAGCACGTGCGAGGCGATGGCCACGTGGTCGCCGATGACCAGGCCGGATCGGGCGTCGATCTGGCAATGCCAGGCGATGCAGCTGTCTTCGCCCATGGTCAGGCTTTCGATGCCGAGCACTTCGGTGTTGCGCCAGATGCTGGAGCCTTTGCCGATCGTGGCGCCGCCCAGGCGCAGCCAGGCCAGGCGCACGTTGTGGCTGGGGATCTTGTTGATGAAGATGTTGTAGAGCTGCTCCCAGACGCGGCGCATGCGGTCGACGAGCGTGGCCCAGTTGCGGCCGTAGTCGGGCAGCTTGCGGCCGGGCACCTCGTCGAACAGCATGACGAAGAGCCGGCATGCCAGCGGGTTGGCGATGCGGCGGCGGATGTCCAGCGAGGCGATGTGGACCACGACATCGTCGGGCCCTTTGCCGGCGGACTCGAAGACCACGTTGTTCGCCAGCGCCCATTCGTAGGCGGCGGTCAGGCTGTCGATGTCGACGGCCAGCCGGGCGGCATAGTCGGGCAGCCGCGTGCGCAGGTTGTGGCTATGGTAGATGCGGTGTTTCATACGCGGTCGCCAGTGGCTTGGTCGGAGTGGGCCGCCCGGGCATATTGAAGGCCCAGGGCCAGCATCAGCCAGAACAGTGAGATCAGCACTTGCGTGAAGCTGAAGTAGTGGTCGATGAAGCCCGTGGCCAGCGCCGCAAGCACCGTGCCGACGGTGGCGATGCGCATGGCGTTACCCGCATTGACCACGCGGAACTGACCCGCGATGGCCACCTCGCGCCACCATGCGCGCGTCACGGCGATGAACAGCAGCATGCCGGGCAGGCCGAGCTTGAACCAGTAGTTCAGCCACAGGTTGGAGATGCCGTAGATCTGCTTCTCGGGCGATGAGGCGGGCGTCTCGGCCTTGAAGCCCAGGCCGAGCGGGTACTTGAGCGCATTGGCCGGGAAGTGGGTGTACTCGTCGAAGCGCACGCCCGTGCTGACATCGTTCGACGAGAACAGCGAGGCGAAGCGCTGTTGCGCGGGCGGGTAGATCGCCAGGAAGGCGCCCGCCAGCAGCATGGACACGAGCAGCCCCCGGCCCGCGTACGGCGTTCGCTTCCAGGCCAGCCAGACCACGAACAGGCCCAGGCACAGCAGGGCGCCGCGCGAGCCGCAGAACACGATGCCGGCCGTGCCGCCCAGCGCGACGAACCAGCCCAGCGCACGCCGCCAGCCTCGGTTCACCACGCCGTAGAACAGCCCCAGCGGCGCGGCCAGCAACAAGGCGCCGCCCGTGGAGTTGGGGTGCACCCAGGGCGATGCCATGCGGCCGGGGTCCGCGCCGAAGATGTCGGCGATGACCTCGGGATGCGCGTACTGCAAGGCCGTCAGGAACGGCACCATCTGGCGGGCATCGCGCCCCTTGGCGAAGAAGCCCAGGGAGATCAGCAGCAGCGCGGCGAAGCCCAGCAGCAGGCTCAGGAGCACCTGCTGGCGCGTCCGCGCATCGCGGACCAGTATCGGCACCAGGAAGACAGGCGACACATTGAGCAGCCACCGCACCCAGTTGACAGGGCCGACGCCGTCGCCTTCCGGGATGAACTGCCCTGCCACCAGCGGCACGATGGACCAGGCCATGAAGCGCACCATGGCGCGCTCCGTATCGCCCTTGGGCCAGCTTGCGGCGTGGCCACGGAACCACTGCAGGAAGATGCCCATCCAGGTCAGGCCCAGGATCGCCTCCGATGTCGTGATGCGCGCGCCGAGCGTGATCGTCATCCAGGGCAGGGCCGGCGCCAGCAGGCAGAACAGCAGCAGGCCACGTATCGGCCTGGTTAGCACGAAGGCCATGACGGCGATGGCGACGGGCGTCAGGATGCCGACAGAAGGCCCGGCCAGCAGCATCAGCGCGCCGAACAGCAGGCCCAGCAGGACGGCGGAAGTGGTCATCGCGCGCGTCATGGCGCCCTCTGCTCAAGGGTCAGCAGCTGTGCATGCGCCGCCTCGAGCTGATCGGCGGAACGGCGCCAATCGAAGCGCTCGCTCACCAGGCCGCGCGCCGCCTGCCCCATCTGCCGCGCCAGCGACGGCTCGCCCATGAGCGTGACCAGCGCAGCGGCCAAGGCCTCGGCGTCGTCGCGCACGAGGGCATGCACGCCATCGGCCGCGCCCAGCCCGCTGAGGCTCTCGCTCGTGCAGACCAGGGGCAGCCCGGCCGCCATCGCCTCCAGCACCTTGAGCTTGGAGCCACCGCCCGCACGCAAGGGCGACAGGAAAACGGCGCAGCGCGACTGCACGTCCCGCAGATCGGGCACGTAGCCGCGCCATTCGATGCGGGGGTCGCTGAACCGCTGCGGCCACGAGGCCGGCAGGCCGTGCCCGCAGACGCAAAAGCGCAGCTGCGGCGCCACGCGCCACACGCGCGGCCAGATTTCTGTGAGCGCCCACTCGACCGCGTCCACATTGGGCGCGTACTCGTAGTTGCCCACGAACAGCGCCACGCCGGCATCGAACGCGGGCTCGACCGACGCGAACGCCCTGGTGTCGACCCCATTGGCCACCACGGCCGCCTCGCGACCCGTGAAGCCTTTCATGCTGGCGGCATCCGCATCGGTCACGGCGATCAGCACCGAGGCCTGCTTGAGGATATGCCGCTCCCAGCGGCGCGCGCGGTACTGGTCGTAGCCCACCAGGCCGCGCAGGAGCCGGGGCCACTTGCCGTAGGTGGCCGCGCCGAGCGCCGACTCCACATTGTGTTCGGTCAAGGCGAAACGGCGCCCCGCCTTGCGCAGCTCGGCCTCGAAAGGCTGCATGCCATAGCTGTGCTCGATCTGGACCACGTCCCAGGTATGGGCACGCAGCAGCTCGGCGAAGCGCGCGGCCAGCGCCGGCGCATGGCCGTTGATGCTGGTCAGCAGCGGCAGGGGCGACATCGCCGCATGCCACAGCGTGCGCGGATGCTTCAAGGCGCGCCTGGGCAGCACGATGAGCTCTTTCACGAACGGCGACAGGGCGCATCGCGTGGCCTCGTCCAGAGGCGTCTTGGACTGCACGAGCAAGGTGATGGCGTGGCCACGGCCGGCCATCTCCTGGATCAGATGGAATTGGCGCGCCTTGCCGCCGCTGGTGATGGGCCAGGGCAGATAAGGCATGGCCCACAGGATGCGCAAGGGCTTCATGCCAGCACCAGGATCTGCAAGGCCGTGTCGATCGGCACGGCCAAGCCATCGTCCGATGCCGTGAGCTTGTGTTGCGTGCCCTTGAGCGGATGGTGCAGCGTGGCCCGCGGCACCCCTTTGATGCGGACGTCGCCGGCCTTGTTGGCCCACAGCATCCACAGCCTGACGCCATCGGGCCTGCGCCAGCCAATGCTGACGAGGCCATCGGGCTGATCGCCCGTGACCGCAGGCGGCGCATCCGGCTCGAGCCTGGCGCCGCAGATATTCAGGAAACGCTGCAGCGCCAGGTAGACCGGCTTGGGCTCGCCATTGCGGCGCAGCAGGCCGTAGTGCTGGTCGCGCTTCGTGGCGCGCTCGTCGAGGTCGGCCAGCGTGAACAGGAAGACGCGGTCGTAGTCCATCGCGGCCATCAAGGCCAGCCGGCGCAAGGTGTGATCGGCCTGTCCGAGCTCGCCCACGATGGGCTGCTCTTCCTTCGGGCCGTCATAGCTGGACCAGCCCCACTCCGTCGCCCACACCTGTTTGACGCCGGCCGCGCGCAGCCACTGGTGGGCCGGCAGCACGCGCTTGACGAAGTCGCGCGGGTCGCCCTCGGAGCCTTCGGCCGATGCCGTGTACGGGTGGTAGGCCACGATGGGGTCGAGCTGGAAGGCGCCGAGCTTGCCCATCTCCTGGATCATCAGGCCGCCCTTCTTGTCGATCTCGCTGAAGTAGGCCATGCCGGCCATCGCGATCGGCTTGCCGGGCACGGTCGCGCGCAGCGCCTGCACGCAAGGCAGCAGCATGCGCCCGTACGCTTGAGGATCAGGTTGCGGCGCCCAGAACCCGATGAGGTTGGGCTCGTTCCACACCTGCCAGACATTCACCTGCGGATAGCGCCTGGCCAGCAGCCCCATGCGCTGCGCGAACAGGCCCGGCTCCCTGGGCGGGAACTTGTCGAAGAAGCGCTCGTACGGGTCGCCCTTGGCCACGCTGGAGGCAAAGCGCGGTGTGCCCACCACGTAGACGATGCTGCGCAGACCGGCCTTGCCGACCTGCGCCATCATGCGGTCGATGGGCTCGAGCTGAAAGCGCCCCATCTCGGGCTCGAGCAGCATCCAGTGCAGGCCCAGGCGCACCCATTGCAGGCCCAGCGCCCGCAGCCGCTCGATCTGCTGCTGCGCCTGCTCGGCCGTGACCCACTGGAACTGCGCATTGATGCCCAGGAAGTCGCGCCACACGACCGGCCGCACGGGCTTGAGCACGGTCGGCTCCAGCCGGCGATCAAACCAGCCCGCGTGCGCGGACGCGTGCAGCGCGCATGCGCCCGCACCGACCAACGCGGTTCTGCGTGACATGCCGCCCATCAGGCCATCCTCCTCGTGACGGCGATGCAGCCCATCGCTCACCCCTGAAAGAAACGCAAGACGCGGGGAGGCACCTCGAAGCGGCGCCTGTTCAGGATCACGCCATCGACCTTGTGGAAGGCCGTGCGCAAGACGCCCAACGCGTTGTCCACGACCGGCACCAGGCTGGCCCGCGCCTCGATGACCAGCACGATCAGATCGGCCTGGCCCAGGCGCAAGAACGCCTGGCGGTTGCTCAGCAGGTTCGAGGCATCGATCAGGATGACCTCGCCCGGCCTGGCCTGCACCTCTTGCGGGTCGACGCGCACCGCCAGCCCCTGTGCCGTCAGCAGCTGCTCGAGCCGCTTGATCAGGAAGGACACGCCCTCGCCCGCGCGCGACGACGCCAGGCCCAGCACCAGGCCGTGCTGCCGGATGCGCTCGATCGGCAAGGTGCCGTAGATGCGGTGCAGGCTGGCGTGGAACTCGTTGTCCTCCACGCCCTGGGCGATGTCCTTGACCGTCGTCCACAAGGGCACACCAAAGCGCTCGGCGATGTGGCCGCCATCGTGGATGCGCTTGTCCATCAGCGCGCACAGGTAGATCGTCACCAGGCCGACGACCAGACCGGCGGGCAAGGCCAGCAACAGCAGCACCATGCTCTTGGGCGACACGCGCGATGGGTTGAGCGTGGCCGCCTGGATGATGGCGATGTTGTTGATGCGGCTGTCGTCCAGCGACTGGTCGATGCGCGCGCGCTCCAGGCTGTCCAGGTACAGCAGGCGGCTCTTCTCGGCGACCTGCAGATCCTGCTCGACGCGGGCCAGCTCGGGCTCGTGCGCGAAGACCTGCCGACGCGCCTGCGTCAGCGCCTCGATCTCCTTGTCGAAGGACTCGATCAGGGACATCAGCTCGCGCAGGCGCACGGACTTCTCGAGCTGGTTGCGCGCGATCAGCGTCCCCAGTTCATTGGGCGTGCGTTTCTCGGAGCGCTGCACATTGCGCTCTTCCGTCTTGAGCTGCGCTTCCAGGCTGGCGATGCTTTCATTGAGCGAGACCATCGACGGCGCGCTCTCCTTGAACACACGCAGCGCATCCGTGCGCTGCCGCTTGAGCTCGGCCAGTTGCGCATTGAGCGCCACCCAGCTGGGCCCCAGCCCCACTTCGCGCTCGGCCACGGTCTCGCGGCTCAAGGTGCTCGCCCGGCCCGAAGCATAGGCCACGCCCTGCTCCAAGGCCGTGCGCTCGGCCAGCGCTTCCGAGCGCCTGTCGCTCAGATCGTTGAGCCGCTTGGAGATGGCCGTGAGCCGCTCCTCCGCGCTCACGCCATTGATCTTCTCCAGCGCCGACCGCAACTGCGACTTGAGCGACTCGATCTGCTGATCGGTGTCGCGCACCTTCGCGTCGTAGAACACGACCAGGCTCTTGCGTCCCAGCACGGTCGCGCGCTCATCGTTGTAGACCTTGATCCAGGTCTGCATCACACGCTGCGCCACTTGGGCGTCGTCCCAGACGAAGCTCAACTCCATCACATTGGAGCCCGGCCCGTGGGTCACCTTGAACTTGTCGGCGAACTTCTCGGCCAGCCGCTCTTGCGGGCCGATGGCCTCGCTCAGCCCCAGCGCGACCGTGAGGCCGCGCGCCGCGTCCAGCGTCGCCAGCAGGCTCTTGCGCAAGGCCTTCTTGAACGCGCCCCAGCCGCTGACGGGTTGGTGGTCCAGCGCCTCCATCTCGGCCAGGTACACGCGCGCCACCTGCATGACCACCGGTTGCCCGGTCAGCATCTTTTCATCGTCGATGATGGGATCGCGCTGCGTGGCGTAAGGCGTGTAGGTCGCCCTGTCGCCCGCATCGATGGGCACGGTCACGTTTTCACGACCGGGCTTGACCAGCAGGCGCGCCTCCGAAGCGAACTTGGGCGGCAACACGAACGCACCCAGCACAACGATGGCGACCGTGGCCCACACGGCGTACCAGAAGGGCCGCCGGAAAATGTAGAACAGCCGGACGAAGTCGCGAAAAGAACGGATATCGATCATGATGTGGTGAGCTCAGGCTCATCTGGATTTGATGTCGCCCCAGCTGTAGCTCACGCCCAGCGAACGCGTGAATGGCAGCAGCTGGTTGATGTAGACGTCCACGCCATCGGCGGCATTGCCGGCGGCCGACTTCGGCACAAACAGGATGTCGCCGCGCTGCAAGGCCACGGATGGCAAGCTCATGGAGCCGGGCTGCAAGATGCCACCCATGTCGATGAAATAAAGCTGGTAGCGCTGCGCCTCGTCCAGCCGCAGCAGGGCGATGTGGGTCGGGTCGGCCGACGGCAGCATGCCCCCCGCCGCGAACAGCCCCTGCTCCAGCGTGGCCACGGCGGCCGTGTCCAGCGACATGGGCGCGCGCACGGCCCCGCCTACAACGACCTTGCTGCTGGGCGACGACACGATGTTGACCGTGACCCCCGGCTCTCTGTAGTACTCGGCCAGCTTGCCGCGCAAGGCCTGCGCGAGCTCGTCCGGCGTCCTGCCGCCAGCCTCGACCCGGCCCGCATAGCGGTAGGAGAAGCTGCCATCCGAGCGCACGACATACAGCTGCGTCTGGCTGTCTTCCACCAGATTGCGGATGTCCATGGCCGCGTCCTGCGCGTCGCGCACGATGCGCAGGGTGTCGCCCGGGTAGATGCGCGTGGGCAGGTGCGACATCCGCTCCACATCCGCAGGGGTCAGGCGCCTGGCGTCGATCGCCTCTTTCGAGGGCAGCGTCAGGTCGCCCATCGGCGTGCAGGCGGCCAGCAGCAGGCACGCGCCCGCCAGCCATGGCCTCACATCGAACATGCCCGATACCCGGGATGGATACATCGAAAACCGTCTCATCTTGCAGGGCTACACAAAGGGTCTGGGCTGCTCGAAGCGCTCGCCGTTCGACAGCTGCCGCAACCAGCGCTGGTAGGCGCGTTGCATCTTCTGTCGCTTGGGCCGCGCGATCCATGGCACGCCGAACTTGGAGAAAAACCGCACCATGCTGCGCAGGTGCGTCTGTCCGGAAGACGACCAGATCCCGGCCTGGCTGTGCCTTTGGTGTTCGTGCACCAGCTCCACGGCCGGCACGGCCACCACACGCCACCCGTTGACCCACATGCGGGCGCACAGATCGACTTCCTCGAAATACAGGAAGTATCCCTCGTCCATGCGGCCAACCTGCTCGAAAGCCGAACGGCGCACCACGAAACCCGTGCCCATGACCCAATCGGCCTCGAACGCGCCTTCGAGCCATTGCTGCTTGAGCAAATGCGACCGTACCAGCCGGCGCATCGGCCTCAGGCGCCCCAGCACCGTACGCCTGGCCACGATATCGGAAAGCGAGTAAAACCGCCTGGCCGAATATTGCAGGCTGCCATCGGTATTGACCAATTTGAGACCGGCCACGCCGACCCGCGGCTGCGCCTCGAAAACCTGGCGCACCAAATGAATGTCGTTGCGCAGGAAGTAAGTATCGGGATTGAGCACCAGCACCAATTCGGTCGACAGCGCCGCGACGCCGATATTCACGCCCGCCCCGAATCCGCCGTTGACATTCGAGAGAATGACCTGCACGCCATTCGGTAATGCCTCTTGCAGACGCAAACCCGAGCCGTCGGGCGAAGCATTATCGACCACGACGATGTGATGGGCCTGCGTGATACCGTGCTCGAGCAATGACGCCACACATTGCAGCGTCAAATCGAGCGTCCGGTAATTAACGATCACAACACCCAAGTCGCAAGACCCACTTGCGACAGGCGGCGATGAACAACTAGTCATGTGATGACACACCTTGCAGACACAGGCACACACCCGTCTTTACTACGACATTGTCTGCAGAACTAGGGAAATTACCACCCCGCAATTGGGCGGCATTGCATGAAAGGCGACAAACGAGCAACAAACGGCGCGACCATAGCCCGAAAGGCTTACGGCCTCACCGTCCCGCTTCGGATCACAACGATTCTTTTTGAGACCAGACCGACGCGGGCCCGCTGCTGCTGACGCCGCGGGCACGTGGCGCACGCGCCATGGCGCGCTGGAAGTGCCCGACAAAACGCTGCCCGGTCATGGGCCAGGCGCGCTCCTGGGCCAGGGCGCTCGCGCGGTTGGCCCATTGCGACAGGATCTCGGGCTTGCCCAGCACGCCCGCGATCTGCTCGGCCAGCGCGGCCACGTCGCCCTGGCGGTAGGCCGACCCGTTGCCATGGCTGATCTCTTCGGCGAACGCGCGCGCATCGGACGTGATGGCGCCGCGTCCGCAGGCGATGGCCCAGGCCAGCGAGCCGCTGGTGCCACGCACCTGGCCCATCAAGGCCAGCTTGAGGGATTCGCGATAAGGCAACACCATCAGATGATGCCGCTGCACGAGATCGGGCACATCGCGCTCGTCCACGTCGAGCTCCCAGTCGACCCGGCCGTTCAGGCCGCGGCGCTCGACACGGGCGCGCAACTGGTCGAGGTAGCTGCCCTGCGTGCCGAAAGCGATGGTCGGCGCCGTGCCGCCGGCGATGGTCAGGCGCAGACGCGAGGCCAGTTCGGGCTGCTGGGCGCACACGCGCCCGACCGCATCGATCAGATCCTCGATGCCTTTGCCGCTGTAGATGAACCCGAAATACAACAGGCGGATCGGATCAGGCTCGGGCAAGGGCTTGTGGGGCAAGGTCAAGGCGCCATGGGCGATCACGCTGACGCGGTCGACGGGCAGTTTCATGCGCTTGATCAGTCGGCTCGCGCCGGTCTGCGTCAGCACCGCCAGGCCGTCGAGCTGGTTGGCCAGCCTGCGTTCGGCCATCAAGGTCGCCGGGTCGGACAGCAAGGCGACCATCTGCTTGACGGGACGGGGCACCGCCGACATGCCGTTGACCGCGGCCCAGACCCGGTTGATGGGCTTCCAGATCAGCCGCTCGGGATCGTGCACCGTGGCGGACAGCGCCGGCCGGTTCGGCAGGGCGGCCAATGCGCACAAGGTGAGGAACTCGCTGTGCCGCCCACCACCCAGCTCGGCATGCACGACGTCGACCCGGCGCCAGTCGCGCTCGGCGACCCAGGCCTTGGCGGCCGCCAGGCTCTCGATCGGCCGCTGGCCCGCCAGGGGCGTCAGCACATCGACCCCGGCCTGGTAGAGCGAGGCGCGGAAATGCGCGGCGTAGTCCGCGATACCGGTCTGTTCAGGTGGCAAAGGCGACAACAAGGCCAAACGCATGAACGCCCCCTCAGCGTTGCAACCGGCGAAATACCCGAGGCCTGGCCTCGCATCGCCGACGATTAAACACGGTGCCTCCTACGTGACAGAAGACGGTACATCACACACCCGACGCATTGTCCACTACGGGCGGACCGGCGGTATGAGGTGTCGCCCATGTCGCACAAATGCCTCGCTCGACCTCGCTTGCGGCCCATTCGGGCACCATTTTGCCCCGTGAGGCCCACGCCACGGCCTTTTATTTTGACAACACGCGCGCGGCGCCATACCGCACAATGCGTCCGGTCGCGCCATCCATGCCAGTCGTTTTGAAGCCACGCGGCTATCACGTGGCGATCGGTTAAATTGATGGTCTGTCGACATCGACGCTGACATTTTCACAACCCACAGGGACACCCATGCGACGAGCACTTGCTTTGGCGCTGGCGCTGAGCGCCGCCGCTTCCACCGTTTTGGCCGAGGATGACAACGGCAAAGGGCTGCGGCCATTCGCGACCGTTGGCTTCACATGGGGTGGGCAGACTATCGAACCCGTCACGATCACGCCCCAGGGCTCCAGCACGCATTATCAAGAAGACATCAGCGCGGGGGCCGGCCTGGCTTTGCAATTGGGTTTGTCCTACCACCTGGATTCGACGCCGTTCACCTTGCAAACCAGTTATGGCTATCACAATGACCAGGCGACCGGCATCAACGGCCACTTCTCATTTCGCCGCCGCCCCGTGGAATTGCTCGTGCAATACAGCGCCACAGACCGCACCCGCCTCGGGTTTGGCGTGCGACGCAGCACACGCGCCAGATTCGCTGGCGTGGGCGGCACCTGCGATGACGCAGGCACGCCTTGCAACATCCACGCGCAATTGAAAGGCTCCACCGGCCTGGTGTTCGAAACGGAATGGATGGCCACCTCCAGCTGGAGCTTGAAAGCACGCTGGGTCCACGAATACTTCCATTTCGAAGACAGCACGGATTTCGACAACAACCGGAAGTACAAAGGCGACCACTTCGGCCTGATGACGTCCTACTACTTCGACTAGGAGCACGCTCTTGATGAAACACGCACTGACCATCGCGGCACTGGCCTGCGCCCTCTCTTCCGCCCACGCCGTGCAGGCATCGGCCAGCGGCTTTGCGCCCTTTCTCGGTGGTGGCCTGACCTACGGCGGCGACCAGGTGGGTGACACGGTCGAGTATGAGAACTCGTCCAGCGTCTCGCTGCATGGCGGCTCGCTCATCGATCTGCGTGGCGGCTTCGAGTACCAGGCGCCCGGTTCGCCCTGGTCTTTCCAGATGAGCCTGGGTTATCAATTCGACAAGGCCTCCGCCCGCAACGGCAGCGTGACCTTCGACCGCCTCCCGCTCGAAGTCCTGACGCACTGGGACATCAACGATTCGTGGCGCTTCGGCGGCGGCCTGCGCAAGGCGCTGAGCCCGAAGGTGCACACATCGGGCCTGGGCGACCAGTATGCGCAGGAGCAGAAGTACAGCAGCTCGGTGGGCGTGGTCGTTGAAGCCGAGACCTTCTTCGGGCCCAAGATCGGCCTGAAGATGCGCGTCGTCAGCGAGAAGTACAAGCCCGATGTCGGCGGCAAGGACATCGACGGCACACACATCGGCGTCATCGGCGTGTACTACTTCAAGTAAGCCACGCGCGCTCGAGGCGGCCCGGCCGCCCGCGTCGCCAGGCTCGATCAGGCCAGCGTCCAATCCAGGCGCTGGCCTTTTGCTTGCCAGAACGCCTGGGCCTGGCCGAAGTGCCCGTTGCCCACGAAGGGCACGGGCCCGCGTGTGGCGGACAACGGCGAAGGGTGGTTGCTTTGCAGGATGAGCAGGCGGCCTTGGTCGCCAACTGAGTCGCCACCCGAATCACCATCTGATTGCGCCAAGTCTGATTGCGCCAAGGCCTGTTCGATCAGCGCAGCCTTGCGCTGGGCATGCGCGCCCCACAGCATGAAGACCTTCGGGCCAGGGTCGGCGGCCACGGCGGCGATCAAGGCATCGGTCAGCGTCTCCCAGCCCCAGCCGGCGTGGCTGGCGGCCTGCGCGGCGTTCACGGTCAAAACGGTGTTGAGCAACAGCACGCCGTGCTCGGCCCAGGCCTGCAGGCAGCCATGCGCGGGTGGCGTCACGCCGGGGTCCCGCTGGATCTCCTTGCGGATGTTGCGCAGGCTCGGCGGGATGGCCACGCCCGGCCGCACGGAAAAGGCCAGGCCGTGCGCCTGCCCCGGCCCGTGATAAGGGTCTTGCCCGAGGATGACGACCTTGACCTGCGCGCGCCGCGTGGTGCGCAGGGCCGCGAACACGTCGTCCGGGTAGATGGTGGCGCCGCCCGCGCGGGCCGCGTCGACGCGCTTGATCAAGGCCTGGCCCGTGGCGCTGGCGCGGAAAGCGTCGGTCAGGTCGCGCCAGTCGGCGGGCACCTCGTCGAACAGCGCGTTAAGCGGGCGGCTCAGATGGGGCGCGTCATCGGGCGCGGCGGCGTTCGATGCGGTGGCATTCGAAGCGGCGCTGGCGTCGACCTCTTCGCCAGCCGATTCGCCCGCCGATTCGGCCGCGAACAGGCTGCCTTGCATGCTCGGCTTGCGCGGCATCGTGAACGCTCAGGCGAACAGCGTGGCCAGCGCCACACCCGGGTCGGGCTGGCGCATGAAGGCCTCGCCGACCAGGAAGGCGTGCACATTGGCCTCGCGCATGCGGCGCACATCGGGCGCGCCGAGGATGCCGGATTCGGTCACCAGCAGGCGGTCGGGCGGCACGCGGTTCAACAGGCCCAGCGTCGTGTCCAGCGTGACGTCGAAGGTGCGCAGGTTGCGGTTGTTGATGCCGACCAACGGGGTCTTGAGGCGCAAGGCGCGGTCGAGCTCTTCGCCGTCGTGCACCTCGACCAGCACGGCCATGCCCAGTGAGTGAGCGCACGCTTCGAGGTCCGCCATCTGCGCGTCATCGAGGCAGGCGGCGATCAGCAGGATGCAGTCGGCGCCCATGGCCCGGGCCTCGTAGACCTGGTAGGCATCGACCATGAAATCCTTGCGCAGCACGGGCAGGGCGCAGGCGCCGCGCGCTTCTTGCAGGTAGCGCGTGCAGCCTTGGAAGAAGCGCTCGTCGGTCAGCACGCTCAGGCAGGCTGCGCCATGCCGGGCGTAGCTGGCGGCGATCTCGGCCGGCACGAACTGCTCGCGCAGCACGCCCTTGCTCGGGCTGGCCTTCTTGACCTCGGCGATGACGGCTGCCTGACCTGCCGTGATCTTGCCGCGCAGCGCGCCCACGAAGTCGCGCACATCGGCCAGATCGCGGTTGCGGGCCTCGGCTTCGGCGCGCACGGCGCTCAGTGGCGCCCCTTTCAGGGCGGCGGCGATTTCTTCGTGCTTGACGGCAACGATCTTGTTGAGGATGTCGGACATGGGCGGGGCGAGGTTCGGGTCGAGGGGGAATTATCCCCGTTTGTGGTTTGGCCGTGGCGGCGGGCGCGAAACGTCCATAAAAGGTCTGCGATCCGCAGGGCGATGCCTATGGAAACCGCGCCGGCGGCCGATAACACCGGGGCATGCCGTACTTGGGGAGCACCCGTTTGGCCCAGGCCATTTTTCACCGTTGCTGGCGCTGTCTGCTGGCCCTCGTCCTGTTGTCGGCGTGGCCGGGGGGGGCGCGCGCCGACGTCATCGTGCTGGACGATGCCTTCACGCACCTGGACATGGGCCGCCATGTGCGCACGCTCGAGGACAAGTCCGCCCGCATGACGCTGGAAGAGGTGATGGCGCAGGCGCCGTCCGCCTGGCAAATCAGCACGAGCGACCAGCCGAACTTCGGCTACAGCCACTCGGCCTTCTGGCTGCAGGGCTCGCTGCGCAACGAAGCCAGGCAGCACACGGAATGGCTGTTGGGCATGCGCTACCCGCTCGTGGACTATGTGGACGTGTACGTGGTCTGGCCCGACGGGCGCGTGCAGCATCATGCCAGCGGCGACCGCCGCCCCTTCGCCACGCGCTCGCTCAACGACCGGCACTTCTACTTCAAGCTGAGCCTGCGCCCGGGCGAGCAGGCGCAGGTGTATGTGCGCGTGTCGGGGCAGGGCTCCTTGCAGGCGCCGCTGGAGGTCAGCTCGCACGCGGACCAGATCCAGCGCGCGCACCGCGAGCAACTGCTGCTGGGCCTGTATGGCGGCGCGATGCTGGCCATCATGGTCTACAACCTGCTGCTGAGCCTCTCGCTGCGCGACCGCACCTACCTGTACTACGTGGTCTACATGGCCGTGTTCGGCATGGCGCAGTTCACGTTCAGCGGCCTCTCGTTCGAGTACCTGTGGCCGCGCAGCCCGAACTGGGGCAACCTGGCGACGCCGCTGTCGATGAGCCTGTCGGGCTGGTCGCTCGTGCTGTTCAGCCGGCAGTTCCTGCAACTGTGGCTCAACAGCCCCAAGGCGGACCGGGCGATGCGCGGCCTGCAGTGGTTCTTCCTGGCGCTGGCGCCGGCCACCTTCGTGCTGCCTTACGACTGGCACGTCAAAGTGGTGACCGTGGCCTGCGTCATCACGCCCTTGCTGATGCTCGTGATGGCCGCGACCTTGCAGCACCGCGGCGTGCCGGCCGCGCGCTATTTCCTGGCGGCGTTCGGCGGCCTGATGCTGGGCATCTTCATGACGGCGCTGCACACGCTGGGCATGGTCCCCAGCAATGCCTTGACCGAGTACAGCCTGCAACTGGGCTCGCTGCTGGAGTTCACGCTGCTGTCGTTCGCGCTGGCCTACCGCCTCAAGCTGGCGCGCGACGAGAACGAGCGATTGCAGCGCGCGCACGCGGCCGAGCTCGAATCACGCGTGCAGGCGCGCACACGCGAGCTCGACAAAGCGATGAACGAGCTGACGCTGGCCAACCAGCGCCTGCACGAGCTGTCGGAGCGCGATGCCTTGACGGGCTTGAAGAACCGCATGTTCCTCAGCGAGCGCCTGCCCGAGATATGGCGCCAGGCGCATCGCTGGCAGACGCCCGTGTCCGTGCTGATGATCGACGCGGACCACTTCAAGCAGCTCAACGACCAGCATGGCCACCTGGCCGGCGACGAAGGCCTGCGGCTCATCGCCAGCGTGATCGCGCGCGTGGTGCAAAGACCGGGCGACCACGCCGTGCGCTATGGCGGCGAAGAGTTCCTGATCGTGCTGCCGCAGACGCACACGGTGGGCGCGGCGCACATCGCCGAGACGATCAGGCTGGGTGTGCAATCAATCGACTTCACGCACGAGGGCAAGGCCATCCCTTTGACCGTGAGCATCGGCGTGGCCAGCGTCGTGCCCAACGCGGAACTGCCCGTGCAGGCCCTGCTCAACGCCGCCGACAACCTGCTCTACCAGGCCAAGCAACTGGGCCGCAACCGCTGCGCGCTCTTGCCCGAGGCACTGGCGACCGTGCCGCGCCACAAGCTCACGCCTGAGGCGCAGCCAAGCCCTGTGTCGTCTGAATGAAGTTGAAGAGCGCCTCGCCCGCACGGCCGCTGGCCAGGGCATCGCGGGCACGCTCGACGCCATCGGCCAGCGAGTCGGCCACGTTGGCCGCGTAGAGCGCCGCGCCGGCATTGAGCAGCACGATGTCGCGGGCCGGGCCGGGCTCGTTGTCGAACACGCGGCGCACGGTGGCCACGGAGGCCTCGCGGCTGGGGGCCTTGAGCATCGAACCGTCGTGCTCGGCCAGACCGAACTGCGCCGGCGTGACCGTGTACTCGCTGACCTCGCCATTGCGCAGCTCGGCCACGAGCGTCTCGCCGGACAAGGTGATCTCGTCGAGCCCATCGCGGCCATGCACGACCAGCACGTGGTCGGAGCCCAGGCGCTGCAGCACGCGCGCCATGATGCCCACCAGGTCAGGATGGAAGACGCCCATGAGCTGGTTGGGCGCACCCGCCGGGTTGGTCAAAGGCCCGAGGATGTTGAACAGCGTGCGCACGCCCAGCTCCTTGCGGACGGGCGCGGCGTGCTTCATGGCACCGTGGTGATTGGGCGCGAACATGAAGCCCACGTTCGTGGCGGCCAGGCACTGCGCCACCTGCTCGGGCTGCAGGTTGATCGCCGCGCCAAAAGCCTCGAGCACATCGGCGCTGCCCGTGCTCGACGACACGCTGCGCCCGCCGTGCTTGGCCACGCGCGCACCGGCTGCCGCGGCCACGAACATGGCCGTGGTCGAGATGTTGAAGGTGTGCAGGCCGTCGCCGCCGGTGCCGCACACGTCCACCAGATGCAGCTTGTCGGCCACGTGCACGGGCGTGGCGAACTCGCGCATCACCTGCGCGGCGGCCGTGATCTCGCCCACGGTTTCCTTCTTGACGCGCAGGCCGGTGATGAAGCCCGCCATGGTCACGGGCGACATCTCGCCACGCATGATGCGGCGCATGAGGCCGAGCATCTCGTCGTGGAAGATCTCGCGGTGCTCGATGACGCGCTGCAGCGCCTGCTGATCGGTGATCTGCGTCATGACCGGCGCCTCACATCTTCAGGAAGTTGGCCAGCATGGCGTGGCCGTGCTCGGTCAGGATCGACTCGGGGTGGAACTGCACGCCCTCGAGCGGCGCGAAGTGCTTGTCCGTCTGCGGGCCCTTGTGCCGCACGCCCATGATCTCGCCGTCTTCCGTCGTGGACGTGATCTCGAGAGACTCAGGCAAGGTGGCACGCTCGATGGCCAGCGAGTGGTAGCGGATCACGGTGAACTGCTTGGGCAGGCCCGCGTACACGCCTTTTTCGTCGGTCGTGATGACGCTGGTCTTGCCGTGCATCTGCTCGCCCGCGCGGATGACCTTGCCGCCCAGCGCCGCGCCGATGCTCTGATGGCCCAGGCACACGCCCAGGATGGGCAACTGGCCGGTGAAACGCTGCAGCGCGGGCACGCAGATGCCGGCTTCGGCGGGCGAGCAAGGCCCGGGCGACAGCACCAGGCGGTCGGGCTTGAGCGCGGCGATCTCGTCGAGCGTGATCTCGTCGTTGCGGTGGACCTTGACCTCTTCACCCAGCTCGCAGAAGTACTGCACCAGGTTGAAGGTGAAACTGTCGTAGTTGTCGATCATCAGCAGCATATGCGCTCTATCCTATTGATTTCATGGGGGATTTCTTGGCAGCCCTCGTTTTGATACCCGCTTTGATACCCGCTTTTTTGCTCACTGGACAGCCAGTGTCACATGCAGGTGGGGAGTCTGGCGCCTGGGATGGGCGCAATAGGTCGATCAGGTCACTGGCTTACGCCAACGCTGCCGGTAGAGGGGTGCTGAGGAAAGCAAGAACGCACGCATAGGCGATCATTTTAGCCAGTACAGATCAAACTGCTGAAAATTCCTCCCTAAAGACGTTCGCCAAGCTATCAGCGCCATGTACTAAGCTTGATCACACACTTCTGCGCTTAGCCTACACACATGCTCGCCGTGAACCCATGGCCAGACGACTGGATGACCCTACGCGATCCGAAGGCCGATATCTCTGAGGGCAATCACGACTCAACGCGCGTAAGAGGTGGCCCGCTGAAGCGGTATAGTCACACTAGGTTCTAGGGGAGACAGATGGCAAAAGTGCATGTGACTGCGAAACGGGACTTCATCGAAACTCTAGTCGCTGCAAAACCCATTGCGGCCCTTTCCGAGGTCATTTGGAACGGCTTTGATGCTGGGTCCAATGAGGTAGCGGTGTCTGTCAATGTCAACGAGTTAGATGGAATTGAAACTGTCCGAGTACGTGACTTTGGATATGGCATTGACCCCAGTCAGATTGAATCATTTTTTGGTGGGCTGGGCGAATCATGGAAGAAGCAGGCTTACAAACAAGCTGGCCGGGTTTTACATGGGAAAAACGGTAAGGGGCGCTTCAAGGCATTTGCGCTGGGTGAACGCGTGCAATGGAACACCACTTACAAGAAAGATGGAAAAACTTATTCCTATCGAATAGTTGGACATCTCAATACAATCGAGGATTTTGAATTTTCGGAACCTGTAGAGGTATCAGATGCAGAAAAGGCCGGGACGGAAGTCGCTATTCACAACATAAGGCACGAATTCCGATCTTTGCGCGATGGCTCTGCATTGATGGAGCTAGCGAGAATTTACGCCGCATACTTAACCGAGTATCCTGACCTTGGCCTCACATTTGATGGAAAAGCCGTCGATCCACGAAGTGCACAGATTCAAACCACGAATATTCGCTTAGACAAGGCAAAAACCGAAAATGGGCGACTCGTTTCTGTGACCTTGTCAGTGATTGAGTGGAAAGTATCAACAGAACGGACGCTACATCTTTGCGACCCTAGCGGAGTCGCTCTCCATACGCTTCCAATCGGTCCGCAGGTTAGAGCGCCCGGATTTGAATTCACTGCATACATCAAGTCCGAGCTATTTCGAGACTTAGACAAATCCAACGCACTTGTACTCACCGACCTACATCCTGATGTTCAGGCGGTCATGAGTAATGCCAAGAGTAAATTGAAAGCGCACTTTAGAAAGCGCCTTGCTGAGAACCAAAGCGAGGTAGTAGAAAAATGGAAGCAAGAGAAGATCTATCCGTTTGAAGAAAAGTCGAACCTGGACCCTCTTGAAACCGCCAAGCGTCAAGTCTTCGACATTCTTGCGGTAAATGTTCAGAGCTACCTCCCATCTTTTGAGGATGCGGACTACAAATCCAAGAAGTTCACGTTCCAGCTACTTGCACATGCGGTTCGTGAAAATCCGGACTCCGTGCAAACCATCATTAGCGAAGTTTTAGGTCTTAAGCGTTCAGAGCAAGACGATTTGGCTGCGCTTCTGGGGAAAACAAGTCTGTCTTCAATCATTAGCGCAGCGAAAACTGTTGCTGGACGACTTGATTTTCTGGCAGGCTTGGATGCTCTCGTCTTTGGTAAGGAGAGTAAAAAGAAGCTTCTGGAGCGCGATCAATTACACAAAATGCTGGAGAACGAAGGCTGGTTGTTTCATGAAGAGTTTGCTTTGGCGGGAAGTGAGCAGCGGCTTGAAGAAGTTCTCAACAAACACATTTCAGTACTGGGCCCACGACAAGATGATGGGGCGCCCGTGGATATTGGTGGAGGAAAGCAAGGACGCGTAGACTTGATGCTTTGCAAGGCTGTCCAACCACGCAGCGGCGAGTACGACTATTTGATCGTTGAGCTAAAGCGGCCATCAAAAAAGATCGACAGCGAGGTTCTTACTCAGATTGAGAAATACGCAATTGCAGTAGCGAGCGATGAGCGCTTCCGAGGCGTGCCTGCAAAATGGACGTTCATCGCCATATCTAACGATCTTGATGCCTATGCTCAAAAGAAAGCCAGTCAACGTGACAGGCCAAAAGGTCAGGTGTATGACGATGCTGAGCAGAACATCACGGTGTGGGTCAAATGTTGGGCTGACGTAATCAATGACGCCAAATCAAAGCTTGACTTCATCAATCAACAGCTGTCCTATGAGGCTGACAGAGACAGTGCCAAGGCGTACCTGCAAAAGGCTCACTCCAAATTTATCCCAGAAGTAGATCTGGCAACCGATGGATATGGCATCTCCACGGAAGATGGGATACAGGACGACGATTCTGATGTCATGAATCTGGACGAAGTAGGTGTCCCTGACAGCGTCATCGTGAAGTAGAGCTGTGCGAGATGGGCATTTAACCCGTCCACGTATCACCAAGCGACTCAGCCTGCTCCAGCACCAGCTCCACCGCCGCATCGGCTGCATCAGGTGGGTACTTGTACTTGCGCAAAATGCGCTTGACCATCAGCCGCAGCTTGGCCCGCACGCTTTCACGCTGCGACCAGTCCACGCTGATGTTTTGACGCAGGTTTTCCGTCAACTCATGTGCAATCTTTTCAGCGTTTCATCGCTCATCACCAAGGCGTCATAGAACTTCACCTCGTCGTCGGTCAAACCCAGCGTCTCGCCGCGCGACGCCGCTTCCCTGAACTTCTTGGCCATCTCGACCAGCTCTTCCATCACCTGCGCGGTTTCGATGGATCGGTTCTGGTACCGCTTGATGACATTGCCCAACAATTCTGAGAACTTCTTCTCCTGCACGACATTGGTGGCAAAGCGGCTCTTGATTTCGCCCTCCAACAAGCGCTCCAGCAGCTCCACCGCCAGATTGCGCTCAGGCAGACTTTTCACCTGTGCCAGGAAGTCATCGTCCAACAAACCGATGTTGGGCTTGTCCAGGCCCACGGCATCGAAGATATCGACTACGCTTTCAGACACCACGGCAGAACTGATGATCTGGCGGATCGCCAGGTCGCGCTGCTCGTCGGTGCGCTTTTGCGCAGAGATGTCGCGCTTGGTCAGGATCACCTTGACGGCCTGCATGAAGGCCACCTCTTCGCGCACGGCTTTGGCCTCGTCCAGCGTGCAGCAAAGCGTAAAGGCTTTGCTCATGGCCAAAGCCGTATCAGCAAAACGCTTCTTGCCTTCGCGGCCTTGCTCGGTCTTGATGCCCAGCACATGGTTCGCAGCACCGGCCAGCGTCTTATGCCCGCCTGTGAGAAAGCCGCTGTAGTCAAAGCCGTGCAGCATGGCGCGCAGCACATCAAGTTTTTCCGCCAGCACGCTGTAGGCCTCGTGGGCATCGACCGTAGGCTTGCCCCGGCCTTTGCTGGCGGTGTATTCCTTCATCGCGGCCTTCAGCTCATTGCCGATGCCGATGTAGTCCACGACCAGGCCACCTTGCTTGTCCTTGAACACGCGATTCACGCGGGCGATGGCCTGCATGAGGTTGTGGCCCTTCATGGGCTTGTCCACGTTAAGGTGTGCACGCAGGGCGCATCGAAGCCGGTGAGCCACATGTCGCGCACGATCACGATGCGCAGCGGATCGGCTGGGTCTTTGAAGCGCTTCTCAAGCCGCTTCTTGACCTGGGCGCTGTAGATGTGTGGGCGCAGCAAGGCCTTGTCACTGGCGGAGCCGGTCATCACGATCTTGATGGCCCCCTTCTCAGGGTCCGCATCATGCCAATGATGACGCAGCTTGATGATCTCGTCATACAGGTGCACGCAGATGTCGCGGCTCATGGCCACCACCATGGCTTTGCCGGGCTGGGCCTTGTCGCGCTCTTCAAAGTGCTTGACCAAGTCGCTGGCCACACTTGCCACGCGCGGTGTGGCGCCAACAATTTTTTTCAGCGCCGCCCAACGGCTCTTGAGCTTGGCTTGGTCGCTCTTCGGCCAGCTCATCCACTTCGTCGTCGATGTGGGCCAGCTCGTCCTCTTTCAGGCTCAGCTTGGCCAAGCGTGATTCGTAATAGATGGCCACTGTGGCGCCATCTTCCTTTGCCTGCTGCATGTCATAGACATGGATGTAGTCGCCAAACACAGCACGGGTGTCGCGGTCAGTGCTGCTGACAGGCGTACCCGTGAACGCCACGAAGGTGGCTTGAGGCAAGGCATCGCGCAGGTGCTGGGCATAGCCCACCTGATAACTCGTCTTGTACTCAGGCGGAGCGAAGTCAGCTGTGGAGGCCACCACAGCTCTGTCGCCATCGGTCGCGATGAGTGCCGTGGCGGGACTCTTCCCAGCTTCTGGCTTGAGCTTGCGAGTCTTCAACTTGGCCTCGAAGCCATATTGCGTGCGGTGCGCTTCGTCGGCGATCACGACAATGTTGCGACGGTCGGACAGGACGGGGAACATGTCTTCGTCTTCACCTGGCATGAACTTTTGGATGGTGGCGAAGACGATGCCGCCAGAAGGCCGGTTGCTCAGGAGCTGACGCAACTCTTGCCGCGTGTTGGCCTGCATGGGCTGCTCGCGCAGCAGATCCTGCGCTAGGCTAAATACACCGAAGAGCTGGCCATCGAGGTCATTGCGGTCTGTGATGACAACGATGGTGGGATTGGCCATCGCCGGTTCTTGCATCACCCGGGCGGCAAAGCAGGTCATGGTAATGCTCTTGCCGCTGCCTTGCGTGTGCCAGACCACACCACCCTTGCCATGAATGTTGGCCGGGCTGTCGGTGCGCGACGCGGCCACCACATGCTCGATGGCGGCGCGCACGGCATGGAACTGTTGGTACCCGGCGATCTTCTTGATCAGCGCGCCATCATCCTCAAACAGAACAAAGTAGCGCAGGTAGTCCAGCAGGTACTGCGGCGCCAGTGCGCCACGAACCAGGGTTTCCAACTCATTGAACTCGCCCAACGGATCAAGGCTAATGCCATCGATGGTGCGCCATTGCATGAAGCGCTCGGCGTTGGCTGACAAAGAGCCCAGGCGTGCCTCGGTGCCGTCCGAGATGACCAGCACCTCGTTGTACTGGAACACATCTGGGATCTGAGCCTTGTAGGTCTGGATCTGGTCGTAGGCCTTCCAGATGTCGGCAACCTGGTCGGCGGGGTTTTTCAGCTCCAGCAGCACCAAAGGCAGGCCGTTGACGAAGAGGATGATGTCAGGGCGGCGGGTGTGGTGCGGCCCTTTGATGGTGAACTGGTTGACTGCCCAGAACTCGTTGCGTGCCACATCAGACCAATCGACCAGGCGGACGAAATCGCCTCGGGTGTCGCCGTCCTTTTGCTACTGCACGGGCACTCCGCCCAGCAGCAGCTTGTGCAAAGCGCGGTTAGCAAGCAATAAGGATGGGATGCCCAGGTCCAGCACCTGCTGCAGGGCATCTTCACGGGCAGAGGTGGGGATGCTCGGGTTCAAGCGCTGGATGGCCTCGCGCAGCCGGAACGGTAGGATGACCTGGCGGTAGTCGGCGCGCTGAGGATTGGGGCCATCTTGCGCAATGTCCAAACCGGATTGAACCGCATAGCCCACCTCGGCCAACCAGCCCAGTGCATCTTGTTCGAGTTGGTCTTCGGTCATGCCCTGCCCTGCGTGTCAAAGCGCCAACAGCGCGATGTATGGCTGATAACTGTAGCTGCGGTTTTTCTTCTGGCCTGTCAGCTCTGCCACGATACCCAGATCCTCAAGCACCTTGACGGCGGCATTGGCAGTGGGGAAAGTGGTGCTCAGGGCCTGGCGCACGCGCTCGACCGTGAAGCGCGGCATCATCGGCAGCATCTCGAACAAGCGGTAGCTGGCTGGCCCTGCCTTGGGCGACGCCAACAGGCGGCGACGGTCTGCCGACACCAGGCTGGCAATGGCCACAATGCCGCGCTCGGCCTCGGTAGCAGCGCTGGTCACGCCTTCCAGAAAGAACGACAACCAGCCCTCCCAATCGCCATCGGTGCGGATAGCCGACAAGCGGCGGTAGTACTCGGGCTGGTGTTGCTTGAGGTAGCCGCTGAGGTACATCAATGGCTCGGGCAACAGGCGCCAATGCTCCAGCAAGGCCGCGATGAGCAGGCGCCCGATGCGGCCGTTGCCATCGAGAAACGGATGGATGGTTT
Source organism: Aquabacterium sp. (assembly GCA_049840915.1). GTDB lineage: Bacteria > Pseudomonadota > Gammaproteobacteria > Burkholderiales > Burkholderiaceae_C > Aquabacterium. The sequence continues at coordinate 33,283 of JASGJC010000006.1, forward strand.
CAAACTGGGCGTGCACCAGAGCGATCTTCACCAGCGGCGGCAGTGTGGGGGCCTCATCGTGGATGAAGCGCTCCATGTCCGCCAGCAAGGCGGCCACGTGCTCTGGTGGTGGCGGCACAAAGGCTGCGTTGCCAGGCCGTGTGCCACCGATCCAGTTTTGTGAGCGGCGCAGCTCGCCTGGTTGCTTGCCAGTGCCACGTACGCCATCGAGCAGCAGTCGGTGCGCGTCGCACAACAGGCGCACGCTGATCGGCAAACCGTTGGGGTCTCGCAAATGGCCCTGCACCAGTCGGAAGGCCCGCAGGTAGTTGGTCACCTCCTCCACGTCATCAGTGTTGCTGACGGCCAAGCCCGCTTCTTCATCGAACAGGTCGGTCAGCGTGGCTTGCGTGCCTTCGATCTGTGAGGTGAGCAACGCTTCTTTGCGGATGGCGCTGTAAAGCAACCAGTCCACCGAGGGCACCAGGCCCGACACACCAGACAGACGGGCCAATGCCAACTCGGCGGCGTGGTTGAGGGATGCGAAGGCAGCGGGCAACAGCGGGGGCGCACTTGGGGGCAACGGGCGCGGCACGAATGCTTGAACGGCTTCGCCCAAGGTCGTGGAGATCGCGTAGGTGCCCGTGCTGCGCATGGTTGTGAAAGCCCGCTTAAGTACTCCCCATCATATTAAAGCAATCTTTAATGTATTGCGAGGTGTGAAAGCGCGCTTTCACAGGGCGTCGTCTTGATTCGCTTGGTCGGCACCATGCTAAACACGACAATGTGCTGACGCGGCAAATGAATGGAACGGGCATGAAGCACCAGGTGGAAGTGATCAAGACGCAGCGTGACTACGATACGGTTGTCGTTCGTCTGTCAGCGTTGATGGATGAAGACTTTCTACCGGGCTCCAGCAAGGAAGCCGAGCTGGAGTCGTTAGCCTTAGTCATTGCGTCTTACGAGCGCAGCAAAGTGGAGCCCGTGGTCCCGATCCTATTGAGGTCACGTTGTTCCGCATGGATCAGCTGGGGAGCCTGAAGCTTATTCACGTCTCACAAGCTGACAAACCTCTTCCCAGACGTGTGTCGCCAAGGTATGCGGTGAATGCCGCCCTGAATCAGCCGCGCATGCTCAAGTACCTGAGGCCACCACAACACCAATCGCGACGATTTGGACCAAAAAGGATGCGAGGACCATTGGGGATCTAGCACATAAACCGTATGACCAGCCCGGCGCAATGCTTCCCTTTCTGCCCCACGGCTCTTGGTGAACTTGTCGATGCTGACGACATACCAGTTCTTCCCAAGTCCTTCAATCCATTTCAGATCGGGCGTTGAAGGCGGAAATCGGTCCGTCAGGTGACAGACCTCTTTGACATCTTGCTCGCCAATGCACAACTCGCGGATAGCATGTGCCAGATCCGGCGGAAGGTTGTTGTCAAACAGGAAGTTCACGCAGCCAAACTGTCCTCAAAAACAACGGCCGCTTTGACTGCTTGCGGCGTGACCCGATACAGACGCGCAACGCGGTGCACATCGCCCTGCTCTGCCACAACCGCAGCGGCCAGCGTGTCTGTGGGCACGCCAGCATCGGCGATGATCGGCTCACCAAACTGCAACTCAGGATCCAGCACGATGACCTTGCGCTTGGATACCGGATACCACCGCAACGCTTGTGCGTTGTCCCCGTACTCGATGCCTTCAATCAAGCTGGGTCGGATGATGGACTCGAACGCGAACTGCCGTTCACGGACATCCAGCACCTTGGCCTCTTCGCCCGCTCGCTCAACCGCTTCCAGAAAAATCTTGCGGCCATCCGTCACAAAGCGGCGCGAGTGCAGTGGGTAATCACCCAGGTATTCGCGTGCCACCTCGATCGTGGCCCGCACCACTCGCAAGGACACACCTTGCTTCACAAAACGCGCAACGGTTCGTAACTCAAGCAGATCCCTGAAGCTCAGAACCTGATCGTCGGCCAAGTCCGCATCATCGGCGTACTGCATGGGCCACAAAGGCTCTGACGTGCGACGCCCATCGGGATGCTTCCAGGAATAGCCCTTCAACCAGCGGCGGACGGTACGCACTTCTTCCCCAACAAGGCGTGCAGCCCTGTCAAGCGGATAGAGACCCGTTCCGAGCAGTTGTTGAGTGGATTCCATATTTGGTCAAGTGTACATGTGCACACTGAAGCCCGCCCGGATTGAGGAGCACCATGACGCAGCACATGACCCCAGGCATGCCAAGATGTCACCCGATGACGAGGCCCTCCGCACCCCTATCGACCCCGACCCATTCCCTGCTCGGCCTGGAGCTGCTGCGCTTTGCCTGCGCCATCTCGGTGCTGGTCTGGCACTACCAGCACTTTTTCTTCGTGGGTGGCGCGCCCGTGAACTTCGAGGTCACGCAGCAGCCGCTGTATGGCCTGCTCAAGCCGTTCTACGAGGCGGGGTGGCTGGGCGTGCAGGCCTTCTGGTGCCTGTCGGGCTTCATCTTCTTCTGGAAGTACGCACAGCCTGTGTCGAAGGGACAAGTGGGCGCGCGCCGCTTCGCCGTGCTGCGTTTCTCGAGGCTCTACCCTTTGCACCTGGCGACCCTGCTGATCGTGGCCGCGCTGGCCGCCTGGTACCGCGCCAGGCAAGGCGTGGACTACGTCTACCAGCACAACGACTGGCCGCACTTCGCGTTGCAGCTGTTCATGGCGAGCGATTGGCCGGGGCGCAGCGAGTGGTCCTTCAACGGGCCGATCTGGAGCATCTCGATCGAGGTGCTGGTCTATGCGCTGTTCTATGCCTTGAGCCGCCTGGGCATGACGCGTTGGTGGCATGTGGTGGGCTTGATCGGCGCCGCCGGCCTGGTCTATGCGCTCAAGCTCACGCCGCACCCGGTCGTGCTGTGCGTGTTCTTCTTCTACCTCGGCGCCTTGACGCACCTGGCGCACGAGGCCTTGCTCAGGCAGCCTCGCCTGGTCAGGCGCGCGGTGCTGGCGGCGGGCTTGGCCGCCGTGGGCGCAGGAGCGTGGCTGCTGGCGGCGGGCAAGCTCAAGGCGATGTTCTACGTGGCCTTGCTCGCGCCCGTGATGCTGCTGGTCTTGCTGGATGGCGTGCAGCCGCGCTCGCCGCGTCTCGTGCACCTCATCAATGCGCTGGGCAACACGACGTATGCCAGCTACCTGCTGCACTTCCCGCTTCAACTGTTGACAGCCAACCTGGTGCTGAGCCTGGGCTGGCATCCGCCTTTGCAGCAACCGGCCTTCTTGCTGGGCTACCTCGTGCTGACCTTCAGCCTCGCTGCCATCGTGTACCGCGTGCTGGAGATGCCGGCGCAAGCCTGGCTGCGTGCGCGCCTGCGCTGACCCGCATTGACCCGCATTGACCCGCATTGACCGATTGGGCTACGCGAAGCCGATAGGGCCACAGCACCAGCCAGCATCAATAGCGCTCGACCAGCCAGCGCGTGGCCTCGTCCACGTCCAACGGCTTGGCGAACAGGAAGCCCTGCAGCGCATCGCATCCGGCCAGCAAGGCGGCCGTGGCATGCGCCTCGGTCTCGACGCCTTCGGCCACCACGTCCAGGCTCAACACGCCAGCCAGGTCGCAGATCGCCTTGACCACGGCGTTGGCCTGCTGCGAGGGCATCGGGTCGATCAGGCTGCGGTCGATCTTGACCGTGCGCAAGGGCAGGCTGCGCAGCATGTTGAGCGACGAGAAGCCCGTGCCGAAATCGTCGAGCGCCACTTCCACGCCCTGCTGGCGCAGTTGGCCGATCTGCTCGTTGGCCTGGTCCATGTGGGTCACGGCGGCGGTCTCGGTGATCTCGAGCGTCAGGCACTGCGGCGGCAGATCGAACTCGCGCAAGGTGCGCATCACGGCGGCCGGGAAGTCCGTGTCCAGCAACTGCAAGGGCGACACGTTCACGGCCACGGGCACCACGTTGAAGCCCTGTTCGCGCCACGAGGCCATCTGCCTGCAAGCCTCTTTGAGGATCTGCGCGCCCAAGGGCACGATCAGGCCCGTGCGCTCGGCGGCCGGGATGAACGCCATCGGGCTGACGCGGCCCAGGCCGGGCCGGTCCCAGCGCACCAGGGCCTCGAAGCCCAGCAGCCTGCCCGAGTGGGCCGCCACCTTGGGCTGGTAGACCAGCTTGAACTCGGCGTTCTGCAAGCCGGCGCGCAGCGCCTGCTCGGCACTGAAGAAGGCCACGAGCCCTTGCGTGCCCTGCTCGGTGGCCCATTGCACCGAGGTGCCCGGCAGGCGCTTGGCCTCGTGCATGGCGGCGTGCGCGGCCTGCAGCAAGGCATCGGCGCTTCGCGCGGACGAGGGGTAGCTGGCCACGCCCATCGACACGTCCAGGAAAAAGCGGTGATCAGGCAAGGCCAGCGGCTCGTGCAGCATCTTCTTGACGCCTTGCGCGATGGCGTCCGCGGCACGCGCAGGGTCGTCGCCCATCAGCAGCAAGGCGAACTCGTCCTCGCCCAGGCGCATGACCTCGGCCTGCGCGGCAAAGCACGCGCACAGGCTGGTGGCCAGCACCTTGAGCACCTCGTCGCCGACGGCCTGGCCATGCGCTTCGTTGAAGAGCTTGAAGCGGTCCACGTCCATCAGGATGAGGGCGAACCCGGGCGGCTGCTCTTGCGCGAACAGGTCGCGCAGGCGCTGCAGCAGCGCATTGCGGTTGGGCAGGCCGGTCAGCTCGTCGTGCGTGGCGCGCCAGTGCAGCGCGCGGTCGGCCTCGATGCGCGCCGTGTCGTCGACCACGACGAGCTGCAAGGCCGGCGCGCCATCCCACTCCACCTGCCAGGCCCGAAAACGCAGGTGCAGGCGGCGCCCGTCCAGCGCGCGGCGTTCGCCTGTCCACTCGGCCTGCGTCAAGCTGCCGTCGAGCACGCGCGTGGCGATGGCATCTGCCGCCTCGCGGTCGCCCTCGGGCACCGTGGCCTCGACCCATTCGCGCGACAGGATGGGCGGACACTGGCTCGGGTCCGTGATGCCGTAGATCTGTCTGAACGCCGGGTTCGAGTAGGCCACCATGCCATGGCGCACCACGGTCACGCCTTGCGGCGAGCGCTCGGTCAATTCGAAGAAGCGGTCGCGCGCACGCTTGACCGCCTGCCCCGAACGCGTGAGCGCCGCGTACATGAGCGACATGCCCAGCAGCAGGCGCAAGGCCGCCGCGATGGCCGTCTGCAGCATGGCGCCCGCATCGCCCAGGAAACCATAGGTGAACTGGTTGAGCCCGCACAGCACGATGAGCACGCCGCAAAGTTTCTCGCCCGGGCCCATCTTGCGCAGCCATGAAGCCACGATGAGCCCGATGGCCGTGTTGAGCACACCGAAGCCCACTTGCATCAGCTGCGGGTGGGTCATCATGCCCGGCATGCTCAGGCACGTGATGACCGCAGTGACCCACCAGGCTTTGCGCCAATTGAAGGGCCGCCCCGACAAATGGCTGAAGCCCATCATCAGCAGATTCAGATAGGCGCCGGCCGAGAGGAGCAGCGTGACGAGCCCGCCCACATGCCAGACGGGATGGTGGCTGCGCGCGGCCAGATAGGCCATGGGTGTGAGCGCCCAGATCAGGTGCGACAAGCCCAGCAGCGCGCTGAAGGTCTGCGTGCGATCCTGACGCCACACCAGCAACAGCGCGCCCCCTGTCCCCAGGGTGACGGCCATGTAGATTGCGAAGGTGTAGAGCACGGTGCGCGCAGGCGTTCTGAGGTTGAACGCCTTTTATCGGGCACGCAAGGCCCTGCCGAAATGGGGGCTATCCCTTTGGGCATCGGCAAGGCCGCCACAGCCTTGTCCGATATGCCACATAAGTCACAGCCCTTGTTCCACCATTTCGGCCGCGCGGATCACGGCGCGGGCCTTGGCCTCGGTCTCTTTCCATTCGAGCTCGGGCACCGAATCGGCCACGACGCCCGCACCGGCCTGCACATACAGCACCTGGTCCTTGATGACGCCGGTACGGATGGCAATCGCCACGTCCATGTCGCCCGCGAAGCTCAGGTAGCCCACGGCGCCGCCGTAGACGCCGCGCTGCACGGGCTCGAGCTCGTCGATGATCTCCATCGCGCGGATCTTGGGTGCGCCGCTCAGCGTGCCTGCCGGGAAACTCGCGCGCAAGACATCCAGCCCGGTCATGCCGTCCTTCAGGCTGCCTTCGACGTTGCTGACGATGTGCATGACGTGCGAGTAGCGCTCGATGCCGAAAGCCTCGGTGACCTTGACCGAGCCCGTCTTGGCGATGCGGCCGATGTCGTTGCGCGCCAGGTCGATCAGCATGACGTGCTCCGCGCGCTCCTTCGGGTCGGCCAGCAGCTCGTGCTCGTTGGCGGCGTCGGCCTCGGGTGTGGCACCACGCGGACGCGTCCCCGCGATCGGGCGGATGGTGACGGTCTCCCCACCGTCCTTGGCGCGCTCCTGGCGCACGAGGATCTCGGGCGATGAGCCCACGACATGGTGATCGCCCAGGTCGTAGTAGTACATGTAGGGGCTCGGATTGAGCGAGCGCAGCGCACGGTACAGGCTCAGCGGCGAGGCCGTGAAGCGCTTTTGCAGGCGCTGCCCGATCACGATCTGCATGCAGTCGCCGGCGGCGATGTAGTCCTTGCACTTGAGGACAGCGGCCTCGTAGTCGGCCTTCTCGAAATGCCGCTCGACCGGGTAGGACTCGCCCGCCGAGATGGGCGGCACGGGCACGACCTCGTTGAGCTGCGCCTGCAGCTGCGCCATGCGTGCAGCCGCCTTGGCATAGGCGCCGGGCTGACCCGGGTCGGCATACACGATCAGGAAGAGGCGGTCGGCCAGGTTGTCGATCACGGCCAGCTCTTCGCACTGCAGCAGCAGGATGTCGGGCGTGCCGATGCCACCCGATTTAGGCGCCTTGGCCAGGCGCGGCTCGATGTGGCGCACGGTGTCGTAGCCGAAGTAGCCCGCCAGGCCACCGCAGAAACGCGGCAGACCCTCGGGCACGGCCACCTTGAAGCGCTGCTGATACTGCGCGATGAAATCCAGCGGGTTGCCCGCGAAGGTCTCGACCACCTGCCCATCGGTCACCACCTCGACCTGCTGGCCCGTGGCGCGCACCAGCGTGCGGGCAGGCAAACCCACGAAGGAGTAGCGCCCGAAGCGCTCGCCGCCCACGACGGATTCGAGCAGGAAGCTCAGTGGCTGGCCCTTGGTCAGCTTGAGGTAGAGCGACAGCGGGGTGTCGAGATCGGCCAGCGCCTGCGCGACCAGGGGAATGCGGTTGTGGCCGGCGGCGGCCAGGGCATTGAAATCTTGTTCAGTGATCATGGTGCGGGCCTCCGAGCCCGGCGCAGCTTCTAGTCGGCTTTGCGCCACAAATGTCATCTCTTGAAACACCCCTTGAGAGTGGTTCAGACCCATTTTTTACGCCCGCTTACCGTTGTGACGTGAGCGGGCGCATGTCGCTCAGGGCCGCCGCCTATGATCCGGCAACGTACTTGAGCGACAAGCAGGGCGTCAGCGTCGCCAGGGCCATGCCCCCCGGTCGTGCGAACCTTTGGTCTGTTTGCGCGAGATGAACATCAATCCAGTGTAGCAGGGCGCCTCTGGCGTCAAATGATCAAAAACCGAAGAGACGGCCCTTGCCGACAAGGGCAAACCCAGATTGCGATTCGCGTTCAGCGGGTAACAATCTCTTACCAGTACAGTTCTGACGATGAGGCGCATCAGTTGTCCGCTTCCAAGTCCTTGCCAGTCAGACGCCTTAAAAGTATTCGTATGCAGTTGAACCTCGCTGGAATGGCCCGCCTAGGGCGCGCGACCCTGAGCTCCCTGGGGCTGGTCCTGTCTTTGTCCGCCAGCAACGTGGCCATGGCGCAGAGCGCCGATGTCGTGGGCGTGCACTACCCGCCGGTCATCAAGGTCGAAGGCACGAACCTCACGCTCAACGGCACGGGCATCAGCTACCGCGCCGTGGCCAAGCTCTACACGGTGGGCCTGTACGTGCCCCAGAAGAGCAACAAGGCCGAGGCCATCTTCGCCACGGGCGGCCCCAAGCAGCTGCGCTTCGTGATGCTGCAAGGCATGCGCGTCGATGAACTGGGCAAGGTCATCACCAAAGGCATCGAGAACAACAGCAGCCGCGAAGAGTTCTTCAAGCTGATCCCGTCCATCCGCACGATGGGCGAGCAGTTCTCGCGCATCCGCCGCCTCAACGCCGGCGACTACTTCGCCATCGAGTTCGTGCCCAAGCGCGGCACGATGTTCTTTGTCAACGGCCAGCCCGCCGGCCTGCCGCTCGAAGACGCGCTGTTCTTCCCCGCCGTGATGCGCACCTGGCTGGGCAACCGTCCCACCACGCAGGACTTGAAAGACGCCTTGCTCGACTTCAAGGCGCCGCCGGTGCTCGACGCGCTGCAGTAAGCAGCCCTCCCGATCGACCAAAGGACAAAGGGCCCGATGCGTCGGGCCCTTGTCGTTTCTGGTGTTGGCGTCGATGCCGCCTTGATGTCAGGCCGGGCTCATCACCGTCGTCCAGTCGGCCTGGTCCAGGCGCGGCACGTGGGCGATGGCGGGCACGTCCTGCACGGGCTTGCCGTGGTTGTAGCCGTAGGTGACGAGCATGACGGGGCAACCGGCCGCGCCCGCGGCCTGCGCGTCGTTGCTGGAATCGCCCACCATCAGGGTCTGCGTGGTGGGCACGCCCAGGGCCTCGCAGGTCTTGATGAGCGGCAGCGGGTCGGGCTTCTTGCGCTCGAAGGCATCGCCGCCGAAGACGTGGTCGAAGTGCTGCAGCAGACCCTTGCTCTCGAGCAGTTGCTTGGCGAAGGCCGTCGGCTTGTTGGTCAGGCAGGCGAGCGGCACGTTCAGGTCGCGCAACTGGCGCAGGCCTTCGGCCACGCCGGGGAAGACGTCCGAGTGCCGGCCGTTCACGGTCGGGTAATGGTGATGGTAGTGCTTGAGCGCCTCGGGCATGTGCGCCGTCACTTCAGCGTCCTCGGGCGTCAGGCCCCAGGCGTGGGCGAGGCTGCGGCGCACCAGGTCTTCCGTGCCCTTGCCGACCGTGAGCGCGACGAAGCCGCGGTCGATGCGGGCGATCTCGACCGGGTGCAGGCCCATGTCGGCGAAGGTGTGGTGCAGGATGACGACGAAGTCACCGAGGGTGTCGACCATGGTGCCGTCTAGGTCGATGATGGCGGCGCGGTATGTCATGGGTGTGGCTCAGGTGTGTCCGTAAAAGTTGGCTCATTCTGATCGAGTTGCCGATTAATAGGAGTCTGTAAAACCCTCTCGCAGCCTTCCCCTTGGCCGGTTTTCGCTCTTATCCACCTCGATGATCACCAGATGGCTTAACTGACCTTCAGCAGCGCCGTCCATGCAACAGGCATGCAACGTTTCGCAGCTGTCAATCCCACGTCTTGCGCAGCCACCTGAGCCGAAGGGCCCCTAGGCCGAAGGCATGGACCGACATGTCGCGTGCTAGGCTAGCCCGGTAAAAACAGGGCCCCATCCATGAACGCATCGACATCGATCTGGCGCATCGCGCCTGCATTACTCATGCTCTGCGGCGCGGCCGCATCCGTGCAGGCGGGCGAGCGTGCTACACCACTTCATCTGTACCCCGTCGGCGGCGGCTATGAGACCGCGCTGCAAGGCTTCGTGAAAGACGTGATGCGGCATGCGCACGGCCCGCGCGTCGACCTCCTCATGCTGCCCGCGGCCTTTGCCGACGACCCTGTGCTGCCTGAGGACCCGGGCATCCTGGCCGCCGACGTGGAAGCGCTGCAGGCCGCTTGCGATGCGGTGCTGGCAGGTTCGGCGCGCGCCAAGGCGGCCTTCCCGCAAGGCTGCAGCGTGGGCTCCGTGCCCTTGTATACGGCCGTTGATGCGCGTGATCCGGCCATCGTGGCGAGCCTGTCCGCATCCGCCCTGGATGGCGTCTTCTTCAATGGCGGCGATCAAGGCTACGCGATGCGCATCCTGGCTGGCACGCCGGCCGAGTCCGCCCTGAGCGCGCTGGCACGGCGTGGCGTGGTGATCGGCGGGACGAGCGCCGGCGCGGCGATCCAGTCGCGCTTCATGAACGCGGGCTACACCGATGCGGGCGATGGCACGACCGCCCTGCAGAAGGGCGCCATCGACCTGTGGTTGGGACAGACGCCTTTGCAGCGCGGCCTTGCCCTGGGCAGCACGCAGGTGGTGATCGACGAGCATGTGTATTCGCGCGGGCGGCTGGGTCGCATGCTCAATGCCTCGGCGCAAACGGCCGATGCGCTGGGCCATGGCGGCCTGCTCGGGCTGGGCCTGGACTACGACACGGGCGCCGTGATCGACGATGACCGCTGGCTGGGCGCCGTCTCGGGTGTGTCGTCGGCCGTCGTGGTGGACATGCGCAGTGGTGGCGCGCGCCACCGCTGGTTGGGTGACCAGGCCGCGCTGTCGGCCCGGCGTGTGCTGACGCACCTGCTGCCGCCCAGCCAGGCCATCGGCTTCGATCTCGCCTCAAGAACGCCCTTGCTGGCCGGGCAGCGGCTGGCCTGGCAGGACAATGGCCTGGGCCTGCCCAGACCCGTGGGCAACTTCCACGCCACGCTGATGCTGTCGGGCGACGCGGCGGACGACCTGGGTGGCGTCGTACTGCGTGGATTCGCTCGCCTCGCATCCAAAGTCGGCGGACGAAATGACGCGAGTGGCATCGTGATCGTGGCATCGGCCTATGCGAGTGCCGCCGAGGCGCAAGCCGCCGCCGACAGCTACGCGCAAGCCTTGACGAGCGCAGGTTGGGCGGGTGCCGCGCCGCGCATCCTCATCCAGGGCCAAGGCGTGCTGGACGCGCGGCAGTTCGCGAACGCGGCAGGCGTGATCTTCCTGGGCGGCGACCAGTCGCTGCTGCCTGCCGCGCTGGCCGACAAGGCGCTGCAAGCCGTGGTCGACAAGGCCGTGCAAAGCGCGCGGGTGGTCCTGTTCGAGCGGGCGATGGCGGCGGCCGTGGGCGACCATTTCGACGCTGTGCCGGGAGGTGATTCGCAAGACGATGCCATCGCGGCGTTCAGGGCCGACAACGCGGTGCTCAAGCCCGGCCTGGGCCTGCTGCATGGCGCCGCCTTCGAACCGCGCCTGCAGGTGGACAGCCGTTGGGGACGCTTGTATGGCTCAGCCGCGCACCGCAAGCAAGGCGCCGTGTATGGCATCAGCGAATCTTCGGCGATCGTGCTGAGCGACGGTCAGGCCAAGGTGCTGGGCCCGAACCCGGTCGTCGTGCTGGATGCGCGCCGGGCCTTGTTCACCAAGGGCGACAACGGTGCTCTGGCAGCCTTCAATGTGCTGCTGGACGTGTACGAGTCGGGCGAGACACTGGGCCGTGACTGGTGAGGGCCTGGCAGGCGGCTCGCTGAACGACGGGAACCCGACCTTGCAGCGGATGCCATGGGGATTGGTGGGTTCGGGCCGCGCGCCGCAGCAGGTACCAGACCTTGCCCCCACGATGCGCATGGTGTGATGGCGCGCCGGTCTTTCCGGGGCTGCGTGACGCCCCTTAAACTCCGTCGCCATGAACGCACCCCACCTGCACTGGACCCGCCCCGACGGCAGCCCTGCCCAGGCGCTGTGGCGATCCGAAGCAGGCGTGGCCGTACCCAAGCGCGTGCAACTGGTCGACGACATCACCCCGGCCGACACGGCCTACAAGCTCGCCTGCGAAGGCACCGCCCTGCTGTGGCAGGGCGATTTCCAGAACGCCCGGCACCTGCTGCAGGCCCTGACGCGGCGGCTGGAGCGCCTGCCCGGCCAGGGCAAAGCCCCCACCAAACCTCAGGCCGACACGCCCACGCAGGCCTTCCATCGGCACAGGCAGCAACTGGCGCACCGCGCCCGCATCCTCGGCATGTTGCTGCTGCCCTTCGAGGCCGGCCACACCATCCCTCTGCGGCGCGCGCCCGACGTGCGCCAGGCCTGCGAGGAAGCCTACGGCCCGCCCACCGAACCCTATGTCGCGTCCTTGCGCGAGCTGCTCGGCTTGATCGGCGCGCACGAGTGGCGCAAGAAGGGCGTCGAGGTCCCCGCGCTGAAAGGCCGCATCCACGCGCACTACGGTGTGTTCTCGCCCGTGCGCGGCGAGTACGTCGACCTGGTCGCGCGAGCACCCCTGCCCGCGCGGGTGGACCAGGCCTTCGACATCGGCACCGGCACCGGCGTGCTCGCGGCCGTGCTGGCGCGCCGCATCCAGGGCCCGGTCACCGCCACCGACCAGGACCCGCGCGCCCTCGCTTGCGCCGCCGCCAACCTGCAACGCCTGCAACTGAGCACGCGGGTAAACCTGATCAGTGCCGACCTCTACCCCGAAGGCCTGGACAACCGCGCCGACCTCGTCGTCTGTAACCCGCCCTGGCTACCCGCCAAGCCCAGCTCGCCCATCGAGTACGCCGTCTACGACCCCGACAGCCGCATGCTGCGCGGCTTCCTGTCGGGCTTGGCAAGCCATCTGACGGCGCAAGGCGAGGGCTGGCTGATCATGTCCGACCTCGCCGAGCAGCTCGGCCTGCGCGCCCCTGGCGAGTTCACGGGCTGGATCGCCGAGGCGGGGCTGACCGTGGCCGGCCGCCTCGACACCCGGCCGCGCCACCCCAAGGCCTCTGACCCGAGCGACCCGCTGCACCGCGCCCGCGCCGCCGAGGTCACGTCACTGTGGCGACTCAGGCTCGCCTGAGCGTCCACGCCCTGCCGCGCGCCTGCGCGCCATTCGACGTCAATTGCACCTAGCCCGAGCGGGGGCCACTCATGCGGGTGTTTATGCGAATCCTCCAGGGTTTCCACGAGACTAACTGTCATTCCAGTTTGACAGAATGATCAACAGCGACGCACGGGCGTGCGGCGCTTCAGCTGGGAAGCCTGCCGGGATTGATTTCTCCCACCGACAGGAAAACTGGTTGACGCCGGGTTCGAGGGGTTCAGGCACCGAAGCATCCGGCTCAATTCGCTCCATTTGGTTGGGCCTCGGCCCTTGAACGCTGGCCCTTCCCGGGTCAGCGTCTTTTTTTGGGCGACCGGCATACTGGCACGCCAATTGACCAAATCTGACGAACTGAACAACCAGATATGGTGATTCACGATTCGACACTATACAAATATAGAGGGTTAAAATGCGACGCCCGCTCGAAAGGGTGGCAACGCGCCAAAACCCTTTATCCATCGGTATTTCAGCGTCATCGAGGCGCCTCGATGAGGGAATTGCGGCAGGCATTTGCCGCATTTGCCCGGATGACACCTACCCACCAGGGTTGGATAATGCGACATGTTAGGGGGGCATACGCGTGCACACCCAGTTGTTCCAATGCATCCGATCATGACCAGCCCCATCGCTTCACCAGATCCGGCTCAGACCAAAACCTCCGCCAACCGACGCTACGGTGGCCTGTCCGCCGAAGAGCGCTCGCGCCAACGGCGTGACAAGCTGCTGGAAGCGTCCATCGAGGTGTTCGGCACGCTGGGCCTGCGCAAGGCCACGATGCGCGACATCTGCAACGAGGCGCGCATCGCCGAGCGCTATTTCTCGGAGCACTTCAGCAGCGCCTCCGACGCCTACGAGGCCGCCTTCAAGCAGATCAGCGAGCAGGCCTTGATGGTCACGGGCGTGGCCATGGCCGCGGCGCCCCTGAACACGCGGGCACTGTCCGTCGCCGGGCTGACGGCTTTCTTCAGCTACGTCAAGGAAGACCCGCGCCGCGCCCAGATCCTGCTGGTCGATGCCTCCAGCTACTGGCGCCACGTCACGATCAAGACCAACCCCGAGCTCACGCGGCACGCCTCGGCGATGTCGCACTTCAGCCGGGTGCTCTACCCGGATCTGCCCAAGAGCATCGAGCTCGAGCTGCTGGGCGGCGCCCTCATCGGCCTGGTGCTGCAGTCGTGCCTGACCTGGGTGCAGAACGGCTTCAAGCAGCCGGTCGACGTGGCCGTGCAGCACCTGCTGTTCGCCTGGGACGGGCTGGACGCCTGGTTCAAGGCCGAGATCGAAAAGGCCAAGCTGGCGCCGCCGCCCGTGGCCGCCAAGCGCCCCAAGGCTGTCGCCAAGAAGGCGCCGCCGGCTGCCAAGCGGGCTTGAAGCGGGTTCGAGCGGTTCTGAGTCTCAAGCCCTGAGGCCTTGAGGCCATGCCGGCCTGCGGGCGGGCGGGCGGGCGGGCGGGCGGCCGGATGGTCGCTGTCAACCCAGGTACTGGGTCGCAGGTAGGGGCATCGCTTGATGGCGGACATGGCTTGCGCAAAATGGTCGGGCCGGTGCCGCGTGGGCGATTGATGACGCGTCCGGTTCAAAAAAACCTCAGGAATGCCCGCCATCAACCGATGAACAACCTGAGGATGTTCGGACACCGCCGCCACAGGGGCGTGGGCGGTGTGGCGATATCAGTTTTTTCACTTGCATGCCCCTCTTTGGGCGGACAAGCAACCACAGGTTGGCCGCACGATGACCTTGTCTGACTCGACTTTGATTGCCGCCGTCGATGCCGATGCATCGGGCACGCCGCTGGCGGATGACGTCCTGCACAAAAACGACCGTACGCAGATCACGCGCAGGCACCTGCCGGATGGCAACACGGTCATCATCAAGCAGGCGCTGGGCGCCGATGCGCAGACCAGCCTGCGCCACGAAGCGGCCATCCTGCGGCGCCTGGCCAATGTGCCGGGTGTGGTGCGCCTGGCCGCCGAGCAGCAGGGGGGCACGCTGGTCTTCGTGGACGAGCACGCCACGCCGCTGGCCAAGTGGCTCAGCAGCCACCGTTTCAGCATCGCCGAGATGGTCAAGCTGGCCATCGACCTGGCCCACATCCTCAACCAGATCCATCGCGCCGGCGTCATCCACAAGGACATCAACCCGGCCAACATCCTGATCCGCACGCTGGCCGAGCCGCCCGTGCTGATCGACTTCAACATCGCCAGTTGCTTCGCCGAGGAGCACCTGGGCTTCACGCACCAAAGCCACATCGCCGGCACGCTGGCCTACATGTCGCCCGAGCAGACGGGGCGCACGGGGCGGGCCGTCGACCAGCGCTCCGACCTTTACGCGCTGGGCATCACGCTGTACGAGCTGGCGGCGGGCCGCAAGCCTTTCGACAACGACGACCTGCTGGAGATGATCCACGACCACCTGGTGCGCCAGCCCGTGCCGCCGGCGCAGGTCAAGCCCACGGTGCCGCAGGCGCTGTCGGACATCGTCATGCGGCTGCTCGAGAAGGAGGCCGATCGCCGCTACCAGAGCGCCGAGGGCCTGGCCCGCGATCTGGTCAAGCTGCAGGCCTTGCTCAAGCAGGGCGACACGCACAGCTTCCCGCTCGGGCTGGACGATTTCCCGCTGCGCCTGACGCCGCCGAGCACGCTGATCGGGCGCAAGGACGAGATCCGCCTGCTGCAAGAGACGATCGACCGCACGGCACGCGGCGAAGGGCGCGCGCTGCTGATCTCGGGCGCGCCGGGTGTGGGCAAGAGCGCGCTGATCAACGAGCTGCAACCCATGGTCACGGCGCGGCGCGGCTGGTTCGTCGTGGGCAAGTTCGAGCAGTATCAGCAGGACACCACATCGGCTTTTTCGCAGGCGCTGCGCGCGCTGGGCCGGCTGCTGCTGGCCGAGCCCGAAGCGCAGTTGCAGCGCCACCGCGAGCGCATCCTCAAGGCGCTGGGGCCCAACGCGGGCCTGGGCCCTTCGCTGCTGCCCGAGTTCGCGACCTTGCTGGGGCCCTTGCCCACGGTGAGCGTGGACGACCCGGTCGAGGCCGAGACGCGCCTGCTGCAGGCCACGGTCGACATGCTCAAGAGCGTGGTCTCGCCCGAGCAGCCGCTGGTCATGGTCGTGGACGACCTGCAGTGGGCGCCTTTGATGTCGCTGCGCTTCATGGACGCCCTGCTCACGCAGGACCGCGAGCTGCAAGGCCTGCTGCTCGTCGGTGCCTACCGCGAAAGCGAGGTCGACGAAGCCCACCCCTTGAGCGCGATGCTGGCCCGATGGGAAGGCCTGGGCGTGGCCCCACCCATCCTGCGCCTGAACAACCTGCCGCCCACCGACATGGCCGAGCTGATCGGCGAGATGCTGCGCCTGCCGACGCGCGAGGCCACGCACCTGGGCCAGGCCATCGTCGACCGCACGGACGGCAACCCGTACGACACGGTCGAGCTGATCAACGCCTTGCGCCAGGACGGCCTGCTCACGCCGCACAACGGCCAGTGGCAATGGGACGAAGCCGGCATCCACCGCTATGTGGGCGACTGCGATGTCGTGAACCTGCTGGGACGCCGCATCGACAAGCTGCCGGTTCAATCTCAAGAACTGCTGTCGCTGCTGGCCTGCCTGGGTGGCGACGTGTCGATCGACCTGCTGCAGGTGGCCAGCGGCATGACGCTGGACGAGCTGGAAGGCTGGCTGGCCTCGGCGCTGGAAGACGGCCTGATCGTGTCGCACAGCGGCCATGCGCGCGAGATCCGCTTCCGGCACGACCGCGTCCAGCAGGCCATGCACGAGCGCATGCAGGCCAACCAGAGCAAGGCCGCGCTGCAGCTCGCGCTGGCGCGGCGCCTGGCCGCGCACACGCACCTGTCGGCCATGGCCGCCAAGCAGTACCTGCCCACTCACGAGCTCGTCAGCGACCCGCAGGAATGCCGCCTCGTGATCGGCCTCTTCCAGGCGGCATCGCAGGTCAACAAGGTCATCAACTTCGATTTGTGCGAGCGTTTCTTGTCGGCGGCCATCGCCTTGATGTCGCGCATCGAGATGAACGACGACGACCGCGCGCACCTGTTCACACTGCTGGTCGACAAGCATGCCGCGCTCTACAGCCTGGGCAGGCTGGACGCGGCCGATGCCACCTATGACGAGATCGTGGCCACGCAGCCCGAGCCGCTCACCCTCGTGGACACGGCCGCCGTGCAGATCGCCAACCTCAGCAACCGCAGCCGCCACAAGGACGCCGTGACGCTGGGGCTGGACCTGCTCCAGGCCCTGGGCATGACGAAGCCCGACGACATCAAGACCGCGGTCGGCATGTCGATGTTCAAGATGGGCGCCTGGATCGCGGGCAGCGAGAAAGAGGCCGACCTGACCCGCCCTGAGGTCAGCAACCCGCGCATCCTGGGCATCGCCAAGGTGCTGAGCAAGACGCAGGTGGCGGCGTTCTTCTCGTCGACCAAGATCGGCGCCTGGCCGACGATGGAGAGCTTCGACCTGTGGGTCAAGCACGGCCCCTGCCCCTCGCTGATGGCCACGCTGTGCTCGACGCCCATGCAGATCATCGCCATCACGCAGGACTACCAGGGCGCCTACACGCTGGCGCGGCACCTGCTGGCCGTGAGCGAGGCACGCAAGTACGAGCCGGCCACATCGGTGGCGCGCTTCATGTTCGCCTTCAGCTCCATGCACTGGCTGGAGCCCGCCGAGCACAGCCTGCAGCATTACCGCAAGGCGCGCGAAGGCCTGCTGCAGGCGGGCGACCTGCAGTACGGTGTGTTCACCTACGCGGCCTGGATGGTGCTGCTGGACACCGCGCCGAACCTCGATGGCTGCATCGACGAACTCGAAGACGGTTTCGCGCTGGCCAAGCGCTGCGGCGACGTCAACTTCCTGAACATGCACCAGCCTTCGCGGCAGCTGTACCGCACGCTGCACGGCGACGTCAGCGTCGACTTGCCGCCCGGCTCGTACGATGACGCCGACTTCAACGAGGCCGAGCACGAAGCCACCCTGACCAGCCCGACCATCGGCGCGGCCTACTACCGTGCCAACAGGGCGCTGGCCGCCGCGCTGTTCAACGACATGCCCACCTTGCACCGGCAGGTCGCGGCCATGGTGCCGCTGTACAGCCGCATGCCCGGCAACTACGTGCTGGTGCGGGCCCATGCGCTGCATGCGCTGTCGCTGTGCGAGCAAATGCGCCAGTTGCCCGCCAATGCCCACGCACCGATGCTGACCGCGTTGAACGCCTCGTTGAAATGGCTGCAGCAACGCGCCAAGGATGCGCCGGCCAATGTGCTGCATCTCCAGCATTGGATCGAGGCCGAGCGCGCCTGGGCCGTGGGTGAACATTGGCATGCCGCCGCCGGCTTCAGCCAGGCGATGCACGAGGTGGCCAGGGTTTCGCGGCCATGGCACAGGGCGCTGATCACCGAGCGCGCCGCGCGCTTTCACCTGGCGATGGGCATGGACCACACGGGCATGCCCTTGATGCACACGGCCCATGATGTCTACGAGACCTGGGGCGCGCAAGGCAAGGTCCTGCGCCTGCTCGAAGAATTCCCGGCCTTGCGCAACCGCGTGCGCGCACACGGCACCAGCACGCACAACACGATCGTGTCCTCCGACATGGTCGATGTGATGTCGGTGCTGCGCGCTTCGCAGGCCTTGAGCTCGGAGACCAGCCTGGAGCGCCTCAACGGCCGCGTCAACCGCGTGCTCAGCGCCATGACGGGCGCGGCCACCGTGCTGATGGTCGTGCGCACGGGCGATCTGCAGGGCTGGCGCGTGCTCGCCACCGAGGGCGACAAGTTCGCCATGGTCGCGCTGGACGACGCCGCGCAGCAAGGCAAGCTGCCGCTGTCGGCCTTCCACTATGTCGAGCGCACGCGCGAGCCTTTGCTGCTGAGCGAGGCGACCAAGGACGAGCGCTTCAGCCGCGACCCCTACTTCGCCGGCATCAAGCAATGCTCGATGCTGCTGCTGCCCGTGCTCAGCAAGGGCGAGCTGCGCGCCATCCTGCTGCTCGAGAACCGCCTGAGCCGCGGCGCCTTCTCTTCGGAGCGGCTCGACACGGTCTCGCTGATCGCGGGGCAGCTGTCCGTGTCGCTGGACAACGCCTTGCTGTATGCCTCGCTTGAGCAGAAGGTGGCCGAGCGGACGGCCGCGCTCGAAGAAGCCAACCAGCGGCTGGAGCTGCTCAGCTCGACCGACGGCCTCACCGGCGTGGCCAACCGCCGCAAGTTCAACGAAGCGCTCGATGCCGAATGGCTGCGCGCGCGCCGCACCGGGCAGTCCATCGGCCTGGTCCTCATCGACATCGACCACTTCAAGCTCTACAACGACCACTACGGCCACCAAGGCGGCGACGCCTGCCTGCAGATGGTGGCCGCGACCATGGGCATCGGCCTGCGCGCGGGCTCCGACCTGATCGCGCGTTATGGCGGCGAGGAGTTCGTGCTGCTGCTGCCCAACACGGACCTGGCGGGCACGCGCGTGGTGGCCGAGCGCGTGCGCAAGGCCGTCGAGGCCAAGGCCGAGCCGCACCTCAAGTCCAGCATGGGCGTCGTGACCATCAGCGTGGGCCTGACGTCGTTCGTGCCCGACATGGACACCAAGGCGCAACAGCACATCGAGGCGGCGGACCAAGCGCTTTATGAGGCCAAGCGCGGCGGGCGCAACCGCGTGCACAGCGCGGCCTAGGCTTCTCTCGATGCCGCGTGATGCGGTTCATCAGGCCTTTTGACCCCCCCTTAAATGAGGGGATCTAAAAACTAAACATTTTCCGAAATCTTAAGAAAAGACTCTTTGTAGCCTGAGCGGTTGTGGTTTTGTCCATGTGTGTGGATGAGCCGATGGGCCGCTGCAAGGCATATCAATCGCATTGGCCATCTCATGCAGGGAGGGCTGGGGCGACCTCAAAGCGTTAGGAACAAAGATGACGGCGATTGTGGCGGGTCAGGGTCTGGGCTTGGTCAACACTTCTGCGGGCGTGCTGGGAGAGCAGGGCCAGGTGGGGGTGGCATCGCAGGGGCGCTCGGGCGAGAAGGTGGCGGTCAACGCGGCCAACGGCAACCTGGTCATCGAGCAGCAGGACGAGTGGCTGGTGGGGATCGGCCCGGACGTCACGGCCTTGCGCACGTACAACAGCCAGGCCAACGCGGCGGACGACGACAATGGCGACAACTGGCGATTGGGCCTGAGCCGCAAGATCAGCGGCGCCAACGGGGCGGCCACGGTCACGCGCACGGCCGAGGACGGCCACATCCAGACCTTCAGCAAGAACGCCGACGGCAGCTACACCTGCCGGGAAGGCGGCGGCAGCTTCGACACCCTCAAGTGGGACGCCACCAACGCGGTGTGGACCTGGACGGGCGGCGACACCCAGGTCAGCGAGACCTACGAGCTGCTGTCGGGCACGGACTACCGCCTCAGGCAGATCACGGACGCCGACGGCCACAGCGTCAGGCTGACCTACACCGACCCCAGCGGCGTCAAGGGCCGCCTGATCAAGACGATCGCCACCTGGCAGGCGGGCGCAAGCAGCGCCACCGAGTCCATCGACATCGTCTACGACACGGCCGCGGGCAAGAGCGGCAACATCCTGTCGATGACGACCAACACGGCGCAAGGCCAGGTCAAGCGCGTCAGCTACCTGTACGACAGCAACGGCACGGCCGGTCGCCTCAAGCAGGTCACGGTCGACCTGACCCCCACCGACCAGAGCGACAACCGCACCTACGTGACGGCCTACACGTACGACGGCACCTCCAACCGCATCAAGACGCTGGTCCAGTCGGACGGCAGCACCAGCGGGGGCCAGTTGGTGGCCAACAGCCAGCTGAGCTTCGACTACGAGGCCAGTGGCGCCTACCGCGTCACCAAGGTCACCGAGACCATCGGCGCCGACACGCGCGTGACCAGCCTGGACTACACCAGCGGCGGCGCGGGCGTGACGCGCATCTACGACCCGCTCAACCCCATCGGCAACGCCCAGTCGGTCTACACCGAGCTGGGCTACGACACCAGCGCCTACTCGGGCAGCAACCCCAAGGCGGGGCAGCTGACCTACATCAAGGCGCCGGCCGTGGGTGGGGTCAGCCAGCTCACCACCTTCCAGTACGACGCCAGCGGCAACGTCAGTGCCGTCACGGATGCGCGCGGCAACACCACCGTCTACCACTGCGACGCCAACGGCAACCGCACCTACCAGCGCGACGCGCTGGGCAACGTGGTCGAGCGTGCCTACAGCGCCAAGAACCAGCTGCTCAGCGAGACCGCCTACACGGTGGCCGACCCGGACGGCGACGGCAGCGCCCTGCCCAGCGGGGCGATGACCACCCGCTACGTCTACAACGACAGCGACAGCGGCAATGCCCAAGGGGTGCACCTGCGCTTCGTGCTCAGCCCCACGGGCATGGTCACCGAGTACCGCTACAACAGCCTGGGCCAGCGCGTGGCCTCGCTGCAGTACACGGCCGCGACCTACAACCTGGCGAGCACCCCCAACCCGACGGACAGCCAGCTGGCCACCTGGGCGGGCACGGCGGCCAACGTGGCCAAGGTCATGCGGGTGGACTACGCCTACGACACGCGCGGGCAGCTCAAGACGCAGACGGCGTTTGCCAACACCGACGCCACCGGCGTGGGCCTGGCCGATGGCAAGCAAAGCATCACCCAGTACGTGTACGACCAGGCGGGCAACCTGCTCAAGAAGATCGACGGGCGGGCCAACGGGCAAACGGGCGTGGGCTACACCACGGTGTACACCTACGACGGCCTGAACCGCATCACCAGCATGGTCGAGCCGCAGGCGGACGGCAGCGGGCGCGCCATCACCACCGTCACCGCCTACGACGACAAGCTGCGCACCACGACCGTCTACAGGACGGCCACGCCGTCCGGCGGCTCGGCCGTCAAGGTCGACGGCGGTGCCACCAGCGTGAGCACCTACGACGAGGCCGGCGAGCTGCTGTCGGTGGCGAGCACCGCCAACACGGGTGGCGCGGCCCTGGGCACCGTCAGCTACACCTACGACAAGCTGGGCCGCCTGGCCATGCTCACCGACGCGGTGGGCAACAAGACCTACTGGCTCTACGACGCGGCCGGGCGCAAGGTCGGCGAGATCAACGCCGAAGGCGCGCTCACGGAGTACCGCTACAACGCGGACAACCAGCTCACCCGCACCATCGGCTACGCCACGCCGGTGGGCGCCAGCCAGCTGGCCACGCTGGAGGCCGGCCAGGCGCAGGCCAGCGTCAGCATCGACACCCTGCGCCCGGCGGCCAACACCCTGGCCGACCGCAACAGCTGGAACGTGTACGACGCGGCCGGGCAGCTGGTGACCACCGTGAGCTCGACCGACAGCATGGACGGGATGAGCACCGAGGTGCTCAGCCAGGTGGACTACAGCTACGACGGCGCGCACCGCCTGAGCAGCAAGAAGGCCTACATCCTGACCCTGAGCTCGGGCATCGCCACGCTGGAGGCGCTCACGGCGCAGTCGGGCGAGCTGCGCCGCGGCAGCGACGGCATCTACCTGGGCACCACCCGCATCCTCAGGCAGCCGGTCGGCACCACGCTGGACCGCCTCACGCGCTGCTACTACAACGACAGCGGCCTGCTGATCGGCCAGCTCGACCCCGAGAACTACTACACCCAGAACACCTACGACGGCGCGGGCCGCCTGACGCAGGTCACGCGCTACGCCACGGCCATCGACGCGGCCAGCGTGCCGGCGGGCAACACGCCGCCCACGCCCGTGCCCAACGCCGTGCTGGGGGCCATCGGCCAGGACCAAAAGACCAAGTACTTCTACAACGGCAAGGGGCAGCTGGCCGGCACGGTCGACCCCGGCAACGGCTACACGGCTTATGAATACGACGCGGCGGGCAACCGCACCAAGGAGACGCGCTACGCCACGGTCGTGGCCAATTCGTTCGACGGCAGCACGGCCCCCACGACCAGCGCCAACGACCGCGTCACCAGCTACACCTACGACAGCGACAACCGCCTGCTCACCAGCACATCGAGCCCCAGCGGCCAGGTGGTCACCAACACCTACGACGCGCTGGGCAACCTGACGTCGACAAGCACCACGATCAAGGCCACGGGCCAAAGTGACCAGGTTCGTGCCATCCAGCGCCGCTACGACGCCATGGGGCGCGTGACGGCCGAGCTGACGGCCGAAGGCGCCAAGGCCCTGATCGGCAAGACCCTGCAGGCCGACATCGACACCGTCTGGAACACCTACGCCACGCGCTACGTGTACGACAACGCGGGCCGGCGCACGGCCATGATCGAGCCCAACGGGGTCAACACCACGGGCAACCAGACCGTCTACTACTACGACAAGGCCGGTCGCCTGACGCACAGCATCAACGCGCTGGGCGAGATCCAGCAGTACGTCTATGACGCCTTTGGCGAGCGCACCGAGGCGCGCACCGTCAACGCCCGCCTGGGCGCCAGCACGGTGGCGGCGCTCACCGGGGGCAGCCAGTCGGCGCTGGGCACGGCGGTCAGCAGCCTGCTGAGCGCCACGCTGGACAACGTCCTGACGTCCAGCTACACCCGCGCCGGGCAGCTGTCCTACACCACCCAGCAGGCCTTGAGCACCAAGAACTACGTGTTCTCGCCGGGCGACATCCGCAGCTACCTGTACGACGGCCTGGGCAACCTGATCGAGCAAGACAGCAACAACCAGGGCGGCACCCTGTGGACCAGCTACAGCTATGACCGGCGCGGCCTGCGCACGCTCAGCGAGGATGCCCAGGCCAGCGCCGACGGCCTGAGCGCGACCTGGCTGCGCAACACACAGGCGGTGCAGTACGACGCCTTCGGGCGCGTGATGACCGCCACGGACAGCAAGGGCGCCAGCACCAGCTACTGCTACGACCGCCTGGGGCGGGTGCTGCTGAGCGAGGAGCAGGGCTCGGCCGGCGGCGTGGCGCGCACCTACGCCTACGACGCCTTCGGGCGCGTGCTGACGGCCACCGAACCGGGCGCCCTGGCCACCCAGTACGTCTACGACGACGTCAACCGCCAGATCACCATCACGACGGCGCAGGGCAGCGTCACCGTGCGCACGCTGGACAGCGCCGGCCAGAGCGTCTCGCTCAAGGATGCCAACGGCAACACGACGAAGTACACCTACGACGCCGACGGGCGCCTGCTCACCACCAGTCTGTACGCCCCTGACGGCAGCACGCTGGTGGCGGGCACCTCCAGCAGCTACTACGACACGGCCGGCCACGTCTGGCAGACCCAGGACGCCAATGGCGTGATCACGCAGCTGGGCTACGACAAGGCCAGCCGCGTGATCACCCGCACGGTCGACGTGGGGGGGCTGAACCTCAAGACCAGCTACCACTACGACACCAAGGGCCAGGCGGTGTGGGTGCAGGACGCCAACGGCGTGTGGACCAACACCACGTACGACCGCAAGGGGCGCGTGAGCAAGATCGTGGTCGATCCGGCCAGCATCCCGCAAACCGGCACGGCCGATGACGCCGCGGCCGACCAGCTCAGCCTGGTGGGCAACCCGGCCGTGGGCGGCGCGCTGGCGCGCACCACGCAGTACAGCTACGACGACGCCAACCACGTCACCCAGGTCACGCAGGGCACGGGCGCGAACCTGCAGGTCACCCAGTACCAGTACGACGTGCTGGGGCGGCGCATCAGCGAGACGGTGGACCCGGTCACCGCCGGCAACCCCAATGGCCTCAAACTCAAGACCAGCTACACCTACGACAGCAACGACAACGTCGTGGTCAAGGTCGATGCCAACGGCAACTACAGCTACTACGCCTACGACAGCGGCAACCGGCTGACCTACACGGTCGACGGCACGGGCGCGGTCACGCGCAACGAGTACGACATCGACGGGCGCATCAGCCGCGTGACGGCCTACGCCGCGCGCATCACGCTGGACTACCCCGCCCAACTGGCGGCCGACCCCACCAAGAAGCCGCCCACGGGCGCCGACATCGCCGCCAAGGTCACCGCCAACGCCACGCTGGACCACACCACCTGGTACGTGCACGACAAGGACGGGCGCCTGACGCACACGATCGACGCCAAGGGCGGGGTGACCGAGCTGACGTACGACGCCAACGGCAACGTGACCCGGCAGACGCGCTACGCCACAGCCACCACCATGGGCGCGGGCACCGTGGTGGAGGACCGCATCACCTTCGCCAAGCCGACCCTGACGAGCACGGCACAGGACCAGGTCACGCGCACCGTCTTCGATGCGGCCAACCGGCCCGTCTGGAGCATCGACGCGCTCAATGGCGTCACGCGCCGCACGTATGACGCCAGCGGCAACGTCACGCAGGTCAAGCGCTACTACAACACGGCCACGGCCTTCGCCGCCGACGGCACGCCCACTGTGGCCGACGACACCCAAACGCCGTCCAGAGACTCGTCATCACAATGTCTACGATACGGCCAACCGGCCACCTTCGTGATCGATGCGCGAGAGCTACGTCAGCGAGAACAAGTACGACAACGGGCCACTTACTGTCTAGCACGCGCTATGCCAGCAAGCTCAGCGGCAGCTATGGGCGCGCCAGGCGCCCACACCGCTCCCTCAGAACGGTCCACATCGGGCCTGAGCAGCTGGGTCTTCAAGGCAGCCGCCAGCGACACCAGCAAGGATGCCGTTACCAGCTACGGCTGGGACGCCGTGGGCGAGCAGACCACGCAGAGCACCAGCGACGCCGGCACCAGCTCACCACCCTGAGCGCCGACGCGCAAGACCTATGACACGGCAGGCCGCCTCACCGACCTGGCCGACGCCGCCGGCACCGGCCAGGATGTCACCACCCACTACAACTACGACACGGCAGGCCGCATGGTCGGCAGAGATCTGAACGCCCAAGGTCGGTCCGCGGCACATCCACGCACGCGCTATGTGCTCGACACGCTGGGCCAGCGCGTAAGCTCATCGACCCCACGCGGCGTCGAAGCTGGCCGAAGGCACGACTCGGCATGGGCGCATCTCGGAGCGCCAGCCATCCTGGGCACTGGCGCGGACGGCACCCGCCGCCCACCCAGAGCACCGACCCGAGCCAGCGCCTACCAGATGTTGCTGGCGGCCTACACGCAGCCACGCAACCTTCGATGCCAACGGGCGCGTCACGCAAACGAAGGACGCGCTGGGCGTTCTGCACCGAGACCCAGTACGACGCCTTCGGCAACGCCGCCAAGCATCGAAGGACCCCAACGGCAGCTAGCGGCTACTTCTTCTTCGACCAGCTCAACCAGGCCGCCTGGCAGGTGGACCCCACGGGCTATGCCACGCAGACCAGCTACAACACGCTGGGACA
>JASGJC010000007.1:0-29535 GCA_049840915.1 Aquabacterium sp.
GTGTTATGTACGTCTGCTTCGTTTCGTTACGTATTGCTAAGGTTAATAGGGAAACACGATAGAATCCGAACAGCACCTGGGATTGCTGATCCTGCGTTCGTTCGGCAAGTTCTATGGTCTTGCGGGGCTTCGGCTTGGATTTGCGATCGGCAATGCGACGGACACCGCGCTCGCGGCGATGTCCGGTCCATGGCCGGTGTCGGGCGCGGCGATCGCAATCGGCTGTCGCGCATTGCGCGACGATGCCTGGGCCAAGGCTACATCGGCACGCCTCGCGCGCGACTGTGTTCGTCTCGACGCCATGGCGCAAGCGCAGGGCTGGCGGCTCGTCGGCGGTACGCCGCTGTTTCGTCTCTACGAGACGCCGGACGCGCTTGCTGCGCAGGAGAAGCTCGCGCGTCATCCAGATATGGTCGCGTGTGTTCGCGCAGAAGCCGACGATGGCTGCGCCTCGGGCTTGCCGGCAGCGAAGCCGAATGGACGCGTCTTGCCGAGGCATTAGCGCGTTAGCGCGAGCAGGCCGTCGACGTCGAGATGCTTTTCGATGTGATCGGCCAGTGCATCGAGTGCGCTCTCGACCCTGGCGTGATAGGGCTCGTCGCCCGCGGGAATGTCGAGCTTCGCCAGGAACGCCTTGCGGAAATCGTCCGAGGTGAACAGGCCGTGCAGATAGCTGCCCTGCACGCGCCCGTCGCCCGAGATCGCGCCTTCCGGCTCGCCGTTCAGTCTCGCGAACGGGCGTGCACGATCCGGCCCGTCGGTGCGGCCGATGTGGATTTCGTAGGCCTCGATCGGCTGATCCGTTGCGGCATGCACGGCCGCAACACGCGTCAGCGTCTTCTGCGGGCTCATCACCGTCGTCACATCCAGAAGTCCGAGGCCTCGGCGTGTCGCCGGCGGGGCCTTCGATCCCGTCGGGATCGGCGACGCTCTGTCCCAGCATCTGATAGCCGCCGCAGAGGCCGAGCACATGGCCGCCCCGGCGGTGATGCGCGAGCAGATCGATGTCCCAGCCCTGCGCGCGCAGGAAGGCGAGATCGCCGCGGGTGGATTTCGAGCCGGGAATGATGACGAGCCTGACATCGCCGGGGATCGCTTCGCCCGGACGCACCATCACGAGATCGACGCCCGGCTCGAGCTTCAGCGGATCGAGATCGTCGAAATTGGCGATCCGCGACAGCGCGAGGCAGGCGATCTTGCATTGGCCCGGCTTGCGCGCATCGGCTGAGGCCCAGCGCATCCTCGGCCGGCAGCTCGCCGGCGCGCGCGAAACCACGGCAGCACGCCAAAGCCGCGCCATGCGGTCTTCGTTTCGATCAGCCGGTAGCCGTCGTCGAACAGCGTGGGATCGCCGCGGAACTTGTTGATGACAAATCCCTGGATCATCGCGGCATCGTCGGGGTCGATCACCGTCTTGATGCCGACGAGCTGGGCGATGACGCCGCCGCGGTCGATGTCGCCGACGAGCACGACGGGCACGTCGGCCTTGCGCGCAAAGCCCATATTGGCGATGTCGGCCTTGCGCAGGTTCACTTCGGCCGGACTGCCGGCGCCTTCGACCAGCACGAGATCGGCGCGCGCCTTCAGCCGCTCGAAACTCTCCAGCACCGCGCCCATCAGCGACGGCTTCATCGCCGGCGTATTCGCGCGCGCGTGCGGTCGCGATGCGTTTGCCCTGCACGACGATTTGCGCGCCGACATCGGTCTCGGGCTTCGAGCAGCACCGGGTTCATGTCGGTATGCGGCTCGACGCCGGCGGCGAGCGCCTGCAGTGCCTGGGCGCGGCCGATCTCGCCGCCGTCGACGGTGACGGCGGCGTTGTTCGACATGTTCTGCGGCTTGAACGGAAGCACGCGCAGGCCGCGCCGCGTGCAGGCGCGCGCAAGGCCGGCGACGATGAGCGACTTGCCCACGTCCGAGCCGGCCCCCTGGATCATCAATGCGCGCGCCATGGCGACTTTCAGAACTCGACGCCGGCTTGCGCCTTGATGCCGGAGCGGAAGGGATGCTTGACCAGCGTCATCTCGGTGACGAGATCGGCGATCTCGATCAGCTCGTCCTTGGCGTTGCGCCCGGTGAGCACGACATGCGTCATCGGCGGCTTCTGCGTCTTCAGGAACTCGACGACCTCGGCGATGTCGAGATAGTCGTAGCGCAGCGCGATGTTGATCTCGTCGAGCACGACCATGCGCAGGCTCGGATCGAGCGATCAGCTCCTTGGCCTTCTCCCAGCCGGCGCGCGCGGCGGCGATGTCGCGGGCGCGGTCCTGCGTCTCCCAGGTGAAGCCTTCGCCCATCGCGTGGAATTGGCAGAGGTCGCCGAAATGGCCGGTGAGCAGGCGCCGCTCGCCGGTGTCCCAGGCGCCCTTGATGAACTGCACGACCGCGCAGGGGAAGCCATGGGCGACGCAGCGGACGATCATGCCGAAGGCGGAGGACGACTTGCCCTTGCCGGCGCCGGTGTGGACGATGATGAGGCCCTTTTCGCCGCTCTTGGTCGCCATGATCTTGTCGCGGGCGACCTTGATTCTTCGCCATCTTTTGGCGCGTGCCTGGCGTCGGTTTCCTCGGCCGTTTTTGTATCCGGTTCAGGCGTCATCGGACGGGGTCCTTCGGCTTGACAAGAGGCGGCCGGGGGCAAATGGTGGGCCGGCGTTGGTTCCTGTCCTATGACAGGCGAAGAGGGAATGCGATAGGGTCCGAAATCGGCAAGATTTGGGTCCAAAATGCAGCCGCCCCCGCGACCGTGACCGGAGAGATGCCCGAAGCCACTGATCCCCGTGGGGATCGGGAAGGCGGGGATCGAAGGGCAAAAACCCTGCTCCGCAAGCCGGGAGACCTGCCAGCGCGGACGATTTTGGACCGGCGGACGGGGTGTTCCGCGACGGGGAAACGGGCCTCTCGCAAGAATGGTCCGTGGGCCTCATCGCCTCCCGCTGTTTATTCTGGAAGAGGCGATGACCGTCACACTTCACGTCTGCATCACCTGCCGCGCCGGCCAGACGCTTGGCCGAGGGCGAGGCCACGCCCGGCAAGCGCCTGCATGGCGCGATCCTCGAGGCCGGCGTGCCCGACGGCGTCAATGTGGTTCCCGTCGAATGCCTGTCGGCATGCAGCCAGGGCTGCTCGGTCGCGCTCAGCGCGCCGGGCCGCTGGTCCTATGTCTATGGCCGCCTGTCGGATGCGAATGCGCACGACGTGGTCGCGGGCGCCGCGGCCTATGCGGCCGCGCCCGATGGCCTCGTGCCCTGGCGCAGCCGTCCCGAAATCTTCCGCAAGCAGTCGCTTGCCCGCATTCCTCCCGTTGCCCGCGTGCCGGAGGCCGCTGAATGAACTCGCTCGCAAAAGTCCCGGTCACGGTCGTCACCGGCTTCCTAGGATCCGGCAAGACCACGCTGATCCAGCATCTGCTCGCCAATGCCAACGGCAAGAAGCTCGCCGTGCTCGTCAACGAGTTCGGCAGCGAGGGCGTCGATGGCGAGATCCTGAAGTCCTGCGCCGATGCGAACTGCCCGGAAGAGAACATCGTCGAGCTCGCCAATGGCTGCATCTGCTGCACCGTCGCCGACGATTTCATTCCGACCATGGAGCAATTGCTGGCGCGCCCGGTGAAGCCCGATCACATCCTGATCGAGACCTCGGGCCTGGCGCTGCCGAAGCCGCTGCTGAAGGCGTTCGACTGGCCGGAGATCCGCTCGCGCATCACGGTCGATGGCGTGATCGCGCTCGCCGACGCCGAGGCTGTCGCCGCCGGCCGCTTCGCGCCCGATCCGGATGCGGTCGAGGCGCAGCGCGCAGCCGATGAAAATCTCGATCACGAGACGCCGCTGTCGGAAGTGTTCGAGGACCAGATCGCCTGCGCCGATATCGTGCTGCTGACGAAGGCCGACCTTGCGGGCGCGGCGGGAGTGGAAGCGGCCAAGGCCGCGATCACCGCCGAGATGCCGCGCCGCGTGCCGATGCTGCCGATCACCGACGGCGCGATCGATGCGCGTGTCATTCTTGGCCTCGGCGCTGCGGCGGAGAACGATCTCGCCGCGCGTCCCTCGCATCATGACGGCGAGGAAGATCACGAGCACGATGATTTCGCCTCCGTCGTGATCGATCTTCCTGAGGTGGCGGATATCGATGCGCTGGTCGCATCGGTCCAGAGGCTCGCGCGCGAGCAGAACGTGCTGCGCGCCAAGGGCTATATCGCGGTCGCGGGCAAGCCGATGCGCCTGCTGCTGCAGGCGGTCGGCGAGCGCGTGCGCCACCAGTTCGACAAGCCCTGGGGCGCAGGCAGCCAGGCAATCGAAGCTCGTCGTGATCGGTGAGCACGGTGATATCGACGAGGCCGCGATCAGGGCGGGACTTGGTATCTGATGCACGTCGTCTTCCGCGAGAGCCGCGGTCTCGAGGAGACCGCGACGCCAAGGGACATCGGCCAGGACCCGGCCGATCTCGTGGTGCTCTCGTATTCGGATTCCGACCTTGCGGCATTTGCGGCAGGCTGGCGGCGCGGTCGCAACAGCCTGCCGTCGCTGCGGCTCGCCAATCTCGCGGAACTGCGTCATCCGCTGTCGGTCGATACCTATATCGAGCGAACGCTGTCGCAGGCGCGCGGCATCCTGGTGCGCCTGATCGGCGGTAAATCCTATGGTCCGTATGGGCTGACGGCCTTGCAGCAACTTGCGCAAGGATCGCGGCATTGTGCTGGCCGTATTGCCGGCCGACGGTCGTGACGACACGCGGCTCGATGCCTACTCAACCTTGCCGGTTTCGACGCTGCGCCGGCTCAAGGTGCTCTGTGACACCGGTGGCCCGGTCGCGGCGCAAGCGACGATCGCGCAGCTCGCGCTGGCCTCGCGGCCTCTATGCCGGACCTGTCGTCGGCGAGATGAATGTGCCCGAGATGGGCTTTTACGATCCCGCGCGCGGCGTCATCGCTGCGCCGGCGCGCGGTGAGGGCAAGCGCCGCGCACTGGTGACCTTCTATCGCTCCTATCTCAGTGCCGCGGACACTGGTCCGGTCGATGCGCTGATCGCTGCGTTGCGCGAGAAAGGTTTTGACGCGTACGGTGTTTTCGTCACCTCGCTGAAGGCTGCGGGTGTCGTGGAGTGGCTGCGCGCCCATCTCGCACAATATCCTGTGGCCGCGATCGTCAATGCGACCGCGTTTTCCGCGATGGGCGACGACGGCACGACGCCATTCGATGCTGCGT
Source organism: Aquabacterium sp. (assembly GCA_049840915.1). Taxonomy (GTDB): domain Bacteria; phylum Pseudomonadota; class Gammaproteobacteria; order Burkholderiales; family Burkholderiaceae_C; genus Aquabacterium. Next base: position 5,205 of record JASGJC010000007.1, read on the forward strand.
CATGTCCCGTCTTTCAGGTTGCGCTCTCGTCGGCGCGCCGCGAGGACTGGGCGGAGTCGCTGCGCGGCCTGTCGCCCGGTGATCTCGCGATGCATGTGGTGCTGCCCGAGGTCGACGGCCGGCTGTTCGCGGGCGTGGTGAGTTTCAAATCAGCCGGGGTGCGCGATCCCGATCTGCAATTCTCGCATCTGGCTCATCAGCCGGATCAGGAGCGTGTCGAGCGCCATCGCAGCGCGCGTTGCGGCCTGGCGGCGTCTCGCGGAGAAGCCGGTTGGCGCGAAGCGGTTGGCGATCGTCCTCTCGAACTATCCGGGACGCCCGCACCAGATTGCACATGCGGTCGGTCTCGATGCGCTGGCGTCGGTCGATGCGCTGGTGCCGGACCTCGCGGAGGCCGGCTTCGACGTTGCGCCAGTCGAAGTGCTCGGAGAGACGTTGCTCAAGCAGACCTTGAGCTGGAGCGTTGCCGAATACCGCGCAGCGCTTTCGCGTCTTCCGCAAGTCCTGCAAGACGATCTCGCGCAAGCCTGGGGCGTGCCGGAGGATGATCCAAGCTGTCGTGACGGCGCGTTCCACTTCGCGGCCATCGCATCCGGCCGATCGATCATCGCGGTTCAGCCGGAGCGTGGCGATGCGACGACGCGGGATTCCGACTACCACGATCTCGCCCGCACGCCGCGCCATGCCTATGTCGCGTTCTATCTCTGGCTCCGTGAGCAGGGGATCGACGCCGTCGTGCATATGGGCGCGCATGGCACGCTGGAATGGTTGCCAGGAAAATCCGTCGCCTTGTCGTCGAGCTGCTGGCCGGAAGCGCTGATCGGTGATCTCCCTGTCATCTATCCCTTCATCGTCAACGATCCCGGCGAGGCCGCGCAGGCCAAGCGGCGCATCGGCGCTGTCGCCGTCGGCCATCTGCCGCCGCCGCTCGCCGCTTCCGCTGTGCCCGAAGGGCTGCGCCGTCTCGAACGTCTGCTCGATGAATATTCGACCGCCGACGGTCTCGACCCCGCGCGCCGGCAACGCCTGATCGCCGCGATCCGCGACGAGGCGCGTGCGGCGGGCTCTTCGAAGACGACCTTGGCCTCGAGGCCTCGGCGGCGCCCGCGGAAGCAATCCCTCGGATCGATCGTTTCGTCTGCGACCTCAAGGAAAGCCAGTTCGGCGACGGTCTGCACGTGTTCGGGCGCGGCGCGTGTGGTGAGGCGGAGCGGGATGCATTGCGTACCGCGCTGGCCGGACAGCGCGTTGCGCCCGGGACCGTCAGGCTCGCCCTATCGTGGACGCCAGGACGTGCTGCCGACGGGACGCAATCTCTTCGCCGTCGATCCGCGCGCCGTGCCGACGCCGTCGGCGCATGCGCAGGGCATCAAGCTCGCCGAAGAGCTGCTCCGCCGCCATCTGCAGGATCACGGCGACTGGCCGAAGGGCCTCGTCGTCGACCTCTGGGGCTCGGCGACGATGCGCACCGCCGGCGAGGAATTTGCGATGGCGCTGCATCTCGCCGGTCTTGCGCCGCGCTGGGATCACGCCTCCGGCCGTGTCACCGGCTACGACATCATCGCGCCGGCCGAGCTCGGGCGACCTCGCATCGATGTCACGCTGCGCGTGTCCGGTCTGTTCCGTGACCACTTCGGCACGTCCAATTTCTATGCCGAGGCGCAGGCCGCCGTGCAGGCCTTCGAGCAGGCCGACCCCATCGAGGCCTATGCCGACCTGCTGGCTTTCGCCAAAGGCTTTGGCAAGGTGCATCAGGAGAACCGGCCGCAGGAGGCCTGGCAGCCCACGAAGATCAAGCTGGGGACGGACCGCTCCTACCTGCCCGGCTGGCTCAACATCGACGCGCAGGCATCGACCCAGCCCGACCTGTTGCTGGACCTGAGCCAGCCCGTGTCCTGGCCCCTGCAGGCCGAGACCGGCCAGGCCGGCGACATCGAGATCGCGCCCGGCAGCGTGGACACCATCTTCGCCAGCCATGCGCTGGCGCAAGTGCCCGATCTGCCGACCCTGATGAGCAACTGCCTGACCATGCTCAAGCCGCAAGGCCGCCTCATCGTGGAAGTGCCGCACGAGCAGGCCTTCTCCGCCTGGCAGGACCCGACCCATGTGCGGGCGATGAACGAGACATCATGGCTCTGCTTCTCCGACCTGTTCTGGCGGATGGGCTGGTTCGAGCACCGCTTCAGCGTCGACTTCTTCGAGTACCTCGATGACAAGAACGAGAAGTGCGCGCGCGAGCAGGCCTCCTTCATGCGCGTGGCCCTGGTCAAGGTCGAGACCTCGCCGCAAGAGCGCACGCTGGCGCGCATGAACCGGCCGGACTTCGCCCTGCCCGACGACCTGCCCGACCAGATCCAGCTCATGCAGGCCTATCTGGCCGCGTGAGACGCACACGGCCGCGACCATGACGCGCCCCTTCCTGATCTTCTCCGGCCACAACGACCGCGCCGTGGTGGCCTTGTGCCGCTTCTTCGATCGGACGGGCTTGCCTTTCGTGATCGTGGCGGGTGGGCGCGAGGACGCCATCCATCGCACGGCCTGGCGCGACCATGTCATCTTCAATCGGCTCGACAAGGCGCTGAGCGTGGCCTGGTTGCGCGACCTCGTGCAAAGCCAGGTGCGGCACGGCGAGATCGAGGCCTTGCTGTATTGCCCGACCACCGAGTTCATCAACGACTTCCTGCTGGCCAATGAGGATGCCCTGCACGGCATCGGTTTGCAGATCGGCTTGCCGAGCGAGGCCATGTACGCCGAGCTGACCAGCAAGTCGCGCAGCCAGGCCCTGCTCGCGTCGATCTTGCCGGAGCTGCGTCTGCCTGCGCAGCAAAGCATGGCTTCGCCCAGATCGCCCTGCGTGCTCAAGCCCATCGTCGACGTCAAGCGCGGCCGGGTGCTGTACCCCTTGCTGTGCCGCACGGACATCGAGCTGGACCAGGCGCTGACCGGCCTGGAGCGCCAAGCCTACTTCGCGCAGGACTTCATCATCGGCCAGAGCCACTACCTGTGCGCCTACATCGCCAAAGATGGGCAGGCCGCCTGGTTCTGGCAGAAGAACCTGATGCAGCAGCCCGGCGGCAAGTCCATCGTGCTGGCCCGACCGGGCGACAACCCCGGCCTGGACGAGCAGAACCTGCTGGGCCACCTGCACGAGCGCGGCTACCACGGCCCTTTCATGATGGAAGTGATCGAGTCCGACGGGGCGCTGTACTACATCGAGGTCAACCCGCGCTTCTGGGGGCCGCTCCAGTTGGCGCTGGACGTCTGCCCGGCCATCCTCGCCCTGTTCGCGCAAGACCATGGTTGCGCGGTGCAGCCGCCCTGGGCGCAGGTGCCCGATCTGGCCTGCTATGCCTGGGCCTTCGGCGCGCACCAGCCCGGCTGCGTCGTGCACCCGGCCGCGCAGGCGCTGTTGCCCATGCAGCTCGAGCAGCTGCTGTCCACCTACGACGTGTACGCCCGGGAGGACACCCGCGCGCTGCACGCCTGCCACTGAATTGTCCGAAAGCGAAGCACACAGCCATGACCTCCAGCAAGGCACTCAAGGATCTCTACCTTCAAAGCAGCAAGCACGCGTCCTACCAGCTGGTGCACCCGCTGGTGGCCGGCCACCTGGGCGACACGAGCGATTTGCCCGCCGGAAGCTCGAGCAGGAGCGCCAGGCCTACTTCGACCGCGCGCTGCCTTTGCTGGGCGCCCGCGTGCTGGACATCGGCGCCAACACGGGCTACTTCAGTTTCGGCGCGCTGCAGAGCGGCGCCAGGCACGTGACCTGCTATGAAGGCAACGCCGAGCACGCGGCCTTCGTGGCGCACTGCGCCGAGGCGGCCAGCCTGAGCGACAGGCTGACGATGAACGCCCACTACTTCGATTTCAAGCGGCCTATCGAGCAGACCTTCGATGTGACCTACTGCCTCAATGTGCTGCACCACCTGGGCGACGACTTCGGCGACGCCAGCCTGGGCATCGAGGCGGCGCGCGCGCAGATGCTGCGCTGCCTCGACTACATGGCCGACGTGACGCACACGCTGATGCTGCAACTGGGCTTCAACTGGAAGGGCGATGTGCGCCATCCCTTGTTCGAAGGCGGCGAGAAGGCGGCCCTGATCGATTTCGTCGCCGATGGCGCGGCCAGGAAGTGGGTGATCGAAGAGGTGACCGTGCCCAACCCGGTCAGCAAGGCCTACGAGCCGATCGGCGAAGACAACCTGCCGCGCAACAACCAGATCGGCGAGTTCATGAACCGGCCCTTGTTCAAGCTGCGCAGCCGCGTGCTGTGAGCCAGCGAGGCTCAGGCCAGCGCGGCCTCGGCCTCGTCACGCACCGCTTCATGCTTGGATGCCGCGTGCGGCTTCCAGAACACGAAGAAGGGCTCCCTGGCATTGCAGCCGAAGGTGGCCGCATCGACCTCGGGCAACAGCGCCTCGTGCCGCAGCAACTCGCCTTGCAGGCCGGCCGCGTGGAAGTAGTCCGCGATGTCGCCGCCGAACAGCCGCACGTGGTCTTCCTGTCCGTACAGCAGCTTGGCCGTGGCCTCGTCCGGGATGTGCGTCATCTCGAAGGTGTGCTTGAGCACGGGCGCATAAGGCGTCTGCGCGATCAGCAGGCCGCCCGGCTTGAGGCAGCGGAAGATCTCCGACAGCGCCTGCTCCAGATGGTGCACATGCTCCAGCACGTGGTTGCAGATGATCAGGTCCAGGCTGTTGTCGCCGAAGTCGAGGTGCTCGAGGTCGACACGCTGGTAGTGCGCATGGGTCGGGAACAGGTCGCCGCGCACGTACGAGCCGGGCTTGCAGGCCTCGATCAAGGGCTCCAGGCCCCACTCGGGCGCCATGTGCAAAATGCTGGCGCCTTCGAGCTGGCGCACGATGCCCGAGGCCTTCATGTACAGCCACAGGTGGCGGTCGCGGTCATTGGCGTTGCAAGCGGGGCAGCCGTAGACGGACAGGTCCGAACCCACCGTGTCCAGCATGACCATCAAAGGGCTGCGTTGCGCGCGAAGCGGGTGCGCAATCCATTGGTCCACCGTGTGGTTGCATACGCAGCAATAGGGCATGGTCTTTTCCTTTGTCAAACGGGCGCGCTGTGCGCGCGGGCCGTTGTCGGGGTCGGTGTCTGGGCGGCCTTGGGCAGGTTGGGCGAGCGGATCAGGGCCGCCACGCGCGTGATGTCGTCGTCCGTGAGCGCGGGGTAGATCGGCAGGCAGATCACTTTCGATGACACGTCCTTGGCCACGGGCAGCAGCGCGTTGCTGGCCGACGGCAGGCCGCGGTACATCGGGAACTCCGAGATCAGCGGGTAGAAGTAGCGGCGGCCGTGGATGCCGATGTCCTTCATCTGCTGGTAGAGCGCGTCGCGGCCTGACACGTAGTCGGCCTCGACCAGGATCGGGAAGTAGGACTGGTTGGCTTCGGGTCGTCGGCAGCGGCGCAGAGCAGGCGGATGCCCGGTGATACCAGCGAGTTGCGCGCGGTACAGCGCGTCGATCTCGCGGCGGCGCGCGATCGCCTTGCCGACGTGCTTGAGCTGCAGCAGGCCGAAGGCGGCGTTGAACTCGCTCATCTTGCCGTTGATGCCCGTGGCCACGACCGTTGTCTCGTCGACGAAGCCGAAGTTCTTCAGATGGTCGATGTGCTGCTTGGTGCGCGCATCGGGGCTAGATGATGGCGCCGCCCTCGAAGGTGTTGAACACCTTGGTCGCATGGAAGCTCAGGATCGAGAGGTCGCCATGCTTCAGGATGCTCTGGCCGTGCTGGCGTACGCCGAAGGCATGGGCGGCGTCGTAGATGACCTTGAGGTTGTAGTCGTCGGCGATGCGCTGGATGGCCTCGACATCGCAGGGGCGGCCGTAGCAGTGCAGCGGCATGATGGCCGTGGTCTGCGGCGTGATGGCCGCTTCGATCTTGCCCGGGTCGAGGTTCAGCGTGTGCGGGTCGATGTCGACGAACACGGGCTTGATGCCGTTCCACAGCAGCGAGTGCGCCGTGGCCACGAACGAGTAGGGCGTCGTGATGACCTCGCCGCTGATGCGCAGCGACTGCAGCGCCGTGACCAGCGCGATCGTGGCGTTGGTGAACAGCGAGATGTGCTTGACGCCCAGGTACGCGGCACAGCTTCGGCTTTCGAGCTGCTTGTGGAAGGGGCCGCCGTTGGTGAGCACGCGGCTGTCCCAGATCTGCTGCAGGTAAGGCATGAACTCTTCCAGTGGCGGAAGGTCAGGCTGGGTGACGTAGATCGGCTGCTGGGTGCTCATGCGCGCTCCGGGTCAGGGGTGGGCTTCGGCCGGTTCGGCCGTTGGCGTCGCGGCTTTCTCGATGGACACGGCTGGCGCGGCGTTCGGGTTGGGCATGGGCGCCGTGCCCGGGTTGCTGGCCAGCAGGCGCAGCCAGAAGTCGCGGAAGGCCAGGTACAGCGCATTGAGCGACTCGGCCTGCGTGTCGAGGATCTGGAAGTACTCGGCCACCACAGGGTCGTCGCTGAAGTGGTGCACGATGCGCTGCGTGGCCGTGCCGATCGCCGCCACGGCCTGCTCGACCGTGAGGTGGCCATCGCGCCATGCGGCCAATGCGTAGGCCACCCAGGCCAGGAAGCCGATGCGGCCGCCATGGGTATGCGTGCCGTGCGTGGTCTGCTGCGCGTTCTGGCGGAACACGCCCAGCGATTCGCGGATGAAGGTCACGGGCAGGTGCTGGCCGGCGTTCAGCGCGAAGCCGATGTCCAGCAGGCCGTAGTACGACAGGTCGTCCGTGGGCGGGCGCGGGTACAGGCGGGCGCCTTCGGTCGACATCACCATGTTGCTCAGCTCGCCCAGCCAGTTCTGGCAGGTGCCCACCGTGCTCGTGAAGAGCTCTTCGGTCGACAGCTGCACCACATGGCCGGGACACTCGTGCATGAAGTCCGGCAGCGGCAGGCTGTAGGCGGGCACGCTGTCGTCCTGGCTCAGCCAGCGCTGGCTCACCGACACGCTGCAGGGCGCGGCGCCATGGGCCAGCACGTGGGCGCGGTAGAAGTCCGGGAAGATGATGTCGTCATCGAGGTTGAAGTGCACCAGCGGTGTCTGGCTGCCCCACAGGTCCAGCAGTTGCTCGTGGTTGCGGCGCGCGTTCTGCGGGCCGCGCACGACCAGCAGGTTCAGCTCCGACGTCAGCGCCCCGAAGTGGCCGGCGCGGATCATGTCGGTGATCACGCCGCCCGGGCTGTCGTCCGACAGGATCACCTTGAAGTCCTTGAAGCTCTGGCGGCGCAAGGCCAGGAACAACTCGCCCAGGTATTCCTTCTTGTAGGCGGGGATCAGGGTCGTGATCTGGGTCATGCCTGGGCACTCCGTTGGCGGGCTACGAAGCCCTGGTCGATGACGCCACACAGCGTGTGGATGGTGCTGAAGCCGCTGTGCTTTTGCAGCAGGTACTCGGCCGAGTCATGGAAGGCCGCGGGCAGCTGCCAGCCGCTTTGCGTGTTGTGGAAGAGGGGCAGGCGCACGATGCGCGGGAAGACGCGGTGCGTGCAGATCGAGGTCAGGCACAGGTCGGTGGCCCACAGGTGCCAGCCGATCAGCGGGTCGATCTGGTGGATGGAGTCGCGCGCCACGACCAGCGCCAGCTCGTCGATGGACACGACCGATTCAGAGGCCGGGTGGTCGGCCCAGTTCAGGCGGTCGATCACGAAGCCGGCGGGCTCGGGCTGCTCGGTCTGGCGGTTCACGCCCATGCCGATGAAGCCCAGCAAGGTGCTGGCGCGTTCTTCAGCCGGGATGGCGGCCAGCACGGCGTTCAGGCGCTCGCCGAAGCCTTTGGGGAAGTAGATGTCCTGGTGGCACAGCAGCACCCAGTCGCTGTGCACGTGCTGCAGCGATTCGCTCAAGGCCTCGGCAGGTGTCGATGCATGGCGGTACGAGATGATGCGGGCCTGCACTTCCTTGAGGCCGGGCGATTGCTCGACGTTCACGCGCAGCTGCTGCTCCTTGGTCGTCGGCACGACCACGTCGAACAGGGCCTTGTCGCTGTGCGCCACGGGCGCGTCGAACAGGCGTTGCGTGCGGATGACCAGGTGCTTCATGCGGTGCACGCGGTCGGCGCAGCCATGCGGCACGCCCAGCGCCTCGCCCATGTAGCGGGCGGCGGCGGCCAGGCGGTCGTCGCTGCGTTCATCGGGTTCGTGGTCGGCCAGCGTGGGCATCCAGCCGGCGTCCAGCAGCATCTTGTAGAGGGTCGATGGCGACTGGAAGCGCGGGTGGGCGCGCTCCACGCTGCCGGCATCGCCGGGCGTGGCCGCCGTGCCGTTCGACACATCGGCCTCGATCAGGTGGGCGATGCTCGACAGGCAGGCATGGTTTTCAGCCAGCACGAGCATGGTGCCGCCCGGAGTCAGCAGTGTGCCCAGTTCGCGCAGCACGGTCGGGGCCTGCGGCAGCCGCTCCAGCCTGTTGACCACGATGAGGTCGAAGCGCGACTGGATCGCGTGGATGGAAGTCTTGCCCAGATCCAGGCAGAGCGCTTCGTTCATGTGCCGTGCGGCCTGGCCCATCGCGGCAGGTGCCGTGTCCACGCCGACCCAATGGGCATCGGGGTATTGCGCCTTGTAGGCCTTGGCCAGCTCGCCTTGCCCGCACCCCAGCTCCAGCACGCGGCTCGCCTTGGGCAGGCTCTTGAGCAGGCGCTGGAACGCCGGCTCGTGCGCCTGGCTGGACGCGGTTTGCGCAGGGGCCGAGCCACCGCTGATCACGACCAGGGCGGTAGGCGGGGCACTGAAAGAGGCAGGTGCATTCATGCTGCCATGATGGCCAGTCGGGCCATCCCTGATCCAGAGATGAGGTGGTGGATCAGTGCATTAATCCCGTTCTCGCGCGGCACGGGCCCTTCATATCGCGGCCGAGGTGCCGAGCAGGGCGTCCAGGTTGTGGCGGGCCAGGTAGCTGCCCCGGCCGTGCACGGCGCCTTCCAGATGCGGGTTCTCGCCGATTTGCAGGCATTGCCGCCAGGCGCTCTCGATCATGGGCAGCACGTCGGGCGCCTGTTCGGGGTGCGCCGATGCGAAGGCCAGCAGCACATCGCCCAGCGTGAAGTAGAAGTCGGGCGAATCGGGCCAGTTGGCCATCTCGGATTCGGCCAGGTGGATGGCCGCATCCAGCCGGCCCGTGGCCTTGAGCGTGTACAGGCCGCGCAAGACCAGGTCATGCCGCCACGATGGCTCGCGGGCGGCCTGCGGCCCCAGCTGCTGCAGCGCCGCATCGTAGGCCGCCCAGGCGGCTTCGAAGCGGTCGTGCACCTCATGGTCCTTGCCCAGTTGATAGCGCCAGTACGGATCGTCAGGGTGGCTTTGCACGGCGGCCTCGAGCAAGGCGCGGTTGCGCGCGCCCTTGGCCCGCATCTGCTCGGGCATGTAGCCATCGTGCAGGGCCTTGATGGGCAGATTGCGCCGGCTCAGCGCGGACACGGGTTGCTCGTGGATGCGGCCTTCGTAGCGCACGCCGGCAGGCAGCACGCGCGGCAGCCAGCTCGACGAAGACTGCGATGCCGGCCCGCCCGCCGCGTAGCTGCTGCACACATCGATGCGCCCGATGAAATCCGCTGCCTGATGGCGCAATGCGGCGAGGGCTTCGCCGCCTTCCACCAAGGTCTCATCGGCATCGAGCACGAGGTTCCACTCGGCCGTGCTCGAGGCCAGCGCGGCATTGCGCGCCGCGGCGAAGTCATCGACCCATGCGAAGTGGCGCACGTGTGCGCCTTCGGCCTGGGCCTGGGCCACCGTGTCGTCGGTCGAGCCCGTGTCCAGCACGATTATTTCGTCGACCCAGGGCCTGGCGCTGCGCAGGCAGCGTGCGATGCAACGCGCTTCGTTGCGGGCAATCATGACGAGGGCGATGCGAGGCATGGAAAAGACCTGTGGCTAGGGCTAGTACTCGGTCGATTGTGGTTTGTCCCAGTGCGAAATAAGCCTCGATTTGGGGGGGGCAAGTGGCCTTTGCAGCGCGTTTCTCCCGGGGGCATGCCCTTGCACAATCCATTGAACAGCCTATGCTGAGAAACATCACCGGGCACTGCTGGTGGTGCCCCGAAAGCGCACCCCGTGGTCTCGGTGAAGGAGAGCCCTATGTGCAAGCGTTACGTGACCGGTTTGTTGCTGTTGGCATCGTTGCCAGCCCTGGCCCAGGAGGCCGAGAACGAAACCGTCCGTCAGGTGAGCACCACGCAGGCGCACCTTCAAGGCACGGGTGCCGAAGCCGGCCCCACCCAGATGAAGACGAGCACCATGCTGCGTCTGATGGGCAAGATGCTTTCCGAGAACGTCAAAGGCTTGCGTGTGGACCTCGATCCCATTTCGCCCTCCGCGGGCAATGACGGCAGCCTGTCCTTGCAGCAAGACCCGTCCGTGTGGCACTTCAACCGCCGTGCCGAGATCTGCTATGACAACTACCGCCTGGGCCTTCAGCGCGGCGGCATGGTCATGCGCTACGAACTGGCGTTCTGAGCGCCGCTCCGCCGCTCAAAACACCTTCGTGCCCGTGAGCCGCTCGTGCTCGCGCACGGCGAAGCGATCGGTCATGCCGGCGATGTAATCGGCCACGGCGCGGTGCAGGTCTTCGCGCCTGGCGAAGTCGGCCTGCATGGCATCGGGCTGCGCCACATAGGCCTCGAACAGCTCGACCAGCACCTGCTTGGCGCGCGCCGTCGTCTCGTTGACCTGGCTGTGGCGGTACAGCTCCTTGAACAGGAAGCGCTTGAGCTGCGTGCTCGCCTCGCGCATGGGCTGGCTGAAGCGGATCAGCGGCGGGCACAGCCTGGCCTCGTCGGCCGTCATCGGGTTGTGCTGCGCGAGGTTGGCCCGCGTGGCGTCGATCACGTCGTACACCTGCTGCGACAGCATGCGGCGGATCGTGTCGAACGAGCAGCCTGCGGCCGGTGGCCTTCGGGTGCTCGCTCAAGGTCTCGTCGCGAAAGCGCACGAACAAGGGCACGGCCTCGAGCTGCTCGATGCTGATCAGGCCCGAGCGCACGCCATCGTCGATGTCATGGGCGTTGTAGGCGATCTCGTCGGCGAGGTTGCACAGCTGCGCCTCGAGGCTGGGCTGCGTGCCGTCGATGAAGCGCTGGCCCACGCCACCGGGCTCTTGCGCCTGCAGCAACTCGGCGTTCGCGCGCGAGCAGTGCTTGAGGATGCCTTCGCGCGTCTCGAAGCTCAGGTTCAGGCCGTCGAAGGCGGGGTAGCGCTCTTCGAGCTTGTCGACCACGCGCAGCGACTGCAGGTTGTGCTCGAAGCCGCCATGGCCGTGCATGCAGTCGTTGAGGGCATCCTGGCCCGCGTGGCCGAAAGGCGTGTGGCCCAGGTCGTGCGCCAGCGCCACGGCCTCGACGAGGTCCTCGTTCAGGCCCAGCGAGCGCGAGATCGAGCGGCCCAGCTGCGCCACCTCGAGCGAGTGCGTCAGCCGCGTGCGAAAGAGATCGCCCTCGTGGTTCAGGAAAACCTGCGTCTTGTAGACCAGGCGCCTGAACGCCGTGCTGTGCACGATGCGGTCGCGGTCGCGCTGGAAGTCGCTGCGCGTGGGCGCGGGCGGCTCGGGGAAGCGGCGCCCCTTGGTTTGCTCAGGATGACTGGCGTAAGGGGCTAACCACATGGGTGCGTGTCTGGTTGATCAGCTGGTGTGGGCGGCGATCACGTCGCGGACCATCGCGTCGGGCGCCGGCCGCATGGCCGCCTGCCCCAGCGGCCCGACGACCACGAAGCGGATCTCGCCGCCTTCGGCTTTCTTGTCGACCTGCATCAGCTCGATGTAGCGGTCGGCGCCGAGGGCCGGGCCCTTGACCGGCAGGCCCGTGCGCTCGATCAGCGCCTTGATGCGCAGCGAGGTGGCCTCGTCGATCAAACCCAGTCGTGCGGACAGGTCGGCGGCCATGACCATGCCGCAACCGACGGCCTCGCCGTGCAGCCATTCGCCATAGCCCATGCCGGCTTCGATCGCGTGGCCGAAGGTGTGGCCGAAATTGAGGATGGCGCGCAGGCCCGATTCTTTCTCGTCCTGCCCGACCACCCAGGCCTTGATCTCGCATGAGCGCTTGACGGCGTGCACGAGCGCGGCGCGGTCGCGGGCCAGGAGCTTGTCGATGTCGGCTTCGAGCCAGGCCAGAAAGTCGGCATCGGCGATCGGGCCGTACTTGATGACCTCGGCCAGGCCGGCCAGCAATTCTTTTTGCGGCAGCGTATCGAGCGTGTCCAGGTCGCAGATCACGCGCTGAGGCTGGTAGAAAGCGCCGATCATGTTCTTGCCGGCCGGGTGGTTGATCGCGGTCTTGCCGCCCACGCTCGAATCCACTTGCGACAGCAGGGTCGTGGGTACCTGCACGAAAGGCACGCCACGCATGTAGCAGGCGGCCGCGAAGCCGGTCATGTCGCCCACGACGCCGCCGCCCAGGGCGTACAGCACGGTCTTGCGGTCGGCGGCCTCTTCGAGCAGCTTGGTGAAGACCTGGTTCAGCGCGGGCCAGTCTTTGTACTGCTCGCCGTCGGGCAGCTCCACATCGAGCACGGCCTTGTGGTGCGGCGCGATGGCGGCACGCAGCTTGGCCGTGTACAGCGGGCCGACCGTTGTGTTGGTCACGATCAGCGCCTTGCTCGACTTGGGCAGGCCGGCGAAGCTGTCAGGCTGGCTCAGCAGCCCCTGGCCGATGAGGATGTCGTAGCTGCGATCGCCCAGGTCGATGTGGACCGAGGTATTGCACGATGCGGACGAAGCGGGGGCGGAAGGGGGAGCGGAGTTGGGTGCCATGGTGGCCCAAGCTTAGCATTGCGCATTCGCCCGGCTGGCCCCGAACAAAAAGCCATGTGGCCCGAAGGCGCACATGGCTGGCGAATAAGGTGACGAGCCTGAACCCCGGCACTGAAGGTAATCGGTTAGGGCTGCTTCGTTCCCGACCTGACCCGGTTGGCCGCACCCCCATGCGGGGAGGCCCGTCGGGAACGATTGTAAGCGATCCGGGCTTCGTCTGTTGAAACTTCAGGCCGGAACCTGTTCCGCCAACCAGGCCTGCAGCACGGCGATGTGCTGCTTCATGGCCAGGCTCAAGGCCTGCAGGCTGCGCGCGATACGGGCCGTGTCGTTGGCCATCAGGGCGTTTTCGAGTTCGCTGGCCTGTTCGGACAACACGCCCAGCCCCAGGTTGGCAGCCGTGCCCCGCAGCATGTGGGCGGCCCGGCGCGCCTGCTCGATGTCTTCGGCGAGCAACTGCTGGCATCTCGCAGCGAAGTCGGCCTGATCGCTCGTGAACCGGGTCACCAGCTTGTGCAGCAGGGCGTCCTTGCCGCCGCAGCGTTTGAGGGCGCCGGCGGCGTCGAACAAGGTCGTGTCTGTGTTGACTGGCATGGCGTGCTGGGATGAAGGGGCGGCCTCGCCGGGAAGAGGCGGCTGCGGCGCCCGCCGCGTGTGCTTGAGGATGAAGCGGATCATGTCGTCCGCATCGAAGGGCTTGGCCAGGTGGCCCACCATGCCCGCCACGACGCAGCGCTGGCGCTCTTCGCTCATGGCGTGCGCGGTCAGCGCGACCACGGGCAGGTCGGGCTCGCGCGCCAGCAACAGCTCGGTGGCCTGCAAGCCGTCCATCACGGGCATCTGCACGTCCATCAGCACGATGTCGAAGTAGCCGGGCTCGTGGGCCTTGTGCAGGTCGATGGCGTGCTGGCCGTTGTCGGCGCAGTGCACCTCGGCCTGTTGTTGCGTGAGCAGGCCGTGCATGATGTCGCGGTTGATGTCCACGTCGTCGGCGGCCAGGATGCGCAGGCCGTTCAGGCGCGGGCCGTTGCCGCGCTCGAAGGCGGTCCGGGCGGCCAGGCGCTCGGGTGTGGGCAGGCTGGCCGAATCGGCCAGTTGCAGTGGCAGCACGAGCGTGAAGGTCGAGCCTTCGCCCAGGGCGCTGTGCAGGCGGATGTCGCCGCCCATCAGCAGGGCCAGCTTGCGGCTGATGCTCAGGCCCAGCCCGGTGCCGCCGAAGCGGCGCGAGGTCGAGCCGTCGGCCTGCTCGAAGGGCGAGAAGATGCGGTCCAGCGCTTCGGGGCTCATGCCGATGCCCGTGTCGCGCACCTCGAAGTACAGCTGCCCGTGTCCGGCCGACAAGGTCAGCGTGACGCGGCCCTGCGTCGTGAACTTCAGGCCATTGCCGAGCAGGTTGATCAGCACCTGGCGGATGCGCAGCGGGTCGCCCATCACGGCGGGCGGTGTCGGCATGCATTGCAACCGCAGGCTCAGGCCCTTGCCCGAAGCGCGCTCTTCGAGCATGGCCACGGCGTCCTCGGCGAGCTGGCGCGGGTCGAGCGCGCATTTCTCGATGGTGAGCTTGCCCGCGTCGATCTTCGAGAAGTCGAGGATGTCGTTGATCACGCCCAGCAAATGCCGGCCGGAGCGGTTGATGCGGTCGAGCACCTGCTGCACCTGCGGGTCGCCCGGCGGCAGCTTCTGGCCGAGTTGCGCCAGGCCCAGCACGCCATGCAGCGGCGTGCGGATCTCGTGGCTCATGTTGGCCAGGAAGGCGCTCTTGACGGTGCTCAGGCGCTCGGCTTCGTTCTTGGCCGAGGCCAGCTCGCGCTGCATGGTCTTCTGGTCCGAGATGTCGACGGCCAGGGTCAGGATGGCCTCGGGCGTGCCTTGCGCGTCCATCAGGGGCACCTTGGTGACGAGGTGGTCCTTGCGCGAGCCGTCGCGGCGCATGCGCGAGTTCTCGTAGCGGACCATGGGCGTGCCCGCGAACAGCAAATGGTCGTGCTCGCGGATCTGCTCGGCCATCGCCAGCGGAAAAAGCTCATCGGCCGTGTTGCCCATCAGCAGGTCCTTGCTCAGGCCGGTGGCCTGCTCGAAAAGCTTGTTGCTGAGCTGGTAGCGGCCTTGCCTGTCCTTGATGCTCAGGCTCACGGGCAGGGCCTCGATCACGGCTTCGAGCCGGTGCCGCTGCACGGTCAGCTCGGAGGTGCGCGCGCGCACTTCTTCCTCGAGATGCGCGTGGTGGTCGATCAGGGCCTGCTCGGCCTGCAGGCGCTTGGTGATGTCGTGCCCGAACGAGACGACATAAGGCGTGCCGTCGATCTCGAGCATGTCCATCTTGATGGCCCACCAGATGGCCTCGCCATCGGTCTTGCGGCTGCGCCAGTTCAGCTCCTGCGAGCCTTCGTCGCGCGTGCGGTGCACGAGCTGCAGCATGTGCTGTTCGGTGTGGGGCTCGTCGGTGTAGAGGCAGCGGCTGGTCAGGTCGCCGGTCTTGTCGGCGCCGTGCGCCTGGATGGCGTGGCGGTTGGCGTAGTGCAGGCGGCCGCTGTCTTTGTCGAAGATCAGCACGGACATGGGCGCGTGATCGAGCAGCGCGGCCATGCGCTGCTTGCTCTCGAGCAGCTCGTGCTGCGTCTTCTCGTGCATGTCCACCTTGGCCTGCAGTTCCTGGCGCGCGTTCTCGATGGTCTGCATCGCGCTCCAGAACAGGCTGCTGAAGTGCGTGATGGTCGAGCCCACGACCAGGCACACGATGACGAGGACGATGGCATGGGCGGCCACGGGCGGCGTGTTGTGCGGCTGCATGCCGGAGATGAAACCCAGCAGCTGAGCGCCCAGCAGCAGCACGATGGCGACGATCGACAGCCACGTCGACAGCCTGCCCGCGCGCGGCCCCAGCGCACAGCCCATGATCACGATCATCGCGATGGGCACGGGCCCGCCCGGCGCGGCGATGCCCATGCCGATCTTCAGCGCGACGCCGTAGCTCACCAGAAAGGCCAGCACGGCGAAGAAGGCCGCCGCGGCGCGCGCATTCCAGCGTTTGCTGATGAACAGCGAGATCAGGCCCGAAGCGGCCAAGACGATGCCGCCGACCATGCGTGCATCGCGCACGGCCTGGTCCTGGCTGGGCAGCATGGCCAGCACGATGTACATCAGCACACCGCCCGCGGCGGCGATGCGCATGCTCAGCGTGACGTTGCGCAGGATGGCCGCGTCGATCTGTTCCTTGACCGATTGCAGGGTGAGCGGCTGCACCCTGGCGGCGGCAGCTTGGGTCAACTCAGGCATTGAGCTTGCTGATCAACTGCTGAAGCCGGGCCTCGATCTGGTTGCTCTGCTCGAGGGTCTCCATGGCTTCGCTGAAGTGGCGCCGCAGCACGATGGACAGGTGCTCTTCCTGCACCTCGCTCAGGCCCAGGTGGATGAACGAGGCCTCGATGTCCTGGCCCATGCGCGCGAACACCTGGTTCATGCGCTCGTGGCTGTCGTGCTCTTGCGCCACGATTTCGGCCAGGGCCGCGCGCGTGGCCGCCACGGTCTTGTGCGCCTGCGCGAACGAGGATTTCTCCAGGTCGACATCCAGCGCGTGCATGCGCGCCGCCATGCTGTCGGCCATCAGGGCCACGTTGTCGCGCACGCGGGCGATGCGGTCGAGTTCGTCCTGGCCGCACTGGCTGTCCTTGGCATGCAGCGGCAGGTTGCGCACGAGGATCAGCACATTGCCGTAGTGGAAGCTGGTGTTGTCGCCCACGGCCTGGATCTGCGCGCCCTTGATGGCCTCGAGATGGTCGAGCAGCGAATGGCCCAGCGCCGAGCATTCGCCCTGGCCCGAGCGCGACATCACGCCTTGCCGCCCGGTAAGCCGCAGGCAGCCCTCGAATCCCATGCGCTCGAGCGCGCCGAAGAACGCGACGGCGATGTCGACATAGGCGCGGCACTGGCCCAGCTCGCGCTGGAAGGCCAGCACGACGCCCACTTCATCGTATTTGTCGGCCGTGGCCTGGGCCGTGTGCTTGACTTCTTCGATCTGGCTGTTGAGGCGGCGGTTGCGTTCGCCTTGCCCGACGGCCAGCTCGATCTTGGCCGTCAGCTCGACGACGTCGAAAGGCTTGGTCAGGTAATCGGTGCCGCCGACGCGGTAGCCTTGCAGGCGCTCGTCGATGTTCACGCGCGCCGACAGGAACAGCACGGGCACGTCGGCCGTGCGCTGATTGGTCTTGAGCGCCGTGCAGGTGGCGTAGCCGTCCATCTCGGGCATGTCGACGTCCAGCAGGACCATGTCGAAGTCGTGCTCGCGGGCCAGGTGCAGGGCCTCGAGCCCGCTGCGCGCGGTCGTGATGCGGTAGCGGTCCTGCAATGCCGCGTCGAGCATTTCCAGGGTGGTCTCGTCGTCGTCCGTGATCAGTACGCGCGCCTGGCCCATCGCAGCAACCCCTTGTGCTTTGTCAGGCGCGGCGAGTGAGGCTGTGGCGAGGCCCCTTCAAGTGGAGGGCGCCTGAGCCCCCGTCTGGTTCATCGGCACCGAGGGCGGAAATTTGAGACACATTGCTGCGATGCAATAAGGGTCTCGGCGCTCGAACCGAGACCAATGTCACATCTGGCGGGGCTTGCGCGCGGTCTTCAGCGCAGTTGAAGCTCGTCGGCGCCGTAGACCACGTTCAGGGGCTCGATGACGACCTGCTTGGGGCCGTCTTCGACGCGGCCGGCGATCAGGGCGGGGATGCCCAGGCCCTGCGCGATCTCGACCACGCGTTGCGCGTCATCCGCCGCCACGTACAGTGCGAAGCCCGCGCCCATGTTGAGCGTGCCGTAGGCCTCGTGGTCGTCCAGGCCACATTCCTGCTGCATGAAGGCCAGCACGGGCGTCTTCTCGGGCAGGGCGGTGATGCGGTAGGTCAGCGCCTTGGGGTGGCGCAGCAGTTTGCGCCAGCCGTGGCCGGTGACGTTGGCGCAGTAATGCGGGTTGATGCCGGCCGCGGCCAGCGCCTCGGTCACGGGCGAGTACAGCGTGGTCGGGGCCAGCAGCGCTTCGCCATAGGTCTGGCCGTTGCCGATGTCCGTCAGGTAGCCCTTGGGCAGGCGCTCGGCCAGCTTGCGCGCCAGCGACAGGCCGTTGGCGTGGATGCCACTCGAGGCCAGCAGCACGATGGCGTCGCCCGCGCCCATCTTGTCGCCCACGGACAGGCGCGTCTTGGGGCTGATGATGCCCGTGCAGGACGCGGCCAGGTCGACGCGGCCGTCTGCCACGATGCCGGCCAGCGCGGGGGTTTCGCCGCCGCCCCAGGCCACGTTGCAGACCTCGCAGGCCTTCTTCCAGCCCGCCACGAGCGCGTTGGCGCGCACCTTGTCGCCGAACCAGTCCGAGCCGCCGGCGGCCCAGTAGGCCTGCACGACCAGCGGCGTGGCGCCCACGGTGATCAGGTCGTTGACGGCCATGGCGATCGTGTCCTGCGCGATGCCGTCGTAGTAGCTCTTGCCCGTCAGCCTGGCCATGTCGTCGGCCACGAGCGTCTTGGTGCCCAGGCACTCGACGATCGAGGCCAGGTACATCGGGCCCACATCGACCACATACGCCGACTCGCCACGCGAGGCCAGCACCTCCGAAAAGCCATGGCTGGCCAGGTGCGCGCCGGTCTCGGCCGCCGCCCGCTGCGCGGCCACCTTCAATGGGTCGATCAGGTCGTAGTTGACACCGGCCTGATCGTAGGTGAGGGGGGCATTCTGGTTTGTGGGCGTGGTCATGGACGTCAACGAGCTGGGTAGAGCTGGGGCCGGGAAAACCGCGATTATCCCGTACCCGGGCGTAGCTGGCGGCAATTTGCATAGACTCGGGCGCATGAGCAACTTTCTCCAAAGCCTCCCCGTGCCACTGCAGTCCGCGCTGCTGCTGGCCATGTCCAACATGTTCATGACCTTCGCCTGGTACGGCCACCTCAAGAACATGGCCGACAAGCCCTGGTTCTACGCGGCCATCGTGAGCTGGGGCATCGCCCTGTTCGAGTACCTGCTGCAGGTGCCGGCCAACCGCGTCGGCGCGCAGCAGTTGAACGTGGGGCAGCTCAAGGTCATGCAGGAGGTGATCTCGCTGAGCGTGTTCGTGCCCTTCGCCGTGTTCTACCTGGGGCAGCCCTTCAAGCTGGACTACGTCCGGGCGGCTTTGTGCCTGGTCGGCGCGGCGTATTTCATGTTCCGCCCCTGAGCCTCGCTCCCGCCCGGCTTACTGGCTGATTTTGTGCGCCTCTTCGATCTGGTACTCGAAGTAGCGCTGCCCCGAGAACGCGATGGTCGACATCAGCACCGTGGCGCCCAGCATCAGGGCCAGCATCACGCCGATCACGGCCGGCCAGCCGCTGCTGGGCGCCGCCTCCGGCGTGGCCGAGAGGGCCGGGTTGAAGCGCGCGTGCCACTTCTCGTCGGGCATGAGCCCGTACAGGATGGCCTGCAGCATCGTGTAGGCGACCATGAAACCCAGCACGGGGATCAATATCCACGCAAGCTGGTCGTCCTGCCCGAACTCGCCGACGCGTTGCAGGCCCCACGCCCCGATCAGCGTCGGGACGGCGTGCAGCCATCCCCAGGCATCGCCCAGCCCGTACAGGTAGAAGCGGTGCAGGCCGAAGGGGCCGCCCAGCAGGGCCGCCCAGGTGGCCAGGGTCTTGGATTTGTAGCTGGAAGGGGTTGTGGCGACGGTCATGGCGGTGGCTGGCTGGTATTTCACACAACGGCGGCAAGTCGGACTATAATGCGCGGTTTCGCGGCCCGAGTCGGCCTGCACCAAGCAAAAAAAGCCCGGGTGCGGCGCTGGCGCGTATCTAAACGGGTCGCTTAAACAAAGCATTCGCAGGCCAGGTTGTTTTTGGACGCTTGGCCCGCCCAGGCTGCGCATCCCCGAGTGTCTCCCGGGGTGTGCGGCCGCCAAACCAATTTGAAGGACACATCATGGTCGTGATTCGACTCTCCCGCGGCGGCTCCAAGAAGCGCCCTTTCTTCAACATCGTCGTTGCCGATTCGCGTAACCGCCGTGACGGCCGTTTCCTGGAGCGCGTGGGTTTCTACAACCCGCTGGCCAAGGGCAACGCCGAAACCCTGCGCGTGGCGTTCGACCGCGTCGACTACTGGGTCGGCACGGGCGCTCAGCCTTCCGACACCGTGACACGTCTGCTGCGCGACGCCAAGTCCAAGGCCGCGCCCGCCGCCTGATCGACGTCTGCATGAGCGACAGCGCCACGGCTTTTTCCCCTGTGCTGGACGACGGCGTCGTCTGGCCCGCTGATGCGGTGGAAGTCGGGCGCATCGTCGACGCCTGGGGCGTGAAGGGCGGGATCAAGGTCCAGCCCTTCTCCTCCGACCCGCAGGCGCTGTTCTGCACGAAAAAATGGTTTTTGCGCCCGGCTGAACCGGCTTCGGGCGCTTTGCCGCGTCCGTCTGCTGCAAAAAACGCCGCGAAAAACGCCGCGACAACCGCAGCCAAGACGGCGAAGGCTGCAATGCCCGTGGCCGCCAAGGCCGCTGCCGCGAAGCTGGCCAAGCCGCGTTTCCTGCAGATGCAGCAGGTGCGAGAGCAGGGCGACATCGTCGTCGCCACGGCCGAAGGCCTCGAAGACCGCAACGACGCCGAGGCGCTCAAGGGTGCCCGCGTGTACGTGTCGCGCTCGGCCTTCCCGACGCCCAGCGAAGACGAGTTCTACTGGGTCGACCTGATCGGCCTGAACGTGGTCAACAAAGAGGGCGAGGCCCTGGGCCAGGTGGCCGATCTGCTCGACACGGGCCCGCATTGCGTGCTGCGCTGCGTGACGGCCGCCGATGGCGCCAAGCCAGGCGGGGCCACCGAGCGCCTGATCCCCTTCGTGTCCGCCTACATCGTCAGCGTGAGCCTCGCCGACAAGCGCATCGTGGCCGATTGGGGCCTCGACTACTGACACCCACACTTTGAACGGGGGCTGAGATGGCCGTTCGCTTCGACGTCATCACCCTGTTTCCCGAATTGTTCGCGCCCTTCCAGTCGGTGGGCGTGACGCGCCGCGCCTTCGAGACGCAGGCGGTCGACGTGCGCCTGTGGCCGCTGCGCGACCACGCAGACGGCGCCTACCGCCGCGTGGACGACCGCCCCTTCGGCGGCGGGCCGGGCATGGTCATGCTGGTCGAGCCGCTGGTGCGTTGCCTGTCGGCGATCCGTGCCGACCAGGCCGCGGCCGCTTCGCCCCGCCTGCCCGTGGTGCTGTTCAGCCCGGCGGGTCGGCCTTTGACCCAGCAGCGCGTTCAACAACTGGCCGAGGGGCCGGGCGCCGTGCTGGTGTGCGGCCGCTACGAAGGCATCGACC
Organism: Aquabacterium sp.; assembly: GCA_049840915.1. Lineage (GTDB taxonomy): Bacteria > Pseudomonadota > Gammaproteobacteria > Burkholderiales > Burkholderiaceae_C > Aquabacterium. The sequence continues at coordinate 26,271 of JASGJC010000007.1, forward strand.
AGCGTTTCATCGACGCCCATGTCGACGAAGAAGTCAGCCTTGGCGACTATGTGCTCTCGGGCGGCGAATTGCCCGCGCTGACCCTGATCGATGCCGTGGCGCGCCTGCAGCCGGGCGTGCTGCACGACGCCGCATCGCACGAGCAGGACAGCTTCTCGGACGGCCTGCTCGACTGCCCGCACTACAGCCGCCCAGAGGTGCTGAGCCTGCCCGATGCGGTCGATCACGCCGTGCCGCCCGTGCTGATGTCGGGCCGCCATGCCGAATCGCCCGCTGGCGCCGGGAGCAGCAACTGGCCATCACGGTCCGCCGCCGCCCCGAACTGATCGAAGCCGCCCGCGTTCGTGGGGATTTATCCAAACAAGACGAACACTTTTTGTCCAAACTCGCGCTATAATCTGCGGTTTTCCGATCCTCTACCCGGCCGTTTAATTTTTAAACCGGCGGCAACGCTGGTTCATCCAGGCAGATTGCAGCTGACTTGTGGCGCGGGCAAGATCACTTTGGAGCTACTGATGGCCAACATCATTCAACAGCTCGAGCAAGAAGAAATTGCTCGTCTGAACAAAACCATTCCCGTCTTCGCCCCTGGCGACACCGTGATCGTGTCCGTCAACGTGGTCGAAGGTACCCGCAAGCGCGTCCAGGCTTACGAAGGCGTCGTGATCGCCAAGCGTAACCGTGGCCTGAACTCCAGCTTCATCGTCCGCAAGATCTCCAGCGGCGAAGGCGTCGAGCGCACGTTCCAGCTGTACAGCCCCCTGATCGCCGGCATCGAAGTCAAGCGTCGTGGCGATGTGCGCCGTGCCAAGCTGTACTACCTGCGTCAGCGCAGCGGCAAGTCGGCACGCATCAAGGAGAAGCTGGCTTAATCGCCACTTCGACGAGCAGCCCCGAGCGAGCCAGAAGCTCGCTTCACGCTTCTCCCACAAGCCGCCTGCTGCGCAAGCACTGGCGGCTTTTGTTATGGTGTCCGCATGGCATTCACGATCGATCCGCGTTTGGCCGCCATCCTCGGTCATGACACGCACCTGGCGCCCGTCGACCCCAGTCGGCTCACGCGCCAGAGCCTGATCCAGCGCTTTCAGCAGCCGCTGGACTGGCAGCCCGATGTCGAGGTCGAGCGCTGGTACCGGGCGCCCGATCCGGTGGCAGCGGCCGTGCTCGTGCCGCTGGTCATGCGCGCCGAGCCGACCGTGCTGCTCACGCAGCGCACCTCGCACCTCAAGAAGCACGCCGGCCAGATCAGCTTTCCGGGCGGGCGCAGCGAGCCGACCGACGCCGATGCCGTCGCCACGGCCTTGCGCGAGGCGCAGGAAGAAGTCGGCCTGGACCCGGCGCGCGTCGAGGTGCTGGGCAGCCTGCCCACTTACACGACGGGCACAGGTTTCATCGTCACGCCGGTCGTGGGGCTGATCGAGCCTTTGCCGCACGAGCAGGATCGCCTCGATCTGCATGGCGACCCGGGCGAGGTCGAGGCCATCTTCGAGGTGCCTTTGCGCTTCCTGATGGACCCGAGCTTCCACCAGCGCCGCGTCTTCGACATGTCGGGCACGCCGCTGGCGTTCTTCTCGATGCCCTGGACCTCGCAGGTCGACGACACCGAGTACTTCATCTGGGGCGCCACGGCCGCGATGTTGCGAAATTTATACCGCTTCCTCTCCGCCTGACACTTGGTCGCTGTTCTTCGCTTCGCAGTCATTGGGTGAGGGCTATCATCCAGCCATGAGCTTTTTTGCCGTGCTCTTCGCCTTGCTGGCGGAGCAGCTCAAGCCCCTGTCGAACCTCAATCCCATCCATCATGGCCTGACGGGTTGGGTGCGCTGGGCTGGCCGCAATTTCGATGCGGGCGCCGATGTGCACGCGCGCGTGGTCTGGGTGATCACGGTCGTGGCGCCGGCCGCATTGATCGCCCTGGTCTACTGGCTGACCAATTGCTACAGCACCGTGCTGGCCTTGGGGCTGGACGTCGGCGTGCTGTACCTGACGCTGGGTTTCAGGCAGTTCAGCCACCACTTCACCGACATCCGCGATGCGCTCGAGGCCGGCCGCGAGGACAAGGCCCGCGAACTGCTGGCCCATTGGCAGAACCTCGATGCCAGCGAGCTGCCGCGCACCGAGATCCTGCGCCATGTGCTCGAGTACTCGCTGCTGGCCGCGCACCGCCATGTGTTCGGCGTGTTCTTCTGGTTCGTGGCGATGTCCACATTGGGCCTGGGCCCCGCGGGCGCCGTGCTCTACCGCATGGCCGAGTTCGCCAGCCGCTACTGGTCCTACCGCAGCCAGGTGACGGGCGCCCCGACGCACGACCGCCTGATGAGCCTGTCGCAGACGCTGTTCTCTTGGCTCGACCATGTGCCCGCCCGCATGACGGCCTTCGGCTTCGCCGTGGTCGGCAATTTCGAGGACGCGGTCGATGCCTGGCGGCGCCATGCCGTGCTGTGGGTGCGGCCCAATGAGGGCACGATCCTGTCGGCGGCATCGGGTGCTTTGGGTGTGCGCCTGGGCGGCCAGGTGGCGCCCCATGCCGTGGCCGAAGACGGGCGCGGCGATGTGTCCCGCACGATCACGCAGGGCGATGCGCCCGATGTGATCGAGGCCGAGGGCAGCACCACGGGTGCCGTGCCCCAGATGGCCCACCTGCGCAGCGTGGTTGGTCTGATCTGGCGCTCCGTTGTGCTGTGGATGCTGCTGCTGGCGTTGCTGTCGCTGGCCAACCTCATCGGCTGACCAGCCTCAGCCTTGCGCCATCAGCCTACTTTGGCGATGGTGCCTTGCGCGGTGGCGCAGAGTTTCTCGGTGCCATCCTCGGCCACGCTGAAGACATCGCAGCAGCAGGTGGCCAAGGTCTTGCCTGCGTGCAGGGCGCTGGCCCGCGCGATCAGCTTTTTGCCCACGGCGGGGCGCAGGTAGTTGATCTTGTACTCGGCGGTCAGCACGGCGATGCCCAGCTTGGCGCCGCCCGCGAAGGTCAGGGCGTTGTCGGCCAGGTAGCTCAGCACGCCCCCGTGCGCGAAGCCGTTCTGCTGCAGCAGCGCATCGTTCAAGGGCAGTTGCAGCTCGACCTGTTCTTCGCTGAAGGCGGTCAATTGCGTGCCCAGCAGCTTGCTGAACGATTGCGATGCCAGTACCTGCTGGCCCATGGCGAGCATGTCGGTCATGGGGTGCGCCTTTCCATTTCTGTTGATCGGGCCATCAGGCGGCCTTGACGTTCATCGTGATGCGCGCCGTGAACACCTTCTTGCCGTCCGTGTCGAACACGTCG
>JASGJC010000008.1:0-79699 GCA_049840915.1 Aquabacterium sp.
TATTGCTAAGGTTAATAGGGAAACACGATAGAATCCGAACAGCACCTCCAGCAGCCTGCTGCCCGTGGGCGAGTACCGCTCGCCCCACCTCGAGCGCCTGATCCTGGGCACGATGTGCTGGCAGAACCGCTGGTCCGTGCGCCGCGAAGACCTGTGCTCCGACGGCCACTTCGCCTACCCGCGCCCGCGCGAGGCCCTGCTGCCTCGGTACGAGCGCACCTTCCGTGGCGAGCTGCGCTTCGGCGCGGACGTGTCTGCCGTGCGCTGTGCCCGCCCGGCGCCGAGTCGCTGCCCGTCGCGCGCGGCGACCAGGGCGTGCAAGAGCATTGCGCGCGCAACTGACCGCGCAACTGGCCAAGCTCAACGCCGCCTCGCCCAATGTGTTCCAGCAGGTCGAGCACATCATCCGCGCGCGCCTGGACAAGGGCGAAGTGCGCATCGAGGACGTGGCCGTCGAGATGGGCGTGTCCGTGCGCACCTTGCAGTCCCGCATGGAAGCTTTCGGGCTGAAGCTACCGCGAGCTGTCCGACCGCGTCCGCCACGCGCTCGCGCTCGGCTACCTGGGCGACAAGAGCGTGCCCCTCACCGATGTGGCGGACATGCTGGGCTTCTCGTCCCAATCGAGCTTCATCCGCGCCTTCAAGCGCTGGACCAATGTCTCGCCCGGCGAGTACCGCAGGATGAAGACGCAGCCTTGAGCGTGGCGCACTCCCTCATTCACGGTGGCGGACTAACCCGCGCTTTGCGGATCGGGACAAGGCTGTTGCGCATGCGGTCAATACACAGGCCATGGTGCTTTTGAACAATCACGTCATCACTTGTTGTTCGACGATATCGAGGTGGATATGCACAAGCTCTTGTCCAAGCGACCGATGCTGAAGATGGCCCTGATGGGCGGCTTGATGGGCGGCCTGTTGGCCACAGGCACGGCGCAGGCCGCGCGCTGCCAAACCAATGCCCAGGGCCGATGGATCTGTACCTACCAGGAGCGCAACCACAGCTTCGCCTCCGCCAATGGCGTGCTCGGCGGCTGCAACGGCGCCGCCAAGGTCCGCAACGTGCGCTGGCAGGTGCCCGAAGGCACGCCGCCCGCAGGCGGCTGGCCTGTCGTGTTCTTCTTCCAGGGCACGGTGCCCGCGCTCGACAGCACGCGCGCCTTCAACCTCAACAGCACGGCCTTCGGTGCGCAGTACTTCCAGGCCTCGCTGCACGAGCTGCTCGACGACCCGCAAGGCACGGGCAAGAAGTACGCGGTGATCGCGCCCGACGCGTCGGTCAAGCTCGGCATGCGCTTCTGGGACACGAACCAGGGCGGCAACTACGCGGCCAAGGACGATGCCTGCTTCTTCCCCGGTCTGTTCAAGGAAGTGGCCGGCGGGTCTTATGGCCCTGCCGCGCAGTTCAACATGAGCAAGCGCTTCGCCTACGGCATCTCCAGCGGCGGCTACAACACGAGCCGCATGGCCGTGTCCTTCAACCAGGGCGACCAGTGGACGGCGCTGGCCATCGTGTCGGCGTCTTACGCCACGTGCGCGGGGCCCTTGTGCACGATCCCCAAGACCTTGCCGGCCAACCACCCGCCGACCAAGTTCTACCACGGCACCTCCGACCCGATCGTGCCCATCGGCACCATGCGGCCTTACTTCGACAAGCTGAGCAGCCAGGGCGTGCCCGTTGAAAAGGTCGAGCACAAGGGCGGCCATGAGTTCACGGCCGATGTGCTGGGCGACACGGGCATCAAGGCCTGGTTCGACCGCTTCTGATCAGGGGTGCCGACGGCAGGTGGACGATGCGTGGCGATGATGCTTCGGCCGTCAGGCACCCCGCCATGTGCCTTGCCACGCGGCCACGGCCTGCGCCAGCCAATCGGGCACGGTCTCGGCTTGTGATGTGATGCCGAGCATGGCGCCGGCCGTTCGCAGCGCTGTCAGAGGCTGCTGCACATCCAGCGCCATGGCGCCGTTCTGCTTGGACAGCTTCTCGCCGTTGTCGCCCATCACGAGCGGTGTGTGCAGGTAGCGTGGCGCCGGCAGGCCCAATAGCGACTGGAGATACAGCTGGCGAGGCGTGTTGTCGGCCAGGTCTTCGCCGCGCACGATGTCGGTGATGCCCTGCTCGGCGTCGTCCACGACCACGGCCAGTTGATAGGCCCACAGCCTATCGGCGCGCTTGACCACGAAGTCGCCGACGGCGCTGGCCAGGTGCTGTCGCTGCGTGCCCAGGCGCCTGTCTTGCCAGGTGATCAGGTCATGCGGCGCATCGGGCACCTGCAGCCGCCAGGCGCGCGCGGGTTTGCCCTTGAGGCCGCCGTTCGATGGGCGGCAAGTGCCTGGGTAGACGAGGTCGCCATGCCGGGGCTTGCTCAGGCCCAGCGCGGCATTGGCTTGCGCGATGTCGGCGCGCGTGCAGCCGCAGGGGTAGGCATGGCCTTGTTTCACCAATGCGTCCAAGGCACGTTGATAGACATCGCCACGCTGGCTTTGGTAGATGGGCGCTGAATCGGGATGCAGGCCACAGGCCGCCAGTTGCTGCAGGATGACCTGGTCGGCGCCGGGCACGCAGCGCGGCGTGTCGACGTCTTCGATGCGCACCAGCCACTGGCCGCCGTGTGCACGCGCGTCCAGCCAGCTTGCCAGCGCCGCGACCAGCGAGCCCGCGTGCAAAGGGCCCGTGGGCGAGGGCGCGAAACGGCCAACGTGGCAGCCAGCGTCGCTCACAGAATCAGCCCCTCATGCAGATCGAGCAAGGCCGCGCGCGTGGCCGGGCTGGCGAGCTGGTGCAGCCACCACGTCAAGGCCAGGCCCGGTTGCGCGCCGGTCTGCCGCCAGGCGTAATGCGTGCGCGTCAGGCGCGGCGGGCTGTCCACCTCCTTCTGGATCAAACGGCCGGCCGCCACGTGCGGGCGCACCATCGGCTCGGGCAGGAAGCCACAGCCCATGCCGCGCAACTGCGCTTCGAGCTTGGCGGCCATCGACGGCAGCGTGAGCACATCCTGGCCGGGCAGGATGCCCACGGTCATGGGCGCCATCTCGCGTGCCGTGTCGGCCACGGCGATGATGCGGTGCTGCGCCAGCGTGGCCGGCGACAGCGGCTCGGGTGCCTGCGCCAGCGGGTGGTGCGGCGCCACGGTCAGCACGAAGCGGCGTTCGCCGATCGGTTCGCAGCGGATGTCCTGGCTGGAGAGCCTGTCGCCGGCCACGCCGATGGCCAGGTCGGCCTGCCCGCAGGCCAGCGCCTCCCACGTACCGGTCATGACCTCGCTGCGCATGCGCAGGCGCGTGGTCGGCTTGAGCGCGTAGAAGGCTTCCATCAGGTCGAACACGGCGTGCGGCGCGATGGCCTTGTCCACGGCCACGGTCAACTCGGCCTCCCAGCCCGAGGCCACGCGCTTCACGCGGTTGGCCACGGCGTTCATCTGCAGAAGCAGCAGCTCGCCTTCGCGCAGCAGCTCCTCGCCGGCTGCCGTGAGCTTGGCCTGGCGGCTGCGGCGGTCGAACAGCAGCACGTCGAGCGCGTCCTCGAGCTGGCGCACGCTGTAGGTCAGGGCGGAGGGCACCTTGCCCAGCTCGCGGGCGGCGGCGGCGAAGCTGCCCGTGCGGGCGATGGTCACGACCATCTGGAGGGCGTCGGGCGAGAGGGCGTAGGCGCGGTCGGGCATGGCAAAAACGGCAGGCCGCCGTCAATTCAAATTTGTTGAATGATGCCATCAGTGCGCCGCAGCGGCCGGGCGCCTGACCGCTCCTACAGTGGACCTGTGGCGAGACACACCCGTCTTGCACGACACGTGACTGGAAGGAGTCCCACATGCTCACACTGCGCCGATCCGACCAACGCGGCTACGCCGACCACGGCTGGCTGCAGAGCTTCCACAGTTTCTCGTTCGCCGACTACCACGACCAGGCCCACATGGGCTTCGGCCCGCTGCGCGTGATCAACGACGACCACATCGCCGCAGGGCGCGGCTTCGGCACGCACGGCCACCGCGACATGGAGATCGTGACCTACGTGCTTGACGGCGCGCTCTCGCACCAGGACAGCCTGGGCAATGGCGCCACCATCCTGCCCGGCGACGTGCAGCGCATGAGCGCCGGCCGCGGCATCATGCACAGCGAGTTCAACGAAGAGCAGGCCGGCCAGACACACCTGCTGCAGATCTGGATCGAGCCCGTCGAGAAGGGCCTGCGCCCCGGCTACGAGCAGAAGAACTTCTCGGAGGCCGACAAGCGCGGCGTGCTGCGCCTGGTGGCCTCGCCCGACGGGCGAGACGGCTCGGTCACCATCCATGCGGATGCGAGTTTGCGCGTGGGCTTGTTCGATGGCGGCGAGCATGCCGAGCTGGCGCTCGATCCGGCGCGCAAGGCGTATGTGCACATCGCGCGAGGCAAAGCCGTGGTCAATGGCCAGGCATTGGGCACGGGCGATGCGCTCAAGCTCGAAGGCGAGTCGGCCTTGACCATCGCGCAAGGCGAGCAGGCCGAAGTGCTGGTCTTCGATCTGGCTGCCTGATCAAAGGGACCAGGCCATGTGGCTTGCCCTGTCAGCTCTGCTGCGCCTCGAGCGTGTAGGCCGCGTGGTCGTCCTGCCCGATGGTTTCGACCAGCCAGGGCAGGGCCTCGGCCAGCTTGTCGTACAGCGTGTAGGGCGGGTTGATCAGGAACATGCCGCTGCCGAACAGGCCCACGCCATCGCGCTCCGCGCCCTTGACGCGCAGCGTGGCGTGCAGCCAGTCGACCTTGGGCAGCTCGGCCGCCAGGCGCTTGAGCTGCCCGGGGAACTGCTGCGACTCGCGGCGCGCCACCTCGGGGTACCAGATCGCGTAGGAACCCGCTGGGAACTTGGCGAGCGCCTCTTTCAGCGTCTGCACCACGCGGCGGTAGTCGTCCTTGATCTCGTAGGGCGGGTCGACGTGGACCAGGCCGCGGCGCGGCGGCGGCGGCAGGCAGCCCTTGAGGCTGGCGAAGCCATCGGCGCGCTGGATGCTGATGCCGCGCTTGACCGAGGCGAAGTGGTTCTCGAGCAGCTTGATCTCGGTCGGGTGCAGTTCGAACAGGCGCAGGTGGTCGCCTTCGCGCAGCATCTGCGCGGCGATCTGCGGCGAGCCGGGGTACCAGTGCAGCTCGTCGCCGTCGTTGATCGCCTTGACCTGCTTGAGCAGGCCGCGCACGGCCTCGGGGATGGACTTGTCGTTGCGCATCGGCCAGAGCGTGGCGATGCCCGTGTCCGACTCGCCGCTCTTGGTGGCATAGCCACTGGTGAGGTCGTACAGGCCGCCGCCGGCGTGCGTGTCCACCACCCAGAAGGGTTTGTCTTTCTGAAGCAGGTAGTCGAGTACCTGCACCAACACCATGTGCTTGAGCACATCGGCGTGGTTGCCCGCGTGGAAGCCGTGTCGATAACTGAACATGAGCGAAGGGTAGCGGGTTTATGGCCGCTTGCCCCCTCTCTCGTGCGTCTTTTTTAATGGCGCCGGACCGGGGCGCTTCACCTGTCGAAAAAGGAACTGCGATGAGCAAGAAGATCGTGATCGTCTACTTCAGCGGCCATGGCCACACCAAACGCATGGCCGAATCCGTGGCCCAGGGCGCAAGCGGCACCCTGCTGGCCATCGACCAGGAAGGCAACCTGCCCGACGGCGGCTGGGAGCGCCTGGCCGCGGCCGACGCCATCATCTTCGGTTCGCCCACCTACATGGGCAGCGTGGCCTGGCAGTTCAAGAAGTTCGCCGATGCCTCGTCCAAGGTCTGGGGCGGCCAGGACTGGAAGAACAAGCTCTCTGCCGGCTTCACCAACTCGGCCTCGATGAACGGCGACAAGCTCTCGACGCTGCACTACCTGTTCACGCTGGCCATGCAGCAGGGCATGATCTGGGCCGGCACGGGCATGCTGCCCAGCAACAAGAAGTCGTCCACGCGCAACGACGTGAACTACGTGGCCTCGTTCAGCGGCGCCATGGCCACGTCGCCGTCCGATGCCGGTGTCGACGAGATGCTGCCGGGCGATCTGGAAACCGCGCGCCTGTTCGGCGCACGCGTGGCCGAGGTGGCGGGTCGCCTGGCCGCCTGAACCTGCGCCTTAAGCGCCCAGCGCGGCCCGCAAGCGCCGCGCGGTCGTCAGCAGGACGTTGGGCATCATGGCCTTGACCAGCGTCTGCATGGTCAAGGCATTGACCGTGCGGTAGACGAGCGCCACTTTGATCAGCAAGCCGATGCTCGACAGCGGCTCGCTTTCCGCATACGTGTAGGCCACGTCCAGCGCGGCCTCGGCCAGCATGGCCTGCAGCGCGGGCCGCTGGCGCTTCCACAAGGCCGGGTCTTCGGCCACGATGCGTTCGGCCACGCGCAACGTGTCGACGCGGGCGCTGGGCGTGTTGCCCGACACCTGCGTGTCCGAGCGCCGGTAGTCGAGCAGCGGCAGGTCGATGCACGCGAAGGTGCCGACCCGGGCTGCCTGCATCAGCCAGTACCAGTCGCAGATCATGCGCGTGGCCGGGTCGAAGCCGCCGATCCTGTTCAGCAGGCTGGCCCGGAACAGCACCGTGGGCGGGTGCACCAGGTTGCCGCTGGCCAGTGTGTCGTAGACGCGCCCGATGTAGACCTTGACCTGCGTTGAGCCACCTTTCGCGGCTGGCACGAAGGGCGCCACATCCAGCATGGCCTGGCGCTCGTAATGCCGCGCGATGCCACCCGATGCCGCGGCGCACTGGCTGTAGTAGATCCCGCTGTAGCGCTCGGCGATCGGCCCTTTGCTGTTGAACGCGCTGAACTCGGTGCAGCACAGCTCGACCTCGGGGTGCTGGTCCATCAGCGCCACTTGCACGGCGATGCGTTCGGGCATGCACAGGTCGTCGTGGTCCATCAAGGCGATGAACTCGCCGCGCGCATGGTTCAGGCCGGTGTTGCGGGCCATGGGGATGCCGCCATTGGGCTGACGCACGGCCGTGATGCGGTCGCCGTAGGACTGCAGGACGGCCCACGTGTCGTCCTTGGAGCCATCGTCCACGACGATCACTTCGAGCGGCGCGTAGGTCTGGGCCAGCACGCTGTCCAGCGTCGGGCGCAGGTAGCGCGCGCCGTTGTATGTGCCGATGATCACGCTGACCAGGCGCGGCAGGCCGTTCGGCGTGGGGCGGTCCAGCTTGATCATGTCGGCATGGCGACCAGGTACTCGGTGCACCAGTGCGCGTTGTCCGCGATGGTCATGTGCAGGCAACCCAATGCGCCCACCATCAACTGAGCCGGGTTGCGCCATTGCCTGACGCGGCGGACCACCTTGCGCATCGAGGCATCCAGGCGCGGCAGCAGGCCGCCTTGCTGGAAGACGTGCGAGCCCTGCATCTCGTGGTGCTTGGCCAGCGAGGCCTTGTAGCGGTAGTCGCCCGCGGCGAGGTCATACAGCTGATGGCCCGCCTGCAACTGGTGCTGCACGGCCAGCGTGTGGCAGACCATGCCGGGGCGGTCGTGCTTGTCCAGCAGGCCATAGTTGAAGCCCGACTGGTAGAAGATGACGCGCCCGCGGTAGACGAAGTTGTACAGATAGCCCAGCACCGTGTCGCCCGCCATCACCCGCAGCAACTGCACTTCGCCCTTGTCGAAGGCCTGGGCGATCAGCGCGGCATGAAAGCGCTGCGCGACGGGCGAGGTGGCGAAATGCGAGTGCTTGCCGCGCTCGGCCCAGATCTGCGTGTGCAGGGTCTTGAGCCCGTGGAAGAACGCGGTGGCCTCTTCGATGTTCTGCGCCGCGTCGAGGCGCACCTCGCCCAGCTCGCGGTAGGCGCTGAGGCTGCGCTTGATCTGGGTGCGTGTGTTGGCGCTGAGCGTGGCCAGGAAATCGCCGCCCGAGGCGCGCACCTGATCGAGGTCGACCAAGTAGGACTGCTTGAAGTCCGAGCGCACGAGGATGTTCTTGGGCGCAGGCTGCGCCAGCTTGGCGAACCGGGCCGTGGCCATGGTGACCTCGACGCGCTTGACGCCCGTGTGCTGGAGCAGGAAGTCGAGCATGGCCTGCTCGATGTCGTCATCGTGGTTTTGGTCGACCAGGAAGCCGTTGTACTCGATGGTCAGGTCGTCGATGTCGCGCAGGCCGGTGGCATGCAGACGCCAGCACCGCACGGGCATGGTCCGCATCAGGCGCGACTGGCCCTGGACCACGACCCCGAGCCCGACGATGCACTCGCCCTGGCGCGCCACCAGCAACTGCTTGTGGAGCGTGGCCGGCAGGACGTCCAGCCACTGCCCGATCCAGGACCAGCTCGTGAAGAAGGTCAGATCGGCCTTGCCCTCCAGTTCGCGCCACCAGGCCTGCAGATGGTGCAGGGTCGGCAAAGCTTCCAAGGCGACGTGAAGAGGAACAGATGAAATGCGCATGCCTTGGTGGGGAGGGGGCTGATGGCTGCTTGACATAAGATAGTACATGACACCGCGTGGGGGCTTCCCCACCTATCCGTATGGACGAGCGTGCCTTATTCCCATGGTTATTTCGAATCGTGACGCCATGTGCGCGCGCTTGCCCGCTAAGTGATTTCCGTGGAGTTGAAGTGACATGACGTCAAGCATAAATTCGCGACCAGTCAAGCTGCTGGCCATCTCGGGCAGCGCCCGCACCGGCTCGTACAACCGCCAACTGATCGAACTGGCCGCCCGCAAGGCCCAGGCCCAAGGCGCCGAAGTCACGCTGGTCGACCTGCGCGAACTCGACATGCCCATCTACGACGAGGACTGGGGCGCCGCCAACGGCAAGCCCGCCGGCGCCTTGACGCTGCGCGCGCTGTTCGCCAGCCACGACGGTCTGCTGCTCTCGTGCCCCGAGTACAACGCCTTGCCCACGCCCTTGCTGATCAATGCCTTCGACTGGATGTCGACGCTGCCCGCGCAGGACGGCCTGCCCGGCGGCGCCGCGATCACGGCCGGCAAGCCCGTCGGCCTGATGGCGGCCTCGCCGGGTGCCTATGGCGGCATCCGCGCGCTGCCCATCGTGCGCACCTGGCTGAGCACCAATTTCGCGATGGTCGTCGTGCCCGAGCAGCTGGCCTTGTCCCATGCCGACCAGCAGGTGGGCGACCCCGCCGGTTTGAAGACGCCTCAGATGGACCAGGTGCTCGACAAGGTCGTGGCCTCGGTCATCCGCCATGCCACATGGCGCCTGGCTTGAGTGAGCGCGGCCTGATCAGCCCGGCCCGGCCAGAAAAGCCCGCAGCACCTTGAGCGTGCCCTGCGGGTCTTCTTCCTGCGGCAGGTGCCCGACGCCCGGGAAGGTCACCAGCCTGCACTTGGGGATGTCGCGGCAGAACAGGTTGCCTTGGTCGGGCGAGATCATCTCGTCCTTGTCGCCCCACATCACGAGCGTGGGCTGCTGCACGCGGTGGATCAGCGTCGCGTTGGAGCCGAACTGCGCCTGGTCCATGCGCTGGAAGAGGGCGCGGCGGTTGCCGACGCGCAGGTTCAGCTCGAAGTAGCGGTCCACCTTGTCCTTCGTGGCCTTGCGCTTGTCGCCGAACACGCTGCGCACGCTGGACTCGACCAGCGAGCGCGGCAGGATGCGCTCCGACACCCAGCGCATCCAGCGCATGCTCGCGATCTGGAAGGCGATCGGCATCGACAGAACGGAAGGCTGGTAGCCGTCCGAGTCGATCAGTACCAGCTTGCGCACGCGCTCGGGCGCGAGCACGGCCGTCTGCCAGGCCACTTCGCCGCCCAGCGCATTGCCCACGAGCACGACGCGCTTGACACCGAGCGTGTCCAGAAAACGCAGCACGAAGCGCGTGTAGGCATCGATGCGGTAGTCGCCTTGCGGGCTGGGGCCGGTCAGGCCGAAGCCGGGCAGGTCGACGCTGATGACGCGGTGCTTGCCTTGCAGGGCCGCCTGCCAGTCTTCATAGGTGTGCAGGCTCGACGACATGCCGTGCAGCAGCACCAGCGGCATCGGGTCCTCGCGCGGACCCGTGTCGCGCATGTGGACCTGCATGCCGTCCAGCTCGATGAAGGTGGACGGCTCGGGCGCCCAGCGCGCGACGAGCTGCCCCAGCTGGCGGTCGGTCTCCCAGGTCGCCCAGACGGCCACCGCCAGGCCGATGCCCAGCAGCACGGCGCTCCACCACAGTCGTTTCAGCCACTTCATGCGCGCATCATGCCGCGCTTTACGCTGCGCTGCGGGCTGCCTGGCTCGGTTTGTTCATCTTGCGCAACTTGTTGAGCACCACCGTCTGGTACGACGAGCCCAGCACACGCACCAGCTTGTCGAGGAACTTGGCATCGTTGCCGACCAGCACGCGACGCTCGTTGTGCTCGACGGCCGACAGGATCTGCAGCGCGGCCGATTCGGCCGTCGTCACGTTGATCAGCTTGTTGGCGCGGCGCTTGTGCGCCTCGACGCTCTGGCCGGTGAGCTTCTCCATGATGGGATCGACCTTGCCCGCCATCGCGATGTTCGTGGCGATGCCGCCCGGGTGCACGCAGGTCGCGCTCACGCAGGCGCCTTCCATCTCGAGCTCCATGCGCAGGGCCTCGGTGTAGCCGCGCACGGCGAACTTGCTGGCGTTGTAGGTGCCTTGCGTCGGCACGGCCATCAAACCGAACAGGCTGGACGTGTTGACCACATGGCCTTCGCCGGACGCTTTCAGGTGCGGCAGGAAGGCCTGCGTGCCGTAGACCACGCCCCAGAAGTTGATGCCCATGATCCACTCGAAGTCGCTGAGCTTCACGTGCTCCAGCGTCGTCGTGAGCGCCACGCCCGCGTTGTTGAAGACCAGGTTGACCTTGCCGTGGTCGCGCACGACCTGGTCGGCCCAGGCGTACACGGCTTCGCGGTTGGCCACATCCAGCTTGGTGATGGTCACGCGCACGCCATGCTGGCTCGCCAGCTCGGCCGTCTTGACCAGCTCCGTCTCGTTGACGTCGCTGATCGCCAGGTGGCAGCCGCGGCGCGCCAGCTCGATGGCCAGCGTGCGACCCATGCCCGATGCCGCGCCGGTGATGGCGGCAACCTTGTTCTTGAAAGACTTCATGGCGTTGCTCCAGTTGGTTGTGGCTTATCGTTATTCAGGCCGTGACGCGGGTGATGAACTCACCGCAGTGCTTGAGCGTCTGGCGCGCTTCGGGCAGCATCAGCATCGTGGGCCACACGTGCGGCATCTTGGCCTTCAGGTGCAGCTCGCTTTGCACGCCCTGTGCCTTGGCACGATCGTGTAGGCGGGTCGAGTCGGCCAGCAAAATCTCGTGCTTGCTGGCATGGATCATCAAAGGCGGCAGGCCCTTCAGGTCGGCGAACAAGGGCGAGGCCAGCGGCGTGTTGGCGGGCTTGCCGGCCAGGTACAGCGCGGCGGCTTCGGGCAGCGACTCGGGGTTGAACATCACGTCGACGCTGGACAGCGTCTTCATCGTCTCGCCCGAGCACGACAAATCGCTCCAGGGCGAGAACAGCACGGCGCCCGCGGGCAGCGGCAGGCCCTGGTCGCGCGAGGCCACCAGGCATGCGAGGGCCAGGCCGCCACCGGCCGAGTCGCCCGCGAACACGGCGTTCTCGGGCTTCACGCCCTGCTGCAGCAGCTCTTTCCACCAAGCCACGGCATCGTCCACGGCGGCAGGGAACACGTTCTCGGGCGCCATGCGGTAGTCGACCGAGAGCACGCGCGCCTGCGCCACGCGGGCCAGGTAGCCGCACGTGGGGCGGTGCGTTTCCAGCCCGCAGAAGAAGTAGCCGCCGCCATGGAAGTACAGCACGACACGCTGGGGGTTCTCGACGCTCAGCCACTCGGCCGCGCACAGCGAGTGCGCAGGCTTGGCGGCCACGGGCGTGTGCTTCACGTCGGGTGGCGGTGGCGGGTTCATCTTGGCCCGCTTGTTGACCATGTAACGCGCCTTCTGCACGTTCAATGGCCCACGCCCCGCGCGCTTGAACTGGTGGCGCAGCACCATGTTGACGATGATGGATTGAATGCTCATGCGCGATCGACCGTGTACTTGTTGAGTTTGAAACGGCGCGTCTTCAGACGGTACGCAAATGTAAACCCCGGCCACAAGGTCGTGTTGCGGCCCTTGTCATCGATGTACCAGCTCTTGCAGCCCGAGTTCCACACGGTCTGCTTGAGCTCGGCCTGCACCTTGTCGACGAACTTCGCTTGCGCCTGCGGCTTGACGTCCAGCGCCTTGATGCGGCGCTCTTTCATGGCCTTGATCGCGCCGACGATGTAGTTAGCCTGCGCCTCAATCATGAAGACCATCGAGTTGTGGCCCAGGCCCGTGTTGGGCCCCATCAGCATGAAGAAGTTCGGGAAGCCCGCGATGCTGATGCCCATGTAGGCCTCGGCGCCGTCCTTCCACACTTCGGCCAGGTCGCGCTTGCCTTTGCCGTACACGGTCTTGGGCGGGATCGGGTCCTGCACCTTGAAGCCCGTGCCGAAGATGATGGCGTCAACCTGGTGCTCGGTGCCGTCCTTGGTGACCACGCCGCGTGGCGTCACTTCCTTGATGCCGTCGGTGATGACCTCGACGTTGGTGCGGGCCAGGGCAGGGTAGTACTCATTGGAGATCAGCAGGCGCTTGCAGCCAGGCGTGTAGTCGGGCGTGAGTTTCTTGCGCAGCTCGCGGTCGGGCGTGGCCTGCGCGATCTTGTGCTTGGCCACCTTGGCGACCAGGCCCATCCACTCGGGCTTGAACTTGAAGGCCAGGAAACGCATCTCCAGCGTCCAGTACAGCTTGACGCGGGCCAGGCGCTGGCGCCAGGGGTTGGCCTGGAAGTCGGCCTTCTCTTCGGGCGCGATGGCGCGGTCCATCTTGGGCACGACCCAGGGCGGCGTGCGCTGGAAGTACAGCAGGCGCTCGACCTTGGGCGCGATCTGCGGCACGAACTGGATGGCGCTGGCGCCGCTGCCGATCACGGCCACGCGCTTGCCCGTCAGGTCGTAGCCGTGGTCCCAGGTGGCGGAGTGGAAGGTCCTGCCTTCGAAGGTCTCGATGCCCTTGATGTCGGGGATAGAGGGGTTGCTCAGGCCGCCCATGCCCGACACGAGGATCTCGCTCTCGAACACGCGGCCGTCTTCGGCCGTGACCACCCAGACCTTGCGCGCCTCGTCATACTTCGAGCCGACCAGGTTGGCGTGGAAGCGCACATGGCGCAGCAGGTCGTACTTTTTGGCGACGTGCTTGAGGTAGGCGAAGATCTCGGGCTGCGGCGCGTACATGCGCGACCAGTTCGGGTTCGGCTCGAACGAGAAGGAGTACAGGTGCGACTCCACATCGCAGGCGCAGCCAGGGTAGGTGTTGTCGCGCCAGGTGCCGCCGACGTCGCCGGCGCGCTCGAGCAGCACGAAGTCTTCCTCGCCCTGTTCGCGCAGCTTGACCCCCATGCACAGGCCGGAAAAACCCGTGCCCACGACGATGATGCGGTGGCGCTCGACGCCTTGTGCGCCGCCTTGGCCTCCCAGCGAAGGCTGCTTGAACTCGTTCGGTTTCATACCTTGGGCTCCTGAAAGGCCATTGACTTGTGACAAGATTTCTTGTCAGAATAACTTTGACAATAGATCATGTCAATATAGGCATCCATATGGACGCATCAATTTCAGACCCCATCCCCGCAACAAGCGACGTTACGGCGGCGTCTTGCCCGAGGAGCGCCAGCGCTTGCGGCGCGCCAAGCTCATCGAGGGCGCCCTGGAGGTTTTCGGGACCAAAGGCTTCCACGCCACGACCGTGCGCGAGGTCTGCGTGGCCGCGCACCTCACGGAGCGCTACTTCTACGAGTCCTTCAAGACCCTGCCGCAGCTGTTTCTGGCCACCTACGCCGAGCTGGCCCAGCAACTGATGGACCGCACGCTGGCCGCGCTGGCCCAGTCCGAGCCGACGCCGCTGGGCATGCTCGAGCCCGCCATGCGCGTGTTCCTGGAGTTCATCCGCGACGACCCGCGACGCGGCCGCATCATGCTGGTCGACTCCTTCGCCGTGAACGAGGAAGTGGCCACCATGAGCGGCGACACCGCGCGTGACTACTCGTCGATGTTGCGTCAGCACCTGCACCTGCTGATCCCGACGGGCTTGCGCGACGACGTCAGCCTCGACCTGCTGGCCGACGGCATGATCGGCCTGAATGTGCTGCTGGCCGCGCGCTGGATGCAAGATGGCTTTGCCGAGCCGCTCGACAAGGTCATGCACACCAACCTGCTGCCGTACCGGGGCCTGCTGGCCATGGTGCAGAAGACGGGCTGATCCGGCTTGCCCCGCTCGATGCCGTGCTCGACGCCATCCAGTACCAGCTCAAGCAGCGCTACACCAATCTGCAACGCGAACTGGCCTCGCTGGCCTGAAGACCCGCGCGGGCTTCTTACAATGCCGCATGCCTTTCGTACACCTGCGCTCCCACACCGAATTTTCTGTTGTCGACGGTACCGTCCGCATCGACGACCTGGTCAAGGCCGCGGCCAAGGACGGCCAGCCCGCCGTGGCCGTCACTGACCTGAGCAACCTGTTCGGTGCGGTCAAACTGTATTCATCTGCGCGCAAAAAAGGCGTTCAGCCCATCATCGGCGCCGATGTGTGGGTAGAGCCCGAAGAAGCCGGCAAGGCCCCCACCCGCTTGCTGCTGCTCATCCAGAACAAGCGGGGCTACCTGCGCCTGTGCGAACTGCTGGGCGACGCCTGGACGGCCACCGGCCAGCGCAGCCACGCCTGGGTGCAATGGGAGGCGCTGGCCTCCAACAACGAGGGCCTGATCTGCCTGTCGGGCGCCGAGATGGGCATGGTCGGGCAGGCCGTGCTGATAGGCGACCTGGCCAAGGCCGAAGCCCAGGCGCGCAAGCTGGCCGAGACCTTTCCCGGGCGCTTCTACCTCGAGCTGCAGCGCGGCGGCCATGCCACCAACGAGCCGCACATCCGCGCGGTCGTGCCGCTGGCGGCCAGGCTCAAGCTGCCGGTCGTGGCCACGCACCCGATCCAGTTCCAGGACCCGGACGACTTCGAGGCCCACGAGGCGCGCACCTGCATCGCCGAGGGCGAGACGCTGGGCAACCCCAAGCGCATCAAGCGCTTCACGCGCGAGCAGCACTTCAAGACGTCAAAGCAGATGGAGGCGCTGTTCGCCGACATTCCCTCGGCGATCGCCAACACGCTGGCCATCGCGCGGCGCTGCGCGCTCACGCTCGTGCTGGGCAAGCCGCAACTGCCCGATTTCCCGACGCCCATCCTGCAGGATGGGCCAAATGCGGGTCAGCGGCAGCCCATGGAAGACTTCTTCCGCGAGCTGTCGCACGAGGGTCTGAAAGAGCGCCTTGTCCACCTCTATCCCAACGAGGCCGAGCGCGAAGCCCAACGTCAGACCTACATCGACCGGCTGGACTTCGAGATCAACACGATCCTGAAGATGGGCTTTCCGGGCTACTTCCTGATCGTGCAGGACTTCATCAACTGGGCCAAGAACAACGGCTGCCCGGTGGGGCCGGGCCGGGGTTCGGGCGCCGGCTCGCTCGTGGCCTACGCGCTCAAGATCACCGACCTCGACCCGCTCAAGTACAACCTGCTGTTCGAGCGCTTCCTGAACCCCGAGCGCGTCTCGATGCCCGACTTCGACATCGACTTCTGCCAGGGCAACCGCGACCGCGTCATCGACTACGTGAAGGACCGCTACGGCCGCGAAGCCGTCAGCCAGATCGCCACCTTCGGCACGATGGCCGCCAAGGCCGCGCTGCGCGACGTGGGCCGCGTGCTGGGCATGGGCTACGGCCACGTCGACAGCATCGCCAAGCTCATCCCCGCGCCGCCGGGCAAGAGCGTGACGCTGGCCAAGGTGCCCGAGAACCCCGACCCGGGCATCATCTACGCGCGCAAGGAGGCGCCCGAACTCGAGCAGCGCGAAGCCGCCGAAGAAGAAGTGGCCTCGCTGCTCGAACTGGCCATGCGCGTCGAGGGCATGGTCCGCAACATCGGCATGCACGCGGGGGGCGTGCTGATCGCGCCGGGCAAGATCACCGACTTCTGCCCGCTGTACATGCAGCCCGGCAGCGACTCGGCCGTGAGCCAGTACGACAAGGACGACGTCGAAGCCATCGGCCTAGTGAAGTTCGACTTTCTGGGCCTGGCCACGCTGACCATTCTGGAGCTGGCCAAGGACTACATCGTTGCGCGCCACCCGGATCAGAAGGACTTCGACTTCGCCAAGATCCCGCTCAACGACGCGGCCGCCTACCGGCTGCTGTCGGAAGGCAAGACCGTGGCCGTGTTCCAGCTTGAATCCCGCGGGATGCAAGGCATGCTGCGCGACGCCAAGCCCAGCGTCTTCGAGGACATCATCGCGCTGGTGGCGCTGTACCGGCCGGGCCCGATGGACCTGATCCCCTCGTTCTGCGCGCGCAAGCACGGCCGCGAAGAGGTGGAGTACCTGCACCCCTTGATGAGCTCGGTGCTCGAAGAGACCTACGGCATCATGGTCTACCAGGAGCAGGTGATGCAGGTCGCGCAGATCGTGGGCGGCTATTCGCTCGGCGGCGCCGACCTGCTGCGCCGCGCGATGGGCAAGAAGAAGGTCGAAGAGATGGCGGCCCACCGCGTCACCTTCGCCGAAGGCGCGGCCAAGCACGACATCAAGCCCGAGCTCGCCAACGAGATCTTCGACCTGATGGAGAAGTTCGCGGGCTACGGCTTCAACAAGTCGCACGCCGCCGCGTACGCCTTGCTGGCCTACCACACGGCCTGGCTCAAGGCCCACTACACGGCCGAATTCTTCTCAGGGAACATGAGCGTGTCGAGTGACGACACGGACAAGCTCAAGATATTCCACGACGATGCCACGCAGAACTTCGGCATCACCTTCACGCCGCCCGATGTGAACCAGGGCGAGTGGCGCTTCGTGCCCACGGGCAAGAAGCGCATCTGCTACGCGCTGGGCGCCGTCAAAGGCACGGGGCAGGGCGCCATCGAGGCCCTCGTGCGCGAGCGCAAGGAGAACGGCCCTTTCAAGAGCTTCTTCGACTTCTGCGCGCGCGTGGACCGCAAGCTGGTCAACAAGCGCGTGGTCGAAGCGCTCATCAAGGCGGGCGCCTTCGATTCGCTGGAGCCGCACCGCGCGGGCCTCATCGCCAGCGTGGGCCTGGCCTTCGAATACGCCGACACGCTCGTGGCCAACGCCGACCAGGGCGGCCTCTTCGACTTCGGCGACAGCCACGCGGCCTCGACCAACGAGCCTGAGCTCGTGCCGACCGAGCCCTGGTCGCTCAAGGAAAAGCTCTCGCTCGAGAAGACCGCCATCGGCTTCTTCCTGACTGGCCATCTGTTCGACGAGTCCGAAGCCGAGGTGCGGCGCTTCGCCAAGCAGCGCATCGGCGATCTCAAGGACAGCCGTGATCCGCAAGTGGTGACGGGCATCGTCAGCGAGCTGCGCATCATCAACGGTGCGCGCGGCCGCGTGGCCATCTTCAAGATCGACGACAAGAGCGACGTGATTGAGGCCGTGGCCAACCAGGACACCCTCGACGCCAACAAGGACCTGCTCAAGGACGACGAGCTGGTGATCATCCAGGGCAAGGTCCAGATCGACCGCTTCTCGGGCGGCCTGCGCCTGAACGTGCAACAGGTGTTCAGCCTCGCTTCGGCGCGTTGCCGCTATGCGCGCTTCGTGCGCGTCGTGGCCAAGGACCAGAAGCTGCCCGTGGCGGATGTGCTGCGTGAGTTCCCCGCGCGGCGCGTGCCTGCGCCGCAGCCGGATCTGCCCGACACCGTGCAGGGGCTGCCGATCCGCGTGGTGGTGGAACGGCACACGGCCGAGATGTCGGTGCGCGGCGAGGTGGAGCTGCAGGGAGATGCGGGGCGGGTGTACCCGAGCGAGCAGGCGGTGGCGCGGTTCAGGGAGTTGGTGCCTGAGGGGCAGGTGGCTGTTGTGTATGGCGAGGGATAGCCAGAACGCGCCTTTTTATTCTCTCAGGATGGGCTGCGAGTTGGTGACGTCTTTCAGTTGAACCTTGACCAGACCAAAGATCAAACCCCAGCGCTTCGAAAAGCGGGTTGATGATGTACTGCCCGATCAGCTTGAATATGGGGCTCAGGATCCCTTTGACAATGGCTGCAACAAAATCGGGCACCTTGATGCCCAGTATGGTGATGTTCAGAGCTGTATCCGGGCCGAGCAGGCCGGATACCGCCGCGCCGGCCACACCTTTGGTTGGCACAGCCTTCGGCAAATCCGCACTCGACACAAGATTGAAATTGGCGGAGCCACCCGTGGCCTCGATCAGTGGCAGATTGACCCCGACTTGAACAAGTGGAAGACCCAGCGGTGCGACCATCGCCGGGCCTGTATCGTCCGCATTGGTCAAGCGGACCGTGAAGAAGGTCGTCTCAACGTTCAATGAACCGGTGGTATTGCCTGGCGCCACATTCAGGCTGGTCAGATGGCCGTTGGTTTCCATCATGTCCAGCGCAACACCGAAACTGGCGAGCAAGGGCAGATTGATGGCGGCAATGATGGTCATTTGAGACGACTTAGCTTCCGTGCACCATGTGCCATTCAAGTATTTGCCCGCCGGGCCGTGTCCGATCTTGGGGCGGGCGCCCAGCTTGATTTTCAGCGCGGCTGGAATGAGCTTGCTGTCGCCGATGCCAAAATCCAGATTGATCAAGCCATTGGGGCCTCCGACCATCAAACTGGCTTGAACCAAATCGAACACATTGATCTTGGCGGAGCCCACGCCACTGGGAGCCGGAACCTGGACATTCAAGACGTCGCCAACGCGCACCGTCAAACCCGAGCTGACCGAGGCTGAAACGATTTGGGACAAGGCGGCACTGGCGCTGCCATTCGCCGAAGCAGAATTGGCGATCCATCGCAGCAAATCGCTCAGCGGCACGGTGCTGTTCAGCAAGTCGTCAATGGTGGCGGCGCCAGCCTGCGCTTGAAGTTGCACCAAATTGACGGTGGCGCCGGCGAGGGCGGACAACGCTGGCGCGGTCAGATTCAAACTGCTGTTGCCGAGAATGCCGCGGAAAAGCGAAGTAATGAAGTCGGCCTGCTTGTCCGTCACTCCTGCAAAACTGGTCACTGAAAAATCGGCGACGGGTGGGCCACCTTCCGCCGTCGCCGATGCCGTCAGCCGGACTGACTCAGGATAGAGGCTTTGCAGAATCAGGCTGAATGGCAGTTGCCTGGAAAGCGTGACGTGCGCGGCATTGCTGGCCTCCGTATTGAGCACCTGGAAAACCGTGGCCTTCTGGGCATCTCGCTGTATGTAGCCTCTGCTGACAGTCAGCGTGACATCATTGTCGCCATAGCCATTGCTGTTCACCATCTGCCTGGCAACGCGCAGTGCATCTTCATTGCTGCTGCCGCAACCTGTATAGCGTGCGGCAGACATGGCCGCCATGTCCGCGGCCCGTTGCAGGCGGCGCTTTTCCAGATAGATGCGCCCGGTATCCAGAGCCAGGGTGGTAAACAGCAGCGCCATCATCATGGTGATCGCCCACCACAGGCCAATCACACCTCGCTGGTGTCGCTGCCGCGCAAAGGCCAAGCCCCCCGATGTGAATCTGTTGGCTTTACTGTGATGACGCCATGAGGTGTTCATGATATGGGGCGCAACCGCAATGGCCTATTTGGTTGGCGCCGCTTTCGCGTCCGTCAAGCGCTCCGGAATGGGATAACCGAAGCTGTTCACGTAACGCTGATGAACCTTGTCCAGAATCGGGCCCGATAAGCTGGGACGGGACGATGAGGCCTGTTTGCCACTGGCTTGCGCGTTCAGCCATTTGCCCGTCACGGTGGGGGCTGGCTGAGACTCGCTTTGGGAGGATGGTGGGGTTTTGGATTCGTCACTGGGCGCATCTGCCGCCATGGCGTGCGATGCCCCCCCCAAGACCAGGGCAAGCATGGCAAAAATACGTGTACGGTGATTCATGTCGAGCCCCTTCATTCGAAGTTTAGGGTTTAATTGGTTTCGTTGGTGTAGGGGTGTTCATGGAACCCATTTGATCCGGGGGACGCTCGCCTGACACCGTCCTCAGTGACTCGGCTTGGTTTTTGAGTTGCGAAACAGCCGTGGCATCAAGGCCGAGTTGTCGGGCCAATTCCAGGGCCTTGTCCTGCTGGCCCCTGAGCATGGTCAGCAAGACCAGATTTCTGCTGGCCCTGTTATCGCCAGGATTCAAATCGAGCACGGTCAGGAACTCGAATTGCGCGGCGTCATACTGACCGATCAACAGCAATCCGTATCCCAGATCGTTTCGCACGCGGGTATCGACCGGCAGTGCTTGACGCGCCTTCTGAAAATACTGCAGGCTTTCCGCCTTGCGACCGGCCTTGGCGGCAATGAGGCCCAAGCCGTGCTGAGCTCGACCATCGATGCAGGTACCTTCGAGACGTTTGTAGGCTTGGATGGCCTCCTGGTCTCGGTCGATTCGCCTGAGTGCATCGGCTCGGAGCAAGTCAACCTGAGGCGAGGACAACTTCAAGGCATCGAGTTGGGCCAGGGCAGCATAGGGCTTGCCATCCCCGAGCAGTTGTTCAACGCCAGCCAGTCTGGTGTTGTCGGTTGCAGAAAGCCCGCTTTCGCACGTGCCGGCGGCTCTGGACGCAGGCACGCCTGCGGCTGCTGGCCAGTCCGCACAACCGGCCATGGCCAACATCAGGCTGAGCAGGCTTGCCTTGGCAAGCGGAAACAGGTTGGATGACAGGCGGAGCATCTTAGAAACTTTGTAGTGCACGCAGCAGTTGCAAGGTAGCAGGCCCTGCCATGAAGACCAGCAGCGCCGGAAACAAGCACAAAACCATCACGACGGTCATCTGCCCCGACAGCTTGCCGATCTTGTCCCGCAGATCGGTCAGTCGCTTGTCCTCCATCAGCCGGAGATAGCGCAGCAGCGATTCGCGTAGGCTGCCGCCGTAGCGTGCGGACTGCTTCAGGATGGCCACCGTTTCCGTCAGCTCAAGGACGTCCAGTCTGCGCGCCATTTCTTCCAGTGCTTCTCCGCGTTCCTGCCCATGGTGAATGCGCGTCAGCACCCAGATGAATTCGTCCGCCAAGTGGGGCGTGATCTGCCGGCCTTGGTCACTGATGGCTTTCAAGGTGTGTTCAAGAGACAAGCCGGCATCGAACAGCAGGCGCATGAGGTTGAGCACGATGGGCATTTCCTCTCGGATGGCCTTCTGCCGCCGTTTGGCCAACCATCTCAGGATGGAGCGCGGTGCGATGAATCCGCCCACAAATCCGAACAAGGCTGCCAGCACGACAGGCTGATGATTGGCTGCGGCCCACATGAGGGCCAAGGTGGTTGCCGCAGCAGGTGTGACCCACAGCGAGGCATAGACCAATGTTCGATATTGATCTTCGGCCAGTGCCGCCTGGCGAACGAGGGTTTCGACCTCGTCCATGTCGGTGCCTGGAATGCGTTCGAGGGTTCTTTTGAAGCGTTGGGTCAGTGAATTGGCCTTGCGCCATTTCCGCTGATTCAGCCACCCCTCATCCTGTGGGGTTTCGAGCGCTTCGTTGAAGCGCTTTTCTGTTTCAGGCGCGGTAGGGTCCTGATTGGAAATCAGGAACAGCACACTTGCCAGACCGATGAGCATGCAAGACAGAACGACCCAGATCCACATGGCAAATCTTTCTCACACACTCTTGACCATGCGCCACAGCAACAGCGCACCGGTGATTTGCAAACTTACCGCAGTCAGCAAAATGTTTTTACCCGAGGGGTCATGCCACATGGACAACATCTGTGTTGGATTGATGGTGGTCATATAGACACCCAAACCGGTTGGCAGGCCCCCCAGCACCCAGGCGGAGAAGCGGGTTTCACCAGTCAGTGCGCGCAGTTCACGCTGCATCTGCTCTCGTTGTCGGATGAGGTTTACGACACTTTCGAGCATCTCGCGTGGGCTGCCGCCATAAACCCGGGAGGTATGAATGGCCAG
This sequence comes from Aquabacterium sp., assembly GCA_049840915.1. GTDB lineage: Bacteria > Pseudomonadota > Gammaproteobacteria > Burkholderiales > Burkholderiaceae_C > Aquabacterium. The sequence goes on from JASGJC010000008.1 coordinate 21,878, forward strand.
CGCAAGCATGTGCAACTCCTTGACGTCATAGAAGTTGGCGGCTTCCCTCATGGCTTCGCCCAGGTCCACGCCCAACTCGACATTCTTTTGCGCCTTGTCGATCAGGTTCTTCAAGGGCTCTTGCAAGTCTTCACAAGCCAGTTTGATGGCGCCTTCGACATTTCGACCCGTCACCAAACCACGTATGACCTGATCAATGAACAAGGGGATCTGGCTGATGAGCTTGTTGACTTTCTGGCGATAGCGAACCTGGGGAATGATGATGCTGACACTGCCAAACAATCCCCACCAGAGCAAGCCTGCCAGCAGCCCCCAGGTTTGATAGACGAGGATGCCAATCACCGTGACCGCCATGAAGGCGACCAAGGCCACGCCCGGGCTCATTTGAATGCCGACACGGCGCATCCATTTTGCAATCGCTGCCAGCATGCCCGTGTTGGCACTTTTGCGCAGGGGGTCCATCGAAGCCAGAAACGCCAGATTTTCGAGCCGCTGGTTGACTTTGGCAATTTGCTCCATTCGCCGCGCACGGATGACTGACAGCACCGCGGCCATCATCATCAGCAATGCGATGAACAGCGCAAGATAGATCACCATGTTCGATGGAACCTCGTGGCTTGGTTGTCTTCGCTGCCCTTGAGTTTGGGCGAGGCCGGAGCCAGGCCTGTGGATTGGAATCCCTTGTCCGGTGTGAAGACGAACAACTCGTTGGTCACGATGCGGTCATCCTGTACGCCCAGGACTTCGCTGACGGCCAGGATGCGACGTTTGCCGTCAGACATCCGTCCCACTTGAACGACGAGGTCCAGCGCCGTGGCGATCATGTGTTTGATCGTCAGTTCATTGCCTTGAAATCCAGCAAACCCAGACAGCATCTCCAGCCGCAACAAGGCATCTCGAGGACTGTTGGCGTGCACGGTGCTCATGCAGCCGTCGTGGCCGGTGTTCATGGCTTGCAGCATGTCCATGACTTCGTGGCTGCGGACTTCGCCGAGCAAAACCCGGTCCGGGCGCATGCGTAAGGCATTGCGCATGAGTTCTCGTGCCGTGACTTCGCCGTGCCCATCTACATTGGGTGGTCGGGTTTCAAGCCGCACCACGTGATCATGGCCGAGCTGCAGTTCTGCCGCATCTTCAATGGTGACCAGCCGTTCGTGCGGCGAGATGAAGCGGCTCAACACATTGAGCAGCGTCGTCTTGCCGCTGCCTGTGCCGCCGCTGATCAACACATTGCTGCGCTTGGACACCGCCAACTGTAAAAACCCCAGGATCTCTTCATTGAACGACCCGGCGGCCAACAAATCCGACGACTGCAATGGTTCTCTGCGGAATTTGCGAATGGACAGGCATGGCCCATCCAGCGCCAGTGGCGGAATGATGGCGTTGACACGGCTGCCGTCCGGCAGGCGCGCATCGACCATGGGGCTGGATTCATCTATGCGCCTGCCCAGTGGTGCCAGGATCCGGCGGATGACGCGCAAGACATGTTCGTCATCGATGAAGCGCATGTCCGTGCGCTGCAACATGCCCGCGCGTTCCACATAGATGCAACTGGTGCCGTTGACCAGGATGTCGTTGACGCGATCGTCGCGGATCAATTCTTCCAGCGGGCCATAGCCGGTGAGTTCATCCACCATTTCCCGGCTGAGATTCTCCATCTCATGGCGGCTGACGGCGAGGCGATGTTCCGTGACGTAATGCGATACCTTGTCGAGGACGAAATCAGTCAACTCGGTGCGCGCCATGTCGGTGATCGACACCCGCTCGATATCGATGCGATCAATCAGGTAATGATGCAAACGAAGCTTGACATCCTGATAGCTTTCGCTTTGCTTCAGGCTGTAGTCAACGCCGAGTGGACGGTATTCCATGGCAGTGTCAGCTTGACTTCAATTTATTGACCACGCTGTACAACCAACTGACCGACGCGTTCATCTTGGTCGTGGTTCCCAATGGGCCGCGTGTCACCGTAGCGGCGAGCTTGCGCACCGTGACCGTATAGGGATCCCGGGGGGCCGATTTGAACAGGCTTTCACCCGAGTTCATCATGGTCAATCTGGCCATGCCTGAAGAGGGCAGCGTGGTGAGCAGGGGCAGACCAAAGCCCTTTGCAATGGTGTCTGCATTGGGTGGAATGCTTGGAAGATACCGGTCGATCACCAAGCTCACATTGTTGGCCGATATTTTGTTGTCGCGCAGTTTTTGCAGGAGAGTCCGGTTCTGTTTGCAGCTTGGCACGCTTTGTTCGACCAGCATCAGCGTTCGATCGGCTCTGCCCAGCAGCACGTACAGGAACTCGGAGGCAGGCACACCGCCCAAGTTCACGACAATTTGCTTGAAGTGTCGCTTGAGTGCGCCCAAGAGCACATAGAGGTCCGCCGATGTGAAACCACCTGAGTCGAGCGTTTCGTCCGGCATGGCCAGCAGGCGCAAGCCCGATTCGTGCTTGGCGAACGCCGTGTTGATCAGCGTGTCATCCAGCCGGCGCAGGCTGCGAATGGCATCAACGAAGGAATACGTAGGCTCGATGCCGAGGTAGTGCAGGGTGTCCGCGGCAGGCACGCCCAAGTCAAGCAGCAGCACTTCGCCTTCCGCAATGGACTCCTGTATGGCCAATGCAAGGTGCAAGGCAAACATGGGTGCATCCGCTCCCGGACGCGCACTAGCCACCGCAACCATGGTGCCCTCGGGCACGCCGTTCGACCGCACATCGTGCTGCTCCCGGCCGACCACCTTGCGCACCAGTGCAAGCAACTCACTGGGCCGCATGTCCGGCGATACGAAGTCGCGCGCTCCTGCGCGCAAAGCCGTCAGTACAGCCTGTCTGTCGGGTGTCTCAGCCATGGCTACAACGGGTAGCAAGGGCTTTGCCGTGGTGAGGCCTTCCATGAAAGCCGCATCGCGTGCACTGTTCTGAGCGCTCAGTTCGCAAAAGACGACGCGTGCGCCAATGGCATCGACCAATTGCAGTACGCGCTCAAGATCCACGGTGCTGGACACGACCACTTCACCTTCATCTCGCAGCGAGCCTTCAAGCCACTGGACAACCTCCTTGCGGTCGCTAACCAACAGAAAATGATTGTGCGCATCCATGTGAGTCATTGCGAAAAGCCGCTGTTGGACGAATCAAACTTGCCCGTCTCTTTCAGCAGCATATGGAAGAAGCCTGGGTCATAGTGGCGCGCGTCCTCTCCGGGAAGCGGCGGCAACGTGGCATTTTTGGAAAACGCCCGGACAAGGTGAGGCGTTGCAATCATCAGCAATTCTTTGTCTTCCTTGTTGAACTTGTTGGAGCGAAAGAATGCGCCCAAGATGGGAATGTCGCCAAGGAATGGGAACTTGTCTGCGTTGGTGGTCGTGGCGCGGCTGATGAGGCCGCTGATGACGAAGGTTTCACCGTCGCTCATGGCCACGGTGGTTTCAGTTCGCCGGACACGGAAGCCGGGAATGGTGTAGCCGCCACCCTGCACGGACAGCGACGCATCTGGTTCGCTCACTTCAGGCGCCACACGCAGGGCGACGCGCTTGTTGTCCAGCACCGTGGGGGTCAGCGCCAGACGGATGCCAAATGGCTTGAACTCGACGGTGATGGACCCGTCCAAGCCCGAGCGGAAGGGGATGGGAATTTCGCCACCGGCCAGAAAGGTCGCTGTCTGGCCGCTCAATGCCGTCAAGCTGGGTTCTGCCAGCGTGTAGGCGAAGCCATTGCTTTCCAGGGCGCTGAACGCTGCCCACGCGTTGTCACTGACGCTGAAGATGTTGAAGGCGTTGGAGAAAGGCGTGAATCCGCTGCTGGACGTGAATTGGTAGAAGCCGTCCTGGCTTTTGGTGAAGCCACCATAGACGCCCGGCCCCGACAGGCCGGTTGAGCCCAAGTATTCGCCGTTGCTGCCGTAGCTGAAACGCTGGTGATAGAACCCGGCTTCCATCAGTTTTTGTCGGCTGACTTCGACAACCTTGATGTCGATTTGGACTTGAACGTCGAAGTTCGTGGTGGTGGAGTCGATGACACCTGAGGTTGGCTTGTCGTCGGACCCTTTCAGGGCCGCCGCGAGCGACGCATGCGAATCGAGCGAGGACAAGGCTCCGCTTATCCTCAATTTGGTACCTTCCGCGGTCACTTGAGCGCCGCTGCTGGCGCCCAATGATTGGCGTGCGGCAATGCTGGAAGGGGTCACGAGAACCTGGATCTGCGTCACCGGCTCGGCGCGATCACTGTCGTCCCATATCGAGATCGTTGCCGAGCCGGCTTTTTTTGCCGTCAGGATCACGCCGCGGGGCGGGACCACATTGATGCCGACAATGGCCTCATCGGCGGTCGCCGCGCGCTTGATGGCGCGTGGCTGCGCCCATGTTTTCTGTTGCCCTTCCTCGAGGGTCATGGTGTGGGGGGCAGCCAAGGCATGGCCATATAGGCTGCAAGTTGTGATCGCCAGGAGCGATGTGCGGATGAAGGGCAGTGTCATGGCTGCGTGCTGGTCTCGTTTTGCGTGATGCGGCGCTCTTTACTGCCTTCTTGAATAATGATGCCGCCTTCGGCATTTGGAAGGCGGGGGAGCGCTTGATTGGCGCTCAATGGCGTGGCGCTCTGCAGTAGCGTTGCCAGATCCAAGCGGTCTGCGCTCGCGTTGGCTGCGCGTGCCTGAGCGGGAGCCGTGACAGTATCGACGGGCGTTGGCGGTGTCAGTGCGAGTCTGAGCTGGCCCGTGCCCGCAGCCAACATGAGCCGTGTGGCGTCTGCGGCCTTGATCGCCAATACGGCAGAACGCAAAGTGTTCTTGCGTTCTTTGAGGTCTTTTGTTTCCTTTGCGGCCAGTTTGGCCACGGCATCGCCATTGCCTTGTTCGGCATAGCGGGCTTCATCCTGATCCATCTGGGTCGTGTCGCCCAAGGCCAGGACGCGTGCACCATGAAGAACGGTTTGCGCAATGGCGTGCTCGCCTGTTTCTTTGTTGGCCGGCACGAAATACAGGACGTCCACATGGTCGCCTGGCTTGGCATAGCCACCGACGCCAATGACCTCATCGACATGCACGGCCACCGCTCGCTCACCAGGGCTCAGCAAATTGGCCATGGAGTCGGCGCCCAGCATGTCTCGCGTGATCACGGTACCGATGGCGATGTCCTGCGCTGCCATCTTGCCGCTCAGTTCAGGCGGTTGCCGAAAGGCGCCTTGGGCAGGCGCAACGACGCCTTTGAGCCCGGTGTCCGATGCGCCCATGATCTGTCCGGCCTTGATCGCTTTGACCGCGACCACCACCATGTCAGTTGGAACGGATGCTGGGGCCGCCACGGGCTCAGGGGCTGGCTTGGCCGGTTGCTGACTCAGTCGCAGGCCCAGGATGGCCACCACGATGGAGCCAAGAGCCAGCAAGCCAGCGATGATTTTCAGTACAGTATTGTTCATCTGGTCGAGTGCGGATCGCTGATCGCCGCCACAAGCGTTCGCTCAATTGGGCCGTATCGAAGCCACGCCCACCAGGCTGGATGGGGCATAAGTGACGCTGCCGATGAATGGCAGCGAACCCACGCTGGGCACAAGTGGATCGTCGGTGTAGTTGGGGTAAACGATCCGCACGGTGATGACGCCAGATCCATCGGGGCCCGTGACGGCAATGTTGCCGCTTTGAAGGACCTTGGTCCGGACTTTATCGGGAAGGCCCGCGATGCCCGTGATGACCCGTGTGCGCACGCGCGCGGCGATGGCATTGGTGAAGGCCGTCGTGCTGGTGAAATTGATGGGATCCAGTCTGGCCGCTTCTCTGGCTGCTTCCGTTGCCACGTTGGTCAGACTCTGGTTCACGAAGATGACCAGGCTATAACTGACGATTGCGTAAAAGATGCCAAAGAAAATCGCAAATACCAGCGCAAACTCCATGCCGCTGGCGCCGCGCTGATAGCGGCTACTTGCATGAGGATGTCTGGGCTTCATGACTGCTGCTCCATCCAGAGACCACTGAAAAGCCCAATGGTCATGAGTGCTCCATAGGCCATGCGCCGGCTTTGCAAAGGTATTTGAGCCCAGGCCACCAGGTATGTTCGTCCGGGTAATGGCCTGTCGCCGATGCTGCCAAGAAGGATGCCCGGGAGCCAAAGCCATATGGCGGCCAGCAAGCCTCCCACCAGACCCGTGACGATAAAGCTCGTCAGGGTGACTTGAAAGGATGTCAGCAATGCAATGGCGGCAAAGTACTTCACGTCACCTGCACCCAACCTTTTCGTGATGTAGGCAGGCAACGTCAAGGCAACGCCAAGCAAAAATGCCCAAGCCGTCGACGATGGCGCAGCACCTGTCAGACTGGCGCCGCGTAAGCCAAGTACAACCAAGCCTACTGCACATGCCCCAAGTGACAGAATATTGGGGATGCGCCGGTAGCAAATGTCGAAATAAGCCACGGCAGTAGCCCAAATCGCAAGTGGTACGGTCTGGATGTACTGCATGGCCTTGATCGAGGCGCTCCAAAGTGGAAACGCCTCGCTTGGGTCAAAAATTTACTGTGCGGGCAGCGCGTTCTTGATATTGGTCAGAATGCGGTTGACACGGGCACCAATACCGTTGGTGTCTGCCAAAAGTGTGGCCAGAACACCCGCTACCAACGCAGCAATCAGCGCGTATTCGATGCCGCTGGCGCCTTCTTCATCTTTCAGAAATGCCTTGACTTGCTCGAGAACTTTCATGATCCACTTTCAGAAGGCCACCTGACGGCCGTTACATGTGCTTGGGAAGCGAACCTACAATGGCTAAGTTCGGACATTGTCATTTTTACACCAATCACGACTGGTTTCGTTTATCGTTTGCCCCCGCTTGTAAGCGGTTTCTGCGCTACAAAGTACGTCCTTTGGTAGCAGTTCAGAACAATTCCAGAGCATTTGTGCCTTTTTCCACCAGTCCGTCCAAGTTCGATCCCCACGAGTTGACAGCCGAGCGGGTCAGGCATCTCTACCGTCGCCGGAGCGCCGGCTGGTGGACGAATGCCGTCAGCGGTGCCTTCCTGGGCATGGTGCTGTGGCCGACTTTCGGGACGTGGTCGCTGGTCTGGTACCTGGCGTTCCTGGCGGCGCATGGCGGCCAGTGGTTCATGGGGCGCTTCAAGGATGACGGCGAACGGCTGGTGATGCCGATCGCCTCTTTGCGGCCGCACCGTGTCGTGGCCTGGCTGGCCGGCAGCGCCTGGGGCGTGGTCGGCGTGTCCCTGCCGTGGCTAGCGGCCAATCAATTGCCGACAGCGCTCGTGCTGATCGTGCTGGCCACGGTGGTGAGCCTGCCGCGCATGGCGGCCATGCCCGATATTTTCCTGGCGTTCGCGGCCGGGGCCATGCTGCCCATGTGCGTGTCCGCCATCTGGTTGCCCTGGGAGTTGCGGCAGATGGTCTGGACGGTGGTCGGGCTGGTGTCGGCGGTGCTGTGGGTGTCGGCGCGGGCGGTCGAGGCCGATTTGATGGAGGTGCTGACCAGGCGGCTGGGGCTGGAGCGCATGGCCTGGGAGGACAAGTTGACCGGGTTGGCCAACCGTCGCCGTTTCGACGCGGTGCTGGCCGAGGAGTGGCGCCGCGCCACACGCATGGGCGTGCCTGTATCGCTGCTGTTGATGGACGTGGACCACTTCAAGCTGTTCAACGATACATATGGTCACACCTCGGGGGATGCCTGCCTGACACTGGTCGGCGGCGTGTTGTCGAGCACGGTCAGGCGCGCGGGCGATTTCGCGGCGCGCTACGGCGGCGAGGAGTTCGTCGTGCTGCTGTTCCACACGAGCCGGGCCGATGCCTTGCAGATGGCCGAGCGCATCCGGCAGGCGGTGAATGGCCTGGAGGTGGACCACAGCGCATCGCCGCATGGCGTGGTGACCGTGTCGATCGGTGGGGCGACGGCCGTGCCCAAAGCCGACATCCTGCCGCAGACCTTGCTGGACCAGGCGGACGAGGCCTTGTACGCGGCCAAAGAGGCCGGGCGCGACAGGGTGGTCTGGAGCAATGTGCTGATCTGATCGCTGATCGCCGCAGCTTGCGCCGATGTCGATGCTGTATGAAAATACAGTATGAGCGACGAGTTGCCTTTTCCCGATCAACGCAAGACGCAGGCGCCCGCCAAGGGGCGCGGCACGATGACGCGCCTGCTGCACCGCTTCGAGCGCACGCAGCGCGATGTGGAGGCCGACGCGGATGCTGCCTGGGCGGGGCTGGAAGAGGGCAAAGGCCTGTCGGGTGATGGCCAGGGGGGCGAGTCCGCCAAGCTGCGCACGGAAGTGACCTTGGAGCAGGCGCGCAGCATCCTGTCGCGCAATGACTCGCCGGACATCCCGTTCACGTGGTCGGTCAACCCGTACCGAGGCTGCGAGCACGGCTGCATCTATTGCTACGCCCGGCCGACCCACAGTTATCTGAACCTGTCGCCGGGTCTGGATTTCGAGACGAAGCTGGTGGCCAAGGTCAATGCGGCCGCCTTGCTGCGCCGTGAGCTGGCCAGGCCCGGCTATGAGCCCAGTCCGATCAACCTGGGCGCGGCCACCGATCCGTACCAGCCGATCGAGCGGCGCCATGGCCTGACGCGCGCGGTGCTGGAGGTGCTGCGGGCTTGCCAGCACCCGTTCACGATCGTGACCAAGTCCAGCGGGGTCGAGCGCGATCTCGATCTGCTGGCCGAGGCCGCGCGTGCCGGGCAGGTGTACGTGATGGTCAGCGTGACGACGCTCGACGATGCCTTGTGCCGGCGGCTGGAGCCGCGCGCGGCCTCACCGTCGCGGCGCTTGCAGACGGTGCGCAGGCTGGCAGATGCGGGCGTGCCCGTGGGTGTGAATGTGGCACCGGTCATCCCGTTTCTCAATGAGCCCGAGATCGAGCGCATCGTCGAGGCCGCGGCGCAGGCGGGCGCGCGTTCGGTGCACTACACGGTGGTGCGGCTGCCGTGGGAGGTCAAGCCATTGTTCGTCGAGTGGCTGGGCCATCATGTGCCGGACAAGGCCGAGCGCATCATGGCGCGCATCCGCGAGTTGCGCGGCGGCAAGGATTACGACGCCGATTTCAGCCTGCGCATGAAAGGCGAGGGCGTGTGGGCGCAGTTGATCGCGCAGCGTGTGCGCAAGGCCGAGGCGCGCTGCGGGCTGGGGCGCCGGGCCGTCGAGCTGGATGTGTCGAGGTTCGATCGCGCGGCCTTGCATGAGGCCGATGCGCGGCAACCCGGCTTGTTCTGAGCCGTGGTGGCTTGGTCAGCTTCATGGCTCACTGGATGATGGGCAGGTCCTGCTCGACGGGGCGGTCGGCATCGAACAGGTGTTCGACTTCCTTGTCGCCCAGGTTGTTGGCGTGTTCGTCGTCCGTGTCGTCGTCCGGCGAGGTGATCACGGGCAGCGGGTCCAGCGTGCGCCATGCAGGCGTGCTGATCAGCGCGCTGGTGAGCAGGCCCGAGACCCGCGCCGTCCACCAGATGGTGCCGATGGAAATGCCCAGCCCGGTCGAGTAGCTCGCCGCGCGCGTCAGGCGGATCGCGCCGCCCGGCTCGTCGCTGTGGCGGTCGAGCAGGCTGCTGCTTTCAGGGCGCGGTGGCAGGGCATGGGTGATGGCGCTCAGCGGGGTCGACATCAGGTTGATGTCGGCGACATGGGGCACGGCGGGCTGGATGAGCTCCAGCAGGTGCCCGATGGACGCCGCGCCATTGAGGGTCTCCGACAGGACATTGATGTAGGTGTTGTTGCCCGGATTGAACATGCCTTGGCGCAGGTAGCTGACCTGATCGCCCGAGGCCTGCCTGAGCCAGCTGCCGCCCGAGATGCGCTGCTGCAGTGGGGAGGCCGCGCCGCCGCCGGCACCCGAGCCGGATCCGGTGCCTGAGCCCGTGCCGCTGCCCGCGGTCTCGTCGCTGCTGTTGCCTCGGGTGCCGTTGCCGCCATCCTGGGACTTGCTGCCCGTCGTGTCCTTGCTCGTGTCCTTGCTGCCGTTGCTGCCACTGCTGCCGCTGCCCTTGTCGGTCGGTGTGTCCGTGGCCGGCTTGGTGTCCGTGGTCGTCGTGGTCGTAGTCGTGGGTGGGTCGACCGGCGTCGTGCTGGGCGGCGCGCCGATGATGCCCGCATTGCCCGTGGCCTGGATCACCACCTGGCGCGAGCCCGCGCTCATGAGCTGGCCGTCGGTCACGCGGTAGGCGAAGTTGTCCGTGCCGACATAGCCCGTGTTGGCCGTGTAGTTGACATCGCCGTTGGCCAGCAGCGTGAGCGTGCCGTGTTGCGGCGCCTGCACGATGACGATGCTCATGACGTCGTTGTCCAGGTCGCGCGCCTGGACCATCAAAGCGCCGGAACGCCAGACCTTGGTGGGCGAGGCGATGGCCGTCAGCGTCATCGGCGGCAGCTCGGGCGCATCGTTGACGTTGACCACGGGCGCCGTGCCCGCGCTGGTGACGGACTCGACCGTGCCGCCGCCATCGGTGTACGTGGCGCGCACGGTGATGACGTTGTTCACGTCGCCTTGCGTCAGCGTGTATGTGCTGCCCGTGAGCGTCGTGTCGATGCCGTTGCGCAGCCAGTGGTAGGTGATGGTGCCCATGCCGTCGGGGTCGGCGAGGGTGTTGCTGGCGGTCAGCGTCTGGTATTGCGTGGGCGTGCCCGTGATGGTCACGGTGCCGGTGGGCGCGTCATTGACGGCTGTCACGGTGACCGTGGACGTCACGCTCAGCGTCTGCACGTTCGAGCCGCCGTTGGCCGAGCCGCCATCGTCCGTGAGCTGCGTGATCGTGATGGCGCGCGCGCCCGAGGTCGGGTTGTCGCGGTTGGTGTTCTGGTAGGTGATGCCGTCGACCAGCGTCTGCGCGTTGGTGCTGCTCATGCCCGCGCCGCTCGTGAGCGAGATGGTGGCGCTGCCGCCCGTGACCGTCACCGTGTAGGCCAGGCCGTTGGTCGATGTGGTGCCGGCGCTGCTGGCGTTGAACGTGATCGAGGTGCCATCGATGACGAGGACCTCGTTGACGCCATCGCGCAGGCCCGTGATGGACAGGCTCAGGCCCGTGATGAGCTGGCCCGACTCGATCGTGCTGATGCTGGTGCCCGAGAACACGCCGACCGCCGGTGCCTGCGTGTTGACACCGGGCGCTTCCGTGAAGGTCGGGTTGCCCGCGGTCGTGCTCAGCGTGGGCGCGTCGTTGGTGGCCAGCACCTGCACGGTCGATGCCGTGCTCAGCACGGTCGTGTCGGTGCCGCCGTTGGCGGTGCCGCCATCGTCCTGGATGCGGGTGAGCGTGAACACGCGGTTGCCCGAGGTGGGCGTGTCGGTGTTGGTGTTCTGGTAGGCGATGCCGTTGACCAGCGTCTGCGCGGCGCTGGCCGTGATCCCGCTGCCGCTGCTCAGCACCACCGTGGCCGTGTTGCCGGCGATGGTGACCGTGTAGCTCATGCCGTTGGTCGCGGTCGTGCCCGATGAGCTCGCGCCCAGCGCGATGGTGCTGCCGTCCACGCGCAGCACTTCGTTGGCCCCATCGAGCAGACCGCCGACCGTGAAGCTCAGGTCGATGATCTTCTGGCCCGATTCGATCGTGTCGATGCTGGTGCCCGAAAACACGTTCACGGCGGCGGCCTGCGTGCCCAGGCCCGGCGCCTCGATGAAGCTCGGGTTGTTGGCCGTCGTGCTCAGCGTGGGCGCGTCATTGACGTTCACGGCCTGCACGGTCGAGGCGATGCTCAGGGTCGTGGTGTCCGCGCCGCCGTTGGCCGTGCCGCCGCTGTCCTTGATCTGCGTGAGCGTGAACACGCGGTTGCCCGAAGTGAGCCGGTCGGTGTTGGTGTTCTGGTAGCCGATGCCATCGATCACGCCTTGGGCAGTGTTGGCGCTGATGCCCGTGAGCTTGTTGAGCGAGACGGTGGCGGTGCCGCCCGAGATCGTCACGCTGTAGTTCATGGTGTGGCCGCTGGTCGTGCCCGACGAGTTGGCGCCCAGCGCGATCGTGCTGCCGTCGACGATGATGGTTTCGTTGGCGCCATCGAGCAGGCCGCTGACCGTGAAGCGCAGGTCGGTGACCTTCTGCCCCGTCTCCACATAGCCGATGCTGGTGCCGCTGAACACGGCCACGGCGGCCGCCTGTGTGCCGCTGCCGCTGGCTTCCATGAAGGTCGGGTTGTTGGCCGTCGTGCTCAAGGTGGGCGCGTCGTTCACGGCCGTGACCGTGACGCTGGAGGCGATGGCCAGCGTGCCCGTGTCAGAGCCGCCATTGGCCGTGCCGCCGTCATCCTGGATCTGCGTGAGCGTGAACACGCGGCTGCCCGAGGTCGGGTTGTCGGTGCTGGTGTTCTGGTAGGTGATGCCGTTGACCAGGGCTTGCGTCGACGCGGCGCTGATGCCGCTGGCGCTGTCGAGCGTGACCGTGGCCGTGCCGCTCGTGATGCTCACGTTGTAGCTCATGCCATTGGTGGCCGTGGTGCCCGAGCTGTTGGCGCCCAGCGTGATGGTGCTGCCGTCGACCACGATGACCTCGTTGACGCCATCGTGCAGGCCGCTGACCGTGAAGCTCAGGCCCTTGATCAACTGGCCGGCCTCGACCGCGCTCGCGCTGGCACCGCTGAACACCTGCACGGGCGGTGCCTGCGTGCCCTGGCCGGCGGCTTCCATGAACGTCGGGTTCTGCGGCGTGGCGGTCAGGGTGGGCGGGTCGTTGACGGGCGTGACCGAGATGTTGAACACCGTGCTGCCGATGCCGCCCCCGGCGCCGTCGCTGACCGTGAAGGTCAGGCTGTCGCTGGTCGTCTCCGAGCCGTCGTGGCGGTAGCGCACGGTGCCCGCGTCCAGGTCGGCCTGCGTGAACGAGGTGATGGCCACGCCCACATTGCTGCTCAACTCGACCTGGCCATGCGTGGGCAGGCCGGTGATCGTGTAGATGAGCTGCGAGGTGCTGTTGTCGGGATCGCTCACCGACAGCTGCGTGCTCGTGATCGTGGCGACGCCGCCTTCATTGAGCGTCAGGCCATGGTTGTTGCCCAGTGTCGGCGCGTCGTTGACCGCCACGACCGTGATCGTGGACGACTGGTTGGGCGCGCTGCTGTCCGAGCCGCCGTTCAAGGTGCCGCCATCGTCCTGGATCTGCGTGACCGTGACCACGCGGTTGCCCGCCGTCGGGTTGTCCGTGTCCGTGTTCTGGTACTGGATGCCGTCGATCAGTGTCTGCGCATTGGCCACCGAGATGCCGCTGCCGCTGGTCAGCGAGATCGTGGCCGTGCCGTTGGAGACGATGACGTCGTAGCTCATGCCGTTGGTGGCCGTGGTGCCGGAGCTGTTGCCACCCAGCAGGATGGTCGTGCCGTCGATGATCAGCGTGTCGTGGTTCCCATCGACGATGCCGCTGACCGTGAAGTTCAAGCCGATGAGGGCCTGGCCCGATTCCACCGTGTTGATGCTGGTGCCGCTGAACACGTTGACCGGCGGGGCCTGGGTGCCCAGGCCGGGCGCTTCGGTGAAGGTCGGGTTGCCGGCCGTGGTCGACAGGGTGGGCGCGTCGTTGACGGCCGTGACGCTCACGGTCGAGGCGATCGACAGGTTGGTGGTGTTCGAGCCGCCATTGGCCGTCGAGCCGCTGTCCGTGATCTGCGTGAGCGTGAAGACGCGGTCGCCCGCGCTCGGGTCGTCCGCGTTGGTGTTCTGGTAGGTGATGCCGTCGACCAGGGTCTGCGCGGCCGATGTCGAGATGCCCGTGGCGTCGGAGAGCGTGATCGTGGCCGTGCCGCCGGCCAGCGACACGGTATAGGCCAGGTTGTTGGTCGCCGTCATGCCCGAGCTGTTGGCGCCCAGCGTGATCGTCTGGCCGTCCACGACCACCACTTCGTGCGCGCCATCCTGCAGCCCGCCGACCGTGAAGGTCAGGCCCGTGATGGTCTGGCCGGACTCGACCGTGTCGATGGCCGTGCCCGTGAACACGTTGACGGCCGGTGCCTGCGTGCCCAGGCCGGCCGCTTCCTCGAAGCTGGGGTCCAGGCCGTTGGTCACGAGCGTGGGCGCGTCGTCGACCGGCGTGATGTGGAAGGTGAAAGTGCTGGACGAGACGGCGGGCTCGCCCAGGTTGTCCCGCACCTTGAACGTGAACGAGCTGTCGGCATCGTCGTTGAGCAAAGGCGTGAACACCAGCTTGCCCGCGTTGATGTCGGCCACGCTGATCACGTCGTTGGCGCTCACGGCCACGCCGTTGAGCTTGAGCGCGCCTGTGGTCGGCAGGCTCGTGATGGTGACGCCGCCGAGCGACTGGCCCGCGTCGTCGGTGAAGGGGAAGTCGCTGGCCTGCAGCGCGTAAGGCGTGTCTTCCAGGATGGTCTGGCTGGCCGGGCCGCTCGTGGGCGGGTTGTTGACGGACAGGTTGACGGTCAAGGTCGCGTCGCTGTAGAGGCTGCCATCGCTCAGGCGGTACACGATGGTCTGCGTGCCCGTGTTGGCGCCCGGGTCGACGTTGATGGTCTTGTCCGGGTTGACGGTGACGGTCGCGCCGCCCGTGACGCTCACGATGGTGACCGTCCAGCTGCTGCGGGGCGTGTCGGGGTCGAAGTCATTGGCCAGCACGTCCACGTCGATCGGCACGCCCGGCGCCGTGTTGGCCACATCGTCGTTGGCCACGGGCGCATCGTTGGTCGGGCTCACGCCCACGGTCGATGTGATCGACACGTTGGTCGTGTCGGCGCCGCCATTGGCCGTGCCGCCGTTGTCGACGATCTGCGTGAGCTTGAACACGCGGTTGCCGCCGGTCGGGTTGTCGGCGTTGGTGTTCTGGTAGGTGATACCGTTGATCAGTGTCTGCGTGTTGGCCGCCGTGATCGAGCCCGTCAGCGTGACCGTGGCCGTGCCGCTGGTGATGCTGACGGTGTAGGTCAGGCCATTGGTCGTGGTCGTGCCCGAACTGGCGGCGCCCAGCGCGATGCTCTTGCCATCGACGACGATCACTTCGTTGGCGCCATCGACCAGCCCGCTGACCGTGAAGGTCAGGCCCTTGATGTTCTGGCCCGATTCGATCGTGCTCACGGCCGCGCCGCTGTACACGGTCACGGCCGCGCCTTGCGTGCCCAGGCCGGCCGGTTCGGTGAAGGTCGGGTTGTTGGCCGTGGCGCTCAAAGTGGGCGCGTCGTTCACCGACTTGACTGTGACCGTCGAGGCGATCGACAACGCGGTCGTGTCGGCGCCGCCATTGCTGGTGCCGCCGCTGTCCTTGACCATGGTGAGCGTGAAGACGCGGTTGCCCGATGTGGGCTGGTCCGTGTTGGTGTTCTGGTAGGTGATGCCGTTGACCAGCGTCTGCGCGTTCGCCGTCGAGATGCCGGCGGACTTCGTGAGCGCGATGGTGGCCGTGCCACTGGTGATGCTCACGTTGTAGGTCATGCCATTGGTCGTGGTCGTGCCCGAACTGGCGGCGCCCAGCGCGATGCTCTTGCCATCGACGACGATCACTTCGTTGGCGCCATCGACCAGTCCGCTGACCGTGAAGGTCAGGCCCGTGATGGTCTGGCCCGATTCGATCGTGCTCACGGCCGCGCCGCTGTAGATGCCCACGGCCGCCGCCTGCGTGCCCACGCCGGCCGCTTCCGTGAAGGTCGGGTTCGAGGCCGTGGCGCTCAAAGTGGGCGCGTCGTTGACCGAGTTGACCGTGACGGTCGAGCCGATGGACAAGGCCGTGGTGTCCGAGCCGCCGTTGGCCGTGCCGCCACTGTCCTTGATCTGCGTGAGCGTGAACACGCGGTTGCCGCCCGTGGGCTGGTCCGTGTTGGTGTTCTGGTAGGTGATGCCGTTGACCAGCGCCTGCGCGTTCGCCGTCGAGATGCCCGAAGCCGACGTCAGCGTGACCGTGGCCGTGCCGCTGGTGATGCTGACGTTGTAGCTCATGCCGTTGGTGGCCGTGGTGCCGGAGCTGGCGGCGCCCAGCGTGATGGCCGTGCCGTCGACCGAGATCTTCTCGTTGGCGCCATCGACCAGCCCGCTCACCGTGAAGGTCAGGCCCGTGATGGTCTGGCCCGGCTCGATCGTGCTGATGGCCGTGCCGCTGTAGAGACCGACGGCCGCGGCCTGCGTGCCCACGCCCGCCGCTTCCGTGAAGGCCGGGTTGCTGGCCGTGGTCGTCAAGGTCGGCGCATCGTTGACGGCCTTGACGGTGACGGTCGAGGCCACGGACAAGGCCGTCGTGTCGTTGCCGCCATTGGCCGTGCCGCCGTTGTCCTTGACCTGCGTGAGCGTGAAGACACGGTTGCCGCCCGTCGGGTTGTCCGTGTTGGTGTTCTGGTAGGTGATGCCGTTGACCAGCGTCTGCGTGTTGGCCGACGTGATGCCCGCAACCGACGTCAGCGTGACCGTGGCCGTGCCGCTGGCGATGCTGACGTTGTAGCTCATGCCATTGGTGGCCGTGGTGCCCGAGCTGGCGGCGCCCAGCGTGATGGCCGTGCCGTCGACCGAGATCTTCTCGTTGGCGCCATCGACCAGGCCGCTCACCGTGAAGGTCAGCGAGATGATGGTCTGGCCCGATTCCACGGTGCTCACGGCCGTGCCGCTGTAGAGGCTGACCGCAGCCGCCTGCGTGCCCACGCCGGCCGCTTCCGTGAAGGTCGGGTTGCTGGCCGTGGCGCTCAAAGTGGGCGCATCGTTGACGGACTTGACCGTGACCGTCGATGAGATCGACAAGGCCGTCGTGTCGCTGCCGCCATTGGCCGTGCCGCCGTTGTCCTTGACCTGCGTGAGCGTGAACACGCGGTTGCCGGCCGTCGGGTTGTCCGTGTTCGTGTTCTGGTAGGTGATGCCGTTGACCAGCGCCTGCGCGTTCGACGTCGAGATGCCCGCCGCCTTGGTCAGCGTGACCGTGGCCGTGCCGCTGGCGATGCTCACGTTGTAGGTCATCGCGTTGGTCGTGGTCGTGCCCGAGCTGTTGGCGCCCAGCGTGATGGTCTTGCCATCGACCACGATCACTTCGTTGGCGCCATCGACCAGGCCACTGACCGTGAAGGTCAGGCCGCTGACCGTCTGCGTGGACTCGACCGTGCTGATGGCCGTGCCGCTGTAGATGCCCACGGCGGCTGCCTGCGTGCCCGCACCGGCCGCTTCCGTGAAGGTCGGGTTGCTGGCCGTGGTCGTCAAGGTCGGCGGATCGTTGACCGGGTTGACCGTCACGGTCGATGTCACGGACAAGGCCGTCGTGTCCGAGCCGCCGTTGGCCGTGCCGCCGTTGTCCTTGATCTGCGTGAGCGTGAAGACACGGTTGCCGCCCGTCGGGTTGTCGGTGTTGGTGTTCTGGTAGGTGATACCGTTGACAACCGTCTGCACATCGCTGGCGGCCATGCCCGACGCCGATGTCAGCGCCACGGTCGCGGTGCTGCCCGAGATGCTCACCGTGTAGCTCATGCCATTGGTGGTCGTGGTGCCCGAGCTGGCGGCGCCCAGCGTGATGGTCTTGCCGTCGACGACGATCACTTCATTGGCGCCATCGACCAGCCCGCTGACCGTGAACGTCAGCGCCGTGATGAGCTGGCCTGTCTCGATCGTGCTCACGGCCGCGCCGCTGTAGATGGTCACGGCCGAGGCCTGCGTGCCCACGCCGCCGGCTTCGGTGAAGCTGGGGCTGTTGCCCGTGGCGGTCAGCGAAGGCGGGTCATTGCGCGAGAGCACGGCCACGGTCGAGAGCACGGCCAGCGTCGTGGTGTCGACACCGCCCGCGGCCGTACCACCACTGTCCTGCAGTTGCGTGATCGTGAAGACGCGGTTGCCGCTTGTGGGCTGGTCCAGGTTGGTGTTCTGGTAGGTGATGCCGTTGACCAGCGTCTGCATGTTGGCCGACGACACGCCCGAGCCGCTGGTCAGCGTGACCGTGGCCGTGCCGCCGGAGATGCTCACCGTGTAGCTCATGCCATTGGTGGCCGTGGTGCCCGAGCTGTTCGCGCCCAGCGTGATGGCCGTGCCATCGACCACGATCTTTTCGTTCGCGCCATCGACCAGGCCGCTGACCGTGAAGGTCATCGCGATGAGGCGCTGCCCCGATTCGATCGTGCTGACCGCCGCGCCGCTGTAAACGGCCACGGCCGCCGCCTGCGTGCCCACGCCGGCCGCTTCCGTGAAGGTCGGGTTGGCGGCCGTGGCCGTCAGGGTCGGGGCATTGTTGATGACGGTATAGCGCTGGAAGAACACGCCGTTCGAGTCGCCCGTGCCATTGCCGGACCACACGATGATGGCGTTGTTGCCCGTCAGCACGACGCTCGAGTACTGCTGGTTGCCCGACGTCGTCGTGTTCACGAGCACATCGGCCGTCGTGCTCACGCCGCTGGCGTTGAAGTTGCGCATGTACACGCCCGTGCCGCCGCTGGCGTCCTGGCCGGTGTTCTGCCAGCTGACCACGAAGTTGCCCGACGCGTCCATCGACACCGACGGCGCCGCGCGGCTGTTGGCCGGCGTCGTGCCACCGGGGTTCAGGTTGGCTTGCGTGACGGCGGTCGTGGCCGTGCCCGAGCTGTTGTACATGCGGAACTTGATGACGCCCGAGCTGTTGTAGGCGATCACGTAATTGCCATTGCTGTCCATCGCCACGGACGACTGCGAACCGCCCGTGTTGCCCGTGATGTCGGCCGAGGACCCTTGCGAGACGCGCGCCGCCGAATAGCGCTGCGCATAGATGTTGCCGCCCGAGTCCGTGTAGCTGATGACGAAGGCGCCCGCGCTGTTCATGCCGATGGACGGGCTCGCATTGCCCACGGTGTTCGACGACACGGTCCCCGACCCGCTGGTGCCCTGCGCCGCGCCGGCAGCCGTGAAGGCCTTCCACTGGATCGTGTCTGTGTTGGTGCCCGTGTACCACGGCACATCCGGCACGGAATTGACGTGCGCGTCCCAGACCACGACGAACTCGCCCGCGCCGTTGATGGCCACGCTGGCGTTGACGTTGGTGGTCGTGTCCTTGGCCGAGTAGAAAGGGTAGCCCACCGAGGCCGTGGACGTGGCCGCCACCGTGGTGGTCGTGCCCGCCACGCCCGCGTTGCTGTACGTGCGGAACAGCAGGTTGCCCGACGAGTCGTTCCACACGATCACGAAGGCGCCGCTGTCGTTCATCGCCACCTGGGCATTGGCCGGTGTGCCGGAACTGGCCACCGTGATGGTCGCGCCATTGAGCGCGCCGGCGGCGGTGTAGCGCTGCGCCTTGATGTTGGTGCCGTCCTGCCAGATCACGACGAAGTTGCCGGAGCTGTCGGCGGCCACCTGGCGGTTCGTGACCGTCGTTTCGGCGCCCGCCGTGACCGGGATGCCGGTTTCGGTGCCCGCCGACGTGATCGCCAGCAAGCCTTGCCAATCGTCCGCGCCGGCCTTCTGCATGAGCGAGGCCGTCGTGATCAGCCCGTCGTGGAACTCCAGCACCCAGTTGCCGCCCAGCGAGGCCGAGCCCGTGTTGTCGGTACTGGCGGCCACGTCCATGCCTGTCAGCAGACCGAGGTCGTCGACGAAATGCTGGCCGGCGGCCGTCTGCGCCACATCGCAGCCATAGAGCATCAGGTCGGCGTGCTCGGTCAGCGCCTGCTGCCAGCTGGACAGGTCTTGCGCGTGCGCGGCCAGGCTGTTGGCGTCGAGGATGGTGTTGCCCAGCTCCAGCGTGCCGTCCTTGCCGTGGCTGATGATGTGCAGGGCCGCGATGTCGTGCCGGCCCTCGAGCACCTGCGTGATTTGCGCGACACCGTCGTGCTGCGCATCGAGGTAGTGCACTTCGAGCGTCGTGCTGCCGTCCTGCTGGGCCATGATGCTGGCCACGAGCTTGTCGGCGTCCTTCACGTTGGCGTCCACGAACACGAGCTCGACCGGCTTGGCCGTGGCGGCCGTCGTGTCGGTGCTGCTGCTGTTCTGCGGCGGGGTGGCGGTCTGCTCCTGCGCGGCGGCTTGCGGTGGCAGGTACTGGACCTGGGGCGTGGCCTGCACATTGCTGGCTGCTGCCGCCACGGCCGGGTCGGGCACCACGGCCGCCACGTCCGCATTGAACAGCAGGCGTGGTTCCAACTCTTCGATCAAACCGTCAAAGCGGGGGCTGCGACAAGGCGGAGCTCTGCGCGTCATGCAGACCTCATGCGGCGCCAAGCGCCCTTCGTCGAACAAACCCGTGCCAACATGGCAAAGCCCCTCTAGCCGCAAACCAGACACAGCGGCCCCACCTTGATCATGGGGCGCCGTTAAATGGTGCGCTAGAGGGGCTCAGGGCAAACTGGCAAAAAGCGTCACGATGTCACGGCATTACTGACGTGCCGCCCGGGCATCGTCAAGCGCCTGACGCCGGGCGCTCAATCCCAGTGGCGGCGGCGCCAGCGGGGGCCGTCTTCATAGACGACTTCGGGCTGCACATACACGGCGGGCGAGACGCCGCCATCCTGGTAGACCGCCTGGGGCGGCGGAGGCGGCTGCATGGGCGCGGCCGGCGTCAGCGTGACCTGCACGGGAATGGTCGCGCCCGGCTCCTGCGGCATCTGCGTGCTGTAGCGCTGGCCGCCGTACTCGTAGACCACGTTGTAGGCCACGACACGGTTCTCGTAGGCGGCCTGCTGTTCGCAGCGGCGCACGGTGCGGGTGATGCCCTCGCGGCCGTCCATCTCGACGTGGTCGCCCACGACCGCGCCACCGAAGATGCCCAGGCCCGTGGCCAGCGCCTTGCCGGCGCCCTTGCCGAGGGCATTGCCCATGGCGCCGCCGGCGATCGCGCCGATGATGGCGCCCGCACCCGAAGAGCGGGGTGGCTCCTGGCGCAATTCGTCAAAGCAGACCTGGCGCGGCACGCTGACCTGGCCGATCACGGGCGTGGCGGACACCACGCGGGCCTGCACGGTCATGGCCGTGGGATTGGGTGAGCCCACCATCTCGCCGACGCGCGGCCCGGCGCAGGCGGCGGTCATCATCAGCAAACAACCCGCGGCAACGGCGCCAGCGGGGCGGATCAGAGGGTGGAACGGGCGCATGGTGGGTCTCCTTTCCTCCTCAACGGCAAGCCCGCCGGGGTCGCTGACAGCACGCGTGTGAAGTTACGGTAAAGCGGCTTGAAAGCGGCGCGGGCGCGAAGGGCGCCTAAAATCGGCGGTTTCGTCTCTTTCACCCGATTCGACCATGTCCAAAACCGCCAAGCCTGCCAAGGCTCCCAAGCCTGCCAAAACCACGGCGTCGGCACCTGCTGCCGCTCCCGCGACAAGCCAAGCCGCCGCTGGCGCACAAAAGATCAAGAAAGTCGTCCTGGCCTATTCCGGCGGTTTGGACACGTCCATCATCCTCAAGTGGCTGCAGGACGAATACAACTGCGAGGTCGTGACCTTCACGGCCGACATCGGCCAGGGCGAAGAGATCGAGCCCGCGCGCGCCAAGGCGCTGAAGATGGGCATCAAGCCCGAGAACATCTTCATCGAGGACCTGCGCGAAGAGTTCGTGCGCGACTTCGTGTTCCCGATGTTCCGCGCCAATGCCCTGTATGAAGGCGAGTACCTGCTGGGCACGTCCATCGCGCGCCCGCTGATCGCCAAGCGCCTGATCGAGATCGCCAAGAAGACCAAGGGCGACGCCATCAGCCACGGCGCCACCGGCAAGGGCAACGACCAGGTCCGCTTCGAGCTCGGCGCCTATGCCTTGCTCCCCGGCGTGAAGGTGATCGCACCCTGGCGCGAGTGGGACCTGCTGCAGCCGCGAGAAGCTGCTGGCCTACGCCGACAAGCACGGCATCCCCGTGGACTTCAAGAAGCGCAAGGGCGGCGCGCCTTATTCGATGGACGCCAACCTGCTGCACATCAGCTACGAAGGCGGCGTGCTCGAGGACCCGAACTTCGAGCCCGAAGCCAACATGTGGCGCCTGACCAATTCGCCCGAGAAGGCGCCAGGCAAGGCCCAGGTGATCGAGCTGACCTATGTGAAGGGTGACGTGGTCGCCATCGACGGCGTGAAGATGTCGCCCGCCACCGTGCTGACCAAGCTCAACGAGATCGGCGGCAAGCACGGCATCGGCCGCCTGGACAAGGTCGAGAACCGTTATGTCGGCATGAAGAGCCGCGGCTGCTATGAAACGCCTGGCGGCACGATCCTGCTGAGCGGCCACCGCGCGATCGAGTCCATCACGCTGGACCGCGAAGTGCTGGCGCTCAAGGACGACCTGATGCCGCGCTACGCCCGCATGATCTACAACGGCTACTGGTTCAGCCCCGAGCGCGAGCTGCTGCAAGGCCTGATCGACAAGAGCCAGGAGACGGTGAACGGCACGGTCAAGCTCAAGCTGTACAAGGGCACGATTTTGGTGGTGGGCCGCGAGTCCAAGACGGACAGCCTGTTCGACGCCAAGATCTCGACCTTCGACGACGACGGCGGCGCCTACAACCAAGCTGACGCAGCGGGCTTCATCAAGCTCAACGCGCTGCGTCTGCGCATCGGCGCGAACGTGAAGGCCGCGCGCACGGCATCGGCCAAGCCCGCCGCCAAGAAGGCCGCAAAGAAGCCCGTGGCCAAGAAGCCCGTGGCGAAGAAGGCCGCGCAGTAAACATTTTTGAAAGACCTATCTCATGACGACCACAACTCTGGCAGGCAGCGTGAACACGCAAGCCAATGTGTATTTCGACGGCAAGTGCGTGTCGCACACCGTGACGTTGGCCGACGGCGTTCGCAAGTCCGTTGGCGTGATCCTGCCGGCCACGCTGACGTTCAACACGGGGGCGCCCGAGATCATGGAAACCGTGGCCGGCCGCTGCAGCATCAAGCTCAAGGGCGAGACCGAGTGGAAGAGCTACGGCCCGGGCGAGAGCTACAACGTGCCTGGCGATTCGTCGTTCGAGATCAAGGTGGAGGGCGAGCCTTACCACTACATCTGCCATTTTGGTTGATGCTTGATTGATCGCGATGAGACGGCGGCCTTGATGGCCGCCGTTTTTGTTTGTGGCAGGCCTGGCGTGGCCCAAGCCGCGAGGCGCCGATGCGCTGTCGTACTGACGCGATGGTTGCGTACATCGACAGGCACGCGCCCTGCGTTCTCAAGCCAAATCGCCCAACATTTTGCACGTTAGGGAAATAACACACCAAGAACGTGCAAGAGGCAACAAGATCAGAACTTCGGCTCAGGCATGTCGTCAGCCGTCAAGGGTTTGCAGCTCATGGCCACCGTCCCCAACGAATCGTCGTTGAAGTCGAGCAACTCACCTTCCAAATCAGCCGTCTGCCGATCAACCGACAAGCGGATCGTGGCCAGCCGCTTCAAGTTGGGCTGCCACACCACCCACGCCCCGTGCACCCAGTCGTTGTAGTACTGCGTGCCCGGCAACGGCAGCTTGTAGACCATCGAGTAGGCCATCGGCGATGCCTTGTAATGCAGCCGCTCGCCCACAGGCAACACATTCGAGCGCTGGATCAAGGCCGTCTCGTTGTTGTCCCGCATGGCCAGGTCCAGCGTCGCCGCCTTCCCCTTGCCATTGGCGCTCAGCTTGCCCGAGCAACTCAGGAACAGGTTGAACTCGGCCGCCGATGCACAAGCGCCAAGACCCAAAGCTGTCGTCATGACAGCCGCGCGGATGATGGGGCGCATGGGTCAGTTGCTCTTCTTCTTCGTGGACTTGGTGGTCGCGGGCTTGGCATCGATCTCCTTCGATGCGGCCGTGTCGCCGCCCTGAACGCCCAGGCGACCGCCCGTGCCCAGGCCGCCCTTGACCGTCTGCGCCTTGTACTTGCGCAGCGCCTTGACCATCTGGTTGAACGAATCGGCGAAGGCCGCCGTCACCACCTTCCCCTGCGGCGTGTTCGCGTAGCCGCCGCCACCGCCGAAACCACCGCCGCCGAAGGCCGCGCCGAACATGCCGAAGTCGAAGTTCTTGGCCGTGCCTTCAGCCGCCGAGATCTGCACGCCCGAGCGGTTGTCGATCAGCAGCAAGGTGGTCGAGGCCTCGTTGCGGCCCACGCTGCCGGCCAGCGCGCCGAACATGCCCAAGGCACCGCCGCCGCCGAAGGCGCTGCCGCCACCGGTCTTGCCCGAGAACTGGATGGACGGGCTCAGCGTGTAGTCCGCCGCGACCATCTGGCCCTTCTGGAAGTTGCTGCCCGCGCGGCTTTCGTCGCCACGGGCCAGCTCGCGCTCGCGCATCATGTTGTTCATGCTCTTGCCGCGTTCGACGATCACGAAGCAGTTGCTCTGCTGGATCATCAGGCGCAGCACGGGGATCGTCGAGCCCAGTTGGTGGTCGCGCAACTGGTAGTACCACGGCGCGTTGGTGTCTTCTTCGATGGCCAGCGTGCCCAGGGTCTCGGGGCAGTTCTCGAGCTGCGAGTTCTGGCCTTCGGCGCTCTCGCCGCCGGCGGCGCCCCGCACGGTGCCCTTGTTCTCACCCATGCTCGGGTCGGTCGCGCAACCGGCCAGCAAGGCGGCGGACGTCACGAGCGACAGCAAGGGCAGGGACCAGCGCGAAGCCGCGCGATCGGTGAATTCAAAGCGCATGGGGATACCTCCGTATATCGATCTGAGAGCGGCCGTAAAAACGCGACCGGGCCAAAGTATAGGCTGCGGTCTTTACAGAACATCCCCCTAAGTTCCCCCTGGGTGCGGGCACCCTGAAGGAGGGTGCGCGAAACGGTTTTTCTGCTCGGATCGCGGCTCAGACCACGACCGGCTCGGGCTCCAGCCGGATGCCGAAGCGCCCGTAGACGCTCTCCTGGATCGCCCGCGCCAGCGTGACGACCTCGGCCCCGCTGGCGCCGCCTCGGTTCACGAGGACCAGCGCCTGGCGCTCGTACACGCCCGCGCGGCCGATGGACTTGCCCTTCCAGCCGCAGGCGTCGATCAGCCAGCCGGCGGCCAGCTTGAAGGTGCCGTCGTCCATCGGGTAGTGCACGATTTCGGGGTCGCGGCCGATGATGTCGCGGCATTGTTCGGCCGACACGACCGGGTTCTTGAAGAAGCTGCCCGCGTTGCCGATCACGGCGGGGTCGGGCAGCTTGGCGCGGCGGATCTCGCAGACCCAGTCGCAGACCTGCCGGGCATCGGGCTGGATGTTGGCCGTCTCGGCGATCTTGCGCTCGAGCTCCATGTAGCCCAGCACGGGTTGCCAGGGGCGGGGCAGGCGCAGGCGCACCTTCGTGATCACGCTCTTGCCGGCCAGATGGCGCTTGAAGACGCTGTCGCGGTAGCCGAAGTTGCAGGCGTCGGCATCGAGCGTGACCGTGCGGCCCGTGACCATGTCGACCGCGTCCAGCGATGCGAAGCGGTCCTTGAGCTCGACGCCGTACGCGCCGATGTTCTGCACGGGCGCCGCGCCGACCGTGCCCGGGATCAATGCCATGTTCTCCAGCCCGGGCAGGCCCTGGTCCAGGCACCACTGCACGGTGTCGTGCCAGGACTCGCCCGCGCCGACCTCGACGATCCAGGCGTCGTCGCGCGTTTCGAGCAGGCGCCGGCCCTTGATCTCGATCTTGAGCACGCACAGGTTCACGTCCTGCGTGAGCACGAGGTTGCTGCCGCCGCCCAGGATGAACTTGGGCGCCAGGCCCAGTTCAGGGTCGTTCACCACCTTCTTGACGTCGGCTTCCGAGGCGATGCGCACCAGCGTCTGGGCGCTCGAGGGCAGGCCGAATGTGTTGAACGCGCGCAGGCTGGCGCCCCTTTCGATCGACAGGGATGAGGGGGATGCGGCTGCGGACGGTGTGTGCATGGCAGAATTTTCGCAGACAAAGGAGATATTCATGCCCAGTTTTGACACCGTTCTCGACCCGAATCTCGTGGAAGTCCGCAATGCGGTAGACCAGACCACCAAGGAAATCGGCACCCGTTTCGACTTCAAAGGCACGAGCGCGGCCATCGAGTTCAAGGAAAAAGAGAAGGAAATCACGCTCCTCGGCGACAGCGATTTCCAGATCGATCAGGTCCGCGACGTGCTCAACAACAAGCTCACCAAGCGCCAGGTGGACGTGCGCTTCCTCGACATCGGCAAGGTCGAGAAGATCGGCGGCGACAAGGTCAAGCAGGTGATCAAGCTGAAGGCCGGCATCGAGGCCGAACTGGCCAAGCAGATCACCAAGCTCATCAAGGACAGCAAGCTCAAGGTCAACGCCAGCATCCAGGGCGACACGGTGCGCATCACGGGTGCCAAGCGCGATGACCTGCAAGCCGCGATGGCCCTGATGAAGAAGGACCTGACCGAGGCGCCGCTGTCGTTCAACAACTTCCGCGACTGACGCACGGCGCCATGCAAGGCAAGAACAGGGGGAGCGGGCTGTGGTGAGCAAGATGAAGGTGTTTGTCGCGGCCAGCTTGATGCCGATGCTGCTGCCAGCCCACGTCATGGCGCAAAGCGTGGCCATGAGTGGGAGCATGGGCAGCAAGGCGCTGCTGGTCGTCAATGGCGGCGCGCCCAAGGCCCTGGCGCCGGGTGACACCTTCCAGGGCGTCAAGGTCATCAGCGTGACCAGCGACCAGACCGTGGTCGAGGTGGCGGGCAAGCGCCAGACGATCATGCTGGGCGGCGCCCCCGTGAGCATCGGCGGCAATGGCGGTGGCGGAGCCAATGGCACGCAGATCGTGCTGTCGGCGGGGCCGGGTGGGCACTTCCTGACGCAGGGCAGCATCAATGGCCGGGCCACGCAGTTCATGGTCGATACGGGTGCCACGTCCGTCGCCATGGGGGCGGACGAGGCCCGGCGCATCGGCATCAAATTCGAAGATGGCGAGCGCTTCTACGGCAGCACGGCCAATGGCACGGTGGTGGGCTTTCGCGTGAACCTGACCACGGTGCGCATCCAGGACGTGGAAATGCACAACGTGGAGGCGGCCGTCCTGCCTTTGCCCATGCCGCACATCTTGCTGGGCAACACGTTTTTGTCGCGCTTTCAGATGAAGCGCGACAACGACATCATGACGTTGACCAGGCGTTACTGAAGGTCAGTCCTGGAGTTCTTCCCGAAGCGACTCGAACCGCACGGCATTCATCAGCGTGGCCGATCGGGTCAGGGCCGAAATGGGCGGAGCGGCCGCGCTTTGGCGCATGACGTCGGTCAGCGCGGCCGCATAGGGCGAATCATTGCGGATCAGCGCGTTCAGGTAGAGAGCTTCCGACCAAGCTCGGCCCGGAACGCAGGTGTAGCGTCCTTCCGTCACGAACTGACGGACCAGCTGTTCCTGCCCCGGATAAGGGCGGACGGAAATGCAGATGTCCGGCCGGTGGTTGTACAGCAAGATGGCATCGGGTGCCGGCACCTGCAAGGGTTTGGCGCCACGCAGGTAATCCGTGATCTCTCGGTTGGCCAGCCCGACATAGTCCAGGATGACGTGGTCAGAGTAGTACGCCATCTGGCCGACGTCTTCGAGCGCCAGAATCGGCCCTGGTGGCACGCAAGCCTTGAGCAGTTTGCCCAAGGCCTTGTGCGACAGGTGGACGCTCCTGCTGTAGTCCAGCATGACAAGGACCTGGTGGCCAGAGAGCGTGAGCGCCGCCAGCACGCCCAACAGGGGCATGCTGGCCAGCATCAGCCGAGCTTGCCAACCCGGTTGTCGCAGCAAGGGGCTTGGCAGCGCTTGCAAAAGGGTGTGGACGGCCGCGAAGGACATGGGCACGATGAGGTGGTATGCGTAGCGGTGCAGGTAGTTCATCTGCATGTCCGCAGTGAGGTTGCCCAGCACGAAACCCAGCAGCAGCGACAAAGCCAGAAGACGATGGCGTCGATGGCGCCAGAGCACCAGGCAGGACACGATGCCCGTGGCGATCAGGTAGCGTTCGTCGAACGCGTTTGCCAGGAATGAGCTGTCGCCGTTCATCTTGGCGTAGAACGTGTTGGGCAGGAGCAGCCCATAGCGCCGTACCCGCCAGGCCAGATAGATGAGCCCGCCCGCCAGCGAGACGACGGTCCATCTGTTCCAGCTTCCGCGCACCGTTTGCCGGTAGAGGATGTAGGTCGACACCAAGATGCCCTCTGGGCGAACCAGCGGCGCGAGCAGGATGAGCGCACTGAAGACGCCGGTGTCCAGGTCGGGGTCGTCGGCCAGCAGGGTCGCCAGCACGAGCAGCAGGAAGGTGGTTGTTTCAAGCCCGGAGAACGCATGGGCGAATACGTAGAAGTTGGTGCAGACAAAGGCCGATGCCGCCAGCTTGCGCCGCGGCGAGAGGCCTTTCATCATGGCCCCGAATATCCCGCACAGGGTCAGCAGACCGAGCAGCTTGAACGGCAGCACGGCGGGCAGGCCCATGGCATGTATCGGGATGGACAGCGCCGCATAAAGCGGGTTCGTGTAGGCCTCGACATCCTGGAAGACATGGCCTGGGTTCCACGACCATTGGCCCGTCTCCATGAGGGTGCGGGCGTACCGAAAGGTGATGTAGGCATCGTCGACGGTGAGGTTGACGAACAACAGGCCGAACGCCGTGAGGCCGACACAATAGGCCAGCAGCAGCCAGGCAGCGAGTTGTTTGGCGCGAGGCAAGTCGATCATGCTGTCCCTGGGTGTGTTCTGGGTGTGGTTGATTGGGCATGCGCTCGGTAGGCGGGCCGTGTCTTGCAGCTGGGCCAGTCGACAGGGTGTGGCGCGCAAAACGCATCATGGCAGCACAATGTCGGCTTGGCCACCAGCCAGCCTTGTCAGACCGATCTCATTTTTCCAACATGCCACCACGCTCTCGATTGCCCGCAGGCCACGACCACCTGGCCCAGATCCTTTTCGCACAGGGCTTCGGCGCCCGGCGCGAGTGCGACGGCCTGGTGCTGCACGGCCTGGTGCGGGTGCGTGGCGAGGTGGTGGACGACCCGGACGCGGTGTTCCCGCAAGACCGGCTCGAGCTGGTCGTGGACGGCATGCCCTGGGTCACGCACGTCAAGGCGCTGGTGATGCTGCACAAGCCGGCGGGCTACGAGTGCTCGCTCAAGCCGGGCGCCTGGCCGGGCGTGCACAACCTGTTGCCCGTGCCTTTGCGCAAGCGCGGCTTGCAGCCCGTGGGCCGGCTTGACCAGGACACCACCGGCCTGCTGCTGATGACCGACGACGGCCCCTTGCTGCACAAGCTCACATCGCCCAAGCACCATGTGCCCAAGGTCTACGAGGTGACCTGCAAGCACCCGGTGACACAGGCCATGTGCGACAAGCTGCTCAAGGGCGTCGTGCTCGACGACGATCCGCTGCCCGTGAAGGCCGATGCCGCCAAAGCCGTGGGCGAAGCTGAGACTTCGCACCTGCGCATGACCTTGCTGCAAGGCAAGTACCACCAGGTCAAGCGCATGGTCGCGGCGGCGGGCAACCGCGTCGAGGGCCTGCATCGCAGCCAGATCGGCCGCTTGACGATACCGGACACGCTGGCGCCCGGCCAGTGGTGCTGGGTGGAAGACCCGGCCGTTGTGCTGCCTTGAGCTTGATGCAAGCGCCGGCTCAGCGGCGCAACTGCTCGATGAGCCCGGCCAGCGCCGCATAGGCCGGCGCCACGTCCAGCCCCAAGTCGGCGAACTCGCCTTCGGCCAGGGCTTCGCTCAGGCGCTCGATCTGGATCAGCAAGGCCGCCAGCGTGCCGTCCGAGGCGGCCTGCGCGCTGTGCTTGCGGATGTGCGCGATCTGCTGCAGGCGGCTGGCCGCACGGGCCGCGCGCACCGTGGGCTCGGTCAGCGTCAATTGGCGCAGGCTGCGTCGGAACTGCAAAAAGGATTGGTGCCCTTGCACGCAGCGCTCGGCGATCTGGGTGGGCGGCGCGCGCTCGGTCAGCAGGCTGTCGAGGATGCTGTGCTCGGCTTCTTCCCAGGCCTGGTAGACCTTGATGAAGATGTCGAGCTTGTCCGTGTACCAGCGGTAGAAGGTTTGAGGCGCGAAGCCCGCGCGCTTGGCGATGCGGTTGGTGTCTGTCTCTTTGAAGCCGACCTCGACGAACTCGGCGGCGGCGGCCTGCAACAGGGCGGTGGCCGTGTCAGGCCCGTCGCCCGCGGCCACCTTGGGCGGCCGGCCCATGCGGCGTGGCGGGGGCGCGGCATCTGCTGATGAAGTCGGCTGCGAATCGGATGGCGAAGATGGCACGGCGGTCACTGCGGAAAGCGTTGCTGGAGCCATTGGGTGATGTCGCCGTGCACGAGGTCGCGGTGCGGTTCGTGCAACAGCGAATGCGCCAGGTGAGCATACACCTTGGCCGTCAGCACCTGGGCAGGCGCGCGGCGCGCGAAGCGCTCGCAGCCTTCGGGCGAGACGAGCTTGTCGGCCTGCGAGTACAGCATCAAAGTGGGCGTGGACCAGGTCGATGCATGCGCCAGCACGCGCTGCCCTTCGCGCGCCAGGAACAGGGCGAAGCGCGGCGTGAGGCGGCCGTGCATGAGCGGGTCCTGGCTGTGCCGGGTGACCATGGCGGGGTCGTCGCACGTCCAGCTCAGGTCGATGCCCATGGGCATGCCCACGTCCAGCAGCAGGCGGCCCATCGTGGTCAGCAAGGCTTTTTGCGTGAGGCTCAGCGTGGCCTGCAGGGCCGGCGCCAGCAGGACCAGGCCTTCGACGGGGCGCCACCAGGGCGCGTTGCGGGCGATGTCTTCGGCCACGCCGAAGCGCGATGTCACGAGGCCGCCCGTGCTGTGCCCCATCAAGATCAGTGGCAGACCGGGATGCGTTTCGCGGACGTGGTCGAGCACGGTGGCGACGTCGAAGAGCAGGTCGTCGTCCTTGCTCAGGCCCGCGCGCGGGCCTTCCGACAGGCCGTGGCCGCGGTAGTCCGGCGCGGCCATCGCCCAGCCCGCCGCATGCAGCACGGCGGCCAGCTCGCCATACCAGCCGCCATGCGCCGCCAGGCCGTGCAGGAAGACGACCACGCCCCGCGCGCCGGGCAGGGGCCAGTGGGCGACGTGCAGTTTCAAGCCGTCGCGGGCCGGCAGGAACAGGGTGCGTTCGGGTTGAAGGGGGCTCATCGAGGCGGAGTCTAAGGCCGCCGAAGACCTCTCGGGAACCGGCTGGCCGGGGCGGGGCATAATTTGGGGCTATGCAAGTCTTTCGCGGCTTCCACCATGTCGCACTGGCCCCCGCCTGTGCCCTGACGATTGGTAATTTTGACGGGGTGCACAGGGGCCATCAGGCCATGCTGGCGCTGTTGCGCAGCGAGGCGCAGCATCGCGGCCTGCCCGCCACCGTGCTGACTTTCGAGCCGCATCCGCGCGACTATTTCGCCCAGCTGTCCGGCAAGCCCGACATGGCCCCGACGCGCATCGCCACGCTGCGCGACAAGCTCTGTGAACTCGAGCGCTGCGGCGTCGATCAGGTCGTGATCCTGCCCTTCGACAAGGCGCTGGCCAGCCTCGGCCCCGATGCCTTCATCGACCAGGTGCTCGTCAAGGGCGTCAACGCCCAGTACGTGCTGGTCGGCGACGACTTCCGCTTCGGCGCCAAACGCGCCGGCGACTATGCCCAGCTCGACGCCGCCGGCAACGCGCGCGGCTTCGACGTGGCCCGCATGATGAGCTACGAGGTGCACGGCACGCGCGTGTCCTCGTCGGTCGTGCGCGAGGCGATGTCGGCGGGCGACATGGCCCAGGTCGCCAACCTGCTGGGGCGGCCCTACACGGTCAGCGGCCACGTGATCCACGGCGCCAAGCTGGGCCGCAGCCTCGACTGCCGCACGCTCAATGTGCGTTTCGGCCATCAGAAACCGGCCACGACCGGCATCTACGTGGTCCGCACCCATGGCCTGGCGGCGCACCCGCTCGAAGGCGTCGCCAGCCTGGGCGTGCGCCCCACGGTCGAGGACGCGGGCCGGGTTCTTCTGGAGGTCCATTGCTTCGATTGGCCCGCCGAATTGGGCACCGAAGGGGGCTACGGTAAAATCGTGCGCGTGGAACTGCTGCACAAACTCCGAGACGAAGCCCGCTTTGACGGGCTGGAGGCCTTGCAGCTGGCCATTCACAAGGACATCGCCGATGCGAAGTCCTTCTTCCAGGCGCAAGGCCGCCAGACCACACGCGACCGAATTTGACGCTCGCCGTCTGAGCCAAGCCGAGTCCGGGCGACCGGATTCACCTGAATTTCCCAGGAAACCGATGGCAAATGGG
Source organism: Aquabacterium sp. (assembly GCA_049840915.1). Taxonomy (GTDB): domain Bacteria; phylum Pseudomonadota; class Gammaproteobacteria; order Burkholderiales; family Burkholderiaceae_C; genus Aquabacterium. Next base: position 53,825 of record JASGJC010000008.1, read on the forward strand.
GCCTACTCGATGCCCGCCCTGTCGTGTTCCTTTGCCGAGAAGATTTCATGAGCCAAGATAAAACCGCCCCTGCCGCCCACAAAGAAGCGGAAGGCAAGTACCGCGCCACGCTGAACATGCCGGACACGCCCTTCCCGATGCGCGGCGACCTGCCCAAGCGCGAGCCGGGCTGGGTCAAGGAGTGGGAAGAGCAGGGCATCTACAAGCGCCTGCGCGAGGCCCGCTGCGGCGCGCCCAAGTTCGTGCTGCACGACGGCCCGCCCTATGCCAACGGCGTGATCCACATCGGCCACGCGGCCAACAAGATCCTCAAGGACATGATCGTCAAAGCGCGCCAGCTCAAGGGCATGGACGCCATCTACGTGCCCGGCTGGGACTGCCACGGCCTGCCCATCGAGAACCAGATCGAGAAGACCTTCGGCCGCAACCTGAGCCGCGACGACGTGCAGGCCAAGGCCCGTGTCTACGCCGCCGAGCAGATTGACGGCCAGCGCAACGACTTCAAGCGCCTGGGCGTACTGGGCGACTGGGCGCATCCGTACCGCACGATGGACTTCGGCAACGAGGCCAACGAGATCCGCGCGCTCAAGAAGATCATGGAGCGCGGCTATGTCTATCGCGGTTTGAAGCCGGTCTACTGGTGCTTCGACTGCGGCTCCTCGCTGGCCGAGTTCGAGATCGAGTACTTTGACAAGAAATCGCAGACGCTGGATGTGGCCTTCCTGAGCGCCGAGCCAGAGAAGCTCGCTGCGGCCTTCGGTCTGAGCAAGCTCGACAAAGACGCCTTCGCCGTGATCTGGACGACGACCGCCTGGACCATCCCCGCGAACCAGGCGCTGAACGTGCATGCCGAGCTGAGCTATGCCCTGGTCGACACGCCCAAGGGCCTGCTCGTGCTGGCCGAGTCGCTGGTCGAGAAGGCCTGCGCGCGCTATGGCTTCGAGGCCGATGATTGCAAGGTCGTGGCCACAACGACAGGCGCCAAGCTCGAAGGCCTGAAATTCAAGCACCCGCTGGCCCATGTGGACAAGGGCTATGACCGCGAGGCGCCCGTCTACCTCGCCGACTACGTGAGCGCCGAAGATGGCACGGGCATCGTGCACGCCGCGCCCGCTTATGGCGTCGATGACTTCAATTCCTGCGTGGCCCACGGCCTGAAGTTCGACGACATCCTCAACCCCGTGCAAGGCAACGGCGTCTACGAAGCCGAACTGCCCTTGTTCGGCGGCCAGCACATCTGGAAGGCCGCGCCCGTCGTGCTCGAGACGCTGCGCGAGCACGGCCGCCTGTTGTCGACCAAGACCATCGACCACAGCTACCCGCATTGCTGGCGCCACAAGACGCCCGTGATCTTCCGCGCGGCGGCGCAGTGGTTCGTGCGCATGGACGAAGGCGAGGGCGTGTTCACCGTGAACAAGGCGCCCAAGACCCTGCGCCAGACCGCGCTCGACGCCATCGACCACACGACCTTCTACCCCGAGAACGGCCGCGCCCGCCTGCGCGACATGATCGCCAACCGGCCCGACTGGTGCATCAGCCGCCAGCGCAACTGGGGCGTGCCGCTGCCTTTCTTCCTGCACAAGGTGACGGGCGAGCTGCACCCCGAGACCATGGCCTTCATGGACCGCGCGGCCGACCTGGTCGAGCAAGGCGGCGTCGAGGCCTGGTCCAAGCTGGACCCGGCCGAGTGGCTCGGTGCCCAGGCTGGCGAGTACAGCAAGTCCAACGACATCCTCGATGTGTGGTTCGACTCGGGCACCTCGTTCTTCCATGTGCTCAACGCGAAGCACGGCAGCCATCCCGATGCCGGCCATCATGAGTTGCAAGAGGCCGACCTCTACCTCGAAGGCCACGACCAGCACCGCGGCTGGTTCCACAGCTCGCTGCTGGCCGCCAGCGCCATCTATGGCCGCGCGCCATACAAGGGCCTGCTGACGCACGGCTTCACGGTCGATGGCCAGGGCCGCAAGATGTCCAAGTCGCTGGGCAACACGGTCGCGCCGCAGGAGATCAGCGGCAAGATGGGCGCCGAAATCATCCGCCTGTGGGCCGCGTCCACCGACTACTCGGGCGACCTGGGCATCGACGACAAGATCCTCGCCCGCGTGGTCGATGGCTACCGCCGCATCCGCAACACACTGCGCTTCCTGCTGGCCAACGTCAGCGACTTCGACCACGAAGCCGACGCCGTCCCGCTCGACCAGTTGCTCGAGATCGACCGCTACGCGCTGGCGCGCGCCTCGCAGTTGCAGGAAGACATCCTCGCGCACTACGAGCGCTACGAGTTCCACCCGGTCGTCTCCAAGCTGCAGGTGTACTGCTCCGAAGACCTCGGCGCCTTCTACCTCGACATCCTCAAGGACCGCCTCTACACCTCGGCGCCCAAGAGCCTGGCGCGCCGCGCCGCGCAGACCACGCTGTGGCACATCACGAACGCGATGCTGCGCTGGATGGCGCCCTTCCTGAGCTTCACGGCCGAGGAGGCCTGGAAGGTCTTCAACAGCCATGGCGCGAAGCAGGGCGACAGCATCTTCGTCGAAACCTACTGGGACTTCGCCAAGGCCGATGCCGATACCGAGCTGCTGGCCAAGTGGGCGCACATCCGCGCCTTCCGCGAAGAGGTGAACCGCCGCATCGAAGACGTGCGCACGCGCGGCGAGGTGGGCTCGTCGCTGCAGGCCAACCTGTTCGTGACGCTGGCCTCCGAAGACCGCCTGCTGCAAGCACTGCGCAGTCTGGGCGACGACCTCAAGTTCGTGCTCATCGTGTCCGCCCTCGAGCTGGCCGAAGGCCACGCCACGCAGATCGAGGTCAATGCCTCGCATGCGACCAAGTGCGAGCGCTGCTGGCACTACCGCGACGACGTGGGCATCAACCCCGAGCACCCGACGCTGTGCGGCCGTTGCGACAGCAACCTGCACGGCAGCGGCGAACAACGCACACACGCTTGAAGACGATGGCCACGAAAAAAGCCGCCGGCGGCAGCCAGGGTTTGACGCCCTGGCTGGGCATCGCCTTCATCGTGATCCTGCTCGATCAGTTCACCAAGACACTGATCCTGGGTTATTTCCACCTGGGTGACAGCCGCGAGGTCTGGCCCTTCTTCAACATCGCGCGCGTGCACAACACGGGCGCGGCGTTCTCGTTCCTGGCGCACGCGGGGGGCTGGCAGCGCTGGTTCTTCGTGGGCCTGGGCGCGGCGGCCGTCGGCTTCATCGTCTACATGCTGCGCCAGCACAGCGGCCAGAAGATGTTCTCCTGGGCCCTGTCGCTGATCATGGGCGGGGCGCTGGGCAATGTCATCGACCGCCTGATCCACGGCTATGTGGTCGACTTCCTCGATTTCCACTGGTCCATCCTGTCGCCCATGTTCCCGGGCGGTCACTTTCCAGCGTTCAACGTGGCGGATTGCGGCATCACCATTGGCGCGGGCCTGCTGATCCTGGACGAATTGCGGCGCGTTCGACGCGGCTGAACAGGGACGTTTCGCAACAAGTTTTGCAACAACCGCAACAGGTGGTGCAACGGTTCCAGGGGCCGCGAGGCTCCTCCGCATTTCTACTGATGACGTGAATTCGTCACAGGCGTACTTTCCTGCCCTGGGCATCCGGCCCAGGTACATCCGAGGAGAGCGCATGGGCAACACGGCTGAGCGGTTGACGCATCAAGTTGTGGTTTCTCGTCGTCGCACATACCGGCGCAAGCCCACCCAGAGGCGGGTCCACCATTGGCCCCCGCAGCAAGAGGCCCAGGCGTCGCAACTCGACATCCCCTCGCGCTTCCTCATGCCGATGACAGGGCTGGCGCCGCACATGGCCTTGTCCGCCACGGCAGGCCAGGTCGACATCGCCATGGTCATCGATGCGGATGCGGCCGATGCGCATCGCCGGCCCAGCGTGCTCGACATGCCTCTGGCGCACCTGCACTGGCGCGACCCCTTCCACTGGCTGGCCCTGGGCTGGCGCGACTTCCGCCGCGCACCGGCCATCGGTCTGTTCTATGGCGCCTGCTTCGTGCTGATGGGCTGGTTGCTGCTGGCCTGCTTCAAGCGCGCGCCCGAATACGCACTGGCCTTGTCGGCGGGCTTCCTGCTGATGGGGCCGTTCCTGTGCCTGGGCCTGTACGAGGTCAGCCGCGGCATGTCGCAAGGGCGGCCCGCGCGCTTCTGGTCTTCGCTGACGGCCTGGCGCATGAGCGGCGGGCAGGTCTCGATCTTCGCCGGCGTGCTGCTCGTGCTCGAGATGCTGTGGGGCCGCGCGGCCCTCGTCGTGTTCGCCATCAGCTTCGACGGCATGCCCGATTTCAGCGGCCCGCTCACGCACTGGCTGACGGGCGACACGCTCATCTTCATCGCCACCTACCTGGCCGTGGGCGCCGTGTTCGCGGGCCTCATCTACGCCATCAGCGTGATCAGCATGCCGATGATCATGGACAGGTCGGTCGACGCGATCTCGGCCGGGCTGGCCAGCATGCGCCTGGTCGCCACGCAGCCCGGCGTCATGCTGATGTGGGCGGCGCTGATCTCGGCCCTGGTGCTGCTGGCGATGCTGCCCGGTTTCCTCGGCTTGCTGATCGCCGGGCCCGTGCTGGGGCATGCGTCATGGCATGCCTACAGGGCTGCCGTGAACGTGCAGGCCGCGAAGGCCTCGGGCGAGCGGGCCTGACCCGATCCCGAAAGAGGGCTGCACGCCTGTTCTAATGCGCGGGTCGCGTTGAACCCGGTGAAGCCCTGTGTCTCGTTTCGATGCCAGAACGCTGGCCTGTCTGCTCCTGCCGCCCATGATGTGGGCGGGCAATGCCGTCGTGGGGCGCCTGCTCGTGGGCGCCATGCCGCCCGTGGCCATGAACGCGTTGCGCTGGCTGATCGTGGCCGTGCTGCTGATGCCCCTGGCCTGGCGCCAGTTGCGCGACCTGTCGGCGATCCGGCAACGCTGGGTCTACCTGGCCTGCATCGGCATGCTGGGCGTGGGCAGCTACAACGCCTTGCAGTACCTCGCGCTCCATACCTCGACGCCCTTGAGCGCCACGATGATCGGCGCCAGCGTGCCTGTGTGGATGATGGTCGTGGGCCGCGTGGGATTCGGGCAACGCATCCACGCGCGGCAGTGGCTGGGCACGGCCTTGTCCACGACGGGCGTGCTGCTCGTGATCACGCAAGGGCAACCGGGCAAGCTGATGCAGCTGCAGCCCGTGCCGGGCGATGTGCTGATGCTGTTCGCCAGCCTCGTGTGGGCGCTCTACAGCTGGCTGCTGGTGCGGCCGCCCCGGTCGATGCTGCCGCCCGAGCGGCCCGATTGGGACTGGGCCGCTTTCCTGCAGATCCAGGTGGTTTTCGGCGTGCTGTGGAGTGGCGCCTGCACGGTCGCCGAAGCGGTGCTGGCCGGGCCGGGGCAGCCGCCCATCCTGCCGGGCGACTGGCGCACATGGGGCGCCTTGCTGTTCATCGCGGTCGGGCCGTCCATCGTGGCCTACCGCTGCTGGGGGCTGGGTGTGCAGGCCGTCGGGCCCACGATGGCCGCGTTCTTCGGCAACCTCACGCCGATCTTCGCGGCGCTGTGGTCAGCGCTCTTTTTGGGTCAGCGCCCCGATTGGTATCACCCGATCGCGCTCGTGTTGATCATGGCGGGCATCGCCGTGTCGTCGCGCGCCATCAGAAGCGGCGCTTTCCCGGGCCGCGACGCGACTTGAACGGCGGCTGGCCGCGCCAGTAGCGCAGCATCAGCCAGCCGCCCAGCATGCCGCCCAGGTGCGCGAAGTGCGCGACACCCGAGGCCGTGCCCGTGACGCCCTGCAGCAGCTCGAGCGCGCCGAAGATCGCCACGAAGATCTTGGCCTTCATCGGGATGGGCGGGAACAGCGGCATGATCATCCGGTTGGGGAACATCATCCCGAAGGCCAGCAGCAGACCGTAGATGCCGCCCGATGCGCCCACCGTGTAGTTGGCCCAACCGAATGCGTAGGACATCAGCAGTTGCGCGGCGGCGGCCGTCAGCACGCTGGCCAGCAGGAACTCCATGTAGCGGCGCGCACCCCAGATGCGCTCGAGCTCGCTGCCGAACATCCACAAGCCCATCATGTTGAAGAAGATGTGCGCCAGCGAGCCGTGCAGGAAGGCATAGCTGACCACCTGCCAGGGGTAGAAGTGCCCGCTCTGCAATGGCCACAGCGCCATGTACATGGACAGCACTCCGCCCATCGCTTCGTCCAGGCAATACATGGCCACGTTGATCAGGATCAGCGCCTGGGCGATGGGAGGAAGGGGAGGCATGCTTTTCGGCAATGGCAGTGGAGGGAAGCCCACATCATAGGGCTGTCCAGGCGCCTTATTTGGCGCAGGGTTCACGGAACTGCGCCCTGAAACGGGCCTTGCTTAGGGGTTTGTTCATACCCACCTGGCACGCAACTCGCTAATGTAGCGATGAGCCTGCGACAGATCGGCGGGCGCCCTTGATGGAGGTCCTTGGCCATGTCAGCCCACATCGTTCTGACTTCGCACCCAGCCCGCCGCACCGGGGCCGATTCGCTGCCCGGCGTTCAGTGGGGCGCGGCCACGGCCGCCGAACGCGGCCCCCTGATCGGCAGCGTGGCCAACCCGGGTGCGCGCAACGTCATCGGGACGCATTCGGGCGCCTACTCGGTTTACCGGGCGCTGGCCGTGGCCTCGGGCGCGCTCGACCGCGACCACAAGCCCGACCTCACCAACACGACGCCGGCCGAGTCCATCGGGCCGCATCCGCAGTGGGCCGACCCGGGCAAGATCGTCTCGCTCGATCCCTGGGGCCACCTCGTGGCCAGCGCGTTCAAGGACCAGATCGCGGCCGGCGCCGACATCCGCCCGACCATCGCGATCACGAAGGCCCACATCAACATGCCCGAGCTGATGGGCGCCATCGCCAGCGGCCGGCTCGTGCCCGATGGCGACATCCTGGCGGCCAACGGCGATGTCAAGGTCACGAAGGCCGCCGTCGACCCGGTCTGGTACCTGCCCGGCCTGGCCGCGCGCTTCGGCATCAAGGAAAGCGCGCTGCGCCGCCATCTGTTCGAGCAGACGGCGGGCATGTTCCCCGAGCTGGTCACGCGGCCGGACCTCAAGGTCTTCCTGCCACCGATCGGCGGCATGACGCTGTATTTCTTCGGCGACATCGGCAAGCTGGGCAAGCCTGAAACGAAGATCGCCTGCCGCGTGCACGACGAGTGCAATGGCTCCGATGTGTTCGGCTCCGACATCTGCACCTGCCGGCCCTACCTGGCGCATGGCATCGAGGTCTGCATCGAGATGGCGCAGCAGGGCGGCGTCGGCCTGGTCATCTACAACCGCAAGGAGGGCCGCGCGCTGGGCGAGGTCACCAAGTTCCTCGTCTACAACGCGCGCAAGCGCCAGAACGGCGGCGACCGCGCCGAGACCTATTTCGAGCGCACCGAGTGCGTGGCCGGCGTGCAGGACATGCGCTTTCAGCAACTGATGCCCGATGTCTTCCACTGGCTGGGCATCCGGCGCATCGACCGCTGGGCATCCATGAGCAACATGAAGCATGGCGCTTTGGTCGAGCAGGGCATCGAGGTGGTCGAGCGCGTGCCGATCCCCGATGAGCTGATACCGGCCGATGCGCAGGTCGAGATGGACGCCAAGAAGGCCGCCGGCTACTTCTCGACCTACACACCGGATGCCCATGAACTGGCGCAAGCCAAGGGCAGGGGGTTGATGGAATGAGCGCAGCATTGGCGATGCAAGAGGGCAACCCGGCCGATGCCCTGCTGTGCGCGCAAGCCGTCAGGCAGCACAGCGCGGCCATCATGGCGCTGGCCCAGCAGGGCAGGGCGCGGCATTTCACCTGGCACCCGGAGCGCATGGCCGTCGTGTCGGCTTACGTCACGGGCGTCATCCGGCAACGGTATCCGGACTTGAAAGTGCCGTACCACAGCCGCTGGCGCCACTTCGAAGCGGGTGGGATCGACCGCTGGCATGCGGTCGCGCACGAGCATGGCCTGGATGCGCCTTCCGCTCGGCTCGAGCGTGCGCGTGCCCGTGTGGACCTGGCCGTGATCAGCGTGCTGCTGGACGCGGGCGCGGGCCCTTCGTGGCAGTACGTCGACCAGGCCACGGGGCAGACACTGGCGCGCTCCGAAGGCCTGGGCGTGGCCAGCCTGCGCTGGTGGGCGGCGGGCGGCTTGTCGAGCGACCCGCACCATCCCTGCCAGGCCGATGCCTTGGGGCTGGAGCGCGTGCAGACGGTCGACCTGGGCCTGGCCTTCCAGGTGTCCGATGCGAACCCGCTCGTCGGGCTCGAGGGCCGCGCCAACCTGCTGCGGCAACTGGCATTGGCGCTCAAGGCGCATCCCGAGGTCTATGGGCGGCCCGATGCGCCCGGCGTGCTGCGCCCCGGCCATCTGGTCGACACGCTCTTCAGGCAGGCGCCCACGGGCAAGATCCGCGCGGCGCGCGTGCTGTCCGTGCTGCTCAATACGCTGGGCCACATCTGGCCCGGTCGGCATCAACTGGGCGGACAGCCTTTGGGCGATTGCTGGCCGCACCCCGATGCGCCGCAAGGCTGGCTGCCCTTCCACAAGCTCAGCCAGTGGATGACCTACTCGCTGCTTGAGCCTCTCGAAGACGCGGGCCTGGGCATCGCCGGCCTGGACGAACTCACCGGCCTGCCCGAGTACCGCAACGGCGGCCTGCTGCTCGACCTGGGCCTGCTGCAGGCGCGCGACAGGGCCTTCCACACCACACGCTGGGCCGTCGATGCGGAGCCCATCGTCGAGTGGCGCGCGCTCACCGTGGCCGTGCTCGACCACCTCGCCGAAGCCGTGCGCGGCGAGCTGGGCCTGAGCCCCGAGCAGTTCCCGCTGGCCCGCGTGCTCGAAGGCGGCAGCTGGGCGGCCGGGCGCCAGATCGCGCAGGCCAAGCGGCCCGGCGGCCCGCCGCCCGTCTACCTCGACAGCGATGGCACCGTGTTCTGAGGCAACATCACGCACCACCTCACGCACCACATCACATCCCGCGGCAAACCTGGAGGACAACAATGAACAAAGAATTCCCCAACCTCACCGTGGTCATGCACCCTCTTGTGCAGCACAAGCTCACCTGGCTGCGCAGCGTCGACACGAACACCGACAGCTTTCGCAACCTGCTGCGCGAAGTCAGCCAGATGCTGGTCTACGAGGCCACGCGCGACCTGCCCACCGAACTGCAGACCATCACCACGCCGATCACGACGATGGACTCGCCCGTGATCAGCGGCAAGAAGCTGTGCATCGTCTCCATCCTGCGCGCGGGCAACGGCATGCTCGATGGCGTGCTGGCCTTGCTGCCGCTGGCCCGCGTCGGCCATATCGGCCTGTACCGCGACCCTGAAACGCTCGAGCCCGTCGAGTACTACTTCAAAGTGCCCGCCGACATCGCCGAGCGCCAGGTGATCGTGGTCGACCCGATGCTGGCCACCGGCAACTCGGCCGTGGCCGCCATCGACCGCATCAAGGAATCCGGCTGCCCCAGCATCAAGCTGATCAGCCTGCTGGCGGCGCCCGAAGGCGTGGCCAACATGCTCAAGCACCATCCCGACGTGCCCGTGATCACCGCCTCGCTCGACAGCCACCTCAACGAGCACGGCTACATCGTGCCGGGCCTGGGCGACGCCGGCGACCGCATCTTCGGCACGGTCTGAAGCGGCTTGGCCGATCGCGTCATGGCGCGCCATGGTGCGTAAATGCGGGCGAATTGCCCATCGACTCCGGGCTTGCCCCGACAGACCCGGTCAGACAATCACCCGACCAACTTCGTCGAGGTGAATGACCATGCAGTGGTTTGCCAATCTGCGCCTGCGCAGCAAGTTGCTGGTGTCCTTTGCCAGCGTGGTGTTGATGACTGCTGTACTGGGTGTCTTCGCCATCTCGCGCGTGTCCGTCGTGAACGACCAGTCCACGGTCATGGCCGAGCACTGGCTGATCAGCCAGCGCGCCGCCAGCGACATCAACGCCAATATGGGCGACTACCGCGTGGCCGAGCTCCAGTTCGCGGGCGCCGCCGCCAGCGAGCGCGGGCAGTTCGAGCCGGTTTTCGCCGCCAAGCAGGCCGCCATCAACAAGCTCATGGCCGACTACGCGGCGCACCTGGTCGACCCGCAGGACAAGACGCTGTGGGATGCCTTCAAGGCCGACTGGGCCGCCTACCTGGCCGAGCACGACAAGTGGATGGCCGCCATCAAGGCGGGCAGGTCGGACGAAGCCCATGCCCTGGCCATCGGCTCGACCCAGCGGATCTACGACCACATGGGCGATTCGATCGACAAGGTGGTCAAGTTCAACGTCGATGGCGGCACGGCGGCCAGCGACGAAGGCGACAGGATCTACGGCAACGCGCGCATGGCCATCATCGTGGCCATCGTGCTGGTCGGCTCGGCCTGCATGGCGCTGGCCTGGATGGTGTCCGGCCAGATCTCGGTACCTGTCGAAGAAGCGGCCGGCGTGCTGCAAGCCGTTGCCGAGGGCGACCTGACGCGCACGGTGCTGGCCAACCGCAACGACGAAATCGGCGACATGCAAAAGGCACTGGCCAGCATGATGAACAGCCTGTCCGACATGGTGCACCAGGTCCGAACTGGTGCGGATTCCGTGGCCACGGCTTCCAGCGAGATCGCGCAAGGCAACACCGACCTGAGCGCGCGCACGGAGAACCAGGCCTCCAGCCTGCAGGAAACCGCGGCCTCGGTCGAAGAGATGGCCGGCACCGTGCGGACCAACGCCGACAACGCCCATCAAGCGAACCAACTGGCCAGCGCCGCATCCGATGTGGCCGCGCGCGGCGGCGATGTCGTCGGCCAGGTCGTCGACACGATGACCGGCATCCAGTCGTCCAGCCAGAAGATCTCCGACATCATCGGCGTGATCGACGGCATCGCCTTCCAGACCAACATCCTTGCGCTGAACGCCGCTGTCGAAGCGGCCCGTGCGGGCGAGCAGGGCCGGGGCTTCGCCGTCGTGGCGGGCGAGGTGCGCTCCCTGGCGCAGCGCAGCGCCCAGGCCGCCCGCGAGATCAAGACGCTGATCAACGACAGCGTCGAGAAGGTCAACGCGGGCAGCCAGCTCGTGAGCGCCGCCGGCGACACGATGAGCGATGTGGTGAACCAGGTGCGCAAGGTCACCGACCTCGTCGGCGAAATCGCCCATGCCAGCACAGAGCAAAGCCAGGGCATCGGCCAGATCAACCAGGCCGTCAGCCAGCTCGACCAGACCACGCAACAGAACGCGGCCCTCGTTGAGCAGAGCATGGCCGCCGCCGAAAGCCTCAAGGCCCAGGCCCGCAAGCTGGCCGAAGCGGTCGCCGTGTTCAAGCTGCGCTCGAGCGGCGGCTATTCGGCGGGCGTGACGAGCACCTTCGCGGCCTTGTCTCCTCAGCCGCGCACCGCGCCTTCCTCATCATCCACGTCATCAGCGTCATCGGCCACCAAAGCCGTGGCCAAGCCCGCCGCACCGCGCCATGCCGCCGCCAGCCGTCCGGCCACGGCCAGCGCCGCGCCGAGCGCACCCCCATTGCCGTCGCCCGAACCAGCCAAGGCCGCCGCCCACAACGACCAAGACTGGGAAACCTTCTGAGCGGCGTTGCAGCCGAGCGCATCGCGGGCCCGCGATGGTCCGAACCCTGCTAGGCTCCTCGCGAGCGGTGCATGGGGCATCGCCTGGAGGAGCCCGCTTTGTTTGACCTCATCGTTCGACACGGCAACCTGCCCGACGGCCGCACCGATCAGGACATCGCCGTGCAAGCCGGCCGCATCGTGGCGGTCGAGCCCGCCCTGCAAGCCACGGCGCACACGGAGATCGACGCCCAAGGCCATCTCGTCTCGCCGCCTTTCGTCGATGCCCATTTCCACATGGACTCGACGCTCAGCTATGGCCTGCCGCGCGTCAACCAATCAGGCACCTTGCTCGAAGGCATCGCGCTGTGGGGCGAGCTCAAGCCCCAGCTGGCGCAAGAAGCCATCGTCGAGCGCGCGATGCGCTATGCCGACTGGGCCGTGGCCAAGGGCCTGCTGGCCATCCGCTCGCACGTCGATGTGTGCGACCCGCGCCTGCTGGCCGTCGAGGCCTTGCTGCACGTCAAGGCCAAGGTCAAGCCCTACCTCGATCTGCAGCTCGTGGCCTTCCCGCAAGACGGCGTGCTGCGCGCACCCAACGCCATAACGCAACTCCAGAAGGCGCTGGACATGGGCGTGGACGTGGTCGGCGGCATCCCGCATTTCGAGCGCACGATGCTTGACGGCGCCGAGTCCGTGCGCCAGCTGTGCGAACTCGCGGCCGACAGAGGCCTGCGCGTCGACATGCACTGCGACGAGTCCGACGACCCCTTGTCCCGCCACATCGAGACCCTGGCCTTCCACACGCACAGGCTGGGCCTGCACGGCCGCGTGGCGGGCTCGCACCTCACGTCCATGCACAGCATGGACAACTACTACGTCAGCAAGCTGCTGCCCCTGATCAAGGAAGCGGGCGTGGCCGCCATCGCCAACCCGCTCATCAACATCACGCTGCAAGGCCGCCACGACACCTACCCCAAGCGGCGTGGCATGACCCGCGTGCCCGAGATGCTCGCGCACGGCATCCCCGTGGCCTTCGGGCACGACTGCGTCATGGACCCCTGGTACAGCCTGGGCAGCGGCGACATGCTCGACGTGGCGCACATGGGCCTGCACGTTGCCCAGATGACCGGCCAGGCCGCCATGCGCCAATGCTTCGACGCGGTCACCCGCACGCCGGCCGCGATCCTCGGGCTCGATGGCTACGGCCTCGATGTGGGCTGCCACGCCGACTTCGTCTTGCTGCAAGCCCGCGATCCCATCGAGGCCATCAGACTGCGCGCCACGCGCCTGGCCGTGGTCCGGCGCGGCCAGGTCGTGGCCCGCACGCCCGCCAGCGTGAGCCAGCTCGACCTGCCGGGCCGTCCCGCCACGACCAGCCACATGTGCTAGACTTTCGCCCTTCACACAGATGCCCTGGTGGTGAAATTGGTAGACGCGCCGGATTCAAAATCCGGTTCCGCAAGGAGTGTCGGTTCGAGTCCGACCCGGGGCACCATAACAACATTTCCGCACTGATTCGTAACGATCCGAGACAGTCCGGGACCAAGCCTAAAACCCGCTTCTCTCCTAGGAGGTTGCGGGTTTTTTCTTTTCCGCGATGGTGTGGCGCAATCCGTTTGGGTGCGTTGACAGCCGGGACAACTTGGGGGCAACATTTGGGGCATGTAGTTGCCCCCACCCCAAAAGTTGCCCCGAGTTGCCCCCATGCCATTGACCGACACCGCAGTGAGAAACGCCAAGCCCGCTGACAAGGTTCAGCGCCTTTTCGATGGTGGCGGTCTCTACCTGGAGTTGGCGCCCAGCGGCGGCAAATGGTGGCGCCTCAAATACCGGGTGGCTGGCAAGGAAAAGCGCATCAGCCTGGGCACCTACCCTGATGTAAGCCTGAAGGAGGCCCGTGAAAGGCGCGACCTGGCACGCAAGCAACTGACTGAAGGCGAGGACCCCAGCGAAAACAGGAAGGCGGCAAAGGCGGCTGAGCTGGCTGTTGTGCTCACCTCATTTGCTGCAGTGGCTGGTGCTTGGATGGACCACATGGGGGCCAGCAAGTGGGACGAAGGCACCCGAGACAAGATCAGGGCATCCATGGAAAGCCACGTCTTCCCGGTCATCGGCCAAAAGCCTGTCTCCCTGGTGCGTCCTGCGGACGTTCGGGAGTTGGTCAAGAAGGTTGATGCTGCGGGCTCCCGTGAGACGGCGGGTCGGCTATTCCAGCGGATCAAGGCGGTGTATCGCTACGCAGTCAGCCACGACCTGACCGACAACGACCCTACGTCATCGCTGAAGCCATCAGAGTTCATGAGCCAGCAGAAGGTGCAGCACCGTGCAGCCCTGGCCGAAAAGGATGTGCCGCAGTTCGTGCGGCTGCTGGAAGACTACCCGGGCGATTTGCGCACAAGTGCAGCCCTGCGCCTGCTGATGCTGACAGCGGTTCGACCTGGTGAGCTGCGCGGCGCAAGGTGGGATGAGTTCGACCTAGACCGGGCCTTGTGGCGCATCCCTGCTGAGCGCATGAAAATGAAGATAGAGCACACCGTGCCCTTGTCTGTCCAAGCTCTGGCCGTGCTCAAAGGAATGCACCCGGGGGGCGATGCCGTGGGTCTTGTCTTCCCTTCGCCGTATCACTTCGATCAGCCGATCAGTGACGGCACCCTGAACAAGGCCCTGGCCAGGATGGGATACAAGGGCGCAGCCACGGCCCACGGCTTTCGCACACTGTTCTCTACCTGCGCCAATGAGGCAGGCAAGAGCACGGACATCATCGAAAAGCAACTTGCCCACCAAGAGCGTGACGACGTGCGGGCCGCATACAACCGAGCAAGCTGGCTACCTCAGCGCCAAGAGCTGATGCAGTGGTGGGGCGATCACTTGGACGCCATCGAGGCAGGCGCAAAGGTCATTGCCTTCAGAACTGCGTAAGTAGCCTTTCCGGCACCAGACAGACGGCCCCATGCGGGCCGTTTTGCGTTTTGGGCATCATTTCCCGTGGAGACGTGGAGACAGACAAGGCCAATGCCTTGAAACCCCTATGCCTATTGGTTGCAAGGCGGTTTGAAGGGGTGGAGACAGACAGGAGACAAGTAGGAGACAAACAGGAGACACATAGAGAGTAGAAAAACTCACTCTCTATGTTGTTGGCCTCTCTCCTTCCTATTGTTCGTGGCGATCCGATACGGACGGCCATGGACGCAAGCGCGGACGGCTTCCCTCTGGAGCCCCATCCCTCCCGGCTGCTGCGGCCTGTGGCGCTGTGGCTTCACTGTGCTGACATGGTGTCTGCACAAGGTGAACACACCAGCACGGGCCGGGGCAGGGCTCCAGCCCCAGGCACAAGCCATTGACAGCCCCACCAGGCACCGTGCAATAATCTGTTCAACCCGAAAGGGCCGGTGCTTGAAAACACCTTTTCGATAAGCGGTGAGCCTCCCCGACAGTGAGGCTTTGTCACGTCCGTACACATGCGGCCCAATCTGTTGGGGGCTGTCTAATGGTTGCGGGTGGGATGGGGCCACCCGTAAGGGCGTCCGCACGTCTTATCGCGTGTTTTCAACATCCCGCCCACCTGTCTTGCGTGAATACAAGGCCGGTGGCTTCAAGTCTCGATAAGGAGCCTGACACCATGAACACGGTACCGAACCTGGCCAGCCCATGCGCTGTGCCTTCCACCCCCGTCGACGAGCTGGCCACCGCACAGCTATTTGCCTGCGCTGAAAACGCCCTGAGCGTGGCCCTGTATCACTTGCGCCAGCCTGCGGCCAATGTGCCCGGCGCTGCCCGCAAGGCGGTGCAAGCCCTGGCCGCATTGAACCAGTTGCGAGCCCTTCCCCTGGAGCCCTCCAGCCCGGCCCTGGCCTTCAACGTGGTGGGGGGCTGAATCATGGCAAAGCGCACTCCCCCGGCCCTCGCGCTGAATGCCGAGGATGTCAAGAAACTCGCCGAGCATATGAGTCAAGAGCAATCACAGGCCTTGTTAATCGAGGTGGCCGGTCTGGCTTCGTCCATCCAAGGTTTGGCGAGAATCATCATGGCGGACGAAGGTGACGTCATGTCATTGGCCAGTGCAGTCGAGTGCATGGCGCAGCGTATCGGCTGGCTTGCTGACATGGTGCACGGCCCGGCAGGCGTTCGCGGCAATGCCGTGCAATGGATGCTACCGCCTTGCTTTCAGCAAGGAAAAGGGGCTGAAGCATGAGCAAAATCACAGGATTTAAGACCGGGCCCAAAGGAACGATGTGGGCTTTGAAATCACATGCCAGATGGGTTCAGTGCTTGACATGCTTGTCCGCGAACTGGCGCGGGCTGACGACTTCTGTGATTTTGCTGATCTGCTTAACGCAACGCTGCCACGCCTGCGCGAATTGAGCGAAGCGGCTGCGGCCATGTTCAATGACCCAGCCGCCTTTTCTGATGATTCATTTGTTCGCACTGTCTACGGGCGGCGTGATGCTGGTTTGTGAGCGCGACATGCGCCCAATTTCATTCAGCTAAGGAATGCCGACAATGACAAAGAAGACGGGCATGGCAATGGCAAGCAACGTCAGGCACATCAAGCGCGAAGGCGTGGCGGATGACCTGACCTTGCCTGATAACTTCGCGCAAGCTGACGGCTTCGGCTTCAAAGGTATGGATAGCACGCCTGGTGGGCGTGTGGTGCGCCTGGGCGATGTGGTGCGATGGCTGGAAAGCACAAGGCCTTGCCCTCAATCCGAGGCCATTGACCTGGTGCTCAATGCTTTGCAGCCTGACCACATGCCCGCACTGTGCGAGCTTGACCGGGCGGGGAAACATGCCCGGCCCATCGATGTTGATGGGCGCTTTGGTTGCCCTACCCAGGACGAGCTTAGTGCGGCTTGGGCAAGGCGCAAGGCCGGGGGCGCCACACAGTGGCGGTACGCCAATGCGCCAGCCGGTAGCGGCGGTGTGTATACCCTTGTGCCTGAGCCTGGATCAGAGGGCGGGCCAGCAGTGGCCACTGCGCCTGGCTTGCCTGCACTGCTGGACATGGTCAAACGGGAGCTGAAGAAGCCAGCTATGGGCAAGCTAGGCCCTGCGGCTTCACCAATTGATGACTCAGGCAATCAGGCGGGCCGGTTGGCCATCCTCTTGACTGTGGCGTATGAGCTTTGGTGGCGTGGGTGCCCGAGGCAGCAGGGGGCGTCAATTGTTGTGGAAGATGAGCCCGCATCTGATGCCCTGAAGACGTTCGCCCAACTGGCAGCCTTTCGCAAAGTCGAAGCCAATAAGGGTACGGCATGGACTGACGACATGAAGGTTATCTTGTTTGAGGAAAAGGCGAAGCGGACGAAGAAACCAGGCGCAAAGGGCGTTGCTTCAGCTATGGCCAGTGATCTTGGCGTTACCGTCACATTCTTGAATAAAAAGGTGAGTGAAGGCGAAATCATCGCCAAAGCGCGAGACAAGGACGACCAGTCAAGTGCCGTACACAGATTGAAATGATGCGCCAAGCGGTTGCATTTCGGTTGCAATGAAGTCACTGCAAACCCAGTATTCATGAGGGTTTGCGGGCTGCAACCCAAATACAAGTTGATGACAACCGACGGGTTCAATGAAAGTTCTATCACCACGGCAGCGCACCACGACGGATGCGCCCGTGACTTGAAAGGAACTTCAATGCAAACCCCGGCCCCTTCCGTACACCTGGCGCACTCAGCCAAGCCAGTAACTCCGCGTGATCGCCTGTTGCGCCTCCCCGATGTGGAGGCCGCTACCGGCTGCAAGAAATCGACCATTTACAAGTTGATGAAAGAAGGCAAGTTTCCCGCCTGCGTTCGCATCACATCCCGCATGTCTGCGTGGCCTGAGTCTGCTGTGCTCCAGTGGGTTCAAGAGCGCATCAATGAAGGCGGTGTGAAATGAGTGGCCGCCATTCCGTTCAACAAGCCTCTACCCGCGCTTGGTCCAGCTACAACGACAAACAAGAGCAGGTTTATGAGCGCCTGAGCTTTGCATACGCGGCACTGACATGCGGTCTTGGTGAGCCTGTAGACCCGGATTCGCACGTGGCCAAGTATGGCAATGAGTCAGCCTTTCAGCAGGCACCAGGCGTCACCTTGATAGACACGGTGCGTTCGGTGCTGACGATGATAGACAAGGCTTTTAAAGAAGCGATGGCGGCTGATGAACAGGCGAATTTGTTTGCACAAGCTGTCGCGAAAGAGCTGGCCAGCAAAAAGTAAGAGCGCCCATGACTCACGTGCTACCGCCAGACAGCAGACCAGTAAAACAACAAGGTGAGCTGTTTTGAAAAACCTGAAACACACCATCACGCCCGATGTGATCCGCACGGCGTTGGCCTGCATTTCTCCTGATCTGCCGCGTGATGAATGGTCACGGGTGGGCATGGCCATCAAGTCCGAAATGGGCGCCGATGGCTTCGACCTGTTCGACACCTGGAGCCAAGGCAGCGAGCGATACAACGCCAGCGCCACAAAGGAGACATGGCGCAGCATCAAGGCAGGCGGCCCCGTGACCATTGGCACGCTGTTTCACATCGCCAAGGGCTATGGCTTCAAATGGGAAGACAGTCCCGCCACGGCCTGTCCTGACCCCGCTACGGTCACGGCTCAAGCCGAAGCCCGCAAGGCCCGCGACGATGCCGAGCGCAAGGCCACACAAGCCAAACACAGCAATGCAGCAGACCAGGCCGCCGAACTGTGGGCAAAGGCCAGCGACAGCGGACAGGCCCCTTACCTGGAGCGTAAAGGGGTGCAAGCCTTTGGCGTTCGCGTTGAGGCAGGCGGGGGCTTGCTTGTGCCCATGGTCGATGAACACGGGGCCTTGTGGAACGTACAGCGCATTGCGGCGCAACGCCCCGCCGGTGGCACTGATAAGCGGTTTCTACCCGGTGGTCGTAAGTCAGGGCTCATGCATTGGATTGGCCAGCCTCACGGGGCCGGGGTGCTGCTGCTTGCCGAGGGCTATGCAACAGGTGCCAGCTTGCACCAGTCCACGGGGCACCCGGTGTGTGTGGCCTTCGATGCGGGCAACCTGCCCACCGTGGCCAAAGCTGTGCGAGCTGCGCACCCTTCGGCCTTGATTGTGGTCTGTGGCGACAACGATCAGGCCACCAGCGCCAGCACAGGGCGCAACCCCGGAAAAGAGAAAGCCGAACAGGCGGCCCGCGCTGTGCGTGGCGTGGCCACCTGGCCGGAAGACCTGCCACCCGATCAATCAGACTTCAACGACCTGCATCAACTCCACGGCCTGGACGTTGTGCGGTGCTGCGTTGATGAGGCCATCAAGCGCATGCAGACCACAACCAACAAGCCAGAGCAGGGCAAAGCGTCCAAGCCTCAAGACAACGAGCCCGGCCCTGTGTGGGATCGTTTTCAAGTCAGTGACGGAGGCGTGTTCTTCCTGGAACAAGACCAGGACGGGCGCACCAAGGCCCCGCAGTGGGTGTGCAGCCGCTTGGATGTGACAGCACGCACCCGCGATGAAGATGGGCAAGGGTGGGGCTTTCTGCTTGAGTTCCCTGACCCTGTAGGCGTCATCAAGACATGGGCCATGCCTGCCCGCATGCTGGCCGGTGATGGCGCTGAATACCGTGCTGCGTTGTTGAGCATGGGGCTTCGCATATCGAGCGCGGCCAATGCACGCAACAGGCTGGCCCAGTACCTTCAAAGCCGACAGCCGCAAGAGATGGCCTGCTGTG
Source organism: Aquabacterium sp. (assembly GCA_049840915.1). Taxonomy (GTDB): domain Bacteria; phylum Pseudomonadota; class Gammaproteobacteria; order Burkholderiales; family Burkholderiaceae_C; genus Aquabacterium. Next base: position 73,073 of record JASGJC010000008.1, read on the forward strand.
CTGATCGCGTGGGATGGCACGGCCGGGCCTATGTGCTGCCCCGCGAAACCATCGGCGGCGAAGGCGAGCGCATCGTTTACCAGGTGGATGGCGTATCAGAAAACCCGTTCAAACATCGCGGCACTGTCGAGGCATGGCGTGATGGCGTGGCAGCCTTGTGCGTGGGTAATGATCGATTGTTGTTTGCGGTGTCCTGCGCCTTTGCTGGCCCACTTGTGCGGCCGTCCGGGGTCGATAGTGGCGGCTTTCATCTTCGCGGCGGTTCAAGCTGCGGCAAGACCACGGCTTTGAAGGTGGCAGCTTCCGTGTGGGGTGGCCCATCATTCATGCAGCGGTGGCGCAGCACAGACAATGCACTTGAGGCCATTGCGGCCCAGCACTGTGATGGCCTGTTGATCCTGGACGAGCTGGCGCAAGTGGACCCGAAGACGGCGGGCGAGTGTGCCTACATGCTGGCCAATGAAACCGGCAAGGCACGCAGCACCAGGACGGGCCAATCCAGAAACCGCCTGTCCTGGCGCTTGCTGTTTCTGTCTGCTGGGGAAATCAGTCTGAGCCAGCACATGGCCGAGGGCGGCAAGCGCAGCAAAGCAGGGCAAGAGTTGCGTATGGCCGATGTGCCTGCTGATGCTGGTATGGGCCGGGGCTTGTTCAACGAATTGCACGACCAGCCCAGCGGCGCGGCTTTGTCTGCCCATTTGGGCCGCGTGGCAGAAGCACAGCACGGCACGGCGGGGCGTGCCTTCCTGGAATGGCTTGTTGACCGAGCTGACACCCTGCGGGAGATCACCCGCACCGCTATTGAGCAACATGCAGCTGACTCGATACCCGAGGCCGCAAGCGGGCAGGTCCAACGCGTAGGGCGCCGCTTTGCTCTGGTGGCAGTGGCCGGTGAGCTGGCCACTGAAGCGGGTTTGACTGGCTGGCCCGTGGGTGAAGCGGCCCGGGGTGTGCGTGCCTGCTTTGAAGCCTGGATGGCCGCACGCGGCGGCACGGGTGACGCCGAGGTGCGCAACATGCTGGCCCAAGTGCAACGCCTCATGTCTGAGCGTGGCGCGGCCAACTTCGCATGGATGAACAGGCTGATGGATGACCGGGCACCGAACCCCACCGAGCGGTGGGGCGTGCGCAGGCTCTTGGACAGCCAAGGCAAGCCCATCAAGCGCAGCGGCAGCGCCAGTGAGTCACGTGACTACATCGAAGCTATGGATGTCATTGACGGGGAGGAAACCTCTTGTGAATACTTTGTGTTCCACGAGGTGTTCAAGACCAAGCTGTGTGAAGGCTTTGACCACAACGCGGTGGCGCATCTACTGGCCAAGCGTGGCCACCTTGTGACCGAAAAAGGCGGGCGGCTGGACCGCGCCGAGCGTGTGCCTGGTATGGGGTCAATTCGTGTGTACCGCATCAAGGCGAGTCTGTTTGAAGACGAATTGACCATTGATTGAGCAGGCGCAGCGGCCATGGCCGTGCAGATGCGTTCATGCCTGCCCTCGATAAGATTCAAGCACGGACCATGAAATTACAAAGTTACAATATGTGGATAACTTACCCATAAAAATCTACACTAACGAAAATGGCGAAAGTTAGATTCGCTTAAAAAGTAGGCAGCACCTTGAAACCCCGATGAATAGGGCGTTGTGCTCGATTGGGGGTGTGCATAACTTGCGACACACACTTTCGACAATGGGCGTTATGTTAACTTTATGTAGAAAAATTTTCCTGATTAATCTACTTTATGGCGTATGGTACGCTGCATGCAGCGTACTGAAAGACTCTCAAAAAGCCCCGAAATGAGCACCACCGACACCACTAACGAGACACAGGCCATCGTGAGCCGATCCATAACCCGCGATGAGTTCGACCTTGCCCTGTCTGAGCTTGGTTGGAAGGCGTCCGACTTCACTAGGAAGGCGGGCATTGTCGCTAATACGGCCTGGCGTTGGCGTAAGGGCCTTGTGCCTATTCCTGAGTGGGTGGGTGAGTACCTCGGCGCCATGCTTGAGCTACAGCGCCTCCATGCCCGTTTCGTTGCCATCAAGCGCCAAGAGTAGCCCGAATAAGGTGAACAGGTGAACGGGCCGGGATGGCTCGTTGTGGCGGTTGGCCTGGGCGGCGGTGGCCGCGTGGGGGGATATCTTCGCGCCACAATTTGCCAGTTGAGAGGGCATGCACCAGGACAAACGGGGCGGCTTCTGCCCTTCCTGGAGCACAGGCAAGACATGCCCAGCACGGTCCGTGGATCAGGCGTCAATGCATGGCAGGACTATGGCGGACAGCCGCGCACATCGAGCCCGGAAATCTGTCTCCACTGTCTCCAGCATATCCGGCTCTGTCTCCACTCTTGTTGGAGACAGAATTCGTATTTAAAATCAATGACTTATGGTGGTTATCAACAGGTGTCTCCACTGTCTCCACTGTTTTGACAGTCACTCGCGTCGGCGTGTGCGTGAAAACAGGCCCCAGTCGACGGGGCGCCTGTGCAGTTTCACGGGTCCCTCCCTGGCTTTTCAAAGTGCGGGACATTGTGCGCCGCACTCTTTTTTTAGTTAGTGGCATGGGGGGTAAGTGAACAGGTGAACAGGTGAACGGGTGAACGGGTTCACCTGATAGAGCCAATCAATAGGCAAAACGAAAACGCGGGCCTGAAAAATCCGGGGAGTTTTTGCGGGTTAAGTGAACGGCGCCGAGCTGGCTTCCCCCTGGTGCCCATTCCTGGCCCGTTTTCCCACGGAAAAGAGAGACACATTGCATGTCTGGGGGCAACTTTGGGGGCAACTGTTTGGAAAAAGTGCCTCTACGGGTGCGGATTCGATTCCGACCCGGGCACCAGCCAGACAAAAAAAGACCCGCTGCGCGCAAGCCAGGCGGGTCTTTGCTTTTCGGCCTTGAAAAGCCAACTAAGGGCCACCTCAGGGCCGCCTCAATGCCGCCCCAGGCTCACACCGCCGATCTGCCCCGTGCCCGCCGAACCGTGGCGCCCACCAGCGCCAGCCCCACAAGCCACATCCCGCCCGTGGCCGCTTCGGGCACAGCCGATGGCCTCAGCAGGAAGCCCGCGGTCTGATGGGTCAGGTCATTGACCGCGTTGCCGGCGATCCAGCCTTGATCATTGATGGCGTTGGCCGAACTCAAGCGCCATCCGGCCGCCACCAGATCGGGATCGAGCAGCGAATTGAGATTGACCGTGTTGCCGTTCTCCCAAAGCACCGCGTTGTCCAGGCCGAAGTTCGAGCCGCTGTGGGTCTGCAGCGTGCCCACGATCTGCCCGAGGGCGTTGATCTCGAAGGCCTTGCTGAAGGCCTCGCTGATCTGGGTCAGCGCATGTTCTCCGGCGGCATCCCACAGCTCGGCGACGCCGAGGCTCTGGAAGTGGTAGCCCAGATTCGACCAGCCGACCACCTGCCCCTGGTCATTGATGTCGGATGCGATCGAATTGCTTGTTTGCAGGCTTTTGAGCTGCCCGTTGGCCCACACGACCGCCGCGGAACTGTAGGCAGGGTCTTCGCCCGGTAGCGTGGGGACCGTGCTGGTCGAGGTCCCCGCCACCTGGCCCAGATTGTTGAGGGACGCGGGCAAGACGCTGTCAGGGCTGAGCAGCGCGGGCAGGGTGCCTGGCGTCGCGCTGGCGTCGTTCCAGATGGCGCCCCGACTGACCGTTGTCACCGTGTTGCCGCTGAGTGCCGCTGCCGTGTACCTGCCCGTGATCGCGCCCGCATTGTTGATGCCGGTCGCATAGCTGCTCTGTTGGTCGGGCACAGCCAGCAAGGTGCTCGTGCCGTTCTGCCACACGACGGCGTGGGCCGTGCCGCTGGCGTCCGTCTGGTAGCCCACGATCTGACCGGCGTCGTTGATGTCATCGGCCCCGCTGTTGCCACCCGAGCCCAGGACACTGCCGTGGCCATCGGCCAGCCACTGCGTCGCCTGCCCACCGGATACGCCGACGATCTGCCCGACGTTGTTGATGGCGCGCACATCGACCGCGCCGCTGCCCATGTTGTCGAGCAAAGTGAGTTGATACGCCGCCGCCTGGGCCGAACCGCATGCGGCCAGCATGATGCCCAAAGCTACGGGCATGAGTCGTTTTGAATGCATTGCTTCCTCCGAAAGTTGTGAGTCATTTTGATGTGTTCACTGCGCAGCCAGACGAGCAAGGCATGCTGGCGAGCGCAGAATCAAGCCGCCTGCGACAATACGCGCTTTCAGAGAATTTTCCGACAGCTTGCCCTGTTCGCGCATATGACATACCCGACGCTAGAAGACGCCATTGGCAAGACCCCGCTCGTGCGCCTGCAGCGCATTCCCGGCGCCGACAACGACGCGCGCGGCAACGTCATCCTGGCCAAGCTCGAGGGCAACAACCCGGCGGGCTCCGTCAAGGACCGCCCGGCCATCAACATGATCCGCCGCGCCGAAGAACGCGGCGACATCGAGCCCGGCGACACGCTCATCGAGGCCACGTCCGGCAACACGGGCATCGCCCTGGCCATGGCCGCCGCCATCCGCGGCTACCGCATGGTCCTGATCATGCCGGAGGACCTCTCCATCGAGCGCGCCCAGACCATGAAGGCCTTCGGCGCCGAACTCATCCTCACGCCCAAGAGCGGCGGCATGGAGTACGCCCGCGACCTCGCCGACCAGATGGTGCGCGAAGGCAAGGGCGTCGTGCTCGACCAGTTCGCCAACCCCGACAACCCGGCCGTCCACTACGACACCACCGGCCCCGAAATCTGGGCCGACACGCAAGGCCGCGTCACCCATTTCGTCAGCGCCATGGGCACCACGGGCACGATCACCGGCGTGTCGCGCTACCTCAAAGAAAAGAACGCCGACGTCCGCATCATCGGCGCGCAGCCGCAAGAAGGTTCGCGCATCCCCGGCATCCGCAAATGGCCCGAGGCCTACCTGCCCAAGATCTACGAGCCCAGCCGCGTCGACGACCTCATCTACGTCGACCAGGCCGATGCCGAAGACATGGCGCGCCGACTGGCCAGAGAAGAGGGCCTTTTCTGCGGTATTTCGGCGGCTGGCGCCTGCTGGGCCGCGCTGCAATTGGCTCAGAATCTGAGCAACGCCACGATCGTCTTCATCGTGTGCGACCGGGGCGACCGTTATCTGTCGACCGGCGTGTTCCCAGCCTGATAGCCTGCCCGACAACCGAACAGGAGCGTTGTGATGGACATCCACAAAGAAATCGACGCGCGCGGACTGACCTGCCCCCTGCCCATCCTCAAGGCCAAGAAAGCCTTGTCGGACATGCACAGCGGCGAAGTGCTGCGCGTGCTGGCCACCGACCCCGGCTCCGTGCGCGACTTCCAGGCCTTCGCCCGCCAGACCGGCAACGACCTGCTCGACCAGCAAGCCTCGCACACCGAATCCGGCGACGAGTTCGTGCATGTGCTGCGCCGCCGCTGAACGCGGCCGGCCGGTGCTCATTCAGTCAACAAGTCACCGCCCTGAGGCGCCTGCAAGCCCAGGTGCCTGAACGCCGTGGCCGTCGCGATGCGACCACGCGGCGTGCGCTGCAAAAAGCCTTGCTGGATCAGATAAGGCTCGATCACATCCTCGATCGTCTCGCGCTCTTCGCCGATCGCGGCCGCGAGGTTGTCCAGCCCGACCGGGCCACCATCGAAGCGATGGATGATGGCTTCGAGCAGCTTGCGGTCCATCACGTCGAAGCCCAGCGGGTCCACGTCCAGCATGGCCAGGGCCTTGTCAGCGATGTGCTTGGTGATGCGGCCATCGCCCTTGACCTCGGCATAGTCGCGCACCCGGCGCAGCAGGCGGTTGGCGATCCGTGGCGTGCCGCGTGAACGGCGCGCCACTTCCATCGCGCCATCCGCGTCGATGGGCGCATTGAGCAGCCCGGCCGAGCGCGTCACGATGCGCTGCAGCTCTTCGTTCGAATAGAACTCCAGCCGCGCCACGATCCCGAAGCGATCGCGCAAAGGGTTGGTCAGCATGCCCGCGCGCGTCGTCGCACCCACCAGCGTGAAGGGTTGCAGATCGAGCTTGATCGAACGGGCCGCGGGGCCTTCGCCGATCATGATGTCGATCTGGGAATCCTCCAGCACCGGGTAGAGGATCTCTTCCACAACCGGGCTCAGGCGATGGATCTCATCGATGAACAGCACATCGTGGCGCTCCAGGTTGGTCAGGATGGCGGCCAGGTCCTTGGGCTTTTCGAGCACGGGCCCCGATGTCTGGCGCAGGTTCACGCCCAGCTCCGTCGCGATGATGTGGCTGAGCGTTGTCTTGCCCAGGCCGGGCGGCCCGAACAGCAGCACGTGGTCCAGCGCCTCGCCGCGCTTGCGCGCCGCGCCGATGAAGATCTCGAGTTGCTCGCGCGCCTTGGCCTGCCCACTAAGTATTCATCGAGGTCCTTGGGCCGCAGGGCGCGCTCCAGCGCATCCTCGCCGGGCGACGCCACGGACGGCCCGATCACCCGCCCCGCCAGCTCATCGGCGAAGGGCGAGGGCGGCTGGCTTGGCTTGCCGGCCTTGCCGCGCGAAGGCGGGCTGAAGTCGTCGGTCTGGATGCTCATGCCGGGCATTATCCCCGCCCCAGGGGTTGTTGCGTGTCGGCAACAGGTGCTGTTCGGATTATTGTGTTTCCCTATTAACCTGT
>JASGJC010000009.1:0-16844 GCA_049840915.1 Aquabacterium sp.
CGGCAAGACCGCCATCGTCGAGGGCCTGGCCCAGCGCATCGTGGCGGGCGAGGTGCCCGACTCGCTCAAGAACAAGCGCGTGCTCGTGCTCGACATGGCCCTGCTGCTGGCCGGTGCCAAGTACCGTGGCGATTTCGAAGAGCGCCTCAAGGGCGTGCTGAAGGAAGTGGCCAAGGACGAAGGCCAGACCATCATGTTCATCGACGAGATCCACACGATGGTCGGCGCGGGCAAGGCCGAGGGCGCGATGGACGCGGGCAACATGCTCAAGCCCGCGCTCGCACGCGGCGAGCTGCACTGCATCGGTGCGACCACGCTCGATGAGTACCGCAAGTACATCGAGAAGGACGCCGCGCTGGAGCGCCGCTTCCAGAAGATCCTCGTGGGCGAGCCCACCGTCGAGGCCACCATCGCCATCCTGCGTGGCCTGCAGGAGAAGTACGAGGTGCATCACGGCGTCGAGATCACCGACCCGGCCATCGTGGCTGCGGCCGAGCTGTCCAATCGCTACATCACCGACCGCTTCCTGCCCGACAAGGCCATCGACCTGATCGACGAGGCCGCCGCCAAGATCAAGATCGAGATCGACTCCAAGCCCGAGGCGCTGGACCGGCTCGACCGCCGCCTCATCCAGCTCAAGATCGAGCGCGAGGCCGTCAAGCGCGAGAAGGACGAGGCCTCCATCAAGCGCCTGGCTGATCTCGGACGAGATCACCAAGCTCGAGGAGGACTACGCCGACCTCGAAGACGTCAGTTGGCCGGAGAAGGCGCAGGCGCAGGGCTCGGCCCACGTCAAGGAAGAGATCGACCGCATCCGCTTCCAGATCGAGGAATTCAAGCGCAAGGGCGATTTCAACAAGGTGGCCGAGCTGCAGTACGGCAAGCTGCCTGACCTTGAAAAGCGCCTGAAGGAAGCGCAGGACAAGGAAAATGCCAAGGCAAGGATGCGTCCAAGCCCACGCTGTTGCGCACGCAGGTCGGTGCCGGAGGAGATCGCCGAGGTCGTGGCGCGCGCCACGGGCATCCCCGTGTCCAAGCTGATGCAGGGCGAGCGCGACAAGCTGCTGGCCATGGAAGACAAGCTGCACGACCGCGTGGTCGGCCAGGAAGAGGCCATCACGGCCGTGTCCGACGCGATCCGCCGTTCGCGCGCGGGCCTGTCCGACCCGAACCGGCCCATGGCTCCTTCCTCTTCCTGGGCCCGACGGGCGTGGGCAAGACCGAGCTGTGCAAGGCGCTGGCCGGCTTCCTCTTCGACAGCGAAGACCACCTCATCCGCATCGACATGAGCGAGTTCATGGAGAAGCACTCGGTGAGCCGCCTGATCGGCGCGCCGCCCGGCTACGTGGGCTACGAAGAAGGCGGCACGCTGACCGAGGCCGTGCGCCGCAAGCCTTACAGCGTCGTGCTGCTCGACGAGGTCGAGAAGGCGCACCCGGACGTGTTCAATGTGCTCCTGCAGGTGCTCGACGACGGCCGCCTGACCGACGGCCAGGGCCGCACGGTCGACTTCAAGAACACGGTCGTCGTGATGACCTCGAACCTGGGCTCGCAGCACATCATGCAGATGGCGGGCGAGTCGGCCGAGGTGATCAAGGACGCCGTGTGGGGCGAGGTCAAGCAGCACTTCCGCCCAGAGTTCCTCAACCGCATCGACGAGGTCGTCGTGTTCCACGCGCTGGACATGGCCAACATCCAGTCGATCGCCAGGATCCAGCTCAAGGGCCTGGAAGGGCGCCTGGCGCAAATGGAGATGAAGCTCGACATCTCGCCCGAGGCCTTGGTGGAGCTGGCCAAGGTCGGCTTCGACCCCGGTGTTCGGCGCGCGGCCCTTGAAGCGGGCGATCCAGCAGCGCGTCGAGAACCCGCTGTCCAAGCTCATCCTGCAAGGGCGCTTCGGGCCGAAGGATGTGATCCCTGTGCGGGTGGACGAAGCGGGCGAGTTCCAGTTCGACCGCACGGTGCACTGAGGTGCATCGCTAGGGCAAGGGGGCGCTCACGTGGGCGCCCCTTTGGCCATCGTTCAGGGCACACGCTCGGCGCGTGAGCTTCAAAGTGGCGCCGATGGCCGAGGGGCTGAACACATCGTCGGCCAGACCGCTCAGGCGCAGCGCGCGTTGAAGCGCCCTGGGCGGTTCGTCCAGGGCCTCGTCCGTCAACTGGAACGTGCCCCAGTGCACGGGCAGGGCGCGCTGGCAGCCCAGGTCCTGGAAGATCTGCACGGCCTCTTCGGGGTTCACGTGCTGGTCCTTCATGAACCAGCGCGGCTCGTAGGCGCCGATCGGCAGCAGCGCGATGTCGAAGCCGCCGCCCAGTTCGGGCGTCTGCGCGTGCGCGAAGTGCTGGCGGATGTCGATGAAGTCTTTCGAGTAGGCCGTGTCGCCCGCGAAGAACAGGTGGCAATCGGGCGCCAGCACGGCAAAGCCGCCCCACAGGCTGCGCATCGTGTCGAAGGCCGTGCGGGCGGACCAGTGCTGGGCTGGCGTCAATGTCGACAGGGATGCGGGCCGAGAGGTCGGTGGCCTCCAGCACATGCGTGTCCCACCAGTCCAGCTCGACCACGCGGTCGATGCCATGGCGCGCGAACCACTGCTTGTGGCCCAAGGGCGTGATGAACAGTGGGCTGCCGCCTGCCTGCTGGCCCAGGGCCTGCAGCGAGCCTTCGTCCATGTGGTCGTAGTGGTTGTGCGACAGCAGCACCACGTCGATGTGCGGCAACTGGCCTAGCGTCAGGCCCGGTGGTGTGTGGCGCTTGGGGCCGGTGGAACTGCACGGGCGAGCAGCGCGCCGAAAACACCGGGTCGGTCAGGATGGTGAGCCCGCCGATCTGCGCCAGTACCGTGATGTGCCCGATCCAGGTCACGGCGGGCTGCATCTGCGGGCCGGCCTTGGCGTTGGCGTGGATGAAAGCCAGGTCGGGCGCCACGACCGGGATCGGCGTGGTGACTGGCTTGGGGTCGCCCTTGCGCCATGCCTGCCAGCGCCAGCGCAGCAGTTCGTGCCAGCGCTTGCCCCGGAAGGACAGGTAGTTGTTCTGGAAGCCGTCTGGCCGGTGGTGCGGCTTGGCCGGATCGAAGTAGGGGTTCTTCATGGCCTGCCACTTTAGCGCTTGCCGGCTTGGCGGGCATGCGCTTTGCCGGATCCCATGCAAGCAGCGGATGCTGCGTTTACAAAGGAGCGCTCATGAAGAACACCATCTGGGTCGTGGTGGCCGACGAAGCCATCGCCCGCATTCTCGAATGGCAACCCACCAAAAATAAGCTGAGTCCCGTCGAAGCGTTGAGCGATGCGACGGCGCACGCCAAGGAGGCCGATCTGCACCACGACGCCGCCGGCCGGCGCAACGGCAGCGTGACCGCCTCCGCCGCGGACACCGCCCGCCACATCGAAGGCCAGCGTTTCGCCAAAAGGGTGGCGGACAAGCTGAAGGAAGGCGCCCAGAGCGGGCGCTTCGATTCGCTGCGCATCGTGGCGGCGCCGCGCTTTCTGGGGCAGTTGCGCCTGGCCATCGAGGGCTCGCCCCTGGCCAAGCTGGTCGCCGGCACGCTGGACAAGGACCTCGTGCACGCCACCGATCAGGAGCTCGCCGTGAAGCTGTTCTCCTGACCGATATGACCGGCCTGGGTGATCAGGCCACGGCCACCGGGATCTTGCCGATCTTGGCCTGCCAGAGCTTCGGCCCTTCGATGTGGGCGCTCGTGCCGCCCGCATCGACGGCCACGGTCACGGGCATGTCGACCACGTCGAACTCGTAGATGGCTTCCATGCCGAGGTCTTCGAAGCCGACGACCTTGGCCGCCTTGATCGCCTTCGATACGAGGTAGGCCGAGCCGCCCACCGCCATCAGGTAGGCCGACTTGTGCTGCTTGATCGACTCGATGGCGACCGGGCCGCGCTCGGCCTTGCCGATCATGGCGATCAGGCCGGTCTTCTCGAGCATCATGTCGGTGAACTTGTCCATGCGCGTGGCGGTCGTGGGGCCTGCGGGGCCGACCACTTCGTCGCGCACCGGGTCGACCGGCCCGACGTAGTAGATGACGCGGTTGGTGAAATCGACCGGCAGCTTCTCGCCCTTGGCCAGCATGTCCTGGATGCGCTTGTGCGCGGCGTCGCGGCCCGTCAGCATCTTGCCGTTGAGCAGCAGGGTGTCGCCCGGCTTCCAGCTCGCCACTTCGGCGGGCGTGAGCGTGTTGAGGTCGACGCGCTTGGACTTGTTGTAGTCGGGCGCCCAGTGCACATCGGGCCACAGGTCGAGGCTGGGTGGGTTGAGGTAGACGGGGCCCGAGCCGTCGAGCACGAAGTGCGCGTGGCGGGTGGCCGCGCAGTTCGGGATCATGGCGATGGGCTTGGAGGCCGCGTGCGTCGGGTAGGTCTTGATCTTGACGTCGAGCACGGTCGTCAGGCCGCCCAGGCCCTGCGCGCCGATGCCCAGGGCGTTGACCTTCTCGTACAGCTCGATGCGCAGTTCTTCGAGCTTGTTCTGTGGGCCGCGCTCGAGCAGCTCGTACATGTCGATGTCGTCCATCAACGATTCTTTCGCCAGCAGGGCCGCCTTCTCGGCCGTGCCGCCCACGCCGATGCCCAGCATGCCGGGCGGGCACCAGCCGGCGCCCATGGTCGGCACGGTCTTGAGCACCCAGTCGACGATGTTGTCGGACGGGTTGAGCATGTAGACCTTGGACTTGTTCTCGGAGCCGCCGCCCTTGGCCGCGACGGTCACGTCCACCGTGTCGCCAGGGATAAGCTCCATGAAGACCACGGCGGGCGTGTTGTCCTTCGTGTTCTTGCGCTCGAAGATGGGGTCGGACAGGACCGAGGCGCGCAGCTTGTTGTCGGGGTTCAGGTAGCCCTTGCGCACGCCGTCGTCGACCGCTTCCTGGATGCTGCGGGCGCCGAAGCCTTCCCACTTCACGCCCATGCCGATCTTCAGGAACACGTTGACGATGCCGGTGTCCTGGCAGATCGGGCGCTTGCCTTCGGCGCACATGCGCGAGTTGGTCAGGATCTGGGCGATCGCGTCCTTGGCCGCGGCGCTTTCTTCGCGCTCGTAGGCGCGGGCCAGGTGGGCGATGTAGTCAGCGGGGTGGTAGTAGCTGATGTATTGCAGCGCGGCTGCGACACTTTCAACGAGGTCGTCGTAGCGAATGGTCGTCATGGCGGGGCCTTTGTGGGGCTGTGTGGGGGGCTGTATGAGGCCTGGATGTGCTGAGTGGCGGGAAACCCCGATTCTACCCGCCCCTGGATGACGTCGGGCGTGCGTCAGACCCTGAAGGCCGCGACCATCTCGGTCAGCCGGGCCGCCTGGTGATGCAGGCTGGCGGAGGCCGCCGCGCTTTCTTCGACCAGCGCGGCGTTCTGCTGCGTGACCTGGTCGAGCTGGCTGACGGCGTCGTCGATCTGCCCGATGCCGGCGGATTGCTCCTGGCTGGCCGCCGTGATCTCGGCGATCAAGGCGCTCACGCGCTGGACCTGCTCGACCACATCGGCCATGGTCCGGCCCGCGTCGTCGACCAGTGCCGTGCCGGCCTCCACCCGGCCCGTGCTCACGCCGATCAGCGACTTGATCTCCTTGGCCGCCTCGCCGCTGCGGTGCGCCAGCATGCGCACCTCGCCGGCCACGACCGCGAAGCCACGGCCCTGTTCGCCGGCCCGGGCCGCCTCCACGGCCGCGTTCAGCGCCAGGATGTTGGTCTGAAAAGCGATGCCGTCGATCACCGAGATGATGTCGGTGATCTTGCGCGAAGACTCGCTGATACCTTGCATGGTGTCCACGACCTTGCTGACGGCCTTGCCGCCCTCGGCCGCCGCCGCCGAGGCGGACACGGCCAACTGGCTGGCGCGCAGGGCCGTGTCCGCGTTCTGCTTGACCGTGGCGTTGAGCTGTTCCATCGAGGCCGCCGTCTGCTGCAGGTTGCTGGCCTGTTCTTCCGTGCGCTGGCTGAGGTCCGCGTTGCCGTTCGAGATCTGCTGCGCGCCCGAGGCGATCGAATGGCTGCCCGTGCGCACGTCCTCCACGATGCGGGCCAGCGAAGCGTTCATGTGCTTGAGCGCGCCCAGCAGCTTGCCGGTTTCATCGTGCGTGTCGACCATGATGTCGGAGGTCAGGTCGCCGGCGGCCACGGTCTCGGCGATCTGCACAGCGCGTGCCAGCGGGCGTGTGATCGAGCGCGTCAACGCGACGGCCGCGCCCATGGCGAAGACCAGGCTGATCGCGCTGATCGAGCCCATCAGGATCAGGCCGCGGCGCACGTCGGCGTGGGCCTCGTCGGACGACTGCCGCATCAGGCTTTCCTGAAAAGCCGGTGAATTTGTCCAGGTTCGTCATGTACGCCAGCTGCACGGGGCGCAAGCGGTCGAGCAGGTGCACCTTGGCTTCGGGCATGTTGCCCGCCTTGGCCAGGGCGAGGAACTGGTTCAGCTCGCCGCGGTATTGCTGGCGCGCGGCCTGCGTCGCGCTCAGCAGGCGCTGGCCTTCCGGGTTGACCACGGTGGGCACGAGCGCCTCATAGATGCCGCTGGCCTTGGCCATGGAGGCTTCGATGTGCCGGATCTCCTCGGCGCGCTGCGCCGGGTCGTCGAACAGCAGCACGTTGCGCCCGAAGCGCGCCTGCTCGTTGACGATGTCGCCGATGTTGTTGGCGTGCTGGACTTTCACGTAGCGGTCCTGCGTGATCAAGGTCAGGCCGTCGCGCAGGTTCAGCATCGCGGCCATGGACAAGGCGCTGATGGCCAGCAGGAGCGCCACGCACAGCGCGAATGCCAGGCTCAGTCGCTGGCCGATGTTCAACCGGGTGATCAAGGCCATGCGGGCCCCTTTCGTAGACAGGATGAGAGGGCGGCGCCATCCATATCGTCGTGTGGGCCGGGCGACGGCGAGCGCGCGAGCCGCGCTTCGCCATTGCGTTTTCGGCAGATCGGCGCGCATCTTGACGGACCGCCCTGGCCGTCATTGGCGCAGATCAATGCCGGTCGCCGTGCGCGCTGCCCGCGGGGTGCAAGATGCGGTCCGTCGCCGCGATCGCCATGGCCGACAGCAGGAAGGCGATGTGGATGACCGTCTGCGCAACCAGCACCTTGTCCGAATAGTTCTCGGCGTTGATGAAGGTCTTGAGCAGGTGGATCGACGAGATGCCGATGATGGCCGTGCCCAGCTTGACCTTGAGCACCGAGGCGTTCACGTGGTCCAGCCACTCGGGCTGGTCGGGGTGCGCCTCCAGGTTCATGCGCGACACGAAGGTCTCGTAGCCGCCCACGATCACCATGATCAGCAGGTTGGAGATCATCACCACATCGATCAGGCCCAGCACGACCAGCATGATCGTCGTTTCGGTCAGGTGCGTCGGCGCGGTGGCGCCTTGCTGGCCCGATGCCGCGTAGATCTGCTGGAGCGCGTCCTGATGGCCCAGCGCCGCCTCGACCAGGTGCACCAGCTCGACCCAGAAATGCACCACGTAGACCGCCTGGGCCAGGATCAGGCCCAGGTAGAGCGGCAGTTGCAGCCAGCGGCTCGCGAAAATGAAAGTGGACAGCGCGCTGGCTTTTCGGGGAGGCTGGGGATGAGGCGTCTGGGTCATGAGGCAACTTCCAGGAGGTGGCTTGATTGTGGTCAATGGACGGCGATCTGAGGCCAATTTCGGGTTTTTATGTAGTCTGGCATGAGCCGAGAAGGCGCATGGTGATAAGTTGGCGAGGCATACACGCGTGGTGTGGCCGCCTTGAAGGAGCAAGATCATGACTGGTACGACCGAGACAAATACCCCCCCAACCCCTTCACACACCCTCTACCCCGTACCCGAAGCCTTCGCCAGGCAGGCCCACATCGGCAGCCGCGCCGCTTACGACAAGCTCTGCGCCGACGCGCACAACGACCACGAAGGCTACTGGGCCGAGCTGGCCCGCACCTTCCTGAGCTGGCACAAGCCCTTCACGAAGACGCTGGACGAGTCCAACGCGCCGTTCTACAAGTGGTTCGAAGACGGCCTGATCAACGCCTCGTACAACTGCCTGGACCGCCAGATCGAAGCCGGCCTGGGCGACAAGACCGCGATCATCTTCGAGGCCGACGACGGCACCGTGAGCGAGGTGTCCTACAAGGAACTGCTGGGCCGCGTGTGCCGCCTGGCCAACGCGCTCAAGGCGCAGGGCGTCAAGAAGGGTGACCGCGTCGTGCTGTACCTGCCGATGTCGGTCGAGGGCGTGGTGGCCATGCAGGCCTGCGCCCGCATCGGCGCGACGCACTCGGTCGTGTTCGGCGGCTTCTCCGCGCAAAGCCTGCGCGACCGCATCGAGGATGCCGGCGCCGTCATGGTCATCACGGCCGACGAGCAACTGCGCGGCGGCAAGGCGCTGCCGCTCAAGGCCATCGTCGACGAGGCCCTGACGCTGGGCGGCTGCGACAGCATCAAGCAGGTCATCGTGTTCAGGCGCACGGGCGGCAACGTGGCCTTCAAGGCCGGCCGCGACGTGTGGATGCACGAGGTGATGGCATCGCAGGCCGAGCTAGCTGCCCGCCCGAATGGGTCTCGGCCGAGCACCCGCTGTTCCTGCTCTACACATCGGGCTCGACCGGCAAGCCCAAGGGCGTGCAGCACAGCACGGGCGGCTACCTGCTGCACGCGGCGGTCACGACCAAGTGGACCTTCGACCTCAAGCCCGACGACATCTTCTGGTGCACGGCCGACATCGGCTGGGTCACCGGCCACACCTATGTGGCCTACGGCCCGCTGGCCAATGGCGGCACGCAGGTCGTGTTCGAGGGCGTGCCCACCTACCCGGACGCGGCGCGCTTCTGGCGCATGATCGAGCGCCACAAGGTCACCATCTTCTACACGGCGCCCACGGCCATCCGCGCCCTGATCAAGGCGGCCGAGACCAACGAGGCCAGGTGCACCCGCGCCAGTTCGACCTGAGCAGCCTGCGCCTGCTGGGCACGGTGGGTGAGCCCATCAACCCGGCCGCCTGGGAGTGGTATCACAGCGAGATCGGCGGCGGCCGCTGCCCCATCGTCGACACCTTCTGGCAGACCGAGACCGGCGGCCACATGATCACGCCGCTGCCTGGCGCACACGCGTTGGTGCCGGGCTCGTGCACCTTGCCCTTCCCGGGCATCGATGCCGCCGTGGTCGACGAGACCGGCAAGGAAGTGCCGTGGGGGCAGGGCGGCGTGCTGGTCGTGCGCAAGCCCTGGCCATCGATGATCCGCACGATCTGGGGCGACGCGGAGCGCTTCGTCAAGAGCTACTACCCGCCCGACTTCGGGGGCAAGTACTACCTCGCTGGCGATGGTGCGATCCGCGATGCTTCGAGCGGCTACTTCACGATCACCGGCCGCATCGACGACGTGCTCAACGTATCCGGCCACCGCATGGGCACGATGGAGATCGAATCCGCGTTGGTGTCGCACCCGCTCGTGGCCGAAGCCGCCGTGGTGGGCCGCCCGGACGACCTCACCGGCGAGGCCATTTGCGCCTTCGTGGTGCTCAAGCGCCCGCGCCCCACGGGCGACGAGGCCAGGCAACTGGCCGCCGATTTGCGCAACCACGTTGGGCTGCAGATCGGCCCCATCGCCAAGCCCAAGGACATCCGCTTCGGCGACAACCTGCCCAAGACCCGCTCCGGCAAGATCATGCGGCGCCTGCTGCGCGTGATCGCCAAGGGCGAGGCCGTCACGCAGGACACGAGCACTTTGGAAAACCCGGCGATCCTGGAGCAACTGGCCCAAAGCAATTGAGCGTGTCGGGTTTTGTTTTGGTGAAAACCCTTTATTGCCAATGTGCAATACCAACGTTTCCCTAGCAATCACCCTGTTTACAAATCATAACGGACCCCCCTAAATTGAGGGGTCAGTTCGCCACAAGCGCGTTGACTTCTGTAATGACCAGGAGATCACATCATGGCAAGCACAAGCGTCTCAAGCGCACCAATGACCGCTGAAGAAAAGAAAGTCATCTTCGCGTCCAGTCTTGGTACGGTTTTCGAGTGGTACGACTTTTACCTGTACGGCTCGTTGGCGGCCATCATCGCCAAACAATTCTTCTCCGGGCTGGACGACACGTCGGCTTTCATCTTCGCGTTGCTGGCCTTTGCGGCGGGCTTCATCGTCCGGCCATTCGGCGCGCTGGTCTTCGGTCGCCTGGGCGACATGATCGGCCGCAAATACACCTTCCTGGTCACCATCCTGATCATGGGCATGTCGACCTTCATCGTGGGGATTTTGCCCAGCTACGCCAAGATCGGCGTGGCGGCGCCCGTGATCCTGATCGGCTTGCGGCTCCTGCAAGGGCTGGCGCTGGGCGGCGAGTACGGTGGTGCCGCGACCTATGTGGCCGAGCACGCGCCGCACGGCCGACGCGGTGCCTACACGGCCTGGATCCAGACCACGGCGACGATGGGCCTGTTCCTGTCGCTGCTGGTGATCCTGGGTGTACGCACCGCCGTGGGCGAGGAAGCGTTCGCCGACACCTGGTGGCGCGCGCCGTTCATCGTGTCGATCGCACTGCTGGCCGCCAGCGTGTGGATCCGCATGAGCATGAACGAGAGCCCCGCCTTCCAGAAGATGAAGGCCGAAGGCAAGACCTCCAAGGCGCCGCTGTCCGAGTCCTTCGGGCAGTGGGGCAACCTCAAGATCGTGATCCTGGCGCTGGTCGGTCTGGTCGCCGGTCAGGCGGTGGTCTGGTACACGGGCCAGTTCTACGCGCTGTTCTTCCTGACGCAGGCGCTCAAGGTCGATGGCGCCACGGCCAACATCCTGCTGGCGATCGCGCTGCTGATCGGCACGCCGTTCTTCGTCGTGTTCGGCTCGCTGTCGGACAAGATCGGCCGCAAGCCCATCATCCTGAGCGGCTGCCTGATCGCGGCGGTCACCTATTTCCCGCTGTTCAAGGCCCTGACCGCAGCGGCCAACCCCGATCTGGCCCATGCGCAGGCTTCCGCGCCGGTCACGCTGACGGCCGACCCGGCCGAGTGCTCGTTCCAGTTCGACCCGATCGGCAAGGCCAAGTTCACCAGCTCCTGCGACAAGGCCAAGCAGCTGCTGGCCAGTAGTCGGTGACTATGAGAACGTGGCCGCGCCTGCAGGCACGGTGGCGGTCGTGAAGGTGGGTGACACGGTCATCAACAGCTTCTCGCCGGCCCGTGTGACCGACGCCGACGTGCCCGCCGCCAAGGAGGCTGCCAGCCAAGGCCATGACGGCGCCGTCAAGAAAGTGGCCGACGTGAAGGCTGCCGACCGGCAAGGAAGCCGAGGACAAGCTCAAGGACGCCGAGAAGGGCCGAAAGACGCCACGGTCACCCTGGCTGCTTTCGACAAGGACCCCAAGGCCGCCGCCGCCAAGGTCATCGAAGGGCAGTTCAAGAAGTCGGTCACCGCGTGAGCTGAAGAAGGCGGGCTATCCCGCCAAGGCCGATCCGGCCAAGGTGAACAAGCCGCTGATCGTGGCGATCCTGACGCTGCTGGTGATCTACGTGACCATGGTGTACGGCCCGATCGCCGCGATGCTGGTGGAGATGTTCCCGACACGCATCCGCTACACCTCGATGTCCCTGCCGTACCACATCGGCAATGGCTGGTTCGGCGGCCTGCTGCCGACCACGGCCTTCGCCATCGTGGCGCAGACGGGCAACATCTACAACGGCCTGTGGTATCCGATCATCGTCGCGATGGCGACCTTCGTGATCGGGCTGCTGTTCGTGCGCGAGACCAAGGATGTGGACATCTACGCCGACGGACTGAGCCACTGCCATGTGCGCGCCGGACCACAAGTCCGGTGGGTGCAAAACAAAGGCCCCGCGAGTGCGGGGCCTTTTCATGGGCGATGCTGCCCGGCAAGCCGCCATGGCAGCAGGGCGCTGGGCTCACTTGGTCGTGAGGATCCAGGTCACGAGTTGCTTGGCTTCGGCTTCGTTGACCTGGCCCTTTGCGCGGGCATCGGGCCCATGGGCATGTTCCAGACGCCACCGCCGCCATTGAGGATCTTGGCCGCCGAGCTGGTCGACGGCTTTCTTGTTGCCTTTGTACTTCTTGGCGATGTCGGCATAGGACGGGCCGACCATGGCCTTGTTGACCTGGTGGCAGGCCAGGCAGGCTTTTTGGCGGGCGAGGTCTTCGCTGGCCTGGGCGCGGCGGTGGGCGCGGCCGTGAGCGGTCAGGGCGGCAGTGGTCAATACCAGAGCGGTGAACATCGAGGGCAGGCGTTTCATGGGGGTCCTTTTGTAGTAAACTTTCGGGTGGTTTTGGAGCGAGTCCAGTACAGTTGAAGCTCGCTCGCTTTATAAACGTAAACGCGCCGTGTCCCCGAACGCGTTGACATGCAAGGTATTGTGTCATCGGGGCGTCAACAAAAAGGCAATCACATGTGGTTTGTGGCGATCGGCGTGTTGCTGCTGGTCCTGAACATGGCGGGCATCGGGCCCGATCAAGGCGCCTGGACGGGCTTGGAAGGACGACTGGTGGCTGATGCTCCTGCCTTTCGGGCTGGCCATCGCATGGTGGGGCTGGTCCGACTGGTCGGGCTTGACGCAGCGCAAGGCCATGGCCAAGGACGATGCCAAGCGCGCCGCGCGCCGGCCAGAAGGCGCTCGATGCCCTTGGCCTGCAAAAGCCCAAAAACGGCAAGCGCTGAAGGCGGGCGCCCTGGGGATAAAATCGGCCCTCTTTGCGCTTTGTAGCTCCGGAGTCGTTTCATGCCCCAGTACCGTTCCCGCACCTCCGACCGCCGGTCGCAACATGGCGGGTGCCCGCGCCTTGTGGCGCGCCACCGGCATGAAGGACGGCGACTTCGAAAAGCCGATCATCGCCATCGCCAACAGCTTCACGCAGTTTGTGCCCGGCCACGTGCACCTGAAGGACCTGGGCCAGCTGGTCGCCCGCGAGATCGAGGCGGCGGGCGGTGTCGCCAAGGAATTCAACACGATCGCCGTGGACGACGGCATCGCCATGGGCCACGGCGGCATGCTGTACTCGCTGCCTTCGCGCGACCTGATCGCCGACAGCGTGGAGTACATGGTGAACGCGCACACGGCCGATGCGCTGGTGTGCATCTCCAACTGCGACAAGATCACGCCCGGCATGCTGATGGCCGCGCTGCGCCTGAACATCCCCGTGATCTTCGTGTCGGGCGGCCCGATGGAAGCGGGTAAGGTCAAGCTCGAAGGCAAGGTCATCGCGCTGGACTTGGTCGACGCCATGGTCAAGGCCGCCGACAAGAGCTGCTCCGACGAGGAAGTGGCGCACCGTCGAGCGCTCGGCCTGTCCGACCTGCGGTTCGTGCTCGGGCATGTTCACGGCCAACTCGATGAACTGCCTGACCGAGGCGCTGGGCCTGTCCCTGCCGGGCAACGGCACCACGCTGGCCACGCACGCCGACCGCGAGAAGCTCTTCCGCCAGGCCGGTCGCGGCATCGTGGCCCTGGCCAAGCGCTACTACGAGCAGGACGACGAATCCGCGCTGCCCCGCAACATCGCCACCTACAAGGCCTTCGAGAACGCCATCAGCCTGGACGTGGCCATGGGCGGCTCGACCAACACCGTGCTGCACCTGCTGGCCGCCGCCAAGGAAGCCGGCGTCGATTTCACGATGAAGGACATCGACCGCATGTCGCGCAAGGTGCCGTGCCTGAGCAAGGTCGCGCCCGCCGTGCCCGATGTGCACATCGAAGACGTGCACCGCGCCGGCGGCATCATGTCCATCCTGGGCGAGCTGGCCCGTGGCGGCCTGTTGCACACCGACGTGCCCACCGTGCACAGCAAGACCATGGCCGACGCCATCGCCCAGTGGGACGTGACCGTCTCGAAGGACGAGACCGTGCACCAGTTCTTCAAGGCCGCGCCCGGCGGCGTGCCCACGCAAGTGGCCTTCTCGCAGGACCGCCGCTGGAAGGCGCTCGACCTGGACCGCGCCAAGGGCGTGATCCGCAGCAAGGAGCACGCGTTCACCGCTGACGGCGGCCTGGCGGTGCTCTACGGCAACATCGCCGAGAAGGGCTGCATCGTCAAGACGGCCGGCGTCGACGAGTCGATCTGGAAGTTCTCGGGCAAGGCCCGCGTGTTCGAAAGCCAGGACGATGCCGTCGAAGGCATCCTGGGCGAGTCGGTGCAGGCCGGCGATGTGGTCGTGATCCGCTACGAAGGCCCCAAGGGCGGCCCGGGCATGCAGGAGATGCTCTACCCGACGTCCTACCTCAAGAGCCGCGGCCTGGGCAAGCAGTGCGCCTTGCTGACCGACGGCCGCTTCTCGGGCGGTACATCGGGCCTGTCGATCGGCCACGCTTCGCCTGAAGCGGCCATGGGCGGCGCGATCGCGCTGATCGAAGATGGCGACACCATCGAGATCGACATCCCGAACCGCAGCATCAACCTGGCGATCTCGCCTGAGGCATTGGCCGCGCGCCGCGCCGCGATGGAAGCCAAGGGCGCGAAGGCCTGGAAGCCCGTGAACCGCGAGCGTCATGTCTCGGCCGCGCTGCAGGCCTATGCCTTGCTGACCACGTCGGCCGACACGGGCGCCGTGCGCGACATCACGCAGGTGCAGTCGCGTTGATGTGCTGGCACTGAGGTGCCCCGTGCAAAAGGCCGCTGCGGCCCGCTGCGATAGCGGGCCTTGTCGTTTGTGCGACTAGAGCAGCCTGAAGGCCAAGGCCGCCACGGCCGTGGGCGCCAGCGCCGCCAGGATCAGCCCGCCCGCGTTGATCGACTCGTCATCGAAGCCCGACTTGAGGATCGACGCACCCGCCGGGTTGGGCGCATTGGCGATGATGGTCAGCCCGCCGCCCGTGACGGCGCCGGCCACGAGCGCGTACTTGAAGTCCTCGCTCAGGCCTTGCACCAATGAGCCCAGATAGGTGAGGGCGGCGTTGTCCGTGATGGCCGTGAGCGCCGTGGCGCCGAAGAACACGGCGTTCGAATCCATCTTCAGCAGCAAGGGCTCGAGCCACCACTGCTGCTGTCCGCCCAGCACGACCAGTCCGGCCAGGAAGAACGCCACGAGCAAACCTTCGCGCAAGATGAGCGGCGACTGGTAGCGCTCATAAGCGGCCGTGAAACCCAGGAAGAACAGGAGCAGGCCGAGGAACACCGGCGGGTGATGAGCGAAGCCCACGATGCCCGCCAGGAACATCAGGTGGATGGCCGTGACCAGCCAGGGCGGTGACGCTTCATCGCTCTCGGCCATCGGCGGCAATGCCTTGAGCTCGCGCCAGAACAGCGTCAACAGGCCGATGGCGTTGATGCACACGGCCAGTGCGGCCTTGTCGCCGAAGTGCGTAAACATGTAGCCCAGGTCCCAGCCCCAGACGCTGGCTACCATCAGCACGGGCGGCGCGGCATAGGGTGTCAGCGTGCCGCCGATCGAGATGTTGACGAACAGCACGCCGAGCACGGCGTACTTGAGCCGTGTCGAGACCGGGTGCTTGTACAGGCCGTCGCGCAGCAGCAGGGCGGCCAAGGTCATGGCGGCGGGCTCGGTGATGAAGGAGCCCATCAGGGGCACGAGCGTCAAGGTCAAGAGCACGAAGGCACAACCGGCGGGCATCGGCAGGATGCTGGCCAGACCGCGCGTCAAGGCGCCGGCCATCTGCAGGATGGGCTTGCTGGCCGCGGCCACCATGATGGCGAACACGAACAGCGGCTCGGTAAAGTTTCGTGTCTCCAGGTAGTGCGTGGCCGCGTCCTTGCCCTCGACCGCGAACATCATCAGCACGAGCACCATCGCCCAGAAGCCGAACACCACTTCGACTTCGCTCAGCAGGTGCCACAGGCCCGCGTGGGCAGGCCGCGCGTGGGCCAGGCGCTCGAAGAACTTCGCCGAGAAGGTATGCAGCAGCGCGACGGCGAACAGGCTGGCGCCGATCAGCTGGATGTGGGTCGGGTTCATGCAAGTGATCCTAGCAGCCGGTCGCATCGGAACATGGGCGCTGTTTCATGTATCGTTCGCGCCATGCTGATTCATCCACACATCGATCCCATCGCCATCGAACTGGGGCCTTTGAAGGTCCATTGGTATGGCTTGACCTACCTCGTGGCGTTCACGACCGCGTACCTGCTGGCCACCTACCGCGCACGGCAAGCCCCCTTCGCGCAGAAGGACTGGAACAGGCAGAAGGTGGAAGACCTGCTGTTCTTTTGCGTGCTGGGCGTGGTGCTCGGCGGGCGCCTGGGCTATGTGTTCTTCTACAAGCCGGGCTACTACCTCTCGCATCCGGCCGAGATGCTGGCCGTGTGGCAGGGCGGCATGTCCTTCCATGGGGGCTTGCTCGGTGTGATCGCGGCCATGTTCCTGTATGCCAAGCGACAAGGCCGGCGCTTTTTCGATGTGGCCGATCTGGTGGCGCCTTGCGTGCCGATCGGGTTGGCGGCGGGCCGCATCGGCAACTTCATCAACGGCGAGTTGTGGGGCCGCGCGGCCGACCCGGCGCTGCCGTGGGCGATGGTGTTCCCCGAGTCGGGCTCCGACATGCCTCGTCACCCTTCGCAGATCTACCAGTTCGGCCTGGAGGGCGTGCTGCTGTTCGTGCTGCTGTGGTTCTATGCCCGCGTGCCGCGCAAGCAGGGGGCCGTGTCCGGCGCCTTCCTGTTCGGCTATGGCGTGTTCCGTTTCACGGCCGAGTATTTCCGCGAGCCCGACAGCTTCCTGGGCCCGCTGGCCTTGGGTTTGAGCATGGGCCAGTGGCTGTGCGTGCCCATGATCGTGATGGGCGCCCTGTTCTGGGTCATGGCCAAAAAAGACGCCTTCCAATCCTGAGACTGGAAGGCGTTAGAGGTCTGTGGCGTTTTCGCGGAACCACTGACCCCCGCTGAGGAAGACCGCCTGGCTCTGGCGAATCGGGCGGTCAGGTATCCCAATGCAAGG
>JASGJC010000010.1:0-67633 GCA_049840915.1 Aquabacterium sp.
GCGCGCCGTCTGCGCCAGCAAGTGCCAGTGCATGTTGTTCAGTCGCGCGGTGATGTCGTCCGTTGACAGCTGGCCTCGATCGGGATCGTGATGGGCGAACGCGCAACTCAATTGCGCGCGCACGGGCCAGTTGCGCGTGTCGATGCGCAGCTCGACCACGCCATGCGCGCAACCGAGCCACCAGTCGACCAGCGCATTGAGCATGCCGAACAGCATCGAGGCGTCCATCTGCACTTCGATGGGCAACAGCGATTGCGACAGCTCGATGCCCCGGCCGTGCATCTCGCGCGCCCGGTAGGCCAGCACGCTCTGCACGGTGTTCGTGAGATGCACCCTTTCGTGAGACTGGCGGATGCGCCCCGAGGCCAGACGCGATATCTGCTGGCACAGCAGGCCGGTCTGCCTGGCCTTGTCGACCTCGTCGCGCAGCGCGCGCAAGCCGGCCCGGTCGATGCGGCCGGTGGTCGTGAGCGTGGTGACGCGCTCCAGCGCGGCCGTCAAGGGCTCGGCCAGCTCGCGGCCCACCTGGCCCAGCAACTCTTGCCAACGGCCCAGCGCTTCTTCTTGCGACACATCGTGCTCGGACACCAGCCGATCGACGGGTGTGGTGGACGATGAGGGGGATTGCGGGTCCATGTCGTTGGGCTTTTGTGCTTGTGCGTGCCTGTGTTTTCGCCGGCGAGCCGAGTCTTTCGTTTTGCCCAGCCCGTGTCCATCCCGCGCATGGGTGAGGCTGGCGATCGGTTTTTGCATAATGCCTGCATGCCCCGTTCACCCGTTGCCATGACCCTGCGCATCTGTTGCGTATCGCGCAAGAAAGTGGCGGCCATCGGCCTGTTGCCCTTGGCTTTGTCCGCCTGTGCGCCCAACCTGAACTGGCGCGACGTGTCGCCCGAACAGGCCGATGGCCTGAAGGCGTTGTTCCCGTGCAAGCCGGATGCGCAGGCGCGGCAGGTGCCCTGGCCGGGCGCGCGGGGGGACGTGCAAGGTGGCGTACTGATGCACCTGCTCTCCTGCCAGGCCGATGGCCGCACCTGGTCGCTCAGCTACATGACCTTGAACGACGCGACGCTGCTGGGGCCGGCCTTGTCGCAGTGGTCCGAGCTGACCCGCCGCAACCTGATCGCGGCGGCCAGGATGGCGTCGTCCGTGGACCCGGTGGCCAGCCACGATCTGGGGCCTGTGCAGGTGCCGCACATGACACCCATGCCGCAGGCGCATGCCTGGCATTTCCAGGGGCTGCGACCGGATGGCCTTGGCCGTCCCATGGCCATGGATGTGTGGGCGTGGCATTTTTCCCACGGAATGACAGTATTTCAGGCATCGGTTGCCGGGCCTGCGGATCAGGCCGAGAGGCAAAGCAGTGAAGATGTGGCGCAAGCCTTCTTTCGCGGCTTCCACTTTCCTGGCTGACGTACCGATAATCAAGGTTCTATGGCCGGTCTTTTCATCATTGCGCATGCTCCTTTGGCCTCAGCCCTGAGGCTGGCCGCGATGCATTGCTTTCCCGAAGCCGCGCAGGCCATGCAGGTGCTCGATGTGCCGCCCAACCTGCCGCCCGACGAAATCGAAGCCCAGGCCCGCCTGCTGCTGGCCAGGGCGCAGGAGGGCGATCCGCGCGGCGAGACCCTGATCCTCACCGATGTCTTTGGCGCCACGCCCTGCAACACTGTGCAGCGCCTGTCCGATGGCGTGCGTGTCGAAGTCATCACGGGCGCCAACGTGCCCATGCTCTGGCGCGCGTTGAACTACGCCGCCGAACCCCTCGACACCTTGATCACCCGCGCCGTGGCTGGCGGCACCCAGGGGGTCATGCAGATCGCGACGAGTCGCCCCCACAACCAGGTCAGCCAACCCACCCATGATCAAGACCACCGTCACCATCAGCAATAAGCTCGGCCTGCATGCCCGGGCCTCGGCCAAACTGACCAAGCTGGCCAGCACCTTCCCCTGCGAGATCTTCATGATCCGCAACGACCGGCGCGTCAACGCCAAGAGCATCATGGGCGTGATGATGCTGGCGGCGGGCCTGGGCGCCAACGTGGAACTCGAATGCGACGGCGCGCGCGAAGACGACGCCACGAAGGCCCTCGTCGCCCTGATCAACGACAAGTTCGGCGAAGGCGAGTAAGGCCTAGGTGAAACCCTAGTGTGGGGTGCCCTCCATTCGGGCGGGAAATGTTCCGAGTCGCTTCACTTTGTGACAAATTTTGTGTCGTGGCTGCGACAGGGCTGTCCTATTCAAAGGGGTTGCGCGGCAAAGTAATCGTCCCGATGTGGAAATGGGGGCTTTTGGGCGCCATGGGTTTCCACCTTCTGTTTCCCAACAAGCCTCAAGGAGTCATCATGGTCCGCGTCAGCAATCGTTCCAAGCCTGTTTTGTCGATCGAGGTGACCGCGCTGGCCCTGGCCTTGTCGGCCGCGACGCAGGTGATGGCGGCCGAGAACGGCCTGCAGCGTTATTCGCCGGGTATCGGCGGCAGCGACATGACCACGCCGCTGGTGCCGGGCTGGTATGTGCAGTTGCCCATGGTGGCTTACCACGCCAGCAAACTCAAGGGCGATGACGGGAAAACCGCAACCGCCGCCACGCCGGCACCGCTCACCGGGCCATACGCGCCTTATTCAATGCCAGGCCTGCGTTCGGAAGTGGATGCGAAGGCCACCAACTATGCGCTTCTGCCTCGTCTGACCTACCTGAGCGCCACCCGCTGGCTCGGCGCCAACGTGGGCTTGACGGCGATGCTGCCTCTTGTCAAACGCAAGGCGACCTTTGACGCGAATCCTTTGTACCCGAGCGGCATACCCGCAGGCTTGCAAAGCCAGGTGACCGCGAATGTGCGTGGCCGCGTGGCAGGGCAGAACGGCACCGACTACGGCCTCAGCGACCTCGAAGTCTCGCCCGTGCTGCACTGGGAGATCGGCGATCACCAGGCCGTGACGCTGGCGCCCACGATCGTCCTGCCCACGGGTGACTACAAGGCCACGCAGCGCGTGAACGCCGGCTTCGGCAACTTCGTCACCTTCCGTCCGTCCATCCAGTACGCCTTCATCGGCGATGGCTGGGACGTGGGCGGCCGCGCCGTGCTCTCGTTCAACACGCGCAACAAGGACAACGGCTACTACTCGGGCAACATGTTCAACTTCGACTACCAGCTGATGAAGTTCGTGTCCGAAGACGTGCGCGTGGGCCTGCAAGGCTACTTCGTGCGCCAGCTGAACAAGGACACGCAGGACCTCGATGGTTTCTCCGCGCAGCACATCGCGTCGCTGGGCGGCCCCAAGGAAATCATCAACGGCAACAAGAGCAGCGTGAACGCGGCCGGCCCCGCCGTGGGCTGGCTCAAGAACGGCGGCGAGTTCCTGCTCGAGGGCAAGTTCCTCAAGGAGTTCGACGCGCGCAACCGCTTCGAAGGCCAGGCCTTCTGGCTGACATTGTCCAAGCCCCTGTGATGGGGCCTGTGATGGGGCCTGTGATCGGACTTTTGGCTGGAGGGATCCACCATGTCGGTTGATGTAGACAAGCCTGATGCCGTGGACTATTTGCGCCGCCAGATGCTGGCCGGTGCCGCGGCGTCCGCCTTGCTGCCTTTCGCCACGCCGGCGCAGGCGGCCGTCGAGCTCGAAGGCGTCGAACTGCCCGAGACCGTGATGGCGCATGGGCGCAAGCTCGTGCTCAACGGCGCGGCGGTGCGCAAGCGCGGCTACTTCAAGGCCGATGTGACGGCTTTGTACCTGCCCGAGAAGCGCACGACGCCCGAGGCCATCTACAAGCTCGATGGCGTGCGGCGCATCCAGCTCAACATCCTGCGCGAGTTCACGTCGTCGACGATCTCGCGCATCTTCCTGGCCGACTTCAAGCAGTCGGCCACGGACGAAGAGTTCAAGCGCCTGATCGGGCCCATCGGCCAGATCGGCGCGGCGTACTCGAACGTCAAGCGCGTGGCCAAGGGCGATGTCGTGAACCTCGACTGGGTGCCAGGGCAAGGCTGGATGGCCTCGCACAACGGCAAGCCCCTGACGGGCGACGGCACCGTGCTGGCCATCAAGGACGAGCTGGCCTACCAGGTCTATCTGCGCATGTACATCGGCCAGGCCGCGCCTGAAGAGCTGCGCAATGGCCTGCTGGGTTTGACGCGCTTGCCCAAGGTCAACGGCAACGACGATTGAAGCCGCTTCGATGAGGGCTCAGGCGGCGCGCGGGTAGTGCGCTTCGAGCATGGGTGGCAAGGGCGCCTCGATGAGCGCGGCCACCAGCCTCAATGAATCGGCGGCATCGTTGCTCAACACGCCGTGAGGGCTGTGGTTGAGCGCCTCCTCGACCCAGGCCTTGAGCAGGATCGGCCTGATCATCCATGACAGCTCCTGCACGCCGGCCAGCGCGTGCATGAGGGCGTCGGCATCCGGTGGTGCGCCAGGCACGAGGGTTTCGGGGCCGCCACCGCACCGTGTCATCACGCCTTTGAACCAGGCCAGGCCCGCGCTGTGCGCGCCTTCCGTGGGCTCTTCGCTGGGCACGAAGCGGGCGAGGTAGCTCGTCAGCGCGGTCACGTACGCGAGGCCTTGCGGGCCCAACTGATGCAAATCCTGCCCCTGGCCCGTCATGGGGCGCAGGTAGGCCTGCTTGCTTTGCTGCACGCCCATGCGGTGGCGCAGGGCCAGCCACCACAGGCGCTCGCGTGGGCTGACGCGGCCGTCGGCGCGCAGCAGGTCGCGGGCGCTTTCGACCAGGGCGCGGCGCTGCTCGATGGGCTCGGCCGCGATCGATGCGGTGACGTGCTCGAACTCGGGCACGCGCCGCGTGGGCAACAGGGCGGCCACGTCGTCGAGGATGCGCGCGGCATGCGGCAGGGACTCGGCCATGCGGTGCCACAGCTTGCGCTCGCGCTCGTTGTCGATGTTCATCATCAGCGCCAGCACGATGAGGCGGCGCTCGGTCGGGCCGACCAGGCCTTGCAGGCGCGTGTGCGCTTCCTTGTCGGCGTGGATGCGTTGCTGGCGTGTCTGCTCGGCCTGTCTGATCGGGTCGGCCGGCGCTGGTGCCGTGGCGTCTGATGCGTCCAGCGCGGCGGCCGGCGCAGGGCGGCGCGGCTCGGGCGTGTCGATGCGGATCAGCGGCGCGGGCAGCGGCGGCAGGATCGAGCCGCACACGCGCAGGATGCGCTCGGGCAGACGCGGGTGCGTGGCCAGGTACATGCTGTTGCCCGGCTCGTGGAGCAGCAATGACGCGACCATGTCGGCCGATGGATGGCGCATGCGGCCCGCCAGCACCTGCTGGTCGTGCCAGAGCTTGCGCAGCACGTTGCCCAGGCCATCGCGCGAGCGCGTGAACTGCACGGCGCTGGCATCGGCCAGGAACTCGCGTTGCCGCGACACGGCGGCCTGCAGCAGTCGCCCGGCCATCCAGCCCAACCAGCCCGTGACCGAGAGCACGAGGCCGATCAGCCAGGCGCCGGGGCTCACGTGGCCCTTGTCGTCGGTGCTCATCAGGGTCTGGCCATAGCCGTGGATGAGCGACAGGCCCCAGACCATGGCCAGCATGCGCATGGTCAGGGGCAGGTCGTCTTCCTTGATGTGGCCGAATTCGTGCGCGACCAGGCCTTGCAGCTCGGCGCGCGTGAGGCGGTCGAGCGCGCCGCGCGTCACGCAGAGCACGACGTCTTCGGTGCCCCAGCCGGCCACGAAGGCGTTGATGGCGTCTTCCTTGGGCAGCACGTAGACGCGCGGGATGGTCTGGCCGCTGGCGATCGCCATCTCGTCGACCACGTTGAGCAGGCGGCGCTCGGTGGCGTCGTCGGGGTTGGCGTTGACCTCGCGCCCGCCCAGCCAGTGCGCCACGCGCGGGCCGCCGCCATCGCGCAACCGCGCTGTTTCAACGAGCGTGCCGCCGATGACGAACAGCAGCAGGAGCGCCGTGTTGGTCTCGAAGAACAGGGCCGGGAAGCCCACGCTGAAAGGCATGACGAGCTTGTATGCCAAGCTCAGCAGCAGGTTGATGGTCAGCGTCAGCCCTGTGAGCATGACGGCGAACCAGACCAGCAAACGTGCGGTCTGAAGCTGTGCATGACGCTGATGCTGCCGAAACTGCATGACAACCCGCTTCAGCGATCAGAGGCTGACCTTGACCGGCTGGCGTTCGGCCTCGGTGCTGGTGGCCTGGAGCATGGCGGCCGTGCGAAAGCCGAAGAGGCCCGCCACGATGTTGGTGGGAAACTGGTGCGCGGCGTTGTTGTAGTCGAGCGTGGCGTCGTTGAAGAGCTGGCGCGAGAAGGCGACCTTGTTCTCGGTGTGCGTGAGCTCTTCGCTCAGCTCGCGCAAGGTCTGGTCGGCCTTGAGCTCGGGGTAGGCCTCGACGATGGCCTGAAAGCGCCCCATGGCATTGGCCAGCACGCCTTCGGCCATGCTCAGGCTCTTGATCGGGCTCGATTTGTTGGGGTAGGCCTTGACCATGTCCGTGGCGGCCATGACTTGCGCCCGGGCGGCGGTGACGCGCTCCAGCGTCTCGCGTTCGTGCGACAGGTACTTGCGGGCGACCTCGACGAGGTTGGGGATCAGGTCGTGGCGGCGCTTGAGCTGCACATCGATCTGGGCGAAGGCGTTGCCGATGTCGTTGCGCAGGCGGATGAGGCGGTTGTACGCACCCACCGCCCAGAAGACCAGCACGGCGACCAAGACCAGAATGATGAGTTGCGAGGTGTTCACGCGCGTCCCTTGAGTGGCGGATTCCTGGGTGACTGTCGCGGCACTTTACAGGCAAAGTGCCGCATTCATGCAGTCCGCACGTAAGCGTCGTGGCCGTCGCGGCGCAGCGCGCAGGCGGGGCAGGTGCCGCAGCCGTAGCCCCAGGCGTGGCGCCGGGTGCGGTCGCCCAGGTAGCAGGTGTGCGTGTGCTCGATGATGAGGTCGTTGAGCGGCTGGCCGCCCAATTGCGCGGTCAGCGCCCAGGTCTGGGCCTTGGTCAGCCACATCAGCGGGGTCTCGATGGTCATGGGGCTGTCCAGGCCCAGGCTGAGGGCCACCTGCAGGGCCTTGAGCGTGTTGTCGCGGCAATCGGGGTAGCCCGAGAAATCGGTTTCGCACATGCCACCGATGAGCACCGAGGCGCCGCGCCGGTAGGCCAAGGCGGCGGCGAAGTTCAGGAACAGCAGGTTGCGGCCGGGCACGAAGGTGTTGGGCAGGCCGTTGGCCTGCATCTCGATGGCGCGCGACTCGGTCAGGGCCGTGCCCGAGATCTGGCCCAGCAGGCCGAGGTCGAGCAGGTGGTCCTCGCCCAGGCGGTTTCCCCATTGTGGAAAAAGGCGGGCGATCTCGGCGCGCACGGTGCCGCGGCAGTCGAGCTCGACGCGGTGGCGCTGGCCGTAGTCGAAGCCGATCGTCTCGACGCGGGCGTAGCGCGACAGGGCCCAGGCCAGGCAGGCGGTGGAGTCCTGCCCGCCGGAAAACACGACGAGGGCGGTGCGCGGGTCCTGCGGGACCGAGGTGGTGAAACCGGATGCGTTGGTGGGGGCGGGAGTACTCATGATCGTCTGTGCCATATGCCTTTTCGAGCATAGCTTATGCCTGGGCAAAGGCCCCAAATACGCGGGGTGGGCGTGCCGGGGCGCACCGATATGGGCGACAATCTAGGGTTTCCGTCAGGCATCGGGGCCTTTGGGGCTCTCAGGACAATCGACTATGGCCGCGTTCAACCAAGAGACCGTCACCTCCGTTCACCACTGGAACGACACCCTGTTCAGTTTCAAGACGACACGCGACCCCGCCCTGCGTTTCGCCAGCGGCCATTTCGTGATGATCGGCCTCGAGGTCAACGGCAAGCCGTTGATGCGCGCCTACTCGATCGCCAGCGCCAACTACGAAGAGCATCTCGAGTTCCTGAGCATCAAGGTGCAGGATGGCCCCTTGACCTCGCGCCTGCAGCATCTGCAGGTGGGCGACAAGATCCTGGTCAGCCGCAAGGCCGTGGGCACGCTGGTCGTCGACGACCTCAAGCCCGCGATGAACCTCTACCTGTTCGGCACGGGCACGGGCCTGGCGCCGTTCATGAGCATCATCCAGGACCCGTACACCTACGAAAAGTTCGAGAAGGTCGTGCTCGTGCATGGCGTGCGCACCGTGAGCGAGCTGGCCTACCACGACTTCATCCACGAAGAACTGCCCGACCACGAGCTGCTGGGCGAGCTGGTGCGCGACAAGCTGCTGTACTACCCGCTGGTCACGCGCGAGCCTTTCCGCAACCAGGGCCGCCTGACCGACCTGATCGAGAACGGCAAGATGGCCGCCGACCTGGGCCTGCAGCCGCTCAACCCGGCCACCGACCGCGCCATGATGTGCGGCAGCCCCTCCATGCTGACCGACCTGTGCAAGATCCTGGATGCCCGCGGCTTCCACATTTCGCCGTCGCAGGGCGAGCCCGGCGACTACGTGATCGAACGCGCTTTCGTTGAAAAGTAAGGATCTCGCGGCAGCCATGCCGATGCGATCTGTCAAGGCCTCGGTTGCGGTGTCCGCATCGAGGCCTTTGCGTTGGCAGGGTCTGCGGCGTTGTCGAGACAACAGCTGACATATTTCTGTGGTTCATTTGTCATGAAGCCGCCATCTGCCCAGACAATGGCGGCCAACACTGTTGGCATCAGACGGCAAGAAGCCGCGAGCCCCTGGCAGGAGACAAGCATGAGACGAGCATGGAATCGGGCCGCGCCTTGCGGCACGCAGGGTGGGCGCCTGAACTGGCTGGCCGGCTGTGCGGTGCCGATCTTGGCGGGGCTGGCCTATCTGACGTTCTGGCCGACGCCGGCCGACCCTGTCGCCTGGACGCCGCCCAAGGATGCGGGCTACAGCGGCCCGCATGCCGTCAACGACAAGCTGGCGCACCTGCAGCAATGGCCGCTGTCCAGCGGGCAGGAAGGCCCCGAGTTCATCGCTGCCCACGACCACGAGATCTTCACCGGCCTGAACAATGGCGATGTGCTCAAGGTCAACACGGACGGCCAGCACTACGAAGTGATCGTCAACACGGGCGGCCGGCCTTTGGGCCTGGACGTCGATGCGCAAGGGCGCCTGCTCGTGGCCGATGCCATGCGCGGCCTGCTGCGCGTGACGGGCCGTGGGCCGGACGCCAAGATCGAGACCTTGCTGACCAGCGTGTCGCACCCGGTGGCCGACGACCACATCCGCTTTGCCGATGCCGTCAAGATCGGGCCGGGCGGCACGATCTGGCTGAGCGATGCGTCGCGGCGCTTCGGCGCCAAGGAATGGGGCAGCACCTTCGAGGCCAGCGTGCTCGATGTGCTCGAGCACAGCTGCACGGGCCGCATCATCGCGCAGGACCCTGTCACGCTCGTCGCGCGCGTGGCCTTGGCGGGCATGTGCTTCCCCAACGGCATCGAGTTCTCGGCCGATGGCAAGACCATGTACATCTCCGAGACCGATACCTACCGCATCTGGGCGGTGGACCTGGCCAAGCTGTCCGTCGTGCGCACGGCGCAGGGCGACAACGGTGTGCCCACCATCGAGCAGGCCATGCAGCAGGGCGCTGCCAGGGTCTTCGTCGACAACCTGCCGGGCTTTCCGGACAACCTGACGCGCAGCAACTCGGGTCGCTTGTGGGTGGGCCTGACCAAGCCGCGCAGCCCCGTGATCGACGCGGCCGCGCAGCACCCCTTCCTGCGCTCGCTCACGCTGCGCCTGCCGCGCTTCCTGTGGCCCGTGCCCAAGGCCTACGGCCATGTGATCGCGTACGATGACACGGGCAAGGTCGTCGATGACCTGCAGGACCCGACCGGTGCCTACCCCGAGACCACGTCGGCCACGGAGGTCGACAACAAGCTCTTCATCCAGAGCCTGCACTCGCAGGCGATCGGCTGGATGCCTTATGTGGGGCCGCAGGTGCCCAAGGCCGAAGTCGACTCTTACCTCGAGGCGGCCACGCCTCAGTGATGTTGACGGGGCTCAATGGGCTGGGCTCAATGCGCCCAGGTGTCCCAGCCGGTCTTGAGGATCAGCGCGCCGACCACGATCAGGAAAGCCACGCGCACGAAGCCCGCGCCATGACGCAGGGCCAGGCGCGTGCCCACCGCGCTGCCGGCCACATTGGCCGCGGCCATGGGCAATGACAAGGCCCATTGCACATGCCCATGCGGGATGAACCAGGCCAGCGCGGCCACGTTCGTGGCGAAGTTCAGGCGCTTGGCGGCGGCGCTGGCATGCAGGAAATCCCAGCCCAGCAAGCGCACCAGCGCGAACACGAAGAAGCTGCCCGTGCCCGGGCCGAAGAGGCCGTCGTAAAAGCCGATGCCCGCGCCGATGCCCGTCGCCATCAGGGTTTCGGCGCGATGCGACCAATGCGGCAGGTGATGGCGGCCCATGTCCTTGCGCCACAGCGTGTAGAGCCACACGGCGGCCAGCACGAAGGGCAGCGCGACGCGAAAGCGCGATGCCGGCACCAGCGTGGCCAGCCAGGCACCGAGCAAGGCGCCCAGCATGGCCGCGACGAGGGCGCCCATCAACCGCGATGAAGGCAGCGAGACCCGCTTGGCGAACTGCCACGCCGACCAGCCCGTGCCCCAGATGGACGCGGCCTTGTTGGTGCCCAGCAGCGTGGCCGGCACGGCCTGCGGGAACAGGCCGAACAGCGAGGGCACGATGATCAGCCCGCCGCCGCCCACGATGGCATCGACCAGGCCGGCGGCGCCTGACGCCAGCAGCATCAGGCCGACATTGAGCGCGTTCAGGTCCAGCACAGGTTCACGCGCACAAGAAAAAGCCCGGCGAGGCACCGGGCTTGCAAAGGGCGATGCGCTGGCGCGGCATGCGGGTCAAGTGCGAACCTCGCCTTGACCCAGCACCACGAACTTCAAGGATGTGAGCCCTTCCAGGCCGACCGGGCCGCGCGCATGGAACTTGTCCGTGCTGATGCCGATCTCGGCGCCCAGGCCGTACTCGAAGCCATCGGCGAAGCGTGTCGACGCGTTGACCATCACGCTGGCCGAATCGACCTCGCGGATGAAGCGCATCGCGTTCGGGTGGTTGGTCGTGAGGATCGCATCGGTGTGGTGCGAGCCGTACTGGTTGATGTGGGCGATGACCTCGTCCAGCGTGTCGACCACTTTCACGGCGATGACAGGGGCGAGGTACTCCTCGTACCAGTCCTGCTCGGTGGCATCGACCACCTTGGCGCCCGGCACGTCGGACAGGATGGCCTTGGCGCGCGCATCGCAGCGCATCTCGACACCCTTGTCCGCAAACACTTTGCCGATGCGCGGCAAGAAGGCGGCGGCCTGCGCGGCATGCACGAGCAGCGACTCTGTCGCGTTGCAGGGGCTGTACTTCTGCGTCTTGGCGTTGTCGGTGACCGTCACGGCCAGGTCCAGGTCGACCTCGGCATCGACATAGGTGTGGCAGTTGCCGTCGAGGTGCTTGATCACGGGCACGCGCGCCTCTTTGCTGATGCGCTCGATCAGGCCCTTGCCGCCGCGCGGGATGATCACGTCCACGTACTGCGGCATCGTGATGAGCTGGCCGACAGCGGCGCGATCGGTGGTCTGCACGAGCTGCACGGCGTCCGCGGGCAGACCAACCTGGGTCAAAGCGGCCTGCACGAGCTTCCACAGCGCCAGGTTGGAGTTGATCGCCTCGGAGCCGCCGCGCAGCACGCAGGCATTGCCGCTCTTGATGGCCAATGAAGCGGCCTCGATGGTCACGTTGGGACGGCTCTCGTAGATCATGCCGAACACGCCGATGGGCACGCGCATCTGGCCCACGCTGATGCCCGTGGGGCGGCGGCGCATGTTGGTGATTTCGCCGACCGGATCGGGCAGGGCGGCGACCTGCTCGCAGCTCTCGGCCATGACCTCGATGACCTTGTCCGTCAGGCGCAGGCGATCGATCATCGGCGCGGCCAGGCCGGCCTTCTCGGCGGCCATCACATCGGACTGGTTGCGGGCCTTGAGCTCGCCCGCATGCGCGCGGATCTGGCCGGCCAGCGCCAGCAGGGCATTGTTCCTGGCGGCGGTCGAGGCGGCTGCCATCACGGCGGCGGCCACGCGCGCGGCGCGGCCCACGTCGCTCATGTACTGTTCGACCGATCGGGTGTCGGCGGATGAGGTAGTCTGGGTGTTCATAGGGACCGATTGTCTCAAACTTCATGAAACAGGTCATCCTCATCCGCCCTGATGCCCCACGCAAGCCGCCGCTTGGCGCCACGTGCAACGGCTGCGGCGTGTGCTGTCTGGCCGAGCCCTGCCCGGTGGGCGTGTTGGTCAGCCGGCGTTTGAAGGGGGCTTGCAAGGCGCTGGTCTGGTCGGACGAGGCCGGGCGCTATCACTGCGGCTTGCTGATGGCTGTTTCGGTCGATGGGCCCATAGCGGCGCAGGGGCGGTTGCGTCGTGTGTTCAGGCCACTGTGGCAGCGCTGGGTGCGCCGCATGATCTCGGCGGGCAGCGGCTGCGACGCCAGCATCGAGGTCGAGTCGGCGCCCTGCCCGGAGAAATGAGGGGCGCCGGGCCTGCTTCTTCGGGCTTTCAGACACGGACCCTTTTCATAGCATGAAGGCTCACCCCACCTACGGAGCCCCCCATGCGCAAGAAGCTGCTGCAAAACACCTTGTTCGCCGCCATGGCCGCCTGGGCGCTGTACCTGGCGCACACGCAAGCGGGGGCGGACATGGCCATGTCGCATGACATCACCGTGACCTACATGGCCCAGCGCTGAGCCGGACCTTCGCCAGACTTCAGGCCGGCGCGCCTTCAGCGCCAGCCGAACATCATCGAGCGCGCGACCAGCCGCTTGACCGGGCCCAGCGACTGCACGGCCCCCAATCCCAGACCCCGCATCGTTGCCAGAATCGGCGCTGGCCAGGTGAAGCTGCGCGCCAGGAAATCGGTCGTGGCCAGCAGCGCCCAGCGGTCCGGCTGACGGCGGCGCTCGAACTGCCGCAGGGCGCGCTGCACCTTCATCTTGCGGGCGTCGGCATCGTCGTCGACAGACAAGGCCGCGTGCTTCAAGGCGCCCAGCAACTCGTGCACATCGCGCATGCCCAGGTTGAAGCCCTGGCCGGCCACCGGGTGCAGGGTCTGCGCCGCGTTGCCGATGCGCACGACAAAGCCCTCGCTGACCAGTTGCCGGTGCGCATTGAGCCCCAGCGGGAAGGCCTTGAGCGGCGACAGCTGCACGATGCGGCCCACGCTCGGGTGGAAGATGGTGTTGAGCAGGGTCAGGCGCTGCGCTTCGTCCAGGGCGCGCACCGGGTCGTCGTTTTGCTGCACGCACCAGACCAGCGCCGCACGCCGGCCGCTCGGGCCACCCGCCACGACCGGGCCGGGCGGCAAGGGCAGCAAGGCGGCCGGGCCCGAGGGCGTGAAGCGCTCGTAGGCGACGCCGGCCGGGCCATGCTCATCGAGCAGCACCTGCCCGACCCAGGCGGTCTGTTCGTAGTCGCGGCTCACGCCTTGTGGCCAGCTCAGCTTGGCCTGGTCGGCGAAGACGCCGCCTTCTGCCACGATGGCCAGATCGAAGGCCTCGGCGATGTCGGCATCGATCTCGACGCCGGCGCCCAGCGGCTTGAGGCCGCGCACGGGCGTGCCGAAGCGCATCGCGCAGCGCTGGCCGTGTTGCGCGACCATGCCTTCCCATGCGGCCTGCAAAGGCGCCACGAGCGTGCCGTAGCTGACCACGGCGCCCAGTTGCGGCACGCCTTGCTCGGCCGCCGAGATGCGCACCTGCGGCTGCTGCGGGCCGGGCCACAGCACCGTGGGCTGCTGCTGCGACACGTGCACTTCCTTGATCGGGGCGCTGCGCCCGCTGGCGGCGATGGCGTCCCACACGCCGATGCGCTGCAGCTCCTGCACGGTGCCCTGCGACAGCGCCAGCGTGCGCGCATCCGAGGACACGTCCTTGTCGGCCGCTCGCGCATCGAAGACCGTGATGCGCGCGGTCGGCAACGCACGCGCGGCCTGCAGCGCCAGGCTCAGGCCAGCCGGGCCGGCACCGATGATGGCCAGGCTCAACGGCGGCATCGATGGTGGCAGGGCGGGCGCGGTGGCGGCGTGCGCGGAACTCTGGGGATGCGTCATGGCGGATGGATGGGTGAGCGGACGACGTATTGTCCTTCAGCCCTTCCTATAATGCGGCGTTGAATGCAGTTTGACCGCCCGCCTCAGTGGGCTCCTTTTGCCTGCTGACCCCGCGTGACCTCCTCTCAAGCTCCCACCGCCAGTTACCGCACCCTCTCGGCCGCCGACATGGCCGAAGTCGACCAGGTCATCCACCGCAGGCTCGCCTCGCAGGTGGCGCTGGTCAACCAGATCTCGCACTACATCGTGAGCGCGGGCGGCAAGCGCGTGCGCCCGATGCTGCTGCTGCTCGTGGCGCGTGCCCTGGGCAACGACAACGCGCATCGGCACGAGCTGGCGGCCGTCGTCGAGTTCATCCACACGGCCACCTTGCTGCACGACGACGTGGTCGACGAGTCCAACCTGCGCCGAGGCCGCCAGACGGCCAATGCCATGTTCGGCAACGCGGCCAGCGTGCTCGTGGGCGACTTCCTGTACTCGCGCGCCTTCCAGATGATGGTCTCGACCAACCGCCTGCGCGTGATGGACGTGCTGGCCGAGGCCACCAACGTCATCGCCGAGGGCGAGGTCCTGCAACTGATGAACATGCACGACCCTGATATCTCGGTGGACGACTACCTGCGCGTCATCGAATACAAGACGGCCAAGCTCTTCGAGGCCAGCGCGCGCCTGGGCGCGGTCATCTGCGACGCGACGCCCGAGGTCGAGAACGCCTGCGCCGACTACGGCCGCGCGCTGGGCACGGCCTTCCAGCTCATCGATGACCTGCTCGACTACGAAGGCAGCACGGCCGAGCTGGGCAAGAACATCGGCGACGACCTGCGCGAAGGCAAACCCACGCTGCCCTTGCTCGTGGCCATGCAGCGCGGCACGGCCGAGCAGCGCGAGATGATCCGCAATGCGATCATCAACGGCGAGGTCGATCGCATGGCGCAGATCGTCGAGATCGTGAAGGCCACGGGCGCGCTGGAAGCCACGCGCGAGGCCGCGCAGGTCCAGGCCGAACAGGCCAAGGCCTGTCTCGGCAGCTTGCCCGCGTCAGAATACCGGGACGCGCTGCTACAATTGTCCTTCGACTCGATTCATCGGTCGTCGTGATGACGGCATGATGACTACGCGGTCATCGTCGCAAGACATCGGGGTGTAGCTTAGCCTGGTAGAGCGCTACGTTCGGGACGTAGAGGCCGGAGGTTCGAATCCTCTCACCCCGACCACACATTTTCCCTCTGTGTGGTCCTAGAGGCCGATGCCTAAAGGCCTTTCTCCCTTTGACCTTCCCACAATCCTTCCCACAAAGGTTCCTCTCAATCGAGCCCGTGGGACAATCGGGACGTGTCGAAGTTGCCAAAGAAAACAGCCTATCTGGTCATCAAGGGGGGACGGTTCTATTTCCGCGTCCGCATCCCTGACGACCTCCGTCAAGCCTTCGGGAAGAAGGAACACACTGAAGCCCTCGGGGACCTCAACCGGGCTCAGGCCGATGTCCGCGCGGCCCAGCTAGGGGCGCACTGGCAGGGCCTGTTCCTGACCGAGCGGCATCGTTTGGGGTTGGCGCTGAGCCCGCCTGCTCCACCACCTGAGTTGGTAAGGACCTCCCGTCCGGCTACCCTGGAGGAGATCAAGGCGGTGGCCGCTGTGGTGTCCCATGGTCTGCTGGACTTGGACGAGGGTATGCGCATTGATGGGACTGCGTGGCTGCAAGGCATGGCGCACGGGCCCGAGTTCGGTGTGGGCCAGCCATTTGACGTGGTGGTCAGCGATGCTGTCTCGGGCAGGAGCCTCAATGGCCTTCGTGAGCGTGTTGCGGACCACCTGGGTTCCCACGGCCTTGTCCTTCCTGTGGACGAAGCGGAACAGCGTAAGGCTCTGTACGCATGGGGGCAAGCCATGGCAACGGCTCTGGCAGGCCGCAAGAAGCGAGACCAGGGCGAAGTCGTTGAGACGCCCGCGAAGCCGGACCTGCCCGATTCACTTGAGCGAGGCGCTGGCGCCGACCTGAGTGCATATGACAAGCCTGCCCATCTGCTCATGTTGCGGGACGTGCTGGAGCTATGGAAGAAGAAGGGCAAGCCACCTACAGCCAAGACCATCGACACCGCCGAGCGGGTTGTGTCCCAGTTTGAGGAGGTCTGTGGGAACCCGCCTCTGCTCAAGCTCACCCGACAGGATGGCCTGAAGTTCCGGGACTGGTTGCTCACGCAGGGGCAATCGCCTCGTACCGCTGCTGACAGGCTGGGCTATGTCTCCCGCTTGATCCGTTTTGAGATGCAGGAGCAGCAGCGGGTGACGGTCAACCCATGGGCCACCATCAAGATTGAAGGGTCGAGGGAGCGCGTCACCTTGCGCAAGCCCATCAAGGCCGACAAGCTGGCCGCCCTGTTCGCCGCCCAGCTGTTCCAAGCCTATGACCTGCCCTTGTTGAAGTCAGCGGGGAGGGATGCCGCCTACTGGATTCCAGTCCTCGGTGCGTTCACGGGTGCGCGGGTTACCGAACTGGCGCAACTCTTGGTCACCGATATTCGACAGGATGGGGACCTCTGGTGCATCGCCATCAAGGATGAGCAGGAGTGGCAGTCCGTCAAGAACAGTCCCTCTAAGCGAGTCATCCCGATGCACCATGAGCTGGTCCGTTTGAGGCTGCCTGAATACGCCGCGAAGATGAAGCAAGCGGGACATGAGCGACTGTTTCCGATGGCCCCTGTGTCCGCGCTGAACAATGCTGGTGGGCCCTTCGCCACTTGGTTCTCAAAGCTCAAGATTGCCCACGGGTGGGGGCCTGAGAACACATTCCACTCGTTCCGCCACACCATCGAAACGATGCTGAAGCGCAAGAAGGTCTACCCCTTCAACATCAACGCGTACACCGGCCACAAGCAGCAAGGCGGGGACGCTGACACCACCTACAGCCATCCCGAGCCCGCAGACCTGTTGGACGTGGCCGAGGCGGTCCAGCATGAGGGCCTTGTGTTGCCCCGTGTGTTTCCGCCTGAGGGGTGGGCACCGCCGCCCCTGGTGGATGGCATCTTGACCACGAAGCCGCGTTAGCAGCGGTATAACTAGGGCCGTGGCTGGTCACGCTGACGCCCCTTCTCCGGGATGTTTGAATGCGGCGCAACAGAATAACCATAAGCCCCGCAATCATCAATCCAATACCATCCGGTTCAGGCACTGGAGCAAGAGACAAGTTAATCTCATAGATGGCAGATTGGCCGTGAGCTGGCAAAGTAAATGAAACCGTATTGCCCGTGTACAAAAAGTCGGAAAGTTGCGAGCCTATTAAAGAGACCTCAGCTGACAATATTTTCGGCGCGTCGAAGAATGTGTATTTGACAAATATGTCTCGATTAAAAGGCTCGGCGCCCAAGGAAATTGACGCATCTCCGAACCGCAATGTCGTGTCGGCAAGCGACGGCTCAATTCCCTCATAAAGAACATAGAACTCCACTTCGGGATAGTCCACCCCGGTTATGACTTCAAGCGAATTCGAATGAGTCATTGGATCGCCACAGCAGTGATATTCATAGGTGACGGTGCTATGGTTCAAAGTCGATGCAACTGCGTTATTGATGACCACGACCGACGCAAAAACTAGCAATGCTTGAATAAGATCCTTGATAACTTTCATGAGCGTACCCCCTAAAGTTACTCAATTTGTTGGCATCTCAACCAAAACTGAAGCCCCATGCGAAGGGCGCTGAGACTGCCCACGTAGTCTACCGCTTAGGCAATCCAGGCGGCGCCCTCAACGCTTCCGCAGCGTCCCTCAGGTCGTCCACCTCCATGTGCTCATACCGCTGCGTCGTTAGGAAGCTCTTATGGCCCATGAGCTTCTGGGTCTTGGTCGCTGAGTTGCCCGCCCTGAGTATCCGTGTGGCCGCTGCGGATAAACTATCTGCATGTCTTTTAGACCCTCCTTTGACAATGAAGACTTATGGACACTGCCTCAACTTCTTAAGAAGTTAGTAGGTGTGAAGCCATTAGTGGCCGTCAGGGTGCTAAAGGAAAGCTATTTCGCTGCTGTGCTAGCGGAGGTAGCCACGTTTGATGTCGGAGAAGCAACTCTTCCAATCAAGAGCGGGAATGAGTGGTTCATGACAAATCACTCGGGGTCCGACTGTGTGACCCCTTGCGGTGCTGAGTTGCTTGTTAGCTTGTACAACTCTGGGCACTTGCCCATGTCTCGGGAGACACCTCGGCCTATATCTGAGGATGTTCAGGCGTACTGACCTGCTCCCTCCCAACCGTACCATCCTAATGGAAGCGAGGTCCATCAACATGGAGAATGACGGACATGAGGAAGAGTCGATTCACAGAGCAGCAGATCATTGGTTTCCTGAAGCAAGCCGAGTCGGGCCTGGCGGTCAAGGAGGTCTGTCGCCAGGGCGGTTTCAGTGAGCCCACGTTCTACAAGTGGCGTGCCAAGTACGGCGGCATGGAGGCCGAGGAAGCTCGCCGGCTGAAGGATTTGGAAGTCGAGAATGCGCGACTCAAGAAGCTCCTGGCCGAAGCCCACCTCGATCTCGAAGCGCTCAAAGTCGGTTTCGGCGTAAAGCGCTAGCCCCGCAAGACAAGCGCAAGGCCATCGCGAAGATGCTGGAGCACACCCAGATTTCCGAGCGCAGGGCTTGTCGTCTTGTGGGGCTGTCCCGAGATGCCTGGCGGCATTTACCGCAACCACACGCCCATACCGTGCGTCTGGCCGAACGCATTCAAGCCGTCGCGATGGAGCGCCGCCGCTTCGGCTACCGGCGCGTACATGACATGCTGCGAAGCGAGTTTCCGGGCACCAATCACAAGAAGGTGTTCCGCCTTTACCGTGAGCAGGGCTTGGCTGTTCGCAAGCGCAACACAGGCAAGAAGCACCGAGGCGAGCGAACGCCCCTGGTGGCGGCTACACAGGTCAACCAGACCTGGAGCCTGGATTTCGTGAGCGACGCATTGAGCAACGGCCGACGTATCAAATGTCTGACCATCGCAGACGACTTCAGCCATGAATGCATCGACATCGCCGTAGACCTGTCAATCCCAGGCGCCTACGTCACCCGAATCCTGGATCGCGCAGCACGGTTCAGAGGGTATCCGCAGGCCATCAGAACAGACAATGGGCCGGAGTTCACCTGCAGGGCCTTCATGGCTTGGATGCAAAGTCGGGGCATCCAGCACATCCTGATTC
Source organism: Aquabacterium sp. (assembly GCA_049840915.1). Lineage (GTDB taxonomy): Bacteria > Pseudomonadota > Gammaproteobacteria > Burkholderiales > Burkholderiaceae_C > Aquabacterium. The sequence continues at coordinate 19,243 of JASGJC010000010.1, forward strand.
AGCCTGGCAAGCCAACCCAGAATGCTTACATCGAGAGCTTCAACGGCAAGTTCCGGGATGAATGTCTCAACGAGAACTGGTTCGAATCCCTGGCCCAGGCCCGTGAGGTCATCGCCATCTGGCGTCAGGACTATAACGAGGTGCGGCCTCATGGAACCATCGGCCGAATCCCGCCGGCTGCATTTGCAGCCAAACACCGCAACCCAAACCCAACCACCACCGACGCAGGATCAGTTAACCTGCAAACCCTTGGACCTCTTTTCAATTGAATGGTATGGCTGGAGGGGGCAGGTCAGTACATCGGTAGTTCTGATGAATTGGCGGCGAGGCACGCCGCAAGGCTGGCCGCGCAAGCTGAGGTGAGGGTAAGGGAGGCTGCATGGGTAGCCCAGCTCGAGACCATGCCGGAATCAGAGTTCACATATGGTTTGCTCAACGATGTGTTTTTTGCTCATGGAATGGTTAGAGCGGGCAGGATGACAATCGGCGGCTTAACAGTGCATAGGCAAGCAAAAAAGTTCGTGAGCAATAGTGGCAAGAGTTCCGATTGGGATGTCACTTTCACATGGACTTCGTCTTCAGGCTCGCCCAAGACGTTGAGCAAAAGCAGTGTGTACCGTGGCAATCGGCGTAGTGATTCCGAGCGGAACTATGGCCTGCCTGACTAACCGTCTGCGAAGCCCTGCTTGATGCTTCATTAAGGGCTTCCTCGCTATTCTTGGCGTGTTCTCGCCGGGCTCCTCAACGCCTCCGCAGCGTCTCTCAAATCGTCAACCTCCAGGTGCTCATAACGTTGAGTCGTTTGGTAGCTCTTGTGCCCCATGAGGCGCTGAGTCTTCGGCCCCGAGTGGCCCGCCCTAAGCACCCGTGTGACTGCTGAATGGCGAATTGAATGGGGCACCAACCGAGCCCGTTCAGCGCGGTCTGTGATACGCAGGACCTCAGCACACAACCAGTCCCAGGCCTCACGAAGGGCGTGCATGCTGACATCGCTGAAGGGCGCCTTGAGGCCGGTCTCTCGGCGGGCCTTCAAGATGGCGTACACCTCCTCATTCATTGGCTTGCACACGGCTGCACCGCTCTTGGTGTCTTGCCAGTACAGGGTCCGCTGAACGAAGTCCACACTGCCCCATTGGAGGGCTTTGGGCTTCACCTCACCGAGGCGGCAGCCCGTTCCCCATAGGACTTTCAGGAAGTCCACCAAGCGGCGCCATGGGGCATGCTCGTGGTTCTCAAGGGCCGACACCATCAAGGTGAACTCTTCCGGCTTTAATGCTCGTCGCTTGAGGTGTGAGCCCTCGGAGAACTTCGGCATACGCCGCACACGCACTGGGATGTCCATCTCATCCTGAGCGAAGCCCATGAGCTTGCCGAGTAGGGCAAGGTGGCGGTTGATGGTGCCCATGGCGTAGGGCTTGGCCTCACCGCTCTTGCTGTGTGTCCAGGTGGCCTTGCGCATCGCATACTGAACGTCACGGGCCACCGCCCGGGTAATGGTCGTGACATCCGTTTGCGGGTCGAGGAAGCGGCTCAGAGTCTTCCACCGCTGGAGGACTCCCTTGCGGTCCTTCTTGTCCGCGTAGTGGGTCTCATAGGCTCGGTCAAACACATCCTGGATGGTCACGACATTGGGCGATGGCTGCTTAACCGTGCCCATGTGCTTCGTCCTCCTGCGTGTCGATGAGGGCACTGCTTGGCGAGGTTTGGGGCTCTGAGGCGGTCGGGCCGGTGACGCGCGGCAGTACCGCTTCGGCCCATGCAGCACGCTCAAGGATGAGGTAGCGGGCCTCTGCTTCGTCGCGGTCCTTGGTCCTCAGTGAGACTCGAATTCGAGGCCTGCCCGGGATGCTGACGGAAGCCCACCAAGGGCCGTCCTGATATTGCTTATAGATTGGCATGGGCCCTCTCCGTCCTGCGGCGAAAGATGCCAGCAAGCAATCCCAGGAGGTCATACGAGATGATGAGGCCGCAGAGATACAACTCCCCAGTTATGGGGCCGTGTTCCATACGCATGGCGCGGTGACTAAATCCAAAGCGGGGGCGGCTGCCCTGAATGAATACTCTTAACAGTGGTGCCGCTGTGAATGAGACGCTGCTCGATGAGGCCTCAATTTCTAGGCCGAAAGAGCCCGAGAGCCAGACAGAAAACTGCATGCTGCTATTCCATTTTCTACCGTTGAAAACCTCATGCTAGAGGCGTGTCAGTAAGGTTGAAAGGAATAGCCTTTTCCGGCTTTGATATTGCTATTTCTGCAAGTGCAAGTATTCGAGTTTGCGCGACTTGGTATCCGTTGAGGATATTTTGAGTCTTGAGGCGTTGCACCTCAAAACAAACTCACGTTATTAGAGCACCGAAATACATATCGTCGTTGATGCCTTGATTATGTCGCGTCCATGCCACGCATGGCGGGAGGTCGGTGTCACTGATGCGGGTGGACGCCTAAGGAAACGGGACCACGGTCCCTCCCCATCACATACACCCTCACACATCGAGGACTCACACATGACCACGAACATCATCACCAAGACCTTCCACACGACCATCGACGGCGGTGTGGAAATGACCAGCGTTCCCTTCACCTTCCGCGAGGACGGTTGGTTTCATATGACGAAGGCCGCGAAGGCATTCGGCAAAGACCTGGGGGATTTCTGGCGTTCACCCGCTACCAAGGAATACATCGTGGCTCTGACGGACGTGCTTTCTATCTCTGGGGAATCTCCAGAGTTGTGGCGGTCCCGCTCTGGCCGTTACGGTGGCACCTGGGCACACCCCAAGCTGGCCGTCTTCTTCGCCCGCTGGTTGGACGTGACGTTCTCTGTGTGGTGCGATTCGGTCATCTCCGAAATCCTCAAAACCGGCATGTATCTCGCCCCGGCTGTGGTCGAGGAAGTCAAGGAGGACCCCGAAGCGTTCCTGGCCCGTGCCCTGGTGTACGCCCAGAGCAAGCTCCAAGTGGTCCAACAAGAGAACGAGGTATTGACCGCTGAAGTGGTCGAGCTGAAGAAGCGCGTGACTCTTGAAGACTACCTGTCCGGCCACGACATCCGGGCACGCGCTGGGATGCCCAAGCGTCTCGATGAGGAAGGCAACAAGGAGTTCTGCAAGACCATGACGGAAATCTCCGAAGGTCTGGGCCTCCCCGGTAACCAGAAGCGTCTGTTCCCTGGTAGCCATCAGCCACTGCGTGTGTTCCACCCACGCGCAGCCGAAGCGTTCATCAGCATGTATGCCTTCACGCCGTCCCGCTTCACCCTCCAACAGCGCCCCACAACGCACGCCGTGCCGACGACCCTGCGGCACTGAAGTGGACACCTCGTTACTTGCGCTCGAAGTGGGCCCTTCAGGAGCACACCGCCCGCTCGCTCGCACGTCGAGGACTCACACATGACCACCAACATCACCACCTTCAACTTCACCCCGGCCCCCGGGCTTCGCACTGTGCTCATCAAGGGCGAGCCCTGGTTCATTGCCGCTGACATCTGCAAGGTGTTGGCACACACGAACGCCGCCAAAGCTGTGGCGGACCATGTGGACGCCGAGGACAAACAGAACGTTTCGTTAGGTTTGCCCGGACGTGCCCCACTGCTGGTCAACGAGTCCGGGCTGTCGCCCGTCTGGATGCGGACGAGCGAAATACTGTCTGTCTGGCAGATGGAAAGCGAACCGTGCTTACTGAGCACATTTTGCGCCAGCCGCAACAGTCACAAACCTCCATGTACGACGTAGAGGTGAAGGCCGACGAGCGTTCGACTATCAGCAGTCCTGAAGGTCGGAACGGTTGTTGATCTATACCCCGAAGACAAAGCCAAGCATTCCTTGAGTTTGACGGGACTTTGAAAAGCGCACGCTGCCCAAAGCCGGACAGTTTCCGGGTTTGCTAACAATCGCAGTGGGAGAACACCCACCACTGAAGTGGACACCTCATTGTCCGTATCTGAAGTGGTCACTATAGGGGGAGAGCAGGGATTCTCAGAGAGTCACTCTAAGAGACTCTCTTAAAGATTTTTCTCTATTGATGATCTCAACGATAAGTACTCATAAGGTATCCATACTGAGTACCTAACGACTCCATATCGTGGCCCCGTCTGTGGCCCCTGAACAGGATTTGATGTGTTGATGGTGGGCGAAGGCCCATCCACCTTTGAGACCTCCTCCAGGCTCCCAACACCTCCACCCACAGCCACCCCTTACCGATCTCGCAAAGACGCCGCAGCGGCCCATCTGGTGCCCTTTCTGCGTCTCTTTGCATCCCGTTCCGTCGTTCGCTGACGGTGAAGCCCTCCGTGTGTCCGTACAGCACATGGGGGGCTTCTTTGCTTCTGGCCTTCAGCGTTCGTTCATGCGCCCTTGAGTTCTACCTCAGGCGCTCGTCAGCGTCCCCGTTTGCGGGACACCCACCCATGGCCATCACTGGCCCCACCTTCAGCGAAACACACATCAAAATTGGCCTATTCAAGCGCAACATACCCTGCTACCGGCGTAGCGGACTCCTTCCCGCTCCCCTTCCCGTACATCTTCGATATCGACATCCTGGTGTACGTAAATGGTGTCCTGAAGACCATCACGGTGGACTACACCATCATCTCCCGCAGCTTGGTGAAGTTCAACGCGGCCCCCACGGGCACGGTGGTCATCAAGCGGAACACCAAGAAGGATGCCCCTCTGGTGGACTTCCAGGACGCAACGGTTCTCACCGAGGCCGACCTGGACACCGCCACACGGCAATCCCTGTACATCTCCCAAGAGGCTTATGACGCCGCCACGGCGGTGCTGGGCGTACCTGTAGGCGAGAACGGCGTGACCGTGCCCAATAAGGAGGCCCGCAAGGGGAACCTACTGGGCTTCGATGCGACCACAGGCGATCCCGTGTCTATTGCCCCGCTGTCCCTCAATGTGGTCTCGGTGTCATCCTTCACGTTGCCTGCCCTTGCGTACACGACAGCAGTACCGTGGCGAGCCCTTCTGGATGTGCCTGGGCGGTCTACCGCAACGGAGACCGTCACGGGCTCCTGGACGTTCTCGATGGCAGCGCCTCAAGCGCCCGATCCTGTGACCGCTTCGCAGCTCTCAACGAAGAACTATGTGGACACCTACGTGAGTGGCCGAGTGAACAGCCTGAGCACGGCCATCAGCGCTCCGGGCCTGTTCGTGGATGCGGCCTGGACGGTTCCCCCTGCTGGCTACCGCGTTCTGCGCTGCAATGGTCAAGCACCAAGCGTGACGGCCTATCCGGGCCTGCTCTCGATCTACTGCGGGGACACCAACAACGCCACCGCTGGGTGGGGCTATCGGTGTACCGACCCGGCCAATCCGAGCACCACACGGAGCACAACGGGCGGCTACATCGTTCTCCCAAAGAGCAATGGCCGGTTCCGTCGAGACCTGACCGATGGGGCCACCCTCAACGTGGGCCGCAGCTTGTGGGCCTATGAGGCCGACGACAACAAGCCACATACCCATGGAACCACGGCAGGTAGCTATGGGCAAGGCCACGGGGGCGAACTGCCTGGGACCACAACCCTCGATGCCGGTGCCCGTACTGGCTCGTCTGGCGATGCCGAATCGCGTCCCTACAACTACGCCTGCACAACCTGGATTACCTACTGATGGAAACACGTACCGCGTACCACTGGGACACCTCAAGGGTGTTCCGAGCGACCTCTGAAGAACTCCCTTCACCGATGGAGCCTGGGGTGTTCTACCCACCAGGGGATGCCACCTATGACCCCGTACCTGTGATTCCAGAAGGGCAACAGGCTGTGCGCTCCTTGGACAACACCGTATGGGTCCTGGTAGGAATCCCACCTGAGCCCGAGCCTGAGCCTGAGTCGCAGCCGCAGCCCGAAGCGGCTCCCCTGTAGTTCCCTTGTGACGCCTGCACCTCATCTCAAAAATCACCACAAATTTACGAGAGGGTGATTGATAGCGCGGTGCGTTCACGTTCCCCCCTCCGGGTGCCACTAGGTCCCACCCCCTGGCCCGATTCTGTCAACCCCTCTTCATCATCCCAATCATGAGCACACTATCAACGACCACCCAGCCCGTCACCATCTACACAGACGGAGCCTGCAAGGGCAACCCCGGCCCGGGAGGGTGGGGCTGTGTGTTCACCAAGGGGCCCCACAAGATGGAGCTATCGGGCGGCGAAGCGCAGACCACGAGCAACCAAATGGAACTCATGGCCGCTATCCGTGGCCTGGAACGGTTGACCATGCCCAGCGTGGTGACCGTGGTCAGTGACTCGCAGTACCTGTGCAAGGGAATGCGCGAGTGGTTGCCCGGTTGGGAGGCCAAGGGGTGGAAGACAGCGGACGGCAAGCCGGTCAAGAACATGGACCTGTGGCAGAGGCTGAAGGAAGCCGCTAAGGGACACACGGTGAAGTGGCAGTGGGTCAAGGGCCATGCAGGTCACCCGGGCAATGAGCGGGCCGATAAGTTGGCCTCTGCGGCTGCCTTGAAGGCTGCTGCCTGACTGCGGCAGATGTTGCCCATGCAGACACCCAGTGAGCTAGCGCATGTGCTCCCAAAGCAGTGGGTCTAGTTGATGGTGGGTGCTGAGGGGCTCAAACCCCCGACCTACGCCTTGTAAGGGCGCCGCACCGCCAACCGACTGGACGACAACCAGAGTCACAATCTGGGACTCGTTGCGGTCTCACCGCAGCTTGTAGATGGTGTATCCGTACAGCGTGAAAGCCAAGACCACCACCAACACTACGGCACCAAGCGGGTTGTCGTTGATGGCCTTGAGGGCGTCAGGCAGGAACGTAAGGAGCTTGTCGAGATAGCGCATAGGGCCTCGTTGGGTTGAACTCATGTGCCAATGCTGCTGTCACGACTGGAAGGTAAAGGCACCCTTTTTCCCAATTCAGCGGCATCGAGTTGGCTCAGTTTTGCGCGCGGTCTCCAGTTTGTCATTGTGAAACTTTTCATAAGGACGGACCCTGGTGCCCAGAATTCCTTCCTGTGTCAGGTTGAGGTGTACCCAAAGGCAACACCTGGGCCTGACAGGTTCTGCCTGGCATGATATGTCCGGTTAGGGTGTAAATTTTGTTTGTTGACACATTGATGCGCATGGTCTAGAGTCCAGCCTGACACATTCACAAAGTCAGGTTGACGATGAACACCACAGCCAAGGCCCCCAAGAAGGCCACCCCAACGAGCACCCAGCAGCAGTCCTACAGGGGCCAGCGTGTGGGCTACCTTCGCGTGTCCTCTCTGGACCAGACCACGGCCCGCCAATTGGATGGGCAGGACCTCGATGCAGTCTTTGAGGACAAGGTGAGCGGTGCCACTACTGACCGTCCCCACCTTCAGGCAGCCCTCAAGCATTGCCGCGCAGGAGACACGCTGGTGGTCCACTCGATGGACCGTCTGGCCCGTAACCTGGGTGACCTCAAGATCACCATTGACGGCCTTACAGGGCGTGGTGTGTCCGTGGAGTTCCTCAAGGAGCGGCAGACCTTCAGGCCCGAGCAAGAGGATCCAATGGCCACACTCATGCTGCACTTGCTGGGTGCCGTTGCTCAGTTCGAGCGGGACCTCATCAAGGAGCGCCAGCGTGAGGGCATCGAGATTGCCAAGTCCAAAGGCGTCTACAAGGGCAGGGCGCCCAAGCTGACCACCACCCAGGCCCAGGAACTCAAGGGCAAGGACGAGGCCAACAAGGGTAAGGGGCGTGCAGCCTTAGCGAGGGAGTACGGCATCAGCCGCGAGACCCTATACCAGTACCTAAAGGAGGCCTGACGGCCTGTTTTCCTGGATTCCCATTCGAAGCCCTGCTGGTGATCCCGTGGGGCTTTTTGTTTGGGCGTGTGTCTTTGCTTATCTGTCCCCTTTCGACTTCGCTAAGAGGCCCAGGCAGGAGCCCCAAAACGCTGGCTTCATGGCTGCACCGGCTGTGTTTCAGTACATCCATCGTCTTGCCCAGATTGGGTTTCGCAAGGGGCAATTGAGGCCCTCTTTTGGCCTTTAAGGCCGGACGAAGCAGGGCGCCTGTGGCTTGCCATCTGTGCGTTTTCTGGGGTGCCCGGCCGGCTTCCTATCCCCTTTTCGATTCCTTTGAGTGAGTCGGTGTGAGCAACGAAGTCGCTGCACTACAGGTGGAAGGGCTGCGGTCCTCCACCTCCCCCAAACAAACGCCCAACAGACCGGGCATGCCTCGCCAGAGGCGAAAGAGGAAAACTCAATGACCGCATCGCTCATCACCAAGACCTTCGAGCAGAAGACCGTAGGCACCTACCGGGGCAAGCATAGCGCCACAACCGTGGCCGCTGAGTTCTACTTCCGTGAAGACGGCTGGTTCAATATGACCAAGGCCGCTAAAGCGTTCGGCAAGGTCCCGAACGAGTTCCTTCGCCTGCCCTCTACCATCGAGTACCTCCAGGCCGTTGAGAGCCACGGGAAAATCCCGACCCTCTTCACGACCCAGGGTGGCTGGCACTTGAACCCCGACGTAGGTACCTGGGCGCACCCGAAGCTGGCTGTGTTCTTCGCCCGCTGGCTGGACGTGCGCTTCGCTGTGTGGTGCGATGCGGTCATTGAGGACATCCTCAAGGGCAACACCCCGGCCCCGGCAGTCGCCCCCAACCCGGCCCACATGCTGACCCACGAGGCCTTCGCCATGTTCACCCAAGCGGTGCGGGACGAGATGGCCTCCATGGGCGCGGCCATCCGGGAACTCAAGGAGCGTCCGGCCCTTGCTCGGCCCAGCATGATCCAGCCACCGAGCCTCCAAGCGAAGCCCAAGGACGCCTTGATGACCATCGACGCGTTCTTCGATGAGGTGAAGCCTGAGGTGCAGGCATACCGCCGCTCCCGCTTTGCCTCCACCGAGGAGTATCTCGAAGCCTTATACGAGAAATTCCCTCATAAGACTTTTGTGGGGTTTATCCGTGGCGGCGGTCTGCGCCCCGAAGTGGGTACATGGGCACATCCGAAACTGGCTATCGCGTTCGCTCGTGGGTTAGACATGCGGTTTAACCACGCCCGTGCGCTATCCGTAGCAGGATGAAGATCGTTGCGGTGGCTATGAGAGTTGCATACACATAGACAGCCAGATGCGCCGTATTTTTTCTATCTTCATTGGGCTGGCCGCCGAAAACCCAGGGATAAGCGTTATGCAACACAACACCGCTTACCGCCAACACAAAGAAGTGAGCTAGATACAGGAGCAGCCATGCTTTGCCGAACTCACCCCATGATGCCCATGTATACGGCTCATCGCCACTCAGGCGCACAGCATAGGCAGCAAGGGCTGCACTAACGGCTTGTAGGCAAGACAGCCTGATTGATTGGTCCTTCTTTTGCATCCATTGATTACACCAGAGGTTGGCGGCCCCACCGCAATCTAACGGTCTTCGCTACGTTGTCCAAGCTGGGCATCAAAGCGGCGTGATGCACACCTTCTCGCTCAAGGAGTATTGCCAGTTTGGGTACTTGTTCTGCTGGCAGCACGTGGCCGATAAGAATGGGCCCGCCTTTTTCACCCATGAAGACGTCTTCAAGCGATGGCCATTCTCCGTACTTGATGAAGTAGCCGTGAGCCTCTCGGATCTCCGTAAGTAGTCCGCCTTGCGAGTGTAGGTAGTGGTTGTCGCCTCTGCTGGGGCGGTGTACAGCTACGTTCAGGCTATTGGAAAAATACGTCTGAGCGCCATATCGTTTAAGAGCGCTCGTATCGAGTGCCCACACGCAGATAGGGGCGGCTGAAGGGCGGTTGTTTGGCAGGCTTGCAAAGAAGGCTGCGACTAGGGGATTCTCGGTCCAGTCCAGGAGGCGTGTTGGGATGCCATGGTGCTGGGCAAGTGCGCCGATTCTAACTCGTTCATCATCTCCAAAGCCGTCGCTGCCAATGCCTGACAGAGTTGAGTAGCTTAGAGGGCTCAGGTTTGAATGAAACGAGACCGCAGGAACGGAAAAACCCGTGGAGTTAGCAAGCTCCGCGAATTGAAAGACGGCTTCCCTCTCGGCGGTTCTTCCACTCATACCGCTGTCGAACAATTGGGATGTCACCGTCCATAGCTGGGAGGGGAAGGTTGAGCGCCCGCACATGTTCCAGAAGCGGCATCAAAGGGTTATCGACTTTGCGCCACGCTGAGGGAATCAATTTCCAGTGGTCGACATCGCCAATGCCACGGAACACCCAGGGAGACGTGTTTGAGCCCTCAGACCACCACTGGTTATTTGAGCGCCGGATGGCCGCTAGGAATTTTTCTGCTGTATCGAAGCTGCGCCTGTCTAAAGCATTCGGCATGGTCTGTCCTCTAACAAGCCTGCCAAGAGTCTAAGGCCCGCCCCCGGATGCATCCGCTTGGCGTTCACAGAAGCGGCTCCGCTACCCCTGGCACCCCTTGACCGCCCGCTGTTTTCTTCCCACAATTGCGCCCGCAAGTCTTCCCACAATGGGCGGTTTGCGAAGCGGGTCAAATCGAGCAAGATCCTTTATCCATCAGTGTTTCAGCCCATTTTGAGGTGCTGAATCATGGATTCGAATCCTCTCACCCCGACCATGGGTCTTGACCCATGGCGGCCCAGCAAGGAAGACGGATGCCGTACCGCCGAATCGTTCAATGCAGCCTGGCGCGTCACGGACACGCGATCCTCGACATCTTCAACGAGGCCATCGTGAACTCGACCGCGCTGTACGACTACGCGCCGCGCACGCTCGAAAGCATGGACAAATGGTTCGAGGCCAAGCGCCACGGCAACTTCCCCGTCATCGGCGTTGAAGACGAGGCCGGCGCGCTGCTGGCGTTTGGCAGCTACGGGCCTTTCCGCGCGTGGCCCGCGTATAAGTACACCGTCGAGCACTCCGTTTACGTCGAGAAAAGCCAGCGAGGTGGCGGGCTGGGTCGCATGGTGATGCAGGCGCTCATCCAACAGGCGCGGCTGGCCGAGCTGCACGTCATGATGGCGGCCATCGATGGCGCCAACAGCCAGAGCATCGCGCTGCATGAGAAGCTCGGCTTCCAGCACGTGGGCACGATGCCGCAGATCGGCTTCAAGTTCGGGCGTTGGCTGGACGTCGCCTTCTACCAGCTGATCCTCGACACGCCGTCGACACCGAAGGACGGCTGATCCTCGTCTTGGGCGGACGCGGGTTTCAACTCGTTACGACGACACCCATCAGAGGGGCCGACGTCACCGTGTCCCGGGCCTGAAAATCCCCCGTTGCAGTTCTATAAATAAACGCAACATCAGGGAACCCGGATGGGTCTGGATACTTCATTCTTGCTGGAGGGCTGTCGTACATCCAGAGATTGAAATCCTTTTTAAAGAAGAACTTCCACGTCGCCAACAAGTTTTCGCTCCAATGGATCTGTTCCCCAGCTACAGATGAGGTGCGACTTTTCTGGGAAGCTCGGCTTTGGGGCAGATGACAAACAACACAAGCTCATCCATCCCCCGGCACATCCCTGGCGTTGTTCAGTTCCCCGATGTCACCATCGGTGGCTACAAAGGCAAATCAAGCTTCGTCGAACTGACGCACCAGGATGACAGCATCGACTACGGCTACATGGCCTACGCGATGGGCGAAGCCGCCAATGGTCGCTACCCACCCACGCTCATGCTGTACGTCGTTCGCACCGCCAAGCGTGCAACAGGCGAGCCCCTGTCCAAAGACCGAATCAAAGAGATGGCCGAACACATCGCCGCCTCCATCCGCCGTCGCCCCATCACGCCATGGCCGCCCTGGCCATCACAACCACCCCACCCGCTTGAACTGCCGATACAGCACCAGGCAAGTCAGCGCGATCACGCCCAGCGCCATGGGGTAGCCGTAGCGCCACTTCAGCTCGGGCATGCCCTCGAAGTTCATGCCCCAGATGCCCGCGAAGGCCGTGGCCACGGCGAAGATGCCGGCCCAGGCGGCGAGGCGTTTGGTGGTCTCCGATTCTTCGATGGTGACCATCGAGAGGTTCACCTGGATGGCCGTGCCGATGGTGTCGCGCAGGGTGTCGAGCGTGGCGTTGATGCGGATCAGGTGGTCGTAGACGTCGCGGAAGTACTCGCGCGTGCCTTCGCACACGGCCGGCACGCGGCCGCTCCACAGTTTGCTCGCCGACTTCGAGCAGCGGCGTCACGGCGTGCTTGAGCACGGTGATGCGCTGCTTCAAGGCGTAGAGCTGCTCGATGTTGGAGCGCGCCGCGCCGCGCACGAAGATCTTCTGCTCGATCTCTTCCAGCTCGGACTCCATGCTGTCGATGATGGGGAAGTAACGGTCGACCACGGCGTCCATCAAGGCGTAGAAGACGAAGCCCGAGCCATGCCTGAGCAGGTGCGGTTCGCGTTCCGCGCGGGCCCTGACGCCGAGCAGGCTCTGTGTGCTCTTGTTGCGGATAGAGAGCACGAAATTGGCGCCCACGAAGACGTTCACTTCGCCTACTTGCAATTGGTCCGTGGCGTCGAGTTCCACGCACTGCATGACCGCGAAGAGCGTGTCGCCGTACTCTTCGATCTTGGGGCGCTGGTGGCCGTGCCGGGCGTCTTCCATGGCCAGCTCGTGCAGGTTGAACTCCAGCTGCATCGTGCGCAGCTCTTCGTCGGTGGCATCGCGCAGCGCGACCCAGACGAAGCAGTCGGGCCGGCACACGTAGCGGCTGATGTCCTCGACTGTGATGTCGGCCAGCTTCTTGCCGTCCTGGTAGGCAACGCAATTGATCAGCATGGCAGGCCTCCTTGGCTGCTGGGTTTGCGGCTTCTTGTCATCGTGTCTTTCAGGTGCTGGTGCGTCGGCGCACCATGGCGTCGCTGAGCCGGCGCAGTGTCGCGGCATCCAGCATCGCGGCGGCCGGGTAGACCTTGTCTTCCTCGGCCTGCGCATGGGCGAGATGGCGCTGCGCGAACGCGTCGACCGTGTCGGGCGTGGCGCAGGCCTGGCCTTGCGCCGTGCATTGCAGCCAGCCGCGCACGCTGTGCCACAAGGCATGCAGCTCGGCGTGTTCCGCGGCGAGCTGGTCGATGGCGGAGCCTGCGTGGACCGGGTCGAGTTGGCGCAGCGCGGGGAACAGGTCGGCCTCTTCGTCTTCGTGGTGCAAGGGCGCGGCGATGTCGAAGTAGCGCAGGATGGACTGGGCGGCGTCTTGCGCCTGCTGGTCCGGGCCGTGGGCGGCGAGGTGCGCGTTCAGGCGCAAGGTGAGGTCGGCGAAGCGCCGGATCTTGTCGCTGGCAAGCCAGCAGCAGCTCGACAGGGTCATCGATGCGGGGTGCGACACGAGATGCCATGGGCTGGATGGGCGGGCGCATACCGCGTCCATCTTACGCCGGCGCTGAAAGACCATGCGTGCCAGGGCCATGCCGCCGAGCAGCATCAGCCAGACCGTGGCCGGTTCGGGCACGGCCGTGGCGGCGGCCACGAAGGCGCTGCCCAGCAGCCAGTCCGTGGCGGCCGTGGGGTGCACCTGGTCCCAGAACACGTATTGGCTGGGGTTGGCGCAGACCTGGTTTCGCGGTTCGTCGTAGCAGGCGTCGGTGGTGTTGAAGCCCTGGCTTTCAAGCAGGGGCAATTGGGCCCGCATGAAGGCGGGCGTGTCGAAGATGATGACGTTCAGGCCGGGCAGGGTCTGCTGCAGGTTCGCGATGCCGTTGACGAGCAGGCTGTTGAACGCGACGGTCTGGCCGTGGGCGGCGGCGCGGTAGGCCTGCTGTTGCCCAGCGCATCGGGCGTGTCGCCGAGGTCGGGCATCAGGGGCACGAAGATGTTGCGCGCGCCCGCGTTGTACAGCGCATGGATGTCGTAGACCATGTTGGTCGACGAGAGCTTGGGCACGGCCGGGTTCAGCATGTTGTTGCCCGTGTAGAAATCGTTCGGGCCGGCCCACAGGAAGAACAAGGTGTCGGCGGTTGGCGCCTGGCCATACAACTGGGTGGTGTACTTGCTGATCTGGCCGGACACACCCGTGTTGTTCAGGATGGCACCGATCTCGTTGCCGGGCCCGGTCTGCGCCCCGCCAAAAGCGTAGCTGGTGACCGGGATGCCCAGTTGGAAGGCCATGGCCTCGACCGCCAGCAGGCCGTTGGAGAAACGGCCGTTGTAGTAGGGCGAGGCAGGCAGGCCGCCCAGGAACGTGGACGAGGTCAGGCTGAAGAGGTTGCCCGTGTCCGACAGGCTGTCGCCGAAGGCCACGATCCGTGAGATGGCGGCGCTGGCATGCCCTGTGAGGCTCAGCACCATGATGGCACTGACGGCATGGCGCACCAAGGCGATACGGCGACTCACGGTGGCTCCTTTCGGGCGATTCAAGCGCAATGGCCTGCTGGTTCAGCAGTGTCGTCGAGGATTAGACCTTATTCCACAATGGGAAACACTTGATTTGCGGGGTTCGTGGCGTGGCGAACACTGCCATGCAGTCAGCGTGCCAGTTCGGGCAGGCGGCGCTTGAGGTCCAGGCGCTCGCCGAGCAGGCGGGCGCCGTCGATGCTCAGGTGGCCGTTGTCGCGGTAGATCGCCACAGGGCCGGCCATGGCATTGCATCGGCCGCCGTCGCAGGTGACGTCGTCCAGCGAGATCACGTTGATGTCGGCCTGGTGCGTCAGGGCCGTTAGCATGCCCAGGGTGGCTTGCTGCCGCTGGCGGTACAGCTCGCGCGCGAAGCTGCAGTCGTTGTGCGCCGAGGTCATCACGACGGGCAGGCCGAGTGCCTTGCGTTCGGCGCACAGGCCGAGGTTGACCTTCGGGCCGAGTGAGGCGGGCGGCGCGACGAGCACGACCTTCTTGTGGCGGCGCTGCAGGGCGGCGATGGTGTCCTGCAGCGCCTGGGCGAGCGCGTCTGGCGTAGGGCGCAAAGGCTGGCCTTGCGCGCCGACGACGGGGTCTTCGAAGAAGTAGGGCCAGCGGGCCGAGAGCACCACGTACTCGATGTGGGGCGCGTGGGCGAGGTAGTCGAGCACCGATTGGTTGAAGGCCAGGCAACTGGCGGCGCGGTCGTCGGGGTCGGTGGGCACCTGGCGGGCCATGCTCAGGATCGGGGCGCAGGCGCTGCGCGTCGCCTGGACGATGCCGCCCGGCGGCGCCGAGGCCAGGAAGGCGGGCACCAGGTGCATGGCGTAGCTGTCGCCCCAGATCATGGTGCGTGGGCGCCGCGCATTGGTGCAGGCGGGCTTGGCCTTGAAGTCGGTTTCCTGGTCGCAGTTGGGCGAGAAACCGTAGTTGGGGCGCAGGGCTTGGGCCCAATCCGTGGGCGCATGCTCGGGATGCAAACGGTGCCACAGCCAGCCGGAGGCGATCGCCAGCGGGATCAGCAGCCACAGCATGCGCATGGCCAGCGGGCGTGGCGCATCGATGTGCCTGAAGCGTTGCTCGATCTGCGTGTACGAGACCTGCGCGATCACGACGGACACGAGCAGCAGGCCCAGCGACACGCCCATGGGCACGCCTTCCAGCCACACGCTCTTGGCCAGCGCGATCAAGGGCCAGTGGACCAGGTAGAGCGAGTAGGACTGGTCGCCGATCCAGCGCAGCGGGCGCATCCAGGGGCGGCCCGACTGCAGCGCCTTCGATGGCATCACGAGCAGGCCGGCCGTGGCCAGGCACACCAGCAGGGCATCGCCGCGCGGATGGCGCGCGTCCACGCCCTTGATCAGACACCAGGCCATCACGGGCAGGCACAGCCAGGCGGCGTCCCAGCGAACCGATGTGGGTATCGCGATGCGTCGTGTGAGCGCATGCAGGCGTTCGTGAAGGCGCTCATGCAGGCCAGGCAGGGCGCACACCGACCCGATTAGCAGCTCCCAGGCCCGCGTGGGCAGCAGGTAGAAGGCACCCGACGGATCGCCGCGCAGCAGCCACAGGCAGAACGCGGCGCTGGCCAGCGTCAGGCCCAGCAGCACGGGCAGGCGCCAGCGCGGCCGCGTCGCCATGAGCACGAGCGGCAGCAGGACGTAGTACTGCTCTTCCAGCGACAGCGACCAGGTGTGCAGCAAGGGCTTGAGCGCGGCCGTGCCGTCGAAGTAGCCGCTTTGCTGCCACAGCACGA
Source organism: Aquabacterium sp. (assembly GCA_049840915.1). GTDB lineage: Bacteria > Pseudomonadota > Gammaproteobacteria > Burkholderiales > Burkholderiaceae_C > Aquabacterium. The sequence continues at coordinate 35,219 of JASGJC010000010.1, forward strand.
TGTTGGCGCTGAAGCTGACGGCACCGATCAGTTGCAAGGCGTAGTCGTGCAGCAGGCCGGGCGTGAGCACCAGCGGCGCGATGGCCGTGACGGCCGCGCACACCGCCAGGGCCGCGGGCAGCAGGCGCCTGGCGCGGCGCAGGTAGAAGTGGGCCGCGCTGAAGCGGCCTTCGTCCATCTCCTTCATGATCAGGCCGGACATCAGGTAGCCCGAGATCACGAAGAAGATGTCCACGCCCAGGTAGCCCTTGTCCAGCCCGGGAAGGTCGAAATGAAAGACCAGGACAGACAGGACCGCGATGGCCCGCAGCACCTGGATATCGGTTCTCAACATGCGCATCGGCAGGATTATCCCGGCTGCGGGTCTCGGGATTGCCCTGTGCAGGATCGAAGCGCTTCGGTGCATAGTGCGGCCAGCGCTGGCTTGATGAATGTTGTTATATGTATCTCGATTGAGCCTTGAGCCGACCGATTCATGCCTTCAACCTGGTGAGCACGACATGGCCTCCTCCTGGCAACTCAAACTGGTGTGCGCGGCCGTTCTCGGCGCCGCGATGGACGTCGCGCTGGCCGCAAGCGCCGCGCCTGTGCCCAACGCGGAAGGGGAGGTGACTTCGGACGGCGAGGCGGCGGCCATCGCGTCCGTCAGGGATGCCATCAAGGCGTCCGTGCAGGCGGGTTTCGACAAGAACGGCCATGCCTTCCGCGATGCCCACCGCAAGGCGCACGGCTGTGTGCAGGCCAGGTTCACCGTCCTCGACAAGCTGCCCGCCAAGGTGGCGCAGGGCCTGTTCGCCACGCCGCGCGCCTACAACGCCGTCGTGCGCTTCTCGAACGGCTCGGGGTCGGCGGCGGACGACCACAGCCCCGACGGCCGCGGCATGGCCGTGAAAGTGATGGGCGTGGGCGGCCCCAAGCTGCTGGCCGACGAGCCGTCCGCGGGCACGCAGGACTTCATCATGATCAACCACCCCGTTTTCTTCGTGCGCAATGCCATCGACTATGTCGACTTCCAGAAGGCGACCTCGGCCGGCGGTCTGGCCCTGACCGGCTGGCTGGCTGCGCACCTCTTTCATGAGACGGCCATCATCGTCGCCACGGGCGTCACGAAGATGACCAACCCGCTCGATGCGCGCTACTGGAGCATGGTGCCCTACAAGCTGGGCACCGAGCAGATGAAGTACTCGGCCAGGCCTTGCGCGGGCGGCACGTTCTACGAGAAGTCGGACTCGGCCGACCGCCTGCGCGAGAACCTCGAAGGCACGCTGGCCACGGGCTCGGCCTGCTTCGACTTCATGGTGCAGACACGCACGGTGCCCGCGCAAATGCCGATCGAAGACCCGACCATCGAATGGAAGGAGGCGCAGTCGCCCTTCGTGCCCGTGGCCCGCATCGAGATTCCCGCGCAAACGCCCGAGGCCGCCGAGATGTGCGAGATCCGTTCGTACACGCCCTGGCATGCGATCGCCGAGCACCGTCCGCTGGGCGGCATCTCGCGCACGCGCAAGGAGGTCTACCTGGCCATCTCGACCTTGCGCCACCAGCTCAACGGCCAGCCGCGCACCGAGCCCTGATCGGGCCATGAAAAAAGCGCCCTGTGATGGGGCGCCAAAGGAGAGGAGAGAGGGAGAGGCTGTTTACTGGCAGTTGCTCGGCACGGCCTTGCCGTCCAGGCGGTCCTGCACATAGCCGATGGCGCCATCCGGCGAGATGGACATGCCCAGGTGATCGCCGAAGATGCGGTGGTATTGCACCTTGACGCCCGCGCCGCAATAGCGCTGCACCAGCGCGTCGACATCGGCGAGCGGCATGACCTCGTCGGCCGTGCCTTCATAGATGTACAGCGGGATGCGCGGCGTGCGCGTGGCCATGCTGTTCTCTTGAAGGATGGCCGCGATCTCGGGCAGCTTCAGGAAGTTGGGATCCTTGATGAACTTGCTGCTCTTCGTGAAGGCGTACTTGATCAGCATGTCGGACTGGCCTTCGAACATGCCCAGCAGGCAGCGGTTGCCCATGTCCTTGACCATGGTCAGGCCCGCGCTGGTCGCGTACTTGTTGATGTCGATTTGCGGGTTGGCGCGCAGCAGACCGACCACGGCACCGAAGTACACGCTCGAGAAGAAGCCGCCGTCGACCTTCTGCGCCACATGGCCCGGCATGACGGGGATGCCGCCCAGCGCCGCGCCGACGAGGTTGAGCTCGGGCGCGTATTCAGGGGCCACTTCGGCCGCCCAGCCCGTGGCGTGTCCGCCGCCCGAGAAGCCCATCATGGCGACCTGCGCGGCGGCATCGACGCCGGCCTTGTTGAACTTCATCGTGGCGCGGATGCTGTCCAGCACGCCGTGCGCGGCGTTCATGCCCTCGATCCACTGCGACTGCAGGCCTTCATAGTCGGGCAGCACGACGACGATGCCTTTCTTGAGCGTCGAGTCGATGTTGCTTTCTTCGAAGAGCTTGCCTTGCACGGTCAGGTAGGAAGGCGTGCAGTTGAGCGTGAGGCTGTCGTAGAACGATTGGTAGGCCAGCAGCTTGCGCCCCGTGGCTGGTGCGTTAGCAGGGATCAGGATGGTGGCGATGGCCGCCGTGGGCTTGCCCCGGCCATCGGCTGTGCGGTACATCACCTGGTAGCCCTCACGCACGATGCCCGCATAGCCATTGCCCGAATTGAGCGGGATGGGGCGGTAGCGCAGGACGTCGCCGGGTTGTGCGCTGTTCAGCGACAAGGCGCTGGGCGATGCATAGAAGAGGTCGTTGACGGGCTGCACGGCGCTGCTCGCCTGCGGGAAAGCCAGTTGGGCCTGTGCCGTGTGGACAGTGCCGGCCAGGCCCAGCAGCGCGGCGAGAACGGAAGCGAAGTTCTTGGTTTGCATGATCATCTTTCCTTTGTCGTTTGATCGATGCTGTTAAGTATTTAGTTGTGCACGATGCGCAAATTGCTTCGCCACGCGGCGGTTTTGCGGGGCGGCGAAAACATCAGGGAAAGTACGTGCGTGGCCTTCTGCGCGCGAGGAGGGGTAATCCATGAGGGAGGCTCATCGGGCGAAGGTTGCCCGTGCGGCGTCAATGGCTGCCGCGTAGCCGGCAGGTCCCGATCCGATGATGATCACATCCGCATGCTTCGTTTCCCATGTCGTACTGCCCGGTCGCATCAAGGCGATGCTTGGCTCACTGCTGGCCGGCCAGACTGACCTGCGTGGCCATGGTGGACTTGTTCAACGCAACCTCCAGCACCTTGACAAAGTCTTCGGCCTTTTGAAAGCCCACCACTCGGCGCACTTCCCGATTGCTGCCCGGTGCGAAGAACACCATGCCCGGTGGCCCGAACAGACCAAAGCGTTTGAGCAAGGCCTTGTCGTTGTCCGTGTTGTTGGTCACATCCACCTGGATGAGCCTCATGCGGTCGAGCCTGTCGCGCACATTGGCGTCGGTGAAGGTCAGGTGCTCCATCTCCTTGCAGGACACGCACCAGTCGGCGTAGAAGTCCAGCATCACGGGCCGATCAGCATTGGCCAGTTGTGCCTCCAGTTCGGCGACGGATCGCACTTTGTCGAACTTCACGCCTTGTGCTTGTGCAACGGCTGTGGTGGTGCCGCGCAGCGACGCCAAGGGATTCAATGGGTCACGCGAGCCGCCCATGGCACCCACGAAGAGCACGGCACCGGCCAAGGAAGCCATCACGCCGACACCTTTCCAGAACCGACTCCATCCCGATGCATCGACAGGCAATGGGTCCAGCGCCCGCAGATAGATGCCCGAGAACAGCAGCAGCGCAGCCCATGCCAGCATGACGATCAAAGGCGACGCGACAGGCGAGATGAGCCACACGGCCACGCCCAGCAGCATCACGCCGAAGGCCTTCTTCACACCTTCCATCCAGCCTCCAGCGCGAGGCAGCATGGAGCCTGCCGCCACCCCGACGATGATCAGCGGCGCACCCATGCCCAGGGCCATGGTGAACAAGGCCGCGCCGCCCAGCACGGCATCCTTGGTCTGTGCGATGTAGAGCAGGGCACCGGCCAGAGGGGCCGCCACGCAAGGGCCGACGATCAATGCGGAGAGCGCACCCATCAGAGAAACGCCCAGCAAGGACCCGCCCTGGCGATTGGCCGACTCCGACAAGCGGCTTTGCAGGCTCGCGGGTAGTTGCAGATCGTAGAAGCCGAACATGGACAAAGACAGCGCCACGAAGACCAGCCCGAAGCCACCCAGCACCCACGCGTTTTGCAGCGCCGATGACAGCAAGGTGCCGGACAGACCCGCGCCCACGCCAGCGAGGGTGTACGTCACGGCCATGCCCATCACATAGGCCAGGGACAGCGTCAGAGCGCGCTTCTTGGTGATGGCCTCGCCATGCCCGACGATGATGCCCGACAGGATGGGGATCATCGGGAACACGCAGGGTGTGAAGGCCAGCAACAAGCCGAAGCCGAAGAAGCTGATCAGGATCAGGCCAATGCTGCGCTGCTGGAACATGGTGCCGATCCTGCCGGACTCGTCCGTGTTGCCCGACGCGTCAGTGGTCGTGGCTGCTGTGGCTTCGGTCTGACTTGGCCCGGCCGGCAGGGTGATGCGGGCCGTGCGCACGAATGGCGGATAGCACAGACCCGCATCGGCGCATCCTTGCGTCCTGACGGTCAACTGGAACGGCCCGGACGCTTGCTTGACATCGAGGGGGAAGACCAGCTCGTTGCGGTAGATCTCGGTCTTGCCGAACTGCGGGTCGTCTTTCACATGGGCTGCTGGGAAGCCGGGATTGCCCAACACCACACCTTGATCGGCCTGGAAGCTGAACTTCTGCCGATAAAGGTAGTAGCCATCGGCCACGGTGAAGCGCACCTCGACGGTGTGTGCATCGAGCGGCCTGGCTGTCATCTGGAAGGCTTGCTCGGGCTCCAGGAAGTCGGTCGCATCAGCGGGCGCTGACGCGGCCATGGCCGAGCCGAAAGAGAGCAAGGCCGTCAGGCCGATGACGCGCAGGGATTGGAACAGTGTCGACGCTGGTTGATTGCCGAGGGACATGGAAGCGCTCCTTCTGCTCATCAACGGAAGCCGGCTGCGTACAGCTTGCCCACGATGGATTTCAAGGCATCCGTGCTGACTTGAAGCGCTTTCTGGTTCATGCGCTTGTAGACATCCCCCGTGAAGTTGTTGGTATAGCCGGGACCGTAGTACTCGCCGCTCATGAACACGCCGTCTTGCAGTGCAATCGCGAGCTTGTTGAACTTCGGGCTCGTGGCGCTGTTGGGCAGCATGGAGAAGTCTGCATTGGCGAAGTGGGCGGGCAAGGCGCGCGTGGAATCACCACTGCCCAAGGCAGGCCAGTTCACCAATACGATGTTGCTGTTTTGCGGATGCGCCGACCAGACAATCGCTTCAGTGACCGTGGTAGTGCCAGCTGTCACGGCGACAGGCGTCGAACCATTGGTTTTGTAGCTGGCAACAGATGTTGCTGCCAGGCCCGTGAGGGTGCCTGTGCCGTCGTTATTGAGCACCAGCGTCAGCTGTTGAGGTGTCGTCGAAGGCGACACTGCCGTCGGGTCGGTCTTGGTCCATGACTCGATCTTGATGCCGCCTGCTGCGAACAACTCGCTTTTCACGTGGTTGCCGCGGGCATCGCCCGTCATCGTGTTGCAGGTGCTGTTGCCGGCCACGGTCACGGTCCCGCGTCCTGCCGCCGCGCAATCGCCGACGATGGGATGAGCCACGGGCAGCTTGACCAGCGGGTCCATCAGCGTTTCATCGTAGAACTCGGATTTCGCCTGCGCATCGATGATCGATTTGTACCCGTCCGTGCCGCCGATGTATTGGTACAGGTAGTACGTGATGCATGCGCTGTACCAATCGGCCGGCGAGGTGGATGTGGACGCGACGCCCGTGTTGTAGTTGGCCGCGCAGCTGGGCTTGGTGGCGGGCGTGCTCGTGTAGTTGTACAGGGCGGGTGTCAGCTGCTGGGTGTTTTTGCCCCAGTCGTACAGGTAGTAGTTGTAGAACTTGTCGTTGGCGATCTCGACCGCGTAGCGCACGCCGCTCACCGGCATCTTGTAGGTCACCATGTTGCCGTCGATCGCCGTGATGACGCGGGGCAGCAGGGCGTCGGTGCCCGACATGGTCTGGACATGGCCGATGGCATCGAGCGTCAGGTAAGCGTCGTCGGCAAAGCTCACATCGGTCCATGCGCCATTGGCGAATTGCTGGTACATGCGCTGGAAGGCGCCGCTGGCCATCTTGAAGCCCTGGCTGGTCAGGCTGGCGATGGTGTTGCCATCGCGGACCAGGCCACCCTTGTCCACCATGAAGCTGTCCAGCTCGGTCGCCACGGCGGCTTTGGTGTGGTAGTAGCGGTAGCCGAACGTATCGAGGGACGTGGCGATGGTGGTGGCGGTGGACGAGGTGAACTTGGCCACGTCCATGATCGGAGTGCTGGTGGCGCTGTAGGTACCGTACCAGGCCGACAGCACCGAAGCCGTGTCGATCAGGGTGGCGGGTGCGCCCGCGGCTGCAGCGCGTGCGGAGAGATAGTCCGTCAGACCCTTGAGCTTGCTGGACAAATCCTTGAGCGTCCCGTCCGCGTCCTTTGGAGGCGAGGCCACGTAGTCAAAATCGGCGCCGACGCTGTAGTCGTCGGTCTTGCCCGCGCGCATGAGCACATTGATGCGGTTGGTCATGCGGTAGTGGCCCTGGCTCATCATCCGCATGTTGTAGGTGCTGGAGATCAAGGTGATGTTGGCGGTCACCGATGTGCTGCCGGGCTCGTACTCCAACGGCGTCGCGAGGGTCCAGCCTTGTTGGATGGGGTTGCTGCCACCGCTCGGGGTGGGGTAGCCGGCATCGGTGCTGCCGGGGCGAACTTCGGCGAGCAGGTGCACGCCACGCATGCCCTGGTTGAGCGTCAAGGCATAGCGGCCTGAGGCATCCGTCGTGGCGGTGGGCTCGCCGCTGTCGCAGACATTGTTGTCATTGATGTCGGCACACACTTTGGTGTTGCCGAGGTAGCCCACGTTGATCACCCGTCCTGAAACAGACATGAGGGCGGTTTGAACGGGTGTGTCTCCGCTTGCCGATGTGCCTGCATTGTTGCTGGTGTCGAGAGAGACGGGGTGGCTGACGGTCGGCGCGTCATTGCTACCACCACCACCGCCGCATGCGGCCAGGCTGGCGGCAAACAAGGCGGTCAGGCAAGCGGCTGGCCATGGACCGGCGGCGCGCGGGATGGAGGTTCGGGCGTATTCGTACATGAGCGAATCCTGGTTCGAGGCGGGGTGAGCGGCGCCGTGCGCGCACTCATCCAGCATCCGTGTTCATCGGTTGAAAAAGGCGAAAAGGCGCGGCAGGCGCATCAACCTGGTATCTGTGCCAGCGACATCGGCAACCTGAAAACCTTGTAGCTGGCCTGTGAGGCCTGCAGCCCCAGTACGACCAGCGCGTTCTTCGCCACCGCGATGCGCTTGACCGCAAGACCGGCCGGCAAGGGCGCGGTGGCCAGCACCGTGCCGTCTTGCAGCGTGCGCCAAGTGACGGTGCTGTCACCCGCGACCACATAGCTGCCGCCATCAGGTGCCACCGTCAGACTCCTGACCTCTTCGGACAGTGTGGTCACGGCAACACCAGCGGGCTGCAGGGTGTTGCTCAACGTCAAGGTGATGACCTTGGCGCCGCTGCTGATCAAGAGCGTGCGGCCGCCTTCAGCAAAGGCCACTTGCCCAGGATTGGTCCAGTCACCCGTCAGGGTCGTGACGACGTAGTTGTTGTCCAGGTCGATGATGGCCAGTTGGCCTCCACCGGAGGCGTCGCTGCCGGCCACCACCGCATACCGACCACCTGGCGACACGGCCATGGCCGTCGGTGTGGCGGGCGTTTGAAGCGCGATCACGGCGCGCGCAGCCATCGAGGTGCCCGTGCCATCGATGGACCACAGCTGCCGCTTGCTTGCATCCCATGCCAGCACCCGGGCCCCCGAAGGATCGGAAGCGACCAGAGAGAAGCCACTGTGCACGCAGGCAGGACTCTGCGCCAGCAGGCGGAAGCCGCTGGTGTCGTTGCGATCCAGGCTCACGCGGAAGAGACCTTCGCTGCCCGATGCCGCACAGCTGTCGCTGGTGTAGCGCCCATTGCCGGTGTTCATCAGGATCAAGGCTTCCTGGCCGCCATGCGTCAGCGTCATGCCAGCGATGCCCTTGCCAGGTGGCATCACCACGGGTGCCGAGGGTGTGCCCGAGACGGACGAAGCCGCCGATGCCGTGTCGATGAACACGGAAGTCATCTTGTCCAGGGCCGCGAGCCAGCGGTTCATGGGTCGTCTCCACTGCATCGCCAGGGCGTTGTCCGCAGCCGGAATCAAATCGAACTGCTGGGTGTCGACGACGCTGGCCGTGGGGTCGAACAAATACAGTCGGTTGCTTTCATTGCTGCCGACCACGGTCGAACCGAGCGCGCCCAACTGGCGAGCGCCATCGTCCGAGGCAGGAAGCGCCCAACTGGCCGTTGAGACCGCCGCCCCGATGGTGGTCGTGGTCGTCACGTTGATCGGGGCTGCGGTGGACTGGCTTTGTACCGCCGCGCTGTAGGCCGCCAAGGCATTCAGTGCCACGGGGTGAGCCGACATGGTGGCCGCATAGCCGTTTTCCAGCATGCCTGACAGTTGGCTGCCGTGCTTGACAAGCAAAGCCTGCTCAAGCGTGCTGCCAGTGCCGAGGCTCAGCGTGGTTCGCAAGGTGCTGATGCCATTGACGACCGCGCTGCCCTTCTGCGAAATCAGCAGGCCGACGCGGCGATTCTGGGCATCGCGGTTTTCGATCAGCGTGTACTGGCCTGCCGCAGGCGTGAGGCCGGTATCGCCTGTGCTGCTCACGATGCGGGTGGTGTCGCCATCGTCGCATTGCCAGTTCTGGTTGGTATCGACGCAGGCCAGCAGATAGCTGGAAGTGGACAGGCCGCTGGCCTTTGCGGTATCGCCGTTCTGCTTGTCGCTGTTGCCGCCGCCGCAACCGGAGAGGCCGACCGCCGCCACGACACAGGCCGCGGCAATGGGTTTGAGGTTCATGAAACGATCCTTGAGGTCTTGAAACTGATGAATTCGATGGCTGCCCGCGTTCAGCATGTCTTCGCCGCCAGGCGGTGAATGCCGTTGTCGCGGTCGACCGTGACGGCGTGGACGTCCTGGGGCAGATCGATGTCGTCCGCAATGAGCAATGCCGTGCTGTAGATGCCGCTGATCAGGGCGCTTCGAGAAATGACGCTGGCCGAAATCCAGCGTGCTTCTGCGGTATCTGCCCCGATCACGTGGGACAACACCGTGCCTTTGAGCGCTCTTTGTCGCGCGTAGTGAGCAGAGGTGGTCAAGGCCTGGTCTTCCAGGTCCAGCCCGAACATCATTTGCCCGGGCCTTTGTGGATGAGGAATGGCAGCGACGAAGCGCGCTTGACCCGGCTTGAGGCCGAATGCGCGCAGATCACCACCATAGTTGACCAGGCCAGCCGGCACGCCCGCATCCATCGCGATCTGCGCTGACACATCAACCGCGTGCTCCTTGATCACGCCGCCCAGATCGAAGCGTGTCCGGGCGTTGTCGAAGCTGAGCGTGCGGCCTTCCAGTGACCAACGTGCCAGGCCCGTATAGGGCTGCAGGCGCTTGCGCGTCGCCAGCACATCCGCCGCCGTCCGTGCCGACTTCAGTGCTTGGGCATAGGTGCCGACGGTGATGTCGAAGACGCCGCGCGTGCGCTGCGCATGCTCGCGCACCACACCCAGCACCTTGGCCGCTTCTTCGTCCAATTCGACTGTGTTGCCACGTCGTTCATTGACGGCCTTGGTCAGCCAGGAGCCGGGTGCATGGAAGTTGTAGCGCCGCACCAGCCCTGCCACCCGAGCCTCGATGGCCAGGGCCACGGCCTGTCCTTGGTCTGCCGTCACGCCATGGAACTGCAGTTCACAGCGTGTCGTCATGGACTCGAAGACATGGCAGAAGGGCTGCGCGTTCAGGGGCACGACAAACTCCGATCAATACTTGAAGACAAAGCCCGCGCTCAGCCAGTTGGCCGTGAGCCCGGTGTCTTGCCGGTAATGGCTGAAGCCGGTATTGAGTGACCACTCCTTGCTGGCGTGGTACTCCACGTTGAACTGCGTGGTCGTCGCCTTGATGGACCCCAGGCGCGCGTCGTTGCTGCCGTAGCCCGTGGTGGCGAAGGTGTTGACCTGATCCCCGTAGGCTCGGTAGAAATCGGCGGAGGTCTGGGAGAACAGACGGACCACGGGGTTCAGGCGCCACTGGTCGTTCAGATCCCAGTACACCTTTGCTTCCACCGTCTCGCTGGTGACGCCCCAGTTGTCGCCGTAGTGGCGATACCAGAGGTTGGTCTTGAGCTCATCTCGCCACGACTTGATCCAGCGCACGGCAAAGCCGCCGCCATGGCGACGCTCAGGGCGGTCGTCATCGGCCAGTGACTTCTGGCCGAAGTCGTCCTGTCTGACGATCTTCAGATATTGGTTGGACAGGTAGCCCGACTCGCGACCCAGATAGAGGCTGCCTTCCAGGGTGCTGGTGCGGTCCAGAACCTGATTGACGCCGGCCTGCATGTTGAGGCCCGACAGATGGCGGTCCTCGGCGTTGTTGGTGAAGCCCGTGGCGATCGACGTGTTGCTCTGGATGTCCGCGCCGATGGTGTAGGAGCGGTTGTGTGAGTCGTCGTGCCAGAACTGGGCCTGAGCGGACACCTGGTTGCTCACGAAGTCGGACTCGTGCGATACCGCCGCACCGACCGTGTACTCGTTGCGGCTGGTGTCTCGCCACGAGAATGCCGCATTGAGCGAGTTGCGCACATCGTTCTCGACCTTGCACAGGCCGCTGACGTATTCATTGGCGAAGCCCGGCTTGGTCTTCCAGCAAGGTGTCGCGCCTGAAATGCCGTCGTATCCCGCATCAAGGTGAAGTGTGTAGTCGGTGCCGAAATCCTTTTCGATGCTCAGGTCACCTGACTGCACCTTCATGCGGCCGTTGGATTCAACGTATTTGTAGGCCTGATAGGAAATGGTGTTTTCAGCCAGAGCCTGTGTGCACAGGCTCGCTCCGGCGGCGAACACGATCAGCGCGGGGATGCGCATGGCCTGCGAGGGTTGTCGCGTATCAGTTGCAGCCACAGCCACCTCCGCCAACGCCGGTGCCGCCATGGACACCTTCCTTCGAGTAATAGACGTGCGTATCGATTCGGCTGAACGCCGGAACCGGGCCTGCTGGCCTCATCGTTTCCTGTCCGAGGGTGCTTTTTTCCCAAGGCTGGACGGCCGAGCATCCGGGCAGTCCCCATCCAAAAGCCAGGCCCGCGCCGATCAGGAGCGCCAGGCGGATCACTTGTGAGGTGCTTCGCATGTCAATTCGCTCCCAGCGCCTTGAGGTCTTGCTCAAGCAGTGCATCGACATTGGGGGTGGCGCCCAGGTGCTCGCGCACGACCTTGCCGTCCTTCAGGATGTACAGCGCCGGGTAGCCCTTGGGCTTGAAGCTTTTGACCAGGGCCTGGTCGGTGTCATTGAGCACGCGAAAACCCAGCATGCCCTTGTCACGCAGCTCTTTTTGAAACGCTTGAGCGGCCTTGATCGAATCATCGGTATCCACGCCGATGAATTCGACCTTCTTTTGATCGGAGCGTGCATGCAGCGCACTGATCAGCGGCAATTCCTTGCGACAGGAAATGCACCACTCCGCGAAAAAATCAATCACGGTGATTTTCGCGGGGTCCACCTTCAAGGTATTGAGCGTGGCAGGGTCGATGGCTTCGCCAATATTGGCGGCATGCGCAGCGTTCAGGCAAAGCGCTGCCATACCGACGATCAGAAATCGGTTCATGAGGAGCTCCAATGAGGAAATCAGGCGCCGGTCAGCGATGGAAGATGCCGACCAGCGCAACAGGGAAGGGCTGGGTCAGAAGCTGTAGCCAAGACCCAGATTCAAGGAATTGCCCTTGTTGAAGCCATCCGGCAGTTCCGTGGCCTCTTTGTTGTTCTTGTACTTGCGCACATCGGCTTTCAGCACGACACCTTCGCCGATACGCAAGCTGGCGCCGAGGGTCCAGACCTTCTCGTCTGGTTGGCCGACGCCACCGGCGGCAACGGAAAGCGAGCCATAGCTCGATGCCGTGTTCAGAACTTCATAGCGCACAAAGGGGATCAGCGTGTAGTCGGCACCCAGATGGAATTGATAGGCACCTTGCACATAACCACCGAAGAAGCGTGCGGGCACCAACGTCGGATCGGTTACCGGGCTGGCGGAGAAGCTGGCATTGAGGTCTTCCGTATGGCTGATGGAACCATGGATGTATTCAGCCGCAAAGTCCCATCCATCGATTTGATAGCGGCCATGCAGATCGAGCAAAGTCAATGATGATCCATTGGCCAGGGAGTCAGGCTGGGACTGACCGATCTTGCCTGTCACCACGGAGCCGCCCAGCAGCAAGCCGGGCAGGCCGCGCCAGTTCAGCGCGCCATGGAACAAGAAGTCGCGGGCCGAGGCGGCCTGGCCTTCACCGTGGATGGAGGCCAGAGGGCCGCGGACGCGCCCTTCATCGGTGGACGCATCCCAGTTGCTGAGGTTGGGTCCTGTCGTCACGCCAGCCTGCCAGCCCAGCCCCATTTGGGTGTCTCCTGCGAGACTGAAGCCGACTTCACGCCAAGTGCTGGGAACGATCTTGGTGTCGACATCCGGGCGGAACACACCGTAGTAGGCGGTCGGCTCGTGGTTCTCGTTGATCAGGCCGACCGGCATCAGGAACAGGCCGGCCTTGCCGCGCACGCCCACATCGAACTCACGTTCGACGAACAACTGCTCGACCTCCGACTCGCCGCCATCGCTGGAGGAGGTGACGGCATGCTCCCATTCCCACTCGCCAACCATCTTGGTCTTGTCGTCAAAGCGGTGCGTGATGCCAATGACCGCGCGGGCCACATCGGCATTGGTCTTCTCGGGTGTCTTGAAGGGGCGGCTGTAAGTGATCTCGCCGTAGCTGGTGACCGTGGTGGTGTCGGCCCAATTGCCCCCCGTGCGCTCTTTGGGCGCTGCCGCCACGGCCTTCTGCACGTTGTCGACAGCTTGCGCTTGCTCTTGCACCTGTGTGGCTTGTTGGCGCTGCGAGGCCTCCAGCTTGTCCAGCTTGGCCTTGAGTTCGGCATTCTGCGCTTCGACGGCCTCCAGCTTCTTGGCCAGTTCTTCCAGGGTCACGGCATGGGCAGGCGAAAGCATGGTGGACAACAGGCCTGCGACGGCCAGGCAGCGTCCAAGTTGGGTGAGTTTGATGTTCATGTTGAATGACAAGGGGAGAGATTGAGGGTGATGGGCTCAGCGACCTGGGCTGTAGCGCAGCGAACCGAAGACGCCATCGGCTTCATCGTTGGGGCCCGAGGCGAAATACAAGGTGTTGGCATCACCCAAGGTATCGCCATTGCCGAAGACCATGCCCCAGATGCCAGGGATCAGCACCGGGCTGCCATCGGGGTTGCGCACGTAGTTCACAGCCTTGCGCGTCGTCATGTCGAAGGCCACGATGGCGCCCTTGTTGTCGCCGTCGTAGTCGCCAAAGTTGCCTACCAGCAAGGTGTTGGACAAGGCACCGAAGTTGGACGGCGCGATGGCCATGCCCCAGGGCGCGTTGAGAAGGCCACCATCGTTCCAGACCGCGATGAGGTTGCCGTTGACATCGAACTCCACCAGGCGTCCGGCACCCGATGCGTGCACCTCATTGGTTGGCCATGGCATGCCGGGATTCGCTGGATCCTCCTGCAGCTGCGCATACGTCACAAAGACATGGCCATTGAGCACCTGCACGTTCCAGGGCACGAAGTCGCCAGCTCTGATGTCAGCGGTGTCCTGGCTTGCCAGGAAGGGGTTGCGGAACGCACCAGCGGGCAGGCTGTTGGTGATCTCGGTGAAGGCGCTGTCGTAGACCCGCAGGCGCATTTGGGCGCCGAAATCGGCGACATACAGCTTGCTGGAATCAGGGCTGACCGCAATGCCGTAGAAGCCCGCGCCTGTGCCGCCATTGATGACGGTATCAGCATGGTCAGGACGCTGGTATGTCCCGTCAGGGTTTTTGATTTCTGTCCATGCAGCAACGGTGCCGAAGCTGGTGGCGAACAAGAACTTTGCGCCAGCCGTGATGGTGGGCGAAGAGGAGCTTGAGGTGAGATGCTGCGTGATGGAGAAGCTCGACGCGTTGCCGTTGAACACGACACCCGTCGAGTGGTTGTTGACGGTGTCCGGTATCGTGGTGGTCACGCCATTCACGACCGTCATCGGGAAGTCCGGAATGGTGACTTGGTTGGTGGTCAATGGCACCGTAAGTAAGTCCGCGCACAGCGTGGAAGCCGTCGTGCAAGGCGCGACGACCTTGCCCGTGACGTCGCCGACGTACTCGAACGATTTGTTGCCGGCCAGCACCCAGAAGTGGCCCGGGATGCCCGCTGGCCGGATGGCGATACCCCACGCATCCGTGAAGCTCGCGTCGGCTTGCACGCTTGGTTGGTAGTCGGTGACGCGGTTCGCCACAAAGGTTTGTTGCACATAGCTGTTGCGTGTAGCGGCAACGCGATCGGCGTCGTTGCCGTCGCCTCCACCGCCGCACGCCGACAACAAAAGGCCGCACGTGGCGGCGAGGATCAAGGGATGCAAACTGCTGCGCATGATGAAAAAGCGTCAAAGAGCTGTTGAAGAACGTGCGGCCGGCCGGACGGTGAGTCACGGACTGACCTTTTCATTGGGGTAGTCTTTGCAGATACTCCCTGTGGTCTCTGCGCCACTGCTTCCGGGCACTGATGCCCTTGCAGTGCCGGCGCAATGGCAAAGAGTGAATGCGCCTTCCGGATTGCAAAGGCGCGTCGTTTGGGTACGGATCAAGATCCGCTTACGGTCGATTCAGCAAAGAACAGAAAAGAAAGCCAATGAGAATCAATCGCATTTGCGGTAGTCTATGATTTTGAAGTAGTACAGTCAAGTACTACTTTTTGACGCCATGCCCGCCAGTTGAAGGTTCGGCCGCTGGGGGCCCGTCATCGGCGAGCACGAACGAAGCCGGCCTATGTATCGGCTAAGTCGGCATGGGCAGACTGATCACAGTCGTCTTCGCCGGAGAAAGTCATGAAGGTTGTGTCCCGCCACGGGGCGGTTGGCTGGTCGAACAAGGTGCCCGAAGTCACGCTTGCGTTCTGGATCATCAAGATCATGTCGACCACAGTGGGCGAGACAGGCGCCGACTTTCTCGCGGTCAATGCGGGATGGGGGCAAGGCTTCACGAGCCTGCTCACGGCGGCGTTGCTGGCGGCAGCGCTGCTGACGCAGCTCAAGACGCATCGCTACACACCGTGGATCTATTGGCTCACAGTGGTGCTGGTCAGCGTGGTGGGTACGCAGGTCACAGACCTGCTGACGGACGGGCTGGGCGTCAGCCTGTATCTCAGCACGGGCGTCTTTGCCGTGGCGCTGGCCATCATCTTCTTGCTCTGGTGGCGCTTCGAGCAAACTTTGTCGATTCACGAGATCGTGAAGCCAAGACGCGAGTTGTTCTACTGGGCGGCCGTTCTCTGCACGTTTGCCTTGGGAACAGCGGCCGGAGACCTGGCGACCGAGGGGCTCGGATTGGGCTTCAACCGAGGTGCCGTGGCCTTTGGTGCGCTCATTGGCGCTACTTGCCTGCTGTGGCGAATTGGCGGCCATGCCGTCCTGACATTCTGGATCGCATACATCCTGACGCGCCCCTTTGGCGCCGCGCTAGGTGATCTGTTGACGCAAGCGAAAACTTACGGTGGGCTGGGAATGGGCGCCATGTGGACCAGCGCGCTGTTCCTGACAGTGATTGTTCTGTTGGTCGCTGTTGCTCAACTCAACATGATGGGGCGCAGGGGCGGGTCTCTGTCTGGCGCCGAACAGTTTCCAACTTCCGCAAAGGGAAAGTCATGATCCAACGCCATCCACTCAGCCTTTCCGCATGGGCCATGACAATGCTCGCATTGTTTGCCTTGGTCGCTGGATGCAGCAAGTCTGGAGGTCAGGTCGCCAGCGCGTCGTTGCCCGCATCTGCTACGCAGGCCGCGACCGTGTCCAAGCTGGGTGATCTGAAACCATTCCGTGACATCGCCATGGATGTCACGGCGATGGTGAGGCAAGGCAATCTGGCGCAGGCGAAGTCACGCATCAAGGATCTCGAGGTGGCGTGGGACAACGCCGAAGCAGGGCTGAAGCCCAGGGCCGCTGATGACTGGCACAAGTTGGACAAGGCCATCGATCAGGCGTTGGAGGCTTTGCGCGCCGATGTGCCCGTGCCTTCGCAATGCCAGGCGTCCATGGCGGCCTTGCTGAAGGTCTTTGACGGGTTGCAAGGCAAGACTTGAGCGGCAGTGAAGATGTCGATGAAATCAGATCCGGAAGGCACCTTGGCCAAGGTGCCCGAACTCACGCTGGTGTTCTGGGCCATCAAGATCGCGGCGACCACGTTGGGCGAGACGGCTGGTGATGCCGTCTCCATGTCGATGAACCTGGGCTATCTTGTTGGCACCGCGCTGTTTGCCGCGGTTTTCCTCGTCGCCGTGATCGCGCAGGTCAAGGCCCGGCAGTTCCATCCACTTCCATACTGGGCCACCGTCATCGCGACCACGACGGTGGGGACCACGTTGGCTGATTTCGCTGATCGCTCGCTTGGCATTGGCTACGCGGGTGGTTCGACGCTGCTGCTGGCACTGCTGCTGGGCTCACTGTTCATTTGGCATCGCAGTCTGGGTTCGGTGTCCATCCACACCATCAATACGCCCAAGGCCGAGGTGTTTTACTGGGTCACGATCATGTTCTCCCAAACGCTGGGTACAGCGCTGGGCGACTGGACAGCCGACACGGCTGGTTTGGGCTATACCGGTGCGGCTGTGGGATTTGGCGCCTTGCTCGTCTTGGTCGCGGCGTCCTATCGATGGACTGCGGTGTCCAGGACAGGGCTGTTCTGGGTGGCGTTCATCTTGACGCGTCCGCTGGGTGCTGTCGTGGGTGATTTCCTGGACAAGCCTGTCGCCAACGGTGGCTTGGCCATGAGTCGCTACACCGCCTCGGCGGCCCTGCTGGTGTTCATTGCACTCTGTATGCTGCTGTTCAAGCAACGTGCCGCGCGCAGTTCGCACTGATGAGGCCATGGGCAAGGAGTCGGCATGTGGGTATTGCTGGTCGAAGACGATCTGATGATCGGCGATGCCGTACAGGGTGCCCTGAGGGATGCCTCTTATGCCGTCGACTGGGTCAAGGCCGGTCCGGCGGCCTTGAGCACGCTGGCCTCGCAACATTACGACATGGTTCTGCTCGATCTGGGCTTGCCTGGCAAAGACGGTCTGGATGTGCTGACGGGCATTCGGGCGCGGCGCAACCCCGTTCCCTTGCTCATCGTCACGGCACGCGATGACCTGGATGATCGATTGCGCGGCCTGGACGGAGGTGCGGACGACTACGTACTCAAGCCCTTCGAGATGGTCGAGTTGCTGGCGCGCATGCGAGCTGTGATGAGACGCAAGGGCGGTCTTGCCGCGCCTGTGCTGAGCAATGGCGTGGTATCGCTGGATCCTGCCAGCCGGGTGGCATCGGTTCGAGGCGCCGCGCCCATGCAGCTGTCGGCGCGAGAGTTCTCTTTGCTGCAAGCCTTGCTCATCCGTCCCGGTGCCATCCTCTCCCGCGCAGAGTTGGAAGACCGCATTTACGGGTGGGGAGAGGAGGTTGAAAGCAATGCCGTCGAGTATCTGATTCATGCATTGCGACGCAAGTTGGGCAGTGAGCTGATCAAAAACGTAAGAGGTGTGGGATGGATGGTTTCAAGGCCCGATTGATCGCTCGCTTGAATGGCTCCCTCCAGTTCAGGCTGTCCTTCTTCCTGTCCTTGGTCATACTGGTTGTGGCATTGATTGCCGGCACGTTCTCATTTGTCTCTGCTTTTGAAGAGGCGCACGAACTGCAAGACGACACGCTGCGGCAGATTGCCGCGATGCTTGATCATCGGGCAGGTGCGCCTCTGCATTCACCTGCGCCGTCTGACGGCGACGAAGAGACCCATGTCACGGTTCAATGGCTGCCTGGGGCTGGCAGTTCTCCCGGAAAAAGAGAGGCCCAGGATTTGCCCTTGCCTGCCGCGTTGAAAGATGGTCTGCAAACAGTTGCTGTGGACGGCGAAGACTTTCGAGTGCTGGTCAGGACAACGGGTCGCGGTGAGCGGGTGGCCGTGTCCCAGGAAACAGGCATGAGAGATGACATCGCGCGGGCCAGCGCATTGCGCACTGTCATGCCATGCCTGCTTCTTGCGCCGATCCTGGTGCTGTTGGTCGCCAATCTCGTGCGGCGGATTTTCCGTCCTATCGCGACGCTATCGGACGAAGTCAATGCGCGATCGGAATTCGCCTTGCATCCGATTGAAGCCAAAGATGTGCCCGTGGAGATCAGGCCGTTTCTGGAGGCCATCAATGGCTTGCTGGCCAAGGTGCAACAGGGCGTGGCGGCGCAACGAAGGTTTCTCGCCGACGCCGCTCACGAGTTGCGTTCACCTCTTACCGCATTGTCTTTGCAGTCGGAGCGGCTGACCCAGACCGAGATGTCCGAGGCCGCACGTGAAAGACTCACGGCATTGCGCCATGGGATCGAGCGAGGCCGCAATCTGATTGACCAGCTCCTGACCCTGGCAAGGGTGCAATCGACCCAGCGTGAAGGCCTGCGCGCCATATCGGTACTGGCCGTCTATCGCCGCGTGATCGAGGATGTCATGCCGCTCGCTGAAGCCAAGGAAATGGATGTGGGCCTTCTCGAGAGCGATGAAGTGTGCCTGACCGTCAACGAGATGGACCTGTTCACCATGGTCAAGAACATCGTGGACAACGCGATCCGATATACCCCCTCGGGCGGAGCCGTCGATCTGCGCGTGAGGCGGGCCAATGGCATGGCCGAGCTCACCATTTCCGATAGCGGACCAGGCATTCCGGAGAGCGAAAGGTCACGCATATTTGATCCTTTCTACCGCCCACCGGGCAGCGAGCAGAGTGGCTCAGGCCTGGGGCTGGCCATCGTCAAGGAAATCGCCGATCGCATGGGGGCCACAGTGAACCTGTCATGCGACGAAGCAGGCCTTCATCGAGGGTTGACGGTGGCAGTCCAAGTGCCCGTCGATGGCGCTGAGGTGATTTGAAGTCGCGGGGGCAATTGCCGATTGGTGGCTCATAGAAAACATGACTGTCGAGGCGGCCGCTTCTCATGGCGACTTGCCTGCAGTTCCGCCGATGCCTTGTATCAGACAGGCGGCCAGTTCCGTGTCACCGTCGCCATCATCCATTTGCTCGCTCGGCCATGTTTGTACAGCATGGATCAAGGCGAGCATGGCGGCGGTCAATATGGCGAGGGGCAGCAGGCTTCGCATCATGGATGTCAAAGAGACAGGCAATGAACGAAAGAGTGCACCGCCAGACTTAGCTGACAGTTAGCCGATGCTCGGGGGCGAGCTCATGGGGCCAGAGGGCGCGAAGGCTGGGCCAAAGGCGCGAGGGCGTTTACGAACACTGTGCCTGCATTCGCAGGTGCAGGCTGTAAAGCGCTTCACCTCGTTGGCCTACCTGCTTGTCAAGCAGCCCATTGCGCGCCAAATCTTTCAAGCACATGGGGAGCGTGCCAAGTTTCATGTCAACGTCATGCCGTGTGAACGCGCGCGTCAGATCCTTGACTGTCAGATGCTGCTCGGGATGGTCGCAGAAGTAGGTCAGCACGGAGAGCCTTGACGGCGTTGGCCGCATGTTCGCGGCGCGCAGTCGTCCAATCATCCACTCTTGTCTTTCGGCAACCATCTTCCACATGCATTTCATGACTGGAGAGCGATGGTCTCGCCATCAGGCAGACCGATAGAAAAAAGGCGCTCTTCAGTTGGCAAATTTAGCCACCTTGAAGTGGTGCTGTCAAGTGCTACTATGGCGTTCGTGATCGGCGCTTCCGGAAAGCGCCGGGCCGCTGTGGGCTGGTTAGTCGGCTTGCCGGTCTGCTTTGGTGCTGCGGATGCCGCTGATCTGCCCGCGAACCACCTTCCAGAAGTTCTGCGTGCCATCTACCAAACGCCAGGCCGTGGAGCGGTGGGCCAGCACGCCGACTTCCGGGAGGGCTTCCCGCAAATGTTTGAGACCAAGGATGCGCAAGTACTTGCGGATGGTGTTCGGGCTGTGAATCAGCAGCATGACCCGCCATCCATAGTGACGGCCGATCATGAGCATGCCTATTGCACTTTCCAGTTCATCCAGATTGCCGTTGAATCGGTCGACCGCGCGGTCGACGATGGCCAAAATTTCTTGATCGGTCATGCATGCCTCATTCGATCCTTGAAGAATAACCGGTCCCGTCGAGAGTGTTGTTAAAATTAATGGGAATCATTCGCATTTGGGGCTGATATGGTCGAGGTGGCGTTTGTTGTACTCAGAGAGATGGCTGAGCTGTTGTTGATTTTGGCCGCCGTATGGGGTTGTGCGAACCATTGGGGCAGCCCTCGGGCAAAGTGGCATGCGTTGCGTGCCACGGGCCTGGGCATCGCACTGGGTGCGGCCATTGTTCTCAGCCTTCCCAGCGGTGCTTCCAGCTCCCAGTTGAATGCCATTGCCGCTGTGGTGACGGGCGTGGCAACGTCGTGGGTGACCGTATCCATGCTTTCGTCGAATCAGTCACTCACCGAATATGTCGAGTCCAGCCTTCCCAGCACAATGGTCCATGAGGGATCGCAGTTTGCCCTGATGGCGTTCTGTGCATTTGCCGGGTTCCGGGAGGCTCTGGAGGTCGGCATATTCCTCAAGGCGGCGGTGACCAGTCAGGATGTGGCGGGGGTGCTGCTGGCTGCTTGTCTGGCGACGGCGATCCTGGCCCTGGTGGGACGAGCCTTCAAGGCTTTTTCGAGGAAGCCATCCATGCTGGCCATCTTCCGTGTGTCCGCCTTGGTGCTGTGTTTTCTCGCGGTACGTCTCAGCTTGGAAGGTGTGGTCGCGCTCACGCTTCATCCTGAAGGATGTCTCCATGACGGTGTTCGCTCGCTTTGGAGTTTGGACAAGCGGGAGATCACGCCCTATGCCTTTGCAATCACCTTGCTTCCAGCCTTTGTCTTGCTCAAGCGCTGGTGGACGGAGGCCAGTTGAAATAGTCCTCCTTGTTGGCATCGGCCATGAGCTGGATGCGCGACACCGCAGGCTTACTTCTCAGGTTGGTCTAGCTTGGCCAGCTGCACCCGCTGCACCCGCTAGGGCCCAAATTGTCAGGGCTTGATCGAATGCGCGCGGATGGTGCCCGGCCTCGCCCAGCCAATTGACAAGAGGCTCGGCATTGGCTCTGCAGGGATCATCGCGGAGCTTCAGATAGAGCCGCATGGCCATCGCGATGGCCGCATCCATGTCGCCAATGCTGGGAGCGTATGTGTGAGTGTTCATGAAATGCGCTGCACTCTCTGATGGTTTGGTCGTTGTGTGAATAGCTACATTGCTGTTGTTGCGTGCTCAGCCGTGCAACATCAACGTGGCCATCTTTAAGCCTGAATCTGGTCCTTGGCTTCACAAATGTTAACGCAAGCGCTTCTTGTTGATCCAAAAGTTGCGCTGAAATAGTGGTTTATGAGAGTCTACTATCTGGCTCAAGAGCTTGATCTTGGCGTGAAGGGTTCAGATGCGCCTGGTGGGGCAGGCGGGGCATGGCCGCCATGTCCAGGTTTGCCCCTGGTCTTTTCCGGAGTTTCTCGAATGGGGGTTGAAAAAAAGACCTAAGTGATTGATTCACTTAGGTCTTTTGGGTGGCGTTGGACGCCATTGGGTGGGTATGTGGTGGGCCGGGGTCACTTGAATGTCGCCTTGAAACATCGATGGATAAAGGGTGAAGCCATTTCATGGCTGTGTTGTTGCCCCCAAAGTTGCCCCTTGACGTGCGAGGTATCTACCTTGTCGAACCTACCGCTGGCAAGTCGTCAGTTCAATAGTAGGAGGTTGCAGTTCACTTACCTAAAAAAAAAGTCCGCCGATTTTTCGGCCAGGCATTTTCATTTGGCATCCGTCATGCCCTCCGATTCGTTCATCCGTTCACCCGTTCACCTGTTCACCTGTTTACTTAGCCAGCGAACCACCCACTAGAAAAAGATCACGGCGCGCAATTGCCCCCATAGTAAAAGTCGCCAGGAGGGACCCAAGAAATGTGCAAGGCTATTCATCGTGGCCACGAGTAGCTGTTAAAAATAGCGGGGACAGTGGGGGCGCCTGTGTGAAACTTGTTTAAGTTATTGATTCATATGAATAAATCTGTACCCATAACAGATGGGGACCAACCCACATGGATTGGGGACAGTGGGGACGGATTGATACGTTGGGAGCAACTCGTCTACTGAGCAATCCGGTTACCGATGAGCAGTCTATGAATTGCTTCCATCCGCTGCTGCTGGCTAGCGCATCTGCCAACAATAAATTGGCAGATGCCGCTTCCACTGGAGCACAACACTGAAAATTTCGCGCGCAAATCTTCCTCACGGGGCCCCGTCGCCGCCGCAAAGGGTGGCCCTATCTTTCCTGCGGTAATGGGCAGTAAAAACAATGCGCTATCGCAGCGATGTGATGGCTCAATGTTCCTAAGTTGGAATCATGTGCATATTCCGACCCAGCCCCGCCATGCAGTCCAGTAAGCTGAAGGCCGCTTGATCCGCTGCGGCCCGAGGCTGGCGCGATGCCGATAGTGCTCTGGCGATCCGTTCTCGCCAATGGGCGAGCCGAGCGTAGTACCGAGGTGGTCGATGTAGAGCCCGGCGCGTGTCGCGTCCTGATGTCAACACACTAGGTGTACGGGCCAATCGGTCCCAGCGGTCAGCCAACTGGCCAGTACCACCATGACGGCGTGCGCATTGAGCTCGGACGCTCGGTGGACAGTTGGCTAGGGCCTAGTACCGAGATCGCAAGTAGCCAAACTGGCAGACATGGCCACCTTGGCGCAGTGTGTCCCTTTGGTCGGCAAGACACACAAGGCCTACCTGTGGGCCTACCAGCGCCTGGGCCTTCGAGCCGCTCAAGGCGATGGTCTACGATTTTGCCCAAAGCCGCAGCGGCGAGCATGCACGAGCCTTCCTGGGTGACTGGAAGGGCCAGCACATCTGCAACGACTATGGTGGCTACAAGGCGAGCTTCGCCAGCGGCATCATCGAAGTCGGCTGCATGGCGCACGCACGGCGCAAGTTCTTCGAGCTGCACGCCAACGGCACCAGCCACATCGCCGGGCAGGCCTTGCAATACATCGGGCTGCTGTACGACAACGAGGCAGGCCATCCGTCAGGAGCAATCCAAGCACATCGCCAAGACGCTGCACGAGTGGATGTTGGTCCAGCGAAGCCAAGTGTATGGTGGCGTCACAGCCAAGGCACTGGACTACAGCCTCAAACGCTGGGGTGCGCTCACGCGCTACCTCAATGATGGGCAATTGCCCATCGACAACAATTGGGCTGAGAACCAGATTCGGCCTGTTGCCATTGGTCGTAACAATTGGCTGTTCGCAGGCTCGTTGCGGGCGGGCCAACGCGCCGCTGCAGTCATGAGCTTGATCCAGTCGGCCAAGCTCAATGGGCATGACCCCTATGCCTATTTGAAGGACGTGCTGTCGCGACTGCCGACGCACAGGGCCAGCCAGATCGCCGAGTTGCTGCCGCATCACTGGCAACCGACCTGATCAGTGCGTCGTCATGTCAACATGAGTTGGCCGGACGTTTACGACCAAGATCGCATGGCGGCTTTGAATCGGAAATGACTGGCGTTTTTAACCGGAATATGCAATCAAGGATTGCCTATTCCGATGTCGTATGGTGCCAGTCTATTTTTACGCTATTAAATCTGGCAGCGGACTCGTCCCATGATGATGGCCATTGTGCGCAGCGCGCATACCTGCCATCGTCTTCAGTCCACCCTCATCAGAGATATCACCATCTGCCGTGATGCTGCCGGTGCAATGTAGTAGTGGTGCATCAACGATGACGGGCATGGAGCTAGTGATGCGAATGCCAGTAGCCGTCAAGTGAACGATCTGACCGTTGTTATCATGAATGGCAACCTCACCCGAGGTTAGGTTTTTCATGCGATATGTTTGATTGTTGGTACCCACCACGATGCCATTCGTGCGATCCCCAGCCAAGAACAACACAGCACAATCGGTGCCTAGCGGTGGGTTACTGACAAAACCATATTCGGCGATGCGTGGTACGCCATCTGTGACCTGAAGTTGGCTCAACTTCAACTGCAGCTTTTGGACAGGTCCAGAATCATCAGCTAACGTGAGGCGCGCGGGTGAGATGAGGGCTTGCACGCGGCGCCACAGGCGCTCGATCAATGTATTGCTCATGGGGCACCGCCTGTTGACAATGGCCTGACATCGGGCCACGTTTGGATGACGATCGGTGGCAAGGAAAAGGCTTCAGGCGGCATCAACACCAAATCGCAATGCGTGCCGCTATCGTCCCGTCTATAAGTCACTTCACTGATAAGCCACTTGTTTGAGGGCATGGCCAAAAGCTTTGGCGCTTTGATCGTCACAAGCGTATTGGGTTCATAGAGAGACCCAGATTCATCACGCCAGCTGTCGGTAGTCAAGCTGATGCGTTGCGAGCGACCATACCGGCGATTTTTTTCCCACTCAGCACGTTGCACATGGACGGTCAAATCAGGGCCAAACGCTTCATTGACAACGAACAAATTGCGATAGCGGGTGATGCGCTGATCCTGCACTTGGGCCACCATCAAATTCAGCTCACCCGTTTCCTGAAAAGTATTGGTGGTCTGACTGAATACGCCAATGTGGCTGTATCGCTGATCCACGCTGTAATCTGATTGTGCTCGCTCAATGTTCACCCCTTCCTCAAAGCCACTGGCCGCATGCTTTTCGGTCGTGGCACGACTAAGGTGCAAACTACCATCGGGCAGTTCATAGACCAGCAAGCCGCGATAGCGACACATGAATTCGATGATGGCGTATGCAGACTCACCATACGTCACGTTAAAGCTTGGGATCGTCGGCCCCACGTCTTGCATCGGAGCTGCATTCACGACGATGCCATAAGGTTCTGACAGCTTTTGGGCTACTTGTAGAACGCTTGAATTGGTAATCTGCCCGCCTGGCCAAATGGCAGAGCAGTCCACGATATCCTGACATTTGCCGCGACCGGCCACCATGATGGTGTGAGTGTTTGAATTGATGACTGGGGATACACGGTCAACATATCCAGTAAGCACTAGATCTTTACCAATCAGGATTTCACACGGATCCAAGGGTGCCACAACTACCTTCACAACATCACCGTTGCGAGCAGTGAAGCCTTCGGTCATGACCAGTTCAAAGTCACTAGGGCAACGCTCAATGCCGCGTGTTACGCGCACACTAAGCCATCCACCAATGACCTTCCCCTTGAGTTTGAGCCGAACAACATTGGGCCCCGCGTCTTGCAAGCCTGTGACGGTGACGGGTGGCAAAACCTCGACGGCCATCGGCGCACCATAGAAAGTATCTCCGCTCATTGGCCACCTCCCAGACCGTCCATTGAGCGATGGACACCAATTGAACCTGGTGTGCGCACCGTTGCAGTTGTGCCTGGCGGGGCGTTTTTAAAGGTCACCTCTACATCGACCTTTTGCGGGCTGGGGGCGATGGGTGGGGCAGCTTGGTGACTTTGTGGTACTGCGCCGAGACGGCTGAGTTCTCGGGCAATTGCGGCCCGATCATCAGGAGCGGTTGTGTTGCGTAGCTCCTGCTGGAGAATGCCGATAGCATCACTGTTTTGAGAACGAGGCGGTACGTACCACCGATTTGGCGTTCTGCCTTGTTGGTAGTTGTCCTTTGCATTGGGGTTGGGAGCGTCCCATGAGCCTGTGGCACCACCTGTTTGCTGGCGCATTTGATCATGCAAGTCACTGACGCTTTCTTCGTTCTCTTTTGTCTGCTTGTCCATTGCACTACTCACATCAGGTGAGTGTTTGTCCAATGTGGTGCCAAGCAAACCTTTGACAGATCCCCACAGATGATTGAACGATTTATTAAGTTTCTCGTTCTGTTCGAGCTGTTGAGCATCGCGAACCAAACCCGCTTTCTTTGCTTGCTCTTTTAGTTCATCAAGATGCCCCGGTCCATCGCGAAGAATTGGGGTGAGCTCTTGCACGCCGAACATGCCAGCAACCACGTTTGCTGCCTGGGGGTCAGTTTGCATCTGCATGAGGCGAGCAACGTCACGCAGCATGGCCATACTGTCAATGCTGCCGTCTGGCTTGTATCGAAATTGCATGCCCTTGGCTTGCATGAAGCTGCGCAATGAATCGTTGCGACCATAGCGAGCGCCTTGCACATTGGAGGCCAAGGATGCCAAGCCACTCTGTGCAGCGTCAGGCTCCAAGCTTGTCAATTCCGCAGCACCACGCAGGCCCTGCAAATCCTCTGGAGAAACGCCTATTGTGCGTGCGTTGCGTGACGCGGCAAAGCCTTCGCGGCCCCAATTGCTGGCGAACTTTGCAATGCCCGCGGCCGACGCAAGGCTGGCCAGCCCAGCCACAGGTGAAAAATTTGTTGCCAGATCTCGACCCAACTTGCCGACACGCTCCAGCGACAAGCCGATGTGATCAATTGCCGATGCCTGCGTCTGGCCCAGCTTCTCGGACTTCTTGTTGAGTGCATCCGCGGGTGCCTGCATCAAGCGGAACTGCTTGCGCACCTTTTCGGCAACGGGCGTGAACTTATCAAAGCCACGAATGACTATGTCAAAGTTATTGGGCATGGGTCATCCTTTTGAATTGCCTCATCCACCACTCGAGCTCAGAGACTGGCAAGTCCCAGACATCGTTTGGTCGCTGGCGACACGTGATGACGAATTCAACAGCGAGGTCGTCAATCCCGTTTGGGTATCGCTGCTGAATTGGAGAAAAAAACGCTGGCATTCTCCCAAGTCACGTTGGCTAAGCTGCTCCACGACGCGTGTAGGCACGCTGGCAGTTTGCTGAACCAAAGACATGAGGACGCCAATATCGTCGGGTTCGCGCATAGCTTTGCGCAGTTGTCCTGCGGTGGGCTCGCGCAGGGTCAGGGTTGCATAGTCAACGGCAGCTTCGCCGCGGCCAATGGTGATTGGACTAAGCAAGTCAATGGTCTTTTCTGCTTCGATGTGATCCATTTCGGTTCCTTGATAAATAGGCGGCAATGGAGACGGCTGTCTCTACTGAGTTAGCGGACTTCGCTAGAAACCAAGCCGATGGACGGCCCGGTAGGGGGAGCACCCAATACGGTGATAGTCACGATGTGTTGGTCCAATGCTTGCGAATGTGGTGCAGGGGCTTGATTTGGTCGTTGAGGTGAAACGACAGCAGGCCCCAAGGGATCCACGCCGTTCAATTTCAGTTCTTCAATCAACGTGTTGTAGATGGGGAGTAAGCGTTTTGACCAGCGCTCGCTGTCGTGGTTTTCAGAAGTCCTGTGCATAGAACCGTCACTGAGTTGAACAACCACTTCAGTGCCCTTGCGGATCTTGTTGCGCACGTAGTCAACCGTGCTTGTTCGTTGGCCTAGACGCTGAGCAAGGCTATCGCGGGCCATGGTGACCTGCCCCCTCCAGCCATACCATTCAATTGAAAAGAGGTCCAAGGGTTTGCAGGTTAACTGATCCTGCGTCGGTGGTGGTTGGGTTTGGGTTGCGGTGTTTGGCTGCAAATGCAGCCGGCGGGATTCGGCCGATGGTTCCATGAGGCCGCACCTCGTTATAGTCCTGACGCCAGATGGCGATGACCTCACGGGCCTGGGCCAGGGATTCGAACCAGTTCTCGTTGAGACATTCATCCCGGAACTTGCCGTTGAAGCTCTCGATGTAAGCATTCTGGGTTGGCTTGCCAGGCTGAATCAGGATGTGCTGGATGCCCCGACTTTGCATCCAAGCCATGAAGGCCCTGCAGGTGAACTCCGGCCCATTGTCTGTTCTGATGGCCTGCGGATACCCTCTGAACCGTGCTGCGCGATCCAGGATTCGGGTGACGTAGGCGCCTGGGATTGACAGGTCTACGGCGATGTCGATGCATTCATGGCTGAAGTCGTCTGCGATGGTCAGACATTTGATACGTCGGCCGTTGCTCAATGCGTCGCTCACGAAATCCAGGCTCCAGGTCTGGTTGACCTGTGTAGCCGCCACCAGGGGCGTTCGCTCGCCTCGGTGCTTCTTGCCTGTGTTGCGCTTGCGAACAGCCAAGCCCTGCTCACGGTAAAGGCGGAACACCTTCTTGTGATTGGTGCCCGGAAACTCGCTTCGCAGCATGTCATGTACGCGCCGGTAGCCGAAGCGGCGGCGCTCCATCGCGACGGCTTGAATGCGTTCGGCCAGACGCACGGTATGGGCGTGTGGTTGCGGTAAATGCCGCCAGGCATCTCGGGACAGCCCCACAAGACGACAAGCCCTGCGCTCGGAAATCTGGGTGTGCTCCAGCATCTTCGCGATGGCCTTGCGCTTGTCTTGCGGGGCTAGCGCTTTACGCCGAAACCGACTTTGAGCGCTTCGAGATCGAGGTGGGCTTCGGCCAGGAGCTTCTTGAGTCGCGCATTCTCGACTTCCAAATCCTTCAGCCGGCGAGCTTCCTCGGCCTCCATGCCGCCGTACTTGGCACGCCACTTGTAGAACGTGGGCTCACTGAAACCGCCCTGGCGACAGACCTCCTTGACCGCCAGGCCCGACTCGGCTTGCTTCAGGAAACCAATGATCTGCTGCTCTGTGAATCGACTCTTCCTCATGTCCGTCATTCTCCATGTTGATGGACCTCGCTTCCATTAGGATGGTACGGTTGGGAGGGAGCAGGTCAATGGCAGCAGCCTCAAGTTGCGCCAAGTGCTGGAATAGATCCTCAACTCCTTTACGGAGGTAGTCCTGCTGCACTTCATGAAACCATTCATCCGCCGCAGCTAGTGCAACTTGCAGCTTTGCCCGCTCGGCAGATGCAATGCCTTCTTCCAGTGAGGCAATCTCTGAGTCGAGCAATGCAATGGCATCTGAGGCTGTCTTGGAGCGCACCAATGCCTCAGCGGCACGTTGGTCTAGTGCATCAATCTGAGCGTCAATTACCTGATGATCCGCCTCCGACTTATTGATAAAAGCACGCGCCGCGGCGTCCGCACGTTGCTTCACGAGTAAAGCTTTCTGTATGGCGAGGTCTTCACCGATTGATGCGGCTTCAATAGCGCGGTCTCGATGCTGCAGCAGTACTGCTAGCTTCTTCTGGCTTGCTCCGATAGAGGCCTGATGGCGCTTGATTTCACTGATGTTCATGAGTTTCCTTTGTGAGGTAAGGCCTTGGATGGCCTAGGTGTTCAGCCCAGTATGAGCAGACGGGCTTTATGCATAGCTTCGATTAACAATGGCAGCGTGTAGCTGCTATCAAAGCTAAGGGCTGCGGCCTTGAAAGATCCGTTGAAATAGGCCCAAGCTGCTACCGCTCCCCCAGTTGGATTGGCGGGAATAGCGAGGACAGCACATGGAATGGAACTACCGTCATCCGCGTTTGCTGTTGCTAGTCGATAGCGGCCAGTTGCTGAGATCACGCCAAGCACTGCGCCACGCGGTAGCGCTTCTGTACCTTCCAAAGTGATGGCACCAGACACCACAGGCGTCTTTCCAACAAGTGCATCTGCGTGAATTTCTTGGTTCGGCAATGCTTCAATAAAACTACTCATGGCTTCTCTTTGTGTTGTGCGACACATCAACAGTTGAGGCCAGAGCGACCGATGGCAGCGCTCCTCGAGTGCGCCGACCTGTGCGGGCTTCTGCTGATACATCTTGTATACGCTTGAAAGCCGTAGCTGTCGGCATTTCGGTATCGAAAGCAAGAGTTGCAGCAAAGTGAGGCACATTGGCGTCAATGCCTGCCGCCATGATCTGTTTACAGCGTTCGCGCTCTGCTTGCTTGACCCGTACGAGGGCCTTGGGAGAGATTTGATCCGCACCGGCGGTCATATCAATATTCGGAGGTGTGCGCGTTTTTGTGGAGCTTGCCGACTTTGGTTGCCCCCTTCTGGTCAGTCGGCTCAAGACAGTATTAAGGCGTACGCTTAGAAAATGAGCGAAGGGCGATATGGGTTTAAAAATCATGTAGTGCTCTAGTTTGTGATGGATGGCTTTACTTCGATTGGAGAGCTTCAAGTGCGTTCTGAATTACGCGACATGCGCCCTCAAGGGCGGCAGGATCAGATGACAAATCAACAAACATGTCTCGTAACAAATTAGGACAGGCGACACATTTTTTTATTTCAATAAGAACCAAGTCGGCACGGCGGATGCCAACTAGCAATGCCAATGCTTCTAATCCAGGAGACTGCGATTTTTTTTCATTGCTATAAGACGAGCGATAACTGCCGTGTAATGCGGGAAAAGAACTTGGCTGTATTAGACGGTGCATGGTTTAATGCCTCAGGACTCATGCTTGCGGCACGCTTCGAGGTGTTTAACAAGTAAGCGAATCTCGGCTTCACTTTTTCCGGCAATACGAGCTTTGCAAATAGATTCAATCTCATTTGCTGGTAATGCAGATGCCCGCCTACCGATTTTTACGGGATGCGGCATCAACCCTTCCTGAACTTTTTTATAGAACCCGCGCCGGGATTCACCCGTTACAGCACATGCAGCATCTATGCGGATGAGTGCCGAGCGAATTGTTGGTGATGACATAGACACCTGCTTAAGAAGCGGTTCAAGGTACCCGACGATTCAGGCAGCCCCTCGCTGTTAAGGCATGATGCTTATTTGCACATCCTTGCACAACCCTAAAAATTCATCTCATTTTTCCGGGTAAAACAAGGCGTCTACGATGAAATCAGGGAACATTGATTTGAGCAATGCCACTTCGGTATCACTATACAAAGGCGATATCGACGCTTTGCGTCGCTCTATGGTTAGCGAGGGCAACGCTTCATTGCGAGAGTCTTGCCAGGCACTTTCAACCGAAGTTTTTGAACATCCAGTGGAGTTTACTTGCTGCACTACCTCAGCAATTGCATTTTCATAAGTCTCACCTCTTAGGCGAGATTTTAAGATCATGGTGGCCCAGAGTGTTTTTTGAGATGAGTTCTTAACTTTAGGCCTTCCTTTCGCTTTTTTTAACCCCAGTGCGATTTCTAAGTTGATTCCATCATCTAGATATGTCTGGATAGCATCTCTGAGGTGTAAAATTAGCTCCCTATTTATGCCGATGTTTCCGCCCTTATAGGCTTCATATACAAATTGCCGCAAAAGCGATTCAGCATCTTCTTTTGAGGATTTCTTCTCTCGAATTCTCCGAGACACATTGGCGATTTCAAGTGAGCTTAAGTTTGGCGAGCAATCAGGAATATGAAAGTTATCATCGCATTTAACGCCGCGGTCAATCAGCCTATCAGCTTTCTTTCTATAGGTGGACATGCAATCTCCAAACGTGTAATGCACAAAAATGACTAATCGAAGGACAGTTCATCCTCAAAAATACTTGATTTAATACGGTACACCCGCACCGGCCCCATACCGGGTACGCGTTCTTTACGATCCAGGCGCCCTCCTGGTTCAGTCACAAGGTGTCCACGCTTCGCCAGCAGGTGCGCCACCGCGTTGTGGTCGAAGCCTTCACACAGCTTGCCTCTAAATATCTCGGGAAAAATGAAGTATTCACACGAGGTCTCATCACCGTCGATCATTTCAACTGCTTCTGCGTACTCTCGCGAGTCAACAGCACTGCTGGTGCGTTTAATAGGTTTGCCCTGGCTATCCAGCAATCGACGCACACCCCATCGCTCGGTGGGGTTGGGTGCTCTGTCATCCATCAATCTGTTCATCCACGCGAAGTTAGCCGCACCGCGTTCAGACATGAGGCGCTGCACTTGCGCCAGCATATTGCGGACCTCGGCATCTCCCGTGCCTCCACGCGCAGCCATCCAGGCCTCAAAGCAGATACGTACGCCCCTGGCCGCTTCTCCCGCAGGCCAGCCCGTCAACCCCGCTTCTGTAGCAAGCTCACCGGCAACGGCCACCAACGCAAAGCGCCTTCCAACGCGTTGAACTTGCCCGCTCGCTGCCTCGGGTATCCATTCTGCTGCGTGTCTCTCGATAGCAGCCCGGGTTCGCTCGCGCAACTCGTCTGCACGTTCAACCAGCCATTCCAGAAAGGCGCGCCCAACTGTGCCGTGATGCGCTTCAAGGACCTTACCGAGTGCGCCGACAGACCTGCACCACTGGGCAGATGGTGTGAACTCATTGAACAAGCCTAGACCCATGCCTGCGTCAGCGGGCACGTCGGCCATGCGCAACTCTTGTCCTGCCTTACTGCGCTTGCCGCCTTCGGCCATGTGCTGGTTCAGACTGATTTAGGTGCTGTTCGGATTCTATCGTGTTTCCCCTATTAACTTTAGCAATACA
>JASGJC010000011.1:0-13239 GCA_049840915.1 Aquabacterium sp.
TGAGCACCCAGTCGCCCAGTTGCGTGATCAGGCCGGTCTGCTCGGCCAGCTCGATGAAGTCGGTGGGCGGCACGAGGCCGTGCACCGGGTGCTGCCAGCGCACCAGGGCTTCGGCGCCGACGATGCGGTTGGCGGCATCGACCTGGGGCTGGTAGTGCAGCACCAGTTGCCCGTCGATCAGGGCCTGGCGCAGCTCGCCCTCCAGCGAGTTGCTGGCCGCCACGTCGGACTGCATCACGTGGATGGCCATGAACAGTGTCAGCGACGAGAACACATTGGCCACCCACGTGCTGACCACGCGCACGTCTTCGGGCAGGTTGTAGCCATCGATCAGGCCGACGTGCGTGCCGTCGAGCATCAGGTAGGTGATGAAGAAGGCCAGCAGGGTGCCGTTCTGCAACCACTTGTTCTGGCCGCGCAGCAGCAGGTAGGCACACGCGCCGATGGCCGGCAGGAAGTGGTGCGAGGCCCGGTGCACCTCGCGTGTGGGGACGTCGAGCACGAGGGCGATCGCGCTGATGCCGACCAGCAGGCTGGACATCAAGAGCATGGCGGCCAGACGCACGCGACGCTTCAAGGTCAGTCTGATGGAGATCGCGCCCACGACGACCAGCGCGATCTCCAGGGGGACGCCCAGCCACTGCTTGCGCAGCAGGAAGTAAAGCGCCCAGTACAGGCAGGCCACGATCACGATGCCGCTGCCAAACAACAAAAGCGTTTCGGTGCGCTGGCGGTGCTTGGCCGTCAGGACGGGCCGCTCGTCCGGTTCCTCGGGGAGGCCTTCGCGACGCATGGGTGGGCGCTCCGGTCCTGCCTGCGGGCCTTGTCAGACCGTGGCCGCCTCGGCGCGCGTGGCCTGCGTCTTCACGAAGGCATCGAAGTCGGACAAGGTCAGGGGCTTGCTGAAGAGGAAGCCCTGGTAGGCGTGGCAGCCGATGGACGAGAGGAAGCCGCGCTGCCCTTCGGTCTCGACGCCCTCGGCGATCACTTCGAGGCCCAGGTTCTGGCCCAGCGTGATCACCGTTTGCGCGATGGCGGCGTCGTTGGGGTCGGTGAGCAGGTCGCTCACGAAGGCGCGGTCGATCTTGAGCTGGTCGAGCGGCAGGCGCTTGAGGTAGGCCAGCGACGAGTAGCCGGTGCCGAAGTCGTCGAGCGAGAAGCCGACGCCGCGCTGCTTGAGCTGCGTCATCTTCGAGACCACGTCTTCGATGTCGTTGACGAGCATGCTTTCGGTCAGCTCGATCTTGAGTCGGCTGGGCTGCACGCCGCAGCGGTCGACCACGCTGAGCACCTGCTGCACGAAGTCGGGCTGCCTGAACTGGCGCGCGCTCACGTTCACGGCCAGCTTGATCGAGGCGGTCTCGGGCCGGGCGGACCAGGCGGCCAATTGGGCGCAGGCCTGGCGCAGCACCCATTCGCCCAGCGGCAGGATGAGGCCGGTGCGTTCGGCCATCGGGATGAAGTCACCCGGCGGGACCAGGCCATGGCGCGGGTGCTTCCAGCGCACCAGGGCCTCGGCGCCCATCACGCGGCCGTCGGCGGCGATCTGGGGCTGGTAGTGCAGCACGAACTGCCCTTCGATCAGGGCGATGCGCAGGTCGGCCTCGAGGGCGTTGATGGCGGCCACGTCGGCCTGCATCACGTGCATGGCCATGTACAGCGTGACCAGCATGATCGTGTTGTTGCCCCAGGCGCTGAAGGCGCGCGCGTCGTCGGGCAGGTTGTAGCCCTCGAGCAGCGAGAAGTGGGTGCCGTCGAGCACACAGAAAGTCGCGAAAAACAGCAGGGTCACACCGTTGCGCAACCACGTCCTGTTGCCGCGCAGCATCATGAAGGCGCATGCGCCCAGCGCCAGCAGGACCTTGTGCGCCGAGCGCGGCACGTTCGGCGTCGGCGCGTCGAGCACCAGGCTGATCATGCAGATCACGAGGAAAAGCGTGGACAGGACGAGCGCGGCCGCGGCGTTCGTCATCTTCAGGCGGGTCAACACCAGGCCGGCCACGCCCGTGCCGACCACCAGCAACTCGATGGGCACCACGAGCCACTGCGAGCGCAGCATGAAATAGACGGCCCAGAACCCGCCGGTTCCGATGGCGATGAGGCACCCGAACAACAACATCAGTTCGATACGGCGCTGGTGCTTGGCGCCCAGGAAGGGCTGCCCAGGCGGTCGAGCTGCAGGCACGGAGGGAGGCATGGGGAACGGGGTTGTTGGAGGGGGAGGGCGCGGCAAAGAATGAGAACCCTAGCAAGGGTGGCGCATTGTGTCTTGAGGTTAAACACGGGGCATGGCGCAAGCTGTTGTGAAACGGATCACACAAATGGCCGCAAACTGCCCGTCGATGACACGCCACCTCCTTGCCGCCCGCGCCCTGCGGGCTTTTGCCGATGGCTATGTGGCCATCCTGCTGCCCACGTACTTGCTGGCCCTGGGGCTGGCGACGTGGCAGGTCGGCGTGCTGGCCACGGGCACCTTGCTGGGCTCGGCCCTGGCCACGCTGGCCGTGGGCGCCTGGGGGCACCGCGTGGCGCCCACGCGGCTGCTGCGGGCGGCGGCCTGGCTGATGGCGGCCACGGGCGTGGCGTTCGCGGCCTTGCCCGCGTTCACGGCGGCGTTCTGGCCTTTGCTGCTGGTCGCCTTCGTGGGCACGCTCAACCCGAGTTCGGGCGACGTCAGCGTCTTCCTGCCGCTGGAGCAGGCGCGCCTGGCCGAAGCGGCCCAGGGCGAGGCGCGCACCGCCTTGTTCGCGCGCTACAGCATGACGGGCGCCTTGTGCGCGGCCGTGGGCGCGCTGGCCAGCGGCCTGCCCGATCAGCTGCGCCGGCTCGCCGGCCTGGCCGAGGTCGATGCGTTGCGCACCATGTTCGCGCTCTATGGTCTGATCGGCCTATGCGTGTGGGGGTTGTACCGGCGCCTGCCCGCGCCGCATGTGGACGAGGTCGCCGCCAGGCCGGCGCCGCTGGCCGCCTCGAAAGCGGTCGTGCTGAAGCTGGCGATGTTGTTTTCGGTCGACTCGTTCGCGGGCGGGCTGGTGGTCAATGCCTTGATGGCGCTGTGGTTGCTGCAGCGCTTCGGGCTGTCGCTGGCGGCCACGGGCCTGTTCTTCATGTGGGTGGGGCTGCTGTCGGCGCTGTCGCAGCTGGCCGCGCCCTGGCTGGCGGGGCGCATCGGGCTGCTGCGGACGATGGTGATCACGCACATCCCGGCCAGCCTGTGCCTGATCGCGGCGGCGTTCGTGCCACGCGTCGAATGGGCGCTGGGGCTGCTGCTCGTGCGCGCGTTGCTGTCGCAGATGGACGTGCCCGCGCGCGGCGCCTTCGTGATGAGCGTGGTGACGCCGGCCGAGCGCACGGCCGCCGCCAGCTTCACGGCCGTGCCGCGCAGCCTGGCTTCGGCGCTGGGCCCGACGCTGGGCGGCGCGCTGTTCGCGGCGGGCTGGCTGGCCGCGCCCTTGGTGATGTGCGGCGCGCTCAAGATCGCCTATGACCTGGCCTTGTGGCGGGCGTTCAGGTCGCAGCGGCTGTCTTGATGGGGTGGCGATATACTCGCCGCCAACAGGCGCAAAGGGGCGCCTGCCCGCCAAAGAGGCCCTCACCCTTTCCATCACGCTGATCTCCCATCGACAGCAAAACCCATCGTCAGACCAATGCGGGCACGGTCGTCGAACGATATTGGAGTTTTGTCATGTCCACGGCATCGCCGGCCTCATCCCCTTCCCTTTCCCCCACCAACGCCTGTATCAACGAGCTGAAGACGCGCGCCCGCCTGGGGCTCAACGCGATCGAAGCGGGCGATTCGCACCTGCTTGAACGTGCCGCCAAGGTCAGTGGCGTGCGCATGGCCACGCCCGACAGCTGGAAGCTGCGGCACGCCTTCACGCTCGTGGCCCGCAGCGTGGGCTTTCGCACGTGGGACCAGGCCCGCATCGCGCTCGGCGGCCAGGCCCAGGTCGGCGACGACATGGGCACCTTCTGGCACGCGCCGCGCTGCCTGGGCATCCTCAACCACTGGTTCGCACACTACGGCGACGCGCGCGATGCGCTGGGCAAGATGCCCGGCCACGCGCTCGTGCCGTACCGGCGGCAGTTCATCGTGGTCAACCAGGCCTATCTGCATGAGCTGGGGCTGGGCGAGGCCATGGCCGACCATGTGAACGAGCCGCTCGACCTCGTGGCGCTCTACGGCAGCGCACGCTGGCAGGCGCTGTGCTGGTCACGCCTGCGCGCCGACGAATCCACCTGGTTCCGTTGAGCCGGGCAGGGCGATGTTGGCCGTGCGGCTGACGGCTTCGTAGCGGCCCTTGACCCACTCGTAGACCGCCAGCAGGCGCGCCTGCCGGGCCTCGTCGTGCTCGGTGTCGCGGTAGACGAAGTAGTGGCTGACGGCCAGCCGCACGGGCGCGACCAAGGCCGTGAGCCGCCCCGACTGCAGCCACTCGTGGATGCCCGGCGAAAAGCCCATCGCCACGCCCAGCCCTTGCTCGGCGGCGTGCAGGCCGGCCAGGTCGGAGTCGAGCATGAGGTCGCCCTTGCGCTGGATGCGCGGCGCGCCCAGGTAGGCGGCCACGGTGTCCCAATCATCGTGGTCGCCGGCCGTGATGCGCGGGTGGATCAGCACGTGATGCCGGAGGTCGTCCAGGCCGTGGATGGGCTGGCGCGCGAGCAAGGCGGGCGAGGCCACGAGCGTGCCATGGCAAGGCCCCAGCGGCAACGCGACCAGGCCCGGCCACGAACCCATGCCGCTGCGCACGGCGGCGTCGATGGTTTCGGCGTCGAAGTCGACGATGTCCATGCGCGCATCGAGGCGCAGGTCGATGCCGGGGAACTTCTCGTGGAAGGAGGCCAGCCCCGGCAGGATGAGCTGGTGCGCCACCGAAGGCACGCAGCTGATGCGCAGCACGGGCCGGCCGAACTGGCTGTACATGTCGGCATGACCCTGGCGGTAGGCCCGCAGCGTGCGCGTGGCGATCTTGAAGAAGGCCCGGCCCGCTTCGGTCAGCTCGATGCGCCGCGTCATGCGCTGAAAGAGCTGCACGTCCATCAGCGATTCGAGCTGCTTGATCTGCTGGCTCACAGCCGAGGCGGTGAGGTGCAGCTCCTGCGCGGCGCGGCTCATGCTGCCCAGGCGCGCCGCGGCCTCGAAGGCAGGCAGGAGCTGGATGGGCGGCAGGCGGCGATGCATGATGAAGCGCATCTTAACCATGCCCCACATTTCATCGTTTGTGCGGCGCGTGTGTTCCCCCCTATCTTCACGGACATGGTTTCGCAGGAGACACACATGGCACACGCACCCACCACACTGAACCCCAACCGCGCCTCGCTGCGCAACCTCGACGAACTGCCCGGGCCTCGCCCCTGGCCCTTGCTGGGCAATGCCACGCAGGTCCGCACCGACCGCATCCATCGGGATGTCGAGCAATGGGTGCGCCTCTACGGGCCCATGCTGCGCTTCAGCATCGGGCCGCTGAAGATCCTGGTCGTGTCGGACCACCAGCTCATCGCCAACCTGCTGCGCGACCGCCCGGACGGCATCCTGCGCCCGCAGCGCATGACCGAGCTGCTGCTCGAAATGGGCCTGAAAAGCGGCGTGTTCAATGCCGAAGGCGAGGCCTGGCAGAAGCAGCGCCGCATGGTGATGGCGGGTTTCCTGCCAACGCAGGTGCGGGCTTACCACCCGACCTTGCTCAAGGTGGCCGAGCGCCTGAAAGGCCGATGGCAAAAGGCCGCGCGCGCCGGCGAGACGCTCGACCTGCTGCCCGAGCTGATGCGCTACACGGTCGATGGCGTGGCCGGTCTGGCCTTCGGGGCCGACGTCAACACACTCGAGTCCGACCACGATGTCATCCAGACGCACCTGGACAAGGTCTTCCCGCAGTGGTTCGAACGCATCACGTCGGCCGTGCCGTACTGGCGCTTCGTCAAGCTGCCCGCCGACCGCGCCCTGGACCGCAGCGTGCGCGCCATCAACGCTGCGATCGACCGCTTCATCGCGCAAGCCCGCCAGCGCCTGGCCGACGACCCGGCCTTGCGCGCCGCGCCGGGCAACCTGCTCGAAGCCATGATCGTGGCCGCCGACGAGCCCGGCAGCGGCCTGAGCGACGACGACGTGGCTGGCAACGTGCTGACCATGCTGCTGGCCGGCGAGGACACCACGGCCACGACGATCGCCTGGCTGTGCCACTACCTCCATCAGGACCAGGAGGTGCTGCGCAAGGTGCGCGCCGAAGTGACGCAACACGCGCCCGGCGTCGCGCCCCTGTCACCCGAGCACCTGGCCGGCATGGGCTACCTGGACGCCTGCATCAACGAGGCCTTGCGTCTCAAGCCCGTGGCGCCGTTCTTGCCCATGGAAAGCGCCAAAGACATGGTCATCGGCGACGTGGCCGTGCCCGCGGGCACCTTGATCTGGACCGCCGCGCGCATCGATGCCATGGACCCGGCGCGCGTGCCGCGGCCCGAGGCCTTCCTGCCCGAACGCTGGCTGGACGAGGGCGCCTCGCAGGGCCACGACAGCAGCCTCAAGCGCCTGTCGATTCCCTTCGGCGCGGGGCCGCGCGTGTGCCCCGGCCGCCACCTGGCCATCACGGAGATCAAGATGGCCACGGCCATGCTGCTGACCCACTTCGACATCGAATCCGTCGGCACGCAGGATGGCCTGCCGCCGCGCGAGCTGATGGCCTTCACGATGTCGCCCATCGGCTTGCGCATGCGCCTGCGCGAGCGGCAACCGCATCAAGCCTGAATGGGCAGCCAGATCTCGGTGTGCAGGTCCTCCGGCGCCGTGTCGTGAGGCGTGTTGATGCACAGCTCCATCGGCGGCGCGTCGCGCAGCGTGTGGCCGGACGCGGGCAGCCAGTCCACATAGATGGCCCGCCACGTCTGGTGCAGGTTGGTGTAGGGCCCCATGTGCGTGAACACGGCGTAGCGCCCCGGCACGAGCGTCTGCCAGGCCAGCGTGCCGGTCAAGGGGATGTCGGGCTGCGCGCACTGGCCTTGTCCCGTGTACATGCTGTAGCCGAACACGGCGCCGCCGATGTAGCGGCAATGCGGGTCGTCCGGGCCTTGCGGCTCATCGGGCACGATGCTGATCATGCTGGCCACCTGCTTGAAGTGGTTCGGGAAAATGGCGGCATTGAGCTCCTGGAACGCGGCCTGCGCGGCGCGGACCATGGTCTTGTCGACCATGCCGCGCGAGGTGGCGGTCAGGGCCTGGATGCCCTCGGGCAGATGGGCGAGGCGGGTCACTTGCATGTCGGGTGCTCCTGAAGAGGGATGGACGAGGTAGGGCAGGCGGTCGGGCACGAGCAGGCTCGTCCAGGGTGCGCTGTCGCCCTGCCTGATGTCAGTGGGTGTGGTGTCGAGCTCGCGCCGCATGGCCTTGGCCAAAGCCTGCGCCGACTCGTAGCCCACGGCCAGCGCGATCTCCAGCACGGGCTCGTCGCCGCTGGCCAGCAGGGCGCAGGCGCGCTGCAGCCTGCGCCACGTCACATAGCTGGCCACCGTGCAGCCCACGTGCGCCTTGAACACGCGGTGGAAGTGAAAGCGCGACATCGCGGCCTGGTCGGCCAGGGTGTCGGCATCGAGGCGCTGGTCGAGGTGGGCGTCGACGTGGGCCAGCGATCGGGAGATCAGGGCGGCCGTGCGGTCGAGCGGTGCGGGCGCATGGACAGATGCATGAACAGGTGCAATGGGCATGGCTGCGATTGTGGCCAATGCCGCGCCGGCGTGCGTGTCCCGATGTGCTGGATCGCGGCCCGTGCCATCACCTGGCCGCGCTTCTTCGGGCTGCTGATGCTGATGCTGATGTTCGTGAGCCTGGACCTGCTGTTCGGCACGGCCTACTGCTCCATCCCGGGCAGCGTGGCCAACGCGCCGAGACCGTGGCGGCGTCGGTCTATGCGGTCCACAACCACGAGGCCTCGCAAGTGATGTTCGACGTCCGTTTCGCGGACGTGCTGCGCCGGAGCCCGGAGGGCGAACAGATCGTGGATCTGACGCGGTTTCATTTGCTCGAAGACATCGGCGCGCGCCCATGAAAAACCGCCCCGAAGGGCGGTCGCTGGATGGCTTCGAGGCGCCAAACGATCAGGGCGCAACGGCGCTCGTCTTGGCCTTGATGGCAGCGGCGGCCGCAGCCGCTTCGGGGCCGTCCTTCTTGGGCTTGGGTGGAACAATCGGAGAACCAGAAGGGTATTGGTTGTCATCCGCCTTGCCAACTGTCGCACCAGTCTTCACGGCAACCTTGCCAGCGACGGTGGCAGCGGCAGGCTTGACCGCGACTGTGCCCGCTCTTTTGGCCACTTCCTTGCTGACAACAGCACTTGCGGCATCAGCGGCAACGGCAGCTTGAGAACTGAACGCGCCCAGCACGAACAATGCAAAAGCACCAAGAGATGTACGAAAAGCAAAGGATGTATTCATGTTGACTCCGATTTGAAAAATACCGTGGATCCGAATGTACAAGGACTCGCCATCGCAAGAAACGCCACCGTGTTCGGTGCCCCCTAATTTGAAGACGCATGGGCCGCTTGCAACGCTTTGCGAAGTTCTATCAACGGCTCTTGAAAATGCGAAGACAGTTGCGGCTGCATGCGAAATGCTCTTTCGGCCAGTTCCAATTGGATTCTTGCGCCAGCCATTTCTCCGGCATGCGCCAAACACAGGCCATACCTGGCCCGCGTCATCGCGAGATAGGGATTGTGTGCATAGCCGTGCTGCAACAGCCGAATGGCTTTGGTGAAATATTGCTGAGCGTCTTTATAGCGATGCAAACCCAGCTGGATGCGCCCCATCTGGTCATGGAATTGATAGATGCTCAACAAGTACTGTTCATTGCGTGGCTGACGCTGCATCGCATCCCATCCAGGCTTGATGGCCTGTTCCGCCTTTTCATACGCTTTCAAAGCAAGATAGGTGGCCACATCGCCTCCCAACACCGTGGTGCCTCGCTGCCGCAGCAATTCCATGGCACGGTCGATCTTTCCCTCGGAAAGATAGCTCGACAAGATGGTGTCATCCAGTCTTTGGATGTATGGATGATCCTTGCTGAATCGGGTGATCAATCGTGCTCTGGCGTCATACAACCGTTGACGTGCCTTCTCATGCTGCCCCAGATCATCCAGATACCAGCCAATGATCAAATCCCTGGTGCCATCATCCGCCAGATTGGCCTGAAGCTTTGGTTCCATTTCGATGGCGCGTTGCAATGCCAGCGCGGCATCGGCCATGCGCCCATCAAGGAGTGCTTCGCTTCCTTGCACCAGATAAGCGTCGAACACCCATCGAGGATCCGCATTGCTTGCTTGCCCGAGGATCACTGCGCTTGCATGGTCTATGAGAGGCCGCCCTTCTGAGGGGGCACGCACAAAAACCCTGAGGCGGCCGAGCTGAAGTTCGATCAGCGCCGAATTGATGTGGTCCAAGCCGACCGCAGCCGACATGACTTTCCACGCCGCGTCCAGCTCTTTGTCTGCCTGCTCCAGACGCGACACTTGCCACAAGCTCATGCCCAGCGTGTATCGCTCGCGCGCAAGCTTGACAGAAGTGCTTCCCCACATCTTCTCCCTGATGCCCATCGCTTCTTCATACAAAGCAAAAGATGCGCTCACGTCGTTGCGCTGACTCAGCACATCGCCCATGCCGACGAGTGCTTCAGCCATCTGGGCGCTCTGCGGCGCCTCGATGCGCAGCGCCCTCAATGCCGGCTCTATCAGTCGCTGGGCAGTATCTGCTTCACGTGCCAACACGTACATCTGGCCTCTTGCCACCTGCAAGCCATAGCAGACAGGGACCGGCCTCATATTGGCCGCCTTGCAGAGAAACAAACCTTTGTCCAAACTCTGCCTGGCCCCCACCGTATCGCCTCTCGCGTCCTGACTGTCCGCGAGATCCCTCAATGCCCTGGCCCTGTCGTCCACACTGGCACCCATGATCTCAAGTTGGGCAACCCGCTGCTCGCGCAAAGCGATCGCCCCATCCTCGATCGCCAGGTTGTGCAACAAGCCTCCGACCAAGCCCTGCAACTCCACCCGCACCTGCGGCTGATCCCTCAACTGCGTCCCCAACGCATTCGCGCTGTTGACCAGCAACTGCTCCACCGTCTGCTGCCGCTTGCGCAGCGCATCGGCTTGCTCCACATCCCCATTCTCGAACAGGCCGACCAGGAAGTCCTTGATGGCATTGGCCTTGGCCGCTTCCTGGCGCGCCTGCCTGGCCTGCCACAAGGCCAGCCCCAGGCCCACGCTCAAGGCCAGCACGACAGCGCCCACGGCCGTCAGCGACCACGCATGGCGCTGCACATACTTGCGCGTACGGTACCAGCGGCTGTCGGGCTGGGCCGCGATGGGCTTCTTGGCCAGGTGGTGCGCGATGTCCTGCGCGAAGGCCTCGGCCGTCGGGTAGCGGCGCGCGGCCTGCTTTTGCAGGGCCTTGGCCACGATCACATCGAGGTCGCCGCGCAGTTGCTGGCTCAACCGGCGCGGGTTCGATTGGTAGTGCTCGGCCAGGTCCGTGAGCGTGACGGCGCTCAGGTGGTGGGTCTGCACGTCGGCGTCCTGCCAGACCTGGCTGGGGCGGCGTGGGTCGGTGGCGAGGATGGCCTCTTCGAGCGCGCCACGCGTGCCGCGCGGCAGGCGGTAGGGGCGCTGGCCCGTGAGCATCTCGAACAGGATCACGCCCAGCGCGTACACGTCGCTGGCCGTGGTCAGCGGGCTGCCGGCGATCTGCTCGGGCGCGGCGTAGTCGGGCGTGAGCACGTGGCCGTTGTGCTGCGTCAACTCGGTCGATGGCGCCGCCCCCGTTTCACTGTCGCGAATGAGCTTGGCGATGCCGAAGTCCAGCAGCTTGACCTCGCCCTGCTTGCTGACCAGGATGTTGCTGGGCTTGAGATCGCGGTGCAGCACCAGCTTGGTGTGCGCGTACTGCACGGCATGCAGCACTTGCACGAAGAGCCGCAACCGCGCGTGCAGGCCCAGTTTGAGCTCGTCGCAGTAGGCTGGCAGCGGCTGGCCCTCGACGTACTCCAGCACCAAAAAGGGCAGGCCTATCGGCGTGACACCCACGTCGTACAAACGCGCGATGTTGCGGTGCTCCAGGCTGGCGAGGATGTCGCGCTCGCGGCGCAGGCGCTCGGCCAGCAGGGCCTGGCCCGGCCCGGCATGCGGCATCTTGAGCGCCACGTGG
Organism: Aquabacterium sp.; assembly: GCA_049840915.1. GTDB lineage: Bacteria > Pseudomonadota > Gammaproteobacteria > Burkholderiales > Burkholderiaceae_C > Aquabacterium. The sequence continues at coordinate 11,182 of JASGJC010000011.1, forward strand.
CGGCGCATCTGCCCATCGTCGCGCTCGGCCAGCCAGACCACGCTCATGCCGCCCTGGCCCAATGGCCTGATCAGGCGATACGGGCCCAGCATGTCGCCGGCGAACAGGCCGCTCTGGCTGTGTCGGGCGGCCTGCGCCGCGCCTGGGTTGGATGTCGATGCTTGCGAGCCCGTTGGCGCGGACGCATCCAGTTTGGGCAGCTCGGCCATGAAGTCGCCGCTGTCGAGCTGCTCGCGGTCGGCCAGCAACTGGCGCAAGGCGGCGGCCATGTCGGCATCGAGGGCCTGCTGTTGCAGCCAGGCTTCGCGCTCGGCGCGGGGCAGGTCGAGTGCCTGGTCCAGCAGGGGCATCAGGCGCGCCCACAGGGCCATGGGGATCTTCATGGCGCGGTATGCGAGCTCAGGACTTGAGCGCCGCGAACAGGAAGCTGCGCGCGCGCTCCCAATCACGCTCGACGGTGCGCGTGCTCACGTCCAGCACTTGCGCGATCTCGGTGTTGTCCAGGCCGATGAAGTAACGCATCTCCACCACTTTGACCAGACGCGGGTCGATCTCGCCGAGGGCCTCGAGCGCCTCGTGGATGTGCAGCACCTCGTGCTCGCCATTGGGCAGGCCCGAGGCCACGGCCGTGTCCAGCGTGACGAAGGCCATGTCGCCGCCGCGCCGCTGTGCCTGCTGCTCGCGCGCCAGGTCGACCACGACCGAGCGCATCACCTTGGCCGCATACGCCAGGAAGTGCCCGCGGTCGTTGAGCGAGAGCTCATCGAGCTTGAGCAGGCGCAGGTAGCACTCGTGCACGAGCGAGGTGGTGTCCAGCATCACGCGCTCGTCGGTCTTGCGCATGCGCGCGGCGGCGATGCGGCGCAGCTCGGGGTAGAGCAGCTCGAACAGCTTGTCCAGTGCCTCGGCCTGCCCCTGCTGCGCGGCCGCCAGTAACAGCGTGACTTCTCCGACCTTGCCCATTTGACAGCTCCACAAACAACGATGCCACCGCGACCCGGCGGCGCAGTGGCATTGTAGGGAGCTTCAGGGGCGTATCAGCCCAGGCCGCCGATCACGCCCTTGATCTTGCCCAGCTGGTCGATGTGCTGGGTGACGGCGGCCAGGGCGGCCTTGCGCGTGGCGGCATCGAGCCCGGCCAGCACGCGGGCGTTGAGGTGCTCGTACAGCTCGCCGTTCTGGTTCGTCACGATCTCGTTGACGATCTGCGCGACCAGTTGCGGCCAATCGATCTTCGGGATCTTCGGGTACTGCGTGGTGCTGATCTGCTTGCTGCTGGTCGTCGTCACCTTCTTGTAGACGGCCAGGGCCTGGGCGCTGTGGCCCTTGGCCACGGTCAGCGTGTTGCCCACGGGGCTGACGCCGCCCGCATACACGAAGAACCTGTCGAACACGGCCGAGGTCGTCGTCGTCGTGATGATGAGCGACTGGCTGGTCGATTGCGACGAGATGCTGAGCTTGGCGTACTCGGGCAGCTCGGCGTGGGCCGTGGCCACGACCGTGGGCGTGGCGATCGTGTCGGTGTTGATCCAGTTGTCGTTGGGCGTGGGCTGCGAGAAGTCCACGAAGTGCGTGGCCGTGGCGAAGCCGGTGTCGGCGCCCGTCGGGTCCACGATGAAGGGGATGATGCCCAGGCCATTGGGGCCCGGAGACGGCGCGCCTTCCTTGCTGTACCAGGACTGGATGGTGGCGCCATCGATGCCGGGCACGGTGTCGCTCGCCAGGTAGAAGCCGCCGGCTTCGAAGCTGAAGACCAGGTCCCACACGCCGCTGCTCGGGTCGGCGATCTTGCCGGGCACGGGCGCGGGCTGGTTCTCCGCGATGATGTCGACCGTGTGGCCGGGCACCTTGAGGTTGTTGCTGCCGAACTGCAGCGCTTGCATCTTGTACGAGACGGGCATGGTGATACTCCAGAGAGGCCGTTGGGTGTTAGGCCGTTGAGGTGGCAGCGCACAATGCGTTGCCTGTACTCTGGAATACGCGGCGAAACGCCCAGGCACGACAGCATCCAGGTGCTGTTCGGATTCTATCGTGTTTCCCTATTAACCTTAGCAATAC
>JASGJC010000012.1:0-45603 GCA_049840915.1 Aquabacterium sp.
AAGGTTAATAGGGAAACACGATGAGATCCGAACAGCACCTGCTGCCGCTCAGTGCTGCCATAGTGTTTGTGTGTGGCATCGCGGTCAGTTTTTTTGTCGGGGCGCGAACATCCAGCGTCTTGGCACATCTGCGCAATGTAGACAACCCACACATGGGCTATGTGCTGGCTGTTGACCGAAGCGCCGAACAACTGCGACTGACCTTGCAAACTGCGGCGGCAGAAGCGGAGCCTGCCCGCCTCAAAGAGACGGAGGCAATGGTTCTTTCTGCTCGCAATGCGATCACCGAGATGCGCAAGTCGGCCGAGAAGACCTTGATCGCCAATGAGCTGAGCGCGGCATTCGAAAGCTATCAGGATGTGTCGATTGGAGCCACCCGTGCATTGATAGCCGGACAGAGCACGGCCAACGGCATAGCCAAGATGCAAAGCACTCAGACTGCGCTACAAAATACGTTGGACAAATACAAGAAGGCTGCGCAAGCTGCCATTGATGATGCACAGGCGGAAGCCAACTCGGGCGTGAATACAGGCCTTCGGGTGACAGTCCTGACCGGTGTGGTCTGCCTGGCCGTTCTAGGCGTGGCGTCCGCCATTGTCATCACGTCGGTATGGAAGGATTTGGGCAATGAGCCAGCCCTCCTGCGCGATGTCGTCAGGCGCATCGCAGAGGGTGATCTGGACTTCGGCTTTCAGCCGACAAGAAAGGACGAACATTCGCTGTATGCGTCGGTGGCGGCCATGGCGCACAAGCTCCGAGGCACGATCAGCGTCATCCGCTTGGCCACTGATTCGATCAGTACCGCTTCAAGCGAAATTGCCTCTGGCAACTATGATTTGTCCGTGCGGACCGAGCAAACGGCGTCCAATTTGCAACAGGCGGCCAGTTCAATGGACCAGTTAACGAGCACGGTTCGTCAAAGTGCGGGCTCTGCCAATCAAGCCAATGACATGGCTTCTGGCGCCGCGACTGCCGCGCAGCGCGGAGGCGACATCGTGGCACAAGTTGTGGCCAACATGGCCGAAATCAATGATGCGAGCCGCAAAATCAACGACATCATCACGGTAATCGATGGCATTGCATTCCAGACCAACATCCTGGCCTTGAATGCGGCAGTAGAAGCCGCTCGCGCGGGTGAGCAGGGCCGCGGGTTCGCTGTGGTTGCAGGCGAAGTGAGAACATTGGCTCAGCGAAGCGCGCAGGCTGCCAAAGAGATCAAGATGCTGATCAACTCGTCCAGGGAAAAGGTGGAGTCGGGCACGGCGCTGGTAACGGATGCAGGCGGATCGATGACCGAGATCCTTACAAGCGTCCAGCGCGTTTCCAGCATCATCGGCGAGATCAGTGTTGCCTCCACTGAACAAAGCCAGGGCATCGACCACGTCAATCAATCCGTGACGCAGTTGGACCAGATGACCCAGCAAAATGCGGCCCTTGTCGAGCAGTCCGCTGCCGCCGCCGAAAGCCTGAAGGACCAAGCTGCGAAACTTGCAAGTGCCGTCTCTGCCTTCAGGCTAGGTCATCACAGCGCAGTCGCATAGCTCGGGATCCGACAATGAGGCGGGATTGCCGCCTGCACGTAGACACACGCGGAAGGAGCATTGATAGCGCTGCCAGCGTTACGTCTACGGCTGCAATGATGCCTGCATCGTTCGGATCACGCGCTCCATCGACGTGCAGGCTTTTTGCAATGAGTCCACCGAATAGAACAAGGCCTGTGCGATCAGGTCGGCTGGATCTTCAATGGCGCCGGGGTTGCGCCAATCTGGACAGATGCCCCTGAGCACTTCTTCCACATTTGGGGATACATCGGCCTGCTGGCGGATTGTCATCAGCACACGCATCGCGTCTGTCGCGTACATGGTCAGCTTGAGCATCAAGATAGGTTCTTGTTGCCTCAGCAGCAGGTGTTCCATTTCTTGCAGGAACACATTGGATGGAGATTGAGCCATGAGCCCTCCTACGATTCGTTGGTTTCCAGTTTTCGCCTCCTGTTGAGAGAGGCGGCCGGGTGCTTCAACACGGTCGTAGGGCCGCCCGCAGATTTCCCCCCTTTCGGGAGTCTTTTATGGCTGCGCGCCACCCGGCCATAAGCCTCGCCGCCCCGGACGTACCGAAGCAGCGCCAATCCTATGGACGCAAAAAAAACCGCCTACTGTCGGGAGCGGTGTCCGCCTACGAATATGGTGTGTTGAGCACCGAGGTGAACTGTAACGGTGGCGCCCGTGGCCGTCAATGCCTCGGCGTTGCGGCAGGGGATATGCAAGCTGGCCCATGGTCATGACCTCCTGCCCGCTGACTGGATCGGACGCACCACGCGCATGACTTGAAGCTCGTTCAGCACGCCGTCCACGGTCTTGCGCAATTGCCTGCGGCGCACGTATCGGCAGGCGATGGCTGCGGCCAGGTAGGCCGGAATGCTTGCCACAGCCATCCCGTCATCGACATGGCCCAGGGTCGTGCCCAACAAGCCGCGCTGCGCGAGCAGCCCAATGGCCAGGATATCGGCACCACGGGTGAGATACGGCGGGTCTTCGCGCAGGTAGTTGGCCTGCGTGCCGGTGAGCGCGTTGTAGAGGCCCAGGACGGACCACCCGGCCAGCACCAGAGTCACGCAGTGGGTCTTCCTGGCGGGCATGAGCTTGGTGTGAATGGTGAACTTGTATTCGTCGCCCTGGCCCATGCCTAGCCACAGTTCGCGGCGCTCGCTGCAAACGGGGCGTTCCCAGCGTCGGCTTTCTGTATTGATAAAACGGTGAACTTCCAGCACGGTGCCGGTGAAGGTCTTGATGCGCCACATGGCGGCTCTCCTGTTGGTTGATGTCTCAACAGGTTCACAGGCTCATGATCAGTTGCAAGTGCCAGCCAGAGCTATCAAAGGCGGTAAAAGGGCCAAGGGGCAAAAGAACAAGGGAATGGCGCAAGGGGTTTTGAAGGGTTGAATGGGCCTACCTGAGAGGGCTTCATGAAAAGGCAGGAAAGGGCAAAAGGCCCATGAACACGGCATCTCTGACCATTGAACACGCAACAGACAGCCTTGCCGAATGGACGTCTGTGGATCTCCATGACGGTGTACCACTGGTACCGCTTCCCACCATGTTGCCTTCGCAACTGCCCCAGCTTGCCAAACGCCACCCCAAACCAGCCAGAAACCTGCTGGTTTCGACAATGCGGCGCTGGCACTTGTCGTATTCAATCTTGACGCAGCGTTCAAGCCGAGGTTTACTGAAGGCTCGCTAGTGGCTCCTTGTCCCATCCATCGCGGATAAAAAGGCGTTGCGGTCGTTACCCGCCCATGAGTTAGGCACCTCTCGCCCCAGGCCAAGCCATCGCGTGCAAGGCCAAACCCCGTGCCTCAGAGACCGTCACGGGTTCTCTTATTTTTTATCGGCCTTCGTGCCAGTAGCCATCGGCCTTGTGCTGGTGCATGTTAGTAGAAGACCCACAGGTTACGAGGCTTGTCCTCGATCTGTTGCTGTACCCATTCAGTCGTGGGCCTTCGCATCGGTGTTGAACTGATGCATGGATGGTAGAAGAAGACCCGCAGGTTACGAGGTGCGCCTCGATCTGTTGCCGTACCCATTCGGTCGCGGGCCTTTATCGCATCGTTCTTGAACTGGTGCAGTCAAAGGCTTGATGCCTGTTGCAGTGTCTTCAAGCCATGGACCAGTCTTCAAGGCTGGCATGGTGCTATGCCCATTTTGTTTGGGCCAAGTGCTCTGTGTGGCAAACAGCCACCCTACCTCCAGCGGTAACAGCCGCCCTACCTCCAGAGGCGCAACGCCTCGGCCCGCATGGCTCACCTTCGAGGCGAACGTGTGGGCTCATTGTCTTGGCTGCTGGCACGACCAGTAGCAAGACTGTCGCAGCGTCTGCCTGAAAGGCTGCATGCATGGCGCATCCCACCCAAGGATGCCCATGCTGCAGCCCGCACAGGCAGCGCGAGGCCACTGCTGCAAGGCAATGGCCTGGGTCATCGCAGGCGCCACAGGCGAACAGCCAGGCGCCCGCCTCAATGCAACGCGAAGCCAACAGGTCAACGCATGCAGCTTGTGCTGCATGGCGCTGGCATGCAACGGTGCTGCGCTGCGCCAAGGCGTCGTTACTGGCAGCTTGCTGACAGTGACGACGCCAGTAGCACGACTCAGCGATTTGTCAACGCCCTAGCAAGCGCCCCCGTGATCCTGCGCAGTGATGCCAGAAAAGCGGGGCCTGTCAAGGCGCTGACTCAGACGGATCGAAGGCGGCTAGACCTCCTTCACGCGATCCGATGGGCCTTGAGCCCAATCCTCTTACACGGCGCATGGGCGTACAGGTCTTGAACCTGTGCGGCCCATAGCCCGTGCCGTGCCCTGATGCGGCCCGACCGCATCGGCATCGCCAAGCCACCCGATAGATGGCTACCCCCTGGACGTGCGCGAAACATCGCACCCCATGGACCTTGGGCTAATGGTCCCTGCGCATCGAGCTATGCCTACAGGCAAGCCAGCGCAGTGCCACAGCGACGTGCAACGCAGGCAAGCAGTAAAGACCTTTGCACAAAACGGGAGTGGTGTCCCGAGTCCCTTGTAGTCCCTGTCGTGCTGCGGCACGGAGGGCGGACAGAAACACTTACCTGACCTTTCCACACCACACACACGCCCCTGCCTTGCGACAGGCCTGGATACCTGAAGCGTTCTTCATTTGCGCGGCCATGGATGGCCCAGATGAACGCAGTCGATTGAAGCATTCTTGATGGGATCTTGAACCATGCGCACACTTAACCGCGACCTCAAGCTCATGTGCCAGCGCAACCGCGACGGCTCCTTTGCCACGCAAAAAGACCGTGAGCGCATGCTCACGATGGTGGCGAACCAACTTCACGAAGGTGGGTTCAAGAATCTGCGGGCGCAAGGGCTGCGGACCAAGCATGTCGAATACCTCGTGAGCCATTGGCAGAACGAGGGGGCCAGCAGTGGCACGCTGAAAAATCGCATGTCCGCATTGCGCTGGGTGGCCGAGAAGCTGGGCAAAGAGAACATCGTGGCCCGCGACAACGCGGCCTACGGCATCGCGGATCGCAAGTTCGTCACGAACGAATCGAAGGCCAAAGCCCTGGACACGGCCAAGCTGGCGAGGGTCACGGACCCATACACGGCCATGTCCTTGCAGCTTCAGGAAGCCTTTGGGCTGCGGCGTGAGGAAAGCATCAAGATCCAGCCAGGCTGGGCCGACCGGGGCGACGCGCTCGTGCTCAAGGCCAGTTGGACCAAGGGCGGCAAAGAACGCGAGATTCCCATTCGCACGGATGCACAGCGTCAAGTGCTGGACCAAGCCAAGGCGCTCGCCCTGACCAATGGCGGCACACGAAGCCTCATCCCCTCCGATCTGCGCTACGTCGATCAACTCAACCGCTTCAAGGCCCAGACCGCCTTTGCGGGCATCGACCGCGTTCACGGCCTGCGCCATGCCTACGCGCAAGCCCGCTACCTTGAACTGACCGGCTGGCGCGCTCCTGCGGTGGGTGGCCCCACCTCGCGGCAGTTGAGCCCGCAAATGAAGGACATCGACCGGCAAGCCCGTCTGACCATCTCGCGTGAGCTTGGCCACGAGAGAGAGCAGATAACAGCGGTCTACCTAGGCCGGTGATTCGGGGTGATACGCCATGACATCGCCCAAGCCAGTCCCGCCCGATCCGTTGGCACGCGAGGATGCCCGCGCTGCCCTGGTTCGGTTGCTGGCTCGACAAATTGCGCTTGACCTCTTGCGGGAAGCTGGGCGCATGGAGCGTTCAAATGAAGAACCTTCAAGCCTGCCTGTACGCGAGGTACAGCACGGACAAGCAGCGGGAAACCTCCATCGAGGACCAGTTGAGGAAAGCGCGCCAGCGGGCCCAGCAGGAAGGCTGGACGGTGGTGGCGACTTACTCGGACGAAGGCGTAAGCGGTAGCACGCCTGTGGCCTTGCGCCCTGGCGGCAAAGCCTTGATCGCCGATGCCCTGGCCGGGCAGTTCTCTGTCCTGATCGTTGAGGGCCTGGACCGCATCAGCCGCGAGCTGGGCGAAGCCGAATTGATGGTCAAGCGCCTGGAGCATCGCGGCATCCGCATCCTCGGCACCAGCGACGGCTACGACACGACCGCCAAGGGCCGTAAGGTCATGCGTATTGCGCGGGGCCTCGTCAATGAGCTTTACTTGGACGATCTGCGGGAGAAGACCCATCGAGGACTGGCCGGACAATTTGAACGCGGTTTCAGCGCGGGCGGCAAAACTTACGGGTATCAAACCGTCGAGGCTCAGGGCGGGCGGCGCGTGGTCATTGATGAGGCGCAGGCCCAGCACGTTCGCGCCATCTTCGCCCGTTATGCGGCGGGGGACAGCGTGCGCTCCATCGTGCTGGATCTGAACGCCCGGCGCATTCCTGGGCCACGCGGCGGCACCTGGGCGGCCAGTGCGCTAAACGGCAGCGCACAGAAGGGCCTGGGGCTGCTCAACAACGAGCTATACATTGGCCGCGTCGTGTGGAACCGCAGGCAGTGGCTCAAATGCCCGGACACGGGCGCTCGCCGGTATGTGGAGCGGTCGCCCGATGAATGGCAGGTTCGGGAGGCCCCTGAGTTGCGCATCATCGGCCAGGATCTGTGGGAGGCTGTGCGCAAACGCATGGCACCCCGTGAGACACCATGCAGCGCAAGCGGGGACATGATGCCCGGTCGCAAGGGTGGAAGGCCCCCGCGTACCTTATTCGGCGGGCTGCTGCGGTGCGGAACATGCGGCGGCAGGCTGGTTGCCATCAATGCCTGGGGCTACGGCTGCTCGGCCCATCATGACCGGGGGCCGTCGGCCTGCGCGTCAAGCGCGCTCATTTCTCGCGCAAAGGCCGATGCCATGCTGACAAACATGGTGCGCGTGATGAATTGACCAATGCGGCTGTCTTGGCCGCCGTTCCTGATGCAGTCGAAATGGAGTTGAGGGGCCTGACCAATGGAGGGCGAAACGACACCGACGCATTGAAGGCGTCCCGGGAGGTTTTGCAGCAGGAAATCGACAACCTCGTGCAGTCACTCGCCCAGGTTGGCGCCAGCCGCGCGCTGACTGCCCGCCTCGCAACGCTGGAGGCCCAGGCGGTGCGGATCGAAGAGGGCATCGACTCCCACGCCCGCCCCTCGCTTGTCATCACTCCAGCCGAGGCAGTTGCCAGATACCTTCGCCTTGTCGGCGAGCTTCGCTCCGCACTTGAGCGTGAGGCCGACCGCGAATACACACGGCGCCTCGGTAGGGAACCTTCTGGGTCACCCAATGCTTGAATGAGCCGCCCCCTCATCGCTGTAGCATGCAGTGGCCGCCAGTAGATCGCTGTGGTTTCTTGCCTTCTTGAGGCGGTTACAGACCGTATCTCTTGCCCCCATCATGCAAATCTTTCAAACCAAGTCGGACGAAGTATCCAAGGTAAAACGCAAGTTCATGGCCGAACCTGGGCTGCACCTGTATTCCGGCGGGGCATCCGTATTGCGCCCCTCAGACGTGTACCGATTCGGAAAGGAGCCTGCCTTTCGTGAGCTATTGCAGGGATGCAATATCTATCTGATCGCCAGAAGACCGCGCATCAGTCTGGACCCAACATCTTTGAAGATTGTCGATGGGATGTATGTGCATGGCTGGTTCAGAGTTCACGGTGAGGAACCAGGCTCATTTGAACGCTTTGCTTTTTACCAAGACCGTCCAAAGGTACGTTTGGCTGACGGCATGCCCATGCGATTTGTGCGCGTCGAAGCCATGAGTTCTGCTGGCCTAGAAATCAAACTGATGGACGAATACGGCAATACAGGACTGACGCCAGTGAACGCGCTGATCGCGGATTCCCGCCATTCTTTGGGGAGCCATTGCAATTTGGAGGTGTTGTACGTTGGCCAAGCCTTTGGTGACAATGGCAGCAGATTGGCCATCGACCGTACCGCCGTGCATAGCACGCTACAACGCATACTGGCCGAAACCCTCGATGAAAAGCCGCACCATGAAATTCTCCTTATGCTTTTCAGATACGAGCATGCCAAGAATATGTTTTGCACTGCCGGAGATCCCGATGTTGAAGTTTCGGCATCGTGGGAGCAAGAGTACGAAATGCTGTCTAAGGGCAACAAGCTCACCCTGCCACGGAAGGCAAGAATCGCGCTGGCCGAAGCAGCGCTCATCAGTTACTTCAAACCTCGATATAACGTAATGCTGCAAGACGCATTCAATATTCAAAAGACTAAGAAGCTGAAATTTCTAAGGGAAGTCTTGAAGATGGATTTTTCCGCTTTAACCGTTGAAATCAATACATCCACCTTCGGCAGCAAGCTCTATTCTGATTTCGCCCGCGCCAAGGAGTTGAAGGACATATTTCCCGAAGACGCCATTGCAAGGCTAACCTCGCCCACTTGGCCCGATGAAGCAAACTTATCTCGGCAAGAGGTCAAACAGTTCGTGGCCGAGATGACCCACGCGCACATCGCCCGCTCCCCTCTTTACAGCAAGACAGAGCGGGAAACATTTCTGCACAGCCTTCGATGGGAATGACATACCCGCCTTCTGAAGAGGCGGCATCGGCATCCATTTGACAGCGCCAACAATTTCGGCAAGAATTCATAAATTCAATAACATCAATCACCATTAGCGGAATGACAGCTAACGCCCAACAGCACCTCATCCCTGCCGTTTTTGCCATGCTCGGGATCGGGGGGGTGAAGACAAGCGATCAGTTCTCGCTGACCTACAGAGCGGCATTCTGGAAGCATGCGTCAAGCAGGCGACGGGACACACCATCGTTGTTCGCCGGTACGTCAAAGGCAACGGCTTTGGGCAATTGGAACCGTTCGACCCCGGCGCCATGACCAAGGAAGAACGCAATGCCGCCATCAAAGCGATGTACCTCAACACCCATACGCAAGCGGAATTGGCTGAACTGTTCAATCTCTCTCAGGCCATGATTTCTCGCATCGCCAGCGCCTAAACCCAACCAAAGCAAATCAGGAGTCTCTATGTCAACCACCCTAGCCTGCCTGTATGCGCGGTACAGCACCGACAAGCAGCGCGAAACCTCCGTCGAAGACCAGCTACGCGAAGCCCGAGCAAGGGCGCAGCGCGAGGGCTGGCCCGTAGCCGCCGTGCATTCGGATGAGGGCATCAGCGGCAGCATCCCCGTGGCCCTTCGGCCAGGTGGCAAGGCGCTGCTGGCCGATGCCCTGGCCGGTCGCTTCTCTTGTGCTCATCCTTGAGGGCCTGGACCGTCTGAGCCGCGAAATCAGCGAAGCCGAAGGCATGGTCAAGCGCCTGGAGCATCGAGGCATCCGAATCATCGGCACGGCTGACGGTTACGACTCCAATGCCAGCGGGCGCAAGGTGATGCGTATTGCGCGGGGGCTGGTCAATGAACTCTATCTCGATGACTTGCGCGAAAAGACCCATCGCGGCCTTGCAGGCCAGATGGAACGCGGCTTCAGTGCGGGCGGCAAGTCCTACGGCTACAAGACGGTTGAAGCTATGGGCGGTCGCCGCGTCGAGATTGACGAAGAACAGGCCCAGCATGTGCGCTCGATCTTCGCCCGCTACGCCGCAGGCGACAGCGTGCGCTCCATCATCCTTGACCTGAACGCCCGTGGCGTTCCCAGTCCTCGGGGCCGCTCATGGGCAGCGAGCGCCCTCAAGGGTGACACCACCAAGGGACTGGGCCTGTTGAGCAATGAGCTTTACATCGGTCGCATGCGGTGGAACCGGCGCCAGTGGCTCAAGTGCCCCGATACCGGCGCACGCCGCTACGTCGAGCGGCCCGAACACGAATGGCAAGTGCGCGAAGCCCCCGAGTTGCGCATTGTCGATCAGGAGGTATGGGAAGCCGTGCGCGCAAGGTCTGCCAAGCGCGCAGCAGGGACGGACAAGGCAGCACCGGGGCGCAAGGGAGGCAGGCCAGCCAAGACCTTGTTTGGCGGCTTGCTGCGGTGCGCTGGTTGCGGCGGGAAGGTCGTGGCCCTCAATGCGTGGGGCTATGGCTGCTCTGCCCATCATGACCGTGGGCCGACCGCTTGCGCTTCATCTGCGCTGGTGCCGCGTGCCGGTCTGGATACACGGCTCTTGGGGTTGGTACGCGACGAACTGATGCAACCCACGGCCCTTGCCATCCTTGAGTCAGAGGTTCAGACAACACTGAACCAAGCGACGGCGAATCAAGCAAGCGAAGCCCAGACACTGCGGGATCGTGAGGCCACGCTACACAAGGAAATCGACAACCTCGTGCAGTCGCTGGCCCTTGTCGGCGCGAGTGCAGCCATTGCCGCACGCCTGCAAGCAGCGGAAACCGAATTGGTGTCGATCAAGCAGCGCCTGGAGGCCGCAGCCGTTCCCACGGCTCAAGACCTGATGCGCGACGTGGCCGCGCACTACAAACAGCTCATGCTTGATCTGCGCTCGGCTCTAGACAAAGAGACCGACCGAGAACGCACACGGCGCTTGCTGGCTGATTTGCTTGGGGAGGTTATCGTAGGGCGAGACGAAGATGGCGCGTATGCCGATCTCGCAGATCCCGCCACCCGGCTGCTAAGTGCAGCAGGCGGCGGGACGTATATAACCTTGGTTGCGGGGGCCTGCAATGGACATCGGAGACGCTTCAAGCGATGGGCCGCAACGGCACGAAGTGCAGCACCGTTTGAGGGCCCCCCAGAGCGAAACGCGTATCAGCGTGACGCTAGCTCTGTTCCAGGATAGCTTTTTGGCCTTCCAGACCGAGCGTATGAAACCTGAATAACAGTTCGGCCCTTCAAGATCTCCGGCGTACCATCCTTCTTGCTTTCTCTGAAATCGATGATAGTCGTGCAAGAAGGATGCTGTCGCAATCACAATTCAATTGTCGCATTCAGCGAGATATATTCCCCCCTCATTCGAGCAACCCGCTCCGAATGGTACACATCGTGGGCGATCACTGGAGCATCAAATAAGTTGGCAACAGACTCGGTCAGAACTGCTTGCAGAGAAGCAATCTCACTTTATGCAGTGTTTCTATTTTCATGCTTTTGCCCCTTCTAATTGATAAATCATCTCTTGAAGAGAGTCATACATTTGCCGCTTTAGCTTCGACACGTCATGAGGATCCGATTGATTCGGAAGTTTTATTGGCTCGCCAATTTTTATTTCAATTTTTGATGGCAAACCAATCAAGAAATTAAAGCAATGACTAGGCAAACCAAGTAAGGATGGCAATACTGTCAACGCACTCTGAGGAGATATAGGGTAAAGATTCTTGTCGAATTTAAATGCTTTACCAAAAAAATCAGACATAAACATAGTGGGAATGGCTTCCTCACACCCGATGGTAGCAACCGGTATTAGAGGCACACCATGCTTAATCGCCAACTTAATGAAGCCATCACCAAACTGATCAATTGGACAAAGTTTTCTTCTGTCGGAATACGGCTTTGAGGTGCTATTTCCACCCTCAGGATATGTCAACACCACTTCACCCTTTTCCAGAAGATATTGAAGATTTCTTGGATGCCCGAGTGTTGAGCCCAATTGATTATTCAAAAAATAACCAAACAAAGGGATTTTCTCAGATCCTACGTGATAAAGCCCCCGAACAAACCTCTTTGCCGGAGAATGCTTCCTGACCCCGACACCTAACATCAATCCATCCAGCAAATTAAACCCGGCATGATTGCCATACAATATCGCACCTCCTTGCATCGGAATATTGTCAAGTCCTGTTGCCTCAACACGATGCCAAAAAGAATAATAATAATCCAAAAAATCAAATGTCCGATCAACCGTTGCTGCATCAAAGCCAAAGGCGTCAAATCGTTCGTTGTTCATAAGTTCTCAAAAATTAAGCCACTGCAAACTCACCAAGCTAAAGATCTGCAACGAACCATTTGCAACCAATAAATTGAAATATATTTCATTGCAAGGTATGATTGGCGAGTACTGAATTTATTTTGACAGGCAACAGAAATAGATAGCAATAAATATATTTTGAAAAATACGTAGCGATAGCGTTTCGGCCATTTTCTCTGATTATTGCTCACATCTTTTTAGCTTATGAGCGGGGGTGATAAAATCAATCAAATCGCGTTGATGGTCGCCTCAGACAATATCCGTGTCTTCGAGTTTAGCAATCCGACACTCGGTCAACGCATGCAGATCAGAAATAAGAAAAACATCCTGGCCTGAGAAATGCTCGGGCCCTTGGTGACCACGGGTTATTATCACAGTTTGCCAGCCATGAGCATTCGCCACGTCCAAGTCATGCACCGTATCACCGACCATCAGAGCCCGCTTGCCTGGATGCCCAAGCTTGGCATCCAGCTCTGCCGCGATAGCCAATTTTCCATTGGCTGTCGTGTTCTGTAGGCCCATCAAATGATCGAATTCTGTTTCGAGGCCGTGATGTCGAAGCGTATTTTGAAGTATTTCCTCGTGAGAGGCAGAAAGGATAGAAACACTCATCCTAGCCATCCGGGCCCAAGAAATAACTTCCTTTACTCCGGGCTGTAAATCGCATTCGCGCACATTCGAGTCGAACAGCGACAAATACTGCGCCATAACCGCCTCAAAGGAATTCTTTTCAAAATTGAAACCAATCCGGGTATAAAAGTCACGAATTGGGAAACCGAAATTTCGGCGATAGGTATCCTTATCAATAGGAGCTACGCCGAGCGATGCACCTACATGATTCACTCCGCGAACGGCCAACGCGAGATCGTCGATCAATGTGCCGTTCCAATCAAATATTATGTGTTCAATTGGATTCTCAAGCATAATCAAATTTCCATCGACTAATTTTTTTGTTTTGCATAAGTGCAGTCTTTATTATATTGAACACAAAGCCAGTGCGACAAGTAATCTTATCCTCTTCGATAAGATTACTTGCTTTGAGAGGCACCATTAAAAACCCTGCAGCTTTCTGCGGAGGCGGAAATCTGCGCATCAGCATAGGCCGCAAGAATCTTTCCGCCTAAAGTAATTGGCAACGCTAGTTTTAGGAATAGTAACCTCTTACGACAGGCAGGCGATATCGCCCAATGAAGCCAATCGACGCATTCATTAGTTGCGTCGAGGCGTTCGCTGATTTTCACGATCAGCGGAACGCCGCGGACATTGACTTGTCCGTCGATTACGGTCGAATTAACCGGAACCCAAACTGTTGAGCTGCAACCACTGGATCATCCGATTCAAATAGCCGTAGCCTCGAAAACCTCTTTCGCAGTGCTAGCAATGTAATCCAGATCGCATTCTTCTAGCCCCTCATGACAGGGCAGAGTAAAGATTGAATTAATCATCCGTTCTCCGTTGGGACACACACGAGCGTAACTCTTAAAAGCAGGCTCTTGGTAAAGAGGCTTATAACTATAGCGTGTCGTGTCAGACAGGATATTGTGGGCACCAAGTTTTTTTGCCCTGATCGGCGTATCTTCAGGCCCCCAGAAGACCATGGCATAGCCATTTATTTCTTCACCATTGGTGCGTGCGAATTCGCGAATGGTATGGAGTTCGCCGAGCTTGGCACGTAACGCCTGAATTCGTTCGCGCCGAGCAGCGATTTTCCGGTCGAGCTTACTGAATTGCGAGATGCCAAGCGCAGCACACAGTGGGGACAGCTTGTAATTGGTACCGACACCCTCTCCCAATGTGTAAGAGCCGTCATTACGAGACATTGCGAGGCCGTGTTGCTGCCAGGATCGCATGCGCTCATACACATCCCGGCGCGGGGTAAGGCAAAATCCCCCTTCCCCTGTCGAAACCAGTTTCCGCTCATGTGTACTAAATGCAGCAGCATCGCCAAATGTGCCGAGTTTTTTTCCGTGTACTTCTGTACCGAAACTGTGGGCGCAATCCTCGACTATCGGCACACCGTAACGACGGCATAAATCAACCACCGGTTTTGGATCGAACGGGTAGCCCCACATAGGAACCGTAATTAATGCATCGATTCCTTCCTTCAACAAGATTTCAAGGTCCGCGATATCGGGGCCGAATCCATCTTTTGCGACATCACAAAAAACGGGAGTGCAGCCCATTGTTATGATCGGCAGAATTGTCATAATCGGTGCGGTAGGTGGCAACGCAACCCGACCTCCGGCTTGGACACCAACCCCGCGCAGCGCAAGTTCAATCGCTACAGTCCCGTTACAGCACGCAATTGCATGCTCGATATTGAAATATTTGCCAATCACACCCTCATATTCCGAGATGATCGGCGATTTCCCTGAAAAACTGATGCTATTGAATGATTTCACAACTGATTCAATATCTTGCGCATCGAAATTGATATTGAGATTTTGATATAACTTGGATTGCTTTTGCGCATCAGACATTAAGAAGCCTTCTTTTTCTGTTTGAGGGAACTGTTGACAAGGTGCTTTTCAATCTCATCCATACAGCGATAAGTCTCCAGCAATGATTCGAAGGAAGAGGATGATTCGCGCTTCTCTCGAATTGCTTTAATGAAATCGACGAACTGCCCCATATATCCTGATCGCTGAAAACCCGAGCTAAGAGGGCTAGGTGACCAGCTGTCGGTCCATTTTTTTGATTCCCCCTCAAGATACCTTTTACCTGTTTCAGCGATTTTCATGTCCCATAGCGCGCTAGAGGATACATGAACATTTCCACGACAAACTGCGTCGAAATCAAAGACGAAATGGGGAGTTATATTTCCACTGATCAGACTGGCATGGGCACCACCCTTGAATTTCAGAAGAACTGTGAACAAAATTTGATCGTCAATTTTGTTAACCACATCTAGAGACTCCACGGGGCCACAAAGATGAATCAGAAAGTCCAGCCCATGGATTGTCATCGCATGGAGAAATGATTTTGTAAGCGAGGTATAGTCCCACAGGGGCGCCGATGGTTTATTGGCGAACTGACGCAGCGTGATCATGTCGATCTGGTCGTCCGCTATCTTTTGCAAGCGAGTTGTTACGTCGGCGAAGCGAAAATTCATCCCGACACCTGTCGTTACCCCTTCAGTTGCTGCACGATTTACCAGAAATTGCAGGTGGGAGTAAGACGGGACAGGCGGCTTTTCAATGAAAACCGGTATACCTCGATCAATTGCGTCCAAAGCGATTCGGTAGTGATCGCTTGGATAGCAGGCAGCAACTACCGCATCAGGCCGAACCTTATCCATCATTATTTGATGACTGGAAAAGACGCTCTTTGCTCCAAACATTGCCTCCGCTTCAGCACGGCGCTGAGGATTCACATCACAGATTGCCGCGACCTCCACACCGGGAATTATTTGACAGCAAGGAATAATATTTTCTAGAGCCTGAGCTCCGAAACCGATAAATGCAATTCTCATAAGTAACTCAACTTTTTCTTTAGAATAAGAACAGAAGGTTTTTCCGTATATGTTTCAAGCGCACTTAGCGGAATCCAGCGTAAATCTTTCGACTCTGCTGTAACCTGAAGCGCCTCTCTGTCATCGGCCGCCATCAGGTAACGAATATCAAAATGCAAATGCCCTTGGTCCTTCGCGTTGCTCGGAATTTCATGGATGTCGATGTCAAACACGTCATTTGAAAGGAAAGAAAGGGATGACAAGCCGGTTTCTTCGCGCGCCTCCCTCAAGGCCACAGCTCTTGGGTCACGCTCACCATCGCAATGTCCTCCCACCTGCAACCAACAGTTGAGTTTTGCGTGATGTGTCAATAGCACTGCATTGCGACTGGTATTTAAGATGAACGCTGATGCGGTAATGTGCCCAGTACTACTATTTCGCCCAAAAGCATCTTCATTGAGCCGAACAAAATCACGTACTGCAATAGCATTGCGAACATCGCGCTCTGAAGTTGTGGCAAAACGTCCTATTTCGGGAAGCAATACGCTATCGTTAAAATTTTTAACTAACATCTAAAGTCTTTTCTTATGAAATTGGGATTGAATTCTTCTTTGCGATGATGCTCATAATATTTATTATTATTTTAAAAAGACGCACCAATCCCACCCCCAGAATGAGAATAGGAAATAATTCGCAACGAATTGAGCAGACAATACCCCACCGCATCCAAATTGAAAACAATTGGATGAACATAAAGAGGGACCGAATGATCTGCGGGGCGAGAAGATACTCCGCCCGAAGCAAGGCTACGACGATGGCTTCATTGACTCAAACCCTTAGTTTTTTAATTTATTGGCGCCAATTGTCTATCTTCCATCATGCAAAACAATCCACTGCCACCCCCTTATTTAAGGGGGCCAACACCTCGAAAACACGGTGACGCTCAGCCGCATGGGCATGTTTAGGGTTGATATTGCGACATTGAGGCAACATCAAGGTTCGGTCAAGGTGTCTTTCCAGTTCGGTCCCTTGCCAGTGCCTTGTTCAGCGCCACGGCCTGAGTCCGTGCCGCATTGAGTTGCTGAGCCGAGACGTGCATCAGCGAGGCCAGACGGCCACTGGCCAGCAGGATCGCATGGGCATCGTTCGAGGGGTGCAGTTCGCAACTTAGCTGATAGGCCAGCCCAATCAGTTCCTGCGTATGGCACAGCGTCAAGTTCAAGGTAGCCAGTACCTTGTTGAACTGATCCATGTTGATTTCAGCGGCGTGCATCGTTTATTCCTCCTAGCCCCGTTTAGCGTCTTCATGTCACGTTTTTCGTGACAACAGAATCGAATGATGTCACGAAAATCGAAACATGTCTCGTACTTCGTCGTTGTCCGATTCGGTCTTGGGCCGCAGATTGCGTGAGCGCAGAGAGGCCCTGGGCTGGTCCCAAGAGAGGGCAGGTGTGGCTGTCGGATTGGATGAATCCAGCGCTAGGGCACGCATCAGCCGTTATGAATTGGGCATACACGAGCCCGCTATGCCTATCGTGCGACAGTTGGCAGAGGCTTTGGGCGTTCCACTGATCTATCTGTACTGTGAAGACGACGACATAGCCACTCTGCTACTGAAGTTGAATGATTTGAATGCACCGGAGCGGCGCAAATCTGTTCAACAGTTCATTCGCATGGTCGATGCCTAAGCCGCCTTGCGCTTAAGCGTCCAAGCGACTAAAGAGAGCGAGGCCTCGGCAATAAGTTTGCCCGCTCCAAGAGCAAGGGACAAGGGAAGGGATCAAGGGGCAAGAGACCTACCTGCAAAGGCCTATGAAAGGGCTGGAGACAAAAGGCAAAAGGGCCTCTGCCGCTCACGGCATGGGCCGCTGAATACGCGACAGACAGCCTTGCCGAATAGACGTCTGTGGATCTCCATGACGGTGTACCAGTGGTACCGGTTCCCACCGCCTCGCCCTTCGCATCTGCCCCAGCTCTCAAAACGCCACCCGAAACCAGCCAGAAAACAGCGGGTTTTGACAATGCGACGCTGGAGCATGCCGCATTCAGTCTTGACGCAGCGTTCAAGCCGAGGTTTACTGAAGATCCTTAGTGGCTCCTTGTCCCATCCATCGCGGATAAAAAGGCGTTGCGGTCGTTACCCGCCCATGAGTTAGGCACCTCTCGCCCCGGCCAAGCCATCGCGTGCAAGGCCAAACCCCGTGCCTCAGAGACCGTCACGGGTTCTCTTATTTTTTATCGGCCTTCGTGCCAGTAGCCATCGGCCTTGTGCTGGTGCATGTTAGTAGAAGACCCACAGGTTACGAGGCTTGTCCTCGATCTGTTGCTGTACCCATTCAGTCGTGGGCCTTCGCATCGGTGTTGAACTGGTGCATGGATAGTAGAAAAAGACCCGCAGGTTACGAGGTGCGCCTCGATCTGTTGCCGTACCCATTCGGTCGCGGGCCTTCATCGCATCGGTCTTGAACTGGTGCAGTCAAAGGCTTGATGCCTGTTGCAGTGAGTGAGCTTGACTCGTCCTGTTGCAGTGTCTTCAAGCCATGGTCCAGTCTTCAAGGCTGGCATGGTGCTATGCCCATTTTGTTTGGGCCAAGTGCTCTCAGTGGCGAACAGCCGCTCTACCTCCAGAGGCGCAATGCCTCGGCCCGCATGGCTCACCTTCGAGGTGAACGTGTGGGCTCTTTGTCTTGGCTGCTGGCGCGTCCAGTAGCAAGACTGTCGCAGCGTCTGCCTAACCTGTCGCATGCATGGCGCATCCCACCGAGGATGCCCATGCAGCGGCCCGCACAGGCAGCGCGAGGCCATTGCAGGCGCCACAGGCGAACAGCCAGGCGCCCGCCTTCATGCAACGCGAAGCCGACAGGTCAACGCATGCAGCTTGTGCTGCATGGCGGTGGCATCCAACGGTGCTGCGCTGCGCCAAGGCGTCGTTACTGGCAGCTTGCTGACAGTGACGACGCCAGTAGCACGACCCAGCGATTTGTCAACGCCCTAGCGAGCGCCCCCGTGATCCTGCGCAGTGATGCCAGCAAAGCGGGGTCTGTCAAGGCGCTGACTTCAGACGGATCGAAGGCGGCCAGACCTCCTTCACGCGATCCGATGGGCCTTGAGCCCAGTTCTCTTACACGGCGCATAGATGGCGCGTGGGTCTTGAACCCTCGCCCACTTTGCCCGTGCCGTGCTCTTGATGCGGCCTGACCGCATCGGCATCGTCAAGCCACCCGTTAGATGGCTACCCCCTGGACGTGCGCGAAACATCGCACCCCTTGGACCCTGGGCCAATGGTCCCTGCGCATCGAGCTATGCCCACAGGCAAGCCAGCGCAGTGCCACAGCGACGTGCAACGCAGGCAAGCAGTAAAGACCTTTGCACAAAACGGGAGTGGTGTCCCGAGTCCCTTGTAGTCCCTGTCGTGCTGCGGCACGGAGGGCGGACAGAAACACTTACCTGACCTTTCCACACCACACACAACTCATGCCCAGCTACTTGGCCGGGCCGGATCACTGAACCGTTTCTGAAGGGCTTCGGCCATGCGTACCCTCAACCGCGATTTCAAGCTCATGTGCCAGCGCAACCGCGATGGCTCCTTTGCCACACAGCACGACCGCGAACGGCTGCTTACCATGGTGGCGAACCAGCTTCACGAGGGCGGCTTCAAGAACCTGCGAGCGCAGGGCCTACGGACCAAGCACGTTGAATACCTCGTGAGCCATTGGCAGAACGAGGGGGCCAGCAGTGGCACGCTGAAAAATCGCATGTCCGCATTGCGCTGGGTGGCCGAGAAGCTGGGCAAAGAGAACATCGTGGCCCGCGACAACGCCGCATACGGTATCGCGGTTCGCAAGTTCGTCACGAACGAATCCAAGGCCAAAGCCCTGGACACGGCCAAGCTGGCCAGGGTCACGGATGTCTACACGGCCATGTCCTTGCAGCTTCAAGAAGCCTTTGGCCTGCGGCGTGAGGAAAGCATCAAGATCCAGCCAGGCTGGGCCGACCGGGGCGATACCCTGGTGCTCAAGGCCAGTTGGACCAAGGGCGGCAAAGAACGCGAGATTCCCATTCGCACGGATGCACAGCGTCAAGTGCTGGACCAAGCCAAGGCGCTTGCCACGGCCAATGGCGGCACACGAAGCCTCATCCCGTCCGATCTGCGCTATGTCGATCAACTCAACCGCTTCAAGGCTCAGACCGCCTTTGCAGGCATCGACCGGGTTCACGGCCTGCGCCATGCCTACGCGCAAGCCCGCTACCTTGAACTGACCGGCTGGCGTGCGCCTGCCGTGGGTGGCCCCACCTCGCGGCAATTGAGCCCGCAAATGAAGGACATCGACAGGCAAGCACGCCTGACTATCTCGCGTGAGCTGGGGCACGAGAGGGAGCAAATCACCGCCGTTTACCTGGGCCGGTGATACCCGCGTGGCCGCTCAAGAAACCCGGTAGGCGTAATATGAAGCCGATCCCGCCCGATGCACACGCCCGGCGTGTGGCGCGCTCGGCCTTGATTCGACTGCTGGCCGAACAGATCGTGCAACAGGTGCGGGCCGAAACTCAGGAGAAGCATCATGACGATACGGGCCTGCCTCTATGCGAGGTACAGCACGGACAAGCAGCGGGAGACCTCGGTCGAGGACCAGCTAAGGGAGGCTCGGGCACGGGCCAAACGTGAAGCGTGGACGGTGGTTGCCACACATGCCGATGAAGGCATCAGCGGCAGCACGCCTATCGCCTTGCGCGCTGGCGGCAAAGCATTATTGGCGGACGCACTGGCGGCGCGCTTCGATGTATTGATTGTCGAAGGCTTGGACCGCTTGAGCCGGGAACTCGGCGAAGCCGAACTCATGGTCAAGCGCTTGGAGCATCGCGGTATTCGCATCATCGGCACCGCCGATGGATACGACACGCAGGCCAGCGGACGCAAGGTCATGCGAATCGCGCGGGGCCTCGTCAACGAGCTATATCTCGATGACTTGCGCGAGAAAACCCATCGCGGCCTTGCTGGTCAGTTTGACCGGGGGTTCAGCGCGGGAGGCCGCAGCTATGGCTATCGCAGCATCGAGGCACAAGGCGGGCGGGTATTGGCGATTGACGAGAAAGAGGCCGATATCGTGCGCGAGATATTCAGGCACTTTGCCGATGGCAAAAGCGCAAGGTCGATTGCGCATCTTTTGAATGGGCGGGGCATACCCAGCCCACGCGGCGGCACCTGGGCAGTTTCTGCACTGGTCGGCGATGCATCGAAAGGTCTTGGGCTGCTCAACAATGAAATCTATGTCGGTCGCCTGACATGGAATAAGCGGCAATGGCTCAAAGATCCCGACACCGGCGCACGCCGCTATATCGACCGCCCCAAAGAGGAATGGCAGTACCGCGAATTGCCGGAACTGCGCATTGTTTCTGATGAGGCATGGCAGGCGGTGCGTGCCCGATATGCGCCGCAATCCACAGCAGGGGTCAAGCGTGGTCAGCCTATGCGAACCCTGTTCGGTGGCTTGCTGAAATGCGCTGCCTGCGGTGGCCCAATGATTGGCATCAATAGCTCACGCTATGGCTGTGGCGTTCACAAGGATCGCGGCGAGGCCGTGTGCAGCAGCAGTTTGACGGTATCGCGCGCGCAGGTAGATACCTACCTGCTCGATGAACTGCGCGAGGATTTGCTTGCACCCGAAGCCGTGGCCGAATTGCAGGCCGCAGTCATGGACCTCCTGGCCGACGAGAACCGAAGCCGCGCCGCCACCGAAGACACCATGCGCAAGCGCATCAAAGAGCTTCAAAGCGAGATTGCGCGGCTCGTTGATGCCATCGCCGTCATGGGCCTCAGTAACGCGCTGCAAGACCGTCTGAGGGCTTCTGAAGCCGAACGGGCACGCCTTGAGGCGCAGTTGCTGGTCCAAGTCGTTCCCGCACAGCAAACGCTGGCCGAAGACGTGGCAGAACGCTATCGAACGATGGTGGAAGACCTACAGAGCACGCTGAACAACGTGCAAGACCGTGTACGCACAAGGAAAATCCTTGCCGACCTCTTGGGGCCGATCACGATTGGTAGGGAGGGGGATGGCGCGTTGTACGCCGAGCTTGAAGACCCCGCCGAGCGGTTGCTACTTGCAACCGCTGGCGAGTCTCTAATGTTGGTTGCGGGGGCTGGATTTGAACCAACGACCTTTGGGTTATGAGCCCAACGAGCTACCAGACTGCTCCACCCCGCGTCAGAGTCTTCGATTATGGCACAAATTCCTAAACGCTGACTGGCTACAGGCAACAATGTGCTGGCGACGCAGCTTGCCACTGGCCGGGCCGCCACTGGTGATGGCCTTACCGCGCATGGTCAGCGCACATGCTACGCAAAGAGACAAAAGGGCAAGGGGAAGGGCTCGAACGGAAGGGTACGCAGGGAAATGGCCCTACTTGAAAGGACCTTCAAAAGGCGAGACGGCCCCATGGGCGCAGAGAACAGGCATGGACTACTCAAACTTTCTGTATGCGTTCAATTGCCGCCAGCAACACTGAGGCTCTCAGTGCAGGCCAACTGTAGCCCACGATGAAGAATCGATCAGAAGACATGAGCGCAAACCCATTCATGGCCACCCACGCAAGCCACCACCGTGGCCCACCAAAGCGTTCTCGGCGATGGTGCCGATCAAAGCGCGGCATAGGCCATGGCTACCGTGCAGACCGCAAGCGCCAATTGGACAATGATCAAAGCCGCAAGATATTGCCAACCATCAGGCGCGCGCTGGGCAGCAACCTACCGGTACATGGGCAGTTTCTGCCCTGGTCGGCGATGCCTCCAAAGGTCTGGGGCTGCTCAACAATGAAATCTATGTCGATCGCCTGACATGGAATAAGCGGGAATGGCTCAAAGATCCCGACACCGGCGCACGTCGGTATATCGACCGGCCCAAAGAAGAATGGCAGTACCGTGAATTGCCGGAACTGCGCATTGTTTCTGATGAGGCATGGCAGGCCGTGCGCGCTCGATATGCGCCGCAGTCCACGGCAGGGGTCAAGCGTGGTCAACCTAGCGAACCCTGTTCGGCGGTTTGCTGAAATGCGCTGCCTGCGGTGGTCCGATGATCGGCTGAACTGCGTGAGGATTTGCTAGCGCCCGAAGCCGTGGCCGAATTGCAGGCCGTAGTGATGGACCTTCTGGCCGACGAGAACCGCAGCCGCGCCGCTACCGAAGACACCATGCGCAAGCGCATCAAAGATGCTTCAAATTCTGAAGCCGAACGGGCACGCCTTGAGGCGCAATTGCTGCGCCCACCTCGTTCCCGCGCAGCAAACACTGACTGAAGAGTGGCAGAACGCTACCGAGAACGCTGGAGGAAGACCTACAGAGCACGCTGAACAACGTACAGGCCCGTGTACGCACAAGGAAAATCCTTGCCGACCTCTTGGGGCCGATCACGATTGGTAGGGAGGGGGATGGCGCTTTGTACGCCGGACCCAACCAAACGGTTGCTGCTTGCAACCGCTGGCGAGTCTCTGATGTTGGTTGCGGGGGCAGGATTTGAACCTACGACCTTTGGGTTATGAGCCCAACGAGCTACCAGACTGCTCCACCCCGCGACAGAGACGGCTATTATGGCACGTTTTTGACGCTCAGGCTACAACTCATTCAAAACTCGTCTCCTGATCGCACACTTCTCAAAAAATAAGGCCGGAGCCAGCAACAAAAAACCCGCAGCGCTTGCACGTTGCGGGCTCTTTGCAGCATTCGCTGCGTTTACCTGTATCGGCCGGATCAGTGCAAGACCGATCAAGCACGATAGGCACATTTACTCAGCAGCTTCGCCAGCGGCTTCTTCCGTGCGCTCGACCAGCTCCATGTAGGCCATCGGTGCATTGTCACCAACGCGGAAGCCCATCTTCAGGATGCGGGTGTAACCACCGGGGCGCGCGGCGAAGCGGGGGCCCAGCACGTTGAACAACTTGACCACGTTGTCGCGGTTGCGCAGACGATCGAAAGCCAGACGCTTGTTGGCCAGCGTGGGTTCCTTGGCCAGCGTGATCAGCGGCTCGACGACGCGACGCAGTTCCTTGGCCTTGGGCACGGTTGTCTTGATGGCTTCGTGCTCGATGAGCGAATTGGCCATGTTGCGCAGCATCGCCAGACGGTGCGACGAGGTGCGGTTCAGTTTACGGAGTCCATTTCCGTGACGCATGGTGCTTTCCTTTCCTTATAAAACCGGCGGCCGGTTCAAGGTACCGCCGGGTGCACCGCGTGGCCCTTTTTGAGCCACGCACTTTCAAAAATCAACGCTTGTCGAGACCTTGAGGAGGCCAGGCTTCCAGGCGCGAACCCAGAGCCAGACCACGCGAGGCCAGCACTTCCTTGATTTCGTTGAGCGACTTGCGACCCAGGTTCGGGGTCTTGAGCAGCTCGGTTTCGGTACGCTGGATCAGGTCGCCGATGTAGTAAATGTTTTCGGCCTTCAGGCAGTTGGCCGAACGCACGGTCAATTCCAGCTCGTCGACAGGACGCAGCAGGATCGGATCGAAGTTCTGGGCCGACTTGGCGGGCGCGTCGAAAGCGGCGATCTCGCTGCCTTCCAGCTGCGCGAACACAGCCAGCTGCTCGACCAGGATCTTGGCCGAAGCGCGGATCGCTTCCTCGGGCGAGATGGCGCCGTTGGTCTCGATTTCCATGACCAGCTTGTCCAGATCGGTACGCTGTTCCACACGGGCGCTTTCGACCGTGTAGCTCACGCGGCGAACGGGCGAGAACGAAGCGTCCAGCACGATGCGGCCGATGGCCTTGCTCGACTCTTCGCCATAGCGGCGCACGTTACCGGGCACATAGCCACGGCCCTTCTCGACCTTGATCTGCATGTCCAGCTTGCCGCCTTGTGACAGATGGGCGATCACATGGCCAGGATTCACGATCTCGACGTCATGAGGCGTCTGGATGTCGGCTGCCGTGACGGGGCCCTCGCCGTCCTTGCGCAGAACCAGCGTGACTTCGTCGCGGTTGTGCAGACGGAAGACCACGCCCTTGAGGTTCAGCATGATGTGAACGACGTCTTCCTGCACGCCATCGATGGCGGAGTACTCGTGCAGCACGCCGGCGATCGTGACTTCCGTGGGTGCGAAACCGACCATCGACGACAGCAGCACGCGACGCAGCGCGTTGCCCAGTGTGTGACCATAGCCGCGCTCGAATGGCTCGAGCGTGACCTTGGCGCGGTGACCGCCGAGCGGTTCCACCTGGATGGCTTTGGGTTTCAGCAAATTCGTTTGCATGAGGTCTTCCTGTCAATACCCTCGGCTCGTTACACCGATAAGGCTGCTGGACCAACCGGAGCACATGCCCCGGCGCTGAGATATACAAATGCACAAGGCCACGCCAACACGATGACGCCAAGCGAACCTGGCAGACCGTGCAGCGCAGCCAGGCTGTGCATCAACGAGAATACAATTCGACGATCAGCGATTCGTTGATGTCGGAGCCGAACTCATCGCGGTCAGGGCTCTTCTTGAACACGCCTTCCAGCTTGGCGCCGTCCACGGACACCCAGCCTGGCATGCCGATCGATTCGGCCAGCTTGTAAGCTTCCTGCACGCGCAGTTGCTTCTTGGCCTTTTCGCGCACGGCAACCACGTCACCGGTCTTGACCAGGAAGGACGGGATGTTCACGACCTGACCATTCACGACCACACCCTTGTGGCCCACCAGTTGGCGAGCTTCGGCACGGGTGGAGGCAAAGCCCATGCGGTACACGACGTTGTCCAGACGCGATTCCAGCAGGATCAGCAGGTTGGCACCCGTGTTGCCCTTGCGGCGCTCGGCTTCGGCGAAGTAGCGGCGGAATTGCTTTTCCAGCACGCCGTACATGCGCTTGACCTTCTGCTTTTCGCGCAGTTGCAGGCCGAAGTCGGAGGTGCGCGAACCAGAGGTGCGGCCGTGTTGGCCAGGCTTGGTATCGAACTTGGCCTTGTCGCTGATGGGGCGGCGGGCGCTCTTGAGGAACAGGTCGGTGCCTTCGCGGCGGGCCAGTTTGGCCTTGGGTCCGAGGTAACGTGCCACTTTTCGTGTCCTTGTAATCAATCTGACGTCAGGGCCGTCTAGAACCCGTCTAGAACGGTTGACCGACGCGAGTCTGGTGAGATAAAAATCTGCCCAGACGGTGGGCTTCAATCAAGGCAACCTTGGACTGGATCGCATGCAATTATGCAATTGGCGCGATCAGGCAATCCAAGACCACCGCAGAGAACTTGCGATTATAGCAAGTTGCGCACGCGCCCGTACAGCACCACCAAGTGGTTTTGTCAAGATCGCGCAACGCACAAACCCCGCGCGCCCTGTTGCCAGGGCATGCGAGGTGTGATTCCGATCAGCTCGGCAGGCAAACCGCCGAGCCAACCAGTCAAACCAGCATCAGATGCGACGACGCTTCTGAGGACGGCAACCGTTGTGAGGAACGGGGGTCACATCAGAGATCGAGTTGATGCGGATGCCCAGCGAAGCCAGGGCACGCACCGAAGACTCGCGACCAGGACCGGGGCCCTTGATCTCGACGTCCAGGTTCTTGATGCCTTGTTCTTGAGCAGCGCGGCCAGCCACTTCAGCGGCCACCTGGGCAGCGAACGGCGTGGACTTGCGCGAGCCCTTGAAGCCTTGACCACCGCTCGAGGCCCACGACAAGGCGTTGCCTTGACGGTCCGTGATGGTGATGATGGTGTTGTTGAACGAGGCGTGCACGTGGGCGATGCCGTCCGCAATGTTCTTGCGGACCTTCTTGCTCACACGACGGGCAGCGCTGTTCGCAGGTGCTTTAGCCATGGTATCTTTCTCTTGAACTCAGCA
The DNA here is from genome assembly GCA_049840915.1 of Aquabacterium sp. GTDB lineage: Bacteria > Pseudomonadota > Gammaproteobacteria > Burkholderiales > Burkholderiaceae_C > Aquabacterium. The sequence continues at coordinate 26,096 of JASGJC010000012.1, forward strand.
ATTTGCCCAGATCACTTCTTGCCAGCGATCGCCTTGCGCGGACCCTTGCGAGTACGAGCGTTCGTGCGAGTGCGTTGGCCGCGCAGTGGCAGGCCACGGCGGTGACGGAAGCCGCGGTAGCAGCCCAGATCCATCAGTCGCTTGATGTTCATCGAGAGCTCGCGGCGCAGGTCACCTTCAATGGTGAGCTTGCCCACTTCTTCCCGAATCTTTTCCAAGTCGCTGTCGTTCAGGTCCTTCACCTTCTTGTTGAAAGCGATGCCTGCCGCCGTGCAGATCTTCTGCGCGGTGGTGCGACCAATGCCGTAGATCGAAGTCAGACCGATTTCGGTGTGCTTGTGCGGCGGAATGTTGATGCCAGCAATACGTGCCATAACTGTCCTCTGAACGCGTGTGTCGTCGCCTGATCAGGCGGCGATCAGCCTTGACGCTGCTTGTGACGTGGGTCCGTGCAGATCACACGGACCACGCCCTTGCGGCGGATGATTTTGCAATTGCGGCACATTACCTTGACGGATGCCGAGACTTTCATGGTCTTCTCCTGAACCGCCGATCGCTCGACGGAAATTCGCCCACGTTTCCGGGGTCAACAAACTTCAGCTCACTTCGCCCGGAACACGATGCGAGCACGACTCAAATCGTACGGCGTGAGTTCGACGGTCACTTTGTCGCCTGGCAGGATGCGGATGTAGTGCATGCGCATTTTGCCGGAGATGTGCCCGAGGACCACATGCCCATTTTCAAGCTTCACACGAAAAGTAGCGTTGGGGAGATTTTCGAGGATCTCACCCTGCATCTGGATGACGTCGTCTTTCGCCATTTTTCGGGTTTGCGCCGGATAGCCGGCGCGTTCAGCTTGCTTTGAAATTCGCCTTCTTCAGCAGAGAGTCATACTGCTGAGACATGACATAGGACTGTACTTGCGCCCAGAAGTCCATCGTGACGACCACGATGATCAAGAGCGAAGTCCCACCAAAATAGAACGGTACGTTGTACTTGAGCACGAGGAACTCGGGCAGCAGGCACACCGCGGTGATGTACACGGCACCAGCCATGGTCAGACGGGCGAGGATCTTGTCGATGTAACGCGCGGTCTGGTCGCCAGGGCGGATACCAGGAATGAAGGCACCGCTCTTCTTCAGGTTGTCTGCTGTTTCACGGCTGTTGAACACCAGCGCTGTGTAGAAGAAACAGAAGAAGACGATGGCCACGGAATACAGAATCACGTAGATGGGTTGACCGGGGGACAGCATGCTGGCGATGTCCTTGAGCCAGCGCATGCTGTCGCCTGTGGCGAACCAACCCACAGCTGTCGTCGGCAGCAGGATGATCGACGACGCGAAAATCGGAGGGATCACACCAGCCATGTTGATCTTCAAGGGCAGGTGCGACGATTGACCACCGTAGACACGGTTGCCGACCTGGCGTTTGGCGTAATTGACCAGGATCTTGCGCTGGCCACGTTCGACGAACACCACGAAATAAGTGACCAGAACCACCAGCGCCATGATGAAAATGGCAGCCGGGATGCTCATGGCACCGGTGCGGATCAACTCGAAGAGACCACCCATCGCATTGGGCAGACCTGCAGCGATACCGCCGAAAATCAGGATCGAAATACCGTTGCCCAGACCACGCTCGGTGATCTGCTCACCCAGCCACATCAGGAACATCGTGCCAGCTGTCAAGCTGATGACCGTTGTCATGCGGAAACCAAAGCCAGGACTGATCACCAGACCGGCCGTGCCTTCCAAAGCCACCGCGATACCGAAGGACTGGAAAATCGCCAGACCGACCGTTGCGTAGCGTGTGTACTGTGTCGTCTTGCGACGACCAGCTTCGCCCTCTTTCTTGAGCTGCTCAAGCTGAGGGATCACGTAGCCCATCATCTGCATGATGATCGACGACGAGATGTAAGGCATGATGCCCAGCGCGAACACGGTGAAACGCGACAACGCGCCGCCCGAGAACATGTTGAACAGACTCAGGATGCCGCCTTGCTGGCCCTTGAACAACTGTTGCAGCTGCGATGGATCGATACCAGGCACGGGGATGTGTGCCCCGATGCGGTAGACGACCAGCGCCAGCAGCAGGAAGGTCAGACGACGTTGGAGGTCGCCGAACTTGCCGCTTTGTGCCAGTTGAGTGGGAGAGGTTGCCACGCTTGAGTCCGTTCAGTTTGACACTTGGTTTGCCTGATTTACTCAGCCAGCGAACCGCCGGCTGCTTCGATCGCGGCCTTGGCGCCGGCAGTGGCGCCGATGCCCTTGAGCACGACCTTGGCAGTCAGTTCACCCGACTTGATCACCTTGACGACCTTGGCCAGCTGGGGAACCAGACCGGCGGTCTTCAGAGCCAGCACGTCGACTTCGGCGGCGCCCAGTGCTTGCAGTTCGCCCAGAGTGATCTCGGCGTTGTACTTCAGCAGGTGCGACTTGAAACCGCGCTTGGGCAGGCGACGTTGCAAAGGCATTTGACCGCCTTCGAAACCGACCTTGTGGTAGCCACCCGAACGCGACTTCTGACCCTTGTGACCGCGACCGGCGGTCTTGCCCAGGCCGGAGCCGATGCCGCGGCCGACACGGCGCTTGGCATGCTTGGCACCCGATGCAGGCTTGATGCTATTGAGTTCCATTACACCACCTCGACCATGTAGCGGACCTTGTTGATCATGCCGCGCACAGCGGGCGTGTCTTCAAGGACGCGGGTGCCATTCAGGCGACGCAGACCCAGGCCGCGCACGGTGGCACGGTGATCGACACGGGTGCCGATCGGGCTGCGAACCAACTTGACGGTGACAGTTTTCTTTTCGCTCATGTCAGCTCTCCAGCGATCAGTTGAAGATTTCTTCAACAGTCAGACCGCGCTTGGCAGCGACTTCGGCCGGTGTCGTTGCCTGATTCAAGGCATCGAACGTGGCGCGAACCATGTTGTAAGGGTTGCTGGAACCGAGGCTCTTGGCCACGATGTCCGTGATGCCCATCACTTCGAACACAGCACGCATCGGGCCGCCGGCGATGATGCCGGTACCAGGCTGTGCAGGCGCCAGCAGCACCTTGGCTGCACCGTGCTCACCGCGCACGTTGTGGTGAACGGAACCGTTCTTCAGAGGCACCTTGACCATGTTGCGACGAGCCTGGTCCATGGCCTTTTGAACAGCCAGCGGCACTTCACGCGCCTTGCCCTTGCCCATGCCGACGCGGCCATCGCCATCGCCAACAACGGTCAGAGCTGCGAAGCCCATGATCCGGCCGCCCTTGACCACCTTGGTCACGCGGTTCACCTGGATCATCTTCTCGCGCAGACCGTCGTCACGACCTTCGTCTGCTACCTTGGGTTGAAACTTAGCCATTTGACTTTCCTTCCGGCGGCTTAGAACTGAAGACCGGCTTCACGCGCGGCATCAGCCAAGGCCTTGATACGACCGTGGTACTGGAAACCGGCGCGGTCGAAAGCGACCTTCTCGACGCCAGCAGCCTTGGCCTTCTCGGCGATGCGCTTGCCAACCAGCGTGGCGGCTGCCACGTTGCTGCCAGCTGTTGTCAGCTGGTCGCGCACTTCTTTTTCGGCGGTAGAGGCGGTGGCCAGAACCTTGGTGCCGTCGCCAGAAATCACGCTGGCGTAGATGTGCAGATTGGTACGGTTGACCGTCAGACGCACGGCGCCTTGGAGGGCGATACGTGCACGCGTCTGACGTGCGCGGCGCAGGCGCTGTTCCTTCTTGCTTGTTGCCATGATGAATCAGCTCCTTACTTCTTCTTGGTCTCTTTCAAGACCACGCGCTCGTCGACGTAGCGGATGCCCTTGCCCTTGTAAGGCTCGGGTGGACGGAAGGCGCGCACTTCGGCGGCGATCTGACCAACTACTTGACGGTCCATGCCCTTGATCACGATTTCAGTTTGAGACGGTGTCTCAACCTTGATACCGGCGGGCATATCCTTCACGACAGGGTGCGAGAAACCGATTTGCAGGTTCAGCTTCTGACCGGCGGCTTGAGCACGGAAGCCCACGCCAACCAGAGACAGCTTCTTCTCGAAACCCTTCGTCACGCCGTTGACCGTGTTGGCCAGCAGAGCACGCATGGTGCCCGACATGGCGTTGGCTTCGGCGGAGTCATTGTTCGGTGCGACCTTCAGGACACCAGCGTCGCTGGAGACGGTGACCAGAGGGTTCTGAGCCAGGCTCAGCGTACCGAGCGCGCCCTTGACGGTCACGGCTTCGGCAGAGATCTTCACGTCCACACCTTGAGGGACGGCGATCGGCATTTTTCCTACGCGGGACATTGCGATGGCTCCTCAATTAGGCGACGTAGCAGAGCACTTCACCACCGATACCGGCGGCGCGTGCCTTGCGATCAGTCATGACGCCCTTGGGGGTGGTCACGATGGCAACACCCAGGCCGTTCTGGACCTGAGGGATGTCGTGACGACCCTTGTAGATGCGCAGACCGGGGCGGCTGACACGTTCGATGCGCTCGATGACCGGACGGCCAGCGTAGTACTTCAACGTGATTTCCAGCGTGGGCTTCGCAGCCTCACCGGTGACGGCGAAACCGTCGATGTAGCCTTCGTCCTTCAGGACCTGGGCGATCGCGACCTTCAGCTTGGACGACGGCAGGGCGACGCTGGTCTTGGCGACCATTTGTGCGTTGCGGATGCGTGTCAGCAGGTCGGCGATGGGATCACTCATGCTCATGGGATAACTCCTGTTCGTGCCCTGCTGGAATTACCAGCTCGCCTTGGTGACACCGGGGATGTCACCAGCGAATGCCAGTTCGCGGATCTTGGTGCGACCCAGACCGAACTGACGGAACGTGCCACGTGGACGACCTGTCAGGTTGCAGCGAGCGCGCAGACGTGTCGGGTTGGCATTGCGGGGCAGCTTTTGCAGCTCAAGACGGGCGGCATAACGCTCTTCTTCCGACTTCTTGGCGTCATCGATGATGGCCTTGAGTTCGGCGTACTTCTTGGCGTACTTGGCAACCAGCTTTTCGCGCTTTTCTTCGCGTTGCTTCAGAGATACTTTTGCCACGATGAACCTCAGTTCTTGAACGGGAACTTGAACGCAGCCAGCAGAGCTTTGGCTTCGTCGTCGGTCTTGGCCGTCGTCGTGATGCTGATGTTCAGACCACGGATGGCGTCGATCTTGTCGTATTCGATTTCCGGGAAGATGATCTGCTCTTTGACACCGACGTTGTAGTTGCCACGACCGTCGAAGGAGCGACCAGAGATACCGCGGAAGTCACGAACGCGCGGCAGCGAGATCGTCACGAAACGGTCCAGGAATTCGAACATCGTCACGCCACGCAGTGTGACCATGGTGCCGATGGGCATGTTTTCGCGGATCTTGAAACCGGCGATGGCCTTCTTGGACATCGTGATCACGGGCTTTTGACCGGCGATCTTGGTCAGGTCGCTCACGGCGTGTTCCATGACCTTCTTGTCCGACACGGCTTCCGAGACACCCATGTTCAGGGTGATCTTGGTCAGGCGCGGCACTTCCATGATCGACTTGTAGCCAAACTTGGCCATCAATTCGGGCACGATCTTTTCGCGGTAGATCTGCTGCAGGCGAGCTTGTTGTTGAGCCATTTTTGACCTCAAGCCTTGATTTCGTCGCCGCTGGACTTGAAGACGCGCACTTTCTTGCCGTCAGCCAGAAGCTTGATACCGACGCGGTCAGCCTTGCCAGAAGCAGGGTTGAAGATGGCCACGTTGGATTGATGGATGGGCATGGTCTTGTCGACGATGCCACCGGTGGTGCCCTTCATGGGGTTGGGCTTGACGTGCTTCTTGGCAACGTTCACGCCATCAACCAGCAGATGGGAATCATCGACGCGAGCGGAGACGGTGCCACGCTTGCCTTTGTCGCGACCGGTCAACACGATGACCTGATCGCCTGTCTTGAGTTTGTTCATGAGCTGTCCTTTGCGTTGGCCGAGGGATTACAGAACCTCGGGAGCCAGCGAAACGATCTTCATGAAGCGCTCGTTACGCAGTTCACGCGTGACCGGGCCGAAGATACGTGTGCCGATAGGCTCGAGCTTGGCGTTCAGCAGCACGGCGGCATTGCCGTCGAACTTCACCAGGGAGCCGTCTTGACGACGAACGCCCTTGGCGGTGCGGACGACCACAGCGCTGTAGACTTCGCCTTTCTTGACGCGACCACGAGGTGCAGCTTCTTTGATGCTCACCTTGATGATGTCGCCGATACCGGCGTAACGACGCTTAGAGCCACCGAGCACCTTGATGCACATGACGCTCTTAGCACCAGTGTTGTCAGCGACGTCAAGTCGCGATTGCATTTGGATCATGGTTACCCCAACTTGGCCCGATCGGCTGCAGAACCTCCCAATGAGGCAGCTGCACAGCAACGAACGGTCAGTCTTGGGCCCGTAGAACGGGCGGATCTGAAAAAAGCAACTGGTTCTGTGAATCCCGTACCGCGCCAAGTTTGAGATTTGAGTCTCTCAATCCTGAGGGTGTTGGGCCAAAGCCAGCCGCCTATTCAGCGAAGCCTTGCATTATGCACGAGTTTCAACGCGATGGTCAAGCACTGCGTGCAAATAACTGAACAAAGGCAGAGAACAAAGGCAGATTGACGGGATTCACGCGGTCCCGCCCACGGTCAGGCCATCGATGCGCAGGGTGGGCTGCCCCACGCCGACGGGCACGCTTTGCCCCTCTTTGCCACAGGTGCCGACGCCGCTGTCGAGCCTGAGGTCGTTGCCGATCATGCTGACGCGGGTCATGGCCTCAGGGCCGTTGCCGATCAGGGTGGCGCCCTTGACCGGGTACTGGATCTTGCCGTGTTCGACCCAGTAGGCCTCGCTGGCCGAGAAGACGAACTTGCCGCTGGTGATGTCGACCTGGCCGCCGCCGAAGTTGACGGCGTACAGGCCGCGCTCGATGGAGGCGACGATTTCCTGCGGATCCTTGTCGCCGGCCAGCATGTACGTGTTGGTCATGCGGGGCATGGGCAAGTGGGCGTAGCTTTCGCGGCGGCCGTTGCCGGTCTGGCCGGTTTTCATCAGGCGGGCGTTGGTGGCGTCCTGCATGTAGCCGCGCAGGATGCCGTCTTCGATCAGCACCGTGCGCTGCGTGGCATGGCCTTCGTCGTCGATGTTGAGCGAGCCGCGGCGGTCGGGGATGGTGCCGTCGTCCAGCACGGTGACGCCCTTGGCGGCCACGCGCTGACCAACCCGGCCCGAGAACACGCTGGAGCCCTTGCGGTTGAAGTCGCCTTCGAGGCCATGGCCCACGGCTTCGTGCAGCAGGATGCCGGGCCAGCCGCTGCCCAGGACGACCGTCATCTCGCCGGCGGGCGCGGGGCGCGATTCGAGGTTGACCAGGGCGGCGTGCACGGCCTGGTCCACGTATTGGTCGGTGATGGCTGGCGTGAAGTAGGACAGGTCGTAGCGGCCACCGCCGCCCGAGGAACCCACTTCGCGGCGGCCGTTCTGCTCGGCGATGACCGTGAGCGAGAGGCGGATCAAGGGGCGCACGTCGGCGGCCAGGGTGCCATCGGCGCGGGCCACGAGCACGACGTCGTATTCGCAGCCCAGGCCGGCCATGACCTGCACGACGCGCGGGTCCTTGGCGCGGGCGCGGCGCTCGACGTCTTCGAGCAGGGCGACCTTGGCGGCGCTGTCGAGCGAGGCGATGGGGTCGAACGAGGGGTAGAGGCTGCGGCTGGGCGCCACGCGGTGCTCGCCGACCTTCACGCGGCGGCTCTGGCCAGCCGAGGCGATCGTGCGCACGGTACGGGCCGCGTCGAGCAAGGCGGCTTCGGAGATGTCGTCGGAGTAGGCGAAGGCGGTTTTCTCGCCGTGGATGGCGCGCACGCCCACGCCCTGGTCGATGCCGAAGCTGCCGGATTTGACAATGCCCTCTTCGAGGCTCCAGCCTTCGCTGCGGGTGTATTGGAAGTACAGGTCCGCGTCGTCGACCCGGTGCTCGGTGATGACCTTGAGCGCTCTGAGCAGGGTGGATTCGTCCAGGCCGTAGGGGGCGAGCAGCAGTTCGCGGGCGGTCTGGAGGCGGGCGATGGTGGGTTCGACGGCGATCATGAAGCCATTGTAGGCACGACGCCGGCGCTCAACCAGCGCCAAGGGGTATCCACCGTGTCCAGCATGCGTCAAAGGCGCAATCAAAGATGCAGGAGGGCCTGCACGCGGATGTGCTCGTCGGGCTTGAAGTTCTTGTCGATGTAGGCCTGCATGGCCTGTTTGCGCAGCGTGTCCGACTGGCTCGGGTCGTTTTTCAGGCGCTCCCATTCGGTGCGGGCGCCGGCGAGGCGGCGCTCCCAGTCGGCCCATTCTTCGTCGGCCTTGGCCAGGCGGTCGGCGGCGGCCTGGCCGTAGCGTGCCACGCGCTCGGCCTGCACGGCGGCGGGGTCCTTGCCGGGCGCCATCTGGGGCACGGGCTCGCCGGGATCGGGCGGGGGCGGCACACCGGATTCGAGCTGGGCGTAGTAGGCCTTGAAGTTGGCCTCGTCCTGCGCGAAGAAGGCCTTGGCCCAGTCGTCGCCCAGGATCTGGCGGCGCACGAGGCGCTGCTCTTCGAAGACGGGCATCCAGGTCGTGCGGTCGGCCTGCTCGAACTTGTTGCGCCAGGCATAGGTGCGCAACTGCCAGTACTTGTCCCAGATCGACATGATGTCGTTGGCCAGGTGCTCGCCCTGGCTGTGGCGCGCCTCGTCGGCCACCAGCGCGCGGATGTCGTTGATGCCGACCTCGCCCACGCCGAGGATGTAGTACTCGAAGCGCTTGCGCAGGTCCGGACAGGCCTGCAGCCTGGCGTCGGTGACGCACCAGTCGCCGGCGGGCTCGGTGCCGGCGAAGGAGCCCTCCTTGAACAGCTTGGTGCGGACCTGGTCGGGCGTCATGGCCACGGCAGGCGCCGATGGCGGCGCGGCCTCTTCCTCGGCGGCGCTGAGCAGGCTGCGCCAGCCCGCCTCGCGGCTCGCGGCGTCGGCGGTGGAGGCATCGACCTGCCGGGACTTGGCCAGCCAGGCCGCGCCGCCACCCACCACCAGCGCCACGGCGCCAGCCATCATCCATCCACGCATCTGCATCGCGCGCATCCTTATCTCCTTCGCCGCCAGCCTCGAGGGCCGGCATGGTCGCTTGAAATGATTCTCAGGCCAATCGGGCCACTTGCACCGAGGGCAAGCCCGATGGCCCCAAAGCACAAAGGCCGACCCCGAACTGCGGGTCGACCTTGGCCTCGCTTCTGAGCAGGGGCCCATGCACCCCTGCCTGGCGCCGGATTACAGCAAGGCCCACTTCAGGCGGTTGGCCTGCTGGATGTAGAAGGCCACGGGGTCGGGCGCGCCCTTGCCGATGGCACCGAAGACCTGGTTGATTTCGTCCAGGTGGTTCCAGGGGTAGTTGTCCTTGATGACCTTGCCCCAGTGGCTGGAGCACTGCGACACGAGGCCGTCGTTGGCTTCGCCCTTGAAGTAATCGGCCGTGTAGGCCAGCAGCGCGTCGGAGATGTCGAGCGAGTTGGTCTTGACCGAGGTGCCCGAGATCGAATACCAGCGGATGCTGTTGCCGCTGACGCTGGCCACTTCGGGGCCGCTGCCGCAGGTGCTGGTGGGCGCACCGGCCGGGAACTTGCCGTTGAAGACAGCGGAGCCTTGCGTGCTCAGGGCGGCCAGCGCGGTCTTCAGGTCGGTGCTGCTGGTCGTCTTGTTGCCCGTGAGCCAGGAGATCAGCTTCAGGCCCGCCGTGGCGGCCTTGTCGAAGTTGCCGTCGGGCGTCATGTTGGCGCCGATTTCGTCGGCCACCTTGGAGCCGAAATGCGTGCCGGCCACAGACGTGACGCTGGCGACCATCGACGGCACCGTGCCGGCCGCGTAACGCACAGTCGGGCCGCCATGGCTGTGGCCGATCAGGTTGAACTTCTTGACACCATCCTTGGCAGCCCATTGCTTCATCTGCTGGATCAGCTCTTCGCCGCGGAATTCAGTCGTTTGCGAAGGGTTGACCGAGGCGATGTAGACGGTGGCACCTTCGTCACGCAGCTTGCCGGGGATTTGATAGAAATACTGGATGCCCAGCACGTTGTCGAAGCCGATGAAACCGTGCACGAGCACGATCGGATACCTGGTCTGGGCCGTGGTGCCTGCGTGGGCGGCCGGGGCGACGGACAGGGCTGCAGCCGCGACGGCAGCCATGGCGCACGCGACCTTCAAGGAAAAACGGGACTTCATGCTTGCGCTCCTATTTGGTGGAGCCGGCCCTGCTTGTGATACGGAATATGTTTATTGGTAGACCGGCAGCGCGAGTATCTGAAAATGTCACAAAAGCGCAGGGCGTGATTACCCTGAACAAAAGGGAAACTCCTCTAGTACATTTCCATTAGTTGAAGTATCGGCATGTCAGAAATTCAAAGGGGATTGATCCGGTTGAAGATCAATCCCCTTCGCGTGCCGGGCTTCAACTGCACAAACCCCGCACGATCACCGGCCACGCCCTCTGGCAATCAAGTCAGATCGGGCTTCAGCGGCCAACTTGCATGGATGCTTCCATTTGGCAATACAGCTCGTCGCGGCTGTTGTCCAACATTCTTGGCGCGGCGCGACATATCCACTTTCGGGTTAGCCCGCAAAACCAGGGTTGACCTCACCCCATACCCGAGGGGCGGTTATGCGCTATTCCCGCTTTGACGGTGCGCCAAGGCCAGGTCGTAAACAGCCTTGCGCGGCCAACCCGCGGCATCGGCGATGAGGCCGGCCGCCTGCTTGACGGGCACGTGCCGCACGAGCTCCTGCAGCAGCGCGTCCATGGCGGGTGGCAGCGCGGGTTCGGCCTCGCCTTGCGGCACGGCGTGCACGACCAGCACGAACTCGCCGCGCTGGCGGTGGGCATTGGCCTCGAGCCAGGCGGGCAAGGCGGCGATGTCAATCGTGGCAATGTCTTCGAACTGCTTGGTGAGCTCGCGGCACACGGTGACCCGGCCCGTGGGCAGCACCTCATTGAGCTCTTTGGCCAAGGCTTCGATGCGGTGCGGCGCCTCGAACAGCACGACGCTGGCCTCGCCGCCCAGCGCCTCGCGCAAGGCCGTGACGCGGGCCGCGCCTTTTGAGGGCAGAAAGCCGACGAAGTGAAAACCGTGCGCCTGCGCATCGCCGGCCACGCTCAGCGCCGCGGTCACGCTGCTGGCGCCGGGCAGCGGCACCACGGTCAGGCCGGCGGCCTGCGCGGCCTGCACGAGGTGCGCGCCCGGGTCGGACACGGCGGGCGTGCCCGCGTCGCTCACATAGGCCACACGCAAGCCTTGCTGCAGCATGGCCACGACGTGGTGGGCACTGCTGGCCTCGTTGTGCTGGTGCACGGCCAGCAGTTTCTTGTCCAGGCCCAGGTGGCGCAGGAACTGGCCGGACACGCGGGTGTCTTCGCAGGCCACGGCGTCGACCAGACTGAGCACGTGCAGCGCGCGCAGGCTCATGTCGGCCATGTTGCCGATGGGTGTGGCGACCAGATAGAGCGCACCTTTGGGATACTGCTGGCTGGCGGCCACTTGGTGTGCCGCCTGGAGCAGCATATTGGCATCGAAGGTCACAACGAAATCCCGGGGAGATGAGGGGGAAGCGCGCGCACTGGTCTATTTGCAAGGCCAGGGCCTGACGCTGGTCGAGCGCAATTATCGGGTGGCACGCGGACCGGGTGCGCGCGGCGCCGAAGTCGACCTGATCATGCGCGCTGGCGACGGCACGCTCGTGTTCGTGGAAGTGCGCCAGCGCAGCGGGCAGGACCACGGCGGCGCCGCGGCGACCGTGAGCCGCGGCAAGCAGCGCAAGTGCATTTTGGGTGCGCAGCATTATTTGATGACGCTGCGCGAATGGCCGCCCTGCCGCTTCGATGTCATCGCCATCGATGGCGACAGCCTGCACTGGATACCGGCCGCGTTCGATGCGTCTTGAAACCGCGAGGCGAGCGCGTTGCCTTATCATCCGCGCCATGCCGGATTCCCATTTTCAGCAGACATCGCTGCAGCAGCCTTTGCTGGAGACAGCCGACTGGCTCTACCAATCATCCGAGAGGCTGGCGCAGCAGCTCAATTTCGCGGCACAGGCCATCATGCACACGATCACCTCGGGCGGCAAAGTGCTGTGCGCGGGTGAAGCCGAGGCCTCATGGCTGGCTGAACACGCGGCCACCCTGCTGGTCGGCGGCACGGGGCGCGAGCGGCCGCCATTGGCCGCCATGGCCCTGACGCCTCCGCACGGGGGCGCCCACGCCAGCCTGAGCCAGCAGTTGCGCGCGCTGGGCCACCCAGGCGATGTGTGGCTGGCCTTTTCGCTCGAACGCGATGAAACCGACCTGCTCGCCGCCACCGAGGCCGCGCGCGAGCAGGATCTCACCCTGATCGCCTTTACCGGCGAAACGGCCCGCACGCTGGGCCCGCAGTTGCGCGACACGGATGTGTGGGTGCCCCTGCCCGGCAACCAGCCCGATGCGCTGTTCGCCATTGGCTGGCTGGCCCTGCATGGCCTGTGCACGGCCGTCGATACCCATTTGCTTGGAGAGGATGCGTGATGAAACGCCTGACAACAAAGACTTTCGCCCTGCGCTGGGCCGCCGCCCTGCTGGCCGTGGCCAGCCTCAATGCCTGCGCGCCGCTGGTGCTGGGCTCGGCCGTTGGCGGCGCCTTCATGGCCAGCGACCGCCGCACATCGGGCACGCAGATCGAGGACAAGGGCATCGAGTTCAAGGCCGCCAGCCGCATCCGCGATGCCATCGGCGATGAGGGCCACATCAACGTCAACGCCTACAACCGCAAGGTGCTGCTGACCGGCGAAGTGCCGAACGAGAACGCCAGGGTCGCCGCCGGCCAGGCCGCCGCCAGCACCGAGAACGTGACCGAGGTATTCAACGAACTGGCCGTGAGCCTGACCAGTTCGATCGCGGGCCGCTCGAACGACGTGCTGCTCGAAGGCAAGGTGCGCGCCAGCCTGATCGATGCGCGCGACCTCTTCGCCAACGCCTTCACCGTGGTCGTGGAGCGTGGCGACGTCTACCTGATGGGCCTGGTGACCGACCGCGAAGCCAACCGCGCGGCAGAGCTTGCCGCCAGCATCAGCGGCGTCAAGCGCGTCATCAAGGTCATGCAGATCATCAGCGAGGACGAGCTGGCCCGCAAGCTGCCGCGTCCGCCCGCCAACGCGGCGAGCAGCGGCGACAACTGATTTCACTCAGCGCAGGCGTTTGATCAGGCTGGACGTGTCCAGCCTGCCGCCGCCCATGGCCTGCACATCGGCGTAGAACTGGTCGATCAGGGCCGTGACGGGCACGCGGGCACCCTGCCTGCGGGCTTCGTCCAGCACGAGGCCGAGGTCCTTGCGCATCAGGTCGACGGCGAAGCCGAAGTCGAACTCGTCCCGGACCATGGTCGGCCCGCGGTTGACCAGCTGCCAGCTGCTGGCCGCGCCTTGCGAGATCACCTCGATCACCTGCTGCATGTCCAGCCCGGCCTTCTGACCGAAGGCCAGCGCCTCGGCCAGGCTTTGCAGCACGCCGCCCACGCAGATCTGGTTGACCATCTTGGCGAGCTGGCCCGCGCCGCTGTCGCCCACGCGCGTGACGGCGCGCGCATAAGCCCCGATCACCGAGCGCACGCCTTCGAAGGCATCGGGGTCGCCGCCGCACATCACGGTCAGGGTGCCATTGATGGCGCCCAGGTTGCCGCCCGACACCGGCGCATCGATGAAGTACATGCCGCTGTCACCCGCCGCCTGCGCCAGCTCGTGCGCCACGGCGGCCGAGGTCGTCGTGTGGTCGACCAACACGCTGCCGGGCAACATGCTTTGAAAAGCGCCTTGCGGGCCGATGGTGACTTCGCGCAGGTCGTCGTCGTTGCCCACGCAGGTGAACACGGCTTGCGCGCCGTGTGCCGCCTCTCGCGGCGTGAGCGCCACCTCGCCGCCATGCTCGGCCACCCAGGCGCGCGCCTTGGCCGCCGTGCGGTTGTAGACAGTGACGTGGTGCCCGGCCCGCAGCAGGTGCAGGGCCATGGGCGCGCCCATGGTGCCCAGGCCGATGAAGGCCACGTGCTGGGCGGGAACGTTGTCGTAGGTCTTGGCTGCGGCGGTCATCGGCATCTCCACTTTCGGGATGCCGATTCTGGCAGATCAACGCATGCTCAAGCCACGATCAGACGATGCGCAGGTGCTCGGTGCCCGCCGACAGATCCATGTTGCGCGCGCGCTGGCTGTTGAGCTTGATCTGCAGGCGCAGGTCGTTGACCGAGTCGGCGTTGCGCAGCGCGTCTTCGAAGGTGATGTAGTTGCCTTCGTACAGGTCGAACAGCGCCTGGTCGAAGGTCTGCATGCCCAGCTCGCGCGACTTCTTCATGATCTCCTTGATCTCGCCCACTTCGCCCTTGAAGATGAGGTCGGAGATCAAAGGCGTGTTCATCAGGATCTCGACCGCGGCGGCACGGCCCTTGCCTTCCTGGCGCGGGATCAGGCGCTGCGAAACCAGGCCCTTGAGGTTGAGCGACAGGTCCATCAGCAACTGGGCGCGGCGCTCTTCGGGGAAGAAGTTGATGATGCGGTCGAGCGCCTGGTTGGCGCTGTTGGCGTGCAGCGTGGCCATGCACAGGTGGCCGGTCTCGGCGAACTGCACGGCGTGTTCCATCGTTTCGCGGTCGCGGATTTCGCCCATCAGGATCACGTCGGGCGCCTGGCGCAGCGTGTTCTTGAGCGCCATCTCCCAGCCGTCGGTGTCCAGGCCGATCTCGCGCTGCGTGACGATGCAGTTCTTGTGCGGGTGCACGAACTCGACCGGGTCTTCGAGCGTGATGATGTGGCCGTGCGAGTTCTCGTTGCGGTGGTCGACCATGGCCGCCAGCGTGGTCGACTTGCCCGAGCCCGTCGCGCCGACCAGGATCAGCAGGCCGCGCTTGGTCATCACCATCTCTTTGAGCACCTGCGGCAGGCCCATGCCATCGACCGTGGGCAGCTGCTGCGGGATCACGCGCAGGACCATGCCGACGTGGCCCTGCTGAATGAAAGCGTTGACGCGGAAGCGGCCCACGCCGCCCGGCGAGATCGCGAAGTTGCATTCCTTGGTGCGCTCGAACTCGGCGGCCTGCTTGTCGTTCATGATCGCGCGGGCCAGCGCGGTCGTGTGCTGCGAGGTCAAAGGTTGCGGCGAGACCTTGGTGACCTTGCCGTCGACCTTGATGGCGGGCGGGAACTCGGCCGTGAGGAACAGGTCCGAACCGCCGCGCGTGATCAGCAGCTTGAGCAGGTCGTTGATGAATTTGGAGGCCTGGTCGCGTTCCATGGTGGTGTCCTGCTGAATGCGGTTGCGTTGACGTTGAAACGAATGTCGAAGAGCGAGGAGAACTCAGCCGGCCGTGAGCAGCGCGCCCAGCCGGGCACTGAGCTGGCGCATGCGCAGCGACAGGCGGCGCGCGGTCGAGGTCATCAGCGCCATGCCCAGGCGGGGCTCCTCGATGGCGAGTTCGTCGAGCGCGCTGTTGGTCACGACGGCCAGCGAGCAGCGGCTGAGCGTCAAGCATGAGGCAAAACGGGCCCCCGCGTCCAGCAGGGACATCTCGCCCAGCACGTCGCCTTCGCGGGCTTCAGCCAGGCGGGCCCGCGCGCCCGTGGGCTGCACGCGGTCGACGGCCACGAGGCCTTCGAGCACGACCAGGGCGTAGTCGCCCTTCTCGTCCTGCACGATCAGCTCGCGCCCCGGCGGCACGGTCACGAAGTCAAGGTGCGTGAGCAGCTTGCGGTGGTCCTGCGGCGGCAGGGACGCCATCAAGGCATCCTTGCCCCAGGACTTGAGCAGCAGGCCCAACCCCACCTCGGGGTCGAGCGCATGCGCCCCGACGACGAGCGCCCGTGCCGTCCAGGCGGAGTTGGCCCGCATGGCCTCGGGCCGCTCCATGAACTGCGTGGCGAAGTAGCCCTCGTCATCGGCTTCGGCTTTGTCGGCCTCGCTGGCGACGCGGGCCGATGGCTGGCTGACAAAACGATCGAGGATCCGTTTCATGCTCAGCCGGGGAAGTTCTCCGGGATCTTGGCCTTGGCGCGGGCCTCGGCGGGCGAGATCACGTTGCGGCGGACCAGGTCGGTGAGGTTCTGGTCGAGCGTCTGCATGCCCAGACTGTTGCCGGTCTGGATCGACGAGTACATCTGCGCGATCTTGTTCTCGCGGATCAGGTTGCGGATGGCGGGCGTGCCGATCATGATCTCGTGCGCGGCCACGCGGCCCGAGCCGTCCTTGGTCTTGCACAGGGTCTGCGAGATCACGGCCTGCAGCGATTCCGACAACATCGCGCGGACCATGTCCTTCTCGGCGGCCGGGAACACGTCGACCACCCGGTCGATCGTCTTGGCGGCAGACGAGGTGTGCAGCGTGCCGAACACCAAGTGGCCGGTTTCGGCGGCGGTCAGGGCCAGACGGATGGTCTCCAGGTCGCGCATTTCGCCCACGAGGATGGCGTCCGGGTCTTCGCGCAAAGCCGAGCGCAGCGCGTTGCTGAAGCTCATGGTGTGCGGGCCGACCTCGCGCTGGTTGATCAGGCACTTCTTGGACTCGTGCACGAATTCGATCGGGTCCTCGACCGTCAGGATGTGGCCGTACTCGGACTCGTTGAGGTGGTTGATCATGGCCGCCAGCGTGGTCGACTTGCCCGAGCCGGTCGGGCCGGTCACGAGCACGAGGCCGCGCGGCTTCATGGCCAGGTCCTGGAAGACCTTGGGCGCGTTGAGCTGCTCCAGCGTCAGGATCTTGGACGGAATCGTCCGGAACACGGCGCCGGCGCCGCGGTTCTGATTGAAGGCATTGACACGGAAGCGCGCCAGGCCCTGGATCTCGAACGAGAAATCGCACTCGAGCGTCTCTTCGTACATCTTGCGCTGGGCGTCGTTCATGATGTCGTAGACCATGTCGTGGACCTGTTTGTGGTCCAGCATGTCGACATTGATGCGCCGCACGTCACCGTGCACCCGGATCATGGGTGGCAAGCCCGCTGACAAATGAAGGTCAGATGCCTTGTTTTTGACCGAGAACGAAAGCAGTTGGGTGATATCCATGGAAGATGCTAGTCCTGCTAAGTCTTGACAGACTCATTATGGCGATGATCACAGATAACCTACAACGCGTGAGAGCGCGGATAAACCATGCTTGTTCGCGCGTTGGGCGTAAAACAGACAGTGTGAACCTTCTGGCCGTGAGCAAAACGTTTCCCGCTGAAAAAGTGCGGGAAGCCTTTCACGCAGGCCAGCATTCTTTTGGCGAGAACTATGTCCAGGAGGGTATCGACAAGATCGCGCAATTGGCGGATTTGCGCAGCCAGATTCAATGGCACATGATCGGGCCTTTGCAAAGCAATAAGACCCGGGTCGTGGCGGAAAACTTCGACTGGGTCCATACCGTCGACCGGCTGAAGATCGCCCAGCGCCTGAGCGCGCAGCGCCCGGGTCATTTGCCGCCATTGCAGGTATGTATCCAGGTCAATACCAGCGGCGAGGAAAGCAAGAGCGGCGTGGCGCCGCAAGAGGCGCTGGCATTGGCGCAGGCCGTTCGTGAATTACCTCACTTGAAACTGCGCGGCGTCATGGCCTTGCCGGCCCCGAACCCCGACCCTGAGATACAAAGGGATGCATTGCGGGCCATCAAGACGATATTTGATACCTTGATTGACAAGGGTATCCCCTTGGATACTTTATCCATGGGAATGAGTGCCGACCTGGAGCCCGCGATCGAGGTGGGATCCACCATGTTGAGGGTGGGTACGGCCCGATTTGGAAACCGCTGAAGCCAAATTAAGATGACGCTTGTCGTGAGAAAGTGTTGCCATGGAAGTGTCTCGAGCTCCCCATTATTTGTTGGTCGATGACCACAGCCTGATCCGTGAAGGCATGATGCAAGCCATCCGAGGCCTGGATCCGGCCGCGCGCTTCTCGCAAGCCAATTCGCTGCAAGGCACGCTGAGCAAGCTGGCCGAGACCGAAGCCGAAGACCCGATCGACGTCGTGCTGCTGGACCTGGGCCTGCCCGACAGCCGCGGCATGGCCACCTTGCAGGCCGTGCGCGCCGCCGCGCCCACGCAGCGCATCGGCATCATCACCGGCCAGAGCGACGTGCAGATCGCGCTCGAGTGCATCCACCACGGCGCCTCGTGCTTCATCCCCAAGCTGGCCGAGATCGATGGCTTCATGAACGCGCTGCAGGCCCTGGTCGAAGGCCGCCTGCACTTCCCTTCCGAGCTGCTGTCGCCCAGCGAGGTCGAGTGGCCGTCGCCGGACGAGGAATCGCCGCCCCGCGTGATCCGCCTGACGCCGCGCCAGAAGGACGTGCTGCAGTGGATCCTGAAGGGCTGCACCAACCACGCGATCGCCACGGCCCTGGGCATCAGCGCCGAGACGGTCAAGCTGCACGTGAGCGCGATCTTCCGCGCCTACTGGCGTGCACAGCCGCACGCAACTGGTCCTGCTGTGCTCGCGCAGCCCGGCTTCGGCCACGGCGCTGGACGACGACGACAACGCCTCTGACAGCGAGCCCAGCCGGGAAAGCGCTGCTTGAACATGTTGCGGCGCTCGCTTCGGGGCCTGTCTCCGATCGAGGCCCGCATCGACCTGCAGATCCTGCAGGACAGCTGGCGCACGACGCCGGGCTCCATCGTCGCGCAGTTCATCGGCCTGGTCCTGCTGAGCTGGATGATCCGCAGGTGGCCCGTGCCGCGCTGGCAATGGATCCTCCCTGCCCTGGGCCTGGTCTCCGTGTGGGGCATCGTGGCCCTGGCATCGCGGCGCTTTCGGCGCTTCGGCATCCCGGCCTCGGGCTATGAACGCTGGCGCCTGGGCCTGCTGTGGTGGATGCCTGGCGCAAGGCACGCTCTGGGGCCTGATGGCCGTGGCACTGCTGGCCGTGGCCCAGCCCGACTGGCGCGTGACCTTCATCGTCGCCATCGTCGTGTACGGCTACACGCTGATGATCGTGACCGTGCACGATTGGGCCGCGGCCTTCATCGGCACGCTGCCCGTGCTCATCCTGGCCACGGGGCGCTTGATGGTCGACGACCTGCCGAGCGCACGCTATCTGGCTGTCGTGATGACCGGCTCGCTGATCACCTGCATGGTCGTGTCGCTGGGCATCAGCCGGCGCCTGCGCGAAGGCACTTTGCTGCGCCATGAGAACGCCGACCTCGTGCTGCAGCTGCGCGACGAGATCAACAAGGTCACGCAGGCCAAGGCGCGCGCCGAAACCGCCGACCGGCAAAAGAGCGAGTTCTTCGCTTCGGCCAGCCATGACCTGCGCCAGCCGCTGCACGTGATGATGCTGTTGAGCAGCGCGCTCAAACCCCACATCGGCGGCGACGAGGGCGTGACCTTGCTGGGCAAGGTGCAGACGGCGCTGAGCTCCTTGAGCACGATGTTCGAGAAGATGTTCGACGTGGCCCGCATCGATGAGGTGCTGTTCGGATTCTATCGTGTTCGCCATTAACCTTAGCAATACGCAACTGAACCAGTAGGTCATA
>JASGJC010000013.1:0-37647 GCA_049840915.1 Aquabacterium sp.
GGTCTATCAGATGCACCAAGTATGCTAATGCCGTCAAGGGCACAGTGTCAGCCGGCAAGGCGCCAGACATCTATGCCACCCAGGCTGCGGCCACAACAGCGGGTGCTACTTACTATCTGATCACTGACAATGCGGTTGGCACTGGCATGGATGCCACGACCACCCTCTCGCATGATGTACTCGGTCACCAAACCAAGATCACCGACGCGCAGGGCTACACAGAGTCCATGAGCTATGACGCGCTAGGTAACAAGAACAGCTACACCAACAAGCTAGGTGGCACCTACTATTACACCTACTGGCGCACAGGCAGCCTCAAGACAGAAAAACTGCCCGAAGGCGCTTATGCGTATGACGCAGCAGGCAATCCTACAGGTGCCAAGCAAGACGTCATCAACTACTACGAATACGACGCCCGAGGCAACCGCACCAAGGCGGTGGAAGCGCAAGGTCGTCCCGCACCACGCTGTACAAGTACGATGCGCTGGACCGCCAGACAGAAAAGAGCGGCGACGCCATCAACATCTACACGGTGGGAGGTGGTCAGCAAAGCACGCAGACCCCGAAGGAAACGAGCACCTACGATGCGCGTGGCAACCTCATCGAGCTCATTGCGGCCGATGGCGCCCGGACGCTTTCTTACTATGACGCTTTGAACCACAAAACTGGCGAGCTCAGCGCTGTTGGCACGCTCAAGACCTATGTCTATGACGCTGCCGGCAACCTGCTCAAACAACGTGTCTATGGCGATGCCATCACGCCTTTACCCCGCCACAGGCGCCCCCTACCCAATCCAGTCAATGTCGCCAACTACCGCGAAACCCTTTACGTCTACGACGCCAACAGCCGCCAGACCAGCCAGACGATCAATGGCAACAATCAGCTGTTGGTCGGTGAAATCAGCCCTGTCACGGGCAATTACGAAGTACGCACGCAAGATCTGAACACAAGCAAGACCTTGGATGCCAACGGCAACGTCGTCAGCGAAACCGATGCGCGCGGCAACACCACTTGGCGTTACTACGACAAAGCGGGCAACCAGATCGCTCAAGTGGACGCCGAACGCTACCTCACGGTATGGAGCTACGACGCGGGTGGCCACGTCAAGCTGCAAACGCAGTACGCCAACAAGCTGGCAGATGGTGTCGTACTCAAGAAAGAAGACAGTGTGGTAGATCCTGGTCACGGCTGTGCAAGCCAGCGCGCAACCGCAAGACGGCTATGAGTCGGACAAGCTGGGACGCGTCACCAAGCAAACCATCTATGGCGTTGAGTCAGCCACGGTCAATGCGGATACCGGCCTGTTCACCATCAGCGATGCCACCACAGGGTTGGCCAATGCAGTGACGCAATACCAGTACAACGGCAACAACCAAGTCACCAGGAAAACCGAAGCCACCAGCGAGGTGCTGGACTGGGCCTACGACACGCAAGGCCGTGAAATCAGCCGCTCCGGCGCTGCCTTCAAGGACTTCGAAGGCAAGACCGACGCGCGCCAAGTGACTGGCACCGAATACAACGCGCTGGGTCTGGTGGCCCGCACAGTTAGCTACGGCAAGGTCACAGCGGACAACCGTTACACGCGCTACTTCTACGACGTCAGTGGACAACTGCAACGCGAAGAGCAGGAACTGACCGCCACCCAGACGGCGGTCACGCGCTACCAGTACGACAAGGCAGGCCACACCACCAGCAAGGGTGTCAACCGCAGCAATGCGAGCGGTGTCGTCAGCACGGACATGACGACCTACCTCTACGACCTGGCAGGCCAGCAGACCAAGCAGACCGTCTACAACCTGACGGGTATGAACGCCACGCTGGTCAACGGCACCATGTACACGGCCTTGCAGACGCAGGAGACACGCTACAACGTGTATGGCCAGATCATCAACAAGCGCACCTATGCCGATACGGCACCAACGGGCGATGTCTGGCAGGAGTTCACCGAGTACGACGTGGCGGGACGCGTGAGCAAGACCAACACGGGCGATGGTGTGGCCAAAGCGTTTGTGTACGACGCCAACGGCAATGCCTCGCTCAAGCTCACATCCGCCGGCGCAGACCTCAAGAGCCTGATGGTCAGCCAGATGCTGGGTGCGGCTGATGTGCACATGCTGGCATCGCGCTATGACAAGCGCAATCAGCTTGTCGAGGCCTCGAGTCAATCGGGCCGATGGCAATGGGCTGACCTTCCAGGCCGGTACGCTCGACGCCATCAAACTGGGAGAAAGCGCTTCCGTATCCGGCAGCACGGCTTCGGTTGCATCCGAAGTCACAGCATGGGTGGGTACGTTCAAAGCGGGCAACAACGGCGTCGCGTATAACAGCAGGTACTACTACGAGCCCTATGGCTTTTATGGTGACGGTGAGAACGACGTCATGGAGTCCAATCTTGGGATCAATGTGGAGATTCCGGATCTGTCCGCGTTCGGTGATGGTGCCGTCTCCATGATCGTCAAGGGCTGGCAAGGTCAGGATTTCGAAAGCAACGCCAAAGTTTTACTACACGGCCAATATCCGCACGATCTCGACCAATCAAACCTTCCCTGCTTTCGAGCGGGTTTGGTACTGGGATGGCAGCGCGGCCAGACTGGAAGACAGGCCATCAGTCGACTTGTCACTTCTTGATCGGGTCACCGTGGAAATATACAAGGAGACAGAGTACGGCTCCTTGAAGATCCAGGACGTGTCTTTCAACAGCCCGCAGTCCTGGGTTGGTGCGCAGTACCTCGTCCAAAGCACGGTGGTCTCGCAACCCAATTTCATCTTCAAGGGGCAGCCCACAGGCACCAGCAGACTGGCCATGTCGTATCGCTCCAAGACGGGCGACGGCACATGGACGACCAAGGTTCTGCTGCCGCTGCAAATCGATGGCAAGGTGGTGCCAGGCCAGTTCGTCGCCAACGATTGGACGGGCGTCACACGTGGCGACTACGAGGTCCGCTACCTGGCACTGGATGTCGATGGCAATGTGCTGAACAGCCAGAGCGGCGACATGAAGCTGTCGGACACGGCGCCAACGTTCACCCCGACAACGATAGCCTCCAACGCGGTTGGCGAAGACCTTCGCGGGCACTGACGGCATCGTCAATCTGACCGAACTGGGCTCGGCCGCCAAGACCGCCGATATCAAATTCCGCAAGGTCGGCACATCAACCTGGGTCACGGGCCCGACGATGAATGCCACGTCCATCGGCGGCACGGTCACGCCTGGTTGGTTCCAATTCACGCCGAGCAGCATTTCGGGGCTTTCTGCCGGCGACTACGAGTACATCGTCACCACCAAGGACAGCGCGACCAATGTCTTGGTCAAGGCGTCGGGCAGCTTCAGTTTCACGGCCACCACGGCAACCGTGGGCAACAGCAAGCTGACCGGCAGCGCCAACTGGACCTCGACGGTCCATTTCCAGAACCTACCGCAAAACGCCGCAAGCGTCCGTGTGCGCTACAACCCCACAGGCAGCAGTCCGGGCAGCGTGACGGAGCAGGCGCTGGATCCAGGTGCTGGCGCAGGCAGCTTCGACTGGGTGACCTTCGAGAATGTGGTTCTCACCCCTGCAACCACTTATCCACTGGACTACGACGTTCAGGCCTTCGATGCGCAAGGCCAGTTGATCTACGATTCAACGGGCAAGGTCAAGGTCGGCGCCATCAATGAGCTCGTTGCCAACTCCACGGCCAATGCCATGCCCGCTTCGGGAACGGTGCGCTTCAAGCCACTTGTGGCCCAAGGCGCCGTGCCCAACACGATGAAGCTGTACTACCGTTCCGCCAGCAGCACGGGCAGCAGTGCGGCCTACACCGGTCCGGTCACAGTGAGCGTGGATGCGGCCACAGGCCTCTTCACGTTCAATGTCAGCAGCTTGCTGCCCAGCGCGACCGCCACCGGCCAGTGGGACTACTACTATGAGGTGTACAACGTCGGCAATACCAAGCTGACCGACAGCCGCCAGCCCACATCGACGAAGCCCGCTCGCTTGAGCCTGGGAACATCCGCCTCATCCACGCCTCAAAACGTGCTGTTGGGCGTGACCAGTGCCAACCAGGCCGCTCACACCAGCCAGACAGTCAATGCTTTCGGCGAGGTTATCGAGCAAGTCGATGCCTTGAGCCGCAAGACCACGCTGCGCTACAACAGCATGGGCAAGATGCTCGAGAAAATCGACCCACTGGTGGATGTCACCGGTGTGGATGGCGTCACGCTCACCAACCAGACCATCAGCACAAAGTATTACTATGACCTGCAAGGGCGACTCGTTGGCACCAAGGATGCTCGCAACAACGCCTACAACACACAGCTTCTGCTGGCGGCTGGTGACGGCCAGACCATCGTGTCCAAGGAGTATCACGCCGACGGCGGCATCAAGCGCAATTTCTACGATGTGTTTGGCGATCTGCGCTTCGTCAACGACGAACTCAGCACAGGCGATGCCGACACCACGCATCGCACCAGCTATGAGTACGACCGTGCCCATCACGTGGTCAAGGTCACCCACCCCAAGCGGGTCGACTGGAGCGTGGCCGGCTTCGACCTCTTCACCTACGATGAACTGGGCAATCGCATCAAGCACCAGACCTCGTCGGATGGTACGACTTCGGGCGCCAATTTCTATACAGATACGTCCGAATACGATGCCTTGGGACGCACCACCCGCACCAACAGTGCGGCGGACCGCTGGATCAAATATGACTACTTCTACGACGCCAGCATCAAGGGCGTCAACGGTGCCACGGTGGGCGGCTGGAAGTTAACCACGACCAACAAGAACACCAGCTACAACGTGCTGGTGGACTACACCGAGATCTTTGGCCGCAAGAGCCGCCACATCGATCTGAGCCTGCGCGATTTCAGCTACACCTACAACGCAGCGGGCTGGTTGATGAACCAATCTCGCACCGACGTTGCGGGTGGGCAAAACATCGATTACGCCTACTACGAAGACGGCCGCATCAAGAGTCTGACCGACAACGCCCTCAACACCTACACGCTGTACAAGTACGACAGTGTGGGCAACAAGACCTATGAGGGCTATGCGACCAAGAGCGGAAGCAGCTGGAATTTCTATCAGCAAGCCACTATCACTTACGACGCGCTCAACCGAGTCACGAGCATCGTCGACCCGCAATACCGCATTTACTATCAATACGACGAAGTCGGCAACCGTCGCCACCTCACGGCTTACAAGTCGTCAAGCTCGACGCCCACTCAGAACTACTGGTACGAATACGACAACATGAACCGGTTCATCGTCACCATGGGTACGTTGGTGAACAACCGGGTGGATGTGGGCACGAGCGGCGACGGCGTCAAGGTCACCTACAACGCCGTGGGGCAGCGCAAGACCGTGTACGTCGCGCGGGATGGCCACAGCGAGAGCTACGATTACAGCAACGATGGTTTCCTGGTCAATAGCTACAAGAACGGCAGTTTGATATCCACTCGCACAGCCGATCTGCTGGGGCGCGTGACCAACTACGCGCAAACCGGATCAGACAACCATCTCTATTTCTATGACAAGGATGGCAAAGTCGATCACGACACGATAGGCCAGACAACGACAATCAACTACATGCTAGCCGACGGTACACTGGATTGGTCCAACAGTGTCACGAACTCGAATTCCGTCAAGACTTACTACGCATACCAATGGTGGGACGATGCCAAGCAAATGGCCATTACGACACAACAGTACAACCCCAACATCAACAAGGACCAGAACAAGTGGAAGGCCGGCACGTCGTACTTCGAATACGACGTCAACGGCCATGCCAAGTCGGTGGAGGACGTGGCTGGTAATCGCTCATTACGCTATGCCACCAATGCGCAAGGCCTGATCATGGTGCGCGATGAGATCGCCAACGGCACCATCAACAAGACGCAGAGATTCTTCTACTTCGACGGCTCACGTGTGGGCGAAGTGGGCAACGACGCAACGGCCGCGAACGTGGACTATGCGCAGGCGCTGGCCAATCAACCTGTCGACCGCAAGACGGCCTACAAGAACTGGCAGCCGATTGCCACGGCCGATTTCGACCAGAACTACACGCCCATCAGCCCGACATACCCAGGCTTCACCGCTGCGGGCTATACCGCTCAGGGCGGTGAAAGCCTGCAAGTCGTTGCTCAGTCGGTCTGGGGTGATGCCAGCTTGTGGTATTTGCTGGCCGATGCCAATGGGCTGACTTCGACCACACCGCTGGTCAAGGGACAAGTATTGGTGATCCCCAACAAGGTCACCAACGTCCACAACAACAGCACGACCAAGGCCGTCTACAACGCGGCCGAGGCGATGGGTGATACTTCGCCGACATTGCCGGATCCACCGCCGCCGCCCAAGCCTAAGAAGGGCTGCGGTGGCGTGGGCATGGTACTCATGGTTGTTGTTGCCGTGGTGGCAACCGTATTTACCGCAGGCGTTGCAACGATGGGGCTGGCAGCGGCCATGAACGCTGGCTTTGGTGCCGTCATGGCTGCGGGCTCTGCTGCAATGATGGGAGGCACCTTGGGCCTGGCGGGCGCAATGGCGGCGGGAGCTGCGGGCTCCATTGCAAGTCAGTTGACAGGCATGGCGACTGGGAATGTGCAACAGTTTTCCTGGTCTGGTGTCGCAATGGGGGCAATTGGTGGCGGCGCAATGGCCGGCGCAGGCTCGATCATCGGCAATGTTGGGCAATCGGCAAGCACGGCACTGCAAGCAACTGCGGCCATCTCCAAGGCTGCGCTGGCAAGTGTGATTGGGCAGGAAGTGTCCCGGGCCGCCGGGCTTCAGCATGGTAAATTCAGTTGGACTGCGGTTGCTGCTGCGGGCGCTGGGGCAGCGGCCAGTTTTGCAGCCAGCAATTTGATGCCGAGCAATTTGGGAGACAGCGTGCTTACAGCCACTGGCGGTCAGATTCTGCGAGGGACGGCCTCCGGTATCGCTGCTGGCTGGGCGTCCAGCATGGCACGGCATGACAAGGCGCAATGGGCACCAATTGCGGCCAATGCGTTTGGCAGTGCTTTGGGGGATGCGGTCGTAGGCAGCATCGCCCACGGTGAACGCAACCAAGCGCAGGCCAAGCAAGACGCTCTCAACGCTCAGTGGTTTACTCTCGACCCCGCTGGCTTGGGTCCAGATACGCCTACTCTGGCGGATCTGTATCCGCCGTTCAATCCCGATGCGGAGCCTGTTGGCACGTCCGAAAAGGATTGGCGCAAACAGCAAGATCAGTTGAAGTTAGGAGAGCTGGTTGAACGAAAGTCAACCAATGAGTTGATCAAGGAAGCGCGCGACCTGATCAAGGTTATTTCTGATCACGGGGCTGTCGGTCGCCCGACTCGTGGCGTCAACTCCAGCGGCGAGATAGATGCGAGCGAGCTTTACCGGCAAGGGTTGGGCAATATCCGAGAGACGGTCATTTCTGTCTCTGGTGGTAGTAGCGCCGCTGAACAAGCAGTAGAGCAATCGCGCGTTAGTGCCCAGGCTTCTTACAGTCAAATGCAAGATGACGCGGTTCTAGAAGGGAGCCCCGCCAAATATGTAGCCGCCACCTTTGGTGGATTGGCTACTGATGTCGGATATGACTTTGCGCACGCTGGGCTTGGCTTATACAACTTGGCGACAAGTAGTCAAGCAAGATCACGCGCCGTGCAGACCGTCGGTTATGTTGCAACCCATCCTGGAATGGTTGTAGACGCAGCAGTAACTGGGGTGCGTGATTTATGGAACAAGCCATTCAATGAGCAGGCTCAATCAGTCTTTAAGGGTGGTTTGAGCGGTCTTGCCGGTGCGGGCATTGCAAAGATGGCAATAGCTCCGCTAGGGATCATGGGAGATGCGGCAAATGGCGCGGCAACGGCGCAGCGGGGACTCTGGGCGATCACAAAAGAGGGTACAGAGCAAGTTCTTCAGAATCGTCAATTTGGGAAATTCTATAAGAGTAGTTCCGATGGTCTTTGGTGGTCCAAGGACTTGGCTGGTCATGGAGGGTCGGAATGGAAGGTCTTCCAAGAAACATCAAAGGGTCTTGAATGGCACCGGGATGCCGACAAGTACGGTGACTTCATTGTCGGCAAACATAAGGGTGACGTCGGTCGGTTAATTCCATGGGACAAATTGAACGGAGCAGGTTTTTAAGATGATTCATTCAGCTGATGAGTTTGTTCGATTGCGAACAAGCGATCACCGCGAGGAATACCTTCTGGCGGCGGAAGATGATGCGCCCCTTACCGTCTGGTTAGATGTGATCCATCGCTTTCCAGAAATGAGGGAGTGGGTCGTCCACAACAAAACAGTTCCTTTAGAGGTGCTCGAATTACTTGCGCGAGATGAGGCGCGGAAAGTGCGCGCAGTTGTTGCAGACAAGAAGAAGCTCAGCTTGGAGCTTTTTGAACTCCTATCTTGCGACCCCGATGAAGTTGTTCGGCAGCGCATTGCATACAACCGCAAGGCTCCGATTGAAGTTTTAAAACGCCTTGCGGGGGACCAGGTTGAGCTGGTGCGGAGCGCGGCTCAGAAGCAGCTCTTGACGAGAGGTAGTGCTTAGATCGTGCCTCTTGTTTAATTAGAGGGAGCGATCTGCAATGCTTGACTGACACCGATCAGCCGTAGCCCCTGATATTCGTTGACCGACAGCAAGGGCTTGTAGCCAGTGACGATCAAATCGGCCTTAGCTGCAAAGCCTGTCCCGATGACCACATCGTCATCGGGATCAGGCGCGATACGCGGGGTTGGCGTGGGCCGCACCAGGGTGGTCGGCGTAGTAATCCACCAATTGGTCGACGGTCAGCAATGACGCCTCGATCCCACCTCGGACGGGTTGAGATCGAAGGCCCGGCTAGCCTTCGATATCGTGGTTTTGCCCTGGATGATGTCCAGGACCAGGGCCGTTTTGCGCTTGGCCTTCCAGCGCTTGATGTCGTCTTCCATCAGGGTGCTCATCGTCTTTTTCCTTCAACGTAACACCTGAGCAGGAATTCACTGGGTCAATACAGCGCGGCCTTGAGGCGATCACCACCGAGCGATGGCACGGGCAGCCAAAAAACAAAATGCCGCAAAACCCGCTAAGTATGGTAAGGTAATACCTTCCAATACTGGAGACCGTCATGACATCTGCCACCGTTCGACCCGTTGCGGTCAAGATCGATCCCGACATCAAAGCCCGCGTCAAACGCCTGGCCGATGCCCGCCATCGCACCCCGCACTGGCTGATGCGCGAGGCCATTGAGCAGTACGTCGAGCGCGAGGAAAAGCGCGAAGCGTTCCGCCAAGACGGCATCAAGGCCTGGGAGGCTTACCAGCGCACGGGGCTGCATGCCACGGCTGATGAGGCCGATGCCTGGCTGGCTCAGCTCGAACAAGGACAAGACACTGAGCCGCCTGAATGTCACGTTTGATCTGGTCACCCCAGGCACTGCGCGATGTCCAGCGCCTTTATCGTTTCTTGGCAGTGCACAACCTCGATGCGGCCAAGCGTGCCGTCAAGGCCATCCGTCAAGAAGTCAAGGTGCTGGAGCACCAGCCCGCCATCGGTCGGCCCATGCAGGACATGGAGCCGGAGTACCGCGAGTGGCTGATTGATTTCGGCGACAGCGGATATGTCGCGTTGTATCGCCTGGCGGGCGATGACGTCGCCATCCTGGCCGTGCGCCACCAACGCGAAGTCGGCTACTGATCACGACTTGAACCTGCCTTTTTTCTTTAGCCTGACGGCGGCTGCAGCCTTGAAACCGCACATTGGCGCTTCGGCTTCACGATGTGGCCCATGCTTGCCCAGTCCCACGCCCGCAAACCCGCGCCGCCATTGGCTGCCTGCGGCATGTGGCTACGACTTCATGGCGGGGTTGATGCATTGGTGTATTGACCCAGTGAATTCCTGCTCAGGTGTTAACGTTGAAGGAAAAGACGATGAGCACCCTGATGGAAGACGACACAAGCGCTGGACGGCCAAGCGCAAAACAGCTCTGGTCCTGGGCATCATCCAGGGCAAAACCACGATCTCGGAGGCCAGCCGGGCCTGAAGCGCCCCGGATTTCGCGGAGGCCAGTTGGTTTAAGTCAGACGGTCGCGGCCTGACCAGCGCGTTGTTGGTAGTAGTTTGCACGCGCTTGTCACGCT
This sequence comes from Aquabacterium sp., assembly GCA_049840915.1. Taxonomy (GTDB): domain Bacteria; phylum Pseudomonadota; class Gammaproteobacteria; order Burkholderiales; family Burkholderiaceae_C; genus Aquabacterium. The sequence continues at coordinate 10,098 of JASGJC010000013.1, forward strand.
GACCAGCATGATTCAACGTGCCATCGCACGTGCTTCAACCAGGCAACAGCTTCTCCAGCTTGAACAAATCCGCCACAGCCTCGCGCTCGCGCACCACCCACACCTGGCCACCATCCACCATCAACTCGGCCGCGCGCCCGCGCGTGTTGTAGTTGCTCGCCATGGTCATGCCATAAGCGCCGGCTGACAGCACGGCCAGCACATCGCCGGGCTGCACGTTCAGCACGCGGTCGCGGCCCAGCCAGTCGCCGGATTCGCACACGGGCCCGACCACATCCCAGGTCTGTTCGCCGCCTGTGTACTGGTGCGTGTTGACGATGCCCATGTAGGCTTCGTACAGCGCGGGTCGCATCAGGTCGTTCATGGCCGCGTCGACCACGCAGAAGTTCTTCTGCTCGCCGGGCTTGAGGAACATCACTTCGGTCAGCAGCACGCCGGCGTTGCCCACGAGCGAGCGGCCGGGCTCGAACACGATCTCACGGTGGCCGTGCCCGCGCGCGTCTATCTTGGCCAGCAACTGGCCGATCAGCACGTCGGCGGCAGGCGGTGTTTCATCGGTGTAGGTGATGCCCAGGCCGCCGCCCAGGTCCAGGTGGTGGATCTTGACGCCGGCGGCCTCGATGGCCTCGACCAGGTCCAGCACGCGGTCGAGCGCGTCCAGGTAGGGCGACACCTCGGTGATCTGCGAGCCGATGTGGCAGTCGATGCCCACCACGTCGATGCCGGGCAGGGTGGCCGCGCGCTGGTAGGTGGCCACGGCCAGCTCGTGCGCGACGCCGAACTTGTTGCCCTTCAGGCCGGTCGAAATGTAGGGATGCGTGCCGGCGTCCACGTCGGGGTTCACGCGCAGGCTCACCTTGGCGCGCTGGCCCAGGCCGCTGGCCACGTCGGAGAGGACCTCCAGCTCGGCCGTGCTTTCGACGTTGAAGCAGCGCACACCCGCTTGCATGGCCAGCTTCATCTCGTCGCGGGTCTTGCCCACGCCCGAAAACACCACTTTGCCGGCCTGGCCGCCCGCCGCCAGCACGCGTGCCAGCTCGCCTGCCGACACGATGTCGAAGCCGCAGCCGGCCTGCGCGAACGTCTGCAGCACGGCCAGGTTGGAGTTGGCCTTCACGGCATAGCAGATCAGGTGAGGGCGGCCGACCAGTGCTTTCTGGTAAGGCGCCAGTGCCGCCAGCATGGCGCGGCGCGAGTACACGTACAAGGGGCTGCCGTGCTGGCGCACCAGGTCGCGCAGCGACACGTCGTCCATGAACAGATCGGCCCCTTTGTAGGCCAGGAAGGGGGAGCCAGGTAGCGTCATTTTGCGGGAGCTTGAGAGGGGTTGGAGGCGGCCGAGGCGGCAGACGCGGGCAGGTAGAGCGGGCCTTTTTGACCGCAGCCGCCAAGGGTCCAGGCCACGCAGGCCAGACCAGCCACTTTGACCGATGTTTTCAGCAGCGACGACAGGGCTGTTCGCCCGGAAGGCGCGGCACTGCCTAAAATTTGAGGATTGCGATTCATGTTCTCATTTTAAGGAAGCCTGCATGTCCACCCTCGATGCGCCCTCGGGCCTGACCGACGCCCAGTATGACGCCGCCGTCCACGCGACGCTGTCCCGCATCGAATCCACGGTCGATCAGTGGCTCGAAGGCGATGTGATCGACATCGACACGGCCCGCACGGGCGGCATGCTGACCTTGACCCTGCCCAACCGCAGCCAGCTGATCGTCAACGCCCAGCCGCCGCTGCATGAGCTGTGGCTGGCGGCGCGCCGGGGCGGTTTCCATTTCAAGATGAACGCCGCCGGCCAGTGGATCGACACCCGCTCCGGCGACGAGTTCTTCGCGCTGCTGTCGGCCTGTGCCAGCGAGCAGGGCAAGCCCGGCTTGAGCTTCTGAGGCCTTCGCCGGCTGCTTATTCAGGCTTGCCGCCGAACAGATTGAGGATGCCTTTTTTCTCTTCATCGGTGCTGGGGGCGGGCGCGGCGCCGGGCTCGCTGTCCGTGTTGTCGGGGCCCAGTTCGCGCACGCCCGTGCCGGATGTGTACTCCTCGTAGAACCACTCGCCGCCGATGTTGACCACGCCTTCGGGCGCGGCCGGCTCTTCGATGGGCGCGTTGCGCAGCGCGGTCTGCATGAAGTCGATCCACACGGGCAGGGCCAGGCCGCCGCCGGTTTCCTTGTCGCCCAGCTTGCGAGGCTGGTCGTGCCCGATCCAGACCACGGCCACGTTGTGCATCGTGTAGCCCGCGAACCAGGCGTCCATCGAGTCGTTGGTCGTGCCGGTCTTGCCGTACACATCGGGGCGCTTGAGCAAAGCCTGCGCCTTGGCGGCCGTGCCTGAGCGCGTGACCTCTTGCAGCAGGCTGTCCATGATGAAGGCGTTGCGGGCGTCGATGGCGCGCATGCTTTCATTCAATGAGGCCGGGCGGTATTGCGCGAGCGGGTGCCCGCGGCTGTCGGTGACCTTGAGCACGAGCAGCGGGTTGACGCGGTAGCCGCCATTGGCGAACACGGCGTAGGCATCGGCCATCTGCAGCGGCGTGACCGAGCCCGCGCCCAGCGCCATCGTCAGGTAGGCGGGGTGCTTGTCGGCCTCGAAGCCGAAGCGCGTGATCCAGTTCTGCGCGTAGCGGGCGCCGATGGAGCGCAGCACGCGGATCGAGATCATGTTCTTGGATTTGGCCAGGCCACGGCGCAGCGGCATCGGGCCTTCGAACTTGCCGTCGTAGTTCTTGGGCTCCCAGGCCTGGCCGCCCGTCGTGCCCGCGTCGAAGAACAGTGGCGCGTCGTTGACCACGGTCGCGGGCGTGAAGCCTTTCTCGAGCGCGGCCGAGTAGATGAAGGGCTTGAAGCTCGAACCCGGCTGGCGCCAGGCCTGCGTCACGTGGTTGTACTTGTTGCGGCCGAAGTCGAAGCCGCCGACCATCGCGCGCACCAGGCCCGTGCGCGGGTCCAGCGACACGAAGGCGCCTTCCACTTCAGGCAGTTGCTGCACGAACCAGTTGCCTTGCTTGTCCTGGTTGACTCGCACGACCGCGCCGCGCCGGATCTGCTGCTTGGGGTTGGCCTTGTCGGTCAACGCGCTGCCCACGGCCTTCAGGCCATCGGGGCCGATCTCGACCTGCTCGCCCGATTGCAGCGCGACCACCAGCTTGCGCGGTTCGGCCTGCAGCACCACAGCGGCGCGGATGTCTTCGCTGTCAGGGTGTTCTTCGAGGGCCTCGGCCACGCGCACGTCGATCTGCCTGGGGTCGGCGGGCAGGTCGATGTAGGCCTCGGGGCCGCGCCAGGCCTGGCGGCGGTCGAAGTCGAGCAGGCCCTTGCGCAGCGCCTTGTAGGCCGCCGTCTGCTCCGTCATGTTGATGGACGTGTAGACATTGAGGCCGCGCGTGTAGGCCTCGGCGCCGTACTGCTCGTGCATCAAGAGGCGTGCGGCTTCGGCGGCGTACTCGGCATGGACGGGGAGCGGCGCCTTGGTGCGGTAGTGCAGGTCTTCGGCCTTGGCCTCGTCACGCTGCTTGGCCGTGATGAAGCCGTTCTCCAGCATGCGGTCGATGATGTACTGCTGGCGGATGGTGGCGCGCTTCGGGTTGCGCACCGGGTTGTAGGCCGATGGCGCCTTGGGCAGGCCGGCCAGCATGGCGGCCTCGGCCACCGTGATGTCCTGGAGCGGCTTGCCGAAGTAGGTGTCGCAGGCCGCAGAGAAGCCATAGGCCCGTTGCCCCAGGTAGATCTGGTTCATGTAGAGCTCCAGGATCTGGTCCTTGCTCAGCAGGCTTTCGATTTTCAGGGCCAGCAACATCTCGTAGATCTTGCGGGTGAAGGTTTTCTCGGTGGGCAGATAGAAGTTGCGGGCGACCTGCATCGTGATGGTCGAGGCGCCCTGGCTGCGCGATTCGCCGAAATTGGCCAGCCCGGCGCGCAGCACGCCCACATAGTCGACGCCGCCGTGCTTGTAGAAACGGGCGTCCTCGATCGCCAGGACGGCGTCGCGCATGACCTTCGGGATTTGGGCGATCGGCAGGAAATTGCGTTTTTCCTCGCCAAATTCACCGATCAATACCTGGTCGGCCGAGAAAACCCTTAAAGGCATTTTGGGCTGATAGTCGGCCAAACCCCGCACTGCGGGCAGATTCGGGTAAGCCACGGCCAGACCGATACTGGCCAGCAGCACGCCGCCCAAAACACCCGCGATCCCCAGGCCGGCCAGCACCAAAATGGGTTTGACGATCCAGACCGCCCACCAGGATGGCCCGCGCGATGAGCCCGCGCCGGAAGAGGAGGATGTGCCGCGTTTTTGATCAGAAGCGCTCATGGGGGACGTGTCAGAGAAGTCCCGGGATTATAGAAACCCCGCGCTTGTTGTTCGGCCGCAGCGGCAAGTTCAGGGCTTGTGATTGCATTTTGTTGGTTTTGCAACCGCTTGTAAGACGTGTGCATCGCGCAACGAGGTTGGGATTTATCCTGCTTTCCCTTCGTTCATTCATAAAACCTTTGCTGATAGCATTGAAGTGGTTTATTAACTTTCCAGCGTCTGTTGTTGACGCGTGGGGGACGGTGTGAGCTTTCTTGATACGCTCTTGGGCCGCAAGCATCCGCCAATGATCGGACTGGACATCAGTTCATCGAGCGTGAAGCTGGTCGAGCTGAGCCAGAGTCCATCTGGCGAATACATCCTGGATCGGTTTGCCTCCGAGCCTTTCGAAAAGGGCTGGATCGCCGATGGCCAGATCGAAAAATTCGACGAAGTGGCGGAGGCTGTCCGCAAGGTCGTGAACAAGAGTGGCACGCGTACCAAGCATGCCGCCATGGCCATGCCGCAGTCCGCCGTGATCACCAAGAAGATCATGCTGCCCGCCGGCCTGCGTGAAGAGGAAATGGAGATACAGGTCGAGGCCGAGGCCAACCAGTACATCCCGTTTTCGCTGGACGAGGTCAGCCTGGATTTCTGCGTGGTGGGCCCCAGCCCGAGTTCGGCCGGTGACGTCGAGGTGCTGATCGCCGCGTCCCGCAAGGACCGCGTGCAGGACCGCCAGGCCCTGGCCGAAGCCGCTGGCCTCAAACCCGCGATCCTCGACATCGAGTCCTACGCTTCGCGGCTGGCCATGCAGCGCCTGATCGGCGCGCTGCCCGGCGAAGGCAAGGACGCGCTGGTCGCGCTGTTCGAGATCGGGGCCGAGAACACCAGCCTGAAGGTGCTGCGCGACAGCGAGCTGTTGTACGACCGCGACCAGGCTTTTGGTGGCGCCCAGTTGACACAACTGATCTCGCGCCAGTATGGCTTCTCGTTCGAGGAAGCCGAGCTCAAGAAGCTCTCCGGCGATCTGCCGGAAGATTTCCAGAGCACGATCCTGGGCCCCTTCGTGGACAGCCTGTCTCAAGAGATCGGGCGCGCCTTGCAGTATTTCTTCACCAGCACACCGCACCACAAGGTGCACTACGTGATGCTGGCCGGTGGCACGGCCACTTTGCCTGGCCTGAAAGACCGTGTCACCGAGCTGACGGGTTTTGCCTCCATGGTCGTCAACCCCTTCGATGGCATGAAGCTGGGGTCGGCCGTGCGTGAAAGCAAGCTGCGGCGTGAAGCGCCTTCCTACCTGACCGCGTGTGGCTTGGCCATGCGGAGGTTCCTCGCATGATCCTGATCAACCTGTTGCCTCACCGCGAGGAAAAGCGGAAGCTGCGCAAGCAGGCGTTCTTTGCTGGGCTGGGCTTGTCGGTCGTGGCGGGCGCCGTGGTCGTGGCGCTCTGGTATGCCGTGCAATTGCGCATGATCGCCACGCAGCAAGAACGCAATGAGACCTTGAACGCCGCCATCCACAAGCTGGATGACGAAATCAAGGACGTGTCCGCCCTCAAGGCCGAAATCGATGCCTTGAAGGCACGCCAGCGCGCCGTGGAAGACCTGCAGACCGACCGCAACATGCCGGTCTACCTGCTCAATGAGCTGGTGACGCAGACACCTGAAGGCATCTACCTGACCTCGATCCGTCAGGATGGCCAGCATGTGCTGATCACCGGCTTTGCCCAGACCAACGAGCGTGTCTCCGAGTTCCTGCGCAACACGAATGCGAGGTCCGAGTGGCTGGAGCACCCCGAGCTGGTCGAAATCAAGGCCGCGGCGGCCTCGAACAGCAAGGACGCCCGCGATCCCAAGCGTTTGTTCGACTTCTCCATGCGCGTGGGCTTGAAGCGCCCTGGCGATGTGTCTGCAGCGGCCGCCGCGTCGGCGCCTGCGGGTGCGGCGTCGGGTGCGAAAGCCCCTCAGTCGGCCGCGTCTGCGGCCAGGAAGTCCTGAGGTAAGCCATGGCCAATTCCAACATCAACATCGATCTCAACGCGTGGTTCGAGCAGGCCCAGGAGCAGTTCCGCGGCCTGAACCCCAACGAGCCCGGCCAGTGGCCCTTGCTGCCCAAGGTCGTGACCTTCCTGTTCACGGCCATCGCCGTGGTGGCCTTGGGCTGGTTCGGCTTGCTGTCCAGCCAGAGCGACGAGCTGCAGGCCGAGCGCGACAAAGAGCCCCGCTTGAAAGAAGAGTACCGCTCGAAAGTGGCGCAGGCCGTGAACCTGGGCGAACTGCGCAAGCAGCGCATCCAGGTCGAGGAGTACGTCAAGCAGCTCGAAAAGCAGTTGCCTGGCAAGGCCGAGATGGACGCGCTGCTGTCCGACATCAACCAGGCGGGCCTGGGCCGTGGTCTTGAGTTCGAGCTGTTCCGCCCCGGGCAGGTCGCGGTCAAGGACTACTACGCCGAGCTGCCCATTTCGATCCGCGTGACGGGCCGCTACCACGATATCGGCTCGTTCACGGCCGACATCGCCAACCTCTCTCGTATCGTGACCTTGCACAACCTGGTCGTGACGCCGGCCAACGCCAAGGATGCCCAGGGCAACCTGGCCATGGAGGCCACGGCCCGTACCTACCGCTACCTGGATCAGGCCGAGGTCGATGCCATGCGTGCCGAGAAGGCCAAGCAAAAGAAGGGGGATAAGAAGTGATGCGCCACCCCCAACGCTGGCTGATCGCCGCCCTGGCCGTGTCCGCGCTGGCTGCATGCAGCAGCGAGCAGGACGAGTTGCAGGCCTGGATGGACCAACAACGCCACGAGGTGCACCCGAGCGTGCAGCCCTTGTCGCCACCCCAGAAATTCAACCCCCAGGCCTACGCCGGCATGGACGGGGTCGACCCTTTCAGCTCACAAAAATTGACCGGCGCCCTCAAGCAAGAGGCCAGACAGCCGAATTCCGCAGTAGCGGCAGAGTTGAACCGGCGCAAGGAGCCTCTCGAGGCCTTCCCGCTGGACAGCATGAGCATGGTCGGCAGCATGAACAAGAAGGGCGCGCTGTATGCCTTGCTCAAGGTGGACGGTTTGCTCTACCAGGTCAAGACGGGTGAGTACCTGGGGCAGAACTACGGAAAGATCATGAAGATCACCGAGACAGAGATCACATTGCGTGAAATTGTGCAGGATGCCGCTGGCGAATGGATCGAGCGGCCGACCACCCTGCAGTTGCAGGAGGGTGGGCGATGAAAAGGAAGCTGGAAATGACTATGAAACCGTGGCTGAACGCGCGTATGGCAATGGCTGGGCTGACCTTGGCCCTGGTGTCGCCTTTGACCTGGGCTACGGCCGCGATCCAGGCGATCACCAGTTCCCAGCAGGCTGGCGCGGACGTGGTGCGCATCGATCTGTCCGAGCCGCTGGATTCCTTGCCCGCGGGCTTCGTGGTCCAGGCGCCGCCGCGCATCGCCATCGACCTGCCGGGCGTGACCAACTCCCTGGCGCGCAACGTGATCGATGTCAACCAAGGCAATGTGCGCTCGGTCAACGTGGCGCAAGCCGGTGAGCGCACGCGCCTGGTGCTGAACCTGCGCAATGCCACGACCTACCGCGCGCAGCTGCAGGGCAAGTCGCTGCTGCTGGTGCTGGATTCGTCTTCTGCGCAAGCGCCTGCCGCCGCAGCGGCCGCGGCACCTGCCGCCAAGGCCTCCGCGCCCGCCGACAACACGGTGCGCTTCGCCGAGAACCAGAACGCCAACCCGCTGGCGCTGAAGGACCTCGATTTCCGTCGTGGCCAGGACGGCTCGGGCCGCGTGGTCGTCGAGCTGCCCAACAACCAGGTCGGCGTGGACATCAAGCAGCAGGGCAAGGCCCTGGTCGTCGAGTTTGTGCGCGCCACCTTGCCTGAGCGCCTGCGTCGCCGCTTCGACGTGGCCGACTTCGGCACGCCCGTGCAGACCGTGTCGGCCAGCCAGTCCGGCGACCGCGTGAAGCTGGTGGTCGAGCCGCGTGGCGACTGGGAGCATTCCGCCTACCAGAGCGACAACCAGTTCGTGCTGGAAGTGCGCCCGCGCAAGCCCGATCCCAACAAGCTGACGCAAGGCCCGGGTTACTCGGGTGAAAAGCTGTCGCTGAATTTCCAGAACATCGAAGTGCGCGCGCTGTTGCAGGTGATCGCCGACTTCACGAACTTCAACGTCGTGACCAGCGATACCGTGACAGGCAACGTGACACTGCGCCTGAAGGACGTGCCATGGGACCAGGCCCTGGACATCATCCTGCAGGCCAAGGGCCTGGGCGTGCGCAAGTCAGGCAATGTGCTTTGGATCGCGCCCAAGGACGAGATCAACGCCAAGGAAAAGATCGACCTGGAAGCCAAGGCCCAGGTGGCGGCGCTGGAGCCGTTGCGCACGCAGGCCTTCCAGCTCAACTACACGAAGGCCGAAGAAATCGCCAAGGGCCTGACGGGGCAGAACAGCGCGGGCGGCAGCGGTGGCACCAATAACTCGCGCATCCTGTCGCCGCGTGGCAGCGTGATCTTCGAAACGCGCACCAACCAGCTGTTCGTCAACGACATCCCGACCAAGCTGGAAGAGATCCAGCAGATGATCTCCAAGATCGACATCCCGGTTCGCCAGGTGCTGATCGAGGCGCGCATCGTCGAGGCCGACGACTCCTTCGGCCGTACGCTGGGCGTGCGTCTGGGCGCCTCCAACAAGACCTCGGTGGCCGACTCGGGCAAGCTGAGCCTGGGCGTGTCGGGCAGCTACTCGGGCGTCGTGGCCGAAACGGGTCAGAACCTGACGGGTTCCGCCGCCAGCGTGGCCAACAGCTATTTCGTGAACCTGCCTGGCACATCGATCAACGGCTACAGCCCGACATCGATGGGCATCTCGCTGTTCACGTCGAGCGTGAACCATGCGCTGAACCTCGAGATCTCGGCGCTGGAAGCCGATGGCAAGGGCAAGATCGTGTCGAGCCCGCGCGTCATCACGGCCGACCAGGTCAAGGCGCTGATCGAGCAAGGTACCGAGCTGCCATACCAGACGGCCACGTCCAGCGGCGCCACGGCGATCTCCTTCCGCAAGGCCAACCTGAAGCTGGAAGTGACGCCTCAGATCACGCCTGAAGGCAGCATCATCCTGGACGTCGACGTCAACAAGGACAGCGTCGGCCAGGTGACCAATGCCGGTTATGCCATCGACACCAAGCACGTGCAGACGCAGGTGCTGGTCGAGAACGGCGGCACGGTGGTCATCGGCGGCATCTTCACGCAGTCCGAGGACGAGACCGAGCAGAAGGTGCCTTTGCTGGGCGACATCCCCGTGCTGGGCAACCTGTTCAAGAACAGCATCCGCAATGCCAAGCGCTCCGAGTTGCTGATCTTCCTGACGCCCAAGGTGGTGTCCGAGAAGGCCGCGCTGCGTTGATGATGGGTTGACTTTGGCTGCTGTTGTTTCTTTGGTGGGCTTGCCCGGTGGGGGCAAGTCCACCGTTGGCCGTCAATTGGCCAAGCGCCTAGGGGCGCGTTTCCTGGATTCCGATTCGGTGCTCGAAGAGCGCATCGGCATGCCCATTCGCCAGTTCTTCGACGAGTTCGGCGAGTCGGCGTTCCGCGACCGCGAAGAGGCGGTCATCGATGAACTCACAGGGCAGCCAGGCACGCCGCTCGTGCTGGCCACGGGCGGTGGCGCCTTGCTGCGGCCGGCCAACCGCGAGCACTTGAAGCGCCGCACGACCGTCGTGTACCTGCGTTCAACGCCCGAAGAGCTGTACCGGCGTTTGCGCCACGACACGCAGCGGCCTTTGCTGCAGGTGGCCGATCCCTTGGCCAAGCTGCGGGAGCTGCATCAGCAGCGCCATCCGCTGTATGAGCAGACGGCCCACTACTGTGTCGATACCGGGCGGCCTTCCGTGGCCACGCTGGTCAACATGATCATGATGCAGCTCGACTTGGCAGGCTTGCTGCCAAGTTTCTCGAGTGGCCAAGCAGGGGCCTGAGCAGGCGCCCTGTGACCAGGCGTCGCATCAATCCAGCTTGAACTTCTTGAGGTAGTCGCGGAACCAGGCGCCGACCTGGTGATGCTGCAATGCCAGCTCGACATTGGCTTCCAGGAAGCCTTCCTTGCTGCCGCAGTCGTAGCGCTTGCCTTCGTATTGGTAGGCATAGACCTTCTCGAAGCCGAGCAGGCCGGCGATGCCGTCGGTCAGCTGGATTTCGTTGCCCACGCCGCGCGGCTGCGAGCGGATCTGCTCGAACACGGCCGGCGTCAGGATGTAGCGGCCGGCCACGCCCAGGCGCGAGGGCGCGACTTCCGGCGCAGGCTTTTCGACGATCTTGGAGACGGCCATGACACGTTCGTCGACAGGTGTGCCTGCCACGATGCCGTAGCGCTTGGTGTGGTCGGCGGGCACTTCCTGCACGGCCAGCACGGAAGCCTGCAGCTTGCCGAACTGGTTGACCATCTGCTTGAGGATGGACGTCTGGCCGACCATCAGGTCATCGGCCAGCAGCACGGCGAAGGGCTCCCCGCGTACGAGGCGCTCGCCGCACAGCACGGCGTGGCCCAGGCCCAGGCTCTTGGGCTGGCGCACGAACACGCATTCCATGTCCGAGGGCTTGATGGACTGCACGAGCTTGAGCAGGTCCGTCTTGCCCGCGTGCTCGAGTTCGTGTTCCAGCTCGAAGGCGGTGTCGAAGTGGTCTTCGATCGGGCGCTTGTGGCGGCCGGTCACGAAGATCATTTCACGGATGCCCGCGTCATAGGCTTCTTCAACGGCGTATTGAATCAGCGGCTTGTCTACCACTGGCAGCATTTCCTTGGGCTGGGCCTTGGTGGCAGGCAGGAAGCGCGTGCCCAGACCAGCGACAGGAAAGATGGCCTTGGTAATGCTCATGAAACAGCTCCTCTAGGACTGGCCGGGATTGTGTCACCGGCCCGTCATGGTTGTGTAAGTAAGTGTCCCCCGGATTTCCCGGGGCATGCCTCAAACAAGGGGGGGTATCACCCCAGGCGCTGCAACTGTGTCTGAATGCGCTCGAGGGTGGCAGTGAATTCCGTCACACGTTGTTTTTCCTGGTCCACAACGGCGGCGGGCGCACGTGCCACGAAGCTCTCGTTGCCCAGCTTGGCCTGGGCCTTGGCGATCTCGCCCTTGAGGCGCTCGGCTTCCTTGCCCAGGCGTTCCTTCTCGGCGGCGACATCGATCTCGACATGCAAGGCCAGGCGCGCTTCGCCCTGCACGGCCACGGGTGCCATGGCCGTGGCCGCTGCGAAGGCCGCGTCGTCGAGGATCTGGACTTCGCTGAGCTTGCCCAGGGCCTTGAGGATGGGGGCGGCCTGCGTGATGAAGGCGGTATCGCCCGTCGTCAGCATGGGCACGCGTTCAGCTGGTGAGAGATTCATCTCGCCGCGCAGGTTGCGGGCGGTGCCGACCAGGGCCTTGAGTTTACCGACCCAGGCGTCCGACTCGGCGCAGACGCGGCTCATGTCGGGCACAGGGTAGGGCGCCAGCACGATGCTGTCGTCCGAGCCGGCCTGCTTGCGGCCGGCCACCGGCGCGACCACCTGCCACAGCTCTTCGGTGATGAAGGGCGTGATCGGGTGCAGCAGGCGCAGCACCGTTTCGAGCACGCGGATCAGCGTGCGGCGCGTGGCCCGTTGCGCGGCCTCGTTGCCCGTGTCCTTGGCGACGTTGAGCTGCGTCTTGGCGATCTCGATGTACCAGTCGCAGTACTCGTCCCAGACGAACTGGTAGATGGCGTTGGCGACGTTGTCTAGGCGGTACTCCTTGAAGCCCTGCTCGACGGCGGCCTCGACGCGCTGCAGCTCGCTGACGATCCAGCGGTCGGCGGGGCTGAAGTCGAGGTAGCCATTGGCGGCGCATTGGCCGGGCTCATGCTTGACGAGGCCGCAGTCCTGGCCTTCGCAGTTCATCAGCACGAACTTGGTGGCGTTCCAGAGCTTGTTGCAGAAGTTGCGGTAGCCCTCGCAGCGCTTGCTGTCGAAGTTGATGCTGCGGCCCAGGCTGGCCAGCGCGGCGAACGTGAAGCGCAGCGCATCGGCGCCGTAGCCGGGGATGCCGTCGGGGAACTCCTTTTCGGTGGCCTTGCGGACCTTGGGCGCGGTCTCGGGCTTGCGCAGGCCGGTGGTGCGCTTGTCGAGCAGCGGGGCCAGTTCGATGCCGTCGATCAGGTCGACCGGGTCCAGCACATTGCCTTCGGACTTGGACATCTTGTTGCCCTGCGCATCGCGCACGAGGCCGTGGATGTACACGTGCTTGAACGGCACCTTGCCCGTGAAGTGCTTGGTCATCATGATCATCCGGGCGACCCAGAAGAAGATGATGTCGTAGCCGGTGACCAGCACCGACGAAGGCAGGAACAGGTCGAGCTCCTTCGTCTGCTCGGGCCAGCCCAGCGTCGAGAAGGGCACGAGGGCCGACGAGTACCAGGTGTCGAGCACGTCTTCGTCGCGCGTGAGCGCGCCCGTGTAGCCGGCGGCCTGCGCCTTGAGCTTGGCCTCGTCTTCATTGCGGGCGACGAACAGCTCGCCATCGGTGCCGTACCACGCGGGGATTCGGTGGCCCCACCACAGCTGGCGGCTGATGCACCAGTCCTGGATGTTCTTCATCCACTGGTTGTAGGTGTTGACCCAGTTCTCGGGCACGAACTTGACTTCGCCGGACTCGACCGCCTCGATGGCTTCCTGCGCGATGCTCTGACCCGAGGGACCCGGCTTGGTCATGGCCACGAACCACTGGTCCGTCAGCATGGGCTCGATGACCTGGCCGGTGCGGGCGCAGCGCGGCACCATCAGCTTGTGCTTCTTGACCTCGACCAGCAGGCCTTCGGCCTCGAGCTGCGCGACGATCTGCTTGCGGGCCACGAAGCGGTCCAGGCCGCGCAGGTCGGCGGGGATGTCGTCGAGCGTGTCGACCACCTTGGCGTCGAGCGTGAAGATCGTGATCATCGGCAGGCCATGGCGCAGGCCGACCTGGTAGTCGTTCGTGTCGTGCGCGGGCGTGACCTTGACCACGCCGGTGCCGAATTCTTTATCAACGTAGTCATCGGCGATCACGGGCACGAGGCGGCCGGTGACGGGCAGCTTGACCAGCCTGCCGATGAGGTGCTTGTAGCGCTCGTCCTCAGGGTGGACCATCACGGCCGTGTCGCCCAGCATGGTCTCGGGCCGGGTGGTGGCCACGGTCAGCGTCTCGTTGCTGGCATCGATCGGGTAGCGGATGTGCCACATCGAACCGTCTTCTTCCTCGCTCTCGACTTCGAGGTCGGACACGGCGGACTTGAGGATCGGGTCCCAGCTCACCAGGCGCTTGCCGCGGTAGATCAGGCCTTGCTCGTACAGCTGCACGAAGGTGTCGCTCACGACTTTCGAGAGCTTGTCGTCCATCGTGAAGTACTCGTACGCCCAGCTGACCGAGTCGCCCATGCGGCGCATCTGCTGGGTGATGGTCGAGCCGCTTTGCTCTTTCCACTCCCAGATCTTGGCGACGAAGTTCTTGCGGCCCAGGTCGTGGCGGCTCTTCTGGCCTTCCGCGCCCTTGTCCTGCAACTGGCGCTCGACGACGATCTGCGTGGCGATGCCGGCGTGGTCGGTGCCGGGCACCCACAGCGTGTTGTGGCCGAGCATGCGGTGGTAGCGCGTCAACGAGTCCATGATGGTCTGGTTGAAGGCGTGGCCCATGTGCAGGGTGCCGGTCACATTGGGCGGCGGCAACTGGATGCTGAAGGACGGCTTGGCCGCGTCCAGCGTGGGCTTGTACAGACCGCGCTGCTCCCACAATGGGCCGTATTTGGCCTCGATGGGGGCGGGGTCGAAAGATTTGGCGAGTTCGGTCATGCGGCTTGGGTCACGGTGTGGATGCGGCGCCGCACCCGGTGCGCGGCTTTCTCAGCGTCGAACCGGGATTTTAGGTGGTGTGAGGGGCTGGTTCCGGCTCCGGGGGTGTCCGTCTGTGTTTCTGTTTTGAATCAAGAAACCCGGCCTCTGTCAGTGATTTACGACGCCGTGGGGTTGGCGTGGGCGGTTTACCGGCCTAGGATGACTTCGAGCAAGGCAGACCACCCGGTCTGTTTGGAATTCAGGACATCAGGAGATTCGCATGTACGAGCATTTGCTGGTGCCGGTCGACGGCAGTGAACTGTCCGACAAGGCCATCGAGCACAGCATCGGCCTGGCCAAGATGCTGGGCGCATCGATCACGGGCTTCACGGCGGAGCCGCCTTTGCCTGTGCTGGTGGTCGAGCAGGCCGCCGTGGCCTACGATGTGGCGACCTTCCAGGAACACGAAAAGCGCTGCGAAGCCCATGCGCGCGAGATGCTGGAGGCGTTTGCCGCGAAGGCCCGGCATGCGGGCGTGCAGTTCGACGGCCAGTTCGTGATCACGGACAACGTGCAGCAGGCCATCGTGGACATGGCCGAGAAGCAGGGCTGTGACCTGATCGTGATGATCACGCACGGCCGCCATGGCCTGGATGCGCTGATCCATGGCTCGCTGACCAAGAGCGTGCTGGCGCACAGCCAGGTGCCGCTGTTGATCCTGCATTGAGGCCGAAGCAGGCGGCTGGTTTTCAGGGCGATGAGGGATCGCTTTGAAGCCCCTGGTCTGCCGCCTTGAAGCGCGCGATGCGTTCCGCGTCGGGCGGGTGGCTGCTGAAGGCGATGCCCATGAGGCCGGGTGTGGACGAGGTGCCCTGGCCGGACGGCCTGCGCGCCTGCTCTTGGCGGCGCCAGGCCTCCAGGCGCTGGAACAGCACGATCATGGCGGAAGGGCGGATGTCGTTGTGGCGCATGAACCGGATGGCCGATTCGTCGGCCTCGCGCTCCAGGTCGCGTGAATAGGCCATGTGCCCCAGCAGCACGGGCGCACCGGCCAGCACGCTGCTGAAATCGCCCAGGGCCACGCTGGTGGCGGCGCTCAGCAGGCCGGTCTGGATCAGGGTGCGCATGCCGTGGCGCAGGGCCACATGGCCCAGTTCATGGCCCAGCACGCCCAGCAGCACGTCTTCGCGGTCGTGCAGGAGATCGATGAGCTCGTCCGTGACGATCACGCTGCCATCGGGCAGCGCGAAGGCATTGGGGCCGATGGGCGCCTGCCTGAAATACCACTGGATCGGCAGCCCGGGCGTGGCGCCATCATGGGCTTGCGCGTCGCGCTGCGCGGCCAGGTCGAAACGCGCGCGCCAGTGGGCCTGGTCGGCCGCCTGCAGCTTGCTGGGCTTGAGCCACTGGTCGTCCATCGCCTGCAAGGTGGTGCGGCCCACCTGCTTGTCCACGGACAAGGGGATGAGTGGCGCGATCGCACGCGCCGCCAGCGGCAGCCCCCACCAGTAGCCCAGCACCGTGACGGTCAACAGCAGGCAGGTGGCGACGACCGTCCAGCGCCAGCTTTGCTGCGCCTTCACCACCAGCGGCTCGCCCAGCTTGTGCTGCCTGGTCCAGGTGTCCCAATCGCTGGCGTCGAGCGCCTGGATCGAGCCGCCATCGGCGATGTGCGCCAGCCTGAAGCCGTGCCGCGTGCGCTCGGGCCATTGCACTTTGGACAGCGGCACCTGGCGTATCAGGTCGCGCCCGGCCAGCTGCAGCATGCCGTTTTCCATCCACATCTGCACGCGGTGCGCACGTGCCGTGTGGCCATCGAAATAGTCCACCGACAGGCGGGAGCCGATCTCCGTCATGATCAGATCCCGACGTCGATGCCCATCAGGTCGGCGGCGAAGTCTCCCGCCGCGTCGCGCCCGCCCTGCTGAGCCTGCGCGACCAGCGTGTCGGGGTCGAGCCGGGAATGGATGACGATGGCCTCGAGCTTGATGCGGGCCATGGCCACGGTGGCGAAGGGCGCATAGAAACCCAGTGTCAGGATGGTCAGGGCCCAGTTCTTGAACGTCACCCACATCAGCGGGCGCAGGGCCAGGTGGCTCTTGAAGCGCACCAGGCGGTTGCCGGTTTGTGTCCAGACCAGGTTCTGCATGCGCGAGACGAAGTAGGGCACCTGCGCCAGTTGCGCCAGGATGAACATGCCCACGAAGACCGGCATGGCCACCGCCATCACGGCCCCGATGGCTTTCTTGTCCGACAGGGCCGAGGCGCTCAGGCCCGCCGCCGAGATCAGCATGCCCATGGCGATGGCGCCGACAAGCAGGCTGCCCAGCCCGATGAGGCCTGATCTGATGAACACGCCCAGCATGTGCGCGTAGCCGGCCTTGAAGCTGGTTTGCAACTGGCCCAGCGCGTAGTGGTTGTGCTGGTAGGCCTTGAGCCGCCACCACACATAAGGGCTCAGGGCCATGATGCTGACGAACATCAGGGCGCCGAACACGATGGGCGCCAGCGAGGCCAGGCCCTTGGGCAGCATGGCCATGCCGATGCCGGCCAGCATCACCACGCCGATCACGATCAGCATGGGCATCAAGGCGATCATGTAGGCATCCTTGAGCGAGCCCTTGAAGGCGAAGCGCAGGCCGCGCCAGCTGGTGTTGGCCAGGCGAAACTGCATGGAGGCACGGATCAGGGCCGGCCATATCACCGCCAGGACGAGCCCGGCGAAGCCCCCCGCCCCCGGCGAGACGCGCCCGGCCACGCTGTAGAGAATCATCAACACGCTGACCAGCAGGAAGCCGCGCAGCATCTTGAGCGGGTTGCCGTGGAAATCGAGCGGGTAGCCTGCCACGACCGTGTTGCCATAGAAGTAGCGCAGCTTGCGCACCTTGGCCCAGGGGTAGTAGAGCCCCAGCGTGACGATCATCAGCAGCAGGTTGACGATCCAGATGCGGAAATACTCGCTGCCCGATCCTGTGAACCGGATGCTGTGCAGGTTCACGGTGCGTGTGCCGCCGGGGTGGGCATTGCGGGTGATCAGTGGCGAGGCGCTCATGCCGCCCGGCTGGGAGGCGGCTGGCTGGTGTTGATGCATGTTGTTCCCTGAGTCTTGTATATCGGCCAGGATGATTGTGGTGTGGTGGCCGGCTTGGGTGAAAGGGCGCCTACAATTTTTGGATGAATGAGCGCACTGACACCATGGGATTGTTTCCCCAATCGCCCCCTTCGGGCAACTCCCCCATGCTGGTGGGACTGAATCCGGAACAATTGGCGGCCGTGACCGCGCCACCCCGGCCCGCGCTGATTCTGGCGGGCGCCGGTTCGGGCAAGACGCGGGTGCTGACCACGCGCATCGCCTGGCTGCTGCAAACCGGCCAGACCACCCCGGCCGGCATCATGGCCGTGACCTTCACGAACAAGGCGGCCAAGGAGATGCAGGCGCGCCTGTCGGCGATGCTGCCTGTCAACACCCGGGCGATGTGGATCGGCACCTTCCACGGCCTGTGCAACCGCTTCCTGCGGGCGCATGCCAAGCTGGCGGGGCTGCCGCAGGCTTTCCAGATCCTGGACACGCAGGACCAGCTGTCGGCCGTCAAACGCATCATCAAGGCGCTGAAGTTCGATGAAGAGCGTTGTGTGCCCAAGGCCACGAGCTATTTCATCGCCAACGCGAAGGACGCGGGGCAGCGCCCGAAGGACATCGTCCCGCGTGATGAACTGGGCCGCATGCAGCTGGCCGTCTACCAGGCCTATGAAGACCAGTGCCAGCGCGAAGGCGTGGTCGATTTCGCCGAGCTGATGCTGCGCACCTACGAACTGATGCGCGATCACCCCGAGGTGCGCGAGCACTACCAGCGCCGCTTCAAGCACATTCTGGTCGACGAGTTCCAGGACACCAACCGCCTGCAGTACCTGTGGCTCAAGATGTTCGCGGGCAACCCGGCGCAAACGGGCAACAGCGTGTTCGCCGTGGGCGACGACGACCAGAGCATCTACGCCTTCCGTGGCGCGCAGGTCGGCAACATGGCGGACTTCGAGCGCGAGTTCCGCGTGCCGCAGGTGATCAAGCTGGAGCAGAACTACCGCAGCTTCGGGCACATCCTCGATGCGGCCAACACGCTGATCTCGCAGAACAGCCGGCGCCTGGGCAAGAACCTGCGCACCGACGCGGGCCTGGGCGAGCCGATCCGCATCTACGAGGCGAGCAGCGATTTCGCCGAGGCGCAGTGGATGGTGGACGAGGCGCGGCAGTTCAAGCGCGATGGGCAGCCGCTGCACGAAGTGGCGATTCTTTACCGCAGCAATGCGCAGTCGCGGGTGATCGAATCGGCGCTGTTCAACGCGGGCGTGCCTTACAAGGTGTATGGCGGCCTGCGCTTCTTCGAGCGCGCGGAAGTCAAGCATGCGCTGGCTTACCTGCGCCTGCTCGAGAACCCGAGCGACGACACGAGCTTCCTGCGCGTGGTGAACTTCCCGGCGCGGGGCATCGGCGCGCGCAGCGTGGAGCTGCTGCAGGACGCGGCGCGCAGCAGCGGCCGCAGCCTGTCGCAGAGCGTGACGGCCGTCGCCGGCAAGAGCGGTACCAACCTGCAGGCCTTTGTGGCCTTGATCGACGCGGTGCGCGAGGCCACGCGCGGCCTGACGCTGCGCCAGATCATCGAGCATGTGGTGGAGGCATCGGGCCTGGCCGACTTCTACAAGGCCGAGAAGGAAGGCCAGGAGCGCCTCGAGAACTTGGCCGAACTGGTGAACGCGGCCGAGGCCTTCGTGACACAGGAAGGCTTCGGCAAGGACGCCGTGGCTTTGCCGGTGGACGAGCCCGTGGGCAGCCTGGCGCAAGGGGTGCCCGCGGCTGTGGCGCAGGTCGACACGCTGCCCGATGCCGAAACGGGCGAGATCATCTCGCCGCTGCTGGCCTTCCTGACGCATGCCTCGCTGGAGGCGGGTGACAACCAGGCGCAGGCCGGGCAGGATGCCGTGCAACTGATGACCATCCATGCGGCCAAGGGGCTGGAGTTCAACAACGTGTTCCTGACGGGCCTGGAAGAAGGCCTGTTCCCGCACGAGAACTCGATGAACGACAGCGACGGCCTGGAAGAAGAGCGCCGCCTGATGTACGTGGCGATCACGCGGGCGCGTCATCGCCTGCACATCAGCTTCAGTCAGACGCGCATGCTGCACGGCCAGACGCGCTACAACATCAAGAGCCGCTTCCTCGATGAGTTGCCCGAAGGTGCCTTGAAGTGGCTGACGCCGCGCAACCAGGGCTTCGGCTCGGGCTTTGCGAAGTCCTACCAGGACGCGTGGTCGAGCGGCAAGGGCATGGGATCGATCGTCGGGGCGGGGGCGCAGCCTTATCGCTCAGGCGGCGGCTCGGGTGGCGGCGGGTATGGCAGCGGGTATGGGGGCGGCAGTCGCGGTGGGTATGGCGGCCAGCAATATGGCGCGCGTCGCACCGAAGACGACTTCAAGGATTTGACGGCGCCCTTGCCCACCAAGATGGCGCAGGCCAAGACCGAAGGCGGCTTGCGTGTGGGCCAGAGCGTTTTCCACAACAAGTTCGGCGAGGGCGTGGTGCTGACGCTGGAGGGCAATGGGCCTGATGCACGCGTGCAGGTCAACTTCGGTCGGCATGGCACAAAATGGCTGATGCTCAGCGTGGCCAAGTTGACGCCCATCGAGTAATACTTGTTTGTTCATATGCCTAGGTTGGCGCGGCGCTTGGCGAGGAAATCAGTGATTCAATGGTGCAGTCCGCGCTGTGTGCAGATTTCCCTGCAGTACTCATGAGGGCGGGAGTCGTCCGAAACTCGCTGTTCTTCAGCGGCTCGGACAACGGACGATTCGTTCCGCCAGAGCAGTGCTTGGCGCCACACTGAAAAGATGCGGCACTTTACTGTTTGTGTGTGGCGCGCCACCCGGCTGAACTTTTCGCATGACCCTTTGAACTCTCTGCGCGCGATGCACAACGTGAGGATGAGGCGGCATCCGGGCCGGGCGTCTTGTTGGCGTTGAACACAGTAAAGTAACCATGTCATTCAAGATCCAGCCTGCGATATGCTGGAGCCTTAGCTAATCAGAAGCTTCAAATGATTAAAAGCAAAGCGATGCCTCCGCCTCCGCTCACAGATTCTTTGAGTCTTTCGATCCATGATTTTGCGCATATCAAAGCGATCGATCTTGAGTTTGGAGATTTGACCGTGCTAGTTGGTCCTCAAGGTGCCGGCAAGAGCTTAGCGCTGCAGTGGCTGAAAGTGGCGATGGACGGGCGTCAGCTTGTCAAGGCACTAAATGATGCAGGGCATCACACCACAAAAGCTGATGTGTTAGTCGATTTGATATTTGGTACGGGGATGGCCTCTTCTTGGAAAGAAGGAGAAAGCGAAGTCCGCATTAATAAGAAAAGCATCACTCCTCGCAGCATCAGCAGACTGGGAGATGGCAGTGAAAAGCTTTTTTTTGTGCCGGCCCATCGATCTATGCTGATCAGTGATGGTTGGGCAGCACCATTCCAAAAACTCACTTCCGATACTCCCGCTGTTGCGCGAGTGTTCAGCCAGAACCTTTTTGACCGATTTAATAGCAAAAACTCAGGCCCACTTTTTCCCGTTCCTAAGCGCTTGAAGCAACCCATCCGCGACCAAATTGATACCGCTGTTTTTCACGGAGGAACGGTTGGCATCGAAGAAGACCATCAGCATGCCAGGCGGTTGCGGCTGATGCATGGGGATGTCCACCTGCCTTTCATGACTTGGACTGCTGGTCAGCGAGAGTTCACGCCACTTTTATTGGGGCTTTATCACTTGCTGCCTTCAACTAAACTTCGGAAGCGGCAGGAAACAGATTGGGTGGTTCTTGAAGAGCCAGAAATGGGGCTTCATCCTCAGGCCATCACCGCAATCATGTTGCTTGTTTTGGACCTACTCTGGCGAGGCTATCGCGTTGTACTGTCCACTCATTCGCCTCATGTGTTGACCATGCTATGGATGATGGAACAATTAAAGCGACATCATGCCCGTTGGCAACTTGTTTGCGATGCGTTTGACGTTCCCAAGAAAAAAGACATGAGAGATATTGCGGAGGCGGCACTTCAAAAATCCTATCGTGCGTATCTCATGCAATTTGATGAAGAAGGAAAAGTTACTTCAATGGATATTTCTTCTTTGGATCCTGGTGCTGAAGATGATCGCATTGCTGGTTGGGGCGGATTGACTGCTTACTCGTCTCGTTTCGGCGAAGCGGTTCGCAACGCAGTTAATGAGGATGCATAGTTGTGAAGAAGAAAACCCCTTCCAAAACAAAAACACCGATCCGAAATGCCCTGCGAAACGATTCAAGCTTGCAAAAAGTGATCCGTGATGGACTTGGCGCCGTAGAGGCTGGTCATCGTGGCTACTTGAGTGAAGAGGTCAAGTCAGGGATTGCCGATAGTCTGGAACTGGATCAGGCCATGAAGGAAGGTCGAGAGCAGGAAAATCGATGGGACTATCTGCTAGGGCATGCAGACAGTGCCACTGTCATTGCACTTGAGCCTCATGCTGCGAAGCAGGATGAAGTAAGTACGGTGATTCGTAAGCGTACCGCTGCGCGGGAACAGTTACGGGGTCACTTGAAAGACAATGTTCATGTTGCCAAGTGGCTGTGGGTGGCTTCGGGAAAAGTGCAATTTGCGGATACAGAAAAAGCACGTCGCTTGCTGGATCAAAACGGCATTGAATTTGTCGGCACAAAGGTATTGCCAAAGCATTTTCCTAAGAAAAATTAAATGCAAAGCCTCGCCGACATGGTCAAACCAAGTGTCGAACCATGCTGCGCGTCAACGCACCACAGCATTCGAAATCGAAACGCGCAAACATGGGCGAGGTGTTGAGCTCCAGGAACACGAGCGCGCCCGTGTGCGGATCGGTCTTGAAATCGGCCGCGCCGAAGTCCATGCGCAGATCCTGCATCAGCGAACGCAAGGCATGCGCTTCGGCCGGCACAGACACCGGGCTCACTTCCGCGTCCTGCTCGGCCCGGTAGTCGAGCGACGGGCTGTCGACCCGGAACGCATGCGCGTCGTCGCCCACGATGAACACGCGCAACTCGGGCGCCACCAGCCGAGGCTGGATCAAGGCAGGCATCGCCGAGTAGGCTGCGCTCACTTGGGACAAGGCATCTTCCAACGTTTGACACAAGCCGCCGCCGGCCACGGGCTTGGCGATGCTGCCACCTGCCGCGCGCGCCTTCATGCGCGCGGTGTCGTTGCTGACCCAGGTCTCAGGGATGCGCAAGCCATGTTGCCGCGCGCGCAGCAAGGCAGCCGGTTTGTTCAAGGCGCGCGCCGACATGTCGGCGTTGAAGTGCCGCACGCCGCTGGCGAGCAGCCAGCCCTGCACGGCCGTGAACCAGCCCAAGGCGCGCTGCGCCACCTCGGGCCGCGAATCGGCCAACGAGGCGAAGACATCTTGCCGCACGAAGGCGCCGCGCGGGCCGGGCCCGTCTTTGCCCCAAGGCAACGCGGCCTCGTGCGCGGACAGGTCCCAATGGCAAAGCGGACTGGCGTCCTTGTCGGTGCGCCAGTCCACCCATTCAACGCCCATGGCCGTGGCCGTGTCGGCCAAAGCCTGCAGGTTGAGGTCGAGCCTTCCGCCCGCGATCAACAGCAAGATCGTGCGTGTCTGGTGAGGGCTTAGAACGAGCCCAGTGCGCTCGTCGTGGCCACGGGCGTGCCGCCGCCACCTTCTTCGCCCAGTGCCAGCGTGGTGGCCACGGGGCCTTCTTCGCCGTACACATAGCTGGTCACATGGCCGCCTTCTTCACCCACGATGAAGGTGGTGACATGGCCGCCTTCCTCACCCAGTGCCAGGGTGGTGAAGGGCGGGCGCTTGATGATGGCGGCGCCCGTCACGTGTTCGGTTTGTGGCTTGTCGAGTTCCTTCATGGCCAATTCTCCTGGCGATCGGTGTTGAAGACTGCTCAGCAGCGCTGACAATAGGCAGGCTGCCTGAGCGCGTCAAGCTGGGAAACACATCGTTTCACCGTGAGATCACTTCTTGCCAGATGGTATGTAGACCGGAATGGTGACGGGCACGGGCGCGATCGGCATGGCTTCCGTGTTGGCATTGACCGAGAAGTCCTCGACGATGTCTTCCGGATTGAAGAAGACACGCACCCGCTTGTGTGTGGTGGAGCCGGGAGGCATGTTTTTCAGGTCGACGCTGTAGAAGTAGCCCGTGCCCTTGGCGCTGACCGCGAAGGGATAGATGCCTTTGCCGCTGGGCGCGCCCAAGGTGCTGACGACCATGTCCTTGGTGGTCTTGCCGCGCTCGAAACCGCCGGCCTTGGCGACGTCGAAGTCGGTCGGATCTTCCTTGAAGCTGCTCGACGAGAAATAGGCAAAGGTGGCGTCATCGACCAGAAGGACATTGAGCCAGCGGTTGGGCGGAGAGCCGGCAACGGCGCCCGACGCGGACGGGGCGCTGAAGTAATAGCGCAAGATCGTGGCGATGATCGGCTGGGGCAGATCCTTGTCGCCGACATCCTTCTTGTAGGTGGTCGTCGATTCTTCTTGTGGCGAGCCGAACAGCGCGACGATCTGCGCCCTGGATGTCTTGCCCAGTTCAATGCGCGAGATGTTGCTGGCGCTGTATTCTTTGCCAAAGGTGGCGCAGCCATGGAGCATGAGCGCGGCCACCAGCGAGAGTGCCAGACAGACGTGGCGTCGGAAATCGATGAAGTGCATGTGAGCGTGTCTTTCTGCGGGTTATTCGGCGCCGATGTTCAGATCGAAATCCGTCAGGACCTGTGACTTGTCGAAGTCCACCCTGAGGGTCTTGGCATGCATCCTGTTGTCCGCCCACCAGCGGACCTTGTAGTACCAGCGGCTGCCGTCGATTTCGCTGGCGGCCGGGTAGATGGCCTTGCCCGACGGGGTGCCCAGCAGCCTCAAGGTGTCTTGCTGCGTGGTCTTGCCTTTTTCCAGGGACTTGACGCGGGACTCGTCAAAGTTGGTCGAGTCGTCGCGGAACGTGCTGGCGACCCAGTAGCCGATCAATTTGTCGCCGGCGAAGCTGAGCCAAGCGTAGCGCTTGGGCTCCTTTTCGACGACGGACGGCGTTGCATTCATGTCCCGGAAGTAATAGAACATGCGCTCGACGACGATGGGCTCTTTCAAGTCCTTGCCGGCGACGTCTTTCTTGATGGTCGTGGTCTCGCTGCTGGTGGGCGTCGAGGCGATGCTGTTGAGGGCTTCGGTGCGGGTGGTGACGCCTGGGGTCAGGTTCAGCACGGCCGTGCTGTTGAAGTTGTTGCCGAACTTGGTGGCGCAACCTGCAACGCACAATGCGAGTGCGACAAGCGAGATTTTCTTGAGCATGGTGGGTGGTGGCTGTGGTTTGCCCAGGGCGCTCGTCACCTCGTTCGCTCATGGTCATGCCATGGGCGACATCAGCCTTGCCATCCCTGAACTTGTTGAATTGCTGTGAAGCAATGTTAATGATGGTTGCCGCGGGTTTCGGCTTGAACGGGACCCCCAGATGTGGGGGCGGCCCGCGATTGACGCGGATTCACACCAGACCGTTGCGGATGGCGTAGACCGTCAATTCGGAGTTGTTGGTCAGGCCCAACTTCTCGAGCACGCGGGCGCGGTAGACGCTCACGGTCTTGGGGCTGAGCAGCAGTTGCTCGGCGATGTCGGACAGGCGCTTGCCAGAGGCGATCATCACGAGCGTCTGCAGCTCGCGGTCGGAGAGCTTCTGGTGCGCGTCTTCCTGCGTGGGCGAGTTCAGGTTCTCGACCAGCATCTGCGCCATCTCGGGCGTCACGTACTTCTTGCCTTGCGACACGGTGCGCACGGCGGCCACGATCTGCGCGGCGTCGCTGCCCTTGTTGAGGTAGCCCGACGCACCGGCCTTCAAGGCCCGCATGGCGTACTGGTCTTCCGGGTACATCGAGACGACGAGGACCCGCAGCGTGCTGCCTTCTTCCTTGAGCACGTGCAGCACATCGAGGCCGCTGCGGCCGGGCAGGTTGATGTCGAGCACGAGCACGTCGCAGGACTTGTCGCGCATCAGCGTGCGCAACTCGCCGTAGTCACTGGCCTCGCCCACGACTTCGATGTCGGGCGCATCGGCCAGCGTGTCGCGGATGCCGCGTCGGATCAGGGCGTGGTCGTCGCAAAGAATGACTTTGATCATAGGGTGCCCCAGGTGGTGGGGTCGTCAGGATCGGCATCACCCGCGTCCATCTGGGGCAGCAGGCGGTCAATGAAACCATTCTCGGGGCCCGACAAGGGGACCGACAGGATCAGGGTGGTGCCCTCGGGCGTGCTGCTGATGTCGACCCAGCCGCCCACGGTTTCCGCCCGCTCATGCAAGCCCCGGATACCGAAGGAACGCGCTTTCGCCAGGTCCTCGGCATTCAGGCCTTTGCCATTGTCAGTCACTTCGATGGACATCACGCCGCCGGCCTGCGTCACATCGACCGATACCTTGCTGGCATGTGCGTGTTTGGAGACATTCGTGAGCGTCTCCTGCGCGAAACGGTAGGCGACCAGCGGCACGCCCGGGGCCAGCTCGAGCGTTTCGTGGCTGGTGCGGAAGGTGGCGTTCAGGCCGGTGCGCTTGCCGAAGCGGTCGGTCATCCATTGCAGCGCGGCGACCAGGCCCTGCTCGAGGATGGCCGGGCGCAGGTTGTGCATGATGCGCTGGCTTGCCTCGTGCGCATGCCCGACCGATTCGAGCGCCTGCTGCACGCGCTCGGCGATGTCGGGCGAGGTGGCGTGCCGCGCGATCCAGGCCAGGTCGAACTTGACGGCCGTGAGCGCGCCGCCGACGTCGTCGTGGATCTCGCGGGCGATGGCGGCCCGCTCTTGCTCGATGCTGGTCTGCAGGTGCTGGGCGAGCTCGCGCAGTTGCTGGCGCGAGCGGCTCAGGGCCAGGTCGGCGCGCTGCTTGGCGATGCGCGTGCGGTTGGCCTCGATGGCCAGCAGGGCGGCGGGCGCCAGGCGCGCCAGGTTGCTTTTGAGCAGGTAGTCGTTGGCGCCGTTGCGCATGGCCTGCACGGCGATGTCCTCGCCGATCTCGCCCGATACCAGGATGAAGGGCACGAGCTTGCCCATGGCGCGGACTTTGTCCAACGCCGCCAGCCCCGAATAACCCGGCAGGTTGTAGTCGGACAGGATCAGGTCCCAGTCGCGGCCCAGGGCTTCGATGAGGTCGGCCTCGTTGTCGACGCGTTCGATGTCGGCGTTGATACCGCCGCGGCGCAGGTGGATGGAGACCAGGGCGTGGTCCTCATCGTTGTCCTCCAGATGGAGCACGCGCAGGCGCACCGGCGGCATGGGCGACGACGATGACAGAGGCGGGGTTGGCTGGACCGGCTGGGGCGACTGGGATGGGGGAGGGCAATCTTGCACAGGCAACCTTTGATCCGGAGAGATACGCCAAGTTTTCCCGTGTCATTGTGAACATCTCACGGCGGGAAATCAGAAAAATTCTATCAACCGGCAAACCGGTGTGATCTCATTTATGACGGCACTAAGGATCCCCCGGATTCAGCCGACAACCTTCTTGTGCCAGACCGTGGCAAAGCGGTCACTTTTTTCCGAAACCTGGTTGAGTGGAGCCAAGATGAGCTACGACGAACCCGTCGCGATGCCGCCTGCCGAGATGCCCCTGCTCTTGGCGGCCGAGCTGCAGGATCACTTGATGACCGCCTCCAACGACCTGGAGCGGCTGCAGCGGCTGCTCGACGATGCCTGCGTGGTGCTGATGGAGGGCTTTCACGGCACGGCAGGGCAGCTCGGCGAGGTCATCGATCAGGGCCACGACGTCACGCCCCATCTGCAAGCCGTTCGGCAGACGCTCTACAAGACCGTGACCGCGCTGCAGTTCCAGGACATGGCGACGCAGATTGATCGCCCACACGAACAAGCGCCTGCGCAACTGCGCCGACCAGATAGCCCGCGATGCGCTCGGCGACGACGATCCCGATGGCGCGGCCGTGGTCGACGAAGCGCCGATGAAACCGAACCCCGTTACCCAGGACGAGGTGGACGCCGGATCCGTGGAGTTGTTCTAAAGAAGCCGTCCCGCCTGCCGAAATACCGTCGGCCCATTCATAAGCCCCTATTCAAGCACCGGAAAGCGACATGCGGATTCCATCCTTGCCGTCGACGATTCAGCATCCATGCGTCAAATGGTTTCCTTCACGCTCAAGAGCGCGGGCTACAACGTGGTCGAGGCGGTGGACGGGCAGGATGCGGAGGACGAGCAGGCCGCAGCTCGACCTCGTGCTGACGGACCAGAACATGCCCCGCATCGACGGCATCAGCCTGACCAAGAAGCTGCGCGAGACGGCGCCAGTCAAGACCACGCCGATCCTGATGCTGACGACCGAGTCGAGCGACCAGATGAAGCAGGCGGGCCGCGCGGCCGGCGCCACGGGCTGGCTGGTCAGCCCT
>JASGJC010000014.1:0-7108 GCA_049840915.1 Aquabacterium sp.
AGTGCCGTCACGGGGCTGGTTCATAATCGTCGTCTGTCTTTTCTGGCTTGGACTTTTTGCGCCAACCGCAGCGCCCCAGCCTACAACATCATTTTTTTAGGAACTGTCATGACCGACCAAGCCGCACAACCGTCTTTCGCCATCCAGCGCATCTACTTGAAGGACCTGTCGCTGGAGCTGCCCAACGCGCCCGCCATCCTGCTGGAGCAAGGCCAACCCCAGGTCGACGTGCAACTGAACCTGCACGCCGAGCCCGTCGTCGAAGGCATCTACGAAGTGGCCGTGACCGCCACCGTGACCGCCAAGGTCAACGACAAGGTGCTGTTCCTGGTCGAAGCCAAGCAAGCCGGCCTGTTCGAGATCCGCAATGTGCCGCAAGAGCAGATGCAGCCGATCATCGCCATCGCCTGTCCGCAGATCGTCTACCCCTACCTGCGCGCCACCGTGGCCGACGTGCTCAACCGCACCGGCTTCCCTGCCGTTCACCTGACCGAAGTGAACTTCCAGGCCATGTACGAATCGCAGCTGCAACAAGCCGCCGCCGGCCAGGTGGCCCAAGCCTGAATTGGCAACCGACGGAAGCACGACTGGGCTCGCCACCCGGAACCTGACGGTTCTGGGCGCGGGAGCCTGGGGCACGGCGCTGGCCATCAGCGCCGCCCGTCACAACCCGCAGGTGATGCTGTGGGCGCGCGGCGCGGCGCAGGTCGCCGGCATGCGCGCCGCCCGCTGCAATACCCGCTACCTGCCAAGCGCGACGTTTCCTGACGCGCTGCAGCTCACCGACGACTTCGATGCGGCCGTGGCGCATGCGCGCGCCAACGACGGCCTCGTCATCATCGGCACGCCCATGGCCGCCCTGGACGACATGCTGCGCAGCCTGCCCGACGACGTGGCCACGCTGTGGCTGTGCAAGGGCTTCGAAAAAGGCACGGGCCGGCTGGGCCATGAAATCGCACAGGCCCTGCGCCCTCACGCGCGCAGCGGCATCCTCTCGGGCCCGAGCTTCGCCAACGAGGTGGCGCTGGGCCAGCCCACGGCGCTCGTGGCCGCCAGCACCGATGTCGCGCTGACCGAGCAGGCGGTGGCGGCCTTCCACAGCGACAGCCTGCGCGTCTACACCTCCACCGACCCGGTCGGCGTCGAAGTGGGCGGTGCCGTCAAGAACGTGCTGGCGATCGCCACGGGCATCGTCGACGGCATGGACCTGGGCCTGAACGCCCGCGCCGCCCTGATCACGCGCGGCCTGGCCGAGATGACCCGCCTGGGCGTGGCGCTCGGCGCGCGTCCCGACACCTTCATGGGTCTGTCCGGCCTGGGCGACCTGGTCTTGACGGCCACGGGCAGCCTCTCGCGCAACCGCACCGTGGGCCTGCAACTGGCCACGGGCAAGAAGCTCGACCAGATCCTGCACGACCTGGGCCACGTGGCCGAGGGCGTCTACAGCGCGGCCACCGTGTGGCAACGCGCGCAGACGCTGGGCGTGGCCATGCCGATCACGCAAGCCGTGGTCAGCGTGCTGGATGGGCGTTTGACGCCCGCCGAGGCGGTGGGTGCGCTGATGCGACGCGAGGCACGCTCGGAAGGCTGAGCCGAACCGACAGGCTTCAGGCGCCGCCTGCGTACCCGTTCTGCCGCCAGGCCTCGAACACGGCCACGGCCACCGCATTGCTCAGATTGAGGCTGCGCTGATCCGGCCGCATCGGCAGGCGCACGCGCTGCGCGGTCGGGAAGGTCTCGCGCAAGGCCGGATCGAGGCCGCGCGTTTCGCAGCCGAACACGAACCAGTCGCCCGGCTGCCAGGCCACGTCGCCGTGCGGCCGGCTGCCGCGTGTCGTGAAGGCGAACATCCGCGCGGGGTCGGGCTGCATCGCTTGGATGAAGGTGGCCCAGTTGGCGTGGCGGCGCACGTCGGCGTACTCGTGGTAGTCGAGGCCGGCGCGGCGCAGCAGCTTGTCGTCCATCGAGAAGCCCAGCGGCTCGACGAGGTGCAGCGCGCAGCCGGTGTTGGCGGCCAGGCGGATCACGTTGCCTGTGTTGGGCGGGATCTGAGGTTCGACGAGGACGATGCGGAACATGGGGGCGCATTATCCCCCAGTGGCCTCAGCCGCCCGCGGTCTGTTTGAAGGCCATCACGGCCTGGTTGCGCAGGGTGCGCAGCAGCGAGAGCTCTTTCTCGTTGATCTCGAGGCTGCCGGCCTCACCCTTGTCCGCGTAGATCATGCCCACGACC
This sequence comes from Aquabacterium sp., assembly GCA_049840915.1. GTDB lineage: Bacteria > Pseudomonadota > Gammaproteobacteria > Burkholderiales > Burkholderiaceae_C > Aquabacterium. Next base: position 2,234 of record JASGJC010000014.1, read on the forward strand.
ATGTCGGGCTGGCCCTTGCGCTTCATGGTCAGCGGCAGCAGCAGGAAAGTCGGCGCGTAGGCCGGGCCTTTGAACCACACGGGCAGGCGGCCGGCGATCGTGGGGGCATTGGCGTCGGCGATCAGCATGTCCGCGTTCTTCTGGCAAACGATGGAGAACAGGTCCGGCGCGGCGCCCACGGGCAGCATCATCGGCACCTTGAACTGCGCCTTGACCAGGTCCACGCCTTCGCCGATGCCCAGGCGGCCTTGCAAGGCGCCGGCCTTGGCATCGCGCAGGCAGAAGATCACGCGCCGGCAGCCCAGCGCGCGCAGCATGGTCTCGAGGATCATGTGCAGCACGTCGTTGAGCCGGAAGTTCTCGAGCAGCGTGTTGGTGATGTCCTGGATGCCGTTGGTCAGCACATTGGCGGCGTCCTGGTCGGACAAGGGCATGCCGTTGGTGAGGGTGCCGTGCTCGGTGGTCAGGCCCAGGGCTTCGGGAGACGGGCCATCTTCGGAAGAGGTGCCGTTGGGCGCGTCGACGTAGTAGCTGTCCACGAGGCGGCCGGCAGGCGATTGCGCGGACACGCTCACGTTCAGGGCCTGCGTCAACTCGGTCAGGCGCTTGCGGGCGCGGCCGGCGGCGTCCTGCAGGTCGTTGGGGCCGAGGTCGAGCGCCTTGGCGTAACGGCCGCTGAGGCCGCCGAGCAGCTTGCCCAGGTCGCCGGGCTCGGTGCCGAGCATGCCGTCCGCGGCGGTATTGGCCAGGCTGGCCAGCCACCAGGCGCGCTCGGGCCGGCCGGCCATGGAGCGCGTGGGCACGGGCCCCGTCGGCGTGGCCATGCAGGCGCGCAGGCCGTCGGGCAGGCCCCACAGCTGGCCGACCTTGTCGCCCAGCTTTTCGAGGGACACGCCCAGGATCTTCTCGGCCGCCTGGACCTCGTCCATGCCGGACTCGGGCGGCGCGGACTCGACCATCTCGCGGATCTGCTCGGCGTCTTCGGGCAGGTAGTAGTTGACCAGCAGGCGACCCAGGTTGCGGAACAGCGCGCCCAGGTAGGCGGCCTCGGCCTCTTTCGAATGCTGGCTCAGTTCGCTGGCCAGCGTGCCCGCCATGACCGTGCGCAGGAACTCGACCTTGAGCTGGTTCGCATGGGCCTTGTCCTCCATGTGGTCGAGCAGCATGAGCGACAGCGCCATGTTGCGCACGCCGCCCACGCCGATCAGGGCCACGGCCCGCGAGACGGTGCTGATCGGGTCGCCGCCGGCGCGCCGGAAGTGCGCCGTGTTGACCACGCGCAGCAGCTTCTGCGTGAGCGCGACGTCCTGCAGCACCTCGTCGCACAAGGACTGCATGCTATCGCTTTCGGAATCCGAAAAGGCCTGCACGCGCGAGACCTGGGCCGACAGGGTCGGGAAGTCGCTCTTGAAGCGCATGCGGCGCAGCAAATATTCGAGGGTGACCTCGGCGGCGTCAACGGTGTGGTGCTCAGGCGGGGGGGGCGATATCGACCATCATTTATCCTCAGACACCATTGGGCAGCAAATCACAAGTGTCAAACACAGGAGTCATTTGGTTTTCGGCCGGTAATTCAACGCCCTTCATTTACAAATTCACACAAATGCCGGGCATCTGATGCGCGGCGCCGGTGGCTAGAGCGGCGAGCAGGCCTTCCGCGTAGTACGCATCGCCGAGCAGGCTGGCCAGGTCCATCGCCTTGCTGTGGTGGACGCGGCTGCGTACCGCGTCGCCACTGGCTCAGTTCACAAGCCATAGGCCACACGCTGCCCCGAACCAGGCGTGGCGCAGGTATACGTGACCTCCTGGCCGGCGACCACGGACATGGCGCGCAGCATGTTGTCGGCCTTGCTCGAACCATCTGCCGCCTTGAAGGTGCCGCTGGCCACATCGAACAGGTAGCCGCGCAGCGCACCGTTCTCGACCACGCGGGCCACGAGGTCGCACTCGGTCACATTGCCGCCCAGGCGCTTGGACACGAACGGTGTCTTGGCGCGCTTGATCAGCAGGTCGACACGCGGGCTGGCCGACGAGGCATTGGTCGATGTCAGCGTGACTTGCTGGCCGGCGATCGGCGGCAGGTCGCTCGGGTACACATGCATGAAGGCTTCGACGTCGGCGCGGGTCTTGTCCGGATTGAACAGCGGGAAGCCCGAGTTCAGCAGCGGCCTGAAGACGTTGACCGTGAAGAAGTGCGCCAGCGTGTCGGCGGTGCCGTCGTGCACGAAGCCGAAGCCGCGCACCTGGTCGCCCGTCTTGCCTGTCGGCGGTGCCGAGGCGAAGTCGATCGCGGCCGAACCGAAGCGCCCCACCTTGTCGTACAGGCCACGCAGTTGCGCCACCTTCACGATCTGCGAGATGCCTTCGAAGCTGGCGAAGCCGCTCGTGCCGAAGTTGCCGTTGGCCGGGTCCAGCGTGTGGCAGCCATTGCAGTTGTTGAAGTGCGAGACCTGCTGGCCCAGGATCTCCAGCTTGATGCCGTCCACGGGGCGCGAGCCGAAGTAGAAGTCGGAGCCGCGCTGTTGCGATGCATTGAGCGAGTTGTCCAGGTTGCGGATCGGGTTGGGGCCGTACATGACCTGCAGCTGGTAGTCCGAGAAGGCCTGCATCTCGGCCTCGGTGGCCGGGCCCGTGTTGCCGAGCAGGCCATCGAAGGCCACGGCGAAGTTCTTGAACGACAGGTTCGTGTCCGTCGGATCGGTGCCGAAGACGCCGGTCGAGCGGTCGCCACGCCAGTGCAGCGCGCCGGCGTCGGGCAGGCCGCGCAGGGTCTGCGTGATCATCGGGCCCTTCATCGGGTGGAAGTCCTTCGTGTTGTCGTTGCCGTTGATCTTCGTCTTGATGTTGAAGAGAATCTTGGCGCCCTGGAACTCCGTGCCGTCCGTGAACTTGCCGGTCAGCGTGCTCTTGGTCACGACGCCATCGGGGTTGCCGAGGTCCCATGCCAGGCCATCGTTGTCGCCGAAGATGTGGCAGGCCGCGCAAGAGGCTTCGCCATTGGCCGACGTGCGCTGCGCGTCATACAGGAAAGGCCGGCCCTTGAGGATGGTGTCGGGCTCCGGGTTGACCATCGGGACGGCGGCCACCTGCGTGCGCGACGTCAGGTCGACCACCTTGAGTGCGTTGTCGAAGCGGGTCATCACGTACATGCGGCCACGGGTCTCGTCCAGCACGATGCCGCTGGGGCCGCCGCCCGTCACGTTGATGTACCTGGCGCTGGCCACGCGCGGGTTGAAGGTGTCGCCTTCCATCTCGGCCGTGCTGAACACGCCGATGCGGCTGGAACCATACGCCGCCACGAACATCGTGCCGCCGTCCTTGGTCACGGCCATTTCGAGCGGTGTGGCCAGGCTGTGGTTCTTGGTCGTCGGATCGAAGCCGGGGTCGTTGGCCAGCTTCGTGTAGTCGATGTGCTTGTTCAGGTGACGCGGCAGCACGTCCGAGCCCGAGATCACGGTGACGCGGGCCAGCGCGATCTTGCCCTGCACGGTCGAGCCGCCGAACTTGCCCGGGCCTTCGAAGCGCGTCATGTTGTTCGCTTCGGTGTTGGACACGTACAGCTTGCCGCTCACCGGGTTGGCCACCATGTTGAACAGGATCGTGCCGACGTGCGGGTAGGCCACCTTCTCGGTCAGCGCATTGGCATCGACGGCGAACACGTCCTTGTCGGGCACCGTGTAAGGCACGGCCGGGTCCCAGTTGCGGCCCAGGATGTCTTCCCAGTGCTTGGAGGTGCGGTTGTACTTGACCAGCAGGCCCGTCTTGGGCGCGGGCTCGCCGGACGCGTCCGTCTGCGGGCCCAGCTGGCCGCCGGGCATCGTCACGCCCTTGACCACGCAGGTCTTCTTCGTGTCGTAGCCATCGCAGATGTGGTACTCGTTGACCGACGAGGTCTCGTTGCCCGACTTGAACGCGGCCACGTAGACCATGTTCTTGTCCGGGCTCACGGCCAGCGCACGCGGCGTGTCGGCGAAGAAGCTCATGATGCGCACGGGCGTGCCGCCCAGTGTCGTGCCCAGGCTCGTCGGGTTGAACACCCACACGTCGGCGCGCGGGATGCCGGCCGTCGTCAGCTTCGGGTCGCCCGCGCCGGGCACCGCGCTGATCGAGGCATCGGTGCGTTGCTGGCCGCGGTGCGCGGTCGTGATGAAGGCCTTGGCGGGCGAACCGGCGAACACGATGTCGCGCGGCTCATCGCCCACCAGCAGCGTGCGCGTGACGCGCGGCACGCCGTCCAGGCTCACGATGCTGACGCTGTCGGACACATGGTTGACCACCCAGACTTCCGTGTCGGTGCGCGCGGCCACGGCCACCGGCTCCAGGCCGACCGGCACGCGCGTCTGCAGCACCAGGCCGGCATCGGTGATCTTGAAGACATCGAGCGTGCCATTGGGCGTGTTGACGGCGAACAGCCTCGTGCCGTCAGGCGACATCGCGATCGGGCGGACCTGCCCGCTTTCGAACTCGATGAACGACGGCGACGCGGCCAGGGCGCTGGCGGCGGGCAAGGCCATGGCGGCCAACGGGATGGCCAGCGCCGCACACAGTGCGCGCAAGCCACGGTTGAGTGGGGGGGTCATGAAAGGGTCTCCTGTTGTCTGGAGCAAATGAAAATGCGGACACTTTCACTCTAGAGACGCCCCCGCGCGCGGCAAAGAAGGGAAGCGATTGGATGCGAAGCGTTCAACGCGATCACCCCCTCAAGCTAGGGAGCGCATCCAGACACAGCGTGCGTCAGGCAACTCATGGATAACCCGGCTCGTCATGAAATGACAAGGCTGCCGCGAACCCGGGCACATGGGCCCGCGGTCATTGGCAGATGGTCTTGGAGGAATAGGTGCTGTTCGGATTCTATCGTGTTTCCCTATTAACCTT
>JASGJC010000015.1:0-23678 GCA_049840915.1 Aquabacterium sp.
TGTCACGCCATAGGCAGAGAACCCCATCTTCGCTGCCAAAGCCTCACGCTCGGCCTGCTTCTCGTCCAGCACGGTCGCCTTGGCCACGATGATGCGAGCCGGGTTGCCCACGGCCGTCGCGCCCGTCGGCACGGGCTTGGTCACCACAGCGTTCGAGCCCACGCGCGCGCCATCGCCTACCGTGAAGCCGCCCAGCACCTGCGCGTTCGCGCCGATGATCACGTCCGCGCCCAGCGTCGGGTGCCGCTTGGCGCCCTTGCTCAGCGATGTGCCGCCCAGCGTCACGCCCTGGTAGATCGTGCAGCCATCGCCGATCTCGGCCGTCTCGCCCACGACCACGCCCATGCCGTGGTCGATGAAGACACGCCGGCCGACCTTCGCGCCCGGATGGATCTCGATGCCCGTGAAGAAGCGGCCCCAATGCGACACCCAGCGCCCCAGCCACTTCAAGTCATGCGTCCAGCACCAGTGCGCGACGCGGTGCATGGCCAAGGCGTGCAGACCCGGGTAACAGGTCAGCACTTCCCAGGCGGTGCGGGCCGCGGGGTCGCGTTCGAGGATGCAGGCGATGTCTTCGCGCAATCGGGCAAACAGCATGGAATGTGCTTATGCGGTTTTTGATCTGAAGCGGCCGAGTGTACCGGGCAGGCCAATACCCGACCGTGCATGAGGCGTCTGCCTGATCGTGCTAGACATGGCACTTCGTGCTCATGGCTTGTCCATCATCGCCTTCGCGATGCCCCGCAGGATGTGGATCTCTTCCTGCCTGAGTTGCGCGCGGTTGAAGAGCTGGTTCAGACGCGGCATCAGCTTCTTGGGCGCGGCCGGGTCCAGAAAACCGAGCGTGATCAAGGCCTGCTCCCAATGGTCGAGCGCGCCTTGCACGGCCGCGCCGCTGGCCAGGTCCACATCCGGCGTGCGGGCCTCGACCGCGAAGCCGCCCAAGGCCTGTCGCCATTCATAGGCCAGCACCTGCACGGCCTGCGAGAGGTTGAGCGAGCCGTAGTCCGGGTTGGTCGGGATGCTGACGACGGCATGGCAGCGGTACACGTCGTCGTTGCTCATGCCGTGGCGCTCGCTGCCGAACACGAAGCCGACCTTGTGCACGGGCTCGGCCTTGGCCAATGCGCCCAGGCCTTCGCGTGGGCTGATCACGGGCGGGCCGAAATCGCGTGGCGTCATGGCCGTGGCGATGGCATAGGTGACGCCGTCCAGCGCTTCGGCCAGGGTATCGACCACGCGCGCCCGCACGAGGATGTCGGCGGCGCCGCTGGCCATGGCCACGGTCTCTTCCTGGATCAGCACATCGTCGAAGCGGGGCCGGACCAGCACCAGCTCCGAAAAGCCCATCACTTTCATGGCCCGCGCCGTGGCGCCCACATTGCCCGGGTGGCTGGTGCCGATCAGGATGAAGCGGGTCGGGTCGCGGGGCTTGTCTGTGGGCGCGGTCATGCGGCGGGTCTGCTTGTCTGAGCTGTGCGCAGCCGCCTGAAAACCTCCAGCGGAGCTTCGCAAAATTGAGCGATAAGCCTTTGATTTGCATCGGTATCTTCAGAAAGGGGGTGCAAAAATCAAAGCACTTCTATAGAATGCGCGATTCTCGCTCGTTCTTTGATCACCGCTGCGCCCCTTTTCCTGCCGCCCTGGACATCTCACAGGTGCCGCTGGCCCTTGATGCATCTTTGCGTCGCCAGTAGCCCCAGGTCTGCGGCAGTCACCCGGTTTACAAGGTCAAACCATGTCCCAAGCCCTGCATCCCATGCTCAACATCGCCATCAAAGCCGCGCGCGCGGCCGGGGCGATCATCAACCGGGCTTCGCTCGACATCGAGCGGCTGACAGTGACCGCGAAATCCCAGAACGATTTCGTGACCGAGGTGGACAAGGCGGCGGAAGACGCGATCATCGCGACCATCCTCGAGGCCTACCCGGGCCACGGCATCCTCGCTGAAGAATCCGGCCGTACCTACGGCGCCAAGGACAGCGACTTCGTCTGGATCATCGATCCGCTCGATGGCACCACCAACTTCATCCACGGCTTTCCTTTCTATGCCGTGTCGATCGCTTTGGCTTTCCGCGACCAGGTGCAGCAGGCCGTCGTCTATGACCCGACGCGCAACGACCTGTTCTACGCGTCGCGCGGCAAGGGCGCCTACCTGAACGACCGCCGCCTGCGCGTCTCCAAGCGCACGCGCATGTCCGAGGCGCTGATCGGCACGGGCTTCCCGTTCCGCAAGGGCGACAACTTCCAGCGCTACATGAAGATGTTCGAAGAGGTGATGGTGCAGTGCGCGGGCGTGCGTCGCCCCGGTGCCGCCGCGCTGGACCTGTGCTACTTGGCAGCCGGTTTCTACGATGGTTTCTTCGAGACCGGCCTGAGCCCATGGGACGTGGCCGCAGGCTCCTTGATGATCACCGAAGCAGGCGGCCTGGTCGGCAACTTCACGGGCGAGCCCGACTTCCTGTACCAGCGCGAGTTGCTGGCCGGCACGCCGCGCATCTACGGCCAACTGGTCAAGACGCTGGCGCCTTACAGCCGCGTGATCACCGAGGCGCCCGAGCAGGATGCCGCCGAAGGCGAGAGCGACCCTGAAGACGACGCGCTGATCCAGTCGCTGCAAGCCGCCGAGGACGCGGCCCGGGCTGCCAAGGCCGAGGAAGCCAAACCGAAGCGCACGCGCATCACGGCTGCGGCCAAGGCCGCCGAAGGCCGTGGCAACAAGGACGACGCGCCGTTCTGAGCCCCGTGATGCAAGCTGGCCGCCGCAATGGTGGTTGGCCAGCGATGCCAACGCGGCAGGGCGGGCATCGCCAGGCGTTATGCTGGCGCCTCATTTGACTGAGCGTCACCGATCTTTGTCTGTTTGAACCCATCGTCCCTGCCATGGACTTCAGTGCCCACACGCCAATGATGGCGCAGTATCTGCGCATCAAGGCCGAACATCCCGACACCCTCGTGTTCTACCGCATGGGGGATTTCTACGAGCTGTTTTACGACGACGCCCGCAAGGCCAATCGCCTGATCGACATCACGCTGACGGTGCGTGGTCAATCGGCCGGCGAGCCAGTCGTGATGGCCGGCGTGCCCGTGCACGCGGTCGAGACCTATCTGGCCAAGCTGATCAGGCTGGGCGAGTCGGTGGCGATCGCCGAGCAGATGGGCGAGCCCGGCGCGACCAAGGGGCCGATGGAGCGCAAGGTCGTGCGCGTGGTCACGCCCGGCACGCTGACCGACACCGAGCTGCTCAACGAGCGCGCCGATGCCTTGCTGCTGGCCGTCGTGATGGACAAGCGCGGTCGCCATGCCGAGCACGCCGTGCCTTGTGCGCTGGCCTGGCTGGGACTGTCGAGCGGCAAGCTCGGCCTGACCGAGTGCACGGAGCGCGATCTGGCCGGCTGGCTCGCCCGCCTGCAGCCCGCCGAAATCCTGTACGACCGCGAACGCACCCCGCCCACGCTGCAGCCCATGCTGACGCAAGGCGGCAAGAGCGTGGCCATGACCAGCCGCCCGACCTGGCAGTTCGACACGGGCCTGGGCTTGCGCAAGCTGTGCGAGCAACTGCAGGTCAGCACGCTGCAAGGCTATGGCGCGCAGGACATGAGCCTGGCGCACTCGGCGGCCGCGGCCTTGCTGAGCTTTGCCGAGCACACGCAGGGCAGGGCGCTGTCGCACGTGGCCTCGCTCGATGTGCCCCGCACGAGCGAGCTGCTCGACCTGCCGCCCGCGACGCTGCGCAACCTCGAGCTGACGCAGACCTTGCGCGGCGAAGACGCGCCCACGCTGCTCTCTCTGATCGACACCTGCCGTACAGGCATGGGCAGCCGCGCCTTGCGCCAGTGGCTCACGCAGCCCATGCGCGACCGTGCCACGGCCCGCGCCCGCCACGACGCCATCGCCTGCCTGCTGGCGCCGCCCGCGATGGAGCAGGGCCACGAGTCCCTGCGCGAAGCCTTGCGCCAGATGAGCGACGTCGAGCGCATCACCGCCCGCGTGGCCTTGCGCCAGGTGCGTCCGCGCGAACTCGCCGGCCTGCGCGACACGCTGCTGACGCTGCCGCAACTGCGTGAGCGCGTACCCGAAGCCGCGCCGCTGTTAGCCCAGTTGCACACGGCGCTGCAACCCGACCAGGCCATCGCCGAACGCCTGCAGGCCATGCTGATGGAGACGCCAGCCGTGCTGCTGCGCGACGGCGGCGTCATCGCCACGGGCTTCGACGCCGACCTGGACGAGTTGCGCGCCATCTCGCAAAACTGCGACGCCTTCCTGCTCGAGCTCGAAGCGCGCGAACGCACGCGCACCGGCATCCCGAACCTGCGCGTGCAGTACAACAAGGTGCACGGCTTCTACATCGAGGTCACGCAGAGCCAGGCCGAGAAGGTGCCGCTCGACTACCAGCGCCGCCAGACCCTCAAGAACGCCGAGCGCTTCATCACGCCCGAGCTCAAGGCCTTCGAGGACAAGGCCTTGTCGGCGCAAGACCGCGCCCTGGCCCGCGAGAAAATGCTCTTCGAGCAACTGATCGATTTCCTGCAGGCCCACATCGCCACGCTGGGCGCATTGGCCCGTGCCTTGTCCTCGCTGGATGCGCTGGCCGCCCTGGCCGAGCGCGCCGCCACACTGGGCTGGACGCGCCCCGAGTTCAGCACGCACCCGTGCATCGAGATCGAAAAGGGGCGCCACCCCGTGGTCGAGGCGCGCCTGATGGAAACGGGCGGCGCGGCCTTCATCCCCAACGACTGCCGCTTCGACGCCAACCGCCGCATGATGATCGTGACCGGCCCGAACATGGGTGGTAAGTCGACCTTCATGCGCCAGGTCGCGCTGATCGCGCTGCTGGCCGCCATGGGCTCCTACGTGCCCGCCGCCTCGTGCCGGCTCGGCCCCATCGACGCCATCCACACCCGCATTGGCGCGGCCGACGACCTGGCCAACGCCCAGTCCACCTTCATGCTCGAGATGACGGAAGCGGCGGCCATCGTGCACAGCGCCACCGAGCAGTCGCTCGTGCTGATGGACGAGATCGGGCGCGGCACCTCCACGTTTGACGGCCTTGCATTGGCCGGCGCGATCGCCAGCCACCTGCACGACAAGAACAAGGCCTTCACGCTCTTCGCCACGCACTACTTCGAGCTCACGGCCCTGCCTGAAAAGCACCCGCGCGCCCTGAACGTGCACGTCGGCGTGGCCGAGTCCGGCGACGACATCATCTTCCTGCACGAGTTGCAGCACGGCCCGGCCAGCCGCAGCTATGGCGTGCAGGTGGCGCGCCTGGCGGGCATGCCGCACTCGCTGATCCGGCAGGCGCGCGCCACACTCGAGTCGCTCGAGGCCCAGCAGCGTCAGTCCGACGACCAGATCGACCTGTTCGCCCAGGTCGAGGCGCCCGGCATCAACCTCGACGACCTGGCGCACATGGCGGCCAAGGGTGGCGCGGTCCTTGCTGATGCATCCGGTGAAGCCATGACGCCAGCCGAGGCTCAGACCCTGACCTTGCTTGCCAGCATCGACCCGGATACGCTCACGCCACGCGAGGCACTCGATGCCCTGTACAAACTCAAATCGGTGATCACATCATGACCTACTGCGTGGCCATGCGGCTCAATGATGGACTCGTCTTCCTCTCCGACTCGCGCACCAACGCGGGCATGGACCAGATCAGCACCTTCCGCAAGATGACCGTCTACGAAAAGGCGGGCGAGCGTGTGCTGGTCGTGCTGACGGCGGGCAACCTGGCCATCACGCAGGCAGTCAAGCAACTGCTGAGTGGCGAGACCATCGAGGACGCCGACGGCGAGCCCTGCACGATCTGGACGGCCCCCAGCCTGTTCGACGTGGCGCGCATCGTCGGCAGCGCCGTGCGCAAGGTGCACGCGCGCGATGCAGAGGCGCTCAAGAAGCACGGCATCGATTTCAACTGCAGCCTCATCGTCGGCGGGCAGATCAAGGGCGAGACCATGCGCCTGTTCAACATCTACGCGGCCGGCAACTTCGTCGAGGCGGGCATCGATGGCGTGTGCTACTTCCAGATCGGCGAGTCCAAGTACGGCAAGCCCGTGATCGACCGTGTCGTCACGCCGCACACGCCGCTGCAAGAGGCTGCCAAGTGCGCGCTGATCTCGATGGACTCGACGCTCAAGTCCAACCTGTCCGTCGGGCTGCCGCTCGATTTGATGGTCTACGAGGCCGACACGCTCAAGGTCGACAAGCTCATCAACATCGACGAGACGAACGCCTACTTCCGCATGATCCGCACGAGCTGGGGCCAGCGTTTGCGCCAGGTGTTCGATTCGATCCCGGACCCGACCTGGCAGGGCGAGCAGGCCGACCTGTCGTCCAACACATCGCTGTCGCAGCCGCAGGCCATGAACCCGCTGAGCAAGATCAGCGCGCCCAATGGTTGAGAAGGGCTGAGCAGGATCAGGCCGCTGTCGTGCCGGCCTCGCGATCGAGCTCTTCGATGCAGGCCTTCATCTGCTCATGGCAGGTGGCCATGAGCGCGGGCATGTCGTCCAGCGTCAGGCCCTTGGTCGGGATGGGCGGCAGCGACTGCAGGATGGCGTGGCCGCACTGCAGCTTGTTCAAACTCATGCCGCGCACATAGTTGTTGGCGCACAGCGGGATGATCGGCACGCCCGCGGCGATGGCCATCTGGAACGCACCCTTCTTGAAAGGCGCCAGGCCCTTGCCGTGGCCGCGCGTGCCTTCGGCGAATACCCAGATCGACATGTCCTTGTGCTGCAGCGTGTCGGTCGTGGTCAGCATGGCCTGCTTGGCGCGGATGGCGTTGCCGCGGTCGATCAGCACATTGCCCGCCAGCCAGTAGAGCTGCCCGAACAGCGGGATCCACTTCAGGCTCTTCTTGCCCAGCGTGACCGTGCGCGGCGGCACGGCGATGCCGAACACGAAGAGGTCGTAGTTGGACAAGTGGTTGGCCACGATCACGGCCGAGCGCTGGTGCTGAAGCAAAGCGTCGGCGCGAAAGTCGACCTTCATGCCGATGATGCGCAGCGCGGGCAGGGCGTAGATGCGCGCGGCCAGGCGGCTGTTGTCGGGGTTGAAGGGGCGCAGGATGCTGACGGACAGGCCGGCCAGGCTGGCCACGACAAAGTGCATGCACAAAAGCAGCATGCGCAGTGAAAAGAGCATGGTGGACCTTGAGACGCGAGAGTTAGGCGTCCAGCACCAACTTGTTCGATGCCGGAAAAGCAGTGCAAAGATACACCGCATTGCCCAGGCTGTTGCCGCAGACCTCACCTTCGCGCCGTGTCAATTTGCAAGTGCCGCACATGCCCTGGCGGCAACCGGTCTCGATGGGCACGTGGTGACGCTCGGCGATTTCCATGATCGTCAGGCCCTGGTCGGCCTCGGTCAATTGGATGCGCTGGTCGAGATGCTGGAAGTAGATCTCGGCCTGGGCCGTTTTGAAGTCCGATGGTGTCAAGGCGTGCACGTCATGCGCCACGAAGCGCTCGCTGTGCAGCCTGTCGAGATCGTAGCCCTTGTCCTGGAGGATGCCGATGACCTTGTCCATGAAGCCTTGCGGGCCGCACAGGTAGATGTCGCGTTCGCGGAAGTCGGGCAGGAGCTGCTCGATGTTGTTCGCATCCAACGCAGGCTTGAAGCGGCCGGATTCGGTGTCGGCCGGCGTCGGACGGCTGAGCGCCTTGGTCAGCGTCAGGCCTTCGGTGCGCCATTGCGTGAGCGTGTCCTTGAAGATGATGTCGTCCTGCCTGCCGAACTGGGCGTACATGGCGATGTCGGGCCGCACATGCTGGCCCAGCAGGTCCTTGACCATCGAGTAGCAGGGCGTGATGCCCGAGCCCGCGCAGATGAACAGCAGCTTCGATTGCTGGCGGTAGCTGAACTGGCCTTGCGGATGGCCGATGCGCATGGTCATGCCGGGCTTGAGCTGCGCGTGCACCCAGTTCGACAACACGCCACCAGCCACGCGCTTGACCGTGATCGTGAAGCAGCCGTCCTCCATGGGCGAGAGGCTGTAGTAGCGGCTCACGGTCTGCCCATCGATCTCGGCGCTCAGCGCGATGTGCTGGCCGGGCTGCATGTGCTTCCAGTGCTGGTTGGGCATCATCGTGAGCGTCTTGACGCCGGGGGCTTCGTCCTTGATGCCCGCCACGATGGCCTGCAGGTCGTAGGTCCAGATGAAATCGTTCCAGCGGCGGTTGAAATCCGTCATCGTGTTGCTGGCGACGTAATCGACCCACTCGCGGCCCACGCGCTTGAGTGCCCAGCGGTTCAGGCGCGTGCGCACGCTGTCAAGCACGGCCGGCTCCGATTTGCGGCGCCTGCGTCTGCGCGGCCGGCGGGAACGAGAACTTCCACATCACCGACAGGTAGTTGCGGATGGCGCGCCCCCAGGTCGGGTTGCATTTGTAGTCGATGCCGTACTTGGCGCACACGGCTTTGACCTCCTTGGCCATGTCGGGGTAGTGGCGCGACGGGATGTCGGGAAAGAGGTGGTGCTCGATCTGGTAGTTCAGATGGCCCCACAGCACGCTCATGCGGCGGCTGCCCTTGAAGTTGACCGACGACTCCAGTTGCGACAGGTACCAGTGGCCCTTGTGGTCCAAAGCCGATTCGGACTGCAGCGGCTCCGTGAAGTGCGTGGCCTGGATCGTCATGCTGATCCAGTAGTTGTTGATGATGTCGGCGATGGCGTTGCCCAACGCGACCTTCAGGCCCGAAAAGCCCGTGGCCAGCGCCAGCAGCGGGAACACGGCGTATTCCTTGACCAGCACGCGCGCCACGGCCAGGCGATGGCGCTTGCGCAGCTCGGCCTCGCTCACGCCCGGGTGCTCGACCACGGCGTAGCCTTCATTGCCTGCGGGGAACACCTTCTCGCGGTAGGCCGCGCCGAAGCCCAGGTTCTGGGCATTGAACTGGTACAGCATCGTCGGGTAGGCGCCCAGCAAATAGATGGGCACCTGGAACAGATGGCGCTTGTTCCAGGGTGTCTGCGCGTTGGTGCGCAGGATGCCGTGGTTCAGGTCCGGGTCTTTTTCGTAGACATTGGTGTGCACGTGGTGCAGGCCGTTGTGCTCGCGGCGCCAGCCTTCTTCGTCGACCGGGGCCTTCCACTTGAAGTTGTGCGCGTGGAACTGCGGGATCTCGGGGAAGTAGTCGTACTGCCCGTGCAGCACGTTGTGCCCGATCTCCAGCGACTCGATGTTGCGGTGCAGCCAGACGCAGGCCACGCCCAGCGAAAAGGTGATGGGCTCCGGGCTGATCCACAGTAAGCCGCGCCCAATGGCTTCGAAAATGCGCGATTTGCGCCGAAGTCCCTTGATATAGTGGACATCTTCAATGCCCAGCTTGTCGCGAAAGCGTTGCTTGATGGCGTCGAACTCCTGCTCGATCTGGTCGAACAGCGCGGTATCGACGTGCGCCAAGGCGGAAGGGCGTCCCGAATGGATGATGCGTGTCATGAAGGGCCGGATGCTGGAAAAGATGTCCAAGGCGAGCGCAAGCAGCGAGCTTCAGCGCAAAAGCCGCGCAGTATAGAAGACGGCGTGCCTGCCACGGCAGGTAAAACGGACATCAGTATCGAGGGGGTGCGCGCCGCGCGATCGGTGCTTGAAGGCCTCTTCGAGCCCCTATAATGCCGCTTTACCACCGCAGCGCCCGCCCTCCAGGCCGGCGCTTTTGCGCAAAATGACCAAGTTTGTCTTCGTCACGGGCGGTGTGGTGTCCTCGCTAGGCAAGGGCATCGCCGCTGCGTCACTGGCCGCCATTCTCGAATCCCGCGGCCTCAAAGTTACCCTGATCAAGCTCGATCCCTACATCAACGTGGATCCGGGCACGATGTCGCCCTTCCAGCACGGCGAGGTCTTCGTGACCGACGACGGCGCCGAAACCGACCTCGACCTGGGCCATTACGAGCGCTTCATCACCACGCGGATGAAGAAGGCCAACAACTTCACCACGGGCCAGATCTACAAGAGCGTGCTCGAAAAAGAGCGCCGTGGCGATTACCTGGGCAAGACCGTGCAGGTCATCCCCCACATCACCAACGAGATCCAGGACTACGTGCGCCGTGGCGCCGGTGTCGGCACGCCCGATGCGGTCGACGTGGCCATCGTCGAGATCGGCGGCACGGTGGGCGACATCGAGTCGCTGCCCTTTATGGAAGCCGCGCGTCAGCTCAGCCTCAAGGCCGGCCCGACCAACGCCGCCTTCGTGCACCTGACCTACGTGCCCTTCATCGCCGCGGCTGGCGAGCTCAAGACCAAGCCGACGCAGCACACGGTGCAGAAGATGCGCGAAATCGGTATCCAGCCCGATGCGCTCCTGTGCCGTGCCGACCGCGCCATCCCGGCCGACGAGCGCGAGAAGATCTCGCTGTTCACGAACGTGCCCGAGTCCGGCGTGATCTCGGTGTGGGACGCCGACACGATCTACAAGGTGCCCCGCATGCTGCACGAGCAGCACCTGGACGACCTCATCTGCAACAAGCTGCAGTTGCAGACCAAGCCCGCCGACCTGTCGCGCTGGGACAACCTGGTCTACGAGGTCGAGAACCCCAAGAACGTGCTCACGATCGCCATGTGCGGCAAGTACACCGACCTGTCGGATTCGTACAAGTCGCTCAACGAGGCGCTGCGCCACGCCGGCATCCACAACCATGCCCGCGTCAACATCGAGTACGTCGATTCCGAAACGCTCACGCCCGACAGCGTCGGCCAGTTGGGCAAGTACGACGCGATCCTCGTGCCCGGCGGCTTCGGCAAGCGCGGTGTCGAAGGCAAGATCTGCGCGGCCCAGTTCGCCCGCGAGAACGGCATCCCCTATCTGGGCATCTGCCTGGGCATGCAAGTGGCCACGATCGAGTACGCGCGCCACAAGGCCGGCCTGGCCGGCGCCAACTCGACCGAGTTCGAGCCGCAGACGCCGCATCCGGTCATCGCCCTGATCGACGAGTGGCTCGATGCCGACGGCACTGTGCAAAAGCGCGATGCTTCATCCGACTTGGGCGGCACGATGCGCCTGGGCGCGCAAAGCTCCGACGTCAAGCCAGGCACGATCGCGCACGACATCTATGGCCCGGTCGTGACCGAGCGCCATCGTCACCGCTACGAAGCCAACGAGCGCTACCTCGATCGCCTGCAAGAGGCTGGTCTGGTGATCTCGGCGATCACGCAGCGCGAGAAGCTCACCGAGATGGTCGAGCTGCCCAAGTCGGTCCACCCCTGGTACGTGGGCGTGCAGTTCCACCCCGAGTTCAAATCGACGCCGTGGGACGGTCACCCGCTGTTCATCGGCTACATCAAGGCTGCGCTCGATCATCAAGCCGCTGTCAAGAAAGCCTGAGAGGACACAGCATGAAGCTCTGCGGATTCGACGTCGGCCTGAACCACCCCTTTTTCCTGATCGCCGGCCCTTGCGTGGTCGAGTCCGAGCAACTGCAGATGGACACGGCAGGCACCTTGAAGGAGATCACGAGCGCGCTCGGCATCCCCTTCATCTTCAAGTCCAGCTACGACAAGGCCAACCGCTCCAGCGGCACGTCCTTCCGCGGCCCGGGCATGGAGAAGGGGCTGGAGATCCTGGCCAAGGTCAAGCGCGAGCTGAACGTGAACATCCTGACCGATGTGCACAGCGAAGCCGAGATCCCTCTGGTGGCCTCGGTCGTCGACATGCTGCAGACACCGGCCTTCCTGTGCCGCCAGACCGATTTCATCCACGCGGTCGCGCAATGCGGCAAGCCGGTGAACATCAAGAAGGGCCAGTTCCTGGCGCCGGGGGACATGAAGAACGTCATCGACAAGGCCCGTGCCGCCGCGAAGGCCAAGGGCCTGAACGAAGACAACTTCACGGCCTGCGAGCGCGGTGCGAGCTTCGGCTACAACAACCTCGTCTCCGACATGCGCTCGCTGGCCATCATGCGTGATACCGGCGCGCCCGTCGTGTTCGATGCGACCCACTCGGTGCAGTTGCCGGGCGGGCAGGGCACCAGTTCGGGCGGCCAGCGCGAGTTCGTGCCTGTGCTGTCGCGCGCGGCCGTGGCCGTGGGCATCTCCGGTCTGTTCATGGAGACCCACCCGGATCCCGCTTGCGCATTGAGCGACGGCCCCAACGCCGTGCCGCTCAAGCACATGAAGGCGCTGCTTGAAACGCTCGTCGAGCTCGACCGCATCACCAAGAAGAACGGCTTCCTGGAGTCGAACTTCTCTTGATTTTTGTTTTTCGTTTTCTAATCGTTTTTTGAGGAATCCAGATGAGTGCCATCGTTGACATCATCGGCCGCGAAATCATCGACAGCCGAGGCAATCCCACCGTTGAATGCGACGTCCTGCTGGAAAGCGGCGTCATGGGCCGCGCGGCAGTGCCGTCCGGCGCGTCCACCGGTTCGCGCGAAGCCATCGAGCTGCGCGATGGCGACAAGAGCCGTTACCTGGGCAAGGGCGTGTTGAAGGCCGTCGAGCACATCAACACCGAAATCGCCGAAGCCGTGCTGGGCCTGGATGCCTCCGAGCAGGCCTTCCTCGACAAGACCCTGATCGACCTCGACGGCACCGACAACAAGGGCCGCCTGGGCGCCAACGCCATGCTGGCCGTGTCGATGGCCGTGGCCCGCGCCGCTGCCGAAGAAGCCGGCCTGCCTCTGTACCGCTACTTCGGCGGCATGGGCGCTGTTCAACTGCCCGTGCCGATGATGAACGTCATCAACGGCGGCGCGCATGCCAACAACAACCTCGACATCCAGGAATTCATGATCCTGCCCGTGGGCGCGCCGACCTTCCGCGAAGCCCTGCGCTACGGCGCCGAGGTCTTCCACGCGCTCAAGAAGATCCTGCACGACAAGCACATCAGCACGGCCGTGGGCGACGAAGGCGGTTTCGCGCCTTCCGTGGCCAGCCACGAAGAAGCCATTCAACTGATCCTGCAGGCCATCGAAGCCGCCGGCTACACGGCCGGCGAGCAGATCGCCCTGGGCCTGGACTGCGCCGCCTCCGAGTTCTACAAGGACGGCAAGTACCACCTCGAAGGCGAAGGCCTGAGCCTGACGGCCCAGCAATGGACCGACATGCTCGCCACCTGGTGCGACAAGTACCCGATCATCTCGATCGAAGACGGCATGCACGAAGGCGACTGGGACGGCTGGAAGATCCTGACCGAGCGCCTGGGCAAGAAAGTCCAACTGGTGGGCGACGACCTGTACGTCACCAACACCAAGATCCTGAAGGAAGGCATCGAGAAGGGCATCGCCAACTCCATCCTGATCAAGATCAACCAGATCGGTACGCTGACCGAAACGTTCGCCGCCATCGAGATGGCCAAGCGCGCCGGCTACACAGCCGTGATCTCGCATCGTTCCGGCGAAACCGAAGACAACACGATCTCGGACATCGCCGTGGGCCTGAACGCCGGCCAGATCAAGACCGGTTCGATGAGCCGCTCCGACCGCATGAGCAAGTACAACCAGCTCCTGCGCATCGAAGAAGACCTGGGCAACGTTGCCGTTTACCCTGGCCGCAGCGCCTTCTACAACCTGCGCTGATCGCATTGCGCGCGCTGTAGACGAAACGGAGCCTTCGGGCTCCGTTTTTCATGCGGCGCCCTCGTGGATAATATCGGGATGCGTATTGCCACCGTGATCCTCCTGGCCTTGCTGGCCGTGGTGCAGGCCGAACTCTGGTTCGGCAAGGGTGGCGTTCCCCGCATGATGGCCTTGCGGGCGCAGGTGCAGACCCAGCAGCGCGCCAACACCGAAGCGCAAGCCCGCAACGAGCAGCTCGGTGCCGAAGTGCGCGATCTGCAAGAGGGCCTGGAGATGGTCGAAGAAAAAGCCCGCACCGAGCTGGGCATGGTCAAGCCGGACGAGATCTACGTCCAGCTCACGACCAAGCTGCCGCAGGTGGCCGCTTCGGCGCCCGTCACGCCTTGACCTCACGCGCCTGACATGCTCAGCCTTGATGCCGTCGCGGCCTCGCTGGCCTGGGCCGATCCGTGGCTGACGCCCTGGTTCACGGCCTGGGGTGTGCCGGTCAGCCAACTCGAGGGCGCGGCCTTTGTGCTGTCGCTGCTGATGGTGCTGTTCAACTTCAAGGTCAACGCCTGGGGCTGGCCGCTGGCGATCATCAGTTCGATCCTGTATGGCGTGCTGTTCGCGCGCAGCAAGCTCTATGGCGAGGCCTCGCTGCAACTGGTCTTCGTGGTCTTGTCGGTGTGGGGCTGGTGGCAGTGGCTGCGCGGCCGCGGAGCCGATGCCCACGCCTTGCGCGTGCGCGAGCTGCATGCGCGCGGCCGCATCATGGCCTTGAGCGCCTGCCTGGCCCTGTGGCCCTTGACCGGTACGCTGCTGGCCCACATCACCGATTCGGACGTGCCTTACCTCGATGCCTTGCCCACGGCGGGCAGCCTGTTGGGCCAATGGCTGCTGGGCCGCAAGTGGGTGGACAACTGGCCGTGCTGGCTGATCGTCAACCTCATCAGCATGGGCCTGTTCGCCTACAAGCAGCTGTGGCTCACAGTCATCCTCTACGGCATCTTCGCGGCCCTGTCGGTGATGGGCTGGCGCGAGTGGCGGCAACTGGCCGATGCGCGCGCGGAGCCTGCATGACAGGCGCATCGCAACTGATCACCTTGCTGGGCGCCGAGAGCACAGGCAAGACCACGCTGGCGCGCGAGCTGAGCCGCATCCTCGCTTCACGCGGGCTGGACGCCGTGATGGTGCCCGAAGCCCTGCGCCTGTTCTGCGACCGCACGGGGCGCACGCCCTTGCCGCACGAGCAGGCCAGCATCGCCGCCGAACAAACGCGCCTGATCGACGCCGCACATGCCGAGCATCACATCGTGCTCGCCGATACCAGCGCGCTCACGATCGCCGTCTACAGCGACTACCTCTTCGACGACCAGAGTCTCTACGCGCAAGCCGAGCGTGACCAGGCACAAAGCAGCATGACCTTGCTGACCTCGCTCGACCTGGCCTGGACGGCCGACGGCATCATCAGAGACGGCCCGCACGTGCGCGAACCCGTCGATGCCCTGATCCGATCGGCCTTGCAGCGCATCGGCCAGCCGTATGCGATCGTGGCCGGGCAGGGCGTGGCGCGCATCCAGCATGCCCTGTCGGCCATCGAGCACCTGCTCGACACGCCAGCGCGCGAGATCAGGGCCGCGAGCAGCCCTCGCTGGCGCTGGTTCTGCGACAACTGCGACGACGGCGAATGCGAGCAGCACTGGCTGCCGCGCGCCCGCTGAGGCCATGCACGGGCCGCTGCACATCCTGTGGCAGGACGAGGACATGGTGGCCGTGCACAAGCCGGCCGGCTGGCTCGTCCACCGCACAGGCCTCGATGCGCACGAAACCCGCTTCGTGATGCAGACCCTGCGCGACCAGCTCGGCCGCCATGTCTACCCCGTGCACCGCCTGGACAAGGGCACCTCGGGCGTGCTGCTGATGGCGCTGCACACCGATGCGGCACGCGCCCTGAGCATGGCCTTCGAAGCGCAGCAGGTCGACAAACGCTACATCGCCATGGTGCGCGGCTGGCCGCCCGAATGGAGCTGGCATGTCGACCACCCACTCAAGCAAGACGATGCGCCGGCGGATGCGGCACCGCAAAGCGCCCAGACCGACTTCCGCCGCATCGCCACCTTGCAACTCGATGTGCCGGTGGACCGCTATCCGACCACGCGCGCAGCCCTGGTCGAAGCCTTGCCGCACACGGGCCGCCGGCACCAGATACGCCGCCATCTCAAGCACACATCGCACCCGATCATCGGCGACGCCACGCATGGCAAAGGCCCGCACAACCGTTGGTGGGCGCAGCACCTGGGCGGCCAGCGCCTGTGGCTGCATGCGCTCTCATTGCAGATCGCACACCCATCAACAGGGCAGCAACTGGCGTTCACATCGCCGCTGCATCACGCAGCGGACACGGCCAAGCGCAATGAAGACTGGGCCAAGCTCATCGTGTCCCAGCCTTGGCAATTCGACATCACAGCATCAGCGCAGGCCGAGCTGTTCGGCCCCGGCTCACTGCAGCGTTGACGACGACGGCGGCGTGTCCGCCCCATCGGTGAACAACTCGGTGGCATCCACCGGGTCGAACAGATAGTGCTGGCCACAGAAGTCGCAGCCGATCTCGACCTGGCCTTGCTCGGCGATGATCGAATCGATCTCTTCCTGGCCCAGGCTGCGCAGCATGTCGCCCACGCGCTGGCGCGAGCAGGTGCAGGCAAAGCGCGGCCCTGTCTCGCCCGTCATGGGCTCGAAGTAGCGCAGGTCTTCTTCCCAGAACAGCCGGCGCAGGATCGTGGCCGCGTCCAGCGTCAGCAGCTCTTCCTGTTTGAGCGTCGAGGCCAGGTGCGCGATGCGGTTGTAGTGCTCGCTCAGGCCGATCTCGTCTTCGTTGCGCGCGCCGCCCAGGTTGCCTTCGCCTTCGACCGGCAGGCGCTGGATCAGCAAGCCCGCAGCCACCTCGTCGTTGGCCGCGAGGATCAGTTTGGTGTCCAGTTGCTCGGACTGCAGCATGTAGTGCTCCAGCACCTGGCTGATCTCATGCAGCGGCTCGTGCTGGTCGCCATGCAGCGGCACCACGCCCTGGTAAGACTGCTGGCCCGGCAGCTTGTCTTTCGGGTCGAGCGTGATCGCACAGCGTCCCTTGCCATGCACATTGACCATCACTTCCAGCGGCAGATGGCCATTGTCCGTCGCGGGCAACTCGCCCACGACCTTGGCCGTCGAGCGGAAGGCCAGATCGGGCTGCACTTCGGTCACGGCCAGCTTCACGGGGCCATCGCCAAAAATCTGCATCACGACCGCGCCGTTGAACTTGATGTTGGCCTGCATCAACACGCCTGCCGCGCTCATCTCGCCCAGCAGCTTGCGCAATGGCGCATCAAACGGCCCCGCCGACTCGCGTCGGCGCAACGCCTCCTGCCAACTGTCGGTCAGGCGCACCAGCATGCCCCGCACGGGCAGGCCTTCAAACAGGAACTTGTGCAATTCACTCATGTCGGTTCGTCCGCTCTTTGTTCGCTCGGCGCGTCGATGCGCACCATGTCGGTTTGATATTGGGCCGACTTGGCCACATACAAGGCCGTGCCCATGTGCATGCGCGCCAGGTCGCCTTCGCCCAGCGGCCGCACGGCCTTGGCGGGCGAGCCCATGATCAGCATGCCGTCTTCGAAGACCTTGCCTTCGGTCACCAGCGCGCCGGCCGCCACCAGGCAGTTCTTGCCGATCACGGCGCCATTGAGCACCACCGCCTGGATGCCGATCAAGGCGCCGTCGCCCACGGTGCACCCATGCAGCATGGCCTGGTGCCCCACGGTCACGTCCTTGCCGATCGTCAAAGGGAAGCCGAAATCCGTGTGCAGCACGGAGCCTTCCTGCACATTCGAGCGCTCGCCGATCACGATGGGCTCGTTGTCGCCGCGCAGCGTCACGTGCGACCACACGCTCGTGCCCTCGGACAAGGTCACTTGGCCGATCACGTCAGCCGACTCGGCCACGTAAGCGGTGGGGTGGACCTGCGGGACCATATCCTTGATTCGGTAAAGCGCCATGGTGTGTCGCCGCGGCTGGGCGGCCAAGTGAAGCGATCAAAAGAAGAGGCAGGCCCCGATTTTACGAGCCTTGCCCCAAGTCGTGCAGACAGGCCTGTCACGGCAGGTGTTTCCAGGCGCGAAGAATCTATCATTGCGGGCATCGCGCCGCCTGGCCCCGTTTTCTCATTCATTCAGAAGATGCTGATCCTGTTGTCGCCAGCCAAGAGCCTGGACTACGAAACCCCGCCCACGACGGACAAGCACACCTTGCCCCAGTTCGTCGATGAGTCCGCCGCGCTGATCGAGGTGCTGCGCCCCTACACGCCCGCCCAGATCGCGTCGCTGATGGACCTGAGCGATGCCCTGTCGACGCTCAACGTGGCCCGCTACGCCGCCTGGCGCCCCAAGTTCACGGCCAAGAACAGCAAGCAGGCGATCCTCGCCTTCAACGGCGACGTTTACGACGGCCTCGATGCCAAGACCCTCAAGCAGGCCGATCTGGACTGGGCGCAAGAGCACGTCGGCCTGCTCAGCGGCCTGTACGGCGTGCTGCGCCCGCTCGACTGGATGCAGCCCTATCGCCTCGAGATGGGCACCAAGCTGCCCAACCCGCGCGGCAAGGACCTGTACGCCTGGTGGGGCGACACCCTGGCCGAGCACCTCGACAAGCAACTGGCCAAGCAGAAGGACAAGGACAAAGTCATCGTCAACCTGGCCTCGCAGGAGTACTTCAAGTCGGTCAAGCGCAAGGCCCTGAAGGCCCGCGTGGTCGAATGCGTGTTCGAAGACTGGAAGTCGGGTCAGTGGAAGGTCATCAGTTTCCACGCCAAGAAGGCACGCGGCATGATGGCCCGCCACGCCATCATCAAGCGCGCCAGCAAGCCCGAGCACCTGCTCGATTTCGCAACCGAAGGCTACGCCCACGACGCCAAGGCATCCGAGCCGGACCGCCTGGTGTTCCGCCGCCGCCTCGAAGCCTGACAGACGCCCAGCACGCGAGCCGACCATGTCCGAGCAACTGATCACGCCCGAGTTGCGCCAATGGATCGTCGAGCAGGCGCAGGCGGGGCATTCGGCCGAGGCCGTGCTGGACGCCATGAAGGCCAGCGGCTGGGATGACGAGGTTGCGCTCTCGGCCATGGAGGAGGTGATGCGGACCCGCCACGATCAGCCTCAGGCGCACCTGCCAGGGCTGCCCGAGCTGCATGCAGGGGGCGCGAGCGAGGTCTGGGCGCATGACAGGCACGTCAAGGTGCTGGTTCAACTCCATCATCCAAAGGTCGTGGTGTTTGCCGACCTTCTGTCGGCGCAGGAGTGCGAGACGCTGATGGCGCAAGCCGAGCCGCGCTTGAGCCGCTCTCAAACGGTGGTCACGGCCACGGGCGCGAGCGAAGTGAACGAGGCACGTACCAGCCAGGGCATGTTCTTCGCCCGTGGCGAGAACGAACTGTGCCAGCGCATCGAGGCGCGTATATCGGCCTTGCTCCATTGGCCTGTGGAAAACGGCGAGGGCATTCAGGTGCTGCGTTATGCGCCGGGCGCTGAATACAAACCTCACTACGATTATTTCGACCCCGGCCAACCGGGAACGCCCACCATACTTCAGCGCGGTGGCCAAAGAGTGGGCACGCTCGTGATGTATCTCAATACCCCGCAAGCTGGCGGCGCCACCGTGTTTCCCGATGTCGGCCTGGATGTGCAGGCCATCGCCGGGCACGCCGTGTTCTTCGCTTATGGGCTGCCGCATCCTTCAACCAAAACCTTGCATGGCGGTGCGCCGGTACTGGCTGGCGATAAGTGGGTGGCGACCAAATGGATGCGCGAAGGGCGCTTCGAGTGATTTTTGAAATTTTTATTGAAAAGCTGTCAACCGGGTATTCCAACGCCACGTTGAAACCTCACAGGCAAGACACGAACTGGCCTGACAACCAACCTCATACCTCTGGAGTTTCTACATGAAAAAGCTGATCGCCGCTCTGATTGCTTCTATGTTCGCTGTTGGCGCTTTCGCTGCTGAAGCCGCTTCGGCTCCTGCTGCCGATACCGCTGCCTCGGCACCTGCCAAGAAGGCCCACAAGGCTCACAAAGCTCACAAGAAGGCTGCTGCCGCTTCTGAAGCTGCTTCGAAGTAATTCGAAAGGGTTGGCCGGCGCCGGTTTGTTACCGGCGTGTCAGGCACCCAAATAAAAACCCGGCTTGGCCGGGTTTTTTATTGCCCGTTGCATCGCACGGGCTTGCACGGATCAATCAATCAGCAGTCAATCACTCAGCGGCCGCGAAAGCGCCCTGGTTCGCGTGGCGCAGTGCCGTTGTTGGCTGCTTCGCCCCTGCGTGGATTGTTGCGCAGATCCTGGCCTGCGGTGCGCGCCTGACCACCAGCATGTGCCTGCTGGCCGCCACCGTTGCCGTGCCGCTGCCCGCCGCCGCCATTGCCATGGCCCTGGTTGCCGCGAGACGGCTGACCACCTCTGCCGCCACCACCCGAGCCCGAGCGGTTGCCGCCACCTGAGGAGCGTGAGCCCGGTGCGCCATGCAGCACGCGACGGCCCAGTTGAATGGGCTCCGGACGCGCATGCGGATCAGGCTCGAAGCCTGGCACCACCTCGCGCGGGATGCTGCGCTTGATCAGCTTTTCGATGTCGGCCAGGAAGCCGTCCTCATCCACGCAAACCAGCGAGACGGCCTCGCCATCGGCGCCGGCGCGGCCCGTGCGGCCAATGCGGTGCACATAGTCTTCGGGCACGTTGGGCAACTCGAAGTTCACCACATGCGGCAATTGATCGATGTCGATGCCACGCGCGGCAATGTCCGTGGCCACCAATACAGTCAGGTCACCCGACTTGAAATCGGCCAGCGCGCGCGTGCGGGCACTCTGGCTCTTGTTGCCGTGAATGGCCATGGCGGATACATCTTGTTTCTCGAGGTATTCAACCAGGCGATTCGCCCCATGTTTCATGCGTGTGAATACCAATACCTGATGCCAGTCATTTGATTTGATCAGGTGGGTCAGTAATTCTTTTTTGCGATCACGGTCCACAGGGTGGATTTTTTGCGCAATGGTTTCCGCCGTGGCATTTCGACGCGCGACTTCAATGACCTGCGGATTGTTGAGCAGGCGCTCGGCCAAAGCCTTGATCTCGTCGGAGAAAGTGGCGGAAAACAGCAGGCTCTGTTTTTTGGGTGGCAGAATCGCCAATACACGCTTAATGTCGTGGATAAACCCCATGTCGAGCATGCGATCGGCTTCGTCCAGCACGAAATATTCAACGTGGCTGAGGTCGAGCGTACCCTGCTGGTGGTGATCCAGCAGGCGGCCCGGGGTGGCGACCAGCACATCCACGCCACGGCGCAGGGCGTCGATCTGTGGGTTCATGCCCACACCGCCGAACATCACCATGGACTTGATCGGCAGATATTTGCCGTAAACGCGCACGTTTTCTTCGACTTGTGCAGCCAACTCGCGCGTGGGCGTCAGGATCAGGGCACGCACCATGCGCCGATTGCCTGCGGGCGCCAATGCTGGCGCACTCACCAGTTTGTGCAGCAACGGCAAGGTGAACCCGGCTGTCTTGCCGGTGCCGGTTTGCGCGCCGGCGAGCAAATCACCGCCGCTCAGCACGGCAGGAATGGCCTGCGCCTGGATCGGGGTGGGACTTGAATAGCCAGCTTCGTGAACGGCTTTCAACAGGGGTTCGACCAGCCCCAAATTTTCAAATGACATAAACAGGCCCACTATGAGTGATACGGCGACTGCACTTACCTGCCCGGGCCTGGGCAAAGCAAGTCAACCGATAGGTAGCGGCGTGCCAATCATTCGAGCCACCGCGACGCGGGGTATTTACCGCGACTGGTCAAATTGTAGGGCTGTGCGTGAATATTTCCTAGCGTCCCCTACAAGCAGGGGGATCACTTTGTGATTTAACGTGTATCGAGATGTGTCCGAAATGCCGTGGGATGTTGACATGTGAAACTGCGGCGCAACGTGGAGGCTTCGTGCATAGCCCTAGAATCGCTGGATGAGTTCAATGGTCCTCGCACGCAAATACCGCCCACGTGGCTTCGACTCGATGGTTGGGCAGGGGCACGTCGTTCAAGCGCTGAGCAATGCCTTGACGCAGCAGCGGCTTCACCACGCCTACCTGTTCACGGGCACGCGCGGGGTGGGCAAGACCACCGTGTCGCGCATTCTGGCCAAGTCCCTCAACTGTGTCGGCACGGACGGGCAGGGCACGATCACCGCGTCGCCATGCGGGCAGTGCCAGCCGTGCCGCGACATCGATGCGGGCCGCTTCGTGGACTACGTCGAACTCGATGCGGCCTCGAACCGGGGCGTCGAGGAGATCTCGCAATTGCTGGAGCAGGCGGTTTACAAGCCGGTGGTCGGGCGCTTCAAGGTCTACATGATCGACGAAGTGCACATGCTCTCGAACACGGCGTTCAATGCCATGCTCAAGACGCTGGAGGAGCCGCCCGACTACTTGAAGTTCGTGCTGGCCACGACCGACCCGCAGAAGGTGCCGGTGACGGTGCTGTCGCGATGCCTGCAGTTCAACCTCAGGCCGATGGCCGCACAGACCGTGAACGAGCACCTGGCCCATGTGCTGGGTGTCGAAGGCATCGCGTTCGAGGCCGAGGCGCTGCGCCTGCTGGCGCGCGCCGCGCGCGGGTCGATGCGCGACGCGATGTCCCTGACGGACCAGGCGATTGCCTTTGGCGGTGGCAGCCTGCAGGAAGCGCCCGTGCGCCAGATGCTGGGTGCGGTCGATCGCCAGCACGTGCAGCGCATCATCGAGGCCGTTGCGGCCAATGATGGCGCGGGCCTGGTCGCGGCCGGGATACGTCGCGGCAATTGGGTTTATCGGGCTTCGGGCACCCTGGAAGAGTTGGCCACGGCGCTGCAGCGCATGGCCGTGATCCAGTCCGTGCCCAGCTCGCAGGCTGGCGATGATCCTGATGAGGCCCAACATGGCGCCGCCTGGCGCCTTTGCTCGCACCGGATGAGACGCAGCTTTTTTACAGCCTGTGCCTGCAAGGACGGGCCGAGTTGGCCTTGGCGCCCGATGAATACAGTGGGCTCGTGATGTTGATGCTCAGGCTGCTGGCGTTCAAGCCCGGCAGCCAGTCGGGGGTTGCCGAACCCCCAAAAGCTGAGGGCTCGACCGGCGCATCCGTGCGGCAGGTCGAGCCGGTTGCTGCATCGCCCAAGCCTGTGTCCGTGGCATCGCCGATGGCGCCTGCCGCATCCCCTGTGAGCAGCGCATCTGCCGCTCCTGTGCCTGTGTCCGCACCTCTCAGGCCGGCCATGCAGGCGCCGGAGCCCCTCAAGCGCCCGGCGCAAGGCCAGGGGGGCGGTCAATCGCTGGCACCTTGGGATGCCTTGCCACCCGAGGCCGAAGCCGGCTTGATGGCCGACGAGCCGCCCGCCATGGACATGTCGGCCGATGAAGCCGCGCGCATGTCCGTGCCGCCTGACGATGAGCTGCCTGTGCCGGTTGCGCGGGAGGCCGCGCCGCGCGGGCCCAAGCCTGGTCTGATCGCATCGCTGCTGCTTGCGTACTGTTCGTCCGACCGTTGGGCGAGCCTGGTGGCCGAGCTCAATGCCAAGGGCTTGATCACGGCCCTCGTGCGCGAGCTGGCCATGCAGGCCCAGTGCGTGTCGCAGCAAGGCGGCGCGTGGGAGTTGCTCGGCTCCGACCGCGAAAGCCTGCGCTCGGACGCCAACCGTGATCGCCTCGCTCAGGCCATGTCCCAGCATCTTGGGCACTATGTGGCGTTGACGCTGGACAAGGGCGCGGCATTCAACACCCCGGCTCAGCGTGATCAGGTCGCGCGTGAAGCTGCGGCAACAGCAGGCCGAGCAACTGATCGAAGGCGATGCCTTGGTGCAAAGCCTGCTGGCGCAATACCCCGGCGCGCGCATCGTGCCGGGCTCGGTGCGGCCTTTGTGAACCTGGCTTGAGCCGGGGCGTGCCGAACCGGGCGACAATCACACATTGCGAACGAAAGGACAAAGCGATGATGAAAGGACAACTTGCGGGCCTGATGAAACAGGCTCAGCAAATGCAGGACAACCTCAAGAAGGCGCAGGACGAACTGGCGCAGGTGCTGTTGCATCTATTGTGTTTCCCTATTAACCTTAGCAATACGTAACTAATGAAGCAGAT
>JASGJC010000016.1:0-6422 GCA_049840915.1 Aquabacterium sp.
CACCAGGCCTGCTGGGGGCGGAGATGCTGGTTGCCTTCTGATGGCGGAAGGAGGCTGGCTCCCGAAGTCGCTTAACCACATCAAAAAGGATGCACATCATGTTGGACGATACCCTCAAGGCACAACTCGGCGCTTACCTGGAGCGTGTGCAACAACCCTTCGAGATCGTCGCATCCCTGAGCGACTCCGAGAGCTCGCGCGACACGCGTGAGCTGCTGCAGACCATCGTGGGCCTGCGCAGCGACAAGATCACGCTCAAGACCGATGGCCAGGATGCGCGCAAGCCATCCTTCACCTTGGCAAGGCCCGGCAGCGGCACCTCGCTGCGCTTTGCCGGTTTGCCTTTGGGCCACGAGTTCACCTCGCTGGTGCTGGCGCTGTTGTGGACGGGCGGCCACCCGCCCAAGATCGAGCAGGAGGTGATCGACCAGATCAAGGCGCTCGATGGCGACTTCAACTTCGAGGTCTACATGTCCCTGACGTGCCACAACTGCCCGGACGTGGTGCAGGCGCTCAGCCTGATGGCCGTGCTCAACCCGAAGATCAAGACGACCGTGATCGAAGGCGGCGCTTTCCAGGACGAGGTGAACCGGCGCGAGATCATGGCCGTGCCGATGGTCTTCCTGAACGGCGAGGTGTTCGCCTCGGGCCGGATGACCGTCGAAGAGATCGTGGCCAAGCTGGACACGGGCGCGGCCACGCGCGACGCGGCCAAGCTCAGCGCCAAGGAGGCCTTCGACGTGCTGATCGTGGGCGGTGGCCCGGCCGGTGCGGCGGCCGCCGTGTACGCTGCGCGCAAGGGCATCCGCGTGGGCGTGGCGGCCGAGCGCTTCGGTGGCCAGGTCAACGACACGCTGGGCATCGAGAACTACATCTCGGTGCTCGAGACCGATGGGCCGAAGTTCGCCATGGCGCTCGAATCGCACACCCGTGCCTACGACGTCGACATCATGAACCTGCAGCGCGCCGAAAAGCTGATCCCGGCAGGGCAGCCCGGCGGCCTGGTTGAAGTGCAACTGGCCCATGGCGGCTCGCTCAAGAGCAAGACCGTGATCATCTCGACGGGTGCGCGCTGGCGCAACGTGAACGTGCCCGGCGAGCAGGCATACCGCAACAAGGGCGTGGCCTATTGCCCGCACTGCGATGGCCCGCTGTTCAAGGGCAAGCGCGTGGCCGTGATCGGTGGCGGCAACTCGGGTGTCGAGGCGGCCATCGATTTGGCGGGCATCGTGGCCCACGTGACGCTGATCGAGTTCGCCGACCAGCTCAAGGCCGATGCCGTGCTCGTCAGCAAGCTCAAGAGCCTGCCCAACGTGGCCATCCACACGAACGCGCAGACGACCGAGATCACGGGCGCCGAAGGCAAGGTCAACGGCCTGAGCTACAAGGACCGCGCGACCAATGCCGATCACCATGTCGCGCTGGAAGGCGTCTTCGTGCAGATCGGGCTGGTGCCCAACACCGAGTGGCTCAAGGGCACGGTGGAGCTGTCGCGCTTCGGCGAGATCATCGTCGATGCGAAGGGCGCGACCAATGTGCCCGGCGTGTTCGCGGCGGGCGATTGCACGACCGTGCCTTACAAGCAAATCGTGATCGCGGCGGGCGATGGCGCCAAGGCGGCCTTGGGCGCGTTCGACCACCTCATCCGCACGTCCGTGCCGGCTTGATGCGCCTGGTGCGTGTGCGCATGTGAAAAGCCCGGTCTGCGAAGGCCGGGCTTTTGCGTTGTGAGGCGATTGGTTCTGCCTGGCGCGATGGACGGTGCTCCCTAGACCTAGGGGGCCGGCCCCCCAATACCGGCAGTGTGTGGCTGACAGCGGCGGGCCGGGTCGTCACAGTCCATCGTGCAGTAACCCTGCAGTACACCCGATCAACCCCTCACTGGAGTCACATCATGGATACCAAGGATTGCACCAAGCAGGCCGCGTCACGCGTCGATGCACAGGACCTGGCACAGGCGGTCGCGCGTGCCGTCGCGCGCGCACAGGCGGTTCGCCACAACCTCACCGAGCTCAATGCCGAGCAGACCCGGCAGGTCAGCGGCGGGCTGACCACGGTCGTGCTCAAGCCGGTGGCCGTGCCCATCGTCAAACCGCCCATCATCTACGGCGGGATCCCCGTGTTGCCGCTCGTGCTGTTCTGACGGCGTGAGGCCGGCATGGCAGCGCAAGCTTCATCCCTGTGTCCCAGCGCGCAGCCCGATTGGGCGGGAGCCCAGGTTTTCGCCGTCATCGGCGGCAGCGCGGCCGAGCCGCAGGCCGCCTACATGACACAGCCCGAGCCCGTGACGGACGCCCTGCTGGCCATGGCCGGGCCGGTCGAACCGACGGAGGTGTTCCGGTTCGCGGCGCCTTGTGCCACCAAGGGCTGCCAGCATTTCGATGACCAGGGCGCATCGTGCCGGCTGGTCAGCAAGACGGTCCGGATGGCACCAGTCGTGGTGCAGGTATTGCCACGGTGCGGCATCCGGCGCGATTGCCGCTGGTGGCAGGAGGGCGGCGCGGCGGCATGCCAGCGTTGTCCGCAGGTCGTGACGCTCAACCGTGCGCCCAGCCCCGTGGCGCGCGTGGCGGCCGACCCCCTGGTGCATGGCTGATGCCAGGGCGCGGGGCGGCGATGGGCCCGCCTCGCGCTTCATCGCCAAGTCTTACCCAGGGCCTTAACCAAGTTTTACCCTGACCCCGTATCGCCTTCACGAGCAAGGCCATAGCATTGAGCATTGGACCAGTGCGTCCTGATGTCGAAAGGGGTACATCATGAAAGCAGCTTTGTTTGCCAGCCTGGGCACGGCCCTGTCGCTGGGGACGGTGGCCACGGCCATGGCGGCCAATGTGGAATACGGCAAGGTCATCTCGAAAACGCCCGTGTACGTGCAGGTGGCCGTGCCGGAGCGCCAGTGCGTCAACCAGCAGCAGGCCTACCAGCCGCAGACGTCCGGCGCGGGCGCCGTCGTGGGGGCGGTGACCGGCGGCGTGGTCGGCAATGCGGTGGGGCGTGGCGCGGGCAAGGCGGTCGCCACGGGGCTGGGCGTGGTCGCCGGCGCTGTTCTGGGGGACAGGGTGGAGGCGGACAACACGCCGCCCGCCGTGGCCAACGTGCAGACCTGCCAGTTGGTGACGCGCACTGAAAACCGCTTCGTCGCCTACGACGTGACCTACGACTACCAGGGTCAGCGCTACACCGCCAGGGTGCTGCACGACCCGGGCGACCGCATCGCCCTGAACGTCAAGGTGGTGCCGGCGGGCTCGGCCGAAGAGCAGCCTGCGGATGCGCAGCCTTATGTGTCAACCTATGCGCCAACTTATGCGCCGCCCGTCACGTCGACGGTCGCGCCAGCCGTGGTCTACAGTGCGCCATCGGTCGTGTACGCGGCGCCGCCCGTGGTGTATGGGCCGCCCGTCTACTGGGGCCCGCCGCGGTTCGGCGTGGGCTTCGGATGGGGCTGGGGCGGCGGCTACCGCCATTGGCGCTGAGTGCTTGATGTGAAGGCGACAAACGCATGGTGAGGACGATGGGAGGCTGGCGTCATGCCGCCACGCTGGGCTGGGTCGTGCTGTGTGCCGCGATCGGTGCGAGGCCGGCCATGGCCGACACATCGACACCGACCTCGACGACGCAGGCGCGTGTGATCGTGAAGCTGCGCCGTTCGGTCGTGCTGACCGGTGAGGGCGCATCGGCCGCGTCGGCGGGCGATGCCGCCATGTGGCGCGAGCGCATGATGAAACTGGGCCAGCGCGCCGGCCTGACGCTCGACGATGCCCATCAGATCGGCCACCTGATGCACGCGGCGCGGGCGCATGGCATGGCCTCCAAGGAGCTGGCCAGGCGTCTGAGCGCGCGCGCGGATGTGGAGTACGCCGTGCCCGACGAGCGCCGCACGGCGCTGGATGTGGTGCCCAACGATCCGCTGTACCCATCGGGGCAGTCGAACCCGTATCCGGTCGCGGGCCAGTGGTATCTGCGCGCACCCGATGCGACCCTGGTCTCTGCCGTGAATGCGCCGGCGGCCTGGGCCATCACGACAGGCAGCACTTCGGTCGTCGTGGCCGTGATCGACACGGGCGTGCGCTACGACCATGCCGACCTGCAAGGCAAGCTGCTGCCAGGCTACAACATGGTCAGCGATGCGGTGAGGGCGGGCAACACGACCGGACGGAGCAGCGATGCGTCCGACATGGGCGACTGGTTGACGCAAAGCGAGATCAATGCCAACCCGGCCATCTACGGCGGCAGCGGCTGCACGCCCGCATCGACGAGCAGCTGGCACGGCACCCAGGTGGCGGGGATCATCGGTGCGAACTCGGACAACGGCGTGGGCATCGCCAGCCTGGGCTGGGGCGTGAAGATCCTGCCGGTGCGCGTGCTGGGCAAGTGCGGCGGCTACGACTCGGACATCATCGCGGGCATGAGCTGGGCGGCGGGCATCGCGGTCAGCAGCGTGCCGAGCAACCCGAACCCCGCACAGGTGCTCAACCTCAGTCTGGGCGGATCGGGCACCTGCTCGCAGGCGTACCTGGATGCCATCAGCGACATCGTCAGCCTCAAGCACGCGGTGATCGTGGCGGCGGCTGGCAACACAGAGGGCAAGGCCGTCACGGTGCCGGCCAACTGCACGGGCGTCATCGCCGTGGCGGCGCTGCGCAATGTGGGCACGAAGGTGGGCTATTCGTCCGTCGGGCCGGAGGTGGTGGTGGCCGCGCCGGGCGGCAACTGCGTGAACACGAGCGGCACCTGCATCTACCCCATCGTGACGACCACGAACAGCGGGACGACCACGCCCGTCGCGGGCAGTGCGGGCTCGACCTACACGAACCGCAGCGACACCTCGCTGGGCACCAGCTTCTCGACACCGATGGTCAGCGGCGCGGCCGCGCTAATGCTGTCGGCGCAGCCTGCCCTGCTGCCTTCCGAAGTGCGCCAACTGCTGGTCAACACGGCGCGGCCTTTCCCGGCGAACGGCGGCAGCAGCGGCATCGGCACGTGCGCCGCGCCATCGAGCGTGACGCAGGACGAGTGCTACTGCACCACGCAGACCTGCGGCGCGGGCATGCTCGATGTGGGCGCGGCCGTCACGGCGGCGGCCTCGCCCGGGCCGGTCGCCACGTTCGATGTGAGCCCCGCCCGGCCGCAGCCCGGGCAACTGGTCACGCTCACGGGCTTCAGCTCGCACCCCGCGCCCAGTGGCGCCGGGCAAAGCCAGTTCCAGTGGACGCTGCTGGATGGCGGCGGCATCGTGTCCTCGCTGAATGTGTCCGTTCAGGGGGACGTGGCCACGGCCACGCCTTCGGCGGCGGGCGCGTTCAAGGTGCGCCTGACGGTCATGGACGACCAGTCGCGCACGGCCTACAGCGACCTGACCGTGCTGGTGGGGCTGAGCGCTGCCTCGTCCACGAGCCCGACGACATTGCAGCCGAGCAACTCGGGCGGTGGCGGCGGCGCCGTGGACGTGGCGTCCCTGATGGCGTTGCTCATGGCGACGTCAGGCTGCGTGGCCGTGCGCTGGCGGCAAAGGCGGGCGGCGCCGAGGCCGCGATCAAGGCCGTGAGCGCGTGAAAAACCGCACGGCAGGCGTGTTGTTCGGCGCTTCGTTGTGCGCCGCACACCTCAAGCTATCGGGGCTGTGGCCGAAGACGATAGAGCCACATCATCTACCGGAGTTTGACCATGGGCCACAAAACCACCGCGCAAGCCCTGCGTGATCAACCGATGGCGCCCAAAGCCATCGAGCGCGTCCATGCGATGCACGCCCTGGAGCTGGAACTCGAAGAATCCCCTTCCAGCGCCGTGGCCGAAGAGCTGGAGGCCTTCACCGCACGTGGCATCCCCTACTACGCTCCCGAAGATCCCGAATACCGCGAATGGGTCGCCAAGGCCGTGAGCTATTGGGAACAACTGCACGCCGAGAACCACCCGGCCGTGCCCCGCATGAGCTCGGCCAAGGCTCGCGGCAAGGCCCAGCCCAAGCACAATGCCTGATTGAGCGCGCTTAAGATCGGCGGGCGCACCCCCTTTCTCCGGTGCGGGGTGACGCCGCCATGAAGCTGCCAGATCGCATCCGCGTGCTCGAGCGCGGATGGCTGTCTTCCAACAACATCGTGTTCCAGGATGACGACGGCGCCACGGTCGTGGACACTGGCTACGTCACCCATGGCGAGGCCACCTTGCACCTCATCGACGAGGCCTTGCAAGGCCGCCCCCTGCGGCGCATCGTCAACACCCATCTGCATTCGGACCACGCGGGCGGCAACGCGCTGCTGCAGTCCCGCCATGATTGCGTGACCTGGATCCCGCCCGGGGAAAGCGCGCTGGTCGACACCTGGGACGAAGACCGCCTGAGCTACCGCCGCACCGGCCAGCAGTGCCCGCGCTTTCGCTACGACAGGTGTCGGGGCTGCCGTCTTTCCCCTCTAACCTTAGCAATA
>JASGJC010000017.1:0-72578 GCA_049840915.1 Aquabacterium sp.
GGTGTGCCAGCGATCAGGCTCAGGCGGCCTGCTTGTGCGCGACGCCGTGGCGCGTATAGAGAAAATCCAGCACTTCCTTGCGGCAGTGCATGTAGGCCGGGTCTTCTGCCAACTCGACGCGGTTGCGCGGGCGCGCCAGCGGCACTGCCAGAATTTCGCCGATCGTGGCGGCCGGGCCGTTGGTCATCATCACGATGCGGTCCGACAGCAGCACGGCCTCGTCCACGTCGTGGGTCACCATCACGACCGTCGATTTGGTGCGCGCCACGATCTTGAGCAGCTCGTCCTGCAGGTGGGCACGCGTGAGGGCGTCGAGGGCGCCGAAGGGCTCGTCCATCAGCAGGACCTTGGGCTCCATGGCCAGCGCACGGGCGATGCCCACGCGCTGCTTCATGCCGCCGGAGATCTCGTTGGGCCGCTTGTGCGTGGCATGCGTCATGTTGACCAGGGCCAGCGCGGCTTCCGTGCGCTGCTTGAGCCGGTCCTTGCTTTCCTTGCCGCCGAAGACGCGCTCCACGGCCAGGTGGACGTTCTGGTAGCAGGTCAGCCAGGGCAGCAGCGAGTGGTTCTGGAAGACCATGGCGCGCTCCGGGCCGGGTCCGGCGATCTCCTTGCTGTCGCAGATCAGGCCGCCACCGGAAGGCATCAGCAAGCCCGCGATGAGGTTCAGCAGCGTCGATTTGCCGCAGCCCGAGTGCCCGATCAGCGCGATGAACTCGCCCTTGTCGATGCCCAGGTTGATCTCCCGCAGTGCATGGAAGCGCCCTTTTTTGGTGTGGAACACCATTTCGGCGTTTTGGATGTCGATGAATTGGGACATGGCGAACTCCTGGAAGGGTGTGGTTATTCGAAGCTGAAGCGCTTGGCCACGGCGACGAGGGCCTGCTCGAGCATCAGCCCGACGATGCCGATCACGAAGATGGCGATCAGGATGTGGTGCACGTTCAGGTTGTTCCATTCGTCCCAGACCCAGAAGCCGATGCCCACACCGCCCGTCAGCATCTCGGCGGCCACGATCACCAGCCAGGCCGTGCCCACCGACAGGCGCACGCCCGTCAGCATGTAGGGCAGCACCGATGGGAAGAGGATCTTGGTCACGATCTTCCACTCCGACAGGTTCAGCACCTTGGCCACATTGAGGTAGTCCTCGGGCACGCGCTGCACGCCCACGGCCGTGTTGATGATCATCGGCCAGATCGAGCAGATGAAGATCGTCCAGATCGCAGCCGGGTCGGCCGACTTGAACACCAGCAGGCCTATCGGCAGCCAGGCCAGCGGCGAGACGGGACGCAGCAGGCTGATGATCGGGTTGAGCATCGCGCTGGCGACCTTCGAGCGGCCGATCAGGAAGCCCATCGGGATGCCGACCACGGCCGCCAGGCCGAAGCCCATGGCCACGCGCTTGAGCGAGAACAGGATGTTCCAGCCGATGCCCTGGTCATTGGGGCCGTTGCTGTAGAACGGATCGGAGAAGAGCTTGACGGCTTCCTGCCACGTGGCCAGCGGGGTAGGGAAGGTCGTGCCCTTCATCGTCAGCAAGGCCCAGATGGCGATCAACAGGGCGATGCCGGCGACAGGCGCCAAGGCGTTGAACGCCAGCGCTGCCCAGTCGATGGGTGGCCTGGCCGGCTTGCGGGTCGTCGAGTGGGATGAGGCCGGAGCGGCGATGGCATTCATGGGGTTCGATGAGGGCTTGGCGGAAGCCTTGTCCGCGCGCAAGGCGTCGCTGGCATCCGAGGGGCTGTGAAAGACGGCGCTGACCATGGTGGACTCCTGGTGGGTGTCTGGGCCTCAAGCGGCCTTGATCTTGAAACTCTCGGCGTATTTTTTGGGATCCTTGCCATCCCAGACGATGCCGTCGATCAGCTTGCTCGTGCGCATCGCATCCTTGGGCACGCTCACGCCCATGGCGCTGGCGGCCTGTTTGTACAGGTCGATCTTGTTGACCTGCTTGGCCACGGCCAGGTAGTCGGGATGGTCCTTGAGCAGGCCCCAGCGCTTGTGCTGGGTCAGGAACCACATGCCATCCGACAGGTACGGGAAGTTGACCGCGCCATCATTGAAGAACTTCATGTGGTTGGGGTCGTCCCATGTCTTGCCCAGGCCGTTCTGGTAGCGACCCAGGATGCGCTGGTTGATGGCCTCGACGCCCGTGTTCACATACGACTTGGCGGCGATCGTCTCGGCCATCTTCATCTTGTTCTGCAGGCCGGCGTCGATCCACTTGCTGGCCTCGAGCACGGCCATCATCACGGCGCGCGCGGTGTTGGGGTACTTCTTGGTGAACTCGTCCGTGGTGCCCAGCACCTTCTCGGGGTGGTCCTTCCAGATGTCCTGCGTGGTCGCGGCCGTGATGCCGATGCCGTCGACGATGGCGCGGTGGCCCCAGGGCTCGCCCACGCAGAAGCCGTCCATGTTGCCCACGCGCATGTTGGCCACCATTTGCGGGGGCGGCACGGTGATGGCCTTGGCGTCCTGCAGCGGGTTGATGCCCGCGGACGCCAGCCAGTAGTAGAGCCACATGGCGTGCGTGCCCGTGGGGAAGGTCTGCGCGAACGTGTACTCGCGCTTGTCCTTGGCCATCACCTTGGCCAGCGATGCGCCATCCACGGCGCCGGCATCGGCCAGCTTCTTGGACAGCGTGATGGCCTGGCCATTGTTGTTGAGCGTCATCAGCACGGCCATGTCCTTCTTGGGGCCGCCGATGCCCAGTTGCACGCCGTAGATCAGGCCGTACAACACGTGCGCCATGTGCAGGTCGCCGTTCACCAGTTTGTCGCGCACGCCGGCCCAGGATGCTTCCTTAGACGGCACGATCTTGACGCCGTACTTCTTGTCGAAGCCCAGCACCGAGGCCATCACGATGGAGGCGCAGTCGGTCAGCGGGATGAAGCCGATCTTGACCTCCTCCAGCTCGGGCTTGTCGGAGCCGGCGGCCCACACAGCGGATTGGAGGCCGGGTACAGCCCCGACGGCACTGGCGGCGGCTGCGGTTTTCAAGATGGTGCGGCGGGTCATTTTCAGATCCTGCGAATTCATGGTGCGAAGCTTTCCTGTTTGAACAACAAAAAAGGTGTCGTCGCCGCGCTCACCCATCACGAAGACGGGCGAACACGCCGATGACACCTTTGTCGGAAGCTCGGGGCCCAGCGTCGGGCACCCAAGTCAAGCAAAATCGCCGTTGACTTTGCTTCGCTTGGGATGACGCAATCGGTGTGCCAGCTTTTGCGCGCTGATGTGGTGCGAGGCCGCGGGAGCCCTTGACTGAAGGGGTTCAGCCCAGCAGATCGGCCGCGTCGATCAGGCGCTGCGCCACTTCGGCCAGCTTGATGCCTTTGTCCATCGCGGCCTTGCGCAGGCGCGCGTAAGCCTCTTGCTCGGACAAGCCCTGGCGCGTCATCAGCAGGCCCTTGGCGCGGTCGATGACCTTGCGCTCTTCGAGCTGCCCGCGCGCATCGGCCAATTCGCTGCGCAGTTTTTCTTCATGCTCGAAGCGGGCCACGGCCACGTCGATCACGGGCTTGATGTGCTCGTTGGGCGTGCCTGCCGCCACATAGGCCGACACGCCGGCCGCGATGGCCTTGCGCACATGGCTCGTGTCCTCGTCGTCCGAGAACATCACGATAGGGCGGCGCTCGTCGCGCGTGGCCATCACGACGTGCTCGAGGATGTCGCGGCCCTGCGATTCGGCATCGACGACGATCACGTCGGGCTGGATCTGGGCCAGGCGCTCGGGCAGGAAGCGGTCGCCGGGCAGCGTCGCGACCACGTTGTAGCCGGCCTCGAGCAGCGCGATGCGCAGGATGCGGGTGCGCTCGACTTCCGCCACTTCGTCGTCATCGGGCTCGATGGACAAGGTCACGGGCAGCACGATCACCACGCGGAGCTGTTGCGCTGGAAGACTCATGAGGCGAGATCATGCAACAACCACGCCCGGGTGGCCGCTCTACACTGGCGGGATGTCAGAAATTGCCGTTGATCAGTTGATCCTGGGGGTCGAGTCTTCCTGCGATGAAACCGGCCTGGCGCTGGTGAGCCTGCCCGCGCAAGGCGCGCCGCGCCTGCTGTCGCACGCCTTGCACAGCCAGATCGACATGCACCAGGCCTATGGCGGCGTGGTGCCCGAGCTGGCCTCGCGCGACCACATCCGCCGCGTGGTACCGCTGGCGCGCCAGGTGCTGCAGGATGCCGGCAAGACCATGGCCGATGTCGATGTGGTGGCCTACACGCGCGGGCCGGGTCTGGCCGGCGCCTTGCTCGTCGGCGCGGGCGTGGCCTGTGCGCTGGGCGCGGCCTTGGGCAAGCCTCTGCTGGGCGTGCACCACCTGGAGGGGCACCTGCTGTCGCCGTTCCTGTCGGCCGATCCGCCCGAGTTTCCGTTCGTGGCCTTGCTCGTATCGGGCGGGCACACGCAGTTGATGCGGGTCGACGGGGTGGGGCGCTACGAGCTGCTCGGCGAAACGCTGGACGACGCGGCGGGCGAGGCCTTCGACAAGTCCGCCAAGCTGATGGGCTTGCCGTACCCGGGCGGCCCGCACCTGTCCCGCCTGGCGACGGGCGGCCATGCGGACGCCTTCGATCTGCCCCGGCCGATGTTGCATTCCGGCAACCTCGATTTTTCGTTCGCCGGGCTGAAAACCTCGGTTCGCACCAGTTTGGTGCGGCTGGGGCTGCTGGACGATGCCGACAAGCTGGCCGCGCCCGAGACGCAGGCCGTGCTCGTCGATTTGGCGGCGTCCACCCAGGCGGCCATCGTCGAGGTGCTGGTGAAAAAGTCGCTGGCGGCCCTGAAAGCCACGGGTTTGAAGCGCGTGGTCGTGGCCGGCGGTGTGGGTGCCAACAAGCTGCTGCGCGAGCAACTGGACAAGACCTGCGCGCGGCGCGGGGTGCGCGTCCACTATCCGGAGCTGCACCTGTGCACCGACAACGGCGCCATGATCGCCCTGGCGGCGGCCATGCGCCTGCAGACCGGGCAGGCGCGCCTGAGCCATGAGCCCACGTTCGACGTCAAACCCCGCTGGGATTTGTCGGCCATCTAAGCTGGCCCGCAGCCGGAGTTCTTGCTATACTCGCCAGCTTGCCGCTTTTCAGGAATCACCCAAAAGAGGCGGCGATTTCGCACGGCCCGGGTCGGTTTCACCTGGCGCCGCAAGTTCAACGCAGAAACCGACCGTGTCCGGCACGCGCTTTTCGATATGGCGCAGGGCACCGAGGTCTGCATCTGTTTTACAGGAAACAACCATGTCCGTCGCAGACATCAACAAGGCCGAGATCGTCAAGGCCAACGCCCGTGGCCAAGCCGACACCGGCTCTCCTGAAGTGCAAGTGGCCCTGCTGACCGCTCGCATCAACGAACTGACCCCTCACTTCAAGGCCAACAAGAAGGACCACCACGGTCGTCGCGGCCTGCTGCGCATGGTCAGCCGTCGTCGCAAGCTGCTCGACTACCTCAAGGGCAAGGATTTCGACCGCTACGCCGCGCTGATCGCCAAACTGGGTCTGCGCAAGTAAGCAACGCATGACGACAAAAAGCCTGTCTGGTCTCCTCCAGCACAGGCTTTTTGTTTTTCAAAGCCAGGCACTCAACGAGCGAACGCTGTGTCATTCCAACGGGGGTGCGGCCTTTTGAGGCAACCTCCAGGCAACCCCGCTGGAATGGCATCGCGCAGAGTGACGGCAAACAACGAGGGCGCATGAGCCGCCTTCCATCAAACCGGAGAACACATCCATGACCATGTTCAACAAAGTCACCAAGACCTTCCAATGGGGCGAGCGCACCGTCACGATGGAAACGGGCGAAATCGCCCGTCAATCCACCGGCGCCGTGCTGGTCGACATCGAAGGCACCGTCGTGCTGGCCACCGTCGTGTGCGCCAAGACGGCCAAGGCCGGCCAGGACTTCTTTCCCCTGACCGTCGACTACATCGAGAAAACATACGCCGCCGGCAAGATCCCCGGCAGCTTCTTCAAGCGCGAAGCCAAGCCTTCCGAGCACGAGACACTGACCTCGCGTCTGATCGACCGTCCGATCCGCCCGCTGTTCCCCGAAGGCTTCTACAACGAAGTCCAGCTGGTCATCCACGTGGTGTCGCTGAACCCCGAGGTCTCGTCGGACATCGCCGCCATGATCGCGTCCAGCGCCGCGCTGTCGATCTCGGGCATCCCGTTCAACGGCCCGATCGGTGCGGCCCGCGTGGGTTACATCAACGGCGAGTACGTGCTGAACCCGAGCATCGCGCAACTGACCGAGTCCAAGATGGACCTGATCGTCGCCGGTACCGAAACCGCCGTGCTGATGGTCGAGTCCGAAGCCGACCAACTGTCTGAAGACGTGATGCTGGGTGGCGTGGTGTTCGGCCACGAGCAAGGCAACATCGCCATCGCCGCCATCCACGAACTGGTGCGCGACGCCGGCAAGCCCAGCTGGGACTGGCAAGCGCCCGCCAAGGACGAAGACTTCATCGGTAAGGTCAATGGCCTGGCCGAAGAAGCTGCGCGCCGCCTACCAGATCCGCTCCAAGCAGGCCCGCACGCAAGCCACGCGCGCCGCCTACGCTGAAGTCAAGGCCGCGCTGACAGCCGAAGGCGTCGCGTTCGATGCGGTCAAGGTCGAAGGCCTGCTGTTCGACATCGAAGCCAAGATCGTGCGCAGCCAGATCCTGGCCGGCGAGCCCCGCATCGACGGCCGCGACACCCGCACCGTGCGCCCCATCGAGATCCGCACGGGTGTGCTGCCCCGCGTGCACGGTTCGGCCCTGTTCACGCGCGGCGAAACCCAGGCGCTGGTCGTGGCCACGCTGGGCACCGAGCAGGACGCGCAGCGCATCGACGCGCTGACCGGCGACTTCCGCGACACCTTCCTGTTCCACTACAACATGCCTCCGTTCGCGACGGGCGAAACCGGTCGCGTGGGCACGCCCAAGCGCCGCGAGATCGGCCACGGTCGTCTGGCCAAGCGCGCCCTGGTGCCGCTGCTGCCCCCGAAGGACGAGTTCGCCTACACGGTGCGCGTGGTCTCCGAGATCACCGAGTCCAACGGTTCGTCGTCGATGGCTTCGGTCTGCGGCGGCTGCCTGGCCATGATGGACGCCGGCGTGCCGATGAAGTCGCACGTGGCCGGTATCGCCATGGGCCTGATCAAGGAAGACAACAAGTTCGCCGTGCTGACCGACATTCTGGGCGATGAAGATCACCTGGGCGACATGGACTTCAAGGTGGCTGGCACGACGTCCGGTATCACTGCCTTGCAGATGGACATCAAGATCCAGGGCATCACCAAGGAAATCATGCAGGTCGCGCTGGCGCAGGCCAAGGAAGCCCGTCTGCACATCCTGGGCAAGATGGTCGAAGCCATGGGCACGGCCAACACGGAAGTCTCCGAGTTCGCGCCCCGCCTGTACACGCTGAAGATCAACCCCGAGAAGATCCGTGACGTGATCGGCAAGGGTGGCGCGACCATCCGTGGCCTGTGCGAGGAAACCGGCTGCCAGATCAACATCGCCGAAGACGGTGTCATCACCATCGCCTCGACCGATGCCGGCAAGGCCGACTTCGCCATCCAGCGCATCAACGAGATCACGGCCGAGGTCGAGATCGGCAAGACCTACGAAGGCGCCGTCACCAAGCTGTTCGACTTCGGCGCGCTGGTGAACCTGCTGCCCGGCAAGGACGGTCTG
This sequence comes from Aquabacterium sp., assembly GCA_049840915.1. Taxonomy (GTDB): domain Bacteria; phylum Pseudomonadota; class Gammaproteobacteria; order Burkholderiales; family Burkholderiaceae_C; genus Aquabacterium. The sequence continues at coordinate 7,677 of JASGJC010000017.1, forward strand.
CTGCACATCAGCCAGATCGCGCACGAGCGCGTCGAGAAGGTATCCGACTACCTGAGCGAAGGCCAGATCGTCAAGGTCAAGGTGCTCGAGACGGACGAGAAGGGCCGCGTCAAGCTGTCCATGAAGGCCCTGATGGAGCGCCCTGAAGGCATGCCCGAGCGCGAAGAGCGTGGTGACCGGGGCGATCGCGGTGACCGTGGCCCGCGTGGCGACCGTGGTCCGCGCGGCGATCGCGGCGACCGTGGTGACCGCGGCGGCGACCGTGGCGAGCGCCGTGACCGTGCGCCCCGTGCCGAGCAAGGTGCTTTCGATCAAGGTGCCGACGCTGAAGGCCAGGCCCAACAGCAACAGCAGTGAGCGTCATGAAGAAGCTGGTTGTTGGCAACTGGAAGATGCACGGCACGCGTGCATCCAATGCAGAGTTGATCTCGGGCCTGTTGGCGGCCGATCTGGCCGCCACGGCGCCCAAGGCCGATGTGGCCGTGTGCCCGCCTTTCGTGTTCGTGGCCGATGTGGCCGATGCCCTCAAGGGCTCGGCCATCGCGGTCGGCACGCAGGACATCTCCGTGCAGGCGCAGGGCGCTTACACGGGTGAGGTCGCGGGCCCGATGGTCCGCGAGCTGGGCGCCAGGTACGCCATCGTGGGCCACTCGGAGCGTCGCAGCTACCACGCCGAGAGCGACCAGCTCGTGGCGGACAAGGCCAAGGCGGCGCTGTCGCATGGCCTGACGCCCATCGTGTGCGTGGGCGAGACACTTGCCGAACGTGAGGCTGATCAGACCGAGGTTGTCGTGTCGCGCCAACTGAAGGCCGTGATCGACACGCTGGGTGCGCAACTGGCCCGGATCGTCGTGGCTTACGAGCCTGTCTGGGCCATCGGTACAGGCAAGGTCGCCACGCCCGAGCAGGCGCAGGCCGTGCACGCCGCGTTGCGCGCGCAACTGAAGGCGGCGCAGGCCGAAGCGGCATCCGTGCCTTTGTTGTACGGCGGCAGTGTGAAGCCCGACAACGCGGCCGAGTTGTTCGCGCAAGCAGACATTGATGGTGGCCTGATCGGCGGCGCATCGCTCAAGGCGGCGGACTTCGCCGCGATTGCGCGTGCAGCCTGATTCGGCCGCCCTGAACAAAACGATTAGGAGTTTTCTTTCATGCAAGCTTTGATGACTGTGGTGCTCTTGCTGCAGGTGTTGTCGGCCCTGACCATGATCGGTCTGGTGCTCGTGCAGCACGGCAAGGGTGCCGACATGGGGGCCTCGTTCGGCAGCGGTGCGTCGGGCAGCCTGTTCGGTGCGACGGGCAGCGCCAACTTCCTGTCTCGCTCGACGGCCATTGCCGCCTCGGTGTTTTTCGCGTCGACCCTGGCGCTGGCTTACTTCGGCAACCACCGCGGCAGTGCCACGGAGCAGGGCAGTGCGCTGGAGCAGGCCACGCGTGCGGCGGCTGCCGCGTCGGGCGCATCGGCGGCTTCACCCGCTTCCGCCGCGTCCACAGCGGCTGCGCCGGCTTCGGGTGCCGCGTTGATTCCTTCGAAGTAATGAAGAAACGCCGATTTTCGGTTTAGAATAGAAGTCTTCGGTAAGCAATGCCTCAAGCAAGCCGAAGCAACAAACAAGATGGTCTTTCGAAGTGCTTTGACGGGCTTCGGCGGGCCTCCTTGCCGACGTGGTGAAATTGGTAGACACGCTATCTTGAGGGGGTAGTGGCGAAAGCTGTGCGAGTTCGAGTCTCGCCGTCGGCACCAAAGAGATTTCAAACGAGTCTTTGTGCCAGCCTTCCCCATGATCAGCGCCGACAGTCCCCTCGAAGCTGATCAAAAGGGTCGTGATTGCGGTCACCGCAAGGTGGTTGTTCAGGCACGAAGTGCTCAAGTGGAGCGCGCTATGGATGATGTCAAGTCAGATCGGTTCTGATTTTCAACATCCCTGGCGCGCTTTTTGTTTTGTCTGTGTGGTTCAATCACGCGTCCTGTTCGTTCTGACCGCTCTAAAAGGCCCCACGCCATGAACATTGAGCAATATCTCCCCGTCATCCTTTTCATCCTGGTCGGTGTAGGTGTCGGTATTGCGCCACAGGCGCTGGGTTTCCTGCTCGGCCCACGTCGTCCTGACGAGGCCAAGAACTCCCCTTATGAATGCGGCTTCGAGGCTTTCGAAGACGCCCGCATGAAGTTCGATGTGCGCTATTACCTGGTCGCCATCCTCTTCATCTTGTTCGACCTGGAAATCGCCTTCCTTTTCCCATGGGCCGTGGCGCTCAAGGAGGTGGGCATGACGGGTTTCCTGGCCATCATGTTGTTCCTGGGCATCCTGGTCGTGGGCTTCGCCTACGAATGGAAGAAGGGCGCGCTGGACTGGGAATGATCCCTGCCGCGTCGCATTCACAGGAATCTTCGAGAGGTAATTGATATGGGTATCGAAGGCGTCTTCAAAGAGGGCTTCATCACCACCTCGGCCGACACGCTGATCAACTGGTCCAAGACCGGCTCCTTGTGGCCGATGACCTTCGGTCTGGCGTGCTGTGCCGTCGAGATGATGCACGCGGGCGCGGCCCGCTACGACATCGACCGCTTCGGCATGCTGTTCCGCCCCAGCCCGCGCCAGTCCGATCTGATGATCGTGGCCGGCACGCTGTGCAACAAGATGGCGCCCGCTCTGCGCAAGGTGTACGACCAGATGGCCGAGCCGCGCTGGGTGCTGTCGATGGGTTCGTGCGCCAACGGCGGCGGCTATTACCACTACAGCTACTCGGTGGTGCGCGGCTGCGACCGCATCGTGCCCGTCGACGTGTACGTGCCGGGCTGCCCGCCCACGGCCGAGGCATTGCTCTACGGCATCTTGCAGTTGCAGGCGAAGATTCGCCGCGAAAACACCATCGCCCGCTGACCGGAGCCTTGCACATGACTCAGAAACTCGTCAATTTGCAAGCTGTCCTGCAAAGCGTGCTGGGCGACAAGATCAAGCGTCTGGACAATGCCAAGGGTGAGTTGACCCTGACCGTGTCCGCCGCCGACTACCTGGCCGTGGCCAAGACCCTGCGCGATCACGCCGAGCTGAAGTTCGAGCAGCTGATCGACCTGTGCGGCATGGACTATTCGACCTACAAGGATGGCGGCCCCAGCATCTACCAGGATGGCCCGCGCTACTGCGCCGTCAGCCACCTGTTGTCGGTCAGCAAGAACTGGCGCCTGCGCCTGAAGGTGTTCGCACCCGATGACGACTTCCCTGTCGTGGCCTCGGTCAACGACGTCTGGAACAGCGCCAACTGGTTCGAGCGCGAGGCCTTCGACCTGTACGGCATCATCTTCGACGGCCACGCCGACCTGCGCCGCATCCTCACGGACTACGGTTTCATTGGGCACCCCTTCCGCAAGGACTTCCCGACCTCCGGCCACGTCGAGATGCGCTACGACGCCGATCAAAAACGCGTGATCTACCAGCCCGTCACCATCGAGCCACGCGAGATCACCCCGCGCATCATCCGCGAGGACAACTACGGCGGTATCCACTGAGGCGGAGTTGAACCATGGCTGAAATCAAAAACTACACCCTGAACTTCGGTCCGCAGCACCCCGCAGCACACGGCGTGCTGCGCCTGGTGCTCGAGCTGGACGGCGAAGTCATCCAGCGCGCCGACCCCCACATCGGCCTGCTGCACCGCGCCACCGAGAAGCTGGCCGAGTCCAAGACCTTCATCCAGTCGCTGCCCTACATGGACCGCCTGGACTACGTCTCGATGATGTGCAACGAGCACGCCTACTGCCTGGCCATCGAGAAGATGATGGGCATCGAGGTGCCGGTGCGCGCGCAGTACATCCGCGTGATGTTCGCCGAGATCACCCGTGTGCTGAACCACCTGCTGTGGTTGGGCTGTCACGGCTTCGACTGCGGCGCGATGAACATCCTGATCTATTGCTTCCGCGAGCGCGAAGACCTCTTCGACATGTACGAGGCGGTGTCGGGCGCGCGCATGCACGCGGCCTACTTCCGTCCGGGCGGCGTCTACCGTGATCTGCCCGACACGATGCCGCAGTACAAGGTCAGCAAGATCAAGAACGCCAAGACGATTGCGCGCATGAACGAGAACCGCCAGGGTTCCGTGCTGGACTTCATCGACGACTTCACCAAGCGCTTCCCCGCCTTGGTGGACGAGTACGAGACGCTGCTGACCGACAACCGCATCTGGAAGCAGCGCACGGTTGGCATCGGCGTGGTGCCGCCGGAGCGCGCGCTGCAGATGGGCCTGACCGGCGCGATGCTGCGCGGCTCGGGCATCGTGTGGGACCTGCGCAAGCACCAGCCCTACGACGTCTACGACAAGCTCGACTTCGACATTCCCATCGGCACCAATGGCGATTGCTACGACCGCTATGTGGTGCGCGTGGAAGAGCTGCGCCAGTCCAACCGCATCATCAAGCAGTGCGTTGATTGGCTGCGTGCCAACCCGGGGCCGGTCATCACCGACAACCACAAGGTGGCGCCGCCTTCGCGTGTCGAGATGAAGACCTCGATGGAAGAGCTGATCCACCACTTCAAGCTCTTCACCGAGGGCTTTCACGTGCCCGAATGCGAGGCCTATGCCGCCGTCGAGCACCCCAAGGGCGAGTTCGGCATCTACCTGGCATCCGACGGTGCCAACAAGCCTTACCGCCTGAAGATCCGTGCCCCTGGCTTCCCGCACCTGGCCGCGCTGGACGAGATGTCCCGCGGTCACATGCTGGCCGATGCCGTGGCCATCATCGGCACGATGGACATCGTGTTCGGTGAGATCGACCGCTAAGTGACGGACCACATCATGTTGAGCGAACAAACCAAAGCGCGATTCGACCGCGAACTCGCCAAGTACCCGGCGGACCAGCGCATCTCGGCGGTCATGGCCTGCCTGTCCATCATCCAGCAAGAGCGTGGCTGGGTCTCGGCCGAGAGCGAGCAGCAGATCGCCGACTACATCGGCGTGGCGCCCATCGCCGTGCGCGAAGTGACGACCTTCTACAACATGTACAACCAGCAGCCGGTCGGGCAGTTCAAGGTCGCCGTGTGCACCAACCTGCCATGCCAGTTGCGCGACGGCCAGAAGGCGCTCGAGCACGTGTGCCAGCGCCTGGGTGTCGAGATGGGCGGCACGACGCCCGACGGCCTGTTCACCGTGCAGCAGTCCGAATGCCTGGGCGCCTGCGCCGATGCACCCGTGGCCCTGGTCAACGACCGTCAAATGGTCAGCTTCATGAGCAACGAACGGCTGGACGAGCTGGTCGACGCGCTCAGGGCTCAAGCGAAGTGAGGCAAAGACAAGATGCTTGATCTTTCCAAATTCCAGGCGACCGGCCAGGAAACCGTTTTCCACGGCCGCCACATCGAACCGCAGATCTATGCGGGCATCGACGGCAACAACTGGGGCCTGAAGGACTATGAGTCGCGCGGCGGTTACGCGGCGCTGCGCAAGATCCTGGGCAAGGATGGCGGGGAAGGCATGACGCCCGACCAGGTCATCGCCGAGGTCAAGGCTTCGGCCCTGCGTGGCCGTGGCGGCGCGGGTTTCCCGACCGGCCTGAAGTGGAGCTTCATGCCGCGCGCCTTCCCGGGGCAGAAGTACCTGGTGTGCAACTCCGACGAGGGCGAGCCCGGCACCTGCAAGGACCGCGAGATCCTGCGCTTCAACCCGCACACCGTGATCGAAGGCATGGCCATTGCGGCTTACGCCATGGGCATCACGGTGGGCTACAACTACATCCACGGCGAGATCTTCGAGGTGTACGAGCGCTTTGAAGAGGCCTTGGAGCAGGCCCGTGCCGCCGGCTATCTCGGCGACAAGATCATGGGCAGCGAGTTCACCTTCCAGTTGCACGCGCACCATGGTTTCGGCGCCTACATCTGCGGCGAAGAAACCGCGCTGCTCGAATCGATCGAAGGCAAGAAGGGGCAGCCGCGCTTCAAGCCGCCTTTCCCGGCGAGCTTCGGCCTGTACGGCAAGCCCACGACGATCAACAACACCGAGACGTTTGCCGCGGTGCCCTGGATCATCCGCAACGGCGGCGAGGCCTTCCTGAACGTGGGCAAGCCCAACAACGGCGGCACCAAGCTGTTCTCGATCAGCGGTGACGTGGAGCGCCCCGGCAACTACGAGATCCCGATGGGCACGCCTTTCGCCAAGCTGCTGGAGTTGGCCGGCGGCGTGCGCGGCGGTCGCAAGCTCAAGGCCGTGATCCCCGGTGGGTCGTCGATGCCCGTGCTGCCGGCCGACATCATGATGGAATGCACGATGGACTATGACTCCATCGCCAAGGCCGGCTCGATGCTGGGCTCGGGCGCCGTCATCGTGATGGACGAAACACGCTGCATGGTCAAGAGCCTGCTGCGCCTGTCCTACTTCTACATGCACGAGTCGTGCGGCCAGTGCACGCCTTGCCGCGAAGGCACGGGCTGGCTGTGGCGCATGATGGACCGCATCGAGCACGGCCACGGCCGCGCTGAAGACATCGACCTGCTGAACTCGGTGGCCGACAACATCCAGGGGCGCACGATCTGCGCGCTGGGCGATGCGGCGGCGATGCCGGTGCGCGCCTTCATCAAGCATTACCGCGACGAATTCGTGCATCACATCGAAAAAGGATGTTGCACGGTCCCGTCCTACATCTGACACGGGCAAGCCTCATGGTTGAAATCGAAATCGACGGACGCAAAGTCCAGGCCCAGGAAGGCAGCATGGTGATCCGTGCTGCTGAAGAAAACGGGACCTTCATTCCGCACTTCTGCTATCACAAGAAGCTGTCCATCGCGGCCAACTGCCGCATGTGCCTTGTGGACATCGAGAAGGCGCCCAAGCCCATGCCCGCCTGCGCGACGCCCGTCACGCAAGGCATGATCGTGCGCACGAAGAGCGAGAAAGCCATCAAGGCCCAGCAGGGCGTGATGGAGTTCCTGCTGATCAACCACCCGCTGGACTGCCCGATCTGCGACCAGGGCGGCGAGTGCCAGCTGCAGGACTTGGCCGTGGGCTATGGCGGTTCGGCATCGCGCTACAAAGAAGAAAAGCGCGTGGTCTTCCACAAGGATGTGGGCCCGCTGATCTCGATGGAAGAGATGAGCCGCTGCATCCAGTGCACACGCTGCGTGCGCTTCGGCCAGGAAGTGGCCGGCGTGATGGAGCTGGGCATGGTCAACCGCGGCGAGCACTCCGAGATCACGACCTTCGTCGGCAACTCGGTCGATTCGGAGCTGTCGGGCAACATGATCGACATCTGCCCGGTCGGTGCCCTGACGAGCAAGCCCTTCCGCTACAGCGCCCGCACATGGGAGCTGTCGCGCCGCAAGAGCGTGTCGCCGCATGACTCCAACGGCTCGAACCTGATCGTGCAGGTCAAGAGTGGCAAGGTGCTGCGCGTCGTGCCGCTCGAGAACGAAGACGTCAACGAGTGCTGGATCGCCGACCGCGACCGCTTCAGTTACGAGGCGCTCAACAGCGGGCAGCGTCTGACCAAGCCCATGATCAAGCAGGGCGGGCAGTGGGCCGAGGTCGACTGGACCGTCGCGCTCGAGTACGTGGCCAACGGCCTCAAGGGCGTGAAGACCGAACATGGCGCGAATGCCATCGGCGCGCTGGCCACCGAGCACAGCACCGTCGAAGAGCTGTACCTGCTGGCGCAACTGATGCGCGGCATCGGGAGCGACAACGTCGACACGCGCCTGCGCAATGCCGACTTCGCCGCTGGCACGGGCGCACGCTGGCTGGGTCTGCCGATCGCCGAGCTGTCCACGCTGGACCGCGCGCTGGTCGTCGGCTCCTTCCTGCGCAAGGACCATCCGCTGTTCGCCTCACGCCTGCGTCAGGCTGCCAAGCGCGGTGCGCAAGTCTGCGCCATCGGCGGCGCGAACGACGACTGGCTGCTGCCGATCAAGCAACGCGTGACCGTGGCGCCGAGCGCCTGGGCACAGGCCCTGGCCGATGTGGCTGTGGCCGTGGCCGCGCAATTGAGCATGACCGCGCCTTGCAACGGCACCGCTTCCGACGAAGCCAAGGCCATCGCTGCCTCGCTGCTGTCGGGTCAAAGCAAGGCCATCCTGCTGGGCAACGCCGCCACGCAGCATCCGCAAGCTTCGACGCTGCAGGCGCTGGCGCAATGGATCGCCGCGCAGACCGGCGCACGCTTCGGCTTCCTGGGCGAGTCGGCCAACACGGTCGGTGCGCAACTGGCTGGCGCGCATCCTCTGACAGGCGGCTTGAACGCCGGTCAGATGCTCGGGTTCGCCAATGAAGGCAAGGCCCTGAAGGCCATCGTGCTGCTGGGCGTCGAGCCCGAGTTCGATACCGCCAACCCGGCCGCCGCGATGGCCGCCGTGCAGGGCGCCGAGATGGTCGTGTCGCTGTCGTCGTTCAAGACCTCGGCCAGCGACTACGCCGACGTGATCCTGCCGATCGCCGCTTTCGCCGAGACCTCAGGCACCTTCGTGAACGCCGAAGGCCGCGTGCAGAGCTTCCACGGTTCGGTCAAGCCGCAAGGCGATGCCCGTCCGGCCTGGAAGGTCCTGCGCGTGCTGGGCACGATGCTGGGCTTGCCCGGCTTCGCCTACGAAACATCCGAAGAGGTCAAGGCCGCCGCGCTGGGCGACATCGCCGCGCTGCCGTCCAAGCTGGACAACAGCACCGGCGCCGCGATCAACCTGAGCGCCTCGACCGGCGGCCTGCAGCGTCTGGCCGATCTGCCGATCTACAGCGCCGACGCCCTGGTGCGCCGCTCGCCCGCGCTGCAAGCCACGGCGGATGCCAAGGCGCCCGTGGCCAGCCTGCCGCAAGCCCTGTGGGCCGAGCTGGGCCTGGCCGAAGGTGCCAAGGTCAAGGTCTCGCAAGACGGCGGCTCTGCCGTGCTGCCTGCCGTGCTCGACGCCAGCCTGCCCGCCAACGTGGTGCGCGTGCCCGCCGGTACAGCGGCCACGGCCACGCTGGGCGCATCCTTCGGCACGGTCCGTGTCGACAAAGCCTGAAGGGTAGGGGACACAACACATGATCGACACCCTGTACAACGCTGGTGCCGCCAACCTGGGCGCCGCCTGGCCCCTGGTCTGGTCGCTGCTCAAGATCGTCGTTTTGCTGCTGCCCCTGCTGGGCTGCGTGGCCTATCTGACGCTGTGGGAGCGCAAGGCGATCGCCTGGTCGCAGATCCGTCCCGGTCCCAACCGCACGGGTCCGATGGGTTTGCTGCAGCCCATCGCCGATGCGGTCAAGCTGATCTTCAAGGAAATCATCCTGCCGTCGGCGGCCAACAAGCCGCTGTTCCTGCTCGGCCCGATCATGACGATCATGCCCGCGCTGGCGGCCTGGGCCGTGATCCCCTTCGGGCCTGAAGCCGCGCTGGCCAACGTCAATGCCGGTCTGCTGTTCCTGATGGCGATCACGTCGCTGGAAGTCTATGGCGTGATCATCGCCGGCTGGGCTTCGAACTCGAAGTACGCCTTCCTGGGCGCCATCCGCGCTTCGGCTCAGATGGTGTCCTACGAAATCGCCATGGGCTTTTGCCTGGTGATCGTGCTGATGACGGCCGGCTCGCTCAACATGACCGACATCGTGCTGAGCCAGGGCAAGGGCGTGTTCGCCGACAAGGGCCTGAACCTGCTGTCGTGGAACTGGCTGCCGCTGCTGCCGATCACGGTCGTGTACTTCATCTCCGGCCTGGCCGAGACCAACCGCCACCCCTTCGACGTGGTGGAAGGCGAGTCCGAAATCGTGGCCGGTCACATGATCGAGTACTCGGGCATGGCCTTCGCGATGTTCTTCCTGGCCGAGTACGCCAACATGATCCTGGTGTCCACGCTGGCCGCCGTCATGTTCTTCGGTGGCTGGATCGCGCCCGTGTCCTTCAAGATGCTGGGCATGGCGACGCCGGATTTCATCGAGCACACGATGTACATCTGGAACTGGTTCTGGCTGTTCGCCAAGGCCTTCGTCATCGTCACCATGTTCCTGTGGGTGCGCGCCTCGTTCCCACGCTTCCGCTACGACCAGATCATGCGTCTGGGCTGGAAGATCTTCATCCCCATCACGCTGATCTGGCTGGTGCTGGTCGGCGGCTGGATGATGTCGCCTTGGAATATCTGGAAATAAGGGGCCACCAACATGTCTGCAATGTCCCTCAAAGAAAGAGTCTCCAGCTTCTTCCTGCTGGAAATGTTCAAGGGCATGGCCCTGACCGGCCGCCACTTCTTCAAACCGTACGTCACCGTGCAGTTCCCTGAAGAGAAGACGCCCATGTCGCCGCGCTTCCGTGGCCTGCACGCGCTGCGCCGTTACGAGAACGGCGAAGAGCGCTGCATCGCCTGCAAGCTGTGCGAGGCGGTCTGCCCGGCCATGGCCATCACGATCGAGTCCGACGTGCGCGACGACGGCAGCCGCCGCACCACGCGCTACGACATCGACCTGACCAAGTGCATCTTCTGCGGCTTCTGCGAAGAAAGCTGCCCCGTGGACTCCATTGTCGAGACCCACATCTTCGAATACCACGGCGAAAAGCGCGGCGACCTCTACTTCACCAAGGACATGCTCCTGGCCGTGGGCGATCGCTACGAAAAAGAAATCGCAGCCAACAAGGAGGCGGACGCGAAATACCGCTGACCCGATATGGACACCTTCAGCCTACTTTTCTACCTCTTCTCGGCCGTGCTGGTCTTCGCGGGCTTCCGCGTGATCACGGCCAAGAGCCCCGTCAGCGCGGCACTGCACCTGGTGTTGGCTTTTTTCAGCGCCTCTTGCGTGTGGATGCTGCTGCAGGCCGAGTTCCTGGCGATCTCGCTGGTGCTGGTCTACGTCGGCGCCGTGATGGTGCTGTTCCTGTTCGTCGTGATGATGCTGGACATCAACATCGACTCGATCCGCCAGGGCTTCTGGAAGCACTTCCCGCTGGCGGCCGCCGTCGGTGTGCTGATCGCGCTCGAGATGGCCTTCGTGCTGACGCGCGGCTTTGACCTGCCCGTGGCCAAGGCCTTTCCGCCTGACGTGGCCAAGGTCGCCAACGCCAAGGCGCTGGGCCTGGAGCTGTTCACGAACTACCTGTTCCCCGTGCAGATCGCCGCCGTGATCCTGCTCGTGGCGATCATCGCGGCCATCGCGCTGACGCTGCGCAAGCGCAAGGACGCGCACTACCAGAACCCGGCCGAGCAGGTCCGCGTCAAGAAGGGCGACCGCCTGCGCGTCGTCAAGCTGGCGCCCACGATCGAAGCGCCTGCTGCGTCAACGTCGGCACCTGCGGCCGATGCCTCGGCGCCTACCGGAGGTCGAGCATGAACACGGCCATCACACTCGGACATTTCCTGTCGCTGGGCGCCATCCTGTTCGCCATGTCGGTCACGGGCATCTTCCTGAACCGCAAGAACCTGATCGTGCTGCTGATGTGCATCGAGCTGATGCTGCTGGCCGTGAACATGAACTTCGTCGCCTTCTCCCACTACCTGGGTGACATGGACGGCCAGGTCTTCGTCTTCTTCATCCTGACCGTCGCGGCCGCCGAGTCGGCCATCGGTCTGGCCATTCTGGTGGTGCTGTTCCGCAATCGCGCGTCGATCAATGTGGACGAGCTGGACACCCTCAAGGGCTGATCGGGAGAGACACAACAATGACAACAGAACTTTCTCTCAACGCGCTGCTGGCCGTGCCCCTGGCGCCGCTGGTCGGCTCGATCGCCGCCGGCCTGTTCGGCAAGGTGATCGGCCGCAAGGGCGCGCACGTGCTCACGATCCTGGGCGTGCTGGTCTCCTTCATCATCTCGGCCATGACCCTCAAGGCCGTGGCGGGCGAGGGCGCGCACTTCAACCAGACCGTCTATGAATGGATGAGCCTGGGCTCGCTCAAGATGGAAGTGGGCTTCCTGATCGACGGCCTGACCGCCATGATGATGTGCGTGGTCACCTTCGTGTCGCTGATGGTGCACATCTACACCATCGGCTACATGGAAGAGGACGACGGCTACCAGCGCTTCTTCAGCTACATCTCGCTGTTCACCTTCTCGATGCTGATGCTCGTGATGAGCAACAACCTGCTGCAGCTGTTCTTCGGCTGGGAAGCGGTGGGCCTGGTGTCTTACCTGCTGATCGGTTTCTGGTTCAAGAAGCCCACGGCCATCTTCGCCAACATGAAGGCCTTCCTGGTCAACCGCGTGGGCGACTTCGGCTTCATCCTGGGCATCGGCCTGATCCTGGCTTTCACGGGCACGCTCAATTACACGGAGCTGTTCGCCAAGGCCAACGAGCTGGCCGCGATGACGCTGCCCAAGACGGACTGGGCGCTGATCACGGTCATCTGCATCTGCCTGTTCATCGGCGCGATGGGCAAGTCGGCGCAGTTCCCGCTGCACGTGTGGCTGCCTGACTCGATGGAAGGCCCGACACCGATCTCCGCGCTGATCCACGCCGCCACGATGGTGACGGCGGGCATCTTCATGGTCACGCGCATGTCGCCGCTTTTCGAGCTGTCCGACACGGCGCTGAACTTCATCCTGGTGATCGGCTCGATCACGGCGCTGTTCATGGGTTTCCTGGGCATCATCCAGAACGACATCAAGCGCGTCGTGGCCTACTCCACACTGTCGCAGCTGGGTTACATGACCGTGGCCCTGGGCGTGTCGGCCTACAACGTGGCCGTGTTCCACCTGATGACGCACGCCTTCTTCAAGGCGCTGCTGTTCCTCGGCGCGGGCTCGGTCATCATGGGCATGCACCACGACCAGGACATCCGCAACATGGGCGGCCTGCGCAAGTACATGCCCATCACGTGGATCACGTCCCTGATCGGCTCGCTGGCCCTGATCGGCACGCCGTTCTTCTCGGGCTTCTACTCGAAGGACTCGATCATCGAGGCCGTGCACGCCAGCCACCTGCCCGCAGCCGGCTTCGCGTACTTCGCCGTGATCGTCGGCGTGTTCGTGACGGCGTTCTACAGCTTCCGGATGTACTTCCTGGTCTTCCACGGCAAGGAGCACTTCCATCACAAGCCTTTCCCTGGCGAGCACGATCACCATGGCGAGCCTGGCGACCACAGCGAGGTGCACACGCCGCATGAATCGCCCTGGGTGGTGACGGTGCCGCTGCTGCTGCTGGCCATCCCGTCGGTCGTGATCGGCTTCCTGACGATCCAGCCCGAGCTGTTCGGCGACTTCCTCAAGAGCGCGATCTCGGTCAACCTCGAGCGCCATCCCGCGATGGAAGAGCTGGCCCACGAGTTCCACGGCGCCACCGACATGGCCCTGCATGGCTTCACCACGCTGCCGTTCTTCCTGGCCCTGTCCGGTGTCGTCGTGGCTTATCTGTTCTACATGGTGTGGCCGCAGATTCCCGCGATGTTCGCCAAGGTGCTGCGTCCGCTGATCGTGATCGGCGAGAACAAGTACTTCCTGGACTGGTTCAACGAGAACATCCTGGCCGCCGGCGCGCGCCTGCTGGGCCGCGGTCTGTGGAAGGTGGGCGACGTGGCCATCATCGACGGCGCGGCCGTCAACGGCTCGGCCAAGCTGGTCGGCCTGATCGGTTCGCTGGTCCGCCTGTTCCAGACGGGTTACCTCTATCACTACGCGCTGGTCATGATCGTTGGGGTGATCGCTCTGATGTCTTGGTTCGCAGTGTTCACGCACCACTGAGCGCGAGGACAGGTTCATGCAAACAATGCCAAATATCCTTTCTCTCGCCATCTGGATTCCGGTGGCATTCGGGCTCCTGCTGCTGATCGCCGGCCGCCAGGAGAACCCCGGTGCCGCGCGCTGGATCGCCCTGGTCGGTTCGGTCATCGGTTTCCTGGTCACGATCCCCGTGATGACGGGCTTCGACAACGGCACGGCCGCGATGCAGTTCGTCGAGCACGCCTCGTGGATCGAGCGCTTCAATGTGTTCTACCACCTGGGTGTCGACGGCATCTCGATGTGGTTCGTGCCGCTGACGGCCTTCATCACGATCATCGTCGTGCTGGCCGGCTGGGAGGTCATCGAAGACCGCCCGCATCAGTACTACGGCGCCTTCCTGATCCTGTCCGGTCTGATGATCGGCGTGTTCTCGGCACTCGACGGCCTGCTGTTCTACGTGTTCTTCGAAGCCACGCTGATCCCGATGTACATCATCATCGGTGTGTGGGGCGGACCGCGCCGCGTGTACGCCGCGTTCAAGTTCTTCCTGTATACGCTGATGGGCTCGCTGCTGATGCTGGTCGCGCTGGTCTACCTGTACTACAAGTCGGGTGGTACCTTCGACATCGCCGCATGGCAGAAGCTGCCGCTGGCCGCCACGCCCCAGGCCTTGCTGTTCGGTGCCTTCTTCGCGGCCTTCGCCGTGAAGGTCCCGATGTGGCCGGTGCACACCTGGTTGCCTGACGCTCACGTCGAGGCGCCCACGGGCGGTTCGGTCGTGCTGGCCGCGATCATGCTCAAGCTGGGCTGCTACGGCTTCCTGCGTTTCATGCTGCCCATCGTGCCCGATGCCTCGCACGAGTTCGCACCCGTCGTGATCACCCTGTCGCTGATCGGCGTGATCTACATCGGCCTGGTCGCCATGGTCCAGCAGGACATGAAGAAGCTGGTGGCTTACTCGTCCATCGCCCACATGGGTTTCGTGACGCTGGGCTTCTTCATCTTCAACGATCTGGGCGTGACCGGCGGCCTCGTGCAGATGATCGCCCACGGCTTCGTGTCGGGCGCGATGTTCCTGAGCATCGGCGTGCTGTACGACCGCGTCCACTCGCGCGAGATCGCCACCTACGGCGGTGTCGTCAACGTGATGCCCAAGTTCGCTGCCTTCGCGCTGCTGTTCTCGATGGCCAACTGCGGTCTGCCGGGCACGGCTGGCTTTGTGGGCGAGTGGCTGGTGATCCTGGGTGCCGTGAAGTTCGACTTCGTAATCGGCATGCTCGCCGCCACGGCGCTGATCTTCGGCGCGGCCTACACGCTGTGGATGTACAAGCGCGTGTACTTCGGCGATGTCACCAACGACGATGTGCGTGGCCTCTCCGACATCAACGCCCGCGAATTCCTGATCCTGGCCGTCCTGGCCGCTGCCGTGCTGTGGATGGGCATCCAGCCCAAGCCCTTCACCGACGTGATGCACGTCTCGGTGACGGCGCTGCTCAAGCACGTCTCCATCAGCAAGTTGAACTGAGGCCAGACCAAACATGAATAACTTGAACTGGTCCGCTGTGACACCCGAGATCGTGTTGCTGGGCATGGCCTGCCTGGTTGCGCTGGTCGATCTGTTCGTGACGTCTCCCGAACGCACGGCCACCTATCTGCTGACCATGGCCTCGCTGGCCGCCGTGGCGGGCATGCACCTGTGCGCGCTCGACAATGGCGCGTCCGTCTACGCCATGCAGAAAATGGTCGTGACCGATGCCATGGGCCACCTGCTGTCGCTGTGCGCGACGCTGGCCGTGATGGGCTCGCTGGTCTATGCCCAGGTCTATGCGGGCGACCGCGAGATGCTCAAGGGCGAACTGTTCACGCTGAGCATGTTCGCGCTGCTGGGCATCTCGATCATGATCATCGGCAACAACTTCCTGAGCATCTACCTGGGCCTGGAGCTGATGATCGCTGTCGCTGTACGCACTCGTGGCCCTGCGCCGCGACAACGCGCAGCCACTGAAGCGGCCATGAAGTACTTCGTGCTGGGCGCGCTGGCTTCGGGCTTTTTGCTCTACGGCCTGTCGATGATGTACGGCGCCACGGGCTCGCTCGATCTGGCCGAGGTCTACAAGGGCATCGCTGGCCGGCGACGTGAACAAGCAGGTGCTGGCTTTCGGCTCGTGTTCATCGTGGCTGGCCTGGGCTTCAAGCTGGGTGTGGCGCCGTTCCACATGTGGGTGCCCGACGTCTACCAGGGCGCGCCGACCGCCGCCACGCTGATGGTCGGCCGGTGCGCCGAAGCTGGCCGCGTTCGCCATCACGATCCGTCTGCTGGTCGAAGGCCTGATCACACGGCCACCGACTGGCAGCAGATGCTGATGATCCTGGCCGTGCTGTCGATGGTCGTCGGCAACTTGGCCGCGATCGCGCAGACCAACCTCAAGCGCATGCTGGCCTATTCGACTATCGCGCAAATGGGCTTCATCGCTGCTGGGTCTGGCCTAGGGCGTGGCGGGCAACACGTCGTCGGCAGGCAACGGCTACAGCTCTTCGCTGTTCTACTCGATCACCTATGTGCTGACCACGATGGGCACGTTCGGCCTGATCATGCTGCTGGCGCGCCCGGGCTTCGAGTCCGAGCAGATCGAGCGACCTGGCCGGCCTGAACAAGCGCAGCCCCGTGGTAGGCGCTGCGTGATGGCCGATGTTACATGTTCTCGCTGACCGGCATCCCGCCGATAGTCGGCTTCTACGCCAAGCTGGCCGTGCTGCAGGCGATGGTCGACGACCAGCTCGGCGCTGCTGCTGGCTCGGTCGTGGCCGTGATGCTGTCGCTGATGGGCGCGTTCTACTACCTGCGTGTCGTCAAGGTCATGTACTTCGATGAGCCGACCGACGCGAACCCCGTGCGCGCAAGCCGATGGCCCGCGTGGTGATGTCGGTCAACGGCCTGGCCGTGCTGGTGCTGGGCATGCTGCCCAGCGGCCTGATGACGCTGTGCGCCCAGCGCCATCGCGCGAGGCGCCTGGCAGTCCTGACAGTCACATCAGCCGATGCAGCAGGGCACATCGGTTGTCCCGTGTGCTGGTGGTCGCGCTGATCGCGGCCAACGCTGCCTTTCATGAATGAGCGCCTGTTGCTGCATCGGCCCGCGCCGTGACGCCCAAGGCCGGCGGCTGGCGCGCTGCTGGAACTGCTCGTGCTGCGTGGCTGGTCGACGCTGGTCGCTGGGCTTCGTGCCTCGAATCGCGGCTCGGCCAGCGCGCTTCGCGCAGCGCTGGGAGTTCTAGGCCGTGACGGCTGTGCTGTTCCTCGACGCTCGGTTTCCCGGGCTTCGTGTGGCGCTACCTGCGCCGCTCGCGGTCCACGAATCGATGACAAAGAAGTCCTCGAGCTGCACGTCCGACGCGCGGCATTCCGGACCGGACGCCGACCCGCACCTGCGCGAATCGTCGCTCGAAGTCCGAAGGTCGTCTACGAAGGCAATTTCCTTCAGGTGCAGCGCGATCACGATCCGCGCTGCCCAACGGCCGCGAGGCCACACCGCGAGTACGTGCGTCCATCCCGGCGCCGTCGTGGTCGTGCCGCATCCTGCGACGACGGCCGTGTGCTGCTGGAGCGCCAGTACCGTTACCCGCGTGCGGCCAGTGTCGTGCATGGAATTCCCGGCCGGCAAGCTCGACGCCAGCGAAGACCCGCTGGCACTGCGCCATCCGCGAGCTGCACGAGGAAACCGGCTACACGCGCCAGCGAGTGGGCCAACGCCGGCGTGATGCACAACGGCGATCGCCTATTCCGACGAGCGCATCGAGATCTTCTTCGCGCGTGGGCTGCACCCGGGGCGAGCGCCGGCTGGACGAAGGCGAGTTCCTCGACCTGTTCCCGGTCAGCCGACGAAGAGCTGGAAAACGTGGATGCGCGACGGCCACCTCACCGACGTCAAGACCATCACGGGCATGATGTGGCTGCATCAGTGGCGCGCTGGCCAGTGGCCATTGGACTGGGTCACGGTCTGACGGCCCGCGCGGGCGCACAACGACCTCATCATGCTGGTTGTCGATCTCCATTGCGAAGGCGGGCATCTGTTCGAGGGCTGGTTCGCCTCTGCCGATGACCTCGCGTCCCAACAAGAACGCGGCTCGCTGACCTGCCCATTGTGCGGCTCGTCACGATGTCACCAGGCGGCCATCCGCTTCGCGCTTGAACGTGTCGGCCTTGAAGGCGGCCAAGCTCGAAGGCAGCCAGTCCGCGCAGGCGCGGCGGGCCGCGCGCCGTCGAGCCTGCAACCGCTTCGGCTCGGGCTTCTGCCCCTTCAACTGCCGCATCGCCATCGCGCGAGGTGGCTGGGTCAGCGGTTGCGGCGTCGGATGCCGACCAGGCCGAAGCGGCGCAAGCCCTGCAGGCCATGCAGAAGCTGTACTGGCAGGCCGTGCGCCATGTCGTGGCCAACACGGAGGACGTGGGCGACCGCTTCGTCGACGAGGTGCGCGGCATGCATCACGGCGATGTGCCTGAGCGTGCCATCCGCGGCCAGGCCACGCCCGAAGAGCGCGCCGAGCTGCGCGAAGAAGGCATCGATGTGCTGTCGATGCCCATTCCAAACGGGCTCAAGGGCACGGTTCAGTGAGCGTCAGGCGGACAAGGGCAAGGGCGCGTGATCAATCCAGCACGCGTCCAGGGTTCAACGTACCCGCAGGGTCCAGCGCCTGCTTGATCGCACGCATCATCGACAAGGCCGCAGCCGGTTTGCGCCGCGCCAGTTCGCCGCGCCGCAAGACACCGATGCCATGCTCGGCCGACAAGGTGCCCTGCACATACTGCACTTCGTCGAACACCAGTTTGTTGACCGCACGCTCGAAAGCCAGCAGGGCCTCGCCCGCCTGTTGCCCGGGCGGCGGTTGCACGTTGTAGTGCAGGTTGCCATCGCCCAGATGGCCAAAGCACACGATGCGCGCCTGCGGCCAGCGCGCCATGATGGCCTGCTCGGTCGTGGACACGAAGGCCGCCATGGCCGATGTCGGTACGCCGATGTCGTGCTTGACCATCAGCCCTTCGGCGCGCTCCGACAGCGGAATGGTTTCGCGCAGCCGCCACATGGCCTGGCGCTGCGTGGTGTTGCTGGCGAGCGTGGCATTGGTGACCAGGCCATCGGCCATGGCCTGTTCGAGCAGCGCCTGCAGACGCTGCTGCGCATGGGCATCGGACTCGCTGCTGTGGTTGTCGATCAACACGGTCCAGGCGGGCAGGGCGCCCTCGGCATCGACATCCGTTTCGGCGCACAACGCCGACATCACCGAAGCCACATCCGGATGATGCCGCTGCACCAGTTGCAAAGGCAGCCGCGCCATCACTTCATAAGCCGTGAGTCCCGCATCGAGCACATCGCGCGCGCGCTGCAACACGGCCACGGCGGCGCTCATGTCCGGGCAGGCGAGCAGGGCGGTGGCCTGGCCTTTGGGCTGCGGATACAGGCGCAGCGTGGCCGCGGTGATGATGCCCAGCGTGCCTTCGCTGCCGATCAGCAGGTGGCGCAGGTCGTAGCCCGTGTTGTCCTTGCGCAGGCCTTGCAGGCCGTGCCAGATCTGGCCTTGCGCGGTCACCGCTTCGAGGCCCAGGCACAGCTCGCGCGCCGTGCCGTAACGCAGCACCTGTGTGCCGCCCGCGTTGGTCGCCAAGTTGCCGCCGATCGTGCAGGTGCCTTCCGACGCCAGGCTGAGCGGGAAAAGCAAGCCCGCGTCCGCAGCCGCACTTTGCACATCGGCCAGCAGGCAACCCGCCTCGACCGTGATCGACAGGTTGGCCGGGTCCACACGCAATACGCGGTGCAGCCGCGAGAGGCTCAGCACGATCTGCGCGCCGCTGTCATCGGGCACCGCGCCACCGACCAGGCTGGTGTTGCCGCCTTGCGGCACGATGCTGGCGCCAAAGCGCGCGCACAGCTTGACAACCGCTGCCACCTGCGCCGCATCGGCCGGCCGCACGACGGCCAATGCACTGCCCTGATAGCGCTTGCGCCAATCGACGAGGTGGCGCGCCAGCGCATCGCTCGCGTCGGCCACGAGCACATGCGTTTCGCCCAGCGCCTCGCGCAAGGCCTGCAGCAAAGCGTCGGGCTGCTTCACAGGTCTTCCATCAGCGCTGCCTTGCGCGCGGCCTTGCCTTCAGGCGGCAGCACGCGCAGGCGCAGGCGCACGTACAGCGCGCAGGCCGTGAACAGCGCGACGCTCAAGGTCACCTCGATGCCTGCGAGCACCTGCGACAGGCCCGTGTCGCTGGTCGCGCGTACCACGCCTTCGGTGAAGTACAGCCAGATCAGCAAGGTCATCCAGCGGTAGGTGTAGAGCTTGTGCTTGAGCATGCCCGCGATGGCGAACGTCAACGGCAGCGCCTTGACGGCCAGCACGCCCGTGCCGCCTTTGAGCGGTGCCAGCCACAGCTCCCAGCACAGGCACAGGCCGATGAGCGAGAGCAGCAGCGCCACGTTGAGCAGGCGCATGCGCTCGATCAAAGCGCGGCGCGCGGGCGGGTGCGGCGCGAAAACAGCGTCCGATGTGGGCTTGACCGAAGAAGGCGAGGCTGGCGTCATCGTGAAAAATCAAGAGGCCGAAGGGCGTGCGGCAAGGCGCCGAGGCGCATGACTGGCATCATAGCCAGCATGACGACCCCATGGACCTTCTGGACGAACGCCCGCGAGCGCTGGCGCCTGCTGTTGACCACACTGCAACAGTGGCCCTGGGCGCAAACCTACCTGACCCTGCGCCAGCGTTTCAGGGAAGACCACCTGGGCGTCACGGCGGGCAGCCTGACCTTCACGACCACGATCGCCATCGTGCCGCTGTTCACCGTGATGCTGGCCTTGTTCAGCGCCTTTCCCGTGTTCGCGCGCTTTCGCAAGGTGCTCGAGCAGCAGGTGCTCACGGGCATGGTGCCCGATGCCATCGCCAAGCCAGTGCTGATGTCGCTGACCAAGTTCGCGGCCAAGGCCAGCCAGATGGGCGGCATGGGCCTGATCGCGCTCGGCTTCACGGCCATGGCGCTGATGCTGACCATCGACCACACGCTCAACTCGATCTGGCGCGTGCGCGCCGTGCGGCCGATCGCGCAGCGGGTGCTGGTCTATTGGGCCGCCTTGACGCTGGGCCCTTTGCTGGTGGGGGCGAGCCTCTCGGTCACGTCCTACATCCTGTCGGCATCGGGCGGTCTGGTGGACGAGCTACCGGGCGGCGTGGGCCTGATGCTCAGCCTGAGCGTGTTCAGCCTGCAGACGGCCGGCTTCGCGGCGCTCTACCGCTTCGTACCCAATACCTTCGTGCGCTGGGAGCACGCCTGGGCGGCGCGGCCTTCGCGTCCATCGGGCTCGAAGTGGGGCAGAAGGTGCTGGCGCTGTACCTGTCCAAGGTGCCTGTGTACGCGACCATCTACGGCGCCTTCGCGGCCGTGCCCATCTTCCTGGTCTGGATCTACCTGAGCTGGCTGATCGTGCTGCTGGGCGCGGTCGTCACGGCCTACACGCCCAGTCTGTTGTCGCAGGTCAAGCGCTGGCCCGACGCGCCGGGCTACCGTTTCGCGTTGACGCTGGCCGTGCTCAAGGCCTTGGCGGCGCAGCAGCACGCGCCCAGCCGCGGCCTGACGGGCGAGCAACTGGCGCACCGCCTGCGCACCGACCCGCTGCAGATCGAGCCTTTGCTCGAGACCTT
Organism: Aquabacterium sp.; assembly: GCA_049840915.1. GTDB lineage: Bacteria > Pseudomonadota > Gammaproteobacteria > Burkholderiales > Burkholderiaceae_C > Aquabacterium. Next base: position 28,950 of record JASGJC010000017.1, read on the forward strand.
GCAGGGGCTGGACTGGATCGGGCTGCTGGACGAACTCGAATCGGGGCAAGGCGGCCGCTTCGTGCTGCTGTGCGACCCGGCGACGACGATGATGGCGCCGCTGATCGGCGAGGTGCTGTTGCGGCCCGATGGCTTCACGCAGGGCTTCTGGAGCCGGGCGCGGCTGGACAACATGACGCTGGCCGAAGCGCTGAACTGATCCCGATCTGATCCGGCTGGCGTGATATGTTCACGCACCGTACGAGGGTCAACCCCGATGAGCGATGCCGGTTCATGCCGGCCCCGGCTACGTTTGGACTCATTTCCCACCGGGATTCGGGCTTGACAGAATCATTCCCTCTTGGCGTCCAGGGGCGATGAGGCTATATTGAAGAACGGTTCCCTCCGCTTTTTGTGCAACCCTGGTCGAGGAGACAGACCCATGAAAGTCAGCGATATCCTGCGCGTCAAAGGCAGCACCTTGTTCACCGTGCAGCCCGATCAGGCCCTGGCGGAGGCCACGACCACCATGGCCGACCACGACATCGGTTCGCTGGTCGTGATGGAGCATGGCGACCTCGTGGGCATGCTCACTTTCCGCGAAGTGATCCAGGGCGTGGTGCGCAACGGCGGCTCGGTCGGCAACCTGGCCGTGCGTTCGGTGATGGACGACCACCCCTTGACCTGTACCCCCGAAACCGAGATCGACGAAGTGCGCCGCATGATGCTCAACCGCCATGCGCGCTACATGCCCGTGATGACGCAGAAGACCTTGATGGGCGTGATCTCTTTCTACGACGTGGCCAAGGCCGTGGTCGACGGGCAGGACTTCGAGAACCGCATGCTCAAGGCCTACATCCGCGACTGGCCGGTCGAAGAGGGCGCCGAGAAGGAGCGCCAGGAACTGCTGTGACGGCCACCCAGGCCTTCGCCCGACAAGCGCCCGGTTCAGCCGGGCGTTTTGCATGGCGGATCAGATGCGTCTTGCCTGATGGAGGACAATAGCGGTCCGGCGGTTTTGACACTTTTGGCAAATAAGAGCACACACATATGGCTGGCAGCACACTCGGTCTCCTGTTCACCGTCACGAACTTCGGCGAATCGCATGGCCCGGCCATCGGTTGCGTGATCGACGGTTGCCCGCCCGGCATGGCCTTGTCCGAGGCCGACATCCAGCCCGACCTCGACCGCCGCCGCCCCGGCACCTCGCGCCACGTCACGCAGCGCAACGAGGCCGATGCCGTTGAGATCCTCAGTGGCGTCTACGAGGGCAAGACCACGGGCGCGCCCATCGCGCTCCTGATTCGCAACACGGACCAGCGCAGCAAGGACTACGGCAACATCCTGCAGACCTTCCGCCCCGGCCATGCCGACTACACCTACTGGCACAAGTACGGCATCCGCGACCCGCGCGGCGGCGGCCGTTCATCGGCCCGCCTGACCGCGCCCATGGTGGCCGCGGGCGCCGTGGCCAAGAAGTGGCTGCGCCAGCAATTCGGCACCGAGATCCGCGCCTGCATGACGCAGCTGGGCACCATGCCCATCGCCTTCGAGGGCTGGGCGCATGTGCCGAACAACCCCTTCTTCGCGCCGAACATGAGCCAGATCGAGGCGCTCGAAGCCTACATGGACGAGCTGCGCAAGGACGGCGACTCCTGCGGCGCCAGGCTCATCGTCGAGGCCAGCGGCATGCCTGTGGGCTTGGGCGATCCGTTGTTCGACAAGCTCGATGCCGACATCGCCTACGCCATGATGGGCATCAACGCGGTCAAGGGTGTCGAGATCGGCGCGGGCTTCGAGAGCGTGACGCAGCGTGGCACCGTGCACGGCGACGAGCTCTATCCCGATGGCTTCGCCAGCAACCATGCGGGCGGCGTGCTCGGCGGCATCTCGACGGGCCAGGACCTGCGCGTGGCCATCGCCATCAAGCCGACCAGCTCGATCCGCTCGCCGCGCCAGTCCATCGACCTGCAAGGTCAGCCCGCCACGGTCGAGACCTTCGGGCGCCACGACCCTTGCGTGGGCATCCGCGCCACGCCGATCGCCGAGGCCATGTTGGCGCTGGTGCTGATCGACCACGCGCTGCGCCACCGCGCGCAATGCGGCGATGTGACCGTGGACACGCTGCAGATCGCGGCCCAACGTCCCTGATCTGCCTTGATCTGCCGCGCTTGAATCAGTTGAGTTCGGACGCCTCGTGCGGGCGTTCGATCAGCTCGACCTTGTAGCCGTCGGGGTCGGTGATGAAGGCGATGATGGTGTTGCCGCCTTTGACCGGACCCGCTTCGCGCGTGACCGCGCCGCCCAATGCGGCCGCCTTGTCGCGCACGGCGGCGCAGGTGGCCGCCACATCAGGCAGGCCGATGGCGATGTGGCCGTAGGCCGTGCCCAGCTCGTACTGCGCGACGCCGTGGTTGTAGGTCAGCTCGATCTCGGCGTGCTCTGGGTTGCGACCGTAGCCCAGGAAAGCCAGCGTGTACTGCTGCTCGGGGCGGTCGGTCGTGCGCAGCAGGGTCATGCCCAGCACTTGCGTGTAGAAGTCGATCGAGCGCTGCAGGTTGCCGACGCGCAGCATGGTGTGGAGGAGGCGCATGTGGGGCTCTCAGGTGTGGGGGGATGAGGTCAGCGCCACGGGCAGCCAGCCTCGCACGCTGTTGAGCAGGGCCAGGCCTTGCGATTTGTGCAGCTCGGTCAGGGCGATGATGCGCTCGCTGACCAGGCCTTGCCGCAAGAGGCTGGCGCGCATCACGCCGGGGAGCAGGCCGCATGACAAGGGCGGCGTGTACCAATGGCCATCGAGCTGCACGGCCACATTGCCTATGGTGAACTCGGTCAGCTCACCGGCCTGGTTGAACAGCAGCGTGTCGAAGGCGCCTTGTTGGGGCGCGAAGGCGGCATAGGCCTGGCGGCGCGTGGTCTTGTGGCGGATGAAGTCGTCGGCATCGGGCATGGATTGCGATGCGAGCATCACGCTGACTGCCGCCACATCGTTGTCCAAAGGCTGGCTCTGGGCGATGCTGCCCGGGCCGCTCAAGGGGCTGGCCTGCACATCGACATCGCCTTGCACGTTGAGCAAGAGCCTCAGCTTGTGCACGCCTTGTGGATGTTGTTGTGCGATGCCTTCAAGCGTCTGCGCAATGCGCAAGGCCAGGGCGTCATCCCAAGGCCAGCCGAAGTGGCATGCGCTGTGTTGCAGTCTGGCCAGATGCAGCTCCTGACGCGCGATCAGGCCATCGTCCAGTCGCAGTGACTCGAGCAACTGGAACGGCTGGTCGGCACGGTTCAGGAAAGCACGCTTGGCCCGCCACTCGGCCACCTCGCCCGCGCCCGTGGCATCGAGCGTGATGCCGCTGCCGACGCCGCAGTGCGCATGCCATGGCGCGGGCGGTGGCGGCGTGTGGACGCACACGGTGCGGATCGGCACGTTGAAGGTGACGCGGCCGCCCGGCGCCATCAGCCCGACCGCGCCGCAGTACACACCGCGCGGGCCGCGCTCCAGCCGCGCGATGTGGTGCATGGCCTGGCGCTTGGGCGCGCCCGTCACCGAACCGCAGGGGAAGAGCGCCGCGAAGGCCTCGCTGAGCGTGAGCCCGGCGCGGCTGCGCGCGGTCACGGTCGAGGTCATCTGCCAGACGGTGGGCAGGGCCTGCACGTCGAACAGCGAAGGCACCTTGACGCTCCCCACTTCTGCCACGCGCGAGAGGTCGTTGCGCAGCAGGTCGACGATCATCAGGTTCTCGGCGCGCTCCTTGGCGCTGGTGCGCAGGTGCGCGGCGGCGGCTTGGTCGCTGGCGGCATCGAGGCCGCGTGCGGCCGTGCCTTTCATCGGGCGCGTGGTGAGCGTGCGGCCGTCCCATTCGAAGAAGAGCTCGGGCGAGACGCTGAGCACGGCGCCGGGCGCACGGCAGGCCGCACGCGCGTCGAGCATCAGGCCATAGCCATGCGGCTGGCTGCGGCGCAGCGCCATGAAGTAGGACCACAGCGAGGCAGGCTCGCCTTCGTAGGTGCCGTGCAATTGGCCGGTCAGGTTGATCTGGTAGACCTCGCCCGCGCGGATCAGCTCGTGGATCTGCTCGATGCGCGCTTGCGCGGCCGCGTCGTCCAGATCGGCTTGCCATGGGCCTGTGGACCAGTTGCCAGGCGAGGCCACGGCATCGTCGGCAGGCCAGGGCTCGGCCTTGTCGAACACGGCCCACACGGCATAAGGCTGGCCAGGCGGCAGGGCCTTGACAGGCAGGTGGGCATCGAGGCCGGGCGCGGCTTCGTAGGCCACCCAGCCCACGCACCACTGGCCTTGCTGGGCGCATGCATGGGCGGCATCGAGCAGGCTGGCGACCTGGCTGGGGTCATGCGCCACGAGCCAGCGCTGAGGTCGGCCGAAGCGCCAGCGTTGCCGGGGTGTGCCTGGGGCGGTCAGCCCATCGGGGCCGCTGGGGCCAGGGAAGTCCAGCAGCGCGGTGGGCAGGCTGGGGTCTTGATCAAGCACGACTCAAGTGCGACTCAGGCGCGGCGGTCGACGGTCAAGGCGCTGCGCAGCGCCACGATGCCGGCCAGGGCGAACAAAGCCAGGCTCCAGAACTCGAAGGGCACGCCCAGCACATTGACAGCGGCGTCGGCGCACGAACCGCGCACCTCGAAGACATCGGGCCAGCGCGCGTCCAGACCGGTCCCGGTGATGATCTTGTCGGCCAGGGTCAGCGCGCAGGAGTCGGACTTGGCCGCCACGAAATGCTGCCACAGCGCCGCCGCGATGCCGCCGATGGCGAAGGGCACGGCCAATGCGGAAACGATGCGCCGAACCAGCCCGGACAGGGCGCTCGCGACCAGACACAGCGCCCCCACGACCAGGAACAGGATGCGCTGAAGGATGCACCAGGGGCAGGGCTCCATGTGGAAGTGGTACTGCGCCACGAGCGCGGCACCGACCGCCGCCACGCAGGCCAGACCGATCACGACGAGCAGCAGGCGCGGTGTGAGCTTGTTCATGGCCGACGCGCTCCCTCAACGCACTTCGGCGATCAGCTCGATCTCGACGCAGGCGCCCAGCGGGATCTGCGCCACGCCGAAGGCACTGCGCGCATGCACGCCCGCTTCGCCGAAGACCTCGCCCAGCAGCTCGGAGCAGCCGTTGGTGACGAGGTGGTGCTCGGTGAAGTCCGGGCTGCTGTTGACCAGGCTCATGACCTTGACGATGCGCACGACATTGTCGAGGCCGCCGGCCGCCACGCTGAGCGTGCCCATCAGGTCGATGGCCACCAGGCGTGCGGCCTGTTTGCCCTCGGCCGTGCTCAGGTTCTTGCCCAACTGGCCTGTCCAGACCTGGCCGTCCTTCTTGGCGATGTGGCCGGACAGGAAGATCAGCTTGCCCGTGCGCACGAAGGGCACATAAGCCGCTGCGGGCACCGACACGGGCGGCAGGGTGATACCAAGGTCTTGCAGGCGTTGGGCGATGGACATGATGGCGCTGTAGAGGGCTTCGGAGGGCTGCGGAAAAACAGTGGGCATCCTACACCTGCCGCCCGCACCAACCGCCACCGGGCGTAAAGCCGTCAGGCGCCGGGGGCTGTCACGCCTTGTGCATGGTGGAGCAGGCCGTCGTGCGCATCGACGGGCCACCAGGCGCACTTGTCATCCAGGCAGGCATGGAAGGCCGGCGTGGCCCGCACGGGCTCGTCGAGCAGGCCGGCACGGATGCGCAGCACATCGGGCAGGGCCGTGCGCCGGCTGTAGATGGGCGTGCCCTGGGCCTTGCGGCATTGCGTGCAATGGCAGATCTGGATGGGTTCGAGCGCCTTGAGATGCAATCGAAACCGGATGCCCGCGCAAAGACAACTGCCTGTGTACATGGTGCGTCTTCCTCGTGTTGTGTGGCGACGATGCCGTGACCGGCCAGCATAGCTTGTCCATCACCTGCAAGGGTGTGTTGAATCCCTGGCCCGGTCTGATCAGAATGCGCCCGGCTGGCGGCCTTGCCAGCGACATGACAAATCAATCAGGGAGATGGCGATGGTGACGGTGTGCCAGGGCGTGTGGGCGCGTGCGGTTCGGTTGATCGGGTAGGCCGCCGTGGCAATGTGGTTGACGGCCGCGCTGGCCTGGCTCGTGGGCATCGCCTGGCAGACGGGCGAGCCCGATCTGCAGCCGCTCGCGGTATACCAGGCCGGTGTGGTGTTGGCGCTGTGCGGGCTGTGCGCGTGCTGGGGCTTGCGCCTGTTCGTCGAACCTCAGGCCGGGCGCATGCGGGTGGCGCTCGGTGTGTTGCGTTGCGTGCTGGGTCTGGCTGCCGTGATCGTGATGGCGTGGTCCAGCACGGGATGGCGCGCGTCACGCTCGATGCGCGAGCACGTGCCCCTTTCGTGGCTGACGCGCCATGTGCCTGTGGACGTGCAGGTCGAAGGTTTGCCACAGGCCATCACGGGTGGCGTGATGCTGGATGCCCGCGTGCTGGCCTGGCCGGGCTTGCTCGCCGAAGGGTTGCCGCAACCCCATGCCTGCTGCCTGCCCACGCACCTGAGCCTGCGCCTGAACCTGTCTGAAGATGCCATGCCGTGGGCCGGGCAGCAGTGGCGCCTCATGGTCAAGCTGCATCCGCCCGATGGCCTGTCGAACCCGGGCGGGTTCGACCCGACGCTGGCGTATTTCGAGCGGGGCGTGCGCGCTGTTGGCCATGCACCTGGCAGAGGTGGGGCGCCCGTGCTGCTGAGCGCGCAAGCCCAGCGGCCCTGGCAAGGCGTGATCGACCGCTGGCGCCAGCGCATCCGCACCATCATCTTCCAGCACGTGCAGGACAAGCGCGCGGCGGGCGTGCTGGCCGGCCTGTCGGTGGGCGACCAATCCGCCATCGAGCGCGAAGACTGGGATGTGTTCAGGCGCACAGGCGTGGCACACCTCGTGTCGATCAGCGGCACGCACATCGCCATGTTCGGTTGGCTGGCGGCTGGGCTGGCCCGGCGCTTGTGGGCGCGCTGGCCGACGGGCGTGCACCAATGGCCGGCGTCCGACGTGGCGCTGTGGGCAGCCGTGTTGGGCAGTGGCCTGTACGCCTTGCTGGCAGGATGGGGCGTGCCCGCGCAGCGCACGGTCTGGATGATGCTGATCATGGCCGTGCTGCGGACCAGCGGCCGCCAGTGGCCATGGCCCTTGACCTGGCTGGTCAGTGCCGTGTGCATCACGGTGCTGGACCCATGGGCCTTGCGGCAGGTGGGGTTCTGGCTTTCGTATGTGGCCGTGGGCGTGTTGATGTCGTCGGGCATGGTGGGTGGCCCGCCGCGTGAAGCCGATGGCGCGCACAGCGGCCATGCAAACGATGTGCAGCCCGCATCGCCGCTGCACGCCATGGTCGGCAAGCTGTGGGCATCGTTCAAGGAGATGCTGCGCACGCAGACCATGGTGACCGTGGCCCTCACGCCGCTCAGCCTCGTGTGTTTCCAGCAGACCTCGCTCGTGAGCCTGCTGGCCAACCTGTTCGCCATCCCCGTGTTCACAGCGGGCATCACGCCGCTGGCCATGCTGGGCACGCTGTGGCCGCCTTGCTGGGACGCGGCCGTCTGGCTGCTGCAACTGACCATGCGCGGACTGCAGGCCCTGTCGACCTGGCCCATGGCCACGACCACGGCCGCATCGCTGCCCATGTGGGCCGCGGCGCTGGCCGTGCTGGCTGGCCTGGCGCAAGCCTGGTCGGCGCCGTGGCGATGGCGCCTGTTGGCCTTGCCTTGCGCGCTGCCGCTGCTGTACCTGCCCCAGGCCATGCGGCTCGTGCCCGCGCCGCGCCCGGGCGCCTTCCAGGTGCTGGCCGCGGATGTGGGGCAGGGCACCGCCGTGCTGCTGCGTACCGCGCGGCACACGCTCTTGTTTGACGCGGGGCCGCGCATCGGCGAGCTCAACGCTGGCGACCGCACCTTGCTGCCCCTGATGCACACATTGGGCGTCACCCGCATCGACACCCTGATGATCAGCCACCAGGACACCGACCACGTGGGTGGCGCGCCCGCCATCGTCAAGGGCATGCCCGTCGCGCAGTTGCTGACCTCGCTGGCCGAGGCCCACCCGCTGCGCCATCAGGCAGGCCTGAATGGGCAGCCCGTGCCGCATCAAGCCTGCATGGCCGGCCAGCAATGGCTGTGGGACAAGGTGCGCTTCGATGTGCTGCACCCCACACCCTACGAGTACGCGCACCGCGATGGCGACGGCCACAACGCGATGTCCTGCGTCTTGCGTGTCTCGACGCTCGGCGTGCCCGGCCACAGTGTCCTGGTCACGGCGGACATCGAAGCCGGCCAGGAGGCCGCCATCCTCGAGCGGTCCGGCGATGCCCTGAAAAGCGACGTGCTGATCGTGCCGCATCACGGCAGCCAGACCTCGTCGACCAGGTCCTTCCTGCAGGCCGTCGACCCGATGCAATCGGTGATCCAGGTCGGGCGGCGCAACGCGTACAAGCACCCGTCCAGGCCCGTGCTCGCGCGTTACGACGCGATGGGGCTGGCATGGCAGGCCACGCCCGATTGCGGCGCCTATGTGTGGAACAGCGACGAGCCGATGCCTTCAGCGCCCAAGCTGCCGGGCCCAGGGCAGGGCGGCCCACAACTGGGCCATTGCTGGCGCCATGAACACCATGCCTACTGGGACAGGCCCACCCCGATCAGGCCGGACGCGCCATCAGCCGGCGAACCCTAGCCCTCGTGGCCAGGCAGACGGCTGGCCAGCACCTTGTCGATGCGCTTGCCGTCCATGTCGACCACTTCGAAGCGCCAGCCGTCCCAGTCGACGCAATCGGTGATCTGCGGCAAGCGGCCCAGCAGGAGCATGACCATGCCGGCCAGCGTGTTGTAGCGGCCGCGGTCTTCGTCGGGCAGGGCCTTCATCTCGAGCCGGTCCTTCAGCTCGGGCACGGGGATCAGGCCGTCGATCAGCCACGAGCCGTCTTCGCGCTGGATGGCCCAGGCGTCATCGGCCTCGGGCGGCGTGAACTCGCCCGTGATGGCCTCGAGCACGTCGCGCAGCGTGATCACGCCTTGCACTTCGCCGTACTCGTCGACCACGAAGACCATCTGCGTGTCGGACGCGCGGAAGTGCTCCAGCAGCTCCATGCCCGACAAGGTCTCGGGCACGAAGACGGCGGGCAGCAGGCCGACGCTCAGGTCGTTGTCGCTGTGCTGCGTGAGCTGGTGCAGCAACTGCTGCGCCGTGGCCACGCCCACGACATCGTCCAGGCCGCCACGGCAGACCGGGTAGCGCGAGAAGCCGTGCTTGGCGATCGTGGCCAGGTTCTCGGCCATCGGCGCTTCGACGTTCAGCCAGGCGATGTCGCCACGCGGGATCATCATCGAACCGATCTGGCGCTCGTCCAGGCGGAACACATTGCGCACCATCTGGTGCTCGTGCGCCTCAATCACGCCGGCGTCCAGCCCTTCTTCGAGCTGCGCGGCGATCTCTTCTTCCGTCACGCTGCGGTTGCCGTTGTCGCGGATGCCGATCAGCTTGAGCACGGCCTCGGTCGTGGTCGCCAGCATGCGCACGAGCGGCTTGGTCAGCGAAGACAGCAGCGTCATCGGTTTGGACACCAGCCGCGCGACCGTCTCGGGGTACATCTGCCCGACGCGCTTGGGCACCAGCTCGCCGAAGATGATCGTGATGATCGTGATGATCATGACGACCAAGCCAGTGGCCGTGACCCCGGCGATGCGCTCGTGCAGCGCGAACATGCTTTGCAGCCACTTCGACAGCGGCTCAGAAAACGCCGCGTCACCGACGATGCCGTTGAGCACGCCCGTGGACGTGATACCGATCTGGACTGTTGACAGGAACTGCGTGGGGTTGTCGTGCAGCGCCATGGCGGCCTGCGCGCCTGAATCGCCCGTTTCGGCCATGACCTGCAGGCGCGCCTTGCGGCTGGCTGCGAGCGCCATCTCGGACATGGCGAAAAGACCATTGAGCAAGGTCAGGAAAATCAGCAGGGCAAGTTCCATGTGCGGCGCCGGGCGAAGCCGGGCCATCTGTCAAAACGCGCCAAGCGTAGCAGAATCCCCCCATGATCTATCTACTTGGTGACCTGCAAGGCTGCTGCAATCCTTTGGACCGCCTGCTGCAGACGATTGATTTCTCGCCTTCGCGCGACCATTTGTTCGTGCTCGGCGACCTCGTGAACCGCGGGCCGGATTCGCTGGGCGTGCTGCGCCGCCTGCGCGCTCTCGGCAACGCCACGACCTGCCTGCTGGGCAACCACGACCTGCACCTGCTGGCCGTCGCCCATGGCGTGCGCAAGCCGAATCGCGGCGACACGCTGGACGAGATCCTGAACGCCCCCGACCGCGACGACTGGCTCGACTGGCTGCGCCAGCGCCGCCTGGCCGTGCACGCGCATGGCTGGCTGATGGTGCATGCGGGCATCGTGCCCCAATGGGATGCCACCCAGACCATGGCACTGGCGGGCGAGGTCGAGGCCATGCTGCAAGGCCCCGACGTGGGCGATTTCCTCACGCGCATGTACGGCAACGAGCCCGACCGTTGGGACGACAGCCTGCAGGGCGTGCCGCGCTGGCGCTGCGTGGTCAACAGCCTGACACGCCTGCGCTTTTGCTCTGCCGACGGCACCATAGATTTTGTGACCAAGGACGGCGCCGGCAGCGCCCCGGCAGGCTGCATGCCCTGGTTCGAGGTGCCGGGTCGGCGCACGCAGGGCACGCCCGTGGCCTTCGGGCACTGGTCCACGCTGGGCCTGATCGATCGCGACGACCTGCTCAGCCTGGACACCGGCTGCGTGTGGGGCGGCCAGCTCACGGCCGTGCGTGTCGACGACGCCACGCGCGAAGTGATTCAGATCGATTGCCCGCAGGCGCAAAAGCCAGGCGGCCAATGACGCACTACAATGCGCAGCTTCAGGGTGTGTGGCCGAGCGGTTTAAGGCACCGGTCTTGAAAACCGGCGAGGGCTTATCCCCTCCGTGAGTTCGAATCTCACCGCACCCGCCAGCATAAGCTGTTGATTCATAATAAGAATCAATGAAATCAACGACTTACAGGGCGCAGGGTGTATACCCGAAGCGTGTATCGGGCCCCATCGGGCCTCTTCGGAAATGGGTACTTGCAGCATGAGCGAGACCTCCGAAGTGGAAGCAATCGGAACCCTGTATCCGCGAGGCAAGGTATGGCGATGGAAGGTCAAGGTGCCGTCCGAGTTGGCCCGCCTGCCTCAGTACCTGACCTCCCAAGGCGAGACCAAGCAGAACGCCGCCGACGTCAACCTGAAGACTCAGGACAAGACCGAGGCCCAGGCGAAAGCTATAGCGCTGGCCGCTGAGTGGTCCACCAAGTTCACGGCAGAACGCCGAGCCCTTGAGGTGCAGTCCCCTGAGAACCTCCTTCCGGCGCTCGTTGAGGCCATCGCTCAGCGCATCCGTGCGGCGGTCCTTGCAGAAGATGAGCATGTGAGGTCCAACCCCGTGGCCTTGGCTCAGTGGTTGCTGCCATGGTGGCGGGCTCAGGAAGTGGCCCGGAAGTCAGCCCATGAGCGGGAGCACCCAGAGCATCGCTACGTGCCCAGGTCGATGCCTGAAGAGTTGACACTGGAAGGCATCGAAGAACTGAAGCAGCGGCCCACCTATCAGGGCACGCCCCCGGCTCTGATGGAGTTGCTGAAGGAGCGCCATAAAGCTAACGCGCTCAGTGCTCGCAAGGTCATGGCACTGGGCCGATTTGATCCCTTCGTGATGCTGGCGGACCGTGAAGCCAAGGCCCTAGGCGTGAACTTGGGGGTTGATGGCTGGTTGCCCGATAGCGGCCCATTGAGCGCCATTCACGATGCCTGCAAGCGGGCGTATCTCCAGGCCCTGGATGATCTTGCCCAGCGCGATGATGGTGTGGTGGTGGACACACCAGTGACGCCCGCTAAGGCCCCCACGGAGCCCACGAAGGGCAAGCCCAAGAAGCGCACCTTGAGGGATGTGTTCGACAAATGGGCGGTCAGCGGCGACAACCCAACGGCGGGGACCATCAGGAAAAAGCAGTCCTCCCTGAAGCACTACGAGACGCTCACGAAGAATGCGCCCATCGAGTCCCTGACGAAAGCCATGGGGGTGGACTTCGCGGCAGCACTGCTGAGCGCCTGCAAGATGCAGAAGACCGCCAAGGACCATCTTGATGGTGTCAAGTCGCTGCTGAACTTCGCGGTGGACAAGCTGGGCTGGTTGACGGTCAACGAGTGGTCCGCACAGGTCATCCAGGTCAAGGTGCGCAACCAGCGCAAGCCGTGGCCCTCCGAGGACCTTCGCAAGCTGGTTGATTCGCCCTTGTTCAAGTCCTATGAGTTGCCCACCATGCCATCCGCTGGCGGTGCTGCGGCCTATTGGGTGCCCTTGCTGGGGCTCTATACGGGCGCCCGACAGTCCGAGTTGTGCCAGCTTCGTATCGAAGACCTACAAGACACCCCGGAAGGCTTCGTCATGTACGTCCTTCGTGATGGGGCAGGGGACGAAGAGGGGCCTAGCACGAGCACCAAAACGGAGGCCTCCAATCGACGCCTTCCCGTCCACTCGGACTTGATTGCCCTTGGCCTCAAGGACTACTGGCTGGACATGAAGAAGGCGGGCCGCAAGGTTCTCTTCCCGGACATCAAGCGGGCGCCCGATAGGACCGCTGGTGAGTACTTCTCGGACTGGTTCCTCATCTATCGCAGACAGCAAGGTATCGAGCGCCGTTGGGTTGACTTCCACGGGTTCAGGCATACAGCGTCCACAAGGTTGACTGATGCAGGGGTGGCCGATAGCGTGGCTGACTACCTTACGGGTCATACTGGTGGGGGCAGGGGCTCAGCGAGAAAGTACAAGGCGATGCAGGAAATTGCGCCCGCTTTGGAGATGCTGAAGTATCCCGAGTTGGCGTTATGCAGGGCGTACCGGAAACAGTCTGAGCCCACATAGGATGCTCTGCTATGTCTTGGGAGGTCTTGTATGAAGTTGGATATCGGTTCTAACGAGATCGGGAGCCTGTCTGCCTTCGTTGAGTATTGCGAGACGATAGGCTTAGTCAGCCACACAGTTCTTTTCCGTGGGCAGGATCTACAAGGTAGGCTACTCCCCGGTATTGCGCGGGCGAATCCACGTAGAGATACCGTCGAAGTTGAGCGCAGCATGTTGAGGCAATTCCGTTCGCAGGGGGCGTCCTTACTGAATGGTGGCTACCTGCTTGAGCTTGAGCTTCTGGTACTTGCGCAACACCACGGGCTTAAAACTAGATTGCTCGATTGGACTACCAACCCTCTCACTGCGCTTTGGTTCGCATGTAGTTCTGTCAGCGAAGGGGATGTGTACGTCTATGTGTTGGATTCAGATGCTTCGCAGACCGATGACATTTACAGGCAGGACCCATTCACACATGAATCCACGTGCGTGTTTCAGCCGCGTTTCGACAATCCTCGCGTACTAGCTCAGAACGGCTGGTTCACGCTGCATCGTTACTCTCAAAAATCAAAGTGCTTCATTCCGCTGGAGAAACAGAAGGAGTTGGGAGGGCACCTGCACGAATTGGTCATTCCGAAGAATGCTCGTTCTTCGATTGTGTATGGGCTGTCCAGAATGGGAGTTCATCCGCGAAGTCTATTCCCCGATCTAAACGGGTTGGCTCAGCATCTCAATCTTTCACACCGCGTCTAGCCGTATTGGGTTCTGCGGTTCACTCCATCATGGGACACGTTGAGGGCGACCGCTCGAAGGTCCTGAGGGACAGCTACATCATGGGAGAGATACCGTTGGCCGATAAGCTAGCGGTACTGAATCGGGTGGTGTTCGATGTGAGGCAGGTGTACCGCAAGGGCTAAGCGGGTGCGTTAAAATGACCCTATTCATAGGGAGGCGTATGCTTAGGCACAAGACGAAAATGCAACTTATCGAAACCCTAGATAGGACTCGATTCAGTTCTGCTAATTTTGAAATCAGCTATGGCGATGGGAGCATGAACCCTCTAGTAGAAATATGTTTTTTGCCCAATCGCTCTTTTGATTTCACAATCGAGTTTGCGGGCGCAACCAAAGATCGATTTTTAAGTAAGGAGTGCCCCGGCACAAGATTCATATCGACACAAATCTTCGATCGCAACACTTTCGATGATTGTCTTGCAGCTATTCTTAGATGGGTTGAACGCATAACTGAGGAATTCGCTCATCAAAATCCGATGTACGATGAATTTCTACAGTTTAAGGACGCCATAGATAAGAAACTGGCCGAACATGTTCAAGATGAGACTATGCATTTTACTCGCTTGGAGGCGGACGAATTGGCTGCCAAGCTTGACGCTTTGATACAGCGAGTCTGTGAGATGGAAGCGAGATTGGGTAATGACTTCAATACTGATGCTGCCGAGGTTCTCGTACGGGACATAGAAACATTGAAGTCCGATACCGAAGTTTTACCGAAGGGCGCTTGGTATCGCAAGGCCGGTGCAAAAGTGATTGGCTTTGTAAAGGCTGTGGCTACATCTAAGGAAGCTAAGCAGCTCGCTTATGAGGCAGCGAAACAAGCGCTCCTGCCTGGGCCTTAGGGCTAGGCTGCTCCCACGGTGCGTCATTCCAAGGGCAGCGCTGAGCCTGCCTGCCAGCCCCCTTGGTTACCGCTTAGGCAACCCTGGCGGAGCCCTCAACGCTTCCACAGCGTCCCTCAGGTCGTCCACCTCCATGTGCTCATACCGCTGAGTCGTTAAGAAGCTCTTATGACCCATGAGCTTCTGTGTCTTGGTCGCTGAGTTGCCCGCCCTGAGTATCCGTGTGGCTGCTGCGTGGCGGATTGAATGAGGCACCACCCGAGCCCTTTCCGCTGGGTCCTCGATCTTCAACACCTCAAGCCTCACCCAGTCCCAAGCGGCTCTCAATGCGTCCTGGTTGGTGTCACTGAACGGGGCCCTCAAGCCCGCGTCCTTCAGCCTTCAACACCGCACGCACGTCCACCGTCATCGGCTTAGCGACTGCGTGGCCGCTCTTGGTGTCGTCCCAGTGAAGGGACTCGTTATCGAAGTCCACCTGGGCCCAGGCGAAGTTCTTGGGCATCAGCTCCCCGACCCGGCAGCCGGTGCCCCAGAGAACCCGTAAGAGGTCCGCACAAGCCCGCCAGCTTGGGATTGGATGGCAGTCCAGTGCGTTGACCGCCAGGACGAGTTCATCGGCACGCAGGGCTCTGCGCTGGAGAGCCTTGGCTTCGGAGCACTTGGGCATCTTTGGGACTACCGACAGAGCCCCGTCCATTTCTGCGTGAGCGAAGTGCAGCAGCTTGCCAAGTAGCGACATGCACCGATTGATAGAGGCCGGTGAGTAGGGGTGTGGTGTGCCGTTTGGTCCCCGAGTCCATGTGGCTACCTTCATGGCCAGGAAGACATCCCAAGCGACTTTCGTTGTGATGGCCTTCACCTCCATGTTTGGATTGATGAAGCGCACCAGGGACTCCCAACGGTTGTGCACGCCATTGATGTCTTTGGCCTTCGTGTAGTGCGTCTTCAAAGCCCTGTCGTAGACGTCCTGAAGGCGCACCATGTTGACCAGCGTTTCCGGTGCCGCCTGGACAAGGCCGTCACAACCTTCCACCCAGGCCCTTCGCTCAAGAATCTTGTAGCGTTCTTCAGCTTCGGCCCGGTCTGTGGTCTTGAGAGACACGCGTGTGCGGCCCTTGCCCTTTGTGCTGATGGAGGCCCACCAGGGGCCCCCTTCGTATTGCTGATAGATAGGCATGTCCGGGCCCTCTCAGGATGCGGTGCGGCGGCGCTGGAGAATCCGAGCGGGGACGTGTCCCCACACTTCGAAGGGACCCCAAGTAGCCATGACAGTCCGCCCGCCGTTCGGCGTGTCGTGGGTATCTCGGGCAAGACCACGGAGCATCTCTTTGGGTTCGCACGAGAACGAGAAGCGTCCTAGGCGAATTGAAAGGCGAGTCTGTTGCGTACCGAGCGCGGCCTCGAACTCGAAAACGGTTTGTTCGCTACCAGTCGAAATGTTTAGCTGCATGGAGCCACTTCCTGTTCCGTGGTTGAAAGCCCAAAGTATGGGCAGCACGCGGACGGTAGGGGAAGTGGAATATTTTCTGGCGTTCGGCCAATCCATATCCGGGGATGCGGAGTATATCGGTGGCCAGTATCCGAATATCTCTTGCGGATATTTGAAGGCTTGAGGGAATGAAGCCTCAAATTGAATACAGGTTATTAGAGCATCAAAACATGCGCGGTCAATTGCGATGCCGTTTATGTCGCGCCTATGCCACGAATGGCGGTAGGTGGTGCTCTGAAGTGGACACCAACGGTGGAGGAGGCTTAGGCCTTGACCACCTCATCTCGCTGATGACCCCAAGCGCCCCTGTACGAACACCGTGCGGGGGCGTTTCCCTTGCGGTTGTCAGCGGTCCCCGTTTGTCTTCTTCAGCGAGAAAGATTCCATCATGTCCCTGCCGTTTGTTGCCCCTACCGAAGATACCCACGCCTTCAATTACCACGCGCTGGATGCATTCGATTTCTCCGATTCTGCAAAACAAGCCTCGCGTGAAACTGAATGGAGCGCGACTCTGGGTATTACATCGAGGACGAAAAGGGCGCAGGGCCCGCGCTTGATGCCATCGCAGACCGTCGCCAACTGGCGCGAAGCGACCCAGGCCACCATTGCCCAGACCGCCGAGCGTTTCGGTGTGTCTGCTGCGACGGTCAAGCGATATTGCGCTGCCTCGGCGAACGCATAAGCGAACCCGACGCAACGACTTCGGGGGCCCCTTCGGGCCTCCGGCAGTGCTTCCCCATCGTGCGGTCCATGCTGGGCGAACACCCGGGAGCGTGGAGGTTATCCACAGCAGAAGTGGACACCTTATTGGTCGCGCCGGAAGTGGGCACCAAAGAGGGACACGGCGTCGTTTTCGCTGCTCCCTTTCCGTCCCCCCTTCACGACCACAGAAAGGAGCCCGAGTGCACCCACGTTTGACGACAACACAACAGCAGGCGCGCGAGCGCTTTGACCTGGACGAAGCGATGGCCGCGCTTCCAGTTAGTCACCCAAGGTCCCCACAACAATTGGGAGCCGCAGGCTACCGACTAAGCGGCGAACATCTCCGCCCGAATCCCTGACGACCTCCTGCGTGAGTTCGCTAAGGACACGCTGGGCGCGGTTCGCATCTCGTCCAAGTATCTGGATGCTCTGCGTGTCGTGCTGGGCGATCAGGCCCATGCCGAACGCCACAGCTACCCCCTGGAACTGAACAGGCGGAAACGACTTCGGTCCCGAACGAGTCATGCGCACCATCATCGACCAGATGAAGGCCGCAGGTATCACCACCAGCACGGGCGTCTCATTGGGCGCGAGCCGCCAGCAGATTGTCCAGTCTTCGAGCCCCGCACCGATTCCCATGATGTGGGCTCTGCGGACCTGGAGGCGATGCTCAGGGCGGAAGAACTTGCAGCGGACACGCGGCTGCAACACAAGGTCTGGAGCGGCCCGGTGATTGAGGACGCCCTGAGGCGAGAAGACGTGCCCTACTGAGCGCAGCTTAACGTCCCAGTAATGAGGATCGTAACGAGTTCCGTATAGGTGCTCATACAGAATCCCTGAAGGGATGAACACCACCAATCATCACCAAGCAAGGTCCCACTTCGTGGCCTTCTTCTTGATGTCCTAACAGAGAATATTAGAGGGCTCATTGAGTCCTGGGCCATGGATGGTGTGGTGTGTTCACCACCCCCATCTGCTCTTTGAGTGAATCTTAAAGAACCCTCCAGTTCTACCCATTCAGACACTGTGTTGACGCAACAGCGGCCCGTCTAGGGCCCTGCTGTGAGCCCTTCCTGTCTACCCATCCATCGTCGCTGGTGGTTGTGGTCCTCCGTGTGCCCGTACAGCCATGGGGGACCCATTTCTGAACACACCAGCGCGTCCCGTTTCGAGCCCCTCAATGCTGCCTCTTGGCCTGTCGTTGAGGGGCTCTTTTCGTTTCCGCAAGGGAACACCTACCCGGCCCGTTGTGGGCCATCAACCGAGCAGCGACTTATGCAAACAAATCAATCTGATGTGTTCCCGATGCCCGTGCCTGCCGTGACCTTGCGTCCGTTTGATTGGCAAGGGATGGCCCTTCGTTCCTTTATGGATGACAAGGGCGTGCCCTGGTTCGTCGCCAAGGACGTGTGTGATGCCTTAGGCCTCAGCAACACGGCCCGCGCCCTGGCCCGTCTAGACGATGACGAAAGGGGTGTTACTACTGTGAACACCCTTGGTGGCGACCAAGTGATGTCGACCATCAACGAGTCCGGGTTCTATGCCCTGGTCCAACGCAGCCGCAAGCCCGAAGCGAAGGTCTTTAAACGTTGGCTGACCCATGATGTGCTGCCTGCTATCCGCCGTGATGGTGTCTACATCAGGGGCGAAGAGGCCCTGACACAGGCCGCGTACACCTCCAAGATCAACGCTCAGTGGACCGCTCAGGAGCACGAGTGGAAGATGAAGGAGAACACCGCCATGGGCCCCATCATCCAGATGGCCCACAGCGGGGACGTGGCTGGTGCCCAGCAAGCGCTGGACAAGCTGTCTCGGCAGGGGTTCTTCTTGGCCCACCCTGAGGATCTCGATAAGTGGCAGAAGCTGACCATCTCAACGGGTGACCGAGCGATGACGCTGACAGAGCGCAAGACCTGGAACACCATGTACGAGGGCATCTGGCAAGGCAAGGTAGGTCCCCACGATATCGTCCATGCAGGTCTTCCACCGAAGGACACGAAGGACCTGACGATGGTCTACATGGATTGGTGGAAGCAGCAGCAAGCGAATATCGCAGCGGGAAGGCAGACAGACGCCTTGGCGAACCTCTTTAAGAATCAGGTTGCCATGGCCACGATGCGCGCCCGCCTTGATGCTCTCCCTCAAATACCTGACGCGGTCAAGAATTTCGACTTCGGCGGTGTATTGACCAACAAGGTCGAAGAGATTCGCGCCGAGGCCACGCAGCGGATGTACCAGTCCATGGCGGATGCGAAGGGTGACGAGGTGGCCTTTGAGAAGTCCTCATCGCGCATTGCCGAACTCACCTCGAAGCACATCCAGGACGTTCTCCGTGGCAACGGAGTGAACGACTCCACGCGGGACTGGTGGATGCAAAAGCCTGCGTACATCAATCACGATTCCTGGGAGAGCTTCGCGAAGGACTATGAGGCGGGCTTGGTCCCGAAGGACCCCGAGTTGGTCAACAAGACCTACACATGGTTCCGTCAAGCCAGGGGGCGCCGTTGAGGCCGTCCAAGAAATAACTCCGTGCAAGGACCTCCTTGCGACCCAGCAACACACATCAGACATTGGCCTACTCAAGTGCAACATATCCTGCTACCGGCGTAGCAGACTCCTTTCCCATTCCCTTCCCGTACCTCCTCGATATCGACATCCAGGTGTACGTCGGTGGCGTCCTCAAGACCATCACGGTGGACTACACCATCGTCTCCCGTAGCTTGGTGAAGTTCAACGTGAAGCCTGTGGGTATGGTGGTCCTCAAGCGCAACACCAAGAAGGACGCCCCGCTGGTGGACTTCCAGGATGCGACGATCCTCACTGAAGCGGACCTGGACACCGCCACACGGCAGTCGCTGTACATCTCCCAAGAGGCGTACGACACGGCCACTCAGGTGCTGTCCGTACCGTTGGGCGAAGCCGGGGTGACCATCCCCGACAAAGAGACCCGCAAGGGCAACCTGCTGGGCTTCGACCTGACCACTGGCGATCCCGTTGCGATGGCACCGCTGTCCCTCAACTTGGTCGCTGTGTCGTCCTTCATGCTGCCCGCATTGGCGTACACCACGCAAGCAGCGCTGCGGGACTTCATGGACGCTCCTGGACGAACCACCACAGCGGAGACCATCACGGGCGCCTGGACGTTCTCGATGGCCGCGCCTCAAGCGCCCGACCCCACGACCGCCTCGCAGCTCTCAACGAAGAACTACGTGGACACCTACGTGAGTGGCCGAGTGAACAGCTTGAGCACGGCCATCAGTGCGCCGGGCCTGTTCGTGGATGCAGCCTGGACGGTTCCCCCTGCGGGATACCGCGTTCTGCGCTGCAATGGCCAAGCGCCCAGTGTGACGGCTTATCCGGGCCTCTTGTCGATCTACTGCGGGGACACCAACAACGCTACCGCAGGGTGGGGCTATCGGTGTACCGACCCGGCCAACCCGAGCACCACACGGAGCACGACGGGTGGCTACATCGTTCTCCCAAAGAGCAATGGCCGGTTCCGCCGAGACCTGACCGATGGGGCAACCCTCAACGTAGGCCGCAGCCTGTGGGCCTATGAGGCCGATGACAACAAGCCTCACACCCACACGATGACAGCCGGTGCTGCAGGGCAGGGCCACGGTGGCGAAACGCCCATTGTGGTTACCTACGATGCGGGCTCCATCACGGGCCCATCCGGGAACACCGAATCGCGTCCCTACAACTACGCATGTACAACCTGGATTACCTACTGATGGACACACGCACCGCTTACCACTGGGACACCTCACGGGTGTTTCGAGCGACCTCTGAAGAACTCCCTTCGCCCATGGAGCCTGGGGTGTTCTACCCACCCGGTGATGCCACCTATGACCCGGTCCCTGAAATCCCGGAAGGGCAACAGGCCGTGCGCTCCTTGGATAACACCGTATGGGTTCTGGTGGGAGTTCCACCTGAGCCCGAATCGGAAACGCCTGGAATGCCTGTGTGATGCCTACCGAGGCCGCTTAGGGGCATCTCAAAAACATCGCAAATTTTCGAGAGGGGTACTGACCCTTGCCGGTGACTGAGTTCCCCCGGTGGGGGCTCTTTGTCTGCCAGGACCGGCACCTTTTTGACGGCACGAGCCCAGGCTGTCCTGCGCGACCCAGCAAGGACCCTGACCGAGCCCACCCAGGCCCCGCAACGGGACCACCCCCAGCCCCTTCATCAACCCATCTTCATCAACCCATCTTCATCAAACCAACCATGACCACACCAACAACGACCACCCACCCCGTCACCATCTACACAGACGGAGCCTGCAAGGGCAACCCAGGCCCGGGAGGGTGGGGCTGTGTGTTCACCAAGGGGCCTCACAAGATGGAGCTATGGGGCTCCGAGGCGCAGACCACGAGCAACCAGATGGAACTCATGGCCGCTATCCGTGGCCTGGAGCGGTTGACCATGCCCAGCGTGGTGACCGTGTTCAGTGACTCGCAGTACCTGTGCAAGGGGATGCGCGAGTGGTTGCCCGGTTGGGAGGCCAAGGGGTGGAAGACGGCGGACGGCAAGCCGGTCAAGAACGTGGACCTTTGGGTGCGGCTGAAGGAGGCAGCTAAGGGGCACGCTGTGACGTGGCAGTGGGTCAGGGGCCATGCTGGTCACCCGGGCAATGAGAGGGCCGATGCGTTGGCCTCAGCGGCTGCTTTAAGGGCTGCTGCTTGAGGGAATGGCCTGCACCTCGTCGCTAGCCAAGACGCTTGATGGGAGACCTTCGAGCGCCAAAGACTAGGGCCGCTATACCTTCTAAGGCCAGCCAAAAACTCCCAGGTTCCGGAACAGCGTTTTGTATCGGCCAAGCTGTACCTATGTCTCCGTCATGAACTGCCCAGGCATAAACTGTTGGCGTTATTTCGCCAATGCCTTGAAAGCCGTCACTCATGAAAAGGTTCCAAGCGGTGCGCGGATAGAACCCAGGCGTTTCCATCCAATACTCCTCAGATTGAATATTCTGAAACGGACCTGTGTTGTCAAGAGGCCTACCTATCCAATGATAGTGATGTGGACTCATATCATTGGGGTTGTAGTAGCCGCTATTGCCCAATGTGGCGTAGAACATGTGGGCAAGTTCTGATGAACTGGGATCGGCAAAGTAACCACAACCAGTTCCGCCATCCCCGGATAGGCATGAGCCAGCAGCGGGGAGCATTTTTGGAAGACGCCAGCCCGTTACCCCATTGATGCTCAGCTTGTCTGCCCAGTCCTTTGCCGTACCCCAATCCATGCCGGTGCCTGCATAGTTGGCGTTGGCAAGCCAAGTGATGTTCAAGGCTGAGTCGTAGTAGGCCTCGTACCCGTCTTCGACGTTTCCATCAAGGTCTCTACCTTGGAGTGTCGTTTCCCAATTGCCCAAGCCCGCTACTGCACTTGCATGGGTCTGGGGTGTCACTATGGCAAGAGGCAGGGTTGCTAGCAGCGGCAGCAGCGACCCGAAGCGGAGAGGATGGGACATGCTTACTCCTGCATTTGTGCGGTTGTGGGGACACAGTAGTGCAAGCTAGGCGCTGTACCTATCCCTATCTTTCGTGCCCTCGCCTAGAAGGCATGATGGTTCGTTTCAGGTACACCTCTGTGGCGCGTCCGCTGCGTGGTTCGCTTTCCGTTGGTTGACAACTTAAACGAAACCACTATTATGCGAACCACTCTAACGAAACCGATGCAAAGCCATGAGCTTCACCCGCGCCTATCTCCGCGCCTCCACTGATGACCAGGACGCAAGTCGTGCCCGTACTGACCTAAAGGCGTTCGCAAAGGAGCACGGGCTCAAGGTCGCCTCCTGGTACACAGAGAACGAGTCAGGGGCCACGCTGGCCCGCCCTGAGTTGATGCGCTTGATTGAGGACGCCGACCAAGGGGACATCCTTCTGGTGGAACAGGTAGACCGCCTCTCGCGGTTGAACACCACGGACTGGGAGACGCTCAAGCAGAAGCTCTCAGAGAAGCGCATCAGGGTGGTTGCCCTGGATCTGCCCACCTCGTGGATGGGCGCCAAAGCGAACCTGGATGAGACCACACAGGCTCTGCTTGATGCCGTTAACCGGATGCTCCTGGACATGCTGGCAGCGGTGGCGCGCAAGGACTACACGGATAGGCGTAGGCGTCAGGCTCAAGGTATCGAGAAGGCTCAGCAAGCGGGGCTCTATAAGGGCCGCAAGGCGGACACCGAACGGCATGCGGTCATCGCCGAGATGCTCGACAAGCAGATGTCCTGGTCCCAAGTGCAGGCCGCTACGGGGGCCAGCCGGTCCACCATCAAGAGGGTGGTAGACGCGCGGAAGGCGGAAGCCTGACGGTTAGTCATTGGGCGCTCATAGCACAGGCCTCGCGGGTGTTCCGTGGGGCTTTTCCAATTTGAGCGGCTGGTTTTGGATGGCGTGTCCGTCTCTGCTTATCTGTCCCCTTTCGAATTCGGAAAAACGCAGTCTGACCGCCGTTGCGTGTGCTCAATAGTGTTGATGCCCTACCTGGGGTGTTAACGGCCCATGTGGCCAGGAAGTCCTTATGAACCAAATGATTCCTCAATTCCAAATCGGCCAAAGCGTCTATCTGAACTCAGACGGACCGATCCTGAAGGTTGCAGCCTACCAAGACACACCTAGCGGGTACGAGGTCTATTGCCAGTGGATTGATGCAGCAGGGGAACCGAGGGAAAAGTGGTTCCCTGAGGTGCTTCTAGAGGAGATGCCACTGCCAGATGTGACCACGATCTGGTGAAAGAGGGGTAGTTCTTCAGAAGCCCTGCGGTGACCCCGTGGGGCTTTTTGTTTGGGTGGGCGTGTCCCCTTCGGCCTCGCTAAGAGGCCCAGGCAGGAGCCCCAGCGCGACTATCAGCAGGACTACGCGAAGGGTTCGTGTGGGCTTCTTCATGGCGACTCTGGAGATGTTTTGGTACGTCCATCGTCTTGTCTGTTTTTCGGTTCACAAGGGGCAATTGGGCCTCTTTTTGGGCCCTAAAGGCCGAGAGCTACCTCGCGCGTGTCTTTCCATCTGTGCGTTTTCTGGTGCGCGGCTGGCGTCCCATCTGTCCCCTTTCGATCTCGTTGAGTGGTTTGGTGTGAGCAACGAAGTTGCTGTCCAACGGTGGAGGGGCCTCGGCTCCCTACCGTCATCCAAACAAACGCCCAACAGACCGGGCAGAGGATTCCAAATGACCGCACTCACACTCATCACCAAGACCTACGGCACTGGCCGCGCTTCCTGTGAACTCGTGTTCCGTGAAGACGGTTGGTTCAACATGACGAAGGCCGCGAAGTTCTTCGGCAAGCGTCTGGACCACTTCTTCGTTCTGGCCGAGACGCGTGAGTACACAGATGCCCTGAAAGGAATCCCCGGAATCACGGGGAATATCGTGGAGGCTCAGAAGGGCTTCAACGGGGGCACCTGGGCGCACCCCAAGCTGGCCGTCTTCTTCGCCCGTTGGCTGGATGTGAGGTTCTCGGTGTGGTGCGATACGGTCATTGAGGGCATCCTCAGGGGCAGCATCTCGTCCCCACCAGTGGCTCAGCTCCAGGGCCAATCCTGGGCGCGCGCCATCGACGCCTCGCTGATTGCCGATGCGGTTCGTGGTGTCCAGGCTCAGGTGGCCTTGCTCACCGAGACCTCCAACAAGCTCCACGCTGAGATGGCCGCGCTGAAGGAACGCCCGGCCCTTTCCCGGCCCAGCATGATCCAGCCACCGAGTCTCCAAGCGAAGCCCAAGGACGCCTTGATGACCATCGACGCGTTCTTCGATGAGGTGAAGCCTGAGGTGCAGGCATACCGCCGTTCCCGCTTCGCCTACTCCGTGCAGCGCTTCTGCCTGGACAAGCGGATTGCCCACTGCCCAGCGAGTCCGCACATGGCCCCTGCGTATCCGAAGGAGGGCTAAGATTGACGCATCTACATCGGGGGGAATATGAAGTTCTTATTTGCGGCGCTTGCATTGTCCTGTTCGTGCTCCACGTTTGCTTCCACTTTGACCGCCACCTTTCAGGGAGAACTCACGGGCTCGCTATTTAAGGTGACCTTCAATGATGAGTCTCCTGCTGCCCCTGGGATGTCTCTCTATTTGAATCAACCCGGTCAGGCCGTGGACTGGACCGTGGGGGACTCTTTGCTGACCCAGTACGAAAAGGTGGTGGACCGCGTTCACGTTGAAGCGGTGGATGGGCGTTGGGTTGCTCTCAAGTGGGAACTCTTAAGTTCGTCTGTCCCCGTGGTTCTGAATATTCAAGGTACCGCCGTGCATGTTCTTGTGGACGGCGGAAGCGGGATCTCAACGGTACTGCTCCTGGGAGATTTCGATTCGTTGGGGATTGATGCAGGTAAGCCGGGATGGTCTGACTTGTTCTATGCGCGAGCCAAGGATGCAGTCTTCGCTGCAATCTATCAAACTGGTTTTGTGATCTATCCAAGTACGGCGCGGGCGATTTCCACAGATGGGCCACTCACCTTCGAGGACCTCAGCCGGTACTGGTTCGACGGCTTCAACGAAGATCAAATCGCGGGCCCCCTGTCCCAGCAGCATCCAGAACTGAATATGTACTTTACCGAAAACATGCGCTTGGTTTCTGTTGCATCCGCCGTTCCTGAGCCCACTGCACCAAGTCTAGTGATGGCGGGAGGTGCTCTGTGTGTTGCGCTGAGAAGGCGTCAACGGACTCGCGTGGCGTCTAGCGCGCCTTTGAGAACAACCCAGCGTATACAAACCAGACGCAGAACAGTGTCCACAAGTCGCACAACGCCGCCTTGACCCAATCGCTTGTTGTCACTTGAGGTTCTTCCTCCGCCAGGATCTTTTTTCTAAACATCAAGGCGGGCGGCAATATGGTCCAAGTCCAGACCATGAAGACAAACCAGAGACGCCCGAACACCTTGTCAAACGCGGGCCAGCCGATGTGCCACACTGCTTGGCACTAGAGGGGAGCCAAAGGCAATGGACCGTGACTTCATCCTGAGCGAAATTCGCCGCGCTGCCGTTGAGAATGGTGGAGGCCCGCTAGGTCGGGCTAAGTTTCAAGAACTCACGGGCATCACTGAGGGTGTTTGGCGTGGGAAATACTGGTTGAGTTGGGGCGATGCCGCTGCGGCTGCTGGTGTGCAGGCCGGCCAGAAGAATGAGGCGCACGAGGAGGACTACTTGCTGGCGCGACTGGCCGAACTCACACGTCAGTGCGGCCACTTTCCAACGCTAGCTGAAAAGCGCATGCAGCGAACCTTGGACAAGACCTTTCCGAATGACAAAGTGTTTGATCGTTTTGGGGCCAAGGATGAACGAATCGCTGCTCTTCGTACCTTTGCGGCTCAGCGTCCCGAGTTCGCTGACGTCGCTGCTTTGCTTCCTCAACAGTCGGTCGAGATAGGTGCCCGTCCGTCGTCCGGTACTGATTCCAATGAACTGGGCGACGGGGCGGTCTACATGCTGAAGCTGGGCAAGGCCTACAAGATTGGGAAGTCGTTCGACGTTCCTCGTCGGCACCGCCAAATTTCATTGGAGCTCCCACAGAAACCGGATGTGGTGCATTCAATTCGCACGGACGACCCAAACGGCATCGAGGCCTACTGGCATAGACGCTTTGAGAAGAAGCGCACCAACGGCGAATGGTTTGCCCTGGATGGCGCTGACGTGAAGGCGTTCAAGCGCCGCAAGTTCATGTGAAGGCCCTCTCTACTGACCGCCAGACTCTGTCGGGCTCCGTGAGGCTTGGGACTTGGCTGCGTGTCTTTGCTTATCTGCCCCTTTTCGATTGCCGGCCAAATGTCCTGGAACGAGCGCCAGCACTACCCCTAGGCCAAGCAGCGCAAGCAGGGGTGTTGAGGGTTCCGGAATGAAACCTGAAGGTAGTGGCGTGTTTGGAATCGAGCCTGGAATTGCGATTCGGAAAGAAGCAAAATCTCCGGGCATGGCCGCAATATTGCTGCAACACCACCATCCCGCAGCCAGTCCGCTGAGATATGCGCGGTCAGGCGTTATCGCCACCTCCACGAATCGTTGAGATTCGTTGGCAAGGGTCGGAAAGGACACCCATTTGTTGCGGGGGTCGCTTGCAAGCTTCTGATTGAATGTGTCTGCAATCGCTTGTATAGCTTGCAACGGGTCCAAGCCAATAGTGGTCGGCAGCGTGGTGCCAAAGGCTTGATTAAAAGACACGTCGTATAGAGTGTCACCAATACTAAGGCCCCCGAGTGCCACCAAGTCCTGGTGAGTATCGTAATGTGCGCTCAGCGCCATCGCGATATTGGGAAGATGGGCTAGCGCGCATGCAAGCGCGAATACTTTGAGTTTTGGCATCGAGTCCCTCTTTGGGATTGCTGCATGCTTTGCATTTAAGCATGTTTCAGCATGGCTGCTGTATAGTGTCTCCACATACTTAAGGAGGTATCAATGTTTAAAGTTGCTGTTGCTACTTGCATTGTCGCGGCATCTTGCGGTGCCCACGCGGTTCCCTATGTGGCGGTGTTTGAAGGGGTTGATAGTAGCTCTATTTTGAAATTGACTTTTGACGACGCATCGGAGCGCCCGCCCTATCTGTACATGCCAGGAAGTCCCACCATTGAGTGGAACCTGCCGATTGAAACATCTCATTTTGTTGTTCCTGAAAAATCTTTTATTGACACTCCGTTTTTTCACACTAACGGACCCGCATTTCAGGCGTGGTACGAGACAGCGGACACTTCACTTCCGATAACGCTTGATTATTCAGGAACGACGGTTCATCTTCAAACCTACGGGTTGGGATACCGAGATGACACGCTGACTCTGCCTTCATTTGATTGGACCGGGATTGATGTGAGGAAAGCTGGGTGGTCTGTCGAGTTCTATAAGCGTGCGATGGGAATGGTATTTACCGCTACGCGCAGGTTTACGTATGAGGCTTATGGTGCTGGTGTGGTCTCTACGGATGGGCCGCTCACAATTGATGATGTCTACGGTTTCGGACCTTGGTATGACGGAATTCCATACGATCTGATACAAGCTGCGGTCTTGAACCAGAACAAGTTTTTGACCACGCCCCACACGGAAAGTATGCGGCTGGTTTCGTTCGCGCCTGCCGTGCCTGAGCCCTCCGCGCTAGAAGCGGTGGTTGCAGGTTTGGCGGTGCTGGCTCTCTGGGCTATGCACGACAAGGGGGAACGACTGCGCGGCCACTGACCTACTAGCGAACCCCTCCGAGGCCCCTTTCCGTGCGGGCCGATATCAAGGCTATATTGGCTGCTGATGTAACCAATTTAAAGACTCATGGAGAAAATCGTCCTATCCCTTTTTGTCGTCGCGCTTGCTGGATGCGCGGCCACTGCGGTTCAGCCGGAAGCCCAAAAAGTCGAGATCGTTAACGAGCCTCCTGACAAGACCCGCTGCACTTTCCTGGGCGAGGTTGTGGGCTCACAAGGAAACTGGGTGACGGGCGACTGGACTTCAAACAAGAACTTGGTCATCGGTGCTCGCAATGAACTCCGAAATGAAACCTATGCGCTCGGTGGAAACGTGGTCTACATCCAGGACATGAAGAATACCAACGCTTGGGGTTCTCTTGGCACCACCAACACCACCGCAGTGGGCAAGGCTTACGCATGCAAATGAGCTGTCAGCGCGCTGGCGCTATCGCACACGTAAACAACGCAGTGCTAGCTAAATTTAGGTGAGTTGTTTAGGTAGAAATCAATGCAGTCGTCGCCCGCCCCTCACAAGGAGATCGAGAGAGCGAGCAGTGCTCTTCAATCGATGCGCACTTCCACCTCTCTTGATGAGTTCGATGAACACTGGACCCAATTTTTGCATCGGGTAGAGCGTGTATGGAGCAAAACCATTGCTCACTATGGGCGTAGTCCGAAGTGGGGAAATTGGGCTGCGGGATACATCAAAGATCGCAGAAGAGACCAACTCCTAAGTTATCTCATCAACGCGAGAGGGGCAGAGGAGCACACTACTGCGGAGGTCACAGCACGCGAGCAGGGGGGCCTTGGCGTGCGAGTTGCTCCTGGTGCCGGTTTGCAGCCTGATGGACGAACACTCATCCAGGATATGACTTTTGGGCCGGGGCCAGATGGCATGTATGTCAGCTCTACGCTGCCTCTTCAAGTCGCCTTGTTTCCAGCCCGAGTTCGCCTTTTGCCCGTAGAAAATCGTGGTCGGACATATCCGATTCCAACGATTCATCTCGATGTAGCTATTGACCCAGATGACTTAATTGCAACAGCGGAACTTGCACTTCACTACTATGTGCAGGTAGTCGAGAAGGCTGAGTGGCACTTTGTGAAGTGAGCGTCCCAAGGCACGCTTGGCCACGAAGGTGTCTGTGCGACGACTGCGTCGCCACTGAGCTACACTGACCGTGTACCCAGACTGTATACCCAAGCGCTTCAACGACTTTCGTAAGCTGTTGATTTCATTAGTTTGGTATGTGAATTTCGAGAGTTCGAATCTCACCGCACCCGCCAGATATAAAGCCTAAGCAATTGATTTGCTTAGGCTTTTTACTTTACCGTTCCGTTGCTTGCGTTTGTAATCGATCGATTGCAATCGCCTATGCAAATCAAACAGCATCCCGAATTCGTGAAGTGGATGTCCTCGCTGAAGGACACCGCGACACGCGCCCGTTTGGCTGCTCGCCTGCGCAAGACTTCGCTTGGCAACTTGGGCGACGTCAAGGCCGTAGGCGATGGCGTGTTCGAGATGCGTGAGTTTTTGGTCCTGGCTGGCGCATGTACTACGTACAGCGCGGTGATGTGCTCATCATCATGCTGGGTGGCGGCGACAAGTCCAGCCAGAAGCGCGACATCGTTGCCGCGAAGGCCTTGGCTGCAGACCTTGAGGAGTAAGAGCATGAGCAAGAAAGTGAAGATTGCGGATCTTTCGGATTTCGACCCTGCCCAGTACCTCGATACACTCGAGGCCGTGGCGACATACCTGACGTCGATGATGGAAGAAGGCGATGCGGCGCAGATCGCGGCAGCGCTGGGCGACATCGCTCGCGCGCGCGGCATGAGTCAGATTGCAGAGGACAGCGGGATTGCGCGTGAGGCGCTTTATAAGGCTTTGCGGCCTGGTGCCCAGCCGCGCTTCGAGACCATTGCCAAGGTGTGTGGTGCGCTTGGCGTGAAGCTGGTTGCGCAGCCAGCGTGAATCTTCGTTTTGCTGCCGCCGATCTCATTGGTCATGCACTGCGTTGGCAGTGTTGCCACAGGGGTCGCAAGCATGCCCAGATGCGCCGCCCCAGAGATGATGGTGTTGACGCTCAGATCGCCATCGCATCGAAGCGTTGGCCAAATGTCCCGGGGCCCTTGCTGATCGTCATGATCAGCTTGTCTGTCGCCCTTGTTGCGGCAACGTAAAAGAGGCGCGCTTCTTCTTTCTCATTCTCGCCAGGCGCCGGCATGGCGCCTATGCCGGGGATGGCGACAACGGGAAATTCCAGCCCTTTGCTGACCTTCATGGTCATGACTTTGATGGCATCTTGCGCTGGCTTGAAATCTCCTGATCGTTTGCGCACTTGGTGGGGCAGTCGTCGGTGAGACAGCGCTTTGGCGCAGGCGTCCATCACGGTGTAGTCTCGGCACAGGATGGCCATGTCTCCCCATGCCCGCCCACCTGTGTGGTGCTCCTCGGCCATCAGCTCCGCGATTTTCTCGGCTTCGTCTCGCAGGCTCGGCAGCTTGATGATCAATGGCGCCGAGCCTTCTCTTCCGTAGCTGATCGGTCGGACGATGGGGATGCCATCGTCGTCCTTGTCTTCGGGCGAAAGCAGGTCGGCGGCGATCAGGCTGGCTGTCTGCAATATCTGCTTGGTGTTGCGGTAGTTGATTTTCAGGATGGTTGTTCGGCCCTGCGCCTGGATGCCGACGCTCTTGAAACTGAACTGCCTGGTGCGGTTGCGCTCGTAAATGCTTTGGGCATCGTCGTAAAGCAGCAGCAGGCTGTTGGTGGTCGGGTCGACCATTTGGGTCGCCAGCTTCAACCATTCGGGCCGGAAGTCATGGCCCTCGTCGATCAGGATGGCCTGGTATTGCCCCGAAGGGATCTGGTTGCGCTCGACCGCGCGGATGACGTTGCTCACCATCTGGTCGAACACTTCTTTGCCTTGAGTTGGCAGAGGTTGTCCAAAGGCCTTCAGTTGATGCCAGCACCACTTGTGAAAGTTCCTGGCGTGCACGCGGTCGGCGATGCCCTTGGCCGTGAACGTGGCGTCCAGCTTGACCGCGAGCGGTTCATTGAAGCACAGCACCAGGATGGGCTTGGTCGTGGCCGTTTGTGCCCTGACGAGGTACTCCGCTCGGTAACCCAGGATCATCGTCTTGCCAGACCCCGCGACGCCATGGATGACGCGGTGGCCGTCGCCCAGGCTGCGGGCCAGTTGCTCCTGTTGCAGGTCCATCACGTGCATGACGTCGGGCAAGTCGGCTTCGGCGTCCTCGTCAAACAAGGTGCCCTGGGCGTGCACACGCACTTCGGGGAACATGATCCAACGCACGCGATCCAGTTGCGGCAGCGACATGGCACCGCCGAAAGCGTGAGGGAACATGTTCCAGAGGCGTTGCTGGAAGGCCTCCTCTTCGACTGTTTCCAGCATCTCGTCCGAGCAGATCACCAAATGCGGTTCGATGGCCTGATCAAGGCCGGCTGTTTCGAATTGCTTGCGGGTGATTCGGGTCAGTACGACACCATGGCCCCAAGGAAAGGCGAGCTTGCCTGTGTGAGGCCCGGATGCATGCACGA
The DNA here is from genome assembly GCA_049840915.1 of Aquabacterium sp. Lineage (GTDB taxonomy): Bacteria > Pseudomonadota > Gammaproteobacteria > Burkholderiales > Burkholderiaceae_C > Aquabacterium. Next base: position 60,361 of record JASGJC010000017.1, read on the forward strand.
GTTGCTTGTCCCGTTCCAGTGCATGGACCACCTGGATGGCGCAGTGGCGTGCCTGCGACAGAGGGTTGATCACGACCTTGTGGTGGCCATCGGGGATGATGTCCCAGTTCTGGCGCGTCGCGCGTTGGATGGTGTCCAGCCGCCAGTCTTTGGTTTCCAGGATGAGGAGGCCGCGCCGCGGGTGAAGGATGACGAAATCCGGGTGGGACTGTTTGGGGCCAACGGGTACGTCGTACCACATCAGGTAATCGTCATCCAGCTTCTGCTCCAGCCGTTCGGCCAGTCGCTTCTCGCCAGTCGTCATGCGCGCAATACAACTCCCAAGCGCAGGAATCAATATCGCCACGTGCAGGCCCTCATGGTCGGTTGTCGGGTGTGGTGTAGTACACGGTCAAGAACGGCTGCCCATCACGCCCCAGCCCCCCGGACACATGCCCGAGCGTCGCATCGGCCGTGTCCGCCAGAAACGCATCCACGTCGGCATCGTCAATGCCCAAGGCCTGCGCCAATGCGCGCATCTCGCCGGCCAGCTCGGCCATGCGCAAGTCGGCCTTGTAGACATTCAGGTCGAATGAATGGTGCGAAGACGCGGGCTCGGTCACTTCGAGGTACTGCCAGTCGAGCGCGTTGGAGCGATGGCGCCCCAGATCGATCGTGCGTTTGACCAGCGCCTGCGCGGCTGCCAAGGCCGGGGTGTGGGGCATGGAGGGTGTGTCGGCATCGCTGCCTGGCTGCTGCGCCCACAAGGCCGCCAGCCGCATGTGAATCTGGTCGACCGTGAGGCGAGGGTGCCACCAGTAGTCGGTGGCGTCGTAATGGTCGCGCTCGGGTTGCAGGGCGTCCCACTTGTAGCCGCGCGCCAGCAGGGTCGGGGTCATCTGGCCGGTGGCCGCGTCGAGCTGTTGCGCGAGCTTGACCGGGAACTCGAGGTGGATGCGGTAGCTCAGGCCTTGCGCGCTGCCCTCGAAGCCCAGATAGATGAAATTGGCGCGCAGGCGGTCTTGCATGTAGGGCAGCTTGGCACTGGGCGGCAGCCTCAGGAAGCGCGGCGCGGCGTCCAGTGTGGTGCCAGCGAGCAGGGCGGCGGTCTGGCCGAGCAGGAGCCGCTCGCGCGAGAGCGTGCCCGCGCTGAATTTGCATGAGCGCTCGATGTCCGCCAGCGGGATGTTGGCCGTGAGGTCCAGCAGGCGGTTGGCGGCCTCGGCACGGGGGCCGGTGAGTTGATGCAAGCGCGTTACAGGCACGGGCTGGATGTGTAAAAGGTCACACGAAGTCGGGTTGCGGGCATGTCAGCGCAGCGGCCGCGTGACGCGTGGGGCCAACGCCGGGGCAACCCCTGGGTTCAAACAGACGAGGCAGGGCTTCGTGCTCCATGCTTGGCGCAGACAACTAAGACCTGGTCCGCAAATGGGGCAAGTAGCCTACCTGTGTCTACGTGTCGTTCAAGACGCTGCCCTGTTGCGCCATCTTCTGCATGCCAAGCACACCCCCAAGCATAGCCAGAACCAAGCAAAACCAAGCCCACTTCAAGCCCCCCTTAGACCCATCACGACACTTTCAAAGCGGCCGCAAAAACCGCTTCACAAAGCGCTCGGCACTGTATAAAATCACAGTATGGAAGCGACCCTCAAGACCACCTGGATAGCCCGATGCGCCAAACGTCTGGCCGAGCTGCAGCCCACGCTGCACGACAGCGTGGCCAGCCGCGTGGCCGAGCGCCTGTGGCAGGACGAGAGGGGCCACATTCCGCCCGAAGAGTGGGCGGAAATCAAAGTCGACAGCTGGGCCCGAAACGGGCCCTGACGCACCGGCTTCCCTTCCTCTTTGCCTCCAGGCTGCGTCTCAAAAGGACGCAGGCCGGGATGAGCTCACCCCTTCACATCGTCACGCACATTGACATGAAAGAGAGCGCCATCATGAGCGTCAAGTATCCGCCGTCCCTGTCTTCTCCGCGTCCGCACGCATCCTTCGCCGACCGCATCTTCAACGTCCTCCTGGCCGACTGGTGGATAGACGTCTTCCTGATGCTTTTCATCGTCGCGTGCATGGTGTGGTCGCACTACTCGTGAGCTTTTGCGCGCACCTCATCGCCGCCACTGCGCCACGATCATCTCCGCCGCCTTCTCCGCGATCATCACCGTCGGCGCATTCGTGTTGCCCGAGGTGATCAGCGGCATCACCGAGGCGTCGACCACGCGCAGGTTCTTCACGCCGCGCACGCGCAACTGCGCATCGACCACGGCGCCCGCGTCGCCATCAGGCCCCATACGGCAGGTGCTCACGGGGTGGAAGATGGTCGTGCCGATCTTGCCCGCCGCCTCGACCAGTTCTTCGGTGCTCTGCGCCTGCAAGCCCGGCATGAACTCCTGCGGCCTGTAGCGCTGCAAGGGCGCCTGCGACACGATGCGCCGCGTCAACTGCAAAGCCTCCACGGCGATCTGCCGGTCACGCGCCGTGCTCAGGTAATTGGGCGCGATGCGCGGCGCGCTGTCCGGCTGCGTATCGCGGATGTGGATGCTGCCGCGCGACGTCGGCTGCAGGTCGCACACAGAAGCGGTGAAGGCCGGCACGCGGTGCAGCGGGTCGCCGAACTTGTCGAGCGACAAGGGCTGCACGTGGTACTCGACATTGGTGCGATGCGGGCTGCTGGCCGTGCGCGCGAAGCAGCCCAGCTGGCTCGGCGACATCGACAAAGGCCCGCTGCGATCGAACAGATACTGCAGCGCCATCCGCCCTTTGCCGATCAGCGAGTTGGCCTGCTCATTGAGCGTGGGCACGCCCTGCACGGCAAAGGCCATGCGCAGCTGCAAGTGATCTTGCAGGTTCTCGCCGACGCCATCGAGTTGATGCCGACACGCGATGCCCGCCTGCCGCAGCACATCGGCGCGGCCCACGCCCGAGCGCTCCAGGATGCCCGGCGAATGCACCGCACCCGCCGACAGCAGCACCTCGCGCGCCGCCTTGAAATGCTGCATCTGCCCGTTCACGACGGCATGCACGCCCTTGCACAGCAGGTTGGCGTTGATGTCCAGCGTGTGCGCCATCGCGCCCGTCATCACCGTGAGGTTGCGCCGATGCGCCACCGGCTTCAAGAAGGCCTTGGCCGTGTTCCAGCGCACGCCGCGCTTCTGGTTGACCTCGAAGTAGCCGCAGCCGAAGTTGTCACCCGTGTTGAAGTCGTCTACAGATGGGATGCCGGCCTCGCGTGCCGCCGCCTGGAAGGCATCCAGAATCGCCCATGACAAGCGCTGCTTCTCGACGCGCAACTCGTTGCCTGCCGCATGGTGCGCGCTCGCGCCGCCATGATGGTCTTCGGATTTGAGGAAGTAAGGCAGCACGCTCGCCCAATCCCAGCCCTCGCAGCCCATGGCCGCCCACTGGTCGTAATCGGCCTGCTGCCCGCGCATGTAGATCATGCCGTTGATGGACGAGCACCTGCCGATCACCTTGCCGCGCGGGTACATCAGGCTGCGGCCGTTCAGGCCCGTTTCGGGCTCGGTGCGGTGGCGCCAGTCGGTGCGCGGGTTGTCGATGCAGTACAAGTAGCCCACGGGGATGTGGATCCACATGTAGTTGTCGTGTCCGCCCGCTTCGAGCAGCAGCACCTGCGCAGCCGGGTCGGCCGACAGCCGGTTGGCCAGCACGCAGCCCGCGGAGCCGCCGCCGATCACGATGTAGTCGAATGTCTGCATGATGCGATTGTCAGTGTCGCTGCTAATGGCTAACAATGGAGACTGGCATTTGCCCCGGATTCATTGCATGAAAAGGCCCGTTTCGTGACCGCTCCCGCCACCCACAGCCGCATTCCCCATTGGTTCGACGGTCAAGCGCAGCTGCGGCCCGCCGCCCCCGCGCAAGACGTCTTCAACCCGGCGACAGGGCAGGTGGCCCGCCAGGTTCAACTCGCCTCGCAGGCCGATGTGGACGCAGCCGTGGCCAGTGCCGCCAAGGCCTTTCCCGAATGGGCCGAGACGCCGCCCATCCGCCGGGCCCGCATCATGAACCGTTTCCTGGCCTTGCTGGGCGAGCACAAGGATGCGCTGGCCGCCCTCATCACGAGCGAGCACGGCAAGGTCTTCAGCGATGCGCAGGGCGAGGTCATGCGCGGCATCGACATCGTCGAATTCGCTTGCGGCATCCCGCAGTTGCTCAAGGGCGACTACACCGAGCAGGTGTCCACCGGCATCGACAACTGGACGATGCGCCAGCCGCTGGGCGTGGTCGCGGGCGTCACGCCGTTCAACTTCCCGTGCATGGTGCCGTGCTGGATGTTCCCCGTGGCCATCGCCTGCGGCAACACCTTCGTGCTCAAGCCCAGCGAGCGCGACCCGTCTGCGTCCGTCTTCATGGCCGAGCTGTTCAAGCAGGCCGGCCTGCCCGATGGCGTCTTCAACGTGCTGCAAGGCGACCGCGTGGCCGTCGAGGCCTTGCTCGATCACCCCGACGTGAAGGCCGTGAGCTTCGTGGGCTCCACGCCGATCGCGCATGGCCTGTATCAGCGTGGTGCGCAGATGGGCAAACGTGTGCAGGCATTGGGCGGTGCCAAGAACCACATGGTGGTCATGCCCGATGCCGACCTCGATATGTCGGTCGATGCCCTGATCGGCGCGGCCTACGGCTCGGCGGGCGAGCGCTGCATGGCGATCTCGGTGGCCGTGCTCGTGGGCGATGTGGCCGACCGCATCATGCCCAAGCTCATCGACCGCGTGAAGGCCTTGAAGATCAAGGACGGCATGGAATCCGACGCCGAGATGGGTCCCATCGTCAACCAGCAGGCGCTGAGTCGCATCGAAGGCTACATCGCCACGGGCGTGCAAGAGGGCGCGTCGCTGCTGGTCGATGGGCGCGGCCTCAAGGTGCCGGGCCGCGAGAACGGCTTCTTCACGGGCGGCTCGCTGTTCGACCATGTCACGCCCGGCATGCGCATCTACAAGGAAGAGATCTTCGGCCCGGTGCTGTGCTGCGTGCGCGTGAAGGACTTCGCCGAGGCCGTGGCCTTGGTCAACCAGCACGAGTTCGGCAATGGCGTTGCCTGCTTCACGAGCGATGGCCAAGTGGCGCGCGAGTTCAGCCGCCAGATCGAAGTGGGCATGGTCGGCATCAACGTGCCGATCCCGGTGCCCATGGCCTGGCATGGCTTCGGCGGCTGGAAGCGCAGCCTCTTCGGCGATATGCATGCCTATGGCGAGGAGGGCGTGCGTTTTTATACCCGCCAGAAATCCATCATGCAGCGCTGGGCGTCTTCAATCCCCAAAGGCCCCGAGTTCGTGATGCCCACGGCCAAGTAAGGCAGCGCGGCGGCACAAAGCGGACGCACCAATAAAACAGCCCATCGGCCTAGGAGCGATGGGCTGCATGCGGGCCACCCAACCGGATGGCCTGGCTTGTGGGATGGCCCCCCAAACCTTTGCCCCTCTTGGAGGGGAGCCACCAAATCGGTGGCGTGGTGCGGCAAGACCATCTTGCTGCCCGCCGTGAAGCAGGCTGTGCACCCATTGGCGCCGATACCCGGCGACCCCGTCTTGCGTTGATTACCTCAACGTGTCGACAAATTCAGTATCTCTCTTTGAGGCCTGCTTGTGGTGTCTTTTTGCGGATGCGCCAGCAGGCAAATGCATGTACCGTGTCAAAGTTGGCGGCACACTGTGAGCCGCACCCAGCACAGCAAGCGAGCAACATGGTCTGTGAACTATTGACAGTGACCCAGATGGCGCAAGCCGATGCCGCCGCGATCAGGGCGGGCACACCGGGCATCGACTTGATGCGGGCGGCGGGCGAAGCGGTCGTGCAGGCCATCGTGCAGCGCTGGTCGCCGCGCGCGACAGTGGTTTTGTGCGGGCCGGGCAACAACGGTGGCGACGGCTTCGTCGTGGCCACGCGGCTGCATGCATTGGGCTGGCCCGTGCGCGTGGCCTTGCTCGGCCGCATCGATGCGCTCCAAGGCGATGCAGCCCTGGCCGCGCAAACCTGGCAGGCGCAATGCGAGGCCGAACACGGCCCAATCAAGGTGCTCGACATCGGCAGCCTCGATGGCATGAGCCTGGTCGTCGATGCTCTGTTCGGCGCGGGCTTGAGCAGGCCGCTCGATGGCGCCGCCGCCGACGTGCTCGCCAAGGCCCATGCCCGCAGCCTGCCCATCGTCGCCATCGATGTGCCCAGTGGCGTGTGGGGCGACACGGGCAAGGCCGATGGCGCCGTGCCGGCCGCGCTCACGGTCACCTTCTTCAGGCTCAAGCCCGCCCATCTGCTGGTGCCCGCGCGTGGCTTGTGCGGCGAGGTGGTCGTGGCGGACATCGGCATCCAGCCTGAAGTGCTGCACCACATCAAGCCGCAGACCTGGAGCGACCAGCCCGAGGTCTGGCGCAATGTGTGGCCGCTCATGGACGATGCCGGCCACAAATACCATCGCGGCCATGCCCTCGTGTGGGGCGGCCCCGAGATGACGGGTGCCGCGCGCCTGGCCGCGCGTGCCGCCGCCCGCATCGGCGCGGGCCTGGTCACCGTGTGCACGCCGCGCAGTGCCTGGCCTGTGTACGCCACGGCGCTCGAGTGCATCATGGTCCACCCGCTCGATGGCATCACGGCGACGGGCTGGCAGGCGGGCCTCAAGGCCGTGCTCGAAGACGACCGCCTGTCGGCCATGTTGATCGGCCCCGGCGCTTTGGGTGGCTCGAGCGCAGCCGGCATCCGCGGCCTGGTCTTGACGATGCTGGCCAGCGGTCGCCCCGTGGTGCTCGATGCGGATGCCTTGTCGGCGTTTCAGGAAGACCCGGCCTTGTTGTTCGCGGCCATCGCGGGGCACAGCCGGCCCGTGGTGCTGACACCGCATGGCGGCGAGTTCGCGCGCTTGTTCGGCATGTCGGAGGTCACGAGCGCGGAGGGCAAGCTGGCGCAGACGCGGGCCGCCGCGCGCATCAGCGGCGCCGTGGTGCTGTTCAAGGGCGCCGATACCGTGATCGCCGCGCCGGATGGGCGTGCGGCCATCAACGGTCATGCGCCGGCCACGCTGGCCACGGCTGGTGCGGGGGATGTGTTGGCGGGCATGATCGCCGGGCTGTTGGCGCAGGGCATGCCGGCATGGCAGGCGGCGTGTGCCGCCGTGTGGCTGCATGGCGATGCGGCGATGGACCATGGCGTGGGCTTGATCGCTGACGACTTGCCTGGCCTCATCCCCGGTGCGCTGCGGCGCCTGGCTGCGTCGCCCGGCATGCGTTGAAGGATCGCTGGCCTGCGCTCAACCGATGCAAGTGCGGTTCTTGCCCGTGCGCTTGGCCTCGTACAGCGCCATGTCGGCGCGGTCCAGCGTGGCCTCGATGGCCTCGCCCTGGCGGTAGAGCGTCACCCCCGCTGAAAAGGTGATGAACACTTTCTTGTCCTCGTGCGTGAAGAACTCGGCGCTCAGCGTGCGCTGCAGGCGCGTGAGCACCTGCTGGCCTTCTTCCACATCCGTCCCTGGCAGCATCACGACGAACTCCTCGCCGCCATAACGCGCCACCACATCGATGGGCCGCAGGCATTCGCACACACGCCGCGCGAGGAACTTCAAAGCCTCGTCGCCCGTCTGGTGGCCCAGCGTGTCATTGAGCTTCTTGAAGTTGTCGACGTCCAGCAGGCCGACGGCCAGCACGGTGCCATCGCGTTGCATCCGGGCCTGCTCGGCCTCGAAGGCGCGCATCATGCCGCGGCGGTTGGCGATCTGGGTGAGCGGGTCGGTCGAGACCTCGTCCGACAGCTTGCGGATCTCGTCTTCCAGCGTCTTCACGCGCTCGCTCAGCGCACTGGCGCGTGCGTGCTCGTCGTTCAACCGCGTCTGCGTCTGCGAGACCACCGACTGCACGGCCCGGCTTTCTGCCACCATCTCGCGCACGACGCCCGTCAGGCTCTCGAGGCTGTCGGCCTCGCCGATCGTGTCGGCATAGCGGCCCAGGTTGGTGTGGAAGCGGTCTGTCGTGCTGCCCAGTTCGGCGATCTCCTGCAGCATCTGGTGGATCAATTGCTTGAGCGCCTGGCGCGAGGCTTCGCGCTCCTGCTTGAGCAGGCGTTGCTTTTCGCGCGTGCCCTCGAGCAGGTTCTGCACGTGGCGGATACCCCGGTTGTGCAGGCCTTCGTCGAGTTGGTGCCGCATCAGCTGGACCTGGCCTTGCGCCCAGCTGTCGTCTTCGCTGAGGTCGGTCAGGCTGTCGGTCAGCGACAGGCACAGCTCGGTCAGTTGCTCGATCAGGTGATGGCGATGGTCGATGATGCGGCGGGCCTGGTCGCAGGCCTGCGTGATCTCGGCCTTGATCAGCGCGTGCTGGTCGAGGGGCGCGGCCGTGTCCCGGCTGCGATCGAGCGCCGTGTGCAGGGCTTGCACGGCTTCATCCGACTGGGCCTGCTGTGCGGGCAGGGCGGCTTGAACGGTGCCTGCCAATTGGTCCATCACTTGCACGGCCAATTGCGGCCAGACGCTGTCGGAGGCGCTGGCATCGGCGCTGTCGATCTGCTGCGGGTCTTGCGGCGTGAGCGCCTGGCTCGGTGATGTGGCATGGGCATCGTGGCCGTTGGCCTGCGCGGCAGGCGCATCGGCCTCGACGCCATGGGCTGCCATGGCCTCGTCGCCTTCCAGCAGGCTGCTGTCGAGCGTGTCGCTGTCCCAACTGCCGACGAGCTGCGTCAGGCGTTGGTGCAGGCGCGTGGCCGAGCTCTTGCTGCTTTCGAGCACGCGCTGCAGGCTGTCCTTCTTGCGTGCGGATGTCCACTGGCGGCCGCCGCGTTCAGCGCCACGCAGGATCTTGCCGATCAGGGCCGACCAGCGTGCGCCATCGTCGGCGTTGCTCGCCGCATCGTCCGCGGCAGGTGATCTGTCCGCCGGCGTGGCCATGCCCGACTCGGCCTCATAGGCCTTGCGGTAGTTGTCGGGCGTGGGCTCCAGCCGTTGCTCGGCCAGGCGCTTGAGCGCGGCCTTGGCCACTTGCGCGGGCGTGGGCGCGGCCGACAGGCTGGCGGATGGCGCGTTGGCGTCAGCCGAAGTCGACGGGCCTTTGGTCGTGGTCATGGTTCACCGGATGCCGCTGACCAGCATGGAGGGCGTCTCGGCGCCCATGTCCGCGATGCGCGGCAAGGTCTGGCCCGACCGCGTGTCCTGCAGCCACTTCTCGAGCTGCGAGGCCGGCATCGGGCGTGCGAACAGGAAGCCCTGGCAGATGTGGCAGCCCAGGTGGTAGAGCACTTCCATCTGCGTGGTCGTCTCGACCCCCTCGGCGATCACGCGCAGGCCCAGCGCCCGCGCCAGCGCGATGATGGCCGACACGATGGCACCGCTTTGCGGTGTGTCGCCCAGGTCGCGCACGAAAGAGCGGTCGATCTTGAGCTCGCTGATCGGCAGCGTGGTCAGGTAGGCCAGCGACGAGTAGCCCGTGCCGAAATCGTCGATCGAGATCTCGGTGCCCATCTGGTTGAGGCGGTGCAGCGAGGGCACGACGCCTTGCAGGTCCTTCATCAGGCCGGTTTCGGTGATCTCGAGCTCGAGCGAGCGCGGCGACACGCCCAGGCCGATTGAGGATGGCCTCGATCTTCTCGACCAGGTCGGGCTGTTCGAACAGGCGGCTGGGCAGGTTCACGGCGATCGACGCGTCGAAGCCGAACTTCTTTTCCCATTCCTTGGCCTGCATGGCGGCTTCTTCGATGGCCCACAGGCTCATCTCGTTGATCAGGCCGGTGGCCTCGGCCAGCGGGATGAAGTCGCCGGGCGGCACCAGTTGGCCGCCGCGCTGCCAGCGCATCAGGGCTTCGGCGCCCACCATGCGGCTGGTGCTCACATCGATTTTGGGCTGGTAGTAGAGCACCAGCTCCTTGCGCTCCATCGCCTTGTGCAGCGCGGTGTCGAGGTCGAGGCGCACGCGGCCTTTGCTGGCCAGTTGCGGGTCGTAGAGCTGCGCGGTGTTGCGGCCCTGGCTCTTGGCCAGGTCCATGGCGACGTCGGCGTTGCGCAGCAGGTCGGCCACGTTCAGGCCATGCGCCGGGAAGACGGCCACGCCCACGCTGGCGGTGATGAAGCACTCCTGGCCCGCAGCCATCATGGGCTCGCGCAGCGCATCGAGAATGGCCTGCGCCGTGGCCATGGCCTCGACATCGCTGGCCACTTCGGGCAGCAGCACGACGAACTCGTCGGCACCCAGCCGGCCCACGGCCTCGAGCGTGCGGTGCACGCGCTGGTTGTTGAGATCGAGGCTGCCTTCGAGGATCTGTTCGGAGTGGCGCACGCAGGCGCGCAGGCGGCGCGAGACCTCGATCAGCAGCTCGTCGCCGGCATGGTGGCCCAGGTTCTCGTTGATGATCTTGAAGCGATCGAGACCCACCTGCAGCAGGGCCACGCCGTGATTGAGGCGCTTGGCATGCTCGATGGCGCGCTCGCTGCGCCAGAACAGCTGGCGGCGGTTGGGCAGGCCGGTGAGCGTGTCGAAGTTGGCCAGGTGCTTGATCTTGTCCTCGGCCACGCGGCGGTCGGTCACGTCCTGCACGATGCCTGTGTAGCCGATCAGGTTGGCCTGCTCGTTGAACTCGGGCTCGGCTTCCACATGCAGGATGCGCTGGCGGCCGTCGCTGAGCGCCACCTGCACGTCGTTGCACAGCACGGTGCCGTGGTCGACCACCTCGCGCAGGATGCGCTGGAACACCTGACGCTCGCCCGGCTGGCATCATGCGGATGATGTGGCGCAGGCCCAGGCGGTCGTTGTGGCCCATGCCGAACACGCGCAAGCCTTCGAGCGAGAAGACGATGTCGCCGGCGCCCTTGCGCCAGTCGAAGCTGCCCATGCGGGCGAGGTCTTGCGCGCGCGCGAGCTTGGCCTTGCTGCGCTCGAGCTCGTAGCGGGTGCGGGAGGCGCGCAGCAGGTAGCGCAGGCGGCCGGCCAGCAGGCTCCACTGCGTGCACTTGACGAAAAAGTCGGTGGCGCCGACTTCGTACGCGCGCGTGATCGAGGCCTCGTCGTCCAGGCCGGTCAGCATCAGCACGGGGATGGATTCGAAGCCGGGCAACTGGCGCAGCTCCTGGCAGGCGGCGAAGCCGTCCAGTCCGGGCATCACGGCGTCGAGCACGACCACGTCGGGCACCAGGTCGGCCATCATCTGCAGGGCCTGTTCGCCCGAGCTGGCTCTTCGAAAATGGCGAAACCGCGTTCACGCAGCGCGATGGATGTCAGCAGCAGGTTCACCTCGTCGTCGTCGACGAGCAGCACCTTGGGTTGGGTTTCCTGGTCGTCGACATTCACGGGGAAACCCTCGCTCATGGCTGCTTCTCCAGCAGCTGGCGCAGACCGTCGAGTACCCGATCGGCCTCCAGAGGGATCTCGCGGATGCGTGAGCTCAAGTCTTCTCCTGTTTGGCGCCGGATCATGGTCTCGATTTCGGCACACATATGTGACAACTTGAGTGCGCCGATGCTGGCAGACGACGACTTCAGTGTATGCGCACATGCATGATGGCCGCGCTGTCGTTCATCTTGAAGGCTTCGTCCATCTGGGGCAAGAGGCGTCCTACCGAGTTTTCAAAAGCTTTGGCGACACGTTCCAGCAGGCGATTGTCTCCGCGGGGGTCGAGCTCCTTGAGGCGGCGCAAGGCTTCGGCATCGAAGATGTCGTTTCCAGGCGTCACGGCGGTCGGGGCGGGCGGCGGGTACGGGGGACGGCACCGCGTCGAGCGGGGCGGGGATGGTGTCGACGTCGGCGGGGTCGAACGAGGCCGTGTCCTCCGGCGCAACGTCGTCCGGCGTTTCAGGCGCTGCATGAGTGGCCTGAGTGGCGTCGTCCGGGGTCGGCACGAACGCCATCTCCCGCAGGCCCATCGGCACCGTGGTCGGCTCGCTCTTCTTCGTCCAGCAACTGGGTGGACAGCAGGCCCTCGGCGTGCGTGTGCTCGATCAGGATCTTCTGCAACTGGCTCTGGCGGAAGGGCTTGGAGAGGTAGTCGTCGAAGCCCAGGTCGAGGAAGCGCTGCTGATCGCCTTCCAGCGCATTGGCCGTGACGGCGATCACGGGCGTATCGGATGGCGTGATGAACGTGAAGCGCGTCGAGCTGCCGCGGCGGAACCAGTTCAGCGCCTCGACGCCGTCCATGCCGGGCATCTGGATGTCCATCAGGATCAGGTCGAAGCGGGCCTCGCCCAGGCGGCGCAGGAGGTGCTGTTCGGATTCTATCGTGTTTCCCTATGGCCGCAACGCCGGTTGAAGGCGCTACACAAC
>JASGJC010000018.1:0-187758 GCA_049840915.1 Aquabacterium sp.
ACCGGGCTCTGCCCGCGCCGCGCACGTGCAAGCGAGCACGGGCGCGGCGCCGAGCAGCTCGCGCCCCGCATTCGAAGACTCGTTCTCTCTCTGATCTTTCACGAATCCGGCTCGGGTCGGCGCGCTGCGGGCGGAAAACAGCGCTGCGCAGGCATCCACGGCGCGGCCGCGTGTCACACTCGGGCATGCCAGCAACCGAAGGGCCTTCCTGGGATGTGATGATCCTCAACTTCGAGGGTCACCCGCCGATGCCGCTCGCCGGGGCCCGTCCGGCCTACGCGCCGCGCCCGATGGGGCCCGCCGCGCGCGTCCGCACCGCGATCGACGCGGCGATCGCCGACGTCGACTGGTCGGAATCCGCGCACGGCGTCCTCGACGATCACGGTGCGCCGTACTCCGAGATCGATCTGGGCGAGGGGGACGACGCGACGCTCGACGGCTTCATCATCCACGTGCGCGGCCCGCGCGGCGCGGCGGACCTGATCGCGCATCTGTGTCTGGTGAATGGATGGGCCGCGCTCGACTGCGCGCAGGGCATGTTCCTCGATCTCGAACAGCCCGAGCGCTGGGGGAGCACGAGGCGCGCCGCGCAGGCTCGACAAGCAGTTCATTCACGCGCCCATCGATTCCCGGGCCGGCCGGCCCACGACCGCGAGGGAGCGGCAATCCGAGCAGCGCGGCTGCTCCGACACCCGCTCGCTCGCGCTCGCGTCACGGCGGCCCGGAGGCGGCGGCGCGATCAACCCTCGAGCGACGCGCGCGGACCCGGCGTGCTTCTCGAACTGGGTGATCACGCCGTCGAGCAGAATCCACGTATCGGTGTCGCCCTCGCGCTCGGCCACTGCCGCGCGACGCGCGCACGCCTTCGAGGTAGCCCTCGATGCGATCGGCGAGCAAGCGCACGCGCTCGAGATCGCGGGTCGTGTCCTCCGGGTAGTCCGGCAGCTTTGACGTCCGCGCCACGCGCCGCGCCGTGCCGTAGGCCCGCCACGCCGAGCGTTCACCGCGCGCTCGGCGACGGCGTCGCCGTGGACGGCGAGCCGGTCCGCGAACATTCGCGAAGAGCGGGTGCAGCGCGGCGAACTGCGGGCCCTTCACGTTCCAGTGAGCAACCTGAATCTGGGTCCACAGATCGAGGCCGTCGGAGAGCCGCGCGTTGAGCGTCTCGACGATCGCCGCGCGCGACTTCTCGGGCAGATGGCTGGGGCTACGGTACATGGATCACGCGTCGTCGTGATTCGTGGTCTCGTCTCTCCCGTCAGGCCGCCTGCGCGGCCGCCTCCGGTGGCGCCGATCTCCAGCGCCACCGCCGCCGCCTGGATGGTCGCGGCGATGCGCACGGCGTCGAGCACGTGATCCTCGGTGAGCCCGCCCGCGATCACCGCGGTCTCGTGTGCGTGCAAGCACATCTCGCAACCGTTGATGGCGCTGACCGCCAGCGAGAACAGCTCGAAATCCACCTTCGTCGTCGCCGGCTGGGCCAGCCGGTTCATGCGCAGGCGAGCGGGCTTCTGCACGTAGACGTCCTTCTCGATGCATGTGCCGGAATCGATAAAAGACGTTGTTCATCGCCATGAGCGCGGCGGCCGCCTTGGCGTCCTCGATCACCGCGTCACCCGCGTTCGCCCGTGCGTCCGCGAGGACCGCGGCCGTGAGATCCGGGTTGCGCGCGGCGATGGCCGAGGCCGCCGCCACGCCCCAGCGCTGCGCCGGCGTGAGGACGCCGCCTTGGAGCACGGACTGGAGGTTCAGCCGGATGTCCTTGGCCGCGTCCGGGATCCGGGCGCGGAGCGCCTCGACTGCGCTCATGACTACGCGGCCTCCAGGGTGGCTTCACCCTTCTTCCAGTTGCACGGGCACGAGCTCGTCGGTCTGGAGCGCGTCGAGCACGCGCAGGACCTCGTCCACGCTGCGGCCGACGTTGAGATCGTTCACCGACACGAAGCGGATGATGCCGTCGGGATCGACGATGAACGTCGCGCGGAGCGGCACGCCCTCCTCCTTGTGGAGCACGCCCAGCGCCTGGCTCAGCTCGCGCTTGGTGTCCGGCCAGCATCGGGGAAGGAGAGGTCCCGCAGATCCGGGTGCTCCTTGCGCCAGGCGAGGTGAACATATTGCGTGTCCGCGCTGATGCCGAGGACCTGCGCGTCCCGGTCCTTGAAGTCCGCGTTGCGCCGGCCGAACTCGGCGATCTCCGTCGGGCAGACGAAGGTGAAGTCCATCGGCCAGAGGAACGCGACGAGCCACTTGCCCGGGTAATCCGCGTTGGAGATCTCCTTGAACTCCTTGCCGCGATCCAGGCTGACCACGCCGTGAAGTCGGAAGCTGGGGAACTTGTCGCCAATCGTCAACATGCCATATCTCCTTGGTTCTGAATGATGTCTATCTGTAGACTTCGTCTAAACGCTGGGCCTGAATGAGGGCGCTCGGCCGGATTGCCGAGCACCCTCGACGGTGCCTCTCTTCGATCCGAGCTCAGCCGCGCTTCTTGCGACCGCGCATGACCACCTGGTATGAGCGGACCGAGAAGCCACCCGGGAGCGACTCGACGCCGTCGACGCGGACCGCCTCCCAGGGGATGTCGTGGATGCGTCCGCTTGCCTCGTCGATGAAGTGGTGGTGCCGTGTCGTGTTCGGATCGTAGACGAGCCGCCCCTCGGCGAGGACGTGCTCCTGGAGCAGGCCCTTCTCCACGAAGAGGTTGAGCGTGTTGTACACGGTCGCCCGCGAGATCATGGGGAAGTTGCGCTGCACCCGGCTCCACACCTCGTCGGCCGACGGGTGCTCGTCCGTTTCGAGGACGTACTCGGCCACCGCCACCCGCTGGGCCGATGGTTGAATGCCCCGCTCCCGGAGCGCCGTGACCGCGTCGTCCTTCACGTCGCCTAGACTATATCTAAACCTTGAGAGCGTCAAGGAGCGGCAGGCGATTCCACGGTCGAGGCGGCCAGGGCGGTCGCGATGGCCTCCGCGAACCGAGCAGGGGGCGGCGGGATCCATGGCCAGGAAGAGCTCGGGATCGATGGCCTCCAGCTCCATCAGGACGAGCCCCGCGTCCGTCTCGACGGCGTCGACCCGGGCATAGAGCAGCGGCTGGCCGGTCGCCGCGAGGACGCGCTCGGCTTCGGCGACGAGCGCCGGTGAGGTCGTGACGAGCGCGCGGGAGCCGCCGTGATCCTGCTGCACGCGAAAGTCTCCGGGCGCGGGCCGCTTGCGCACGGTGTGGCTGTGCCGGCCGGCGAAGAACACGAACGACAGCTCTCCTCCCGAGACGATCGCGGGCAGGAAGGCCTGCACCATCATGTCGCGCTCCGCGAGCAATGCCGCGAACCGCTGCTTGGCTTCAGCCGCGGCGGCGCGCGAGGTGCGGAAGGTGCCGAAGGCGGAGAGCGAGATCTGCGGCTTCACCACCACCTCGTCGAGCGCGTGCTCGTGGAGCAGGGCCGGGAGAGCGACGCGCGATCCGGCCTCGATCCAGAGGGACTTCGGGATGGGTCATCGTGTTCGACGAACGGGGCGCAGGCAATGGCTGGCTGCTGCCCGCGGGGCCATTGCGCGAACCGGTCCATGCCGCACCGCCACCGACGCTGCGCGCGCCACCCATCGTGCTGTACAACGCCAACCGGCCCAGCACGGATCTGCCCGGCCATGTGGCGCAGCGAGACACGCGCCTTTGCGCTCATTGACCGACTGGTGGCATGGACGCACGAGCACAGCCACGCTGACACCCGATCAAACCAGGCAGCAAGCGGTCCACGCCATCGCCGGCATCGCCCACCCACAGCGCTTTTTCGATGCCTTGGCCAGGCAGGGCTTCGCCATCGAAGGCATCGCGCTGGACGATCACGCCGACTTCGCCACCCTGCCCTGGCCTGCCTCGGCGCGCAATGTGATCATGACCGAGAAAGACGCTGTCAAACTCCCGCCTGGGCGCATCGCCGCCGAGCGCCCCGACTGCAGGGCCTGGGTGGCGGCACTAGACTTCCGTCCTGAAGACTCGTTCTGGGCCGCCGTGGACGCCGCCCTGGCCCTGCTGCCCGCCCCCGCCACAACCGATCAACGCGGCACGCCCCACCAGGCGCCGCCCACACCCTGAATAGCCCGACCATGGATACGCGACTCATTGAACTGCTGGTCTGCCCCGTCTGCAAAGGCCCTTTGCAGCGCAAGCCCCAAGGTACTTTCCTGATCTGCCACGCCGATCATCTGGGCTTCCCGATCCGCGACGGCATCCCCGTGATGCTGGAGAACGAAGCCATCGCGCTGGATGAGAACGACACGCCGCACGCGCCGTCGCCCGTCGTGCACGGCGGAGCCTGAGATGGGCTTCACGGTGCTGATCCCGGCGCGGCTGGCCTCCACGCGCCTGCCCGACAAGCCGCTGGCCGACATCGCCGGCCTGCCGATGGTGGTGCGGGTGGCACAGCGCGCCGCGCAGAGCGCCGCCAGCCAGGTCGTCGTGGCCACGGACAACGCCCGCATCCAGCAGGCCTGCGAGACACATGGCGTGCGCTGCGTGATGACGCGCTCCGACCACCCGACCGGCAGCGACCGCCTGGCCGAAGCCTGCGTGCTGCTGGGCCTCGACGGGCAGGACGCCATCGTCAACGTGCAGGGCGACGAGCCCCTGATCGACCCGGCCTTGATCAACGCCTGCGCCGAACAGCTCGACCGCCGCCCCGACTGCGTGGTCAGCACGGCCGCCCACCCGCTCGAAGACCCTGCCCACTTCGGCAACCCGAACGTGGTCAAGGTCGTGACGGATGCGCAAGGCCGCGCCCTGTACTTTTCGCGCGCACCCATCCCGTGGTGGCGCGATGCGCCCACGCCCGGTGCGCCCGCCCACGGCGAGGCGGCACCGCTGCGCCACATCGGCATCTACGGCTACCGCGCGGGCTTTTTGCGCCGCTTTCCGCAACTGCCGCCCAGCCCGCTCGAAACGGCCGAATCGCTCGAGCAACTGCGCGTGCTGTGGCATGGCGAGCGCATCGCTGTGCATGTGACGCAACAGCCGCCCGGGGCAGGTGTCGATACGCCAGAAGACCTGGCGCGGGTGCGCGCGCTGTTCGGCGCCTGAGATGCGCGCGAAACGGATCTGACATACGGCGTTTCCCTCTCGGCGAGGAGAAGCCCGCGTGCTATCCTCCCGCCCTTGAAAGGCTGTTCGGCCAAGCCCGATCAGTACCACCGGATACCGAGGAGATACATGAGACTCATCCTGTTGGGCGCGCCCGGCGCCGGAAAGGGCACGCAGGCCGCGTTCCTGTGCCAGAAATTCGGCATTCCCCAGATCTCGACTGGCGACATGCTGCGCGCAGCGGTCAAGGCCGGCACGGATCTGGGCCTGGCTGCCAAGAAGATCATGGACGCCGGCGGCCTGGTCAGCGATGACATCATCATCGGCCTGGTCAAAGACCGCATCACGCAGCCTGATTGCGCCAAGGGTTTCCTGTTCGACGGCTTCCCCCGCACGATCCCGCAGGCCGACGCCATGAAGGCCGCCGGCGTCAAGATCGACTACGTGCTCGAGATCGACGTGCCTGATTCGTCCATCATCGAGCGCATGAGCGGCCGCCGCGTGCACGTGGCTTCGGGCCGCACCTACCACGTCGTCTTCAACCCGCCCAAGGTCGCCGGCAAGGACGACGTGACCGGCGAAGAGCTGATCCAGCGCGAAGACGACAAGGAAGAAACCGTGCGCAAGCGCCTGGACGTCTACCACGCGCAAACCCAGCCGCTGGTGAACTACTATGGCCAATGGTCCGCCACTGGCGATGCCGCCGCGCCCCAATGCCGCAAGATCAGCGGCGTCGGCTCGGTCGACGACATCACCAAGCGCGCCCTGGAAGCCCTGGCGAAGTAACCCAGTCTTTCAGCCGCCCAGGCTGAAGCACAACGGCCCCCTCGCACAGACGCGTCGGGGCCGTTGTATTTGATGCCTCTGATTTGATCGATTGAAGTTGCCGTGATCCCACCGTCATTCATTCAGGACTTGCTGGCCCGCACCGACATCGCCGATGTCGTGGGCAAGTTCGTCACCTTGAAAAAGGCGGGCATCAACTACAAGGGCCTGTGCCCCTTCCACGGCGAGAAATCGCCCAGCTTCATCGTCAGCCCCAGCCGCCAGACCTACCACTGCTTCGGCTGTGGCGTGCACGGCAACGCGGTCGGCTTCCTGATGGAGTTCGGTGGCACCGGCTTCGTCGATGCCGTCAAGGACCTGGCGCAGATGCAGGGCATGCCGGTGCCCGACGACCGCATGCGCCCCGAAGAGCGCGAGCGGCAAAAGCAGGTCAAAGAGAAGCAGGCCTCGCTCACGGACGTGATGGCCAAGGCCGCGCAGCACTGGAAGCAGCAGCTCAAGAAGACGCCGCGCGCCGTGAACTACCTCAAGGGCCGCGGCCTGACCGGCGAGATCGCCGCCAAATTCGCGCTGGGCTATGCGCCCGACAACTGGCGCGGCCTGGCCAGCGCCGTGCCGAAATACGACGACCCGCTGCTGGTCGAATCGGGCCTGGTGATCGCGCACGACCCCGACCCGGCAGACCCTGCGAACAGCGAAGGCAAGCGCTACGACCGCTTCCGCGACCGGATCATGTTCCCGATCCGCACGCCGCAGGGCGAGGTGATCGGCTTCGGCGGGCGCGTGCTCGACAAGGGCGAGCCCAAGTACCTCGAACTCGCCCGAAACGCCCGTGTTCATCAAGGGCCGCGAGCTGTACGGCCTGTTCGAAGGCCGCGCGGCGTTGCGCAACAAGGGCTATGCCATCGTCACCGAAGGCTACATGGATGTCGTCGCGCTGGCGCAATGGGGCTTCGGCAATGCCGTCGCCACGCTGGGCACGGCCTGCACGGCCGACCACGCGCAAAAGCTGTTCCGCTTCACGGATCAGGTCGTGTTCAGTTTCGACGGGGATGCCGCCGGGCGCCGCGCCGCCGGCCGCGCCCTGGAAGCGACCCTGCCCTACGCCACGGACACGCGCCGCATCAGCTTCCTGTTCCTGCCCAAGGAGCACGACCCGGACAGCTACATCCGCGAGCACGGCCCCGAAGCCTTCGAGGCCTGCGTCAAGGCCGCCGTGCCGCTGTCTCGCCAGGTGCTCGAGCATGCCGCCGCCGATTGCGACATGGACAGCGCCGAAGGCCGCGCGCGCCTGCTCGTGCAGGCCATTCCGCTGATCGCGCAGTTCCCCGAGGGCGCGCTGCAAGGCCTCGTCGCCGACGACCTGGCCCAGATGGCCCGCACGGCACCCGAGGAGGTGCGCCGCCGCCTGGCCGAGCACCAGCAAAAGGCCAGGCAGACGGCGCAGGTGCGAGACCGGCACGCCCACGGCGGCAGCCAAGGCCGCGCGCCTGATGGCTCGGCGAGTTTCGAAGGGCATTTCGGCGACCACATCCCCGCTTTCGAGCCCGATGGCGGCGGCGAAGACTGGACCGGCGGGGCCGAATTCGACGCCAGTGGCAACAGAAGCGACGGCTACGAACAGCCCTACCGCCCCCCGCAAGGCCACCAGCGCCGCGACGGCAAACCCTGGAAGCCCTGGAAAGGCGGCAGCGGCTCCCGCTGGCAAAGCCGTGGCAGCCCGGTCGAGCAACGCCCTCTGCCCCAAGCTGCCACGCCGCTGGACCGCATCATCTGGGCGCTCGTCTCGCACAGCGAATTCTGGGAACAACTGCCATCGGCCACGCACGACCTGCTGTGCGACCAGCCCGCTCCCTATGGCGAGTTCTTCCGCTGGCTCGACCGCATCCTGCTCGATCAGGGCCTGCTCAATGCCGAAGAACTGCTCAAACTGATGCGAGGCGATGCCGACGACCCCGAGCACCCAGGCGATCCGGGGCATTTCCAGCCCCTGGCCCGGCGCATCGCCCTTTTCCACGATGTGCCGGACAACAAGGACACCGTCGACGACCTGATGACCATGATCCGTCCCCTGGAATTGGTCGCGCTGCGTGAAGAACTAGAGTTGTTGTCGCAATCTGGTGAGCTATCCGAAGCGGCCAAAGCCCGTGAAATGGAGCTCACGAGGCAGACCATCGCCATGAAGCTTGAAATCAGCCAGCGCCGCCCCATTTCCGGCTGAGGCGTGGTAATTCAGCATTTTTTTGACGCCCCCCTTCCCTTGCGCGATAATGGAAGGTTCGATAAGCACCCAGAATTCTCTTTCGAGGAAGCGCATGACCGCGAAAAAAGCCGCGAAAAAAGCTGACCCAGCTACCTTGGACGCCGACGTGACCGAGAAAATGACCGAGAAAAAAGCCAAAACAGAGGCCAAGGCAGAGGCGAAAATCCCGACCAAAGCCAAAACCAGCGCCAAGGTCAAGGAAGTTGAGCAGGCTGACGCCGCCCCCGCAGAGCCCAAGAAGCGCGGTCGCAAGCCCAAGGCCGCGACGGCCGACGCTGCGCCCGCCAAGAAAGAAGCCGCCAAGAAGGCCTCGTTCGACGAAGACGATGTGGGTGACATCGAAGCCGATGTCGAGGCAGACCTGGACGTGGGCGAAGCCGACGGCGCTGAAGAAGGCGGCGACGACAAGCCCAAGGCCAAGCCCCTGCGCATGAAGGTCTCGCGCGCCAAGGAGCGCGCGCTGATGCGCGAGTTCGGCATCGACGACACGACGCTGACCGAAGAAGAAGTCAACAAGCGCCGCCAGGAGCTCAAGACCCTGATCAAGATGGGCAAGACCCGTGGTTTCCTGACACACCAGGAAATCAACGACCACCTGCCCGAAAAGCTCGTCGAAAACGAAATCCTCGAAGCCATCATCTCCATGTTGAATGACATGGGTGTGGCGGTGTACGAGCAGGCGCCCGACGCGGCCACCCTGCTGCTGACCAACTCGGCCACCAACACGGCGACCGAAGAAGAAGCCGAAGAAGAAGCCGAAGCCGCGCTCTCGACGGTCGATTCCGAATTCGGCCGCACGACCGACCCCGTTCGCATGTACATGCGCGAAATGGGCACGGTCGAGCTGCTGACGCGCGAAGGCGAAATCGAAATCGCCAAGCGCATCGAAGGCGGCCTGCAGGCCATGATGCTGGCCATCTCGGCCTCGCCCACGACCATCGCCGAGATCCTGTCGCTGTCCGACAAGATCCGCGCCGGCGAGATGACCATCTCCGAAGTGGTCGATGGTTTCGTCGCCGCCGACGAGGCCGATGACTACGTGGCCGAAGAAGACTTCGACGAGTTCGACGAAGAGGAAGACGACGACGGCAACGGCGGCTCCAAGGCTTTGACCAAGAAGCTCGAAGAGATGAAGAACGCCGCCATGGTCAAGTTCGACGCCCTGCGCGCCAGCTTCGACAAGATGGCCAAGTCTTTCGAGAAGGACGGCTACCGCTCGTCGCCTTACAACAAGGCGCAAGAGGCCATCAGCCAGGAGCTGATGACCATCCGCTTCACGGTCAAGACGATCGAGCGCCTGTGCGATGTGCTGCGCTCGCAGGTCGACGACGTGCGCCGCTACGAGCGCGAGCTGCGCAAGATCGTGGTCGACAAGTGCGGCATGCCGCAAGAGCAGTTCATCAAGACCTTCCCGCCCAACATCCTGAACCTGGACTGGGCCGTGAAGGAGTCGCACGCCAGCAAGAACTACAGCGCCGTGATGGGCCGCAGCCTGCCTGCCATTCAAGAGTTGCAGCAAAAGCTGATCGACCTGCAGGCCAAGGCCGTCGTGCCGATCGAAGATCTGAAAGAGATCAACAAGCGCATGAACGAGGGCGAGAAGTCGTCGCGCGATGCCAAGAAGGAAATGATCGAGGCCAACCTGCGTCTGGTGATCTCGATCGCGAAGAAGTACACCAACCGCGGTCTGCAGTTCCTGGATCTGATCCAGGAGGGCAACATCGGCCTGATGAAGGCGGTGGACAAGTTCGAATACCGCCGCGGCTACAAGTTCTCGACCTACGCGACGTGGTGGATCCGTCAGGCCATCACGCGCTCGATCGCCGACCAGGCCCGCACGATCCGCATCCCGGTTCACATGATCGAGACGATCAACAAGATGAACCGCATCTCGCGTCAGCACCTGCAGGAATTCGGTTTCGAGCCGGACGCGCCGACGCTGGCGGCCAAGATGGAGATGCCGGAGGACAAGGTCCGCAAGATCATGAAGATCGCGAAGGAACCGATCTCGATGGAAACACCGATCGGGGACGACGACGATTCGCATCTGGGCGATTTCATCGAGGACACGAACAACACCGCGCCGATCGAGGCGGCGATGCAGGCTGGCCTGCGCGATGTCGTGAAGGACATCCTGGATTCGCTGACGCCGCGCGAGGCGAAGGTGCTGCGGATGCGCTTCGGTATCGAGATGTCGACCGACCACACTTTGGAAGAAGTAGGCAAGCAGTTCGATGTGACGCGTGAGCGGATTCGCCAGATCGAGGCCAAGGCGATTCGCAAGCTGAAGCACCCATCGCGTTCGGACAAGCTGCGGACGTATCTGGATAACCTCTGATTTGCTTCTCGCTTGATATTGAAAACCCGGCCTGCTGTGCCGGGTTTTTTGTTGGCGCCCAAAAACCGTGCATTTCTTCACGCTGGCGTTTTGTAAAGCGCGTCAACATACAGCGTTATGGGCACCACCAAGGAACGCGCCATCCTCTTTGCTGACCTGCGGGGCAGCACGGCGCTCTACCTCAAGCTCGGCAACACCGAGGCGGCCACGGTCGTCACGCACAGCCTGGCCATGCTCGGGCAGATCATCGCCCGGGCGGGCGGGCGCGTCATCAAGACACTGGGCGATGGCCTCATGGCCGTGTTCGACGATGCCGAGCGCGCCGTCGAGTCCGCCGCCAGCCTGCACGACTCGCTCGAGCGCATCGCCCCCGTCGCCGAAGGCCTGCCCGTCAAGGCCGCGGCCATCAAGCTCAAAGTGGCCATCGCCTGGGGCGAGATGGTCGAGGTCGATGGCGATTGCTTCGGCGATGCCGTCAACGTCGCGGCGCGCCTGCTCGATCTGGCCGGCGACAACGAAACCCTCACCACGGCGCAGCTCCTGCGCGAGCTGCCCTCCGACCAGCACGACCGCTTCCGCAGCATCGACAAGCTGCATCTGCGCGGCCGCAAGGAACCCGTGGCCGTGCTGCGCATGGACAGCCGCCGCTTCGGCGACACGATGTCCACGATGATCATGGAACCGGCCGCCAGCGACATGCCCGATGGCGTGCGCCTGACCTGGCTGGGCACCGAGCGTGTCTTCTCGCCCGCCAGCATGCCGCTGGTGCTGGGCCGCAGCCCGCAGGCCTCGTTCTGCGTCAGCGATTCGCGCGTATCACGCTCGCACGCCCGCATCGAATCGCACAGCGGCCACTTTTACCTGAGCGACCTCAGCTACAACGGCACGCACGTCAAGTTCGACCACGATGACCAGGTCCTGACCCTGCGTCGCGGCACCTGCACGCTGCATGGCAGCGGGGTCATCAGCCTGGGCGCGCCGCCCAACGACCCCACCAGCACGCAGATCGGCTTCGAAGTGCTGAGCTTTTCAGACACGCTCCCTCAGTATTGACGCTAGCGTGAATCGCCTCGGGGATGGGCTAGAGTCCGGGTATGACCGTCTTCGTTTGACGCATGCATGACCCTGCCCGCAGTACCACCAGACGATAGCGAACGCATTTCGTTGTTGCAGTCCACCAAACTGCTGGATGCAGAGGTTCCTCCTGCCTTTGAGGCGTTGGCGCGGCTCCTCGCTGCCACATTGAACTGCCCGATGGCCGCCGTCAACCTGGTTGACGCCTACCGTGTGTGGAGTTTGGCCAAGGTCGGGCTGGCATATCGCCAGACCTCCCGGCCGGATTCCTTTTGCTGGACCGTTGTCTCGCAAACCTCGTCGCTGCAGGTAGAGGACGTCAGTGCCGATGTGCGCTTTCAGGCGCTGTCCGCCGTCACGGGCACGCAGGGTGTGAAGGCCTATCTGGGCGTGCCGCTGATGGTCGAGGGCCGGGCGCTGGGCACCATCTGCGTGTTCGACCACCAGCCCAGGCGCTGGCAGGCACAAGACCGCCAGCACCTCGCGGACATGGCCATCACAGCCGTCGCGCTCATCGAAGGCCAGTTGCGGCACGAGCGCTTCAGGCTCATGGAAGCCCGCGTGCGCACGGCCAGCCAGGCAGGCAACGACTGGCTGTGGGAGACCAATGACCAGGGCGAGCTCACCTGGGTCTCGTCCGGTCTTTTGCAGCACACGGGCCTGGACCCCGCCAGCGAAATCGGCCTCAAGGGCGCCGACCTTTACGCGCCACGCGAAGACGACACGCGCGCCAGCTGGGACCGTTTCGCGCAGGCCCGTGCGCGCCGCGAGCCCTTTGCCGATGCCATCGGCGACCGCACGACACCGCGTGGCCGCATCACGGTCAGCATCAGCGGCACGCCGGTCTTCAACAGCCGTGGTTTGTTCAAGGGCTACCGGGGCGCGAGCCGCATCGTCACGCGGCAGATCGAGGCCGAGCTGGAAGCCCGCCGCGCCGATCAACTGCTGAGGCAGGCCATCGAGTCCTTCCAGATCAGCGTGATGATCTCTGATCAGCAAGGCCACATCGTGCTCGCCAACCAGCGCTGGAAAGACCAGACACGCGATGTGCCCGGCGCCATGACCCAACCTTGGGGCGCGACGATGCGCATGCTGATGGACCAGGGCGCCTACCCCGATGCCATCGGGCGCGAAGAGGACTTCATGACCTGGCGCCTGTCCGCGCGAGACCGGCAGGTGCCGCAGGAGCTGCGCTTTCAGGACCGCTGGCTGCTGATCGCCGACAACCCATTGCCCAATGGCTTCATCGTGCACTTCGCGATGGACATCACGCAGAACAAGCGTGACGCGGCCCTGCTGCATGCACAGCAGCAAGCGCTGATCGACACGAAGGCCAGCCTGAGCGCCGTGCTCAATGCCCTGCCCGATCTGTGGTTCGTGCTGGACGAACACGATCGCTACGTCGATGGCCATGCCGAGCACCCGATGCTGCTGCGCCCCATGTCGCAGCTCAAGGGCACATCGTTGGGCGAGCACCTGCCGCCACAGCAGGCGCAATTGCAGCAGGATGCCCTGCACAGGCTGCAGCAGACAGGCCTGCCGCAACGCTTCGAGTACGACCTGCCGATGCCCGACGGCGTGCAGCGCCACTTCGAGGCCCGCATGGCGCCGATGCCCGATGGACACGCGCTGTTCCTCACGCGCGACATCACCGAGCGCCAACTGGCCGCCGAGAAGCTGCGCGTGAGCGAGGAGCTCTACCGCTCGGTCGCCGCGACCATCAGCGATGGCCTGGTCATCGTCGAGCTGTCGGGCCGTGTGGTGGCGCTGAACCATGCGGCGAGCCGCATCCTCGGCGTCAAGCCGGAAGAGCTCACCAACCTGACGGCGCCCAGCCTGCTGGGCCTGACGCTGCTGCAGGAAGACCTCGTCACGCCCCTGCCCGTGCCGCAATGGCCGATTTCCGAAACGCTGGCCAAAGGGCAGCGCGTCGTCGACCGCGTCAACCCGCTTCGCCGACCCGACGGCGAGATCGTCTGGGTGCAGACCTCGTGTCACCTGTTGCGTGTGGACAGCGATGCCCCGCCCTTTGCCGCGATGGCCACGCTGCGCGACATCACGCGCGAGCGCCATGCCCAGCAAGAGCTGCAACTGAGCGAGGAGCGCTGGAAGTTCGCGCTCGAAGGCGCCGGCGACGGCGTATGGGACTGGGACCTCGGCACCGGCCACGTCTACTTCTCGCAGCGTTGCAAGGCCATGCTGGGTTATGAAGACGATCAGGTGCTCGACACGATCATCGCGTTCTTCGACCACATCCATCCGACTGACCGTGAGCTGGTGTCGCGCTGTCTGGAGGATTACGTCAAGCAGACCGAAGGCATCCACCAGGCGGAGTTCAGGCTGCAGCACAAGCATGGGCACTACCTGTCGATCCTGTCGCGCGGCAAGGTGGTCAGCCGCGACCGCGACGGCGTGGCGCAACGCGTGGTCGGCACGCACTCCGACATCACGCTGCTCAAGCAGGCCGAGAAGGCGCTGCGCGACAAGCAGTCGGCGGAAATGGCCAGCGCGGCCAAGTCTGAATTCCTGTCCCGCATGAGCCACGAGATCCGCACGCCGCTCAATGCCGTCAATGGCTTCGCGCAGCTGCTGCAACTGCAGTTGACGCAGCAAAGCGCTTCGGACCACGCGCTCAACTATGTCGCGCAGATCCTGCATGCGAGCCATCACCTGATGGGCCTGGTCAACGATGTGCTGGACCTGCAACAGGTCGAAGCGGGCGTGCTCCGCTTCAAGCCGGAGCCGCTGTCGTTGAACGAAGAGGTCACGCAGTGCCTGGCCATGCTGGCGCCGCTGGCAGACAAGCGCGGCATCACGCTGCACAACGGCCTGAGCGCGCATCTACCCATGATTGCGGACAGGCAGCGCCTGCGGCAGGTGATCATGAACGTCGGCTCCAACGCCATCAAGTACAACCAGCCTGCTGGCAGTGTGCGTATCGGTAGCGAGCGCTTGTCAGATCAGGCGCTCGCGTTGACAATCGAGGATACGGGTCCGGGCATGAGCCCACAGCAGCTGTCCAAGTTGTTCCAGCCATTCGAGCGATTGGGTCGCGAGACGTCGAACATCGAAGGCACCGGTCTGGGCCTGATCATCACACGGTCATTGATCGAAGCCATGGGAGGGCGCATGGAGATTCGAAGTCAGCCTGGATTGGGTACCCGTATCAGCATCATCTTGCCAATGGCGGCACAGGCCGAATTCGAGGATTCGCAATCGCCTGCCGAGCCCACCACAAGTCCCTTGACCAATCAAACCCACACCGAAGCAACGCCGCCCGCCGACGACGCCCATACGCCGGCGCCCTTGCGCGTGTTGTACGTAGAAGACAACCGCATCAACGCGATGCTGTTCGAAGAGGCCTTGCGCCCCTTTCCGCAGATCAACCTCGCGCTGGCCGAAGACGGTCAGATGGCCCTGGAAATGGCCCAGGACAACGCGCCCGACGTGCTCGTGCTCGATGCGCATCTGCCCGGCATGTCCGGTTTCGAGGTGCTGCGCGCCCTGCGTGCCTTGCCTGAGCTGGCAACAGCGCCGGCCTTCATGTGCTCGGCCGATGCCATGCCCGAAGACGTGGCCCGAGCGAAGGCCGCGGGCTTTGCGGGCTACTGGACCAAGCCTATCGACATCGTGGCCGTGACCGACACGCTGTGCAGGCTGGCCGACAGAGGCGACAATCCTGCGCCATGAGCGTAGCCAAAGAACCCGCCTTCCAACACGGCCAAGCCCCGCGCACCGGCGTCCTGCTGGTCAACCTGGGCACGCCCGAAGCCCCGACGGCCGCGGCCTTGCGTCCTTACCTGGCGCAGTTCCTCGGCGACAAGCGCGTGGTCGAGATCCCGCCGCTGGTCTGGAAGCCCATCCTGCACGGCATCATCCTGCGCACGCGGCCCGCGAAATCGGCGGCCAAGTACGCCAGCATCTGGACGAAACAAGGCTCACCACTGCGCGTGTGGACCGAAAAGCAGACCAGCTTGCTGCAAGGCTTTCTGGGCGAGCAAGGCCACCAGGTACTCGTGCGCCACGCGATGCGCTACGGCCAGCCCAGCATCGCATCGCAGTTGTCGGCGCTCAAGGCCGAAGGCGCGACGCGCGTGCTGGTCGTGCCGCTGTACCCGCAGTATTCGGCCGCGACCACGGCCAGCGTCATGGACGAGGTCTTCGCCTGGGGCCAGCAAACGCGCCTGCTGCCGGAGCTTCGCCACATCAACCATTTCCATGATGACGCGGGCTACCTGGCCGCGCTCGAAGCCAGCGTGCGTGCCCATTGGGCCAGCCATGGCCGGGCGGGCAAACTCGTCATGAGCTTTCACGGCATGCCGCACCGCACCTTGTTGCTCGGCGATCCGTACCACTGCGAATGCCTGCGCACGGGCCGCCTGCTGGCCGAGCGCCTTGCTCTAGGCAAAGACGATTATGTGGTCACGTTCCAGAGCCGCTTCGGCAAGGCCAAATGGCTGCAGCCCTACACCGAGCCCACGCTGCGCCAATTGGCCAAATCGGGCACCTCGCGCGTGGACGTGATCTGCCCGGGCTTCGTGGCCGACTGCATCGAGACACTCGAAGAGATCGCCATGGAAGGCAAAGCCGCCTTCATCAGCAGCGGCGGCAAAGAGTTCAACTACATTGCCTGCCTCAATGACCGGATGGAATGGGTCCGCGCCTTGAGCCAACTGGTCGTGACGCACATGCAGGGCTGGCCGACGCTGGCTTCGCAACAGCCGACCGCAGGCAGCCTTCAGCAACAAAAGGACAGGGCCAAGGCCTTGGGCAGTCAGGCCTGAGTGGCCAGGCGCTTGCCGCTGGCTTCGCCGACCTCGCTCACCTCACCAACCAAAGGCGGGTTCAGCCAGCGCCGGGCCGCATCGGCATCCAATGGACGGCTGAAGAAGAAGCCCTGCACCACATCGCAGCCATGGCTGGCCAGCCAGGCCACGCTGGATTCGTGCTCGACGCCCTCGATGGTCACGGTCAGGCCCAGCCGGTGCCCCACTTCGATCATCGCTTGCAGCACGGCCTGCTTGCGGCCGAACTCGGCGAGGTCGGTCACGAAGCTGCGGTCCACTTTCATCTCGTCGAGCGGCAACGCCTGCAGGATGCCGAGCGACGAGTAGCCCGTGCCGAAGTCATCGAGCGCGATCTTCACGCCGGCGGCGCGCAGGTCCGACAGGATCTGCGTGGCGCGCTCGCGGTCGCTCAAGGCGGCCGACTCGGTCACTTCCAGAATCAGGCGGCATGGCGGGCAACCCTCGTGGGCCAGCGCTTCGAGCACCTTGTCGACGAAGCGTGGCGTGGCCAGGTCGAAGGCCGTGATGTTGACCGACACACGCACCGATGCATCAGGCAGCGTCAGCAGGAAGCGCGCGGCCTCGCCGATGGCCCACATGGTCAGGCGGTTGATGGCGCCCGTGGCCTCGGCCTCGGCGATGAAGGCACCCGGCGGGATCATGCCGCGCTCGGGATGGCGCCAGCGCACGAGGGCTTCGAGCGACTCCGTGCGCCGCGTCGGCAGGGACACCTTGGGCTGGTAATGCAGCAGCAGCTCGCCGCGGTCGATGGCGCCTTCGAGGTCGAGCGTCAAGCCATAGGCCAGTTGCTCGCGCTTCATGCGCTCGGCATCGAAGCAGACGGAGCGCTGGTGCGCCGAGCACCATTGCAATGCGATGCGGGCCTCGTCGCTGGCCGTCGCGCCGGCCTCGACCTGCGCGCACGTGAGCGTGGACAAGGCGATGCGCGGGTCCCAGGCCACGAACAGGCCCTGCCATTCGAAGCGCCGGGTCAGGAAGGTCTCCAGCTCCGGGATCATGTTGTCCAGCGGCGGGCCCATGGTCACGAAGGCCAGCGTGCTGTCGTCCAGCGCCGCGAGCCTGTGCGCGCCCTCGATGGGCATCAGCCGCAGGTGCGCGCGCTCGGCGAACCAGTGCTGCAGCTCGTTGCCATAGACCTTCACGACGCCGGTCAGGGTATCGGGCGGCAGGATCGACTCGAGGAAATCAAAGCGGTTGAGCTTGACGATCCACACGGTCAAGGTCTCTTGCGACTGCGTGGACAAGGTCCGCACGGACTCTTCCAGCATGGCCTGGTTGGGCATGCCATAGCGCGGGTGGTGCGACACGGCATGGCGCAACTGCGCCTCGAACGTGAGGCGCCGCTCGAGCTCCATCGTGTGCTCGGCCTGGGCCATGGCGCGCTCGCGCCGGTCGATCCGCATGCGGAAGAACAAGGCCGCCGCCAGCGCCAGGGCCTTGACCACGCAGGCATACAGGCTGGCCACGCCGAACTGCATGTGCGTCAACCCCATCACGCCCGCCGCGTTCATCACCAGCGCAATCAACTGCACGAGCATGCCCATGCACAAGAGCTTCGCGACGGCCCCGTCATGCCAATGCCGCGCGCAGATCCACACCAGCATGACCGGGTACAGCACGGACAGCCCCTGCACGACCGCGCTGATGATCGGCGCCTGCAAGGGAAAGACCCACGCCGACACCAGGATCGCGATGGACGAGAGCACCACGCTCTTGACGACGCGGTCTTCCAATGTCGTCGGCTTGATGATCCACCTGAACACGAGGGCGGCCGTGAACATGCCGATCAGGATCCAGACATAAGGCGGCCAGTTGAACTCCGGGTGCGTGGGCCACAGCAGCTGGTAGGCATCGCCCTCGCGCCCGGCCGTGGCCGCCAGCACGGGCAGCAACTCGGCCACGAGCAGGAAGGACAAGGGGTTGCCGTTGATGAAGGCCAGCAGCACGGCCATGATGATCGTGAACAGCAGCGCGCCATAGCAGAGCGCCCGCGAGAAGGCCGAGGCGCGCTCGTTCAGCGCATAGGCATCGGGCATCCAGTACTGGAAGGTCGCGGCGGTCGAGCCGTTGTTGCGCACGAGGCAGGCCACATGCACGACGCCGTGCGGAAACACATTGATCGGCAGGATGATGCCCGGGTAGTTCACCGGCCTGGCGTCGAAGGGCCGCTTGTCGCCCAGGCGATAGACCATCGACTCGTAGTCGGACTCGACGAAGCAGTCGACATAGTCCATGTAGGGCTCGGACACGACCAGCCAGCCCAGGCGCGGGTGATCCGATGTGTTGTTCAGCGTCGCGCGGGCCCAGATGCCCTGGTAAGCGAAGCCGATGGTGCGCACACCCAGCTCACGCGGCTGCCAGCTCTGGTCATTGGGCGGCACCTGCGCCGGCCCTGCTTCCGAGGGCGCCTCGTCGGCCACCCTGGTTTCGATGGGCAGCCATTCCCCTTGTCCCCTGCCTGCGGCCACGTCGAAAGCACCTTGCCCGGACCAGGCCGGTAAAGTGCACAGCAGCAGGCTCAGCAGTAAAAATCGACGCAAAGATGTCACACAACACCCGAGCCTGACGCAGGCTCGTACCCCTCATGCAGACGAATGCATCACAGGGTATCGGTTGCACTGGGTGACATCTTGAATCCGTTGATCAGGCGCCGGGTTCGTCGTCGATCAAGGCCGCCGCATCGCCAGGCAGCAGGGCCTGCGCCTGCTCCTCGGGCATGGCCTCGACCTGCTTGAGCGCGCGGCCCATCATGCGTGTGCGCGTTTCGGCAGACGAAATCGTGTTGCTCGCTTCCTCGAGCTTCTTCTTGGTCTTGGCCAGCACGTCGCCGAACTTGGCGAACTCGGTCTTGACCGCGCCCAGCACCTGCCAGACCTCGCTGGAGCGCTTCTCGAGCGCCAGCGTCCTGAAACCCATCTGCAGGCTGTTGAGCGTGGCCAGCAAGGTCGTCGGGCCGGCCAGCATCACACGGTATTCGCGCTGCAGCGATTCGACCAGGCCCGGCCTGCGCAAAGCCTCGGCATAGAGCCCTTCCGTGGGCACGAAGAGGATGCCGAAATCGGCCGTGTGCGGCGGCGCGAGGTATTTGTCGCGGATGCTGCGCGCCTCCAGGCGCAGGCGCTGCTCGACGGCCTTGGCCGCCGCCTCGACACCGGGCGCATCGGCGCGCTCCTGGGCGTCCAGCAGGCGCTCGTAATCCTCGCGTGGGAACTTGGCATCGACAGGCAGCCACAGTGGCCCGCTGCCCTGCCCCGGCAGCTTGATGGCGAACTCGACGCGCGCGCCGGTGCCCGGCACCGTCTCGACGTTCACCGCGTACTGCTCGGGCGTGAACACCTGCTCCAGCAGAACGGCCAGTTGCACTTCGCCAAAAATGCCGCGCGTCTTGACGTTGCTGAGCACGCGGTTGAGCGAGCCCACATCGCTGGCCAGGCGCTGCATCTCGCCCAGGCCCTTGTGCACCATCTCCAGCCGCTCGGCCACCTGCTTGAAGCTTTCGCCCAGCCGGGCTTCCAGCGTGGCGTGCAGCTTCTCGTCGACCGTCTGGCGCATCTGCTCCAGCTTCTTCTCGTTGTCGCCCTGCAGGGCCTGCAAGCGTGTCTCGACGGTGGTGCGCACCTCGGCCAGACGCCGCTCGTTGGCCTCCGACATCACGCGCAGGCCATCGCTCAGGCCCTGCTGCATCGCGGCCAACTGCGTGCGGAAGCTGTCGAGCTGCTCGTTCTGCGTGCGCGTGGCATCGCCCTGCTGCGTCAGCAAGGTCTGCTGGAACAAGGCCAGCGTGGCACCGAGCTCCTGGCGCGTGCCGGCCGCGCCGCGGCTCATCTCGTCGCGCAGTTCGCGCTCCGTCTGGGTGCTGCGCTGGGCGATCAACTGGCTCAGATCGGCGCCGAGCTTGGCCAAGGCCTCATCGTTGTTGTTCTGCGGCGCTGGGCGCAGCAGCAGCCACAGCAAGAGCAGCAAATTGACGACGAGCAGTGCAAGCGTGATCCAGTTCATGCGCGGCATTGTCTCAGAAGCCTCCAGCGGCGCCCTTCAGGACGACGCTGACGCAACGCGCCACCGCGTCAACAGCATGACGAATCGCCCCCATGTTTCGGGGATGCCACGATGCCCACAATGTCACGCGACCTTGGGCAAACCTCTAGCCACGGCATGCGGTGCCATCGCGATCATGGTCATGCACGCTACCCATTTTTGTTCATGTGGTCGGTGTGCCCCGAATGACCACGAAGCACCCCTCACCGCCGCGCATGCACCTGGCCAGCCGATCGGCCCTGTGTGCATTGACCTTGCACCTGGCAGCCATCACGCTGTTGCTGAGTGCCGCCGGCTTGCTGCGGATGATCGGCTGGCAGCCCGTCGTCTGGCTGATCTCGGGTTCGCTCACCGTGCAAGCCGCCTTGCTCGCGCTGGTGCGCAGGCAAGCCATCAAGGTCGACCACGACCCGGCGCTGCTCGGGCCTTTTACGTTGTTGGGCATTGCCGTCATCGCGGCCGTGGCGATCCTGGCCGAACCAGGGCAGCGCACCTTGCTGGCCGCCGCCTTGACGCCCTTGATGACGCTGTCGGCCATGCGCCTGCGCCGTGGCGGCCTGCGCACCGCCCTCATCCTCGGCTACGTGATGGCCAGCCACACCCTGCTGACGGTCGGGCATGACCGGCAGATGGACGACGGCCTGGCCCTGGCCTTGTCGCTCTTCATGCTCACGCCCTTGCTGGCGCTCGTGCTGCATCAACAGGCCCGCATCGTGAGCTGGCAGGCTTTGAGCGTCTGGCTGCTCACCGACGAGCCCCGACAGCGCATGCTGCTGACGCGCTACCTCGTGGCCAGCATCAACGCGGCAGCCGGGCTCGCAGCGCTGGAATACGGCGCCTCGCAAGGCACGGTCGAGCCGGTGCCAACGCGCATCATGACGATCTCGGGCATCGCCTTCATCGTCGGCGCCTACAGCTACTCGCGCGCGGGCCTCAACAAATCCTGGCGCGACCCCTCGATGACCGAGCCCAAGCTGCTGGCCGTCGTCACCTTCCTTGCGCTGGGCTACTACCTCGGCAACCTCGGCCGCGACATCGCGCTGATCCTGCTGGTCACGCTCGAAATGTTCGGCATGTTCGTCATCACGCCCACGCAAGTGCTGCGCATCAGCGTGTACGCCACGATCGCGTTCGGCGTGTCGATGTTCATGGTCGCCTACACCGATGTCACGGGCCTGCAGGGCCGCCTTCAGGCGCTGCACTTCGTGCTGATGCTCGTCATCCTGGCCACGATCTCATGGCTGGCCGGGCAACTGGCCGTGCTGCGCAACACGCTCAAGGCGCGCAACGACGACCTGTCGGAGGCGCTCCACCGCATCCAGATCCTGGCCACGCACGACGACCTCACCGGCCTGGTCAACCGCCGTCACATGGTCGACCTGATGGAGACCCAGTTCAAGCGCCGCGCCCGCACGGGCAACGAGGTCTGCATCGCCCTGCTCGACCTGGACCACTTCAAGCAGATCAACGACACGCACGGCCACGGCGTGGGCGACGAGGTCTTGCGCACCTTCGCGATGGCGCTGAAAACTTCGATGCGCAACAGCGACATCGCCGCGCGCTGGGGCGGCGAGGAGTTCATGGTCCTGTTCGATGACGCCAACATCGAGACCGCCCGCCTCTCGCTGGAGCGAGCCCGCATCGAAGTGGCGCGCCTGCCCATCAGCGACAGCGTGCCCCATCTGCGCGTCACGTTCTCGTGCGGCCTGACCGAGTCCCTGCCCGGCGAAACGCTCGAGCACACGGTCGACCGAGCCGATCAGGCCCTGTACGCCGCCAAGGCCGCCGGCCGCAACCGCGTCATGACACGCAGCCAGCGCTTCTCGCTCATCTGCCAGAACGAAACGCCACAAACAGACGCGCCGCCTGCATCGAACCACACTGAGCGGTCCGAGCGAAGCGGCGCGGCTTGAAGGCTTGAAGAAGAGAAGCGTCGTCAGCCCACGGCGGACATGTCGACCGGGCTGCCTGTCTTGGCGCGGATCTCATCGGCCGTCACACCCGGCGCGAGCTCGACGCACTTGAAGCCCTTGGGCGTGACATCGAGCACGCACAGCTCGGTGATGATGCGGTCGACCACACCCACGCCCGTCAAAGGCAGGCTGCATTGCGGCAGCAGCTTGTGCTCGCCGTTCTTGGCGGCATGCTCCATCAGCACGACCACGCGTTTGACGCCCGCGACGAGGTCCATCGCGCCGCCCATGCCCTTGACCATCTTGCCCGGGATCATCCAGTTGGCCAGATCGCCCTTCTCGGAGACCTGCATGGCGCCCAGGATGGACAGGTTGATCTTGCCGCCGCGGATCATGGCGAAGCTGTCGTGCGAGCCGAAGATGGACGAGCCCGGCAGCACCGTCACGGTCTGCTTGCCCGCGTTGATGAGGTCGGCGTCGACCTGGTCTTCAGTGGGGAAAGGGCCGATGCCCAGCATGCCGTTCTCGGACTGAAGCCACACATCGATGTCGGGGCTCACGAAGTTGGCCACGAGCGTGGGCAGGCCGATGCCCAGGTTCACATAGAAGCCGTCCTGCAACTCGCGCGCGGCGCGTGCCGCCATTTCGTCATGCGTCCATGCCATGTTCAAGCTCCTGACTTCTCGGTCGCTGTTTCAGTGATCGTGCGCTTCTCGATGCGCTTCTCGGGGTTGGCATTGAGCACGATGCGCTGCACATAGATGCCCGGCAGGTGTACCGCGTCAGGATCGAAGGTGCCCGTCTCGACGATCTCCTCGACCTCGACAACGGTGATCTTGCCCGCCATCGCCGCGGCCGGATTGAAGTTGCGCGCCGTGCGGCGGAAGATCAGGTTGCCCGACTTGTCGGCCTTGTAGGCCTTGATCAGCGCGACCTCGGGCAGCAAGGCCCGCTCCATCACGTAGGTCTCGCCATCGAACTCGCGCGTTTCCTTGCCTTCGGCCACGATGGTGCCCACACCCGTCTTCGTGAAGAAGGCCGGGATGCCCGCGCCGCCCGCGCGCAGCTTCTCGGCCAGCGTGCCTTGCGGCGTGAATTCGAGCTCCAGCTCGCCCGCCAGGTACTGGCGCTCGAACTCCTTGTTCTCGCCCACATAGCTGGAGATCATCTTCTTGATCTGGCGCGAGTTGAGCAGCTTGCCCAGCCCGAACCCGTCGACCCCGGCGTTGTTCGAGATCACGGTCAGGTTCTTCACGGCCGATGCCTGCAGGGCATCGATCAGGGCTTCAGGGATACCGCAGAGACCGAAGCCCCCGACTGCGAGCAATTGCCCGTCTTTCACAATCCCAGCCAGCGCACTGGCGGCGTCGGGATAGACCTTGTTCATCCAATCACTCCTTGGCTACGGGTTCATTCGAAGGCCATGCGAAGCATGCTTCGCTGCGGTGCAGCATTGATAAAGCGTACACCCGCTCCCCCTCAAAAATCCAGCGATTTGAATGAAAAAAACGCG
This sequence comes from Aquabacterium sp., assembly GCA_049840915.1. Lineage (GTDB taxonomy): Bacteria > Pseudomonadota > Gammaproteobacteria > Burkholderiales > Burkholderiaceae_C > Aquabacterium. Next base: position 23,811 of record JASGJC010000018.1, read on the forward strand.
CCAGCTTCGAGTTGACGCGTTTTGTGGTTTCGGCGTTGCCGTGGCGATGAACCCTGGTCAGGGCACGGCTTACTTGCCGGGCAAGGCCGGCGGCTTGTCACTGCCGGGCAATGCCGCGGGCGCCCCCTTCAAGGCCATGAACGGCGCGGGCAAAGGCACCGGGCGGCCGTCCTGGTTGCTCACCCACACGAGCGTGGCGCCACCGGCCGCATAAGGCGAGCCAGGCTCGTCCGAACGCTCGATGGTCACGAAAGTGTCGATGCTCGTGCGGCCCGGATCGGCCACATACAGCTTGACCACGAGCTCGCCCGGGAACACGAGCGGCCTGTAGAAGTTGAAGAAGGCGTTGGCGATGACCGGGCCTTCCGAGTCATTGCCCACACTGCCGCTGATGGCCTCGATCCAGGTCACGCGGGCCTGCTCCATGTACTTGAAGTAGACCGTGTTGTTGACGTGGCCGAGGCTGTCCATGTCGCCCCAGAGGATGGGCATGGCCAGCTCGTGGACGAGGATCTTGTGTTCAGGGATGTCGAGTCGCATGGCGCGCAGATGGGGTCGGGCCCGGTGAATTCAAGCGGCGACCATGCCGTCGTCGGCCGAGATCACGGCGCCGTTGATGAAGTCGCTGCCGGATGAGCAGAGCATCACGACCAGCGCGTCCAGGTCCTTGGGCTGGCCGACACGTTTGCGCGGCAGCATGCTGATCAGCTTCTTGCCGGCTTCGGTTTCCCAGTGGTGATGGTTGATCTCGGTGTCGATGTAGCCGGGGCACACGGCGTTGCTCGTGATGCCGAAGCGGCCCCACTCGGTGGCCATCACCTTGGTCATGTGGATGGTCGCTGCCTTGCTCATGCAGTACACGCCGATCTGCGGCATGGTGCGCAGGCCCGCGGCCGATGCGATGTTGATGATGCGCCCGCCGGTGAAGGTGCCCGGTGCCGAGCCCTTGGCGCGCGCCAGCATGCGCTTGGCCACTTCCTGCGCGACGAAGAAGGCGCCGCGCGTGTTGGTGTCGAACACGTAGTCGTAGTTCTTCTTCCGTGACCTCGAGCAGGCGCTCGGTGGTGCTCACGCCCGAATTGTTGATCAGGATGTCGATGGCGCCGACTTCGGTCTCGGCGTGGGCCACGGCGGACTTGATGCTGGTCACGTCGGTCACGTCCAGGCCGACCACGTGGGCGTCGCCGCCATAGGCTTCGATCTCGGAGCGCAGGGTCTTGAGGCGCTCGACCCGGCGACCTGCCAGCACCACGGCGGCGCCAGCCTTGGCCAGGGTGTGCGCGAACTGGGTGCCCAGACCGCTCGATGCGCCGGTGATCAAGGCCACGCGGCCGGACAGGTCAATCGTGTAACTCATGCAAGGTGCTCCTTCAGCGCATGCTCAAAAACGGACAGCGCGATTTTTTCGCTGTCTGCAAACGCCTGAGACCTTAGCACGGCCGCCCAGGCCTCATCCCTGTTGTCGCCAGGCAGACCGGGTTCAATCCCGCTCCCCCTCCATCGGTGGGGTCAATTTTCGAACGGTCGTGCTATTTTTTGCCAGAATAGAGGGGCGAGCACGAATTAGAATCGCGGGCTTGATCAAAAACAACCGAATCCTGTTTCTCCACGAACAGAAGGAATCACGATGACCCCACAGGAAATCCTTGAACAGTTTGGGCCCCGCGAGTCGATGGAATATGACGTCGTGATCGTGGGCGCGGGCCCCGCCGGCCTGTCCACCGCCATCCGGCTCAAGCAACTGGCTGAAAAGGCTGGCAAGGAAATCAACGTCGTCGTGCTGGAAAAGGGCTCCGAGCCTGGCGCGCACATCCTGTCGGGCGCCGTGATGGACCCGCGCTCGATCACCGAGCTCTTCCCCAACTGGAAGGAGCTCGGCGCGCCGCTGAACCAGCCCGTCACGGGCGATGAAGTCTATGTGCTGACCGAGACCGGCCAGATCAAGACACCCGACGCGCTGGTGCCCAACTGCATGCACAACGAGGGCAACTACGTCATCAGCCTGAGCGACGTGACGCGCTGGCTGGCGCAGCAGGCCGAGAACCTCGGCGTGGAGATCTTCCCCGGCTTCGCGGCCGCCGAAGTGCTCTACAACGACGACGGCTCCGTCAAGGGCGTGGCGACCGGCAACATGGGCGTCGACAAGAGCGGCGAGCCCACCGACAACTTCCAGCTGGGCATGGAGCTGCTGGCCAAGTACACGATCTTCGCCGAGGGCGCGCGCGGCCACCTGGGCAAGCAGCTGATCGCCAAGTTCAAGCTGGACGCCGGCAAGGCGCCACAAAGCTACGGCATCGGCATCAAGGAGTTGTGGGAGATCGACCCGGCCAAGGCCAAGCCCGGCCTGGTCGTGCACACCGGCGGCTGGCCGATGGACACGCAGACCTTCGGCGGCGGCTTCCTGTATCACCTGGCGGGCAACAAGGTCACGCTGGGCTTCGTGGTCGGCCTGGACTACAAGAACCCCTGGCTGAGCCCCTTCGAAGAAATGCAGCGCTGGAAGACCCACCCGGTCATCAAGCAGTACCTGGAAGGCGCCAAGCGCATCAGCTACGGCGCGCGCGCCATCAACAACGGCGGCCTGCCCAGCCTGCCCAAGACCGTGTTCCCGGGCGGCGCCCTGATCGGCTGCGATGCCGGCTACATGAACGCCGCGCGCATCAAGGGTTCGCACGCCGCGATGAAGTCCGGCATGCTGTGCGCCGAAGCCGTGTTCGAGGCCGTGACCAATGGCCGCCAGTACGACGAGCTGACGGCCTACCCTGCCCTGTTCGAAAAGAGCTGGCTGCACGACGAGCTCAAGACCTCGAAGAACTTCAAGACGTGGTTCAAGAAGGGCTTCTACGTCGGCACGATCATGACGGCCGTCGAGCACTGGCTGCTGCCGCGCCTGGGCATCAAAGAAGCGCCATGGACGCTGCGCAACCCCGCGGCCGACAACACCTTCCTCAAGCCCGCGGCCGAGTGCGCGAAGATCGAGTATCCGAAGCCCGATGGCAAGATCACCTTCGATCGCCTGAGCTCGGTGTTCATCTCGAACACGAACCACGAAGAGCAGCAGCCCTCCCACCTGACGCTCAAGAACGCGTCGGTGCCCGTGCAGATCAACCTGGCGAAGTACGCCGGCCCCGAGTCGCGCTACTGCCCGGCCGGCGTGTACGAGTTCGTCAAGACCGACGACAGCAGCGACAAGCTGGTGATCAACGCGCAGAACTGCGTGCACTGCAAGACCTGCGACATCAAGGACCCGACACAGAACATCGTGTGGGTCACGCCCGAAGGCGGCGGCGGCCCGAACTACTCGGGCATGTGACGCCTCGCGACAGCAGCCCGAGACGCGTCAATCGCCGTGGCCTTCGGGCTCGGCTGGGGCTTCGATCACCTGGCCTACCGGGATCTCGTCGGGGAGTTCGTCGGGAAGCTCGTCACCCGGGGCTTCGATCACGTCCATGCCATGCAAGGCCTGGCGCGACGAGGCCGCGCGCCGCTCATCGCGCAGCGATTTGATCTGGGCGCGGCGCTCGGCGAAGAACTGCTTGAGCAACTGGCTGCTGGCATCGGCCAGCACGCCGCCGACGATCTGCGTGTGGTGATTGAGCTGCCTGTTGGCGAACAGGTCGATGACCGAGCCGGCCACGCCGGTCTTCGGGTCGGTGGCGGCGAACACGACGCGCTTGAAACGCGCGTGCATCAGCGCCATGGCGCACATGGCGCAGGGCTCGAGCGTGACGAAGAGCTCGCACTCGGGCAGGCGGTAGTTCTCGAGCAGCTGCGAGGCGTGGCGCAGGGCGACGATCTCGGCGTGCGCGGTCGGGTCGTTGGTGGTGATGGGGCGGTTGTAGCCCGTGGCGATCACCTGCCCTGCCCGCATGATCACGGCGCCCACGGGCACCTCGCCGGCCAGCCAGGCGTTCTGCGCCTGGTCCAGCGCGATGCGCATGGCGTATTCGTCCAATGAGTTGCTTTGGTCCACTTTGGTCCATCTGGGCAAGGGGGCGTTGCGTTCAACGCATGCGGCATTTAGCTGGCATTATCGCTTGCGTCGCCCCGCTACGGTGCGCACGCCCGCCATCCCTTTGTCAGCCTCGTCAGACCAGACACGCATGCAGGACGATCTCTTTTTCGACCCCGATGCCGAGCCAGCGCCCAAGCCTGGGCCGGCGCGATCGGGTGCGGGCGCGTCGACTGCGCCAACCACGGCATCGATGGCGGAACCGGCCGCCGCAGCGCCGGGCAAGAAGGCCAAAGGAGGCAACCTGGGTGTGGGGCCAGCCGAGATCAAGGCCGAGCATGTCGAGCTGGCGAGCAAGCTGCCCCCGCTGTTTCGCATGGGCACATCGTCCTGGAGCTACCCGGGCTGGGCCGATCTGGTGTGGGATGGCGAGTACTCGGAGTCGATGCTGGCCAAGCATGGTCTGGATGCCTATGGCCACCATCCTTTGATGCGCGCCGTCGGCATCGATCGGGGCTTTTACCGCGCGCTCACGTCCGTGCAGTTCGCCCGTTATGCCGCGCAGGTGCCCGATGATTTCCGCTTCATCGTGAAGGCGCCGAGTGCCGTGGCCGATGCGATGGTGCGCAACGAGAATGGGCGCAGCATGCAGGCCAATCCTTTGTTCCTCGATCCGCGCCTGGCCGAGCAGGAGTTCATCCAGCCCGCGCTGACGGGCCTGGGCCACAAAATCGGCGCGCTCGTGTTCCAGCTCAGCCCCTTGCCCAGCAACCTGCTGCGGCAGATGCCCTTTGTGCTGGAGCGCCTGCATGCCATGTTGCGCGGTTTGACCAAGCTCGCGCCCGTCGCGCCTGAAGGCACGGTGGCCGTGGAGGTGCGCGACCCGGCCTTCCTGACACCCGAGTTCTCGGCCGTGCTGCGCGATGTCGGCGCCATCTATTGTTTGTGCCTGCATCCGAAGATGCCGCCGATCCACGAGCAGTTGCCGTTGTTGCGCAGCCTGTGGCCCGGGCCTTTCGTGTGCCGATGGAATCTGAACCGGCGCCACGGCGCCTATGGCTACGAAGATGCGCAGTCCGAGTACGCGCCTTACGACCGCCTGCAAGACCCGGACCTCGACACGCGCGACACGCTGGCCAAGGTCATCGCGGGCACGACCTCGCGCGGGCAGCGCGCCTACGTGACGATCAGCAACAAGGCCGAGGGCTGTGCGCCGTTGTCGGTCGTGGCGCTGGCGCAGGCCGTGGCTGCGGCGGCTTCACTGGACTCGTAACCTGTGGGTCTTCTACTAACATGCACAAGGCCGATGGCTACTGGCATGAAGGCCGATAAAAAATAAGAGAACCCGTGACGGTCTCTGAGGCACGGGGTTGGCCTTGCACGCGATGGCTTGGCGTGGGGCGAGAGGTGCCTAACTCATGGGCGGGTAACGACCGCAACGCCTTTTTATCCGCGATGGATGGGACAAGGAGCCACTAAGGATCTTCAGTAAACCTCGGCTTGAACGCTGCGTCAAGACTGAATGCGACAAGCTCCAGCGCCGTATTGTCAAAACCCGCTGTTTTCTGGCTGGACTTGTGGGGCGTTTGAGTGCGTCATGAAGGAAACCGCAGGTGGCAGCCAACAGCTATATCAATGGCACGGCTCCACCATGGTCCACTGAGTGCCATTTTGGGTAGGCTGTCTGTTTCGTGTTCAACGGCTGGGAATGCCGTGTTCATGCGGCTTTCCGCCCTTTCAGCCTTTTCATGAAGCCCTTTCAGGTAGGCCCATTCCACCCTTCAAAACCCTTGCGCCATTCCCTTGCCCTTTTGCCCCTTGGCCCTTTTACCGCCGTTGATAGCGCTGTCTGGGCCACTTGAAACCGAGCATGAGCCTGTGAACCTGTTGAGACATCAACCAACAGGAGAGATGCCATGTGGCGAATCACGACCTTGACCGGCACCGTGCTGGAAGTTCACCGTTTCATCAACACAGAAAGCCGACGCTGGGAACGCCCCGTTTGCAGCGAGCGCCGCGAACTGTGGCTGGGCACCGGCCAGGACGAATACAAGTTCACCATTCACACCAAGCTCATGCCCACGAGGAAGACGCATTGCGTCACCCTGGTGCTGGCCGGATGGTCCGTCCTGGGCCTCTACAACGCGACCACCGGCACGCAGGCCAACTACCTGCGCGAAGACCCGCCGTATCTGACCCGTGGCGCCGATATCCTGGCCGTTGCGCTGCTGGTGCTGGGCGGCTTGTTCGGCACGACCCTGGGCCATGTCGATGGCGGGACGGCTGTGGCAAGCATTCCGGTCTACCTTGCCGCAGCCGTCGCCTGCCGATATGTGCGCCGCAGGCGATTGCGCAAGACCGTGGATGACGTGCTGAATGAACTTCACGTCATGCGCGTGGTGCGTCCGATCCGGTCAGCGGGCGGCAGGCGATGACAGCGCGCTTATCGCTTGGCCTTGGCTTTGGTCTTGGCTGCTGCCGCAGCGGCCTTGATTTCCCGGGCCGTGCAGAACAGCACCGCCAAGTCCACCCCTACCCCATCGGCGATGCGCTGCATCACTTCCAAGGTGGGATTGCGCACGCCCCGCTCCACGCCGCTGATGTAGGTGCGGTCGATTTCGGAGCGGAAGGCCAATTCTTCCTGGCTCAGGCGCAGCAACTTTCTGTGATGCCGCACGGCTGGGCCGAATGCGTCTGTGAGATCCATGGCCGCCCACAGTATTTTTATGTCGCCGATCAGACCACGGACGATCAGTCACATTTTCAGAGTCGCTCATATGGGCGTCTTGTGAATGAAACCGGCCCGCCGCAAAATAGTGACCAATAGACAACACTTGTTTTGCGAACGCGAACGCCGGGAAGCCCAAATGACGCAAACAAATCCGACCGGGGCGCCGAAGGGCGAGCCCGACCCGCAGCGTTGAGGCCGCGCAGGCAGTCAACGCCATCGACTTGGCCCTGTGTCACCTCGACGAGTTGATCGGCATGACACGAGACCTCGCCTGCGGTATGCACGCCTGCGTGACACCGCCTGAGACCATCTCACACCTCAGTGGACGCATTGGCACCCTCATGCACTGCGCAGCCCGTGAGTTAGACGAGGCAAAGCGCGCCGCCTGCATGCTGACGCGGTCATCCTGAGTTCTGTTTCATTTTTTAACGCACTCAAACCCTAACCCCCACCAAAAGAGGTATATGGGACAAAGTATCCATCCCTAGAATCCCGCCTGCCTCATCCCTGTGCATGTAGTTCGCCACCTGAGAGGGGGCGTGTATCTACATGAAATCTCAGGGATGTTCGTCATGCCTTCAGCATTGAGTTTGCCCACTGGTGGGCAGAACTATCTTTCGTCTGCCTTGACCGATCAATTCGGGGCATTGGCCAAACTCGACGGCACCGATTTGGCCAATGCCTTCAAGGCTTGGCTCAGTGGCGAAGGGCTGTCCCAATCTCGCAGGCAATTCCGCGTCAAGGTCGGTGCTGACAGTGCAGCACTGGATGGCGCACTGCATGGCCGGGCCATGGACATCAACGAGGCCATGAACGCCGATGTGTGCGTGCATATCAAGCTGATGTGCCTGACCACGCGGGTGGATCTGGACCCCTCCAAGTTCATCGGGCAACCTCTGTCTGTCGAGATCATCACCGACGTGGGCGGTGTGCGCCGCATCAACGGCATCGTTGCTCAGGCCGTGCAGGGGCCAAGCGATGGCGGCTTGCAGATGTGGTTCATCGAGGCCTTCGATGTCCTGAGCATCATGGACGATGGTTTCAACGAGCGGGTGCTGATCGATGGCAGCGTGCTCGACGTGCTGCAAACCTATCTGTCCATGTGGCAGAACCAGAACCCGGCGCTGGCTCAGGCCTTTGATTTTGATCTGAGCGGCTTGCAGGACCAAAACTACCCGGCACGCGAATTCTGCATGCAGACGGGTGAATCGGATACGCGCTACATCCTGCGGCTGGCGCGAAAGGCGGGGATCAATTGGGTGGTGATGCCGGGGCGGATGAAGCAAGGGCAGCCCGGCATGCTGGACGAGCGCGACATCGGCCACACCGTGCGCTTCTTCGCAGACAGTTTCACCCTGCCGCGCAACGAGGCGGGCACCGTGGCCTACAAGTTCGACGGTGCAGCCCAGGCACGCGACGCCATCACAGATTGGAGCGAGGCGCACCGGCTTGTTCCTGGCACAGTTGTGCGCCAGACCACGGACTACAAGGCCTATGGCGTCAACAGCATTGCCCTGGATTCGACGGTCGATCAAGGAGAACAAGGCCGGGCGCTGGCCTCCGGTCTGGTCGATCACCAGATAGACCCGGCGCATTGGGGCGACAGCCAGCAGGACTATGAACGCCTGAGCACCTTGCGCATGAAGCGCCACGAGATGCGCGCCAGCACCGTGCGCGGGGCCTCCGGCGTGCGCGATTTCGCGGCGGGTACGTGGGTGGAGGTGACTGACCGCCCCAATAGCCAGATGCTGGACGCCAGCGACCGGCAATACCTCATCACCAAGGTGCACCACTTTGCCGAGAACAACTACGGCAAGGAGATCGACGCGCGTATTGAAAACATGTTTGCCCGTTGCGGCTGGCCAAATTGGTCCAAAGAGCGGCCCGTGATCGGCGTTCACAACGAGACAAGGCGCTACGGCAACACCTTTGAAGCGATCAAACGCAGCACGCCCATCGTGCCAGACTTCGATTTGCGCCAGCACTGGCCGCAGGTCCACAAGCGTATTGCTTACGTGGTCGGTCCTGAAGGCGAAGAGGTCTTTCTGGACGAGCTGGGTCGTCCGCAGGTCAGCTTCCCAGGCATGGAAGTGCTGGACCTGGGGCGCGGACAGCAGCAAGGCGGCATGCTCCTGGCGGGCCAGCAACCGGAGTTGTACCCGGTTATCCGCACCAGTGCGCCTGTGCGCATGGCATCGCCGCATGCCAGCGATGCGTTCGGCTTCATGTCAGCGGCGCGCATCGGCGACGAGGTACTGATCGACTTCCTGGGAGGCTCGCCCGACCGCCCGGTGATACAGGGCAGTTTGTATTCGCCGACAAACCCACCGCCCACATTCGGGCAGAAAACAGGTTTGCCGGGCAACCGATACCTGAGTGGGCTCAAGCTCAAGGAGGTGGGCAGCGACCGCGCATCCGATCTCCTCCTCGATTCGACGCCGGGACAGACCGGGGCACGCCTGTACAGCGACCACGCACACACCCGCATCTCGGCGGGCTACATCACGGACGAACGCGAGGATGGCAGCGCCAAGGCTCTGGGCGAGGGCATCTACGCCTGCACGGATGCGGCTGCAACCACACGTGCGGCACGGGGCATCTTGCAAAGCGCCTGGGCGCGGTTGATGGCAGGCGGCAAGCAACTGGACTGCACGGAATTGATCGGCCTGCTGGAAGCCTCCGCGAATCTGCTCAAGAGCATGGGCGACTATTCAGCCCAGCATCAAGGCATGCCGGTGGATACGGCTTCGCAAGCAGCGCTCCAAGCCTTGATAAAGAACTGGCAGTCGGGCACCAACACCGACCCTCAAGGCGAAAAGCAGGACACGGGCCTCATCGCGCAAACGGCCCCGCAGGGCATCACCAGCAGCACACCCAAAGGCATCGTCCACTTCGCAGGCGAGAACATGGATACCGTGGCCCAGCGCCACATCCAGCACGCCGCAGGCCAGCAATACAGCGTCAACGCGGGCCAGGGCATCGGACTCTTCGCGCACGCCGGTGGCATCCGCCACATCGCGCACCAGGGCGACCACCTCACGCAAAGCCAGCACGGCAGCATCGTGATGGAGTCGGCCCAGAACATCACCAGCCGCGCCGTGGGCGAGGCCGTGCACATGGCCAAGACGCACACCTTCATCGCCGAGGATGGCAGCTTCATCAAGATCGGCGACGGCAGTGTGACCCTGGGCAGCAATGGGCCGATCAAGTCGTTCGGGGCCAGCTTCCCGCACGCGGGACCGCAGACCATGAGCGGCACCAAACCGCAGTTTGGCAAGGGCCAGCCGGACGGGCAATTCGTCCTGCGCTATGGCGACCCCTTCCACCCTGACAGCCTGATCGCGCCCAACTCGCACTATGAGGTGGACATGAGCGACGGCAGCACGGTCAAGGGCATCAGCGATGACAAGGGGCACACCAGCCTGAACCAGCGCGATGCCATGCACATTGCCGCCGTGCATATCGTCAAGGGCTGATGCCTTGCTGCCCCCTATCGAGCGCTGAATCAAATCAATATCCAGGAACGTGAATCCGTGAGCCGCTACACCAAGACCCCCTACACCATCGGCCAAGGCAGCACGGTGCTCAGTTGCAACCGCATGGCCCCGCACCCCGTAGGCGTCAAGCCCGACTTGCCCGGCACCGTCATCGTGATCCACGGTGTCAACGACGTAGGCACCAGTTTTGAGGAAGTCGAAAAGGGCATGTGCCGGGGGTTGTCCGAGCGCCTCGGATGGGGCAGTGAGCGCATGCCGTTCAAACCCGCTGAATACCGCATGCCGAAGCCCGCCGACAAAGACAAGCTGGAAGAAGACCCGGATGCCGTGTTCTTCAAGCGCAAGGTCGAGACAGAAACCTACAGCATGGTGGTTCCGTTCTATTGGGGAAGCCGCGAAGACGGCGCGCATGCCCGCCCAGGAGAGCGCAATCCCCACGGCCAGAACACCGACCGCTACGGCAACCGCCTGGACAAGGACTTCAGCAAAGGCGGCGGGCCGTTTGCGAACGCCACGACCACGCTGGTGGACATGTGGAACACCGGCGCCCCCAAGCTGTTTGGCGGGATCGACAAACTCGCGCATGACCCGCTGCGCCCCGTTCTCAAGGCACCAGGGCGCATGTACATGATCCTGGCCGCGCAACGGCTGGCGGCGGTCGTGAGCATGATCCGCGACTATGACCCGAACGAAACCGTCAGCATCGTGGCCCACAGCCAGGGCTGCCTGATCACGCTGCTGGCCCAGGCGTTCTTGATGGACAAACCGGGTAGCAGGCCCGCCGACAACCTGATCCTGACCCACCCGCCTTACAGCCTGCAAGAAACCGCCGGAGAAGGGTTCACCAAGTGGGCGGGGGCCCTGACCCTTTGGGACCAGATCGGCGGCGGCGAAGACGCACGCATGGCGCCACACTACGGGCTGATCAGCGGGCGCCAGAACCTGCGCGCACGGCTTGACACGCTCATCAACATCGTCAACGGGGTGCATCAGCACAAGGCGCCATGGAGCGAGTGCGAGTTGGCGCACATGCGAGCCAACGGCGTGCACACCACCAAGTGGGAGGCCACGCAGGACAGGTGCAACCGCGGCAAGATCTACCTGTACTTCAGCCCTGAAGACATGACGGTGGGTTTCCCCAATGTGCAAGGCATTGGCTGGCAAGGGGTGCCCGATGACATTAGCGGGGGCGTGCTCAAACCCGACAAGAACAAGCCCGGTGAAGTCAAGGCAGATTCATGCAACCGGCAGCCACGCAAGGAGCTGGGGCCAGGGTTCTTGCAGCGGGTGTTCACGGCCAAGAAGCGCCCCACTGGCAAGAACGGCCAGCGGGAAGCGTTCAAGGTGGGCTTGCCTCCGCAAGACTTTGCGCTGCGCGAGCCCGGCGAGGACGATCACGCCCACGTTACGCCGGAAGCGGGCAGCTTCCGTGCACACCTGGAGGAAGACAACAGCGACAAGACCATCCGGGCCGCCATACTGGGCGATGCCTACAAGCGGTTTGGCCTGCGCTTCATCTCGGGCGAAGCCTTGCGCAAGCCGGTGCAAGCGGACATGTACGCTGGCTCCATCACGACCAGCGACAAGCTGGAGGGCGCTCACGAAGAGGTGGACCCCATTGATGCGGCTATTGCGACCACCAGCGATTACGGTGCGCAATCGGTCTGGATGCTCATGTCGGCGAACAATGTCACCACGGGCGTGCCGGTCGGCAGTTGGTCCAACAGCCCAGCACCGGATGTGTACAAAGATCAGGTTCATGAAGACGCGCGGTACACGGCCCAGGCGCAGCAGCTCGTCACCGCCCAGCCGCATGGTCGCGGGCGGCAAGTGGAGGCGACTTATCTGTGCTTGAAGCGGCCCAGCCAGTTCGCCAACCCGCAGCCAACCGGGCAGGTGCTGATCAAGTACAAGGAGTCAGCCGAGGATGTGCGCTTGCGCCAACAGCACAGCCTCAGTTCTCGATCCTTCCACGGCGCCATCATCGGTAGTGCACAGAATCACGCCAACGTGACGGCCTATGACGTAGCTGTGGGACAGGGGCTGGCGGTATCGCACCCGGATTTTTACCGCTACCTGTGTGCGGTCGGCGGATTGGCGGTTGAAGAAGCCCGTGAAGGGGATCACTGATCGAGTTGGAATTCTGAAGTGGCCTCTATTTCTAAGCAGCTTCGGGAAATACTGGTCCGTCGAAGACGACTGGCGTAAAAAGGTCATCGAAGGCAATTGCGACTACTACAGCACAGGCGTATTGCCCGACTGGCTGCCTCTGGTCGCAGACCTGCCTTCTGCCATCGTGTGCGAAACCACCGATGGCAAGCGCATTGAGCCCAAGAAGCAGGGCCAGCAATCCGGCAAGGCAATCAAAACATGAATGTTGCGACCCCCGTCAAACCTCCAAAGGCATGGAAGTACATTGCGCTGTCGGTGTTGGCAATGTTGGTGCTCATCCCGCTGTGGATGATTTTTGTGTCCCTGGTGATCCAGCCCGAATACACCGTGAACCCCGAGGTAAGCATGACGAATCGAATGATGTGGTGGCTGATTGCGCCAGTGACCGCCGTGGCCCTGTTTGCCGGATGGCGCTGGCAGGCGGCATCCACACAAGCCAAGGCTGCGCAGGAATCCCCTGCATTGAAGGCTGATCCTGCTGCGGCATCAGCCAGCGTGCCTGCCGACGAAGTTTCCCGGCGCGAATACGTGCTGGAAGTGATCGGCCTGGGCGTGACGCTGGACAAGTACCGCCAGGGCAAGCTGTGGGAGGCGCTGCAACAGGGGCATGCCTTTGGCAGCATCCGTGAGCAAGACCCGATGAAGTATCCCTGGTCAGCGGATGACAAACGCGGACAAGAAGGCGGGCGCTCTGCGAGTACGCTGGAGAATGGAGTGGGCAAGATTCCCCTGTATTGGCCAACGCCGTCGTTCTTTGCGGATGGCCCGATCGATACGCCGGATGACCCATCAACCGATGCAAATCCATCAGTCGGCATCGTTGGGGCCACAGACTCGAACGGCTTAATTTGGACGCTTTTGTCTCGGCCGGTTTTGAGCTATCGGAGCATACTGACAGGCTACTGGAAAAATCTTTCGCGTTCTTCGATGCACATCCCGATGTGCCGTATGTGGTAGTCGCTGCGTCCGATGGGCTATCTCTGCGCGATGAAGCTCGGCCCGAAGGTGCTCCACCGCTCATCAAAGACGGCCACTACATTCCCTCGATGCCCGACAGCTCGGCTTTGTTTGTGTTGGCCCGGCGCGAGCGCGTGGAGGCCATCAGGCCGTTCGCGGTGGATGACGTCATTGAGCACACGATAGAAGACACCGATGAGCTGAATCGCGTTGCCTTGGCCAGGCGGGTCGGCTTGGCTCACATGAAACTGCAAGAAACAGTGCGCCCCAGGTCCAAGGATGCGGTTAAGCGCAACCCAACCGTTTCCGAGTGGCTGGCCGAGTCTGCCAAACTCGCCAAGAGCCCAGACTTCTATCCCGATCACACCATCTCTTTCTACGCAGAACGCCTCAAGCATCCATTGGGCGGCGGCGTGGTGCGTGCTCCTGAGAACTTCAAGCCGACCCCTTGGTTCCCGGTTCCCTGGACCAAGGAGCAGTTTGCAGAGTTCGACCGCCTGCCCACCCTGGGCTACATCCACCGTCCTGTCTACATCAAGATGACGGATCAAGACGGTCATGTGCTGCAACGCCGCGATGATCGGGCAAAGGCGCTGCTGGAAGGCTGGCAGCAGGCCTTGTTGACCCTGCCGGAAGATCAGCGCAAAACGGCCCTCAAGCGCGTCATCACCGCGACGGGTGGCGATACGAACAAGGTCGTTGCATTAAGTGGTTTGATGAATGCCCAGGCCGCAGCCGGTGGGCCTGAACTGGATGCAGCCAAGCCCAGCCAGTGGATCAACACAGATGCCCGCTTGGGCAATACGGGCGCCGCCACTTGGTTCGTGCAAATGGGTATCGGCGTGCTGGCAAGCCACATCGACGGCGGCGTGAGCGCGGCCATCAATATGCGCGATGACAAGGAGATCAGCGTCATCTTTGTCAGCCCGCCGCCCGAAGACAAGCGCCAGAAGCAGAACGCCGAGAACGTGCTCAAGAACAACACGAAGCCAGCCATTGATCCGGCCAACTATCAGAACCCATGACAGGATCGCGCATGCCCCGCTGCGCCCCGTTCTCAAGGCACCAGGGCGCATTTACATGATCCTGGCAGGCAAACGGCTGGCGGCGCTGGTTGCCATGATCCGTGACTACGACCCCAACGAGGCCGTGAGCATCGTGGCACACAGCCAGGGTTGCCTGATCACGCTGCTGGCCCAGGCCTTCCTGATGGAGCAGGGCAAGCGCCCCGCTGACACCTTGATCCTGACCCACCCGCCTTACAGCCTTGAAGAAACGCTGGTTGAAGCCATGGGTTTGTGTCACGGTGGCGGGGAAGACGAGGCCATGAGGCCGCACTACAACAGCTTGAACGGACAGCAAACGCTCAAGGCCCGCATGGAAACGCTGCTCAACATCGTCAAAGGCGTGGCAGAGAACCAGAAGAACGGCTGGAGTACCGATGAACTGAAGCACTTGGAAAAAAATGGGGTGCACACCGCCAAGTGGGAAGCCACGCAGGACCGGGACAACCGCGGCAAGGTGTACCTGTACTTCTGCCCCGAGGATATGACCGTGGCATTGCCCAACGTGCAGGGCATCGGCTGGCAGGGCGTGCCCTACAAGATCGAGGGTAGCAAGGTGCCCGAGCAGGGCGAACGCAATCCCTCGCGTTCCAGCCCGATCATGCAGGCCGCCCGCGAACCGTTGAAGGAGCTGGGCGCACGCTTTCTGCAACGGGTCTTCACGGCCAAGGTGCGCCCCTCAGGCGACGGGCAACGCAGTGCCTTCAAGGTGGGGTTGCCGCCACAGGATTTCGTGCTGCGTGAGGAAGGCGAGCACGATCACGACCATGTGACCAAGAACGCGGCCAGCCACCGTGCCGATTTGCCGGAAACCGACCGAGATGGCAAACATTTTGGCCTGATTCCCATGTCGGATGACGCCAAGCAAAAGGGCCTGCGCTACATCTCGGGTGAGGCCCTGACCAAGCCTTCCGAAGCGGAGATGTACGCCGGTTCTGTGCTCAACACCAAGCCAAAGGGAGCTTTCGAGCCGGTGGATGCCGTCGATGCGGCCATTGCCGTGACCAGCCAGTATGGCCTGCAGACCTTGCCGTCTTACGAGATTGATGACCCCTGTCCCGACAATCCGTGGCGCAGCATGTCGAGGTACGAGCCAATGCGGCTTGACCAGATAAAGGAGGTGGAGGCGGCGCTCAACGAAGACAAGCCCGAAGGCGACCGCATCAAGATCGACAGCGGGGTCTACGGCAATCCCGGCAAGTTGAGCATTGTGCGCAAGGAAACCGCTAACGAAGCTCGCTTGAGACACCAGCATGGCACCAGTGATCGGTCATTCCATGGCGCCATCATTGGCGGGCGGCGCAACCACGCCAACGTCACGGCCTACGACGTGACCGTGGGCCAGGGGCTGGCTGTGTCGCACCCTGACTTTTATCGCTATCTCTGCGCGGTGGCGGATTGGCGGTTGAAGAAGCCAAGAGGTGGCGAGAAAATTCGACCTAGTGTTCTTGAATGGAGCAAGTTTCAAGAAACCTTCGCCTTGTACTGGTCCGAGGAAAATGCGGACCGCAAAATGCTCATCGAAGGCAACTGCGACTACTACAGTACAGGCGTGCTGCCCCATCTGCCGGACATCACGCAGCGCCCGAAGGCAGTGGTGTGTGAAACGACCCTGGGCAGGCGCACGGACACCAGTGGCGCACCCGCTTCCCAAGCCAGTCACCAAGCCCTGACGGAAGACGAGCGCAAGGAACTGGGCGAATGGGCCGATGTGCGTGTGGCAGGCAGAACGAGCCTGCTGACAGCATGCAGGGCCACACGGAGGCGCGCGCATGAGCCAAGCGGCCAAGCCACCCAAGCCATGGCGTTACCTGCTGTGGTCCACGCTGGCATTGATCATCCTGATTCCGCTGTGGGTTTATGCCCTGTGGTGGATGCAACCTGAATTCTTGACGAACCCGGAGACGAGCATGATGCAAAGAACCCTGGGCTGGCTTGGCCTGCCCATCGCCGCTGTGGTGCTGATGGGCACCGGCATGTGGATGAATGCCTCTGCGCAGGCCCGGCAGGCAGAAGCGGCCAAGCCAGCCACGACGCAAAGCGAAGCCCCTGCGCCCAAGGTCGATCCCGCCGAACAAGCCCGCCGGGAATACGTGCTGGAAATCATCGGCATGGGGGTCACGCTGGACAAGTACCGCCAAGGCAAGCTGTGGGAGGCCTTGCAGCAAGGGCACCCATTTGGGTCCATCCGGGAGCAAGACCCCAAAAAGTATCCCTGGGCAAGAGATGACAAATATGCCCAAGAAGGCGGGCGATCAGCCAGCACGTTAGAGAACGGTATTGGCAGGTTGCCCATGTATTGGCCTGCGCCGTCGTTCTATGCCGATGGTCCTGCACAAGACTCCAACGAGCCGGTCTCTGAAACCAATCCATCGGAAGGGCTGGTAGGTGCTACAGACTCCAACGGCCTATCCTGGACACTGTTCGTCTCGGCAGGCTGGTCCCTTTCGGAGCATCCTGATCGTCTGCTTGAGACGGCCTTCGACTTCTTTGATCAGCACCCCGATGCGCCATATCTGGTGGTTGCGGCGGCAGACGGTTTGTACTTCCGCGACCTTTACCGCCCCAAGGGTACTGAACAACTGATCAAAGACGGCTACTACGTTCCCTCCATGCCCGATAGTTCCGCGCTGTTCGTGTTGGCAAGGCGCGAGCGTGTCGAGGCACTCAGGCCGTTTGCGTTCGAGGACACCAGCGAAGACGAATTGGGTCCAGAGCAGAACAGAAAAGGCATCGCCCGCAGGCTCTTTCTCGCTCACTCGGCGTTGAGCAAGCGCGTGCCCATGCCCAAGGGCGCCCTCTTCCGCAACCCCACGGTTCCCGAATGGCTCGCAGAATCAGCCAAGCTGGCGCAGCGCGAAGAATTCCAGGCAGGCAAAGGCACAACCTTCTTCGCCGACCGCCTGGGCGCTTTTGGCGGAGGCGTGGTGCATGTGCCAAGCGGCTTCAAGCCCACCCCTTGGTTTCCGGTGCCATGGAACAAGAAGCAGTTGAGCGACTTCGACGCGCTGCCCACCCTGGGCTATCTGCACCGCCCCGTATTCATCAAGCTGACGGACAAGGACGGCCATGTGATCCAGCGCCGAGATGAGCGCGCCAAGGCCCTGTTGCAGGGCTGGCAGCAAGCCTTGCTGACCTTGCCCGAGGATCAGCGAAAGACCGCGCTCAAGCGCATCGTGGTCTCGACCGGCGGCGACACGAACAAGATGGTGGCGCTGACCACCCTGATGAACGCCCAGGCCGAAGCGGGTGGGCCGGAGTTGGACGCGACAAAAAGCAGTCAATGGGTCAACTCGGACGCCCGCCTGGGCAACACAGGTGCCGCCACTTGGTTCGTGGACATGGCCATCGGCGTGCTAGCCAGCCATATTGATGGCGGCGTGAGCGCGGCCATCAACCTGCGCGACGACAAGGAGGCCAGTGTGATCTTTGTCAGCCCACCACCCGAGGACAAGCGCCAGAAGCAGAACCGCGCCAAGGTGCTCAAGAACAACACCACACCGGCCATTGATCCGGCCAACTATCAGCCGCAGTAGTGAGGTGAGCCGCACATGGCTCGGTCACACGCAGGGTTTACAGAAAACAGGGAGAAGTTGCATGCGTCGTCGTTTTATCGGGGTAGGAATTGCCGCCCTCGTTCTCATGTCGCAACATGGGCATGCTCAGGTTGCCCTCGACTTGAAACTGTCAAAAAAGGGGGAGGAAACCGCTGATGCATTGGCGCAATGCATCGTTTATTACTCTTCGCTCAGTTTCGACAAGAAGCCTGCTGAAACAAGCAAATATCAGGCCGCTTGGGGCTCCATAGAATCGAATTTGAACCACATGATGAGCGCGCAGTCGCCACGGGGCAGCAAATACGCCCGTTTAGATGCTGCAGTGAATGCTCTTTTCGGAATCGATCCGGCCAAGCTCACCAACAAGCAAGTTGCCGATGCACTCAGCAAGGTTGCCAAAGACACGAAAGCAATGACGAAGCTGTCGAATCGCATGGCTGCACGTTGCGAAGAGTTGGCTGGCGATCAGGTCCATCTGGACCGTTCGATGTACCAAATGCCCGAAGGTGTGCGCCAGGCCATAGAAGAGAACGAAGCAAGGCAAGAGGCCAGGCGCAAAGAGGACGAGCACTATGCTGAAGCCGGCCAGCAATTGACGCAGCTACTCAAAGCCAATGATCTGCGCGGCTTCACCTTGGCACTTCACGGTGAATCCACCTCGGTTAGGCAGCAGCTCTTGAAGCAAGCACCTTGTATGGCTGCGGAGTCGGCAACAGTTGACAGTGCTCGGGCCGTCTATCGCATGGCCAAAAGCGAAATCACTGACAAGGCTGACGCGGCGTTGTGCAGGATCACGGATGCTGCGATCCAAGCAGGACGGGCCGACATACTCCTGATGGCGATAGAAGAAGGGGAAACCACCTCGGAGAAACAGTTGAAAGACCTCGTCTCCAGACTCAACCCCAACATGACCGCAGTGCCTTCCGAGGCGAAATTGAGGTTGTTCAACGTCTTGGCTGATGTGCCGGGCTCAGAGAACTACGACTGGTCCAGGTTGCTTCGCGTGTACGTTGATGATCCGGCACTGCCCTGGGCTTTGCTTAAGAAGCGGGGCGGCTTGAAGGCCATAGACGATCACGGCGTTGCGGCATTGAGGGAGATGGTTCATCAAGCAAGCGGTGCAAATCGAGAATTGCTTTTGCAGCAAATTGACAAGTTGATTTTTGCCGGCGTGGATGTCAACAAGGCCAAGCACGGCGATGAGCCACCGATATTGGCTGCTGGGTGCGATGCAGGTGTGGTCGGCTTGCTGTTAAAAGGCCATGCAAATCCAAATGTCACCGATGCCTTCGGATATGAAACGCCGCTGCACCGTGTTTTGGCGTGCAAGACTTCCGCAGAGAAAGTTGCGTTGATGTCTTTGTTGATCAACGCGGGAGCGGATGTCAATTTCAAACGAAGTGATCGTCCGAATGCTCGCAGAACTGTTCTTGCAGAGTTGTGCGAAAGAGGCGCAGAGCCAGAAGTCAGCGAGATTCTGGTTGGCGCTGGCGCAAAAGTTGATGTCATCGACCAGTATGGGCAGACGGCCTTGATGGATCTGTATATGAAGACACCGCAGTCTGTCGAGCGGTTGATTGCATGCGGTGCTTCGGTCAATGCGCGAGACAAGAATGGGCAAACGGCACTAGATCATCTTGCGGCGGCGGGGGCATTCGATGCAGTCACGGCTTTGTGCAAACACGGCGCCACGCCACGAAGCCATTGCGAAGGAGCTGGGCATTCATCTGCAATGGCGAAGCCAGAGGGTATTTGCTTTCGTGCAGAGTACAGCCCTGGTATGCCGGTGCCAAACAGACATTACGTGGCGGAACTCACGGATGGAAGGATTGTTGAAGGTCGAACCGATGCTGATGGACGAACACTGTTGTGTGGAGAGAAGGTCATCAACGGTGCGAAGTTCAATGTGATCTACGACTCGGAGGGGGCAGGCTTTTACTGAGCTAGACAGAATTACCAGTAGTTTTAATGGAGGGAGCTATGAAAAAACGCATCATCAGGCTGGGTGACCCCACGGACCACGGCGGGCAGGTCATATCGGTGTCTGCCACGCACTACACCGTCGATGACATTCCCGTGGCCAGGGTGGGTGACAAGTGCTCCTGTCCACACAAGGGGCATGACAACTGCGTCATTGTTGAAGGCGATCCAGAGCACACCATCGACGGCATACCCGTGGCCTACGAAGGGCATGCGACCTCATGCGGTGCCAAGCTCCAATCTACTGCAACGAATTTTGACAAGGGGTGAGTCCGTGACGCCATGTCCTCACCCTGTGCTTGACCAATATCCCCAATGGAGGGCCTATGCGGACCAGCATGGCTTGAGTTGCCCGGACGACACATGGCTGGGTTGGCGTCGGCGCTACACAATCGTTTGCGCCAAAGGGCATGCCAGCAGGAAGCCCCTGAATTACTGGACCGAGGCGAGCCAGCCATGCGGGCCTTGCGCGAACGATGAGCGCACGGCCCGTTTGCACGCTGCAGCTGCGGGCATTGGGGCGCAAGTGCCTCGATGCGCAATGGCAAGGCTCCAAAGCACGATATCGCTTCAGATGCAAGCATGGCCACGAATGGAGCAGGCCATGGGCAAGCTGCTTCTCGCTCATGCGATGCGCAACATGCCAGCACGAAGCCGGTCGGCAAGCAAAGATGCGCCAGGACGGTCTTGAGGCCTTGCGGCAGGCCGCGAAAGAAAAGGGTGGGATCTGCGAGGCACAGGCTTATCTTGGCGTGAATGCGCGGTATGGCTTTCGTTGTGCGCAAGGGCATCGCTGGGATGTTCCCGGTGCTGAGGTGATGCGAGGGGCTTGGTGCCGCGCTTGTGCCAGTCAATCCAGAGCCGTCAACTACAGACTGGCAGATGGCCTTGAGCGTTTGCAGAATGCCGCTGCGGCCAAGGGGGCGTCTGCTTGTCCACAAACTACGCCGGATTGAAGGCGAACTATCTGTTCAGGTGCGCCAAGTCGCACGAGTGGCATGGCGTGGGTGCGCGTGTCATGCGCGGGGCTTGGTGTACAAGCTGCGCCCACAATGCCAGACGGTTGACCTTGTGTCAAAGATGGGGCAGAGTCACTGTAGCCAAAACGTAGCTACGGTACGCTGCGTCAGGCCCTCCAACGTCCTGACAAGCTCCCATCCCTCCTACGCGTGTGCCCTGTGGTCGAGGGTAAAAGTAGGACGGAAGCCGTCTCAGTGGCCGGTGAGCCTGAGCCCCAGCAGCACGACGGCGGCCAGGCCCAATAGCAGCGTCAGGGTCTGCCAGAAGAACACGGGGTCGCGCTCGATCAGCGGCGGCGTGCGCAGGCGCTGGTACTGCGGGCCGGGCGTGTGCAGGTCGTGGACGAACTCCGAGAGCGCCTCCTGACGCTTGGCGGCTTGCGGGTGCAGCGCCCGGCGCAAGACGGCATCGAGCCACATGGGCAGATCCGGCCGGCGATCGCGCACGGGGATGTAGCGCAGGCGTTGCAGTCCGTTGGGTGCCCGCAGCCGCGTGACCTGCAAGCCATAAGGCAGATGGCCGGTCAGCATTTGATAGGTGATCACGGCCAGCGAGAACAGATCGGACTGCGCGCTGCCCGTGCCGCCGACGAAGTACTCGGGCGCCGTGTACTGCAAGGCGCCCGCGATGGCTTGCGCTCGGGCCTGCGGCGTGCCCTCGGTCAAGCCGGCGACGTGCGTGGCGGCGAGGTCGATGATCTTGACGGTGCCGTGGCGGTCCATCATCAGGTTCTCGGGGCGCAGGTCCTGATGCAGCATCTCCTTGCGATGGAAGGCCTGCAGGCCATTGGCCACCTGCCCGATGATATGGCGCACGCTGTCGAGGTCGGGCGCCGGGTGATCGATCATCCACTGCGTCAAGGTCTGGCCATCGACATAGGCCATGGCCACGAACAGGTGCTCGCGCGGGCGTTCGGACACGCAGGCCTTGACCACGTGCGCGCTGTCGATGCGGCGCGCGATCCATTCCTCGAGCAGGAAGGCGTCGAGGTAGGCGGGGTCGCCGCGCAGGTCGACGGACGGGGTCTTGAGAGCGACGTGCCGGCCGCTGCGCTGGTCCACGGCCAAGTGCACGTGGCTGCGTGAGCTGACGTGCAGTTCGCGCAGGATCGTGTAGCCCTCGAAGGCCATGCCAGGTTGCAGGGGCGGCGGCAGCTTCAGGCCTTCGCGCTCACCGTGCAGGCGGCTGACATCGGCTTCGGGCAAAGCGTCGATGCGCACGATTTGCACGGTGAGGTTGTCTTCGCTGCCGCGCGCCAATGCGGTGCCGGTGAGCATGGCCGCGGCGGCGTCGAAGTCGCCTGGGTGCTGAGACATGGCCTCGCGCACGGCGACCGCATCGAGGTACTCATAGGCGCCGTCCGTGGCGAGCAGGTAGATGTCGCCGATGTCGGTGTCCCAGCTGCGGTAGTCGATCTCGACTGAAGGGCCCGCGCCCAATGCGCGCCCGAGACAGGTCTCGGCGGACGAGATGCGCACGCGATGGTCTTCGCTCAGTTGTTCGAGCGCCTGGGCATGCACGCGGTAGACGCGCGTGTCGCCCACATGCAGGAGATGCGCCTGGCCGCCTTTCAGCACGAGCGCGCTGAAGGTGCAGATGTAGCCTCGGTCCTTGTCGAAGCGGGCGTCGCTGCGCTGCGTCTGGGCATGCAGCCAAGAGTTGGTCGCGTCGAGCACGCGCTGGCCCGCGCGCCGCACGGACCAGGCCTCGGAGGTACCGTAGTAGTCGTCCAGGAAGCCGCGCACGGCGGCCGCGCTGGCCACCTGGCTGACCGCGCTGCTGCCGATGCCGTCGGCCAGGGCGATGGCAATGCCTTTGGTGCCGAGGTGCGCGCCTGTCGGGATGGTCGCGCCGTGGAAGTCCTGGTTCATGGGCTTGCGCCCGGCCTGCGAGTGCTGGCCGAGCGTGACGCGCAACGGCCGCTGGCTCATCGCGCGACGCGCTTGGGTGCGGTCTTGTAGTGCGTCGAGTACAGCGTGGCGCCCACGAAGGTCACGCCGCCCACGACGTTGCCGATCACGGTCGGGATCTCGTTCCACATGAAGTAGTCGGCCAGCGTGAACTTGCCGCCCAGCATCAGGCCGGAGGGGAAGAGGTACATGTTGACGATCGAGTGCTCGAAGCCCATGTAGAAGAACAGCATGATCGGGATCCACATGGCGATGACCTTGCCCGACACCGATGTCGACATCATCGCGGCCACGACGCCCGTGGACACCATCCAGTTGCACATCACGCCACGGATGAACAGTGTCAGCATGCCCGCGCTGCCGTGCGCCGCGTAGCCCACCGTGCGGGCTTCGCCGATCGAGCCGATCTTCAGGCCGATGGCGTTGGGTGCTTCGGTGAAGCCATACGTGAAGATCACGGCCATGAACACCGCGACCGTGAGCGCGCCCGCGAAGTTGCCGCAGAACACGAGGCCCCAGTTGCGCATCACGCCGCCCCAGGTGGCGCCTGGGCGCTTGTCGAACACGGCCAGCGGCGCCAGTGTGAACACGCCGGTCAGCAGGTCGAAGCCCAGCAGATAGAGGATGCAAAAGCCGCCTGGAAAGAGCAAGGCGCCGATGAGCGGGTTGCCCGTGTTCACGTTGACGCTGACCGCGAAGGCCGCCCACAGGGCGAGCAGCGCACCGGCCATGTAGGCGCGGATGAGCGTGTCACGCGTGGACATGAGGAGCTTGGATTCGCCCGCGTCGACCATCTTGGTCACGAACTCGGCAGGAGCCAGGTATGCCATCGAACTTCCTTTTGAAATGAGGTGGAGAAATGCAAAGCGAAACGCAAAACGGCGCCCCCTCCTGGCACCGACTCGATGAGCCAGTGCAGGACGGGACGCCGTTATCCACGTGTTTGTTACGAGCGCCGCAGCGTGTTCACTGCGGCACCAGGTACCAAGCCGCCATCAGCTTGATGGCCTTGCTGCATGCAGGTTCCATGCCTGCGGATGTGCACGCATGTGGTGCGTGCGCCATGGACTCAGCGGGACTCGGGTTTGGGCGCGAAGGCCAAGTCCGGCAGGGACAAGGTCGCCTCGGCCACATCGAGCAGCTTGCGGTTGTGGTCCATGGACGTCTTTTGAAGCGCGCGGAAAGCGGCCTCTTCGGTCAAGCCGAGGCGCGACATCAAGGCGCCCTTGGCGCGCTCGATGACCTTGCGTTCATGCAAGGCGCGGCGCGCGGCGTCGAGCGCCAGCTCCATGCTGGACAGGCGCGCGGACTGGGTTTGCAGCAGCTCGACCAGTGACGACACGGTGGCAGCGCCTGGGGATGCCGGCTGCGCGGCGCCTGTGCCGTCGGCCATCGCGGGCAAGACGGGCGCGGCATCAGGTTGCGCGGCTGCGCTGAAGAAACGGCCGACGGCATCGGTGTGCGGCGGTGGGTTGTCGCGCAGTCGCTGCAGCAGCCCTTCAGAGTCCTGCAGGTCCTGCTGCGATGCCTGCAATTGCACCTGGCAAGATTGCCGCAGGCACTGCACGAGCGCGGACTGCACCTCCCACATCTCCGTGATGCGGGCGCTGGTCACGTCGAACCAGCTGTTGCTCAAGCGCGCATCGAGCGCGGCATCGGGCCTGGCCGTGCACAAGGTGCGGCGCAGGCGCTCGAGTTGCGCCACATTGGGCGTGAGCTGGTGCTGCTGCCAGCGGGCGCGCAGGTCTTCGGGCGCGAAAGCCTCGAACACCTGCAAGCTGCGCTCTTGCGCATCGATGAGGTGGATGACGCGTTGCTGCGCGGCCTCGTCGCCAGCGCCGGACGCAAAGAGCTGCGCACCGACCGCCCGCTCCTGCCCTGCCGCTTCCTTGCCCTGCACCAGGTGGACCAATGCCACGAGCAGGCGCGAGATGCCCGGGTGCATGGCCGCATCGGCCACATGGAAGATCAGCTCGACCAGGCCCGCGATCAGGCGGCTGAAAGCGGCCACGGCATCGTGTGCGGTCGGTGTGCGCTGGGCGATCTGCTGGCGCAGGCCGGCCAGCGAGTCGAGATCGAGCAGCACCCAGGCGACGAGCGACAGCGTGCGCGCCGTGGCGCCTTGCTCGGGCGCCAGTTGCTCGGCGAACTGGGCGCGCAGTGTCGCTTCGATGGGCTGGGCCTCGGCCAGCGCGGCCAGTCGCTCGGCCTCGAAGTGCTGGCCACCAGAGGCCAGGTAGATGCTGCTGGCGCCGCGTTCGCGCTGCAAGGCATGGATCAGCTGGCCGATGACGTCAGCGAACTCGACGCGCGCGGCGAGGTGCCGCATGGCGTCGATGTCCAGTTGCTTGGCGCGCAGAACGAGATCAGAGACGGACAATTGCATGGGCTGGCGGCGGGTTCACGAAGACGACAGGACGGATTGTCCGCGATCTGCCGTGCCCGTGGCGCGGTCGCCAGGCCGCAAAGCGTCCCCATCGAGTTAGAACCTCAGTCTGCGGCCACCAAGACCCGGCCGCTGTCGATGCGCACCTCGTGAGCGCGCACCGACAGCTCGGGCAACTCCAGGCACTCGCCGTTTCGCAGGTCGAAATGGTGCTTGTACAAAGGAGACGCCACGACGATGCGCTCGCCCAGGTTGCCCACCAGACCGCGCGCGAGCACGCTGGCGTTGGCCTTCGGGTCGACGTTGTCGATGGCGTAGTACTGGCTCTGACCGACACGGAAGACGGCCACGTGCCGATCGGCCACGAGGGCACAAACGCCCGTGTTGGGCAGGATGTCGTCGGCCGCGCAGACGGCGGTCCAGCTTGGGGTATCGGTGCTCATGTCAAGGTCCTCCAGGTCGGGCACAGGCCAGCGAATCAGGCCAGCGAATCGGATGGGATGCGCTCTTCCGGGCGGGCCGGGCGGATCTGGCCGCGCTCTTCGACGAACACGATGTGCTCGTCGGTCTTCTCGCTGTTGACGAAGGAGCGGAAGCGCTTGCGCACCTCGGGGTCGGTCACGGCGGTCTTCCACTCGCACTGGTAGGTGTCCACCACGTGCTGCATCTGGGCTTCGAGCTCGGCGTTCAGGCCCAGGCTGTCCTTGAGGATCACGTCCTTGAGGTAGTCCAGGCCGCCTTCGAGGCCTTCGCGCCAGGTGCTGGTGCGTTGCAGCCGGTCGGCGGTGCGCACGTAGAACATCAGCACCCGGTCGATCAGGCGCACGAGTTCTTCCTTGCTCAGATCGGAGGCGAACAGCTCGGCGTGGCGGGGCTTCATGCCGCCGTTGCCGCACACGTACAGGTTCCAGCCCTTCTCCGTGGCGATCACGCCGATGTCCTTGCCTTGCGCCTCGGCGCATTCACGCGTGCAGCCCGAGACACCGAACTTGATCTTGTGCGGCGAGCGCAGGCCCTTGTAGCGGTTCTCGAGTTCGACGGCCAGGCCGACGCTGTCGCCCACGCCATAGCGGCACCAGGTCGAGCCCACGCAGCTCTTGACCGTGCGCAGCGACTTGCCATAGGCATGGCCGGACTCGAAGCCAGCGGCGATCAGCTCTTCCCAGATCGCGGGCAACTGCTCGACGCGCGCGCCGAACAAATCCACACGCTGGCCGCCCGTGATCTTCGTGTACAGGCCGTACTTCTTGGCGACCTGGCCCACGGCGATCAGGCCGTCGGGCGTGACCTCGCCGCCGGCCATGCGCGGCACGACCGAGTAGCTGCCGTCCTTCTGGATGTTGCCCAGGTAGTAGTCGTTGCTGTCTTGCAGGCCGGCCAGGTCCTTCTTGAGGACGAAGTCGTTCCAGCACGACGCGAAGATGCTGGCGGCGGCGGGCTTGCAGACATCGCAGCCCATGCCTTTGCCGTGCTTGGCCAGCAGGTCGTCGAAGCTGCGGATGCCGCCGACGCGCACCAGGTGGTACATCTCCTGGCGAGAGTAGGCGAAATGCTCGCAGAGGTGGTTGTTCACCGCCATCCCCTGCTTTTTCATCTCGGCCTTCATGATCTGCGTGACCAGCGGGACGCAGCCGCCGCAGGTCGCGCCGGCCTTCGTGCAGGCCTTGAGCTTGCCGATGTCCGTGGCGCCGTCGCACACCGCCTGGCAGATCTGGCCCTTGCTGACGTTGTTGCACGAGCAGATCTGGGCGCTGTCGGGCAAGGCATCGGGGCCCAGGCCGGGCTTGGCCTTGCCGTCGCTCGAAGGCAGGATCAGGAACTCGGGATCGGCGGGCAGCGTGATGCCGTTGAGCGCCATCTGCAGCAACGTTCCGTACTCGGTCGCATCGCCCACCAGCACGGCGCCCAGCAGGCGCTTGCCGTCCTCGCTGACGACGATCTTCTTGTAGACCTGCTTGCGCTCGTCGATGTACTGGTACGAGCGGCTGTGCGGCGTGTTGCCATGCGCGTCGCCGATGCTGGCCACGTCCACACCCATCAGCTTGAGCTTGGTGCTCATGTCGGCGCCGACGAAAGCGACATCGTCCTGGCCGACCAGGTGGCGGGCGGCCACGCGGGCCATGTCGTAGCCAGGGGCCACGAGGCCGAAGGTCTGGTCGTTCCAGGCGGCGCATTCGCCGATGGCGTAGATGTCGTGGTCGCTGGTGCGGCAGGCGCTGTCGATGGCGATGCCGCCGCGCGCGCCGATGGCCAGGCCGTGGTTGCGCGCCAGCTCGTCGCGTGGGCGGATGCCGGCCGAGAACACGATCATGTCGGTCTCGAGATGCGTGCCGTCGGAGAAGACCATGCGGTGGCGGCCCGTGGCGCCATCGGTGATCTCGACCGTGTTGCGCTGCGTGTGCACTTGCAGGCCCAGCTCTTCGATCTTGCGGCGCAGAGCGCGGCCACCACCTTCATCGACCTGCACGGCCATCAGGCGCGGCGCGAACTCGACCACGTGGGCCTGCAGGCCCATGTCGTACAAAGCCTTGGCGCATTCGAGGCCCAGCAGGCCGCCGCCCACGACCACGCCGCTCTTGGAGCGGGCGCCGCACTCTTTCATCGCCTCGAGGTCTTCGATGGTGCGGTAGACGAAGCAGTCGCGGCGGTCGCGACCGGGCACGGGCGGCACGAAGGGGTTGGAGCCCGTGGCCAGCACGAGCTTGTCGTAGGCGATGACTTCGCCGTCGACCGTGGTCACCGTGTGCGCACGGCGGTCGAGCGAGGCGGCGCGCGAGGCCAGTCGCAGCGAGAAGCCCGTGCGCTCGAAGAAACCGGACTCGACCACGGACAGCTCATCGGCCGTCTTGCCCGAGAAGAACTCGGACAGGTGCACGCGGTCATAGGCGGGCCGCACTTCCTCGCACAGCACGGTGACCTGGGCGTCCTTCAGGCCGGCCTCGGCCAGGCTTTCCAGGAACTTGTGGCCCACCATGCCATGGCCAACGACGACGATCTTCATGTTTGCTACTCCTGCGACGGCTCTGCACAATCAAAAGGAAATGAACAGCCGGAGCGGCCAGCGGCAGGCCGGAGTCCAGCTGATGTCCGCCGTCGTTAGCGGAGACCAAATCAGTGCGCCGAGGCCACGATACCTGCAGGCACAGGCTCATCTACGCAATAGGTATGCCAGGCGCTCGCCACCGTGCTGCGCCGGTTTTTTGACGATGCTGGTGCCTGGCATGCACCAGATCAGGCATCTCGTGGCACATGGCGCATGAAATGGGCACCTTGGCGGTGCGTGAGGGCATGGGCATCGACTTGAAAGGCCTGCTTTTGCGCCGCTTATCCGAACGGGTTGCATGATCCGATCGGGCCAAGACGCAGTTCGCAGGCGTGCTGCTGATGGCACCCGACAGCACCGTGTCCATCGAAGGGCTGATGGCGGCCGCCATCACGCGGGCCGTGACCATCCCGGCGCTGTCTTATCCGGTGAACATCACCAACGCCAACAGCTCCGTCAACGAGGTACTGGCCCGCCCGACGCTGGCCGCGATCGAAAACATGCCCTCTGAATTTTTCTCGGGGACGAACCTGAGCGCCGGCGTGGTTTCGTCCTGGCCGGCCTGTCGGCCAGCGTGCCCTCGAACGTCGAAGCCGTCATGAACCAGATGAAGCCCTCGGACTACTTCCGCGAGTTCCGCCAGGGCGATGTGTCGATGGAGCGCTGGGACCCCACCAGCGGCACGGGCGACCGGCTGCGCGAGGCGCTGGATTTTCTGTATTACCAGGCGCAAGGCATGGCGATTGCCGAGATGCAGGCATCATCATTGTTGACAGAGGCATGCCATGGCTCTCGCAAATGAACACAACGCCGCACAAGACAGGAATCTGGCCCTCGCACACGCTTCGGCACTGGTGGCAGCAGGCGCCGCGTTGCAGGAAGCGGCACACAACGCGACACTGGGTGCGCGCACGCCGGCTGGCTCGACCAAGCGGCGCGGCAAGAACTGGGTGCTGTATCTGCGGCGGCTTTTCCAAAGCATGCTTTGAATCCCAGCGCGCCGGCTGGCTGCAATCCTTACGCGGTCACCGGTAAATATGCTCAGCGCCCTGGCGCTTGCCGCTTGACTCGAGACGAGCCGCCTTTTCATCGACCCTGAGGGCTTCGTCCGCCCCGCCCCAGCCGATCATCGCGCCGATCAGGCCGCAACCCGCGGCGGCGAAACCCGCCACGGCCCCCACAAGCGGCCCTGCCGTGCTCAAGCTCAGACTGGGCACGAGCAGCACGGTGGCCACAACGGCCACAGCCGTGGCGATGCCGCCCACGGCGCCGCCGACCAGCCCGCCAACACCCGCGGACTCACTCGCCCGGCTCAAGGCGCCCATGGCGGGCGGCTTGGCCTTGACGGCCCGCCGATCCGGCAGCGTGACCGACCAATCCCAGAAAAGACCCGATACGTATGCCTTGCTGCTCATGATGTTCCTCGGCTGCGAGATGACCCGGAGCCAAGATGTGGCAAGCCGCATGCCCGAAGCCACACGGATGAGGGGGGCACGCACCAGCGTGGCACCCCGATTGCCCATAGGCGGACCATGCTTGAAAACGTTGCAGACACAGCACCTTCGGATCTCCACGAAGCGAGGCCGCCCCATAATGGACAGCCCGCTGCTTTGCAGGCGCCCTATAGCACAAGGATGCCCAGCTTGAATGAATCGAATCAGGATCTGGCCACCAGGGAAATCGAACGCCTGGCGCTGTTTGTCCTGTCCATCACCGATTACGCGATCTACATGCTCACGCCCGAAGGGCATGTGGCCAGCTGGAACGCGGGCGCCCAGCGCTTCAAGGGCTATCTGGCCGAAGACATCATCGGGCAGCACTTCTCCCGCTTCTACACCGAGGAAGACCGTGCGGCCAATGTGCCGGCCCGCGCACTGCAGGAGGCCAAGGACACCGGCCGCTTCGAGGCCGAAGGCTGGCGCGTTCGCAAGGACGGCTCGCGCTTCTGGGCCAGCGTGGTCCTCGACGCGATCCGCAACGAGCAAGGCGAACTGGTGGGTTTCGCCAAGATCACGCGCGACATCACGGACAAGAAGGCCGCGATGGACGAGTTGCGCGAGAGCGAACGACGCTTTCGCATCCTCGTGCAGGGGGTCACCGACTACGCGATCTACATGATTTCCCCGACGGGCGAGATCACCAACTGGAACGCGGGCGCCCGGCGCATCAAGGGCTTCGAGCAGGACGAGGTGGTCGGCAGCAACTTCGCCCGTTTTTATACCCCTGAAGACCGGGTGTCCGGCTTGCCCCAGAGGGCCCTGGCCAGAGCCACGCGAGAGGGCCGCTTCGAAGCCGAAGGCTGGCGCGTGCGCAAGGACGGCAGCCGCTTCTGGGCGCACGTCGTGATCGATTCGATCCGCAACGACCAGGGTGACCTGGTTGGTTTCGCCAAGATCACCCGCGACATCACCGAGCGCAGGACCGCGCAGAGCGAGCTCGAGAAGGCGCGCGAAACGCTGTACCAGGCCCAGAAGATGGAAGCCATCGGCAAGGTGACGGGCGGTGTCGCGCACGACTTCAACAACCTGCTCAATGTCGTCAACAACGGCCTGGCGCTGCTGCGCCGTACGAGCACCGCGCCGCACGACATCCGCCTGATCGACACGATGGACAAGGCCCTGAAGCGCGGGGCCACGCTGATCCAGCAGTTGCTGGCCTTCGCGCGGCAGCAACCCCTGATCAAAGAGCACAAGAACCTCAACCGCGTCATTCAATCCTTCGAGACGGTGCTGCAGCGCGCGGGCCGCAGCGGCACGAGCTTCGAGCTGGACCTCGCGGTCGAGCTGCCCGCCGTCGAGATCGACACGGCCCAGGTCGAAACGGGTTTGCTGAACCTCGTGGTCAACGCGTATGACGCCGTCACCACGCCAGGCGGGCGGATCATCGTGTCGACGCAATCCGTCGCGTTGGCGGCGGACCAGGTCAAGAAGCTGCCGGCCGGGCAGTATGTGGCGCTGTCCGTGGCGGACAACGGCCACGGCATGCCACGGCAAGTCATCGAACACGCGACCGACCCCTTCTTCACGACCAAGGAGGTCGGCAAGGGCACGGGGTTGGGCTTGAGCCAAGTGTATGGGATGGTGCAGCAATCGGGTGGCGACCTGACCATCCACTCCCAGGAAGGCCTGGGCACGACCATCACGCTGTACTTCCCCGTGTCGCACGCCCAGGCGGACGACCTGGTCGAAGCGGACCTCGAAGCCGTGCTCGTCGTCGACGACCAGGCCGAGGTGCTCGAGGTCACCGAAGAGGTGTTCCGCAGCCTGGGCTTCGAGGTGTTCGCCGCCAGTTCGGGCGAGCAGGCACTGGAGGTGCTCAAGCGCACGCCGCGCATCAGCCTCTTGTTCACCGACGTGGTCATGAGCGGCATGAGCGGTGTGGACCTCGCCAAGGAGGCGGTCAAGATCTCACCCGACTTGAAGGTGATTCTGGCCTCGGGCTATGCCGCCTCGGCGGGCGCCACGCCGGCGGGCGGCAAGTTGGAGGGTTTTCACTTCCTGAACAAGCCCTACAGCGTCAACGACGTGGTGCGCAAGCTGCGGGTGATCGCTTAGCGCTCAGTTCAGTGAGCCTTGTTCGTCGACGAGTCCAGCGCCGCGATCACTTCCTCCATCGAGGCGGGCTTGACGAGGTGGTCATCGAAGCCATGGCTGAGCGCCTGCTGCCTGTCCGTGGGCTGCCCGTAGCCCGTCAAGGCCACCAGTCGTGTGGACTGGAGCGCGGGCATGCCGCGCAGCCGCCTGGCCAGTTCATAGCCGCTGATGTGAGGCAGGCCGATGTCGAGGAACACCACATCGGGCGAGCGTGTCGGGATCAGGCTCAGCGCATCCTCGGCGCTGAACACCACCTGCACGTCGTGCCCGTCCAGCGCCAGGACCTGAGACAGGGTCTCTGCGGCATCCCTGTTGTCATCGACCACGACCACGCGCTTGCGGCTCGCGCTCAACGCCGCATCGGCCGGTTCGTGCGGCGCCACGGCCTCGGCCAGCGGCAGCTTGAGCTCGAAGGTCGCGCCGCAACCGATGCCCGGGCTGCGCGCCTGGACCTGGCCGCCGTGCATCTCGACCAGCCGCTTCACGATCGACAGGCCGATGCCCAGGCCGCCGCGCGAGCGGTCCAGCGTGCGGTCGCTCTGCACGAACAGGTCGAACACGGTCGGCACCGTATCGGCCGGCATGCCCACACCCGAGTCCACCACCTGGATGACGGCCATCTTGCCCTGGCGCGCCAGCTCGATGCGGATGCTGCCGCCCGGGTCCGTGTACTTGACCGCGTTCATCAGCAGGTTGACGATGCACTGCTGCAGCCGCGCCGCATCGCCGACGACCGTGAGCGGCAAACCTGAGCTCACGGTGAGCGTGTGCTGCCGATCACGCACCGCGGGCTCGACGGCCTCGATCGCGGCCGCGACGACCGACGACAGCGCCACGGGCTTGCGCTCGAGCTCGACGCGGCCACGCGTGATGCGTGAGACGTCCATCAGGTCGTCGACCATGCGCGTCAAGCTGGCCGACCTGGCGGTTGATGATCTCCGCCGCCTTGCGCATGCGCTGATCGTCGCTGCCCAGGCGCAGCATCAGCTCGCCCGCGTTGCGGATCGGTGCCATGGGGTTGCGCAGCTCGTGCGCCAGCATCGCGAGGAACTCGTCCTTGCGGCGGTCGCCGTCGCGCAGTTGCGCCTCCAGCTGCTTGCGCTCGGTGATGTCAAAGGAGATGCCACTGAGCTTGACGGCCTGCCCGCCCTCGTCGCAAATCACGTGAGCGCGGATCTCGAGCCACCGGATGTCGCCGTTGTCCGAGCGCCTTATGCGCACCTCGTCCCACAGTTCGCCACAAGTCTGCGTGGCCTTTTCAATGGCGGCGCGATGCCGCTCCTGGTCATCCGGGTGGATGCTCGCCAGCCCCTCTTGAAAATGCCGAGGCGGCACGCCCAGCACGTCTTCCGCGTTTTGCGAGAGGTTGAGCTCGCCCGTCGCCAGGTCGAGGTCCCACGTGAACATCTTGGCGCCCGCCAGGAACACGCGCAGCTGCTCTTCGGTGGCGCGCCGCACACGGTCCAACTCGATGATGGCGGCGACACGGGCCAGCAGCTCGCGCGCGGTGAAGGGCTTGACGAGGTAGTCGTCCGCGCCGGCGTCCGAGCCCTTCGACAGTGGCCTCTTCGCCCGCGCGCGCCGAGAGCAGCACCATCGGCACGGTCCGCAGGCGCTTGTCAGCGCGCACGCTCGCCAGCAGGCCGAAGCCATCGAGCTTGGGCATCATCACGTCGGACAGGATCAAGGCCGGCCGCTTGCGCAAGGCGGCCTGCAGCGCCTCCTCGCCATGGCTGGCCGTCTCGACGTCGTAGTAAGGCTCCAGCAGGCTCTTGAGGTAATGGCGCATGTCCGCGTTGTCATCGGCGATCACGATGCGGGCCCCCCAGGTGGACCTGTAGCGCTCGCCCAGTTGCCTGCTGCGCCCGCTTGGGCGCTCCGGGCCGGCCATGTTGCGCTCGACGCCGGCCTCGGGCAGCCAGCGCAGCGCCTCCTGCACGTAAGCGCTGGATTGGCTCGGCGCGCTGATCGATGCGCCTTGTTCGCCGCCGTCACCGCCATCGTCGACCACGCGGCCCGCAGGCAGATGCGCCAGCCCCAAGGGCAGGCGTACCGTGAACGTCGTGCCCTCGTTCAAGGCGCTGCGCACTTCGACCTTGCCGCCGTGCAGACGCACCAGCTCCTGCACGAGCGCCAGCCCGATGCCGCTGCCTTCGTGCGTGCGGCTCTGCGCTGCCCTGCACGCGGTGGAAGCGCTCGAACAGGCGCGGCAGCTCGTCGGCGGACACGCCCACGCCTGTGTCGGCCACGGTCAGCACCGCCTCGCCATGCACCTCGCCAATGCGGATGGCCACAGTGCCTTCCATCGTGAACTTCAGCGCATTCGACAGCAGGTTCAGCACGATGTTCTCCCACTCGATCGCGGTCGATGTACGCCGGCTGCGACAAGGTCTGGCAACTCACCTCGAACTGCAGGCCCGCGCGCTCCATGGCCGAACGGAAGGTGCTGGCCAGATCCTGCGTGAAGGCCGCTAGATCCGTCGGCCGAAAGACCGATTCGTGCCGCCCGGCCTCGATGCGCGAGAACTCCAGCAGCGAATTCACGAGCTTCGTCATGCGCAGCACGTTGCGATCGACCATCTCCAGGCGCGACCTGGCCAGCGGCGGCAACGCGGCATCCGTCAGCGCATCCGCCAATGGCCCTTGCATCAAGGTCAGCGGCGTGCGGAACTCATGGCTGACGTTGGAGAAGAACTGCGTCTTGGCGAGGTCGAGGCGGGCCAGCTCTTCGGCACGCTGGCGCTCGATCTCATAAGCCTGCGCGTTCGCGATGGCCGATGCCAGTTGCTGCGCAACCAGGGCCAGGAAATCCTCATAGCGCTCGTCCAGGAGCCGATGCGGATTGAGCCCCACGAGCAGCACGCCCTCCTGCCCGCCCTCACCCGGCGACGAGATGGGCAAAAGCAAGGCGCGTTGCGCGGGCATCTTCCAGCCACCACTCGGCCATGCGAAGTCATCAGAGGCAGGCAGCGTGATCACACGTACCTGGCCGCTTTGCATGACGGTCTGGACGTCCCATGGCGAGGCCATCGGGTCCATCTCGTGGATGGCCTGGCGCCACGACGGGCTGCCATCGCCGATGCAGCCGGCCAGACGCAGCCTGGCCTTGCCATGCTGGCGCAGGAACACGAGCGTGAACAGCAGATCGCGGTCATTGCTGCGGATGGCGTTCATGCAGCACGCCACCGCGTCGTCGACGGTCTTGGCGTCCGCCGCATCGGCGGCCATGTGGCGCAGCAACAGCAGTTGCCGCTCGCCAATCACCCGGCGCGTTTCATCCGAGTTCGCGCAGATGATGCCCGCCGGCTGGCCGTCGTCGCCGGGAATCGGGCTGTACGAAAACGTGTAGTAGGTTTCTTCTGGATAGCCGTTGCGCTCCATGATGAGCAGTTGGCTTTCCACGAAGGTGCCATCGCCACTCATGGCGCTGCTCAGCAGGGGATCGATCTCGTCCCAGAGTTCCTGCCAGACCTCGGATGCGGGCCGCCCGAGCGTCCAGGGGTGCTTGCCCCCGATGATCGAGCGGTAGGGATCGTTGTAGAGATAGCGCAGCTCCGAGCCCCACCCGATCCAGATCGGCTGACTGGAAGTCAGCATGATCCGCACGACGGTCTTGAGGCTGCGCGGCCAGGTCGCGGGCTCGCCCAGCGACGTCTGACGCCAGTCGAAAGCGCGCATCAGCTCGCCCATCTCGCCACCGCCTGCCAAGAAGGCGGTATCGAGGTTTTGCTCCAATCGGTCCATGCCCGCCCCTGTCATGCCACCCTTCGATCGCCAGATCATTGATTTGATTGTTCTGGCGCCATCGCGCTGTGGCGGTCAATCCACATGCGCGATGGTAAGCGGCTCAGGGGCCTGGCCGCGAAGGCGCCACTTCATCTCGAAGCGGAGATGCCGTAGTCGTAGTGGTTGTCGATGATGTCGGGCGGCATCGGCATCATGTCCATGCTCAGGTCGTGAAGCGTGTCAGGCGACAAGGCGCAGACTTGCCGGGCATTGGGGCCCTTGCCGCTGTCGTCCAGCTTGAAGTGGACCAGTTCCTTTTCGCGCAGGGTCTTGTAACCCTTCTTCAGGATGTCCGTGAAATGGACAAAAACATCCTGCAGGGACTCATCGGTTTCGATGAAACCATAGCCCTTTTGATTGTTGAACCACTTGACACGACCTATTGCCATGATTGATCTCCTGACGTGAGAACCGGTTGCGTTGGCCAGAATAGGCAAGGTCCATGCCTGGCTTCTTGAGAGGGAATAAAGCGCAAAAAGCGGCACTTTTTACCGATTTGCGGCGAGTTTTACGGGCAGCTTGGGAGGCGTTGCGCAAGCCGCGCATCGAGCGGGTCATGCAGCCGGCGGACACCTTCGGACAAGGTCACGGCCTGGCGCTCGTCCATCAAGCGCCTGAGTGCATTCATCCAGTACTGGCGGATGAAGGGGTAGTCCGCATCGTGCGGATGCAGCTCCAGCCGCACGAGGCGGTGCCGGTGCCAGCCGCTGCTGACCACGCTGTTGCGCGGGATCGAGACCACGCGCCGCCACAGGCTGCGCGTGCTGAAGGCCAGGCAGGCGCTGGGCGTGCGCGCGGCATGCGGCAGGCTGTAGACGGCGTTCAAGGTCGCCGTGTAGTTCAGCGGCACCTGGCCGAGCGCCTGCCAAGTGCCCGAGCTGAGCAGCCATGCCGGCGCGACGAAGCCTTGCAGCGGCCACTGGCGGCGCTCGAACCAGTTCATGCCGGCCCGCAGCTTGTGCAGGGCCGCCGATTCGGGCAAGGCGCTGAACTCGCCTTCGCCGGCGGTGTACCAGCGACGACGCACGTGGTCCCGCCAGCCCTGCGGCTGCCCCTCGTCGAGGTGGCTGTAGCCATGCAGCGCGAGCTCGTGTCCCTTGGCGATCTGCCTGTGCATGCAGCGCTCGAAGGCATGGTCGCTCGGGCGCAGGTGGTAGCGCGGCACGACCAGCAAGGTCATCGGCACATCGGCCACTTCGCGAACGGCCTGGATCACCCGCTGACAGGCAGCCCAGGTGGCGGGTGCGACATCGTGGATGACGACGCTGAAGAGGGGCGTGTTCTGATCGGTCATCTTGTGAGCAGGTTTTGGTAGCGTTGCATGAGATGGGTCATCGCGTTGTCCCACTGGTGTTGCAAGGCGAACTGGCGGGCCGCTTGCCGCAGTTCGCCCTGGTTGCGCGCGAAGAGGTACTCGATGGCCTGCGCGAAACTGGACGGGCGCAGCACGTCGACCCGCACGCCGATGTGCTCGTTGACCAACTCGCCCAGCGCACCTTGCGAACAGGCCACCACCGGGCAGGCACACGCCAGCGCCTCGAGCGCCGACAGGCCGAAGGTCTCCTGATCGCCCGCGTGGACGAAGGCGTCGGCGCTGGCCAGCACGCGCGCCAGGCCCGAGCGGTCGTTCGTGAAAGGCAGGACGGTCGTGCGCGGGCCTTGGGGCGGACAAGGCCCCGCGCCGATGGCCACGAACTCGTAAGGCGCCCCCAGCAGGCTCACGGCTTCCGCCAGCACGTCGAGGTTTTTCTCCGGGCCGAAGCGCCCCGCATAGACCAGGATGCGCGAGCCCTCCGGCAACCCCAGTTCCTGGCGCCAGGCCTCGTCGCGCTGCCCGGGATGGAAGACATCGGTGTCCACGCCCAGCGGCTGGTGCGCGACATGGCGGATGCCCCAGTCCAGCAGCTTGGCACGCATGCTCTGGCTGGGCGCCAGCACCAGATCGAACTGCTCATACAGCCGCGTCAGGTAGCGGCGCGCCATGCGCGCGCTCAATCGCCCGCCGAAGCGGTCGGCCATCGCCACCACGTTGGAATGGCAAAAGCCGACCAGGGGAATGTGGAGCCGGCGCGTGGCGTCCAGTGCGGACCAGGCCAGCCTGTAGGGGTCGCCCACCTCGATCAGATCGGGCCTTTGGGCGAGCAGCGCGCGCGCGCCCTTGTGCCTGTTGAGGGGTACACGGTAGCCCCCAGAGAACGGCAGGGGCCAGCCGCGTATGGAGAGCCGGCCATGGCCGTGCGCCCCGGGCGCCACGATCGTGTGGTGCCACATGGTGTGGGCTTCCAGCCAGGCCTGTTTGGTCGTCAGGTAGCGGCGCACACCGCCACTGTTCTCACTCCACAACATCGTGACGTCCAGCAAATGCGGCATGGTCTGACTACGCGAACTACGTTGAACACAGACGCATGTTGAGCAAACGGCTTGCCTGGCCTGTTACCAGCCGTGTCAATGCAGCTTGACGCGGCTTTTCGTGCTGTGCGTGAGCCAGCTGCCAACCGTGGTCTGCAGCATCTTCAGCCAACCATGCAAGGCCGTCAGGTAGCCTCTGTAAAGCGCCCAGTAGCTCAAGCGCGCGGCCAGGCCTTCCACGAAAAAGCCGTGGCCCGTGAGCTGGCCGATCAAGGTGCCCACGGCCTGCTCCTGCCCGAGCGAGATCAGCGAGCCGTGGTCGTGGAAGGCGAAAGCCGGCAGATCCCGCTCGCCACGCACATGCAGGGGGATGACGCGGGCCAGGTAGTGCGCCTGCTGGTGTGCCACCTGGGCGAGCGGCGGCACCGGCTTGTCGCG
This sequence comes from Aquabacterium sp., assembly GCA_049840915.1. Lineage (GTDB taxonomy): Bacteria > Pseudomonadota > Gammaproteobacteria > Burkholderiales > Burkholderiaceae_C > Aquabacterium. The sequence goes on from JASGJC010000018.1 coordinate 62,246, forward strand.
GCCGGGCGGCGTGCAACTGACGCAGTCGCCTAGGCCGAAAATGTGCTCGTCCACCGTGGATCGCAAACTTTCATTGAGCAACAGTTGATTGAGTTTGTTGCAAGGCAGGCCATCGAGTTGCGTCAGCCAGACAGGCGCCTGCACGCCAGCCGCCCAGATCACCAGTTGCGCGGAAATGAGCGGCCCCTGCGCCATCTTCAGGCCCTCGGCGGTCACTTCCTGCACACGCTGGCCAGTCAGCACCTGGATGCCTTTGTCCTGCAGCCATTTGCTGACACGCGCGCGCACCTTGGCGGGCAGGTTGCCCAGGATGGTGTCGGCGGCCTCGACCAGCTTGATGCGCACGTTCAGCAAACCCGGCTCGTTCACATAGCGCTTGTATTGCTTGAGCGCGCCATGCAGTTCGGCCGCCAATTCCACGCCCGTGGCCCCCGCGCCGATGATGGCGATGTCGCTGTCGACGGGCGTGCCCTCATTGAGGCGCAGGCATATCGACAGCATGCGCATGTGCAGGCGCTGGGCATCGGCCAGCGTATTGAGCATGATGGCGTGCTCGGCGACGCCGGGCGTATGGAAATCGTTGACATGGCTGCCCACGGCCATGACCAGGGTGTCGTAGTGCAAAGCGCGGCGGTCGGCCATGAGCACGCCGACATCGTCGTAGCGAGGTGACAGCCAGATCTGGCGTTGCGTGCGGTCCAGCTGTTCCATGGTGCCCAGGTGGAACTGGAAGCCGTGCTGATGGGCGTGCGTCAGGTAGTCGATCTCGTTGTTGCCCATGTCCAGGCTGCCCGCGGCCACCTCGTGCAGCAGCGGCTTCCACACGTGCGTCAAGGAAGCGTCCACCAGGATCACATCGACAGGATCGCCCTTGAAAACATGGCCCAGGCGGGTGGCCAGCTCCAGGCCGCCCGCCCCGCCCCCGACGATGAGCACGCGGTGCGGGGCGCCTGGCTTGTCAGAAGAAGTGTCCATGGCGAGCCCCCTTTCAAGCACTGGCCTTGAGCGCGCCGTGCATCACATGCATCTGGTGATGGATGCGCTGCCAGGCGTGGTATTGGCGATCGACGGTCGTCTGGACGGGTGAAGGCAGCACGCTGGTCTGCATGACCGAGCGGTAGCGCCTGAGCAGGCCCGCCTCGGTGCGGTTGCACGCCTCCAGCCAGGCCTGGTCAGACTGCCCGAGCAAGGCCACGCGCCCGCGCACCCACCAATTTTGCAAGCGGTGCAGCAACACGGCCTTCACAGGCAGCCGGCCGCCCAGTTGCTCCACATGGGTCAGCAAAGCGCCCGTCGTTTCACGCGCGCGGCGAGCCCGGTCGGTGAAGCCTGCACGGATGCCTTCGTTGCGGCTTTGCCGGGCGTACAGCAGAAACTGCTGCTCGGCCCCACGGCTGGCATCGATGAGGTAGTGCATGGTGTCCAGAACGAATTCGGCTTGCATGGAGATTCCTTTTTTCCTTTTTCGATAGGGATCGCTGTGCGATGCATCGGCATGGCATCCGGCATGCCGGTGAGGCGGCTTCATCAGCCCTCTCTGGCACGCACGGGCACGCGCGAGACAAGCGGCTTGTCGGCCCGCTTGAGCAAGGTCTGCAGGCTGGGCACATGCCTGTCGCCGCCTTCCAGATACAGGCAGACGCGCCTGAGGCCTTCACGGCGCCGGCAAAAAGCGCGCAAGCACAACAGGATGGGCACGGCCACCAGCGTGCCGCCCAGCCCCCATATCCAACCCCACAGCATCACGGACAGGAACACCGCCAATGGGCTGAGGCGCAGGCGATGCCCTTGTATCCAGGGCGAGAGCAGGCTGGCTTCGATCGCGTGCGCGCCCAGGAAGATCACTGGCGGCGCGAGCATGCCCAGGCCCGTGCCGAAGGTCATGCTGCCGCCCAGCAGCAGCAAGCCCGTGAGCAGCGCGGGCCCGAGGTAAGGGATGAAGGTCAGCGTCGCCACCATCGTTCCCCACAGCACCGGGTTGGGCAGACCGATGAGTGCCAGCGCCACGCCCGTGAACGCGCCCAGGCCGATGTTGATGAACAACATGGTGCCGAGATACAGCCCTATCTCGCGCTGGGCCTGACGGATACCCGACAGCAGCAGCACTCTGGAGCGCGAGGGCTTGACCGCCTCGATCGTGCGTGACAGCAGCCAGGGCTGCGACACGAGCAGGAAATAGAGCAGGATGACCGTCGCCGATGCCGACAAGGCCACATGCACGAACTGCCCGACCACGACGCGGGTCAGGATCAGGCCTTCGCTGGTGAGTTTGTCCTTGAGCGCCTCGGCCTGGGCCTGCGCGACATCCGGCGAGACATGGCGCAGGTTCTTGGGCGCCATCAACTGGCGCCAATGGTCGAGCGTGTCGAGCCATTGCTTGAGGGTCGCGGGCACACGCTCCAGCCATTGCGTGGCCGGCCCGGCCAGGCCCAGCCCGAGCAAGCCGACGATGAGCAGGATCATGGTCACGACCAGCCCGGCACCCCATGCCTGCGGGATGCCCATTTGCCGCAGGCGCTGCACGGGCGTCGTGAGCACCAATGTCAAGGTCACGGCCACGGCAATGGGCAACAAGACGGCCTGTGCTTCCTTGAGCAGGAAAAGGACGGCCAGACCCAGCAGCCATTGCAAAGACGCGGGCCAGACCCGCGCGACCCTCTTGTCGCCGAATGGCGCGGACGTGACCACGGGGATCACATTCAAGGCAGGCGGGCGGGGGTTGGCAGGCTGGTCCATGCGCTGCATGGGCATTTTTCATGCCGGGTAGAGGGCACCGATGGCCAGCATGGCCTTGGCAAGATTTACGGCAAACGCCGCCAGCTTGCGTAATTCGGCACACGTGCTCAACGCGAAATTTCAGTGGCATGAAGGTTGCCGACACAGCCGTGTATCGACCATGTACCAACCTTGCAAGGAGTTTCCCATGACCGCGCCCGCATCCTCCGAACAGACCCTGCCCCGCCAGCACCAGAACATCCAGCCGGGCCATGAAGCAGAGATGTCGCCCAGGCCGCAAGCGGAGGCGCGGCTTTACCGGGGCCATGCCAAGCTGGCAGGCAAGGTGGCTGTGATCACGGGCGCCGACAGCGGCATCGGGCGCTCCGTGGCCGTGAGCTTCGCCAAGGAGGGCGCGCACATCGTGATGCTCTACCTCGACGAGCACGAAGACGCCAGCATGACGCAGTCGCTCGTCGAAGCGGAAGGCGTGCAGTGCCTGGCGATCGCGGGCGACATCGGCGACGAGCACTTCATCGGCGAGGTGATCGACGTTGTGGTCCAGCGCTTCGGCAACATCGACATCCTCGTCAACAACGCGGGCGAGCAGCATCCCACCGAGTCGATCAAGGATGTGTCGCGCGCGCAGTTGGAGCGCACGTTCAGGACGAACGTCTTCGCCATGTTCGATCTGACGCGCGAAGCCTTGCCCCATATGCGCGAAGGCAGTTGCATCATCAACACGGCGTCCGTCACGGCCTACCGGGGCAGCCCGCATCTCGTGGACTACGCGGCGTCGAAAGGCGCGATCGTGGCGTTCACGCGCTCGCTCGCCCTGCAACTGGCACCGCAAGGCATCAAGGTCAACGCGGTGGCGCCCGGGCCGATCTGGACGCCGCTGATCCCTTCGACTTTCAGCGCGGACGAGGTCCAGGTCTTTGGCGCCAAGGTGCCGATGAAAAGGCCGGGCGAGCCCGACGAGGTGTCGCCCGCGTACGTTTTCCTGGCCAGCGCCGACTCGAGCTACATGACGGGCCAGGTGCTGCATCCCAACGGAGGCGAGATCGTCAACGCCTGAGGTTGCGCGCATGAACCAGCACAGGCACCTGCACAGGCGCTAGACAGGCATCCGCATGGGCAAGGCGCGCGGCGGCGATTGGATCAGGGTCAGCGAGCGGCAGATCTGGCCGATGTGGGTGAGCTGGCTGGTCTGCGCGCATTCGCTGTAGATGCCCAGCATCTGGTCGGACGCCTTCGTCCATGTGAAGAAGGTGCGGGCGCGCAGGATGGCGGCCATGCCCATGGCCGAACGCCAATGGGGCTGGTCTCGCAGGTAGCGCAGGTGGTCCATGGTCACGTCGGGATGGTTCGTGTGCAGCACATAGCCGGTGACGCCGTCTTCGACGACACGGCTGACCTCATCCCCGCTGCGCTGTGCCAGCGCCAGCACGGGCAGCCCGCAGGCCATGGCCTCCTTGGCATCGATCTGCAGCCCCGCCTCCTGCTCGCCCACGATGAGCATCACGTCGGCCGCCGCGCAATGCTCGGCGACCAGCCTGGCATGCGCGCTGGCGTCGCAGGCGTCTTCCTGCTTCACGTCGGCCAGCGCCACGACATGCGCGGGCAGGTCCGCGACGAGGCTGCGCCATGGCGTCGTCGACTGCCCGGCCAGCAAGACCACGAAAGCGTCCTGCGGCAAACCCAACTCGCGGCGCGCGCAGGCCTTGTTGCGGGGCCGAAAGAGCTGGGTGTCGACGCCACTGGGCACGAGGTGGACGTCGGCACGGCGCGCACCCGGGATGTCGAGCAAGGCATTGCGCTGCGCCACGTTGCGCGCCACCAGCGCCTGCGCACGCTCGACCAGCAATTGCGCGATCTGGCGCTGCGGCGCATCGGCGATGCGCGAAGGCATGGTCCACGCGAACGGCACGGCCACGCCCCGGCTCAGACGCAGCCCAACCAGGCCCGCATGCAGCCCCCACGCATGGATGACATCGCAGGGATACACCTCCATCACCAGGCGCCGCATGCCCGCCGCGAAGGCCTGGACGGCCTGGCCCAGGCGTGGCTGGTCATCCAATGGCCAGGAAGCCGTGTTGTCCATGCGGTGGATGCGCACCTGCTCGTGCAGGTCTTCCCATACCGGCTCGCCTGGCCCGCGCCCACGGTAGATGTCGACCATGTGGCCTTGGTGCGCCATGGCCCAGGCCAGCTTTTCGATCTGGTTGCGGTCTGGCTCGATGGTGCCACCCGAAGGCATCACCTCGTCGATCAATGCGATGCGCATGGGCGTCTGGGATGTGGGAAAGCATGAACTCATGGAGCCCCCGATACGGAAATGACATGGCTGATGGCGCCGGCAGCCACGAGCAAACGCCGTACCCGCGATCGATGGGGCTCGCGCGTGCGCTGCGGGAATGCGCATTGCTCCACAAGCGCGCAAACTCTGAAAGGGCCGGCCGTGCACATCACCTACATCACTGAAACCTACCCGCCTGAGGTCAACGGGGTCTCATTGAGCGCCGCGCGCGCGGTCAGCTTTCTGCGCGATCGCGGCCACACCGTGGACATCGTCAGGCCCCGCCAACCTCATGAGGGGCCGCTCAACACGGCCATGGAATGGCGCACGGCCGGCGTGCCGCTGCCCATGTATCCGGATGTGCGCTTCGGGCTGGCCAGCGTGTCGACCCTGCGCCAGCGCCTGCAGTGGCAGCAGCCCGACGTGGTGCACATCGCGACGCCGGGGCCACTGGCCTGGGCCGCCGCGCGCGCGGCCCACAACCTGGGTCTCCCGATCAGCACGGACTTTCGAACCAACTTCCATCTCTACAGCAACTATTACGGCCTGGGCCTGCTCTCGCCCTTGATCCTGCGGGCCTTGCGTGGCTTTCACAACATGGGCCAGCGCACGCACGTGCCCACCGCAGCGCTGCACGCGCAACTCGCCAGACAAGGCTTCAAGAACCTGACCGTGGTCGGCAGAGGCGTGGACACCAACCGCTTCCATCCCGCGCGCCACAGCCCTGCGCTGCGCGACCAGTTCGCCGGCACCAATGGGCCTTTGCTTTTGCATGTCGGGCGACTCGCTCAAGAAAAGAATGTGCAGCTGGCCCTGCGGGCCTTCCAAACCTTGCGCACGGAGATGCCCGAGGCCCGCATGATCGTCGTGGGCGATGGCCCTCAGCGCGCGCAGTTGGAACGGCGCCATCCCGATGTGCACTTCGTCGGCATGCAGCACGGCGAGACGCTGGCGCGCTATTACGCCAGCGCGGACCTCTTCCTGTTCCCGAGCCTGAGCGACACCTTCGGCAACGTCGTGCCCGAAGCGCTCGCCAGCGGCCTGCCCGTGCTCGCCTTCGACATGGGCGCGGCCGCCGAACTGGTGCGTGACAGCGGCGCGGGCCTGGTCGTCTCGCCGGACAAGCCTCAGGACTTCATCGCCGCCGCGTGCTCGCTGGCCAGCCGCTACCAGCATCTGGCCTTGATGCGCAAACGCGCCCGCGCCGTGGCCATGACGATCTCATGGGAGCAGGCACTGGCCCCCTTCGAACACAGCCTCATGGAGGTCGCCCATGCCCTTACATCTGCACAAAATGCCCAGACACGCGCAGCCTGATGGCCTCACCGATGTGTTCGTGGACACGATGACCGAAGCGGTTCCGGACACGGCGACCGAATGGCGAGCGCAGCCCGTCGAGCCCTGGCTGATCAGGGGCGGGCTGGCCTGCCAGGCATGGGAGCGGGCCTGCGCGCAGTGGCTGCACCGCGCCACGGTCTGGCCAGCCGTGCTCACCCTGTTCCGCCTGGTCAGCATGATGACGGACGCCCTCGTCTGGTTGCTCGTCTTCCCGTGTCTGGCGCTATGGGGTGGCCCGTCTGGCATGAACTGCATCATCAGGCTGGTGGGCATGACCGCGGTCAACCTGTTGATCTACAAGGTCTGCAAGCAAGGCACAGGGCGCCCTCGCCCCTTCAAGAACTGCCCCGGCATCAGCTTGTGCGCGCCCACGCTGGACGAGTACAGCTTCCCCAGCGGCCATACCTTGCATGTGGTGGCCTTCGGCATCATCTTGTCGACCTACTACCCGACGCTGGCATGGCCGCTGGGCATCTTCGCGGTGCTCGTGGCCCTGTCGCGGGTCATCCTCGGGCTGCACTACCCCAGCGACGTGCTCGTTGGCGCGGGCATCGGGGCGGTATCGGCATGGGCCACACTCCGGCTCTTCTGATGACTGCTGCATAGGCCCGGGTCACCACAGCATCGCAGCCCACATCGCCACGGTGGCCAGGCCCATGGCCACCGTGGCGGCCCAGCCCAGGTAGCGCCACACGGCAGGCAGCGCGAAACCATGCATGAGCTCGGCGTTGGAGGCCAGGCGCATCACGGCGACCATCACGGGCACGGCCACCACGGCATTGATCACGGCAGCCCAGTACAGGGCATGGATGGGCGAGATGGGCAGCAGGCTCACGATCAACCCGCCGACCATGACCGAGGCCAGCACGCCATAGAAGGCCTTGGCTTGCCCGGGCGCCTGGTCGAGCCCTTGCCTGATGCCCATGAGGCCACTCACAGCATAGGCGAGCGATCCCGCCAGCACGGGCATCGCCAGCAACCCCGTGCCAATGATGCCGCAGGCGAACAGCCCGAATGCCAGACGCCCCGCGATGGGCTGCAGCGCCTGGGCCGCCTGGGTCGTCGTCTCGATGTGCGTGATGCCGTGCGCATGCAGGGTGGCCGCCGCCGCGACGATCATGAAATAGGCGATGAGGTTGGACGAGACCATGCCGACGAGCGTGTCCATGCGCACGCTGCGCAGCCCCGCCCGCGCTTGGGCGGGCTCTTGACACAAAGGCTGGCGCTGCGGGATGCGCCGGATCTCTTCGACCTCCTGCTCGGCCTGCCAGAAGAACAGGTAGGGACTGATGGTCGTGCCCAGGATCGCGACCAGCGTCGTCACATACGTTTTGTGCCACACCACATGAGGCCAGACCAATGCCTGCAAGGCATGCGGCCAGTCCACATGGGCCGCGATCGCCACGCCCACATAAGACAGTGTCGACAAGCTCAGCCATTTGAGCACGTTCACATAGCGCCGATAAGGCACGAACACGATCAGCAGCAAGGAGCCCAAGGCATACACGAAGGCGTACACCGCCTTGCCGCCCCCGTGGAACACCATGCCGGTCACCTCGGCGGCGGCATTGAGGTCCGCCCCGAGATTGACCACATTGGCGACGGCCAGCAAAGCCACCACGCACCGTATCAGCCAGACAGGCCACACGCGCATGAGGTTCTCGACCAGACCCTGGCCCGTGATGCGGCCGATGCGCGCGCTGGCCAGCTGGATGGCCACCATCAAAGGCAAGGTCAGCAGGGTGGACCAAGCGAAGGCATAGCCAAACTGCGCGCCGCTTTGCGAGAACGTGGCGATGCCGCTGGGGTCGTCGTCGGCCATGCCGGTGATGAGGCCAGGGCCCAGTCTTCGCCACCAAGGGCCGGAAGGTTCGTCGTTTGTGTCGCTGCTCACGTCGGATTTCTGCATGGTTCTTCATCTTAGAAATGGCAAGGGCTTTCGGCTGTCGGCAGGCCGTGCATTCGCACGTCAGACAGCGCCCACGCGTTCTGGGCAAAAGAGATATAAACGAGGCATGGACACCTCAGTGGACGCCTCGGACGCAACCATCAAGCGCTACCTGCCGTGGCTGGTCGCCACGGCCTTGTTCATGGAGCAGCTCGATGCGACCATCGTCACGACGGCCGTGCCTTCCATGGCCGTCAGCCTGAACGTGACGCCGCTGAGCCTGAAGGCCGTGGTCAGCAGCTATATCCTCAGCCTGGCCGTGGGGATCCCCGTCAGCGGCTGGATGGCGGACCGCTTCGGCACGCGCCGTGTCTTCGCCGTGGCCGTGGCGATCTTCACCTTGTCATCGGTGCTGTGCGGCCTGTCGGTCAGCGTGCCCATGCTGGTCGCCGCGCGCATCCTGCAAGGCCTGGGCGCGGCGATGATGATGCCCGTGGGGCGCCTGGCCATCATCCGCACCTATCCCAAATCGGAGCTGCTCGCGGCGATGAACTTCGTGATCATCCCGGCACTCATCGGGCCACTGCTCGGGCCGACCGTCGGGGGCGTGATCGTGCACTGGCTGTCCTGGCGCGAGATCTTCTTCGTCAACGTGCCCGTCGGCTTGCTGGCATTGGGCCTGATCTGGCGGCACATGCCCAACTACCAGGGCGCGCGCCGCAGGCCGCTCGACATCATCGGCCTGGTGCTGTTCGGCACGGGCACGGCGCTGTTGTCGTGGCTGCTGGAGATCTTCGGCGAACACCGGCTCGACCTCACTTCCGAAGGCGTGCTGTTCGTGCTGTCGCTGTGCCTGCTCGCGGCCTACGTCTGGCATGCCCACAAAGAGCCTTTTCCTTTGCTGCGGCTCTCCCTGTTCCGCACGCGCACCTTTCGGGTATCGGTCGTCGGCGGCTTCGTGACGCGGATCGGGATCGGTGGCCTGCCCTTTTTGCTGCCCTTGCTCTACCAATTGGGCCTGGGCCTGCCGGCCTGGCAGTCCGGCCTGCTGATGATGCCGGCGGCCATCGCGGCCATGGGCATGAAGGTATTGTCGGCGCGGGTGCTCAAGCGCTTCGGCTATCGGTCCGTGCTGACGGTCAACACGGTCATGATCGGCGTGACCATCTCGATGTTCTCGCTGGTCAAGGCGGGCACGCCCATCGCGGTCATCGTGCTCATCGGGCTGGCGCAAGGCTTCTTCAACTCGCTGCAGTTCTCGAGCATGAACTCGATGGCCTACGCGGATGTCGACGCGGCCGACTCGAGCATGGCCAGCACGATCGCCAGTTCGATGCAGCAGATGTCGATGAGCTTCGGGCTGGCCAGCGCCTCCCTGGTCGTTGGCTGGTACCTGGGCAACACGGCGCAGACCGATCACATCGCCATCATGTCCGCCCTGCACCATGCCTTCCTGACCATGGCGCTGCTCACGATCGCCTCGTCGGCCACGTTCTGGGGACTGCATCGGGGCGATGGCGCCAGCGTGTCCCAAAGCGACGAGCAAGACCTGCCGCGCCAGGCCGTGGCCAGCAAGGCCGAGGCCTGACCAGCCCCTCTTCAGGCCGCGTGCTTTTTCACCCAGGCCACGTACTGGTCCACCCAGCCTTGAATGAAGGGCTTGCTGGCGGCGCCGATCTCGCCGTTGGCATCGAACAGGCCGTCCTTGGCCTGGATAAAGGCCTCGGGCTGTCCCAGGGTCGGCACATCCAGATAGGCCAGCACATTGCGCAGATGCTGTTGCGCCAGGGCGGTGCCAATCGCCCCCGGCGACACCCCGATGACCCCGCCCGGCTTGCCCTTCCACGCGCTCTGACCATAAGGGCGCGAGGCATGGTCGAGGGCATTCTTGAGCACCCCGGGGATCGAGCGGTTGTACTCGGGCGTCACGAACAACAGCCCCTTTGACGCCGATATCTCGGCCTTCAGGCGCTTGACCGATTCGGCGGGGTTCGCGTCATCGTCCTGGTTGTAGAGCGGCAAGTCGGCAATCGATACCTGCTTGAATGAAAAATCGGCGGGTGCCAGTTTGGCAAGGGCGTCGGCCAGTTTGCGATTGAACGAGTCGCGGCGCAGGCTGCCCACGATGACGGCGATGGGGTATGGAGCCATGGAGTTTTCCTCATGAGGCAATGAACAAGGACAAAAACGGCTTGTCGGCGCGAATGCAATATACGCCGAGTCCGCCCGCCGCCAGCATGTCGCGGCGCAGTGACCACGCGTGACGATTGGGCACATCGCTTGCTCATGAAAGGGATCCGATCCTCACAGGAGCATGCGATGGACAAGCAAAATCGCCCCAAGGCCTTTGGTGTCTTCAAGCCCGTCAACCATGTGCTGATGGCCTTTCGCAACGAGACCGATCTGCACGCGGCCGAGACGGCCCTGAGCCAGCAGGGCTTCACGGAACAGGACATGACGTCCTATGAACCGCAGGAGATGCTGCGCCAGGCCGATGAAGACATCCGCAATGCCGGCATCCTGGCCAACATCGGGCAGGAACTCAACCTCGTCAAGGCGCACCGTGACTTCGCCGAAGCGGGATGCAGCTTTCTCGCGGTCCACGTCGGTGACGACGAGGCGATCAAGCGCGCCGCGGACATCGCCAGGCAAACGCACGCGGCCTCGGCGCAGCACTATGGCCGCTTCGTCATCGAGGAGCTGATCTCGTCACCACGCGGTGAGCAGCAGGTGTTCGAATCGCCGGAGCGCGGGCTCGACCTGCACGTGCCAGGCCAGCCCAAGCATTGACACGCTGAAACGCCCGCATGAAGTCGACATGGACGGGGCTGTGGGCCGCCAGCATGAAGCGTGGGTTGGCCGCGCTGTACAAGGCATCCAAACCCCGCTCGCCCCCCGCGCTCAAACTCAAGACGCCAGGCGCGAAAGCCAGGCAGGCCAGAGCCAGCGCCGACAAGGGCCGCTGGGTGGCCGGCCTGGCCATCCATGCCACGGGCGCGAGACGCTACCGCCTGTTCTGCCCGCCTGGCATCCAGCCGGGCGAGCGCGTGCCGATGCTGGTCATGCTGCATGGCTGCGGCCAGGATGCGCAGGGCTTCGCCGACAGCACCCGCATGAACCGCATTGCCGCGCGGGAAGGGTTCATCACGCTCTACCCCGAACAAGACCGCCTGACCAACCCACAGCGGTGCTGGAACTGGTTCGATACCCGATCAGGCCGGGCCTATAGCGAAGCGATGATCATCATGGCCGCCATCGACCAGGCTTGCGCGCTGTACCCGGTCGATCGCGCGCGCATCGCCGTGGCGGGGCTTTCGGCAGGCGCGAGCATGGCGGCCCTGCTGGCCACGCGCTACCCCGATCGTTTCAAGGCCGTCGTCATGCATTCGGGCGTGCCGCCTGGCAACGCGCATTCCACGCTCACGGCGCTCGGCGCCATGCACGGTCGCCGCACGGTGGCGCCGCTGCCTGCCTCGACACCCGCCCCATCGCCTGGCACAACCGCGCCATGGCCGCCACTGCTCGTGATCCATGGCGCGAGCGACAAGGTGGTCGTGGCGAGCAACGGCCGCGATGCCGTGCAGGCCTGGGCGGACGCCGTCGGCGCACGCGCCATGGCCACACGTGGTGTGCAGCGCGGCCAGCGCTACGCGATGACCGTGACCGACTTCAAGTACAAAGGCCACACCGTGGCCACGCTGGCGGACATCGACCGCCTGGGCCACGCCTGGAGCGGCGGCGCGGCCAAGGCGCCGTTCAGCGATGCCAAAGGGCCAGACGCGTCCCGCATGGTCTGGGCCTTCGTGAGCAGGCAGTTCCGCAGGTAGGCGCGCCTTCTGGCGTCATGACTTCGACAGCATGGCGTCCAGGCGTGCGCATTCAGGCCCCTGTACCCGGTGATGGCTTGTGATCAGGTCTGCCAGGGTGCCAGGGTCTGTCGGCTTGACGAGATGCGCATTGAAGCCCGCCATCCGGGCTTGCGCCTTGTCGCTCTCCTGCCCATAGCCGGTCAGGGCGATCAGCAAGGCATCGACGGTCTGTGGCAATTGTCGAAGCCGGGCCGCCACCTCGTAGCCATCCATGCCGGGCAGGCCAATGTCCAGCACGACGACCTCGGGCGCATACACAGGTGCGCAAGCCAGCGCCTGCGGGCCATCGCCCACCGTCTTGACCTCGTGTCCCGTGAGCTTGAGGAACATGGCGATCGACTCGGCGGCATCGACGTTGTCGTCCACGACGAGCACGCGGCAACCCACGGCCTGCGCATCGGACACGACGGGTTCCGGGACCTCCGGCGCATTGACCTCGACCAGACAAGGCAACCTCACGCGAAACTCGGAGCCCAGGCCCGCGCCATGGCTGATCGCCTCGACCTGACCGCCGTGCAACTGCACCAGCCGCTGGACCAACGTGAGGCCCACGCCCAGCCCGCCCTGGCTGCGGTCGAGCGAGCGCTTGCCCTGCTCGAACAAATCGAAGACGTTGGGCAGCAGCTCGGCCTCGATGCCGATGCCATCGTCGATCACGGCGATATCGGCATGCCCGTTCTCGACGGTCAGCGCGAGGTGGATCACGCCGCCTTCTTCGGTGTACTTGGCCGCGTTGTTGAGCAGGTTGGAGACGATCTGCAGCAAGCGCGCGAAATCACCGCGCATCCACACGGGCGTGGCGGGCAGATTGTGCGTCAGGGTATGGCGACGCCCTTCCACGAACGGCCGTACGATCTCGATGCTCTGGGCCATCACGGCCTGCAGGTCGACGGGCTCCATCTGCAGCACGATCTTGCCCTGGCTGATGCGCGCGACATCGAGCAGCTCCTCGACGAGGCGGGTCAGGTGCTTGATCTGGCGGTCCATCACGTCGTTGGCCCATTCGAGCGTGGGTTCGGAAGGCATGATGCGCCGGATCACCTCGATGGCATTGCGGATGGGCGCCAGCGGGTTGCGCAACTCGTGCGAGAGCATGGCCAGGAACTCGTCCTTGCGCTGATTGGACAGCTGCAGCTTGGACTCGGCTTGGCGCCGCTCTTCGATCTCGGCCTCGAGCGTGCGGTACAGACGCGCGTTCTCGAAGGCCATGGCCGCGCTCACGGCGATGTCCTCCAGCATCGACCAGTCCAGGTCGCTCCTGTCCGACACGACCAGCAAAGCGCCCAGCACGCGCTCGCCAATGACCATGGGCATCGCGCGGCCGATATGCGGCTCCTGCAGCGGCACACTGGGTCGCCGAGACCAGGGCCTGCGTCACGGCGGCCTGCTCATGCGGCGGCAAGTAGGCCAGGCCCTCCTCGTGAAAGACGCGGCGACCCGTCTGGCGTTCCGCCTCGCCATGCAGCACCTCGTCGAGCACGGTCACCGTGGCGCGGCAGGCCAGCTCGGGCACCAGCAGCTCGAGCAGGCGCCGCATGCCCACGCACACATCGAGCGAGCCGCTCAGCGCGTGGCTGGCCTGCGCCAGGAAGTTCGAACGCTGCGTCGTCTCCTCGGCCTGGCGCCGCGCGGCTTCGGCGGCCATGAGCGCCACACGCTCTTCGGCCTGCCGATGCGTGCGCCGCTGCAGGTTGTGCAGGTCGACGAACACGCGCACCTTGCTGCGCAGCATCTCCGGCACGACCGGCGAGAGGATGTAGTCGACCGCCCCCAGCGAGTAGCCGCGCGAGGTCTGCATCTCGTCGGCGTAGGCGGTGATGAAGATGATGGGCGTGTGCGCCGAGCGCTTGTAGGTGCGGATGAGCTGCGCCGTCTCGAGCCCGTCGATGTCGGGCATGTTGACGTCGAGCAGGATCACGGCGAACTCGCGCTTGAGCACCTCTCTCAGCGCCTCGCTGCCCGAGCGCACGAACACGAGGTTCTGGCCCAGGTCTTCGAGCACGGTGCGAAAGACCAGCAGCTTCTCCGGCAGGTCGTCGACGATGAGGATGTTGGCCTTGTCTTCCTCGAACGTGCCCTGCCAGGGTTCGGGCAGCTTCACAGGCACAGCCAGCCGCGCAGCACGGCCAGCAGGTGCTCGGATCGACCGGCTTGGAGAGGTAGTCCCACGCGCCGGCCTCGATGCATTTCTCCCGGTCGCCCTTCATGGCCTTGGCGGTGACGGCGATGATCGGCAGGTTCTTGCCGCGCGGCAGCTTGCGGATCTCCTGCATGGTGGCGATGCCGTCCATCTCCGGCATCATGATGTCCATCAGCACGATGTCGATGTCGGGGTCGGTCTCGACGATGCGGATGGCATCGCGGCCGTTGTCGGCCGAGACGATCACCATGCCTTCGTCGTCGAGCACGGTGGCCAGCGCGAAGATGTTGCGCATGTCGTCGTCGACGATCAGCACCTTGCTTGCCCTGCGAGCACGCCTTGCGCGCCGCGCAGCGCCTCATCGCCTGCCGCTCCGCTTCGGACAGCGGCGAGGCGCTGCGGTGCAGGCAGAAGGCCGTGTGATCGCAGCAAGGCCTGGACAGCGACGTCGGCCAGGCGCAGGCCGAAGCCACGTCAGGCGCTGGCCAGACCGAGTCCTTGTCATCGGCATAGTACGCACGGGCAACTGGCGAGAGCCCTGGGTTGGCTCCATGGCATCGACACGTCCTGCGGCTCGATCCGCTGCAGCTCGGCATCCTTGATCAGCTCAGTCGGCCTGTCTCCAGCGCCTGGTGCGCCTCTCGCGGCCTTCAGCGATCAGTACTTCGACTTCGGTTTCCAGTGCATTGACGAACAGCGCGTGCGCAGCTCGATGGCGGCATTACCACCAGCAGCGGCTTCACGCGGGCGCTTGATGAACTCGTGCAGGTGCTCCAGCGCGTCATCGACCACGTCGCGCGACTGCATCGGCTTGGCTCAGAAAGCCCACGGCGCCGGCCTGCAGCGCGCGCTCGCGCGACTCGTCGGTCGAGATCACGCAGATCGGAATGTGCGGCGTCTCCAGGTCGTTCTTGAGGCGGTCGAGTATGCGCCAGCCCTCCATGTCGGGCAGGTAGATGTCCAGCGTGATCAGCGCGTGGCTTGAAGTCGCGCGTCATCGACGCGCGCCGGCGCCCATCGTGGTGACCACGCCCTTGAAGCCGCTTTGCGCGCGCCGCCTCCAGCAGGACGCTGGCAAAGGCCAGGTCGTTCTCGACGATCAGCAGCACGCGGTCGCCGGGCTGATCGCGTCGCGGTCGTCGTTTGCGAGGTTGTCCTGGCCTGCTCTCGGGCACGAGCGGCTCCGACACCGCTCGCTCGGCAAGCGCGCGGTCCCGGGCTGCGGTCTGGACCGCGGTGGCGCGGCCGGATCGCGCACTGGCGTTGATAGCTCGGAACGTGGTCGCCCGTTGGGTCGGCGTGCCGCGCGCTGCGCGGCGCCATGTAGGTCTGCGGCAGGTACAGCGTGAACGTGCTGCCCTTGCCCGGGTGCGCTCACCAGCCGGATCTCACCGCCCAGCAGGCGCGATAACTCGCGGCTGATGGCCAGGCCCAGGCCCGTGCCGCCGTACTTGCGGCTGGTGCAGCCATCGGCCTGCTGGAACGCCTCGAAGATGATCTGCTGCTTGTCCGGCGAGATGCCGATGCCGGTGTCCGTCACCGAGAAGGCCAGCACGCTGGCTGGCGCGATTGAGCTCGTCGTTGTCGGGCGTCCAGCCGCGAGTCGACCGTCTCGACGGTGAGCGTGACCTACCCCTGGTGGGTGAACTTGAAGGCGTTGGACAGCAGGTTCTTGATGATCTGCTGCAGCCGCTTGACATCGGTGACCAGGCTCTGGGCAGCGGCTGCGGTCGATGCTGATGACGAAGTCGACGTTCTTGGATTCGGCGACATGGCTGAAGGTGCGCTCGACGTAGCGCTGCAGCTCGTCGAGGCGCAGTTCGCTGACATCCACGGCCACGGTTCCGGACTCGATCTTCGACAGGTCCAGGATGTCGTTGATCAGCATCAGCAGATCGTTGCCCGACGAGTGGATGGTCTTGGCGAACTCGATCTGCTTGGGCGAGAGGTTGCCTTCGGAGTTCTTGCACAGCTGGTCGGACAGGATCAGCAGGCTGTTGAGCGGCGTGCGCAGCTCGTGCGACATGTTGGCGAGGAACTCGGACTTGTACTTCGAGGTCAGCGCCAGCTGCTCGGCCTTTTCTTCCAGTGCCTGGCGCGCCTGCTCGACTTCCTGGTTCTTGCGCTCGACCTCCTGGTTCTGGTGCGCCAGCAGCCGCGCTTTTTCCTGCAGCTCCTCGTTGGTCTTCTGCAGCTCCTCCTGGCGGCTGCAGCTCTTGCGCCAGCGACTGCGACTGCTTGAGCAGGTCCTCGGTGCGCATGTTGGCCTCGATGGTGTTGATCACGATGCCGATGGTTTCGGTGAGCTGGTCGAGGAAGGCCTGGTGCGACGGGGTTGAAGCGGTCGAGCGACGCCAGTTCGAGCACGCCCTGGACCTGCGCCTTCGAAGACCATCGGCAGCACGAGCACGTTGAGCGCGGCGTTCTCGCTCAGGCCCGAAGCGATGCGGAAGTCTGGCTGGGCGCGTTGGTCAGCAGGATCTTCTGCTTGTCGATCGCGCACTGGCCGACCAGGCCCTCGCCCAGCTCGCACTTCCTTGCCGTGCGTGTCTGCCCGCCGGAGGCATAGCTGGCGAGCAGCTGAGCAGTCGCGGCCTGTTGCCAGCGTATTGAGCACGTAGAACTCGGCCTGCTGCGCGCCGACCACCGGCGCCAGCTCCGACAGGATCAGCTGGCCCACGGTGACCAGGTCCTTCTGGCCCTGCAGCATGCGGCTGAACTTGGCGAGGTTGGTCTTCAGCCAGTCCTGCTCGGTGTTCTTCTGCGTGGTGTCCTTGAGGTTGCGGATCATCTCGTTGATGTTGTCCTTCGAGCGCCGCGACTTCGCCTTGCGCCTCGACGGTGATCGAGCGCGTCAGGTCGCCCTGCGTCACCGCGGTGGCCACCTCGGCGATCGCGCGCACCTGCGTGGTGAGGTTGGCCGCGAGCTGGTTCACGTTGTCGGTCAGGCCCTTCCAGGTGCCCGAGGCGCCCGGCACCTTGGCCTGGCCGCCGAGCTTGCCTTCGACGCCCACCTCGCGCGCGACGGTGGTCACCTGGTCGGCGAAGGTGGCCAGCGTGTCGGTCATCTCGTTGATGGTGTCGGCCAGCGCGGCGATCTCGCCCTTGGCCTCCACGGTCAGCTTGCTGCTTGAGGTCGCCGTTGGCCACGGCGGTCACCACCTTGGCGATGCCGCGCACCTGGCTGGTCAGGTTGCCGGCCATGAAGTTCACGTTGTCGGTCAGGTCCTTCCAGGTGCCCGACACGCCCTGCACCTGCGCCTGGCCGCCCAGCTGCCCTTCGGTGCCGACTTCGCGCGCGACACGCGTCACTTCGGCCGCGAACGAGTGCAGCTGGTCCACCATCGTGTTGATCGGTGTTCTTGAGCTCGAGGATCTCGCCCTTCACGTCCACCGTGATCTTCTTGGACAGGTCGCCCGCCGCCACGGCCTTGGTGACGTCGGCGATGTTGCGCACCTGGGTGGTGAGGTTGCCGGCCATCAAGTTCACCGAGTCGGTCAGGTCCTTCCAGGTGCCGGCCACGCCCTGCACGTCGGCCTGGCCGCCCAGCTTGCCTTCGGTGCCCACTTCGCGCGCCACGCGCGTCACTTCCGCCGCGAAGGAGCGCAGCTGGTCCACCATCGTGTTGATGGTGTTCTTGAGCTCGAGGATCTCGCCCTTGACGTCGACGGTGATCTTCTTGGACAGGTCGCCCGCCGCCACGGCCTTGGTCACGTCCGCGATGTTGCGCACCTGAGCTCGTCAGGTTGCCGGCCATGAAGTTGACGGACTCGGTCAGGTCCTTCCAGGTACCGGCCACGCCTTGCACGTCGGCCTGGCCGCCCAGCTTGCCTTCGGTGCCCACTTCACGCGCCACACGCGTCACTTCGGCCGCGAAGGAGCGCAGCTGGTCCACCATGGTGTTGATGGTGGTCTTGAGCTCCAGGATCTCGCCCTTGACGTCCACCGTGATCTTCTTGGACAGGTCGCCGGCCGCCACGGCCTTGGTCACGTCGGCGATGTTGCGCACCTGGCTGGTCAGGTTGCCGGCCATGAAGTTCACGGAGTCGGTCAGGTCCTTCCAGGTGCCGGCCACGCCTTGCACATCGGCCTGGCCGCCGAGCCGGCCTTCCGTGCCCACTTCGCGCGCCACACGCGTCACTTCGGCCGCGAACGACGAGAGCTGGTCCACCATCGTGTTGATGGTGGCCTTGAGCTCGAGGATCTCGCCCTTCACGTCCACCGTGATCTTCTTGGACAGGTCACCCGCGGCCACGGCCTTGGTCACGTCGGCGATGTTGCGCACCTGGCTCGTGAGGTTGGACGCCATCGAGTTCACCGAGTCGGTCAGGTCCTTCCAGGTGCCGGCCACGCCTTGCACATCGGCCTGGCCGCCCAGCTTGCCTTCGGTGCCCACCTCGCGCGCCACCCGCGTCACTTCGGCCGCGAAGCTGCGCAGCTGGTCCACCATGGTGTTGATCGTGTCCTTGAGCTCGAGGATCTCGCCCTTCACGTCCACCGTGATCTTCTTGGACAGGTCGCCCGCCGCCACGGCCGTCGTCACTTCGGCGATGTTGCGCACCTGAGCAAGTCAGGTTGCCGGCCATGAAGTTCACGGACTCGGTCAGGTCCTTCCAGGTACCGGCCACGCCCTGCACATCGGCCTGGCCGCCCAGCTTGCCTTCCGTGCCCACTTCACGCGCCACGCGCGTCACTTCGGCCGCGAAGCTTCGCAGCTGGTCCACCATCGTGTTGACGGTGCTTTTGAGCTCCAGGATCTCGCCCTTGACGTCCACCGTGATCTTCTTGGACAGGTCGCCGGCCGCCACGGCCTTGGTCACGTCGGCGATGTTGCGCACCTGGCTCGTCAGGTTGCCGGCCATCGAGTTCACGGAGTCGGTCAGGTCCTTCCAGGTGCCCGACACGCCTTCCACGCGCGCCTGGCCGCCCAGCGATGCCCTCGGTGCCCACTTCGCGCGCCACACGCGTCACTTCGGAGGCGAAGGAGCGCAGTTGGTCCACCATGGTGTTGATCGTGTTCTTGAGCGTGAGGAACTCGCCCTTCACGTCCACCTCGATCTTCTTGGACAAGTCGCCCTTGGCCACGGCCGTCGTCACGTCGGCGATGTTGCGCACCTGGTCGGTCAGGTTGCCGGCCATCGAGTTCACGGAGTCGGTCAGGTCCTTCCAGGTACCGGCCACGCCCTTCACGCGGGCCTGGCCACCGAGCTTGCCTTCCGTGCCCACTTCGCGCGCCACGCGCGTCACCTCGGCCGAGAAGTTGCCCAGCTGCTCCACCATCTTGTTGATGGTCTTGGCGGTGCGCAGGAATTCACCTTCCAGCGGCCTGCTGTCGACCTCGAGCGCCATGCTCTTGGACAAGTCGCCTTGCGCCACGGCGCCGATCACACGGGCCACTTCGCTGGTCGGGTGCACGAGGTCGTCGATCAGCGCATTGATGCTCTCGACGGACTCCCCCCAGAAGCCGCGCGCATCACGCAAGGCGGCGCGCTGCTTGAGCTTCCCCTCCTTGCCGACCACCTGCCGCAAACGCGCCAGCTCGAAAGCCATGTTCTCGTTCTGATCGACGACATCGTTGAACACATCGGCCACCTTGCCCGCGATGCCCGACCAGTGTCTGGGCAAGCGCACGCTCGCATCGCCTCGATGCAAGGCCGTGAGCGCCGCCAGCAACTGGGTGAGTTCCTGCTCGGCAGAAGCCATGGGCAAAGGGGGGGTTTCCAGGACTTTCATGCGACCTCGTCGATGAGATTGGGAGAGCGTAGGTAAAGCCAAATCAGCGCGCACCACGTTCGCCTTGGCTGATCAGAACCAAGGCAAAGCATTCAGTTGGATGACATGCGTGAGGCATGAAGCCACATCGTAGCGGTTGCATCCGCCCGCCATGCCGGCCCAGTTAACGAAATCTTTGCACTTTGTTTCAAGACCATGGCGATAGCTCACAAAGCCGCGCCCCAATGGCGTCGATTTGGCAAAAATTCCAAGTAACTTTTACATGCCATCAGCACTGCCTGGCCAGGGTCCGCGCACCCGGGGGCGGCTATTTGTCGACACCGGCCGGCGGCGACGTCGAATTTGTCCATGCGACTTGGCAGGACGCCGCCTGCGCACATGGCGCGAAGACCGGACAGCGATTAAGCTCGCCCTCGTGGACGACACCCCGCTTTCCGATTTCCATCCCGCCGTGCGGGGCTGGTTCGCGCAGGCCTTTCCTGCACCGACGCCCGCGCAGGCGGCCGCATGGCCGGCCATCCATCGCGGGCGGCACACGCTGGTGGCCGCGCCCACGGGTTCGGGCAAGACACTGACGGCCTTCCTGGCCGCGCTGGACAGCCTGGTGCGGCAAGGCCTCTCGCCCGAGGGCCTGCCCGACGCGATGGCCGTGGTCTATGTGTCGCCCCTGAAGGCGCTGTCCAACGACATCCGCTTGAACCTGGAGGTGCCGCTGGCCGGCATCCGCGCCGAGTTGGCCCGGCTGGGCCTGCCCGATGTGCAGATTCGCACGGCGGTCCGCACCGGCGACACGCCTTCTTCGGAGCGTCAGCAGGCCTTGCGCAAGCCGCCGCACGTGTTCGTGACCACGCCCGAGTCCCTGTACGTGCTGATGGGGTCGGTGTCGGGGCGCCGCATGCTGGCCACGGTGCGCACGGTCATCGTCGACGAGATCCACGCGCTGGTGCCCAGCAAGCGCGGCAGCCACCTGGCCTTGACGCTGGAGCGTCTGCAGGCGCTGTGCGCACAGCCGATCGTGCGCGTCGGCCTGTCGGCCACGCAAAAGCCCATCGACGAAGTGGCGCGCTTCCTGACAGGCGGCGCGCCGTGCGAGATCGTGGACATCGGCTACACACGCGAGCGCGACCTGGCGCTCGAGGTGCCGCCGACGCCGCTGAGCGTGGTCATGTCCAACGACCAATGGGAACAGGTGTACGACCGCGTGACGGCGCTCGCGCTGACGCACCGCACGACGCTGGTCTTCGTGAACACGCGGCGCATGGCCGAACGCGCGGCGCGGCACCTGGGCGAGCGGCTGGGCAAGGAGGCCGTGGGCGCGCATCACGGCAGCTTGTCCAAAGAAGCCCGCTTGCTGGCCGAGCAACGCCTCAAGCGTGGCGAGTTGCGCCTGCTCGTGGCCACGGCCTCGCTGGAACTGGGCCTGGACATCGGCGACGTGGACCTCGTGTGCCAGTTGGGCTCGCCCCGCTCCATCGCGACCTTCCTGCAACGCGCGGGGCGTTCCGGCCATGCCGTGGGCGGCACACCCAAGGCGCGGCTCTTTCCGCAATCGCGCGACGAGCTGGTGGAGTGCGCGGCCCTGCTCGACAGCGTGCGCCGCGGCGAACTCGACGCGCTGCATGTGATGCCCGCGCCGCTCGACGTGCTCGCGCAGCAGATCATCGCCGAGGTCGCCTGCCAGGAGTGGGACGAGGATGCGCTCTTCGCGCTGGTCAGACGCGCCTGGCCTTACCGCGAGCTCACGCGCGAACAACACGACACCGTGGTCCGCATGGTGTCGGAAGGCTTCACCAGCCGGATGGGGCCGCGCGCGGGCTACGTGCACCGCGACACCGTGCATCATCAACTGCGCGAACGCAAAGGCGCGCGCATGACGGCGTTGACATCGGGCGGCACCATCCCCGAC
The DNA here is from genome assembly GCA_049840915.1 of Aquabacterium sp. Taxonomy (GTDB): domain Bacteria; phylum Pseudomonadota; class Gammaproteobacteria; order Burkholderiales; family Burkholderiaceae_C; genus Aquabacterium. The sequence goes on from JASGJC010000018.1 coordinate 84,135, forward strand.
GCCGGCGATTACACGGTGGTGCTCGAGCCCCAGGCCGCAGCACGTCGGCACCGTCAACGAAGACTTCGCGGTCGAGAGCATCGCAGGCGATGTCTTCCAACTGGGCAACACGAGCTACCGCATCCTGCGTGTCGAGCCGGGCAAGGTGCGCGTCGAAGATGCCAAGGGCGCGGCGCCGAACATCCCTTTCTGGCTGGGCGAGGCGCCCGGGCGCACAGACGAGCTGTCCTTCGCCGTCTCGCGCCTGCGGGCCACGTTCGAGCAGCAATGGCACGAAGGCGGCGCAGACCAGGCGCTCGCCTGGGCACGCGATGCATTGGGCCTGAGCGACACGGCCGCGCGGCAGCTGGTCGATTACCTCGGCCGCGCGCTCGCTGCATTGGGCGCCTTGCCCACCCAGGGCCGCATCGTGCTCGAGCGCTTCTTCGACGAGTCGGGTGGCATGCAACTGGTGATCCACTCGCCGCGCGGCAGCCGCCTCAACCGCGCATGGGGTTTGGCTCTGCGCAAACGCTTTTGCCGCCAGTTCAACTTCGAGCTGCAGGCGGCCGCGACGGAAGAAGCCATCGTGTTGTCGCTGTCGACCAGCCACAGCTTCCCGCTGGCCGAAGTAGCGCATTACCTGCACAGCAACTCGGCGGAGCATGTGCTCGTGCAGGCCCTGCTCGACGCCCCGCTGTTCGGCGTGCGCTGGCGCTGGAACGCCACGACGGCGCTCGCCCTGCCGCGCTTTCGCGGCGGTCGCAAGGTCGCGCCGCAACTGCAGCGCATGAAGTCCGAAGACCTGCTCGCCTCGGTCTTCCCCGACCAGGTCGCATGCCTTGAAAACATCGTCGGCGAACGCGAGATCCCCGATCACCCGCTGGTGGCGCAGACGCTCGACGACTGCCTGCATGAAGCCATGGACACCGAAGGCTGGCTGGCCATGCTGCGGCAGCTCGAAGCCGGCGACATCGAGGTCATCGCGCAAGACCTGGCCGCGCCCTCGCCGCTCGCCGCCGAAGTGCTGAACGCCAAGCCCTATGCCTTCCTCGACGACGCCCCCATCGAAGAGCGGCGCACCCTGGCCGTGCAAAGCCGCCGCTACGCCGACCCGGACAGCGCCGACGACCTCGGCCAGCTCGATGCCCAGGCGATCGCCGCCGTACGCGAAGAGGCCTGGCCCCGTGCGCGCGATGCCGACGAGATGCACGAGGCCCTGCACACGCTCGGCCTCGTCACCGATGCGGAAGCCCAGGTCAACACCGGCTGGCTGGACTGGCTCAAGGCCCTGGCCAAGGCTAGGCGTGCCACGCGCTTGTCGAACGGCCTGTGGGTGGTGGCGGAACGCCTGGCCGAAACGCGGCTGCTGTATCCGCAGGCCACCATGCGCCCGGCCATCCAGCCGCCAGTGGGCTACACCGACGGGTCATCGGGCTCGCGCGAAGAGGCGCTGCGCGACCTGCTGCGCGCCAGGCTCGGCGGCATCGGGCCAGTCACGGCCCGGGCCTTGAGCGCACAACTTCAGATCGAACCAAGCGAGATCGAGCAGGCCCTGCTGGCATTGCAGACCGAAGGCGCCGTGCTGCAAGGCCGCTTCACGCCGCGCACGGACAATGCACAAAACAGCGCACAGGACATCGAATGGTGCGAACGCCACCTGCTGGCGCGCATCCACCGCTACACCCTCAAGCGCCTGCGCCAGGAGATCGAGCCCATCGAGCCGCGCGATTTCGCACGCTTCCTCTTTGCCTGGCAGCAGGTGGGCGCCGGCAACCAGGTCGAAGGCCCCGAGGCCTTGCCCGCCGTGCTCGCCATGCTCGAAGGCTACGAAGCGCCGGCCAGCCAATGGGAAGCCGAGATCCTGCCCGCACGCGTGCGCGACTACACCAGCGCCTGGCTCGACGACCTCTGCACGGCCGGACGCACGGTGTGGACGCGCCTGCGCCCCGCTTCAGCGACAGGCACGGGCAACGGCGGCGCCTCGCTGAGGACCACGCCCGTGCTGCTCCTGCCGCGTGGCGCCGCGCCCCTGTGGGCCCGCGTGGCCCCACCGCCCGCCGAAGATGCCCAACTGGGCTCGCGCGCGCAGCGCCTGGTCGACCACCTCGCCGCGCACGGCGCCTCCTTCTTCGACGAGATGCTGCATGGCACGCGCTTGCTGCCTGCCGAGTTGGAGGACGCGCTGTCGGAACTCGTCGTCCGGGGGCGTGCGAGCTGCGACAGCTTCGCGGGCCTGCGCGCGCTGATGGTGCCGGCATCCAAACGCGCGCCCAGCGGCGGCAGGTACCGCGCGCGCAAGCCCCTCTTCGGCATCGAAGACGCGGGACGCTGGTCGTTGCTGCGGCATCAGCCCACCACCGCGTTGCCGGATCCCAGCAAGGACGACCTCGAACACGTCGTGAAGACCTTGCTGCGCCGCTATGGCGTGATCGCATGGCGCCTGCTGGAGCGCGAAGCCGCCTGGCTGCCGCCCTGGCGTGACATGGTGCGCACATGCCGCCAGCTCGAAGCACGCGGCGACCTGCGCGGTGGGCGCTTCATCGCCGGCATCTCGGGCGAACAATTCGCGCTGCCTGAAGCCGTCGCGCGCATGCGCGAAGTGCGCCGGCAACCGCCTGACAACACGCTGCTGTGCCTGGCCGCCACCGACCCCGCCAACCTCCTCGGCACCGTGCTGCCCGGGCCGAAGCTGCCCCGCGTCGCCGGCTCGCGTGTGCTCTACCGCGATGGCGTGCCCGTGGCCACGCTCGTGGCAGGCGAGGTCGCCTTCCTCGTGCCGATGGCGCCGCCGGCGCGCCATGAAGCCACGCGCGTCCTGACCCTCGACCCCGGCCTGCGCACGCTGACCAGCGCCATCGCGCAAGCCGCCCTCGAACCCGGATCGCAAGCATGAGCCCAGGACAAGTGCGCATCGGCATCTCCGGCTGGCGCTACGAGCCATGGCGAGGCGTGTTCTACCCAGGCGACCTTCCGCAGCGCCGCGAACTCGCCTTCGCCTCGCGCGCATTGCACAGCATCGAGCTCAACGGCTCGTTCTACGCGCTTCAAAAACCGGGCAGCTACGCGCAGTGGCACGACGACACGCCGGACGACTTCGTGTTCAGCGTCAAGGCCCCCAAGTACATCACGCATGTCAGGCGCCTGCGCGAGGTCGAAGAGCCCATCGCCAACTTCTTCGCCTCGGGCGTCCTGGCCCTGAAAGACAAGCTGGGGCCCATCCTTTGGCAATTCCCGCCCAGCTTCACGTTCGACGCCGGCCTGTTCGAAGCCTTCCTGCGCCAACTGCCCCACGACACCGAAACCGCCAGCCGTGTCGCGCGGCATCGCAGCGACTTCATGAAGGGCCGCGACCTGCTGGACACCGATGCCAGGCGGCCGGTGCGCCATGCGGTCGAGATCCGCCACAAGAGCTTCGAAGACCCGGCCTTCGCGGCGCTGCTGCGCGAGCACAAGGTCGCCCTGGTCGTCGCGGACACGGCGGGCAAATGGCCCTTCATCGAAGAAGTCTGCGCCGACTTCATGTACCTGCGCCTGCACGGCGACGAGGTGCTGTATGCCAGCGGCTACAGCGACGAGGCCTTGGCACGCTGGGCAAGGCGCATCACGGCCTGGCGCGAAGGCCATCAACCGGGCGACGCCGCCACGCTGACGGACCACGCACCCAAGGCCTCACCCCGCGATGTCTATTGCTACTTCGACAACGACATCAAGGTCAAAGCCCCTTTCGACGCGGCCAAGCTCATGCGCCTGCTGGGCCAGCACGACACCTTGACGGTGGACGGGCACTTCGAGGTACGGTTGCCGTAAACCCCGATCAGGCTTCAGCCACGCCAGGGCCCACAGGCGGGTACTTCTCAAATTCAGGCAAGGCTTCCATCTTTGCGGAAAGCGCGGCCAGCCCGGGGTACGGCGCAACCGGCACCAGCCGGGCCAGCATGGACTGCGTGAATTGCCACGCCACCGCGGCCGTGATGGCCGCTTGCTTGCGCGCATCCTCGACAAGATGCGGCCGGGCTTGAATGTCTTGCTCAAGCGCCGCATAGGCCGCCAGCAACTGGCCGCTCGCCCGTTGAATCCAGGGCTCGTACTGCGCAGAAGCCGGCCTCAGATTGCGCTCATAGATGATTTGGACGCTCTTGTCGCAGGCAGCCAATGCCAAGCCGACCGCCCTGAACTCGTGCTGCAAGTTGGCAAGATCCGTCGACCACAGCGTTCTTGCATCGGGCAGGCTCCGCTCGATGAATTGCAGCATCAGCGACGAGTCCATGATGGTGTCGCCATCGTCGCAGACCAAGGTGGGCGCCTTCACGACGGGATTGATGCGCTGGAACGCCTCGAACGTCGTGAACACCGACACCGCTTCATGCTCGAACGGAACACGAAGCATCTCCAAAGAGATGGCAACCCGCCTGACATAGGGCGAATCCAGCATGCCGATCAATTTCATGTGCGCCTCCCTTCAGGTGCGGTCAAGCGGGCTTTTGCGCCGAATCCTTCTGCTGCCGTGACTTCAAGATCTTAATGCTGACGCCTGAATTGGATGGCGGCCATGTCATGGTTCGTCCTCTGATCTCGATTTCTATCGCTGCCCAGATATAATAATGATTCTCATTTGCGAGTACCGAGAAGAGAAATCACATGCCCAACAACCGCTTCCCCCTGCGCCCCGTGGCCTTTGCCACCGCCCTGGCCCTGTATGGCCTGTCGGCTCAGGCGCAAACCGCCGCCCCCACCTCGGAGGAGGCAGCCACGCTGCCCACGGTCAAAGTGACCGCCAGCGCCGATGCGTCGGCGGCAGGCCTGACCAAGCCGTTCAGCGGCGGCCAGGTGGCACGCGGCAGCCGGATCGGCATCCTGGGCAATCAGGACCTCATGGACACGCCCTTCTCGGTCACCAGCTATACCAACCAGTTGATCAAGGACCAGGAAGCCAAGAGCATCGGCGACGTGCTGCTCAACGACGCCTCCGTGCGCCCCGCCCGTGGCTTCGGCAACTTCCAGCAGGCTTACTACATCCGCGGCTTCACGGTCTTCTCTGACGATGTCGCCTACAACGGCCTGTACGGCCTGGTGCCGCGCCAGTACATGGCGACCGAGTTCGTCGAGCGCGTCGAGGTGTTCCGTGGCGCGAATGCGTTCCTGAGCGGCGCGGGTGCGGGCAGCCTCGGGGGCAGCGGCATCGGTGGCCTGATCAACGTGGTCCCCAAGCGCGCCCCGAACGATCCCTTGACGCAAGTGAGCTTCGGCGTGGAGTCGGGCGGCATGTACTCGGTGGGTACGGACATCGCGCGCCGCTTCGGCCCTGACCAGGCCACGGGCATCCGCATCAATGCGGCGCACCGCGATGGCGAAACGGGCGTCCGCGATGAAAAGCAGCGCCTCGACCTGTTCAGCGCCGGCCTGGACTGGCACAACCGCGACGTGCGCCTCTCGGCCGATGTGGGTTACCAGACCAATGACCTGGACCAGCCTCGTCCCAGCGTCACGCCTTCCGTCGCCAGCGGCATCGTGTCGGCACCGAACGCCCGCGACAACTTCGCCCAGCCCTGGACGTACTCGAACAGCAGCGATGTCTTCGCGACGGTGCGTGGCGAGGTGGACATCAACAGCAGCGTGACCGCCTGGGCGGCGCTCGGTACACGGCAAAGCAAGGAAGACAACTCGCTGGCCACCCCTTCGCTGAAGGATGCGCAGGGCAACACCTCGTCATACCGCTTCGACAATGTCCGTCGAGACGACGTGAAGACCGGAGAAGCCGGTGTGCGGGGCAAGCTGCAGACAGGCAGCGTGCAGCACACACTGACCGCTTCGGCTTCGATCTTCGATTCCGTGGAGAAGGGCGCGTATGCCTATTCAGATTACAACATCGGGTTCGCCGGCAACATCTACGCCCCGACTGCTGTGACCGCGCCAGCGCCGAATTTCTTTTCATCCGGCCAATTCGGTGCACCCAAAACCGCGGCGAAGATCCGGACGTCCAGCCTGGCCTTGGCCGACACCATGTCCTTCGTCCAGGACACGTTGCTGCTGACCGTGGGCGCTCGCCATCAAGAGATCAAACAAAGCAGCCACGACAACAACACGGGCGAGCAAACCGGCAAGGCGTATGACGAAAGCCGCGTGATGCCTGTCGCCGGCCTCGTCTACAAGGCCAGCAAGGAAGTTTCGGTATACGGCAACTACATCGAAGGCCTGGTCAAGGGCGACACGGCCAACAGCAGCAGTAGCGGCGTGGTCCTGGTCAACCAGGGCGAAGTGTTCGCACCGTATGTGTCGCGCCAGAAAGAAGTCGGCGTGAAGTACGACGGCGGCACGCTGGGCGCCAGCGCGGCCTTCTTCCGCACGAGCAAACCCCTTGGCGTCATCAAGGGCAACGTCTTTGGCGTCTTCGGCAGCCAGGTCAACCAGGGCCTGGAGTTCACGGCCTTCGGCCAGCCCGTGAAGGGCCTGCGCTTCATCGGCGGCCTGACACTGCTCGATGCCAAGCAGCACCATACCGACAACGACGGCAACGAAGCCATCGGCACGCCCAAGCGCCAGTTGAACGTCGGTGCGGACTGGAGCGTGCCCGGCGTGTCCGGCCTGGCCATCAATGGCCTGGTGGTCAACACGAGCAAGCAGTACGCCGATGCCGCCAACCAGCTGGAAGTGCCCTCGTGGACACGGGTCGATGCCGGCGTTCGCTACCTCGTCGGCCTGAGCGGCGACAACGTGCTGACCCTGCGCGCCCGCGTCGAGAACCTGTTCAACAAGTCCTACTGGGCTTCCGTGGGCGGCTACCCGGGCAGCGGCTACCTGGTGCTGGCCCAGCCTCGCACCCTCTCCGTGAGCGCCACGATCGACTTCTGACGCCATGCGCGCCTTGCTCACCCGGTTGCACCGCTGGGCCGGGCTGGCCATCGCGCTGTTCCTGATGGTCGCGGGGCTCACGGGCGCCGTGACCTCGTGGGACCATGAACTGGACGAATGGCTCAACAGCAGCCTGTACCTGACGGACAGCAGCGGCCCTTTCCGTGACCCGATGGCCCTGGCCGCCATCGTGGAAGCGGCGGACCCGCATGCCAAGGTCAGCTACATCACGCTGGCGTTCGAGCCTGGCCACAATGCCAGCTACTTCGTCGTGCCGCGCGTGGATGCCGCGACAGGCCAGCCGTACGCGCTCGGCTACAACCAGGTCTTCGTCGATCCCGTCACCGGGCAGATCAAGGGGCGGCGCGATTCGGGCGCCGTCTCGCTGTCGCGCGAAAGCCTGATGCCGTTCCTGCGCACGGTGCACTACAGCCTGCACATCCCGGCGATGTGGGGCACGACGCGCGTGGGCTACTGGCTCATGGGCGGCGTGGCGCTGCTGTGGCTGCTCGACAGCTTTGTCGCACTGGCGTTGACGTTTCCGCGCCGCCTGCCCGCCAAGGCCAGGGCTGCGCACCGCACGCCCGTGACATGGTGGCATCGCTGGCAGCCAGCCTGGACGGTGCGCTGGCGCGCCGGTGGCTACAAGCTGAACTTCGACCTGCACCGCGCGGGCGGCTTGTGGCTGTGGCTGGTCATCATCGTGATCGCCTTCACGTCGTTCTCGCTCAATCTGTACCGCGAGGTGTTCTATCCCGTGCTGTCGCTGGTCTCGCAAACCACGCCGGGGCCATATGAGACGCGGCCGATGGCGCCCTTGGGCACGACCATCAGGCCAACGCTGGGCTTTGCAGAGATCGTGTCGCGGGCCACGGCCGAAGCGCGGCGGCGCGGCTTCAAGCACACGCCGGCCGGCATTTACTACGAAGCGCGCTTCGGCTTCTACAACGTGTCCTTCTTCGACCCGAGCGATGAGCTGGGCGCGGCGGGCATGGGCTTGTCCAACCTCTACATCGATGCGCACGACGGCCGCGTGCTGAGCCAGAACGTGCCTTGGCACGGCACGGCCGCCGATGTGTTCGTGCAGCTGCAACTGCCGCTGCACTCCGGCCGCATCCTGGGGATGCCGGGGCGCATCCTCATGTCCTTGATGGGGCTGGGGGTCACGATGCTGTCGGTCACGGGCATCGTGATCTGGGCACGCAAACGCAAAGCCCGGCTGGCCATGGCGGCCCGCAAGCCACCGCGGGCCTGAACGGATCAGTGGCCGCCCGGCTTCACGGCTGGGCGTGCCAGCCGCCACCCAGCGACTTGATCAGCTGCACGCGCGCGGACAGCTGCGCCACCTGCAGATTGATGGCCGCGATCTGCGCCTGAGACTGGGTCGCCTGGGCACTGGCCACGGGTAGATACGTCAGCAGCCCGCTTTCGTATTGGCGCATGGCCAGGTTGAAGGTTTGATCGGCTGCGGCCTTCAAGGCCGCCTGGCTCACGGCCTCTTGCGCCAGCCAATGGATGGCACTCAGGCTGTCTTCCGCTTCCTTGTTGGCGACCAGCACGGTCTGGCGATAGTTGGCCGTGGCCTCGTCCAACGCCGATCTGGCCTGCCTGACCTGGTTGTCGATGCGACCGCCGTCGAGCAGGTTGGCCAGCAGTTGCGGCCCGATGGACCAGAATCGATTGGGCGCCTCCAGCCACGAAGCCGTCTTGCTGGACTCGAACCCCGCGCCGCCGCCAATGCTGAAGACAGGGAAGTACGCGGCCCGGGCCACGCCGATGTCTGCGCTGGCCGCCATGACGCGCCGTTCAGCGGCGGCCACGTCAGGGCGCTGCTCCAGCAGGGCCGAGGGCTGCCCCAGGGCCACGTCAGGCAGATGGGTCGGCAAGGTGCCCGCAGGCACCGTGAAGCCGGATGCCGATGTGCCCACCAAGGCGGCGATGGCATGGGTCAGTTGCGCCGATCGCAGCTTGAGATCGGCCAGCATGACGCGGGTGCCTTCGAGTTGCCCGCGCGCCTGCTCGACATCCAGTTGCGTCACCAGGCCGCCGGCATAGCGGCGCTCGGTCAAGCTCAATGACTGCGTATAGGCGGTCTGCAGAGCCTCCAGGCTGCGCACGGTCAGCTCGGTGCCACGCAGCGTGAAGTAGAGATTGGCCAGGTCGGTGCGCAAACTCAAGGCCAAGGTGGCCACGTCGGCGGCGCTGGCCTGGGCGCGGGCGTCGCCCGCCGAAATCGCGTTGCGCACCCTGCCCCACACGTCCAGCTCGTACGAGGCGTTCACGCCCAGGACCAGGTCGGTGCTCAGGTTGGGAGACGTGGCGCTGCGCCGAGGCGCCGCTTCGGACTGGCGCGCCCGCGTGGCCGATGCATTCAACGAGACCACGGGCGAACTCAAGGCATGGGCGATGCCCGCCGCGGCCAAGGCCTGCTCATGACGCGCCAGGGCACCTTGCAGGCTCTGGTTGTCGACAGCCACGCGTGCAATCAGGTCGTTCAGCGTCGGATCTTCAAAACGTGTCCACCAGGTGTCCAGCACGGCCTGATCCGCTGGCTGCGCGGCCTTCCAGCCGGGCGGCGTGGCCTCGTAGGCATCGGGCAATGCGGCGGCCGTGGGGCGTTGGTATGTCGGTGCCAGAGAGCAGGCCGACAGGCACGCCACGCCAGCGGCCAAAGCCATCGCAGAAAGACGCGAACCCCGCTTCACGGCTTGCCTCCGGCTTGCCTGGCCGACGCGAGCACGCGCACCGGCGTGCCATCGGCGATCGAATCCGATGGGTTGACGATCACGCGATCAGACGCATTCAGGCCATTGACGATTTCCACTTCCTTGCCGAAGTCACGCCCCTGCACGACATGCTTGATCACGACGCGGCTTTGCGCATCGACCGTGGCCACGCTCAGGCCATCGGCCCGGAACAGCAGGCCGTTGCCCGGCACCCGCAGCACATCGGGCTTGTTGGGCAAGCTGAACAGCACCTCGGCATACGCGCCCGACAAGACCTCGCCATGGGCATTGTCCAGCGCGAGCTGCGTCTGCAGCGTGCGCGAGTTCGGGTTGATGGCCGAGGCCGTGCTCACGATGCGGGCGGTCAGCCCTTTCGGGTCGTGTCCCGCGATGCGCACTTGCGCGGTCTGGCCGGGCTTGATGACATCGCTCAGCGCCTCCGGCACGTCGACGTAGACGCGCAGCTTTTGGTTGGCCGCCACGCGGAACAAGGGCTGCCCGCCGCCGCCTGCCGTCACGAGCGCGCCGATGTCCACACTACGGGCCGTGACCACGCCATCGAACGGCGCCACAACACGCTTGAACGCCGCCAGCTCTTTGAGCCTCTGCAGGTTCGCCTTGGCCGAGTTCACAGCGGCGGCGCGCGCCACGGCCGTGCCGATCTTGTCTTCGGCATCCTGCGGCGCCACCGATTGCGTGCCCAGCAGTTGCCGATAGCGCTCGGCCGTGCTTTGCGCCACCGTGTTGTTGGCTTCCGCGCTGCCCAGATCGGCCTCGGCCTGGCGCAGTTGCTGGTCGACCTCCGGCGCATCGATCTCGGCCAGGAGCTGCCCGGCCTTCACGGGCTGGCCGATGTCCACGAGCCAGCGCTTGAGGTAGCCGCCCGTGCGCGCATAGATGGGCGCCTCGGACCACGCCTGCACCGTGCCCGGGAGCACCAACTGATCGGGGCCGGCCGCCGGCGTCGGCGAAATCACCGACACGGTGGACACGGCCTGCTCCTTCGTGCTGCTTTGCAAAGCGTTGCCCGCCTGCACCTGGCCCATCAAGCGCCACCCCACGAGCGCCGCCAGCACAGCCAGACCGAGCACCGTTGGCCGAGACAGGCCAGCTTGATGCGACATCGACCGCTTGTAGTGAGAAACAACCATGAGATAACTCCGAATCATGCGATCACAGCTTGTGTTGCCCGTGGCCGCCCTTCGCCGCGGCCATGCACCAGCGAGAACACCAAAGGCACGAAAAAGAGCGTGGCCACGGTGGCGAACAAGAGCCCGCCGATCACCGCGCGGCCCAAAGGCGCGTTCTGCTCGCCGCCCTCGCCCAGGCCCAGCGCCATGGGCACCATGCCGATGACCATCGCCAGCGCCGTCATCAGCACCGGACGGAAGCGCGCGAAACCGGCCTCCAGCGCGGCACGCATTGCCGATTCGCCATGGTCGAAGCGCTCGCGCGCGAAGCTCACGACCAGCACGCTGTTGGCCGTCGCCACGCCGATGCACATGATCGCGCCGGTCAAGGCCGGCACGCTCACATGCGTGTTGCTCAGGAAGAGCATCAGCACGATGCCTGCGAGCGCCGCAGGCAAGGCGCTGATGATGATCAACGGATCGAGCCAACTCTGGAAGTTGACCACGATGAGCAGGTAGACCAGCACGATCGCCCCGACCAGGCCCAGCAGCAGGCTCTGGAAGGATGACGTCATCGTCTCGATCTGGCCGCGTATGTTGACGGTCGAGCCGCGCGGCAGATCCTTGCGCGCCTCTTCGACCAGTCGGTGCACATGGCCGGCGACCGAGCCGAGGTCGGTATCCTGCACGGCGCCGTACACATCGATCGTGGGCAAGGCGTTGTAGTGGCTGACCACGCCTGGCCCGACGCCGCGCTTGAACGTCGCGAGATTGGCCAGCACCTGCGGCGCCGCGCCATTGCCGCTGCCTGTCACAGGCAAGGTCTGCAAGTCGTTGAGCGATTGCATGCGCAACTGCGGCGTCTGCGTGGCGATGCTGTACTGGATGCCGGTGCGCGGGTCCACCCAGAAGGTCGGATTGGTCTGCAGGCTGCCGGACAGCGAGATCAGCATGTTGTTGGCCACGTCCTTTTGCTGCAGGCCCAGGCGCGCGGCCTCGATGCGGTCGACATCCACGCTGATCTGCGGGTAGTCCAGCGCCTGGTGCACACGCACGTCCACGGCACCCGGCACTTCTCTCAGCTTGGCCATCAGCCTGCTGGCCCACGCATGGTTGCCCTTGACGTTGAACCCGGTGACCTGCACATCGAAAGGCGATGGCAGCCCGAAGTTGAGGATCTGCGTGACGATGTCAGCCGGCAGCACCGAAAAGGCCACGCCCGGGAACTGCGCATTGAGCTTGTTGCGCAAGGCGCGGATGTGGTCGGCCGTGGGCTGGTGGCCTTCCGCCAGGGTGATCATGATGTCGGCATCGCCCGGGCCGATGGGCGCCGAGTTGCTGTAGGCCAGGTTGATCGAGCTATTGGGCAGGCCCAGGTTGTCGACGATGGTCTGGCGCTCCTCGCGCGGGATGATCTCTCGGATCGACGCCTCCACCTTGTCGACCAGTTGCGCCGTCGTCTCGATGCGGGTGCCGCTGGGCGCGCGCAAGTGCAGCTTGATCTGGCCCGCGTCCACCTGCGGGAAGAAGTCACGGCCCAGGAACGGCACGAGCACGAAGGTCAGCAGCACCAGCCCCAGGAAGACGGCCGCATGCCGCGCGGGGTGTTGCAAAGCGGTCTCCAGGCGCGCATGGTAGCCATGGCGGACACGGCTGAAATGGTGCTCGAAGCCATGTTGAAAGCGGCCCAGTGCGGCCATCAGGCCATTGGCTGGCGGCTTCTCGGCGTGCGGCACATGAGGGCGCAGCCAGAACTTGGCCAGCGTCGGGATCAGCGTCCGCGACAGCACATACGACGCCAGCATCGCGAACACGACGGCCTCGGCCAGCGGCACGAAGAGGAACTTCGCGATGCCGCCGAGCAGGAACATCGGGATGAACACGATGCAGATGCACAGCGTCGACACGAGCGCGGGCACGGCGATCTGGTGCGCGCCATCGAGGATGGCGGTCTCGACATCCTTGCCTTCCTCGAGGTGCGTGTTGATGTTCTCGATGGCCACGGTCGCGTCATCGACCAGGATGCCCACAGCCAGCGCCAGGCCGCCCAGCGTCATGATGTTGATGGTCTCGCCCAGCCATGACAGCACGATGAGCGAGGCCAGCACCGACAACGGGATCGACACCGTGATGATCAAAGTGCTGCGCCAAGACCCCAGGAACAGCAGGATCAGCAGCCCCGTGAGCGCCGCAGCAACCGTGCCCTCGAAGATCACCCCGTGGATGGCCGAACGCACGAAGGTCGACTGATCGCCCAACTGCTTGATCTCCAGGCCCTGCGGCGCGCGTGTCTGGATGATCGGCAGCAGCGTGCGCGCCTGGTCGATGATGCCCAGTGTCGATGCGGTACCCGTCTTGAGGATGCTCATCAACACCGAACGCTCGCCCTCCACACGCACGACGTTGGTCTGCGGCGCCGCGCCATCGCGGACATGCGCCACGTCGCGCACGCGCACCACCGCATCATTGAAGCTGCGCACGGGCAAGTCGTTGAGGTCGGCGATCGTGTCGGCCGCGCCATTGAGCTTGATGTTGTATTCGAAGTCGCCGATCTTTTGCGTGCCGGCCGGGATGATCAGGTTCTGGTTGCCGATCGCCGTGGTCACGTCCTGCGCGGACAGGCTGCGCGCGCGCAAGGCAGCGGGGTCCAGGTCGATCTGAACCTGACGCTGCCGCCCGCCGAACGGGAAAGGCAGGGCCGCACCGGCCACGGGGGCCAGCCCCGTCCGCACGACCGTGTTGCCGACGTCGAACAACTCGGCCTCCGACAACCCCTTGCCGCTGAGCGCCAGCTGCAGGATGGGCACGGTCGAAGCGTCATAGGCCAGCACGAATGGCGGTGTCGTGCCGGGCGGTGCGAAGCGCAGGCCCGCTTGCGACACAGCCGTGATCTGCGCCACGGCGAGCTCCGGGTTGACGTTGGGCTGGAAGAAATACTTCACCACCGACACGCCATTGAGCGTCTGCGACTCGGTGTGCTCGATGCCCGTGACCGTCGTCTGCGCCGTGCGCTCTGAAAACGAAACGATGCGGTTGGCCAAATCGTCAGGCGGCAGGCCGGTGTACTGCCACAGCACGGCCACGACCGGGATCCGGATCGCCGGAAAGATATCGACCGCCGTGCGCAAGATCGTGAAGCCACCCAGCAACACCAACATGATGGCCAGCACGACGAAGGTATACGGCCGTCGCAAGGCCACTTTCACGATCCACATTCGGACAACTCCAGCTCAGCAAGAACAACACATCGGCGAAGCCCCGAAGTCTCGCAGCAATCCGGCATCTTTGCTTATGCTGATTTGGTAAAGCCTTATGCGGCCATTTGCGCAAGCGCCTCGCTGCCCACAAGCAAGCACACTGAACAAGAAAATCGGTCAACGAAGGCCTGCCTCGATCGCAACAAACAACAGCACAAGTGCGGCCGGTGCAACAGCGCCCTGCGCGATATCACGCAGCCGCGCGGCATCGCATGTGGCGCGCCCCAGGCAGACGCCAGCGACAACAAGCAGGTACGGAAGATGCTCAAGACAGCCACTGTCCAACGGCATCACATCCAAAGGGAGCCTCACATGAGACATCAGCGTGCATCCTCCACAACGCCCACGGCATCACGCGGCAGGCGCGCCTGGCGGGCATGGGTGGGCGGTGGCATCGCCGGCGGTGCGCTGGCCATGCTGGCCTTGACCCAGTTGCTGGACAACGATGTCTCGGCCGCCACGCTGATCAACGACGTCTTGGCCTTGCCCGACAATGTGGCCAGCGCGCCCAGCAGCGAGATCGCCCAGGCCTTGCCGTTTCCCTGATGCGCCTAGCCTGGCAGCGCGCCCTCGCCGGTACCTGGGGCTGGCCATTCAAGGGCATCTTCACTCGCGTGGCTATCGGTTTCGTGGCGGTCGAGCCATGAACATTTGAGCGCCCTCGTTCGTCATATCAGAGATATGACCAACTCGAAGAGATGAAGTTGATTGCCAAGCTCGCACCGCTGTTTGAGGGGGAATGGGCTCCCTTTGCAGAAACCCTCGCATGCGTACCTCGGCCACCTGAGCCCGCTGTACGCGTTGCAGACATTCTGAACCCTGAGCTCGGCATGCTGGCTGACATCTTGCAGCGGCAAGCCAAGTACCAATGCACACCGGATCTGCGGCCTGTGGCATCAGCCTGGAGCCTGTACTACCTGTGGGCACTTCTACCGCCCATGATCGCTGGCAGCACTGTGCTGCAGCATGGCTTCCCGACAGCGCCTGAAGAAATGTGGCTGACCATGAGCAAGGATGGCATCCCTGAATGCTTCTACATCCTTCATGAAGGCCAATCGATGAGCGGGCAAGACACCATGGCACGCCATGGGGGCCTGCTGACACAGCATCTACAGCCGCTTTTTTCTGCCCTGACTCGGGCCTCGAAGCTGGCACCCAAGCTTCTGTGGGGCAATGCCGCTCGATACCTCGACAACATCTTCGAGCAAGCGCTGATGCTCACAGACCAAGCCCCCCATGTCGCGCAGGATCGTGCAGTGCTGTTGGGCAACCCGAAATGGCCGAACGGCCAGCACAACCCCATGTACGGCCAACAAAAAGAGATAGACGCCATGGAAGAACCTTCTGGCCGCCTTCGTCTGCATCGCCAATGCTGCCTGTACTACCTGTTGCCACGTGAAAGCTATTGCACTGCCTGCCCTCTCGCGCCTCGCCTTCGCCCAATCTCGAATCGAGCGGACGCTTCGTACACGTCTTTGCTTCTCGGGGAAGCCCGCAAGTAAAAGGCCTGCACTGCGTCAACACCATTGATAATGATTCGCATTTGTGAATACAATAGCGCGGTGTTTGCCGCTGCACTCCCGCATTGGCTGCATCTCCCATCAATAAAAACACAGAACTGGAGGACTCTTGCGCTCATGAGCCTCTGGCCCGGTGTCACCGTTCTCTATTGGCATCATGAACAACCGTAGAAACCTGCACTCTTCTTCCGGTCACCTCATTCAGCAGTACCACGTCAGGCCTACTGCCTTGGCTCGCGCTGTTCGCATGGCCCTGTTTGGCGTCACTTTGTCGGCCGGCGCAAGCCACGCTCAACAAACGACTGCCCCACCTCCCTCTGATGGCAGCGCCACGTTGCCAGCCGTCACCGTCACGGCGCAACGCCCGACAGAGACAGCCACAGGGCCCGTTCAGGGCTTTGCAGCCAAGCGCAGCGCCACGGGCACCAAGACCGACACACCCATACTGGAGATCCCGCAATCGATTTCCGTCATCACGCGCGACGAACTCGACGCACGCGGGGCGACCAGCGTCACGGAAGCGGTGCGCTACACACCCGGGGTGCAGGCGGAAACATATGGCGCAGACACACGTGGCAACGAATGGTTCTATCTGCGAGGCTTCGATGCATCGAACACCAGTAGTTATCGGGATGGGCTGCGACAGTTTGGTGCCAGCTACACCTTTTTCCGAGGAGAGTCCTACGGGCTCGAACGCATTGAAGTCCTGCGCGGCCCCTCATCCGTGATGTTTGGCAGCGGTGAGGCCGGTGGCGTGATCAACCGCGTCAGCAAGCGCCCGACCGCCGATGCCGTCAACGAAGTGGAATTGCAACTGGGCAGTTTCGACCGCAAGCAACTTGCTGGCGACTTCGGCGGCCGCCTCAATGCGGATGGCACATTGCTGTATCGCCTGGTGGGTGTTGGCCTGGATACCGGCACGCAAGACAAGTATCCGGACGGCTTGCGCGTGAAGAATGAACGCACGTATATCGCACCCTCTTTCACGTGGACGCCGTCAGCCGACACCACCTTTACCCTGCTCACGGACTATCTGCACAACCGCACCAATCATTTTTCAGCGTATTACACAGCCTACGACCAAAACGAGAACCCCACCATACCTACCGACGTACTGCTAGGTGAGCCCAACTACACCAAATACGATCAAGATCAGTCGAGTGTTGGTTATCAATTCGAACACCGATTCAATGATGTCTGGACCTTTAAGCAAAATCTCCGGGTAGCCCATGCCAGCATTGACTACCGCCCCCTCTTCGACGGCGACCTCACTGGCACAACCCTGACCCGTCAGGCCATCCGCTACGATGAACACCTTGACGAGACCATTGTGGACACCAGCGTTCAAGCGCGCTTCAATACCGGTGAAATTCAGCATCAGGTATTGTTGGGCTTCGATTGGCTGCAAGGCAAAGTCAACGTCAAGCACTACAAAGGTGATGCCCCGGACTTGGATATCGCCAATCCTATATATGGGCAACCTGTCAGTCTGCCAACCCAGGTGGACACGGCCTACGATCAAACGCTCAAACAATTGGGCGTGTACGTGCAAGATCAACTCAAATTCACACCGAATTGGATCTTGACCCTTGGCGGTCGGCAAGATCGAGCGGAAACAGATACCGACACTGTCGGCTCTGCCTCGCAGAGCCGAGTGGATTCAGCCTTCACGTCGCGAGCAGGTTTGACTTACCTCATCGGCGGCGGTTGGGCACCTTATGCCAGCTATGCCGAATCCTTTCTGCCCCAAAGCGGCACTACCAAAAATGGGCAAGCGATGGTGCCTACCCGAGGTAAGCAATATGAAGCGGGGATCAAGTACCAGCCTGCAAATAGCAGCTTGCTTGTCACCGCGGCCTTGTTCGATCTGACCAAGACCAACGTGGTAACGACCGATCCGACGGATTCGCATTTCAAGGTTCAGACTGGCGAAGTAAATTCGCGTGGCCTCGAGTTGGAAGCCAAAGGCGACTTGACCAGGAATCTGAGCGCGACTGCTTCCTACACGTACAACAACGTCAAGATCACGAAGACCAACAACACGGGCATTGATGAGGAGAGTCTGGCCGGTAAGCGCATGCCTCTGGTGCCCAAGCAAATGGCATCGTTCTGGCTGGACTACACTGTGCACGCCGGTGAATTGAGTGGCTTGGGCTTTGGTGCCGGTGTGCGCTATGTCGGCGCTCGCTATGACGATGACGACAATCTGATTCAGCAACCGTCGTACACGTTGCTTGACGCGGCCATCCGTTATGAAACAGGCAACTGGCGCTTCGCATTGACTGGGCAGAACCTGACCAACAAGGACTACATCGCCAATTGCTACTATGACTGCTATCGCGGCGTCGAGCGGTCCTTCGTGGCCAGCGCGCGCTATCGCTGGTAAACCTCTGTCGGTTCGATCAGCAAAAAGGCCGCTCGGTAAGCACCGAACGGCCTTTTTTCCATTACGGCATCAATCGACTAGGCCGCCATGGGCATGGCGCCAGCGCCCTTTTCGGCAAGCGCCTCGAGCGCGGAAAGCACACCGCACAACAAGCGTTCGTCGCGCACGATGGCGAAGTGGTCGGCGTCCAGCTGATAAACATCGGACATGGGACGCCCTAGTTGACGTGTCAATGCCTGTCGATGCGCCTCGACGCGATCGGCACGCCACCAACAAGACGGCGTCACGTTCAACGATGGCACCGCATCGGTCTCGAGAGAGAGCGCACGCAAATGCCGCGCTGCCAGGAACATGCCGGCCAGAGCCTCTGCGCCCAGTTCTGCATAGATGCCGCCGCCACCTTGAACGCTGCTGCTCTCGGTTGAAGGACGTAACTTGGCAAGCAGTGCCTCCAAGATGTGAGACACACGATCAAGCTGGGCCTGCGGCGCCAGCGTCGGCCATGTCGCCAGCATGGCCGCTTGTTCTCGACGGACGGCGTCC
This sequence comes from Aquabacterium sp., assembly GCA_049840915.1. Taxonomy (GTDB): domain Bacteria; phylum Pseudomonadota; class Gammaproteobacteria; order Burkholderiales; family Burkholderiaceae_C; genus Aquabacterium. Next base: position 102,528 of record JASGJC010000018.1, read on the forward strand.
ATCTGATCTGGCTTGATGTCGGCCATCACCACACTGGCAAAGGCAGTCAACTCATCCCACCAATCGACTGGCATGGCGTCTTCCGCGGCAGGCACGAAGGGATCGACCAGCCCGACAAAATCCACGCGTTGTCCACACTGCTCCAGGCGGGCGGCCACCATGGCTGCGAGCGTGCCGCCCAGCGACCACCCCAGCAAGCTATACGGCCCCTGGGTTTGCGTGCCGCGGATCATTTGCGCATAGTCATCGGCCATCTGCGACAAGGAGGCATCACGGTGGTTGACATCGAGCAAGGTACGGCACGCCATGCCGTACACGGTGCGCTGCCCATGCAGGCGCCGCGCCAGGGGCTGGTAGTCGAAAGTCGTCCCCATGCCAGCGTGCAAGCAAAAGAGCGGGCGCGGCCCTGAAACGACCTGGTTGAGCGCCTGCAGGCCGGTCATGCGAGATGCCGCACCGGGCGCACCGTCTGTGGGCTCCAGGCCCAACAAGCCGGTAATGGTGGGTCGTTGCATGAGATCGCGCAGCTTGAATGACAGCTTCGGGTTGGCCAGGCCCCTGACCTTGGCGATCACCTTCAGGCTCAGCAACGAATCCCCGCCCAGCTCGAAGAAGTTGTCTGTCTGCCCCACTTGCGGCACGCCCAAGACGTCCTGCCAGATGGCCGCCAACTGCCTGGCCTCTGGCGTCGATGGCGCGACGTAGGCAGACGCCGTCGACGTGCCGGGCTCGGGCAAGGCCGCACGGTCCAGCTTGCCGCTGATCAAGCGAGGCAAGGCAGGCAGGACCACCAGATGCGCGGGCACCATGTAGTCCGGCAGGTTGCTGGAGAGATGCTGACGGACGCGTTCGCTGAACGGGCTGTGCGACGCATCTGCATTCATGGAGGCAACGGGCACCAGATAGGCCACGAGCTGTCGGCCTGCCGTGCCTTCCATTGCGATCACGGCGGCGTCCAGCACGCCAGGCGCCTGGCGCAGTTGCGTCTCGATTTCGCCCAGTTCGATACGGAAGCCACGAACCTTGACTTGATGGTCGGCACGGCCGATGTACTCGATCTGGCCATCGGGCATCCAGCGCACGAGGTCGCCCGTGCGGTACAGGCGCCCGCCCCCGGCATCGAAAGGATCGGCGATGAAGCGCTCGGCCGTCAGGTCCGGTCGGCCCACATAGCCACGCGCCAGGCCGTAGCCACCGATGAAGAGTTCGCCAACGGCGCCCTGAGGCACCGGCTGCAGGTCCGCATCGAGCACGTAGGCGGTGCGCTCGCCGACCGGGCGGCCGATGGGCGCGTAGGCGCAGTCGAAGGTTTCACTGGCCGGGGTGCGCCAGATGAGCGGGGTCACCACGGTTTCGGTCGGGCCATAGCCGTTGATCAGAAGACGCGGCTTGAGCGTCTGCCTGACACGGTCGTAGGAAGCCTTGGGCATGGCCTCACCGCCAAACACGTAGAGTTCGACCGGCGGCGGGTCGTCGCGGTCGGCTGCCCATTCGGCCACCTGGCCCAAATAGGCGGGCGGGAACGCGGCATGGGTGATGCCATAGCGGTGCAAGGCCTCGTGGGTTTGCTCGGTGGTCCACAACTCGTTGTCGCGGATGGCCAGGCCGGCGCCGGAAGTCAGCGCGGTCAACCAGCGTTCATGGGCACCGTCGAAAGAAAAGGACATGAAGAGCAGTTCGCGCGAGCGCGGCGTCATGCCGTAGATTCCGGCCGTGGCGCGGCAATGCATGGACAAGGGACCATGGCTCACCGCCACGCCTTTGGGCCGGCCGGTCGAGCCCGAGGTGTAGATGACATAGGCCAGGTGATGCTCGCTCATGGGCACGCCGAGATCGGTATCGGGCTCGGCGCTCGGGTTCATCTGGTCGACCAGCAGCAAAGGCTTGTCGCTGACACCCTTGAGCTTGTCTTGCAAGCTGCTTTGCGTGATGAGCAAGGCCAGGCCGCTGTCTTTCGCCATGTAGGCCAGCCGGTCGGCGGGATAGTCCGGGTCCAGCGGCACATAGGCACCGCCGGTCTTCAAGATGGCCAGCAGCACCACGATCACGTCCAGCGATCGGGCCATGGACACACCGACCAGGGTTTCGTGGCCGATGCCTTCGCGGCGCAGGCGGTGCGCCAGGCGATTGGCCCGGGCATTCAACTCGGCGTAGGACACCTCTTCTTCGCCCATGAGCAGGGCAATGGCCTGGGGCGTGGACCGGGCATGGGCCTCGATGATCTGGTGGACGGGCTGATGGGTCTTTTGCGCAGCCGGTGCATCCGGCGCGGAGACGGGATGTCGGCCCCATGCCAACATGCGCGAGCGAGCGGCATCATCCAGCCAGTTGAGCTCCCCGGCGGGACGCTGCGCATCCTGCATCATCTGGCGTAGCAGGTGCGCCATGTCATCACGCAAGGACGCGGCGAAGGCATCGCCGATGTCGCGCAGGCCATGGCAATACTCGATGTCCATGGTCTCGCCGACCACGACCTGGATGTCCATGGCATAACCCGTCAGGCCGGCGCTTTGTACCGGTCCGAAGTGCAGGCCGCAGCGCTCGCCCCCGATCAGCGCCTGGTCCACCGGGTAGTTCTCGAAGACCACGATGCTGTCGAACAAGGGGCGCCCGGCAGAGCCGCTCCAGCGCTGGATGTCGGCCAGCGAGGCGTGCTCGTGTTCGCGCAGGCCGAGGTTGGTGTCCTGCACTGTGCGCAGCCAGTCGCCCACGCGCTGCCCCGGGCGACGGGTCACCGGGATGGGGATGGTATTGATGAACAAACCCAGCATGGCGTCGGAGCCCGCCAGGCTGGGTGGACGGCCCGCGACCGTGGCGCCGAAGACAACGTGGTCCTTGCCCGTGTGACGCTGCAGCAGCAAGGCCCAGGCCGCCTGCACGATGGTGTTGAGGGTGACGCGTTCCTGCTTGGCAAAGGCTTGAAGCGCCTGGGTCTCCTGGGCATCCAGGCGGGTGTAGATCTTGTTGTAGCCCGCCTGTGGAGAGGCGTGGGGTGCCGAGGACGGCGCGGCGGCCTGGGCCAGCAGGGTCGGGCCGTCCAGGCCTTGCAAGGCCTGCTTCCAGAAGGCTTCGGTGGCCTGTGGGTCCTGGCGGTCCAGCCAGCGGACATAGTCGCCATAGGCGGGTCCGGCCGGCGGCAGCGCTTCGCCGGCATAGTGGCGCAGCAGGTCGCCGATCAGCATGGCATCGCCCCAGCCGTCCAGCAAGACGTGGTGCTGTGTCCAGATCAGTTGGTGGGTCTGGTCCGACGTGCGGATCAAGGTCAGGCGCGACAGGGGCGGCTTGAGCCAGTCGATGTCGGCTTCGAGCTCGGCCTTGGCATGGCTTGCGATTTGCTCGGCCAAGTCCGGCTGATCCTGCCAGTCCAACCTGGTGACCGCGGCCTCGGCATGGCGCAACACAACTTGCAAGGGACGCTTGAGGCCGGATTGCATCAGGATGGCGGTTCGCAGGATGGGATGGCGTGCGACCATGGCCTGCCACGACCGCGACATGCGTTCTTCGTCCAGGCCCTCGACTTCGACGTTCATCTGGTTGACGTACAGGCCACTGCCCGGCGCCTCCAGCGCATGAAAGAGCATGCCCTCCTGCATCGGGGTCAGCGGGTAGACGTCCTCGATGTCGGCTTCCTTGAACGGCAGGGCCTCGATGGCGGCCGCATCCAGGTGGTCGATCAGACGGCCTTTGAGCACGGGCGCGGGCTTGCTGCGCGCGGGCGGTTCACATGGCGTGACGGTCGGGGCGAGTTCGGCGATGTTCTGTTTGTCGAACAGCTGCTTGGGCGTGATCTTCCAGCCGGCCTTGCGGGCACGCGCGACGATCTGGAGGCTGAGGATCGAATCACCGCCGAGCTCGAAAAAGTTGTCGCGACGGCCCACGCGCTCCACGCGCAGCACATCGGCCCAGACGGCGGCCAAGGCGGTTTCGATCTCGCCTTGCGGGGCTTCGTGGTCGCGCTGGGCCGCCCCAGCCTGTGCGCTGGGCAAGGCCTTGCGATCGAGCTTGCCGTTGGCGGTCAAGGGCAGCGCCTCCAGCACCGCGAGAACAGCGGGCACCATGTAGTCAGGCAGTTGAAGACCGAGTTGATTCTTCAGCGCGGCCGTGTCGATGCTGGCGCCGGCCTGCGGTACGAGGTAGGCGCACAGTTGGGCGCGACCGTCGTCGGTCTCTCCCACGGTCACAACGGCCTCGCGGACCATGGCTTGCGCCAGCAGGGCCTGTCGCACTTCGTCGGGTTCGACGCGGTAGCCGCGTATCTTGACCTGATCGTCCTGGCGGCCCAGAAACGCCAGCGTGCCATCGGGCAGTTGGCGAACGCGATCACCAGAGCGATACAGGCGCGCGCCCTGCCCGCTCCACGGGTCCGGGATGAAGCGTTCAGCGCTCAAGGCGGGACGTCGCTCGTAGCCTCGGCTCACGCCAGGACCGCCCAGGTACAGCTCGCCGGGCACGCCTGGTGGAACGGGGTTGAGTTCACCGTCGAGCACGCACACGCGCACGCGAGGCAAAGGCAAGCCCAACGCCAGGGTTGCCGCTTGGCGGCTGGCCTGCTCGGCAGGCTGGGTCAGCACGCCAACCGTTGTTTCGGTCGGACCATAGTGGTTGAGCACGCGGCAAGCCGGGGCCAGTTGCACGATGCGATCGAGCAGACGCCATGACGTGGCCTCACCGCCCACCACCAGCAGCTGGCGCGGCAGCACATCGTGCGGCTCGGCCGCTTGCAACAGGGCTTGGAGATGGCTGGGCACGATCTTGAGCACATCGACCTGGTGCTCGCGCATGTACTGGCCGAATCGATCCGGATCGAACGCGCGCTCGGCGGCGATGAGGTGGAGGGTGCGGCCGCTGCACAGCGCACCGTAGAAGGTGGTGTGGCCCAGGTCGGCCGCCACGGTCGACACCATGGCCATGCTGGTGGCCGTCTCGGGCAATGCCATGGCCTCCAGCACACCATCGACGTAGTGCATCAGGGCCCCACGCGTCACCGCCACGGCCTTGGGCTGGCCGGTGGAACCAGAGGTATAGATCAGGTACGCGGTCTGCGCCCTGTGTGCCTGCGTTGGATGAACCGAAGCGGGATGTGGCTGCGCGGAAGAGACAACGTGTGCTGGCTCGAACACCAATGGCATGGTCTGGATGTCATGAGGCCAGGTGATCGCCGTGGCGCTCAGGATCAGGCGTGCGCCACTGTCCTTGCACTGGTAGGCGAGACGGTCGGCGGGCAACTGCGGGTCCAGCGGCACATAGGCGCCCCCGGCCTTGAGCACGGCCAGCACGCCCAAAGCGAATTCGCAACCGCGCTCTGCATGCAGCGCCACGCGCACCTCTGGGCCGACGCCATGCGCGCGCAAGGTATGAGCCAACAGCTCGGCCTGGGCGTCGAGTTGTGCGAAGGTGCAGGCGCTGTCTTCATGCCGGATGGCGATGCGATCGGGCTGCGCGTGCACGGACTGCGACCAGGCCTGCAGGACATCTTCGTGCTGTGGCGAAGTGTCTCGCCCGGCCAGGATGTCCGGTGTGCCGGGTAGCCTCAGGTCAAACAGCGGGCGGGAAGGCTTGTCCGCGATCTGCCTTGCGAAGGCAACGAACACCTCACCCATGCTGGCCACGGTCCTGGCATCGAACAAGGCCGGGTCATAGGTGAAGACGCCTCGGATGCCCTGAGGGCGATCGGCGAAGTCGAAGCTGAGATCGAAGTGGGACGCGCCGGCCGACAGGCTGTCCAGCGTCGCGCGCAGGCCGGCGAAGCGGCGTTCGTCGTCCACCTCCGGCTGCTCGGTGCACTTGACCTGGAAGATGGGATGCACGCCTGCCACGCGCTCGGGCTGCAAGGCATCGACCAGCATGTCGAAGGGAATGTCTTGATGGGCCTGCGCTTCGAGCACGGCGCGACGCACCTGCGCCAACAGCGCCGTGAAGGGCTGGCGCGCATCGGGTTGCACGCGGATGACCTGCACATTGGTCAGATAGCCGACCAGACCATGTGTCTCGACGCGTTGGCGCGTGGCGATGGGCGAGCCGACGCGCAGGTCGCTCTGGCCTGTGAAGCGGTGCAGCACCGTGTCCAGCAAGGACAGCATCAGCATGTACAGCGATGCCTCGTTGGCGCGGGCCAGGCTGCGCAGGCGGTCGGAGAGGCCGCCCTCCAGTTCGATGACATGGCTGCCTGCGGGTTGCGACCCGAGGTCGGTGTGGCCGCGCGGGCGGTCCAGCGGCAAGGCCAGGGGCTCGTGCTCGGTGCCGAGCTGCGCGCGCCAGTAGGCCAGCTGGCGGTCCATCTCGCCGGCGGACAGCCAATTGCGCTGCCACGCGGCATGGTCCGCGGCCTGGATGGGCAAAGGCTTCAGGTTCGCGGCCTTGCCCTGGACACGGGCCGTGTAAAGCGCGGACAACTCGTCCACGAGGATCTGCACGGACCAGCCGTCGGCCACGATGTGGTGGACCGCCAGGACCAGCAGATGCGCTTCCTCGTCGAGCTTGAACAGGCACGCGCGCAAAGGCAGGTCGCGGTCGAGCTGAAAAGCTTGTTCGGCAAAGGCCTGCGCTTGTTGGCGGGCGCTGCTCAAGCGCTCGGCCGATGGTTCGTGCTGGAGGTCGATGCACGGCAGCGCAACATGGGTCTCGGGCAAGATGTGCTGCATGGCCTCGCCGTCGGGACCTGCCACGAAGGTGGTCCGCAGGGCCTCGTGGCGCGCCACCAGATCGGTCAAGGCCTGCTGCCACGCGGCCTCGTCGATGCGACCGTGCAGGTGCATCACGCCCGCCATGTTGTAGGCGGGACTGGTCGGGTCCATGGCCCAGGTCAGCCACAGACCGCGCTGGGCATAGGACACGGGCAAAGGCTGGGACCTGTCGGCAACCGGGATCGGCAGCTCGGCGAAGTTCAGGCCGGCATCGGCCAGCTTGCGCAGAAAGCCGCGGCGTGCGTCGAGGTCCAGCGCGGCGAAGCGCTGCGCGAGTTGGTGTTCTTTGCTTTGGTTCACGGGTCAAGCCTCGAATTCGCTCAGGAGAAGGTCCATGTCGTCCATGCGCTTGGCCTTGCTGTCGGCGCCACCCAATGCGCCTGCCGGCATGGCGGCGGCCAGGGCCTTCAAATCGGGCGTCTCGAAGAACAGGCGGACGGGCAGTTGCGCGCCGTGGCGCTGGGACAGGTGGCCGGTGATCTGCAAGGCGGCCAGGGAATGGCCGCCCAGCTCGAAGAAGTTGTCGTGTCGGCCGACACGCTCGATGCCCAGAACCTCGGCCCAGATGGCTGCCAGCACCATCTCGGCCTGGCTCTCAGGTGCCTCATAGGCTTGGGTGCTCGCCATCTCGGGCATGGGCAAGGCCGCGCGGTCGACCTTGCCGTTGGCGTTCAAGGGCAAGGCGTGCATCGCAACGATGGCGGCAGGCACCATGTAGTCGGGCAAGGTGCGTGTCAGGTGCTGGCGCAGGGCCGTCGAATCGGGCGCTTGCTCGCCCTGGCCTGCGATGTACGCCACGAGTTGCGGCCCCAGGGCCGTGGGCTGGACCACGACGACCGCCTCGCTGACCGAAGGCACGGCCAGCAACTGGGCCTCGATCTCGCCCAGCTCGATGCGGAAGCCCCGCACCTTGACTTGGTGGTCCACGCGGCCAAGGTAGTCGATCTGGCCGTCGGTGCGCCAGCAGGCCAGGTCGCCCGTGCGGTAAAGGCGCCCGCCCGCCGTGTTGAACGGGTCTGCCACGAAGCGTTCGGCGGTCAGGCCGCTGCGGTTCAGATAACCACGGGCCAGGCCGCTGTCACCGATGTAGAGTTCACCGGCCACGCCTTGGGGCACGGGGTTCAGGTCCGTGTCGAGGATGTGGCATTGGCGCTCGCCCACAGGGCTGCCGATGGGCATGTAGGCCGCGTCGAAGCGGGTGTCGGGATAGGCCTTGGCGATCATGGGCGTGATCACCGTTTCCGTGGGGCCGTAGCCATTGACGATGCGCGGTGGCTTGAGCACCTGCTGCACAAAATCGAAACTGGCGCGTGACATGGCCTCGCCGCCGACGGTGTAGGAGCGGATCGGCAAGCGGCTGGCGCCCTCGCCCATCAATTCGGCCAGTTGATGCAGGTAGCTGGGCGTGAAGCAGGCGATCGTGATGCGATGGCGGGCGATCTCGGCGCAGGTGCGCTGCACGGTCCAGATGTCCTTGTCGCGGGGCATGAGGGCCGCGCCGAAAGCCAGCGGCACCCATGTGCGTTCGTGGGCGCCGTCGAAGTTGATCGAGGCGAATTGCAGCTCCCGGTCTTCGGGCGTCATGCCATAAGCTTGGCCGATGGACTGCACGTGCATGGCCAGCGGGCCTTGTGCGATGGCCACGCCTTTCGGCTTACCTGTGGAGCCTGAGGTGTAGATGACATAAGCCAGGCTTTCAGGGTGGACCGATCGGCCTGGGTTGCCTGTGGGCTGCCCTGTGAGGTCGAGCTGGTCCAGTGCCAGCATGGCGACGCTGCTTTGCTGTGGCAGCTTGCCTGCCAGATGGCTTTGCGTCAGCAGCAGCTTGATGCGGCTGTCCTCGATCATGTAGGCCAGTCGCTCGCTCGGGTAGTCCGGGTCCAGCGGCACATACGCGCCACCGGCCTTGAGCACCGCCAGCAGGCTCACCACCATCTCGATGGAGCGCTCCACCGCGATGCCCACCTTCACATCCGGGCCGACGCCCAGGGCGATCAGGTGGTGCGCGAGCTGGTTGGCGCGCTGGTTGAACTGGGCATAGCTCCACTGTTGATCACCGAAGATCAGGGCTGTGGCATCGGGCCTTTGTTGTGCTTGGCTTTCGACCAGTTGGTGAACCAGTTGCGTCACCGGGTAGCGCTGCGCGTTGCGGCCCCATTGCTGAAGCTGCGCATGCTCGGCCTGGGTCAGCAGGTCCACATGGCCCACGGCCTGTTGCGGTGCGGTGGCCAGCTGCTTCAGCAATTGCAGGTAGTGCCCGGCCATGCGCTCGATGCGCTGGGGCTCGAACAGCTCCTGGGCGTAGGTCAGGGTGGCCAGCACCTGGCCGTCGGGCTGCTCGGCCGTGTCCAGCGTCAGCTCGAACTGCGCGGCCTGGCCGCCCAGGTCACAAGGCGCCAGGGTCAGGCCGCTGGCACCGCCCAGTTCCGCCAGTTGCGTCAAAGCGCGCTTGTCCTGGCGCTGGTGGTTGTACATCACCTGGAACAGCGGGCTGTGGCTGAGGCTGCGCTCGGGCTGCAGCGCCTCGACCAGTTGCTCGAAGGGCAGGTCTTGGTGGGCCTGTGCGCCCAGCGCGGCCTGGCAGGCCTGGTCCAGCACGGCTTGCAGGGGCTGACGCGCGTCGATGCGGTTGCGCAGCACCTGCGTGTTGACGAAGAAGCCGACCACGCCCTCGGTCTCGACGCGGTGGCGGTTGGCGATGGGCACGCCCACGCGGATGTCGCCCTGGCCGCTGTAGCGGTGCAGCAAAGCCTGCAAGCCCGCCAGCAGCACCATGAACAACGTGCCACCTTGGGGCTGGGCCTGGGCGCGTTGCTTCAGCGCCTCGACCAGGCTCTGCGGCAGCGCGAAGCTGTGGCTGGCCGCGCGGTAGTTGGCCGTGGCCTGGCGAGGGTGATCGGTGGCCAGTTGCAGCACCGGCTGCTCTGTGCCGAGCTGCTCGCGCCAGTAGGCCAGCTGGCGTTCCTTCTCTCCGCAGGCCAGCCAGTCGCGCTGCCAGGCGGCGTAGTCGGCGTACTGGATGGGCAAGGCGGGCCACTGGGGCGCACGGTCTTGCAGGCGGGCCTGGTAGGCCGACACGAACTCGTCGACGATGACCTGCATGGACCAGCCGTCCGAGACGATGTGGTGCATGACCACGGCCAGCACGTGGTCGTGGGCCGACAGGCGGATCACGGCCACGCGCAGCAGGGCATCGCGTGTGAGGTCGAAGGGGCGTTCGGCCAGGGTGCGGGCCTGGGACAGCGCTTGGTCCAGATCACTCTTGCCCAAGTCGATCAGGTTGAAGTCGGCTTGCGCGGCAGGCAGAATCACTTGCTGGACATGGCCTTGCTCGTCGGGCTTGAAGCGCGTGCGCAGCGACTCGTGTCGGGCCACAAGGTCATCAAAAGCGGCTTGCACCGCGTCGGCGTTCAACGCGCCCTTCAGGCGCAGCGCCCCGGCGATGTGGTAGGCCGAGCCTTGCGGATCAAGTTGCCACAGGAACCATTGCCGCTGCTGCGCGAAAGACATGCCGCATCGCGCCGCGCCATCGTCGTCCTGAGCGATGTCCCTTGCGCGCGGCACGATGGGCAACCGCCCGAACTGGACATCCTGTGCCGCCAAGATCTCCAAAAACCGCTGTTTCTTTTCCGGGGGCAGCAGGGCGAACCGTACGGCCAGTGAGTGCTTGTCCATTGCGCTTGCTCAATCCACTTCCAGGGCGCCCATCAGGGCGGACATCTTTTGCAATTCGTCGCGTTCCTGCTTCAAAGCCGCGCCTGATTCAGCCTCCACCGCCGTGGCCAGCTCGCTCAGCGTCGGGCGCTCGAAGAAGGTCTTGAGTGCGACCTCCACCGACATGCGTCGGTAGATCTTCGTCTGCACCTGCAGCACGGCCAGAGAATGCCCTCCGAGCGCGAAGAAGCTGTCATGACGGCCGATGCGGCGCTCGCCCTCCAACCCCAAGACCTCCTGCCACACCGAGGCCAGCAACTGCTCCAGTTCGCCGACAGGTGCCTCGTAGGCCGCGGCGCCAAGCGCTCGCTCAGGTTGAGGCAGCGCCTTGCGGTCCACCTTGCCATTGGGGCTGAGGGGCAAGGCTGGCATGGCCACGATCAGGGCGGGCACCATGTGGTCCGGCAGGTTCAGGGCCAAAGCCTGGCGAAGTCGAGCCTGATCGATCTCTTCGCCTGCAACGGGCACCGCGTAAGCCACCAGCCTCGGACCGGCAGGGCCCGACTGGGCCACGACCACGGTCTCGCGGACTTGGGGTTGCGACAGCAACTGGGCTTCGATCTCGCCCAATTCGATGCGCAGTCCGCGGATTTTGACCTGGTGATCGATGCGGCCGAGGTACTCGATCTGGCCGTCCTCGCGCCAGCGCGTCAGGTCGCCCGTGCGGTACAGGCGTTCGCCCTTGTCGCTGAATGGATCGGCCACGAAGCGTTCGGCGCTCAGGCCCGGTCGCTGCCAGTAGCCGCGTGCCAAGCCGATGCCACCCAGGTAGAGCTCTCCGGCCACACCTGGCGGCACGGGTCGCAGTTGCGCATCGAGGATGACGGTCGAGGTGTCGAAGATCGGGCGGCCGATGGGCACGCCAGTTTGCCTTTCCTCTTTCACGCAGGTCCAGTGCGTGACATCGATCGCGGCTTCGGTCGGACCGTAGAGGTTGTAGAGGCCCGTGTTCGGCAGCTTCTCGAAGACCTGGTTTTGCAGCTCTTGCGGCAGGGCCTCGCCGCTGCACACCACCCGCTTGAGTGTCGTGCAGGCTTCGATGCCTTCGTGTGCCACGAAGGCCTGGAGCATCGACGGCACGAAGTGCAAGGTCGTGACACCGTGTCGACGGATCAGCTCGACCAGGCGGGCCGGTTCGGCATGGTCGCCAGACTTGGCCACCGCCAGCCGGGCGCCTTCCATCAGGGGCCAGAAGAACTCCCACACGGACACATCGAAGCTGAACGGGGTCTTTTGCAGAACCGTGTCCTGGCTTGTCAGTTGGTAGGCATCCTGCATCCAGGCCAGGCGGTTGTGCAATGAACGGTGGCGGTTGGCCGCGCCCTTGGGTCTGCCGGTCGAGCCGGAGGTGTAGATCACGTAGGCCAGGTTCTCGGGGTGGACCGGCATATCGGGGTTGTGCGTGGGCTGCTGGCTCAGGTCGAGCCGGTCCAACGCCAGCATGGCGACGCCACCCTGCCCCGGCAGCTTGTCTGCCAAGTGGCTTTGCGTCAGCAGCAGCTTGATGCGGCTGTCCTCGATCATGTAGGCCAGACGCTCGCTGGGGTAGTCCGGGTCCAGCGGCACATACGCACCGCCAGCCTTGAGCACCGCCAGCAGGCCCACTACCATCTCGATGGAGCGCTCCACCGCGATGCCCACCTTCACGTCCGGGCCCACACCCTGGGCGATCAGGTGGTGCGCGAGCTGGTTGGCGCGCTGGTTGAGTTGGGCATGGCTCAACTGTTGATCACCGAAGATCAGTGCTGTCGCTTCGGGCCTTTGTTGTGCTTGGCTTTCGATCAACTGGTGCACCAGTTGCGTCACCGGGTAGCGCTGCGCGTTGCGGCCCCATTGACGCAGTTGTGCCTGCTCGGCGTCGCTCAGCAAGTCCACCTCGCCCAGGCGGCGCTCGGCGTCCTGACCCAGTTGGCTCAGCAAGGCCGTGACGTGCGTGGCCACCATGGCCACGGTCTGCGCATCGAAGTGCGCGCGCGCATAGCCGTAGTGCAGGCGCACCGTCTTGCCGTCGTGCATCACCGAGACGGTCATCGGGTAATGCGTGTCGTCCTGCCCCTGTACACCCGAGATGGCCAGCCCACCGGGTGCGCTTTGCTGCAGCACCTCGTCGATGGGGTAGTTCTCGAACACCAGGATGCTGTCGAACAGGCCCTGACCGGACTGGCCCGCCCAGCGCTGGATTTCGAACAGCGGCGTGTGCTCGTGCTCGCGCGAGGCCACGTTGCGTGCTTGCAGTTCGCGCAGCCAGTCGCCCACGCGCTGGTCGGCGCGCGGTGCGCTGATCATCGGCAGGGTGTTGATGAACAGGCCCATCAGGCGGTCGGCGCCAGGCAGGTCGCCTGGGCGGCCCGCCACGGTGGCGCCGAAGGCCACGGCCTGCTGGCCGGTGTAGCGTTGCAGCAGCAAGGCCCAGGCGGCCTGCACCAGTGTGTTGAGCGTGACGCGTTCGCGGCGGGCGAACTCGCCCAGGCGACGGGTGGCCTGCTCGTCCAGTGTGCTGTGGTGCATGGCGTGGCCTGAAGACGTCGCCTCGTGGGCCACATCGTGTGTCGGCCTGGGCAAGGCATTGGCCAGCCGTGTGGGCTCGTCGATGAGGCGCAACTGCTCACGCCAGTAAAGCTCGCTGACCTGGGCGTCCTGCGCCTGCAGCCAGCCGATGTAGTCACGGTACTTGCCGCCCTGCGCCGGCAGGCTCTCGCCGCCGTAGTGGCGCAGCACCTCGCCCATCAGCTGTGCGGTGCTCCAGCCGTCCAGCAGCAAATGGTGCATCGTCCAAATGAAGTGCTGGCGCTTGTCCGCCGTGCGCACCAGAACCAGTCGCATCAGGGGCGGCTGCAGCAGGTCGAAGCCTTGCGCCAGCTCTTGCTGGGCCAGCTGGTCCAGGTCCTGCTGAAGTTGCGCAAGCTGCTGGGGGCTCGATTGGCTTCGGCCGCGCCAGTCGTGCTCGGCCAGCGGCAACGCCACGGCCTTGGCCACCCACTGCAGCGGCACCTCGCGCTGGTGCCAGAAGCCCGTGCGCAGCACCGCGTGGCGCGCGATCGCTGCCTGCCATGCCGCCTTGAAGCGCGCCGTGTCCAGCCCTTCGATGTCCAGCCTCACCTGGTTCACATAGGCGTGGCCGCCCGCCTCGAACACGCTGTGGAACAGCATGCCCGACTGCATCGGTGACAGTGGATACAGGTCTTCGATGTTGTTCAGCGAACTGTTCAGCACGGTCGGTGCCTCGTCCAGTTGCGCCTGCGTCAAGCCATGCGTGGCCGCCAGCGGGAAGTCCGAGGGCGTGGCCCCGCTCACCCCGCTGGTGCAATGCGCGATCAGGCCTTGCAACTCGGCCTTGTAGGCATTGACCAGCGATTCGATCGTCCCTTGGTGGTAGCGTGCCCGGCTGTAGCCCAGCACCATTTCCAGCTCACCGCCCTGCACCTGGCCGTTGATGGACAGGGCGTGCTCCAGCGGGCAGCGCTCGTCCATGACGGGGCTGGCCGACTCCGGCGCCAGCTTCCACAGCGACGCCTCGTTGAAGCTGCTGTCGAACTGGCCCAGGTAGTTGAAGACCACCTGCGGCTTGGGCAAGGCTTGCAGTGCCTGGCGCTGCTCGGGTGTGCCCAGGTGCTTGAGCACGCCATGGCCCAGCCCCTTGTGGGGCACAGACCGCAACGCCTCCTTGGTGCGCTTGAGCGTGTCTTGCGGTTTACCTTGGCCCTGCAGGCGCACCGGGTACAGGCTGGTGAACCAGCCCACGGTGCGGCTCAGGTCCACAACCTCGCCATGTTCACCGGGCAGATCCTCGCGGCCATGGCCTTCGAGGTCAACCAGGATCTCGTCGTGGCCGCTCCAGGCGCACAGGGCGCGACCCAGAGCCGCCAGCAGCACATCGTTGACCTGGGTGCGGTAGGCCGCCGGTACGTCCTTGAGCAGGGCGCGCGTGGTGGCCTTGTCCAACTTCAGGCTGATCTGGCCCTGCTGGGCCATGCTGGCCTCGCCCTGCGGCATGTCGCAGGGCAGGCTCACCGGGGTGTCGGCAAGCTGTTGCCAATGGGCCAGCTGATCTCCATGGCTGCGTGCGTAGGCTTGCAGGCGTTGGCCCCAGGCCTGCACGCTGGCGGTCTTGGGTGGCAGCGAGATGGCCTGGCTTGCACCCTGACCCATGGCCAGCTGACCATAGACCGTTTGCAGGTCCTCCAGCAGGATGCGCCAGGACACGCCATCGACCACCAGATGGTGGATGGCCAGCAGCAGGCGGGTGCTGCCGTCGTGCATCTCGATGAGCAAGGCGCGCAGCAGCGGGCCGGCGCTCAGGTCCAGGCTGCGCTGGGCCTGGGTGCACAGTTGCTGGACATCATCGGCATCGCGGGCCTGGCGCACCCACAGCAGCGGCTGGGATTGCTGTGCATCAGCGGGCATGTCGACATAGGTCTGGTGCCAAGTGCCGGGCTTGTCTTGCCCGGTCTGACCGCCTTGTTCGCGCTGCGTACCAGTATCAGGGTGAGCCTGGTTGTAGCGCAGGCGCAGGCTGTCATGGTGGCGCACCAGCGCTTGCAGCGCCTGCTCCAGCAGCTTGGCGTCCAGGCGCTCGCTGCTTTGCAGCAGCACGGCCTGGTTCCAGTGGTGGCGCGCAGGAACGGGGCGTTCGAAGAAATCGGCCTGGATCGGCAGCAGCAAGGCTTCGCCTTGCACAGGCTGCTCAACCCGGGCCTGTCTGGATTGGGCGGCATCCGCACCGGCCAGCACCTCGGCCACTGGGGCCAAGGCAGCGATGCTCTGGTGCTCGAAGAGCTGCTTGGGGCTGAGCTTGTAGCCCGCCCGGCGCGACCGCGCCACGATCTGCAGGCTCAGGATCGAGTCCCCGCCCAGCTCGAAGAAGTTGTCCTGGCGGCCCACCTGCGCGATGCCCAGCACTTCCTGCCAGACCGCGGCCAGGGCCTGCTCGACCTCGCCTTGCGGGGCGACATAGCCTGCCTCGTTGCCCAGCTCGGGCTCGGGCAGCGCCTTGCGGTCGACCTTGCCGTTGGGGTTCAGGGGCAGTGCCGCCAGCACCATGATCACAGAGGGCACCATGTAGTCGGGCAGGTCCTGGCCCAGGGCCTGGCGCAACTTCGCAGCGTCCAGATCCGCACCGGCATCGCCAGAGACATAGGCCACCAGGCGCGTGCCCGACGGGCCGCTCTGCGCCACGACCACGGCTTCCCGCACACCGTCTCGCGCCAGCAACTGGGCTTCGACTTCACCCAGCTCGATGCGGAAACCCCGCACCTTGACCTGATGGTCGATGCGGCCCAGGTACTCGATCTGGCCGTCGGCGCGCCAGCGCACCAGGTCGCCCGTGCGGTACAGGCGCCCGCCCGCCTCGCTGAACGGGTCGGCCACGAAGCGTTCGCTGCTCAGGCCGGGCCTGTTGCCGTAGCCTCGCGCCAGCAAGTCGCCGCCGATGCACAGCTCGCCTGCCACGCCTTGGGGCACGCGCTCCAGGCGGGCATCGAGCACATGGATCTCGCGGCCCGCCAAAGGCTGGCCAATGGGCATCTGCGTGGGCACGGCCTGCATGCCTGTCACATAGGGCGCGCAATCCAATACCGTCGCGGTCACCGTGGCCTCCGTCGGGCCATAGGTGTTGAGCAGCTTGACACGGCCCAGTCCGGCATCGCGCCAGGCCCTGAGGCCTTCCGGCGGCATCGCTTCGCCACCCGCGTGCACTTGGCGCAGCGCGCCGTAGTCACGCACGCCGTGGTGTGCGAAGTCCTGCGCCAGCAGGAACCAGTAGGCCGTTGTCAGGTCGGCCACGCTGATGCGCTTGTCGATCAGCTCGCGGTAGAAGGTCTCGCTGTCCCACAGGGCGGAGCCGCGCAGCACGATGGCCGCGCCAGCACACAGTGTCGGATAGACCTGCTCGATGCAGCCGTCGAAGTTCAGCGTGGCGAACTGCAGCATGCGATCTTGCGCCGTCAGGCCGAAGAAGCCGATGCCCACCTGCGCATGTTCGACCAGGGCATGGTGGGCGATGCCGACGCCCTTGGGTCTGCCAGTCGATCCGGAGGTGTAGATCACGTAGGCCAGGTTCTCGGGGTGGACTGGCGTATTGGGGTTGTGCGTGGGCTGCTGGCTCAGGTCGAGCTGGTCCAGCGCCAGCATGGCGATGCCGTTTTGCTGTGGCAGCTTGTCTGCCAAATGGCTTTGCGTCAGCAGCAGTTTGATGCGGCTGTCTTCCATCATGTAGGCCAGACGCTCGCTGGGGTAGTCCGGGTCCAGCGGCACATACGCGCCACCGGCCTTGAGCACCGCCAGCAGGCCCACCACCATCTCGATGGAGCGTTCCACCGCGATGCCCACCTTCACGTCCGGGCCCACACCCTGGGCGATCAGGTGGTGCGCGAGCTGGTTGGCGCGCTGGTTGAGTTGGGCATGGCTCAACTGTTGATCACCGAAGATCAGTGCTGTCGCTTCGGGCCTTTGTTGTGCTTGGCTTTCGATCAACTGGTGCACCAGTTGCGTCACCGGGTAGCGCTGCGCGTTGCGGCCCCATTGACGCAGTTGTGCCTGCTCGGCGTCGCTCAGCAAGTCCACCTCGCCCAGGCGGCGCTCGGCGTCCTGGCCCAGTTGGCTCAGCAAGGCCGTGACGTGCGTGGCCGCCATGGCCACGGTCTGCGCATCGAAGTGCGCGCGCGCATAGCCGTAGTGCAGACGCACGGTCTTGCCGTCGTGCATCACCGAGACGGTCATCGGGTAGTGCGTGTCGTCCTGCCCCTGCACGCCCGAGATGCGCAGCCCACCGGGTGCGCTTTGCTGCAGCACCTCGTCGATGGGGTAGTTCTCGAACACCAGGATGCTGTCGAACAGGCCCTGACCGGACTGGCCCGCCCAGCGCTGGATTTCGAACAGCGGCGTGTGTTCGTGCTCGCGCGAGGCCACGTTGCGTGCTTGCAGTTCGCGCAGCCAGTCGCCCACGCGCTGGTCGGCGCGCGGTGCGCTGATCATCGGCAGGGTGTTGATGAACAGGCCCATCAGGCGGTCGGCGCCAGGCAGGTCGCCTGGGCGGCCCGCCACGGTGGCGCCGAAGGCCACGGCCTGCTGGCCGGTGTAGCGTTGCAGCAGCAAGGCCCAGGCGGCCTGCACCAGTGTGTTGAGCGTGACGCGTTCGCGGCGGGCGAACTCGCCCAGGCGACGGGTGGCCTGCTCGTCCAGTGTGCTGTGGTGCATGGCGTGGCCTGGAGTCGCCTCGTGGGCCACATCGTGTGTCGGCCTGGGCAAGGCATCGGCCAGCCGTGTGGGCTCGTCGATGAAGCGCAACTGCTCACGCCAGTAAAGCTCGCTGGCCTGGGCGTCCTGCGCCTGCAGCCAGCCGATGTAGTCACGGTACTTGCTGCCCTGCACCGGCAGGCTCTCGCCGCCGTAGTGGCGCAGCACTTCGCCCATCAGCTGTGCGGTGCTCCAGCCGTCCAGCAGCAGGTGGTGCATCGTCCAGATGAAGTGCTGGCGGTCGTCCGCCGTGCGCACCAGCACCAGCCGCATCAAGGGCGGCTGCAGCAGGTCGAAGCCTTGCGCCAGCTCTTGCTGGGCCAGTTGGTCCAGGTCCTGCTGAAGCTCCTGTGGATTCGCCTGATCTCCACCGTTGCGGCCGCGCCAGTCGTGCTCGACCAGCGGCAACGCCACGGCCTTGGCCACCCACTGCAGCGGCACCTCGCGCTGGTGCCAGAAGCCCGTGCGCAGCACCGCGTGGCGCGCGATCGCCGCCTGCCATGCCGCCTTGAAGCGCGCCGTGTCCAGCCCTTCGATGTCCAGCCTGTGCTGCCCGACATAGGCGTTCACACCTGACTCGAACATGCTGTGGAACAGCAAACCCGATTGCATCGGCGACAGCGGGTACAGGTCTTCGACCTGCGCCAAAGGCATGGGTGCCGCATCGAGTTGCGCGTGCGTCACATTCGCCAAGGCGAATGGACCGCTGCCACCCGCCACAGCCAGCATGCTGGCAGCATCGTCTTCCACCAGCTTGATGGCCACACCGGCCAGTGAAGCGATGTGCTCGATGCTCGAAGCTGCTTGGGGCTGCAGCTTGTAGCCCGTCCGGCGCGCCCGCGCCACGATCTGCAGGCTCAGGATCGAGTCCCCGCCCAGCTCGAAGAAGTTGTCCTGGTGACCCACCTGCGCGATGTCCAGCACCTCCTGCCACACAGCCGGCCAGGGCCTGCTCGACCTCGCCTTGCGGGGCGACATAGCCCGCTTCGTTGCCCAACTCGGGCTGGGGCAGCGCCTTGCGGTCGACCTTGCCATTGGGGTTCAGCGGCAGCGCCGCCAGCACCATGATCACGGAGGGCACCATGTAGTCGGGCAGATCCTGGCCCAGGGCCTGGCGCAACTTCGCAGCGTCCAGATCCACACCGGCATCGCCAGAAACATAGGCCACCAGGCGTGTGCCCGACGGGCCGCTTTGCGCCACGACCACGGCTTCCCGCACGCCATCCCGCGCCAGCAACTGGGCTTCCGACTTCGCCCAACTCGATGCGGAAACCCCGCACCTTGACCTGATGGTCGATGCGGCCCAGGTACTCGATCTGGCCATCGGCGCGCCAGCGCACCAGGTCACCCGTGCGGTACAGGCGGCCGCCCGCATCGCTGAACGGGTCGGCCACGAAGCGTTCGCTGTTCAGGCCCGGCCGATTGCCATAGCCTCGCGCCAGCAAATCGCCGCCGATGCACAGCTCGCCCGGCACACCTTGAGGGACGCGCTCCAAGTTGCCATCGAGCACATGGAGATCGCGGCCCGCCAAGGGCTGGCCAATGGGCATCTGCGTAGGCAGCGCTTGCTCGCCCATGACGTAAGGGGCGCAATCCAGCACCGAGGCGGTCACCGCCGTCTCAGTTGGGCCATATCAGCAGCTTGACATGGCCCAAACCCGCATCGCGCCATACCTTGAGCCCTTCGGGCGGCATGGCCTCACCGCCGACGTGCATCTGGCGCAGGACACCAAAATCATGCGCACCTTGCCGCGCGAAATCCTGCACCAGCACCAGCCAATAGGCTGTCGTCAGGTCGGCCACGCTGATGCGCTTGTCGATCAGCTCGCGGTAGAAGGTTTCGCTGTCCCACACATCGGGGCCACGCAGCACGATGGCCGCACCCACGCACAGCGGCGGGTAGATCTGCTCGATGCAGCTGTCGAAGTTCAAGGTGGCGAACTGCAGCATGCGGTCCTGTGCGCTCAAGCCGGCAAAGCCGATCGCGACCTGGGTATGCTCGGCCAGCACACGGTTCGAGAGGCCGACGGCCTTCGGTTTGCCAGTCGATCCCGATGTGTAGATGACGTAGGCCAGGCTTTCAGGGTGGACCGATCGGCCTGGGTTGCCTGTGGGCTGCCCTGTGAGGTCGAGCTGGTCCAGCGCCAGCATGACAACACCGCTTTGCTGTGGCAGCTTGCCTGCCAGATGGCTCTGCGTCAGCAGCAGCTTGATGCGGCTGTCCTCGATCATGTAGGCCAGTCGCTCGCTCGGGTAGTCTGGGTCCAGCGGCACATATGCGCCGCCAGCCTTGAGCACCGCCAGCAGGCTCACCACCATCTCGATGGAGCGCTCCACCGCGATGCCCACCTTCACATCCGGGCCGACGCCCAGGGCGATCAGTTGGTGCGCGAGCTGGTTGGCGCGCTGGTTGAACTGGGCGTAGTTCAACTGTTGATCACCGAAGATCAAGGCTGTGGCATCGGGCCTTTGTTGTGCTTGGCTTTCGACCAGTTGGTGCACCAGTTGCGTCACCGGGTAGCGCTGCTCGTTGCGGCCCCATTGCTGAAGCTGGGCGTGCTCGGCACGGGTCAGCAGGTCCACTTGGCCCACGGCCTGTTGCGGTGCGGTGGCCAGTTGCTGGAGCAGTTGCAGGTAGTGCCCGGCCATGCGCTCGATGCGCTGGGGCTCGAACAGCTCCTGGGCGTAGGTCAGGGTGGCCAGCACCTGGCCGTCGGGCTGCTCGGCCGTGTCCAGCGTCAGCTCGAACTGCGCGGCCTGGCCGCCCAGGTCACAAGGCGCCAGGGTCAGGCCGCTGGCACCGCCCAGTTCCGCCAGTTGCGTCAAAGCGCGCTTGTCCTGGCGCTGGTGGTTGTACATCACCTGGAACAGCGGGCTGTGGCTGAGGCTGCGCTCGGGCTGCAGCGCCTCGACCAGTTGCTCGAAGGGCAGGTCCTGGTGGGCCTGCGCGCCCAGCGCGGCCTGCGCAGGCCTGGTCGCAGCACGGCTTGCAGCGGACTCGATCGCGCGTCGATGCGGTTGCGCAGCACCTGCGTGTTGACGAAGAAGCCGACCACGCCCTCGGTCTCGACGCGGTGGCGGTTGGCGATGGGCACGCCGACGCGGATGTCGCACTGCCCGCTGTAGCGGTGCAGCAAAGCCTGCAAGCCCGCCAGCAGCACCATGAACAACGTGCCACCTTGGGGCTGGGCCTGGGCGCGTTGCTTCAGCGCCTCGACCAGGCTCTGCGGCAGCGCGAAGCTGTGGCTGGCCGCGCGGTAGTTGGCCGTGGCCTGGCGAGGGTGATCGGTCGGCCAGTTGCAGCACCGGCTGCTCTGTGCCGAGCTGCTCGCGCCAGTAGGCCAGCTGGCGTTCCTTCTCTCCGCAGGCCAGCCAGTCGCGCTGCCAGGCGGCGTAGTCGGCGTACTGGATGGGCAAGGCAGGCCACTGGGGTGCACGGTCCTGCAGGCGGGCCTGGTAGGCCGACACGAACTCGTCGACGATGACCTGCATGGACCAGCCGTCCGAGACGATGTGGTGCATGACCACGGCCAGCACGTGGTCGTGGGCCGACAGGCGGATCACGGCCACGCGCAGCAGGGCATCGCGTGTGAGGTCGAAGGGGCGCTCGGCCAGGGTGCGGGCCTGGGCCAATGCTTGGTCCAGATCACTCTTGCCCAAGTCGATCAGGTTGAAGTCGGCTTGTGCGGCAGGCAGGATCACCTGTTGAACATGGCCTTGCTCGTCGGGCTTGAAGCGCGTGCGCAGCGATTCGTGTCGGGCCACGAGGTCATCAAAAGCGGCTTGCACCGCATCGGCGTTCAACGCGCCCTTCAGGCGCAGTGCCCCGGCGATGTGGTAGGCCGAGCCCTGCGGGTCCAACTGCCACAGGAACCATTGCCGCTGCTGCGCGAAAGACAGCTCCAGGCGCTCGCCCCTTTTACCTGCCACCAAGGCAGGCCCCGCAGGCACACTGGCCTGCCCGGCATCCGCTCCTGTGATCGACGCGGCCAGCGCCGCAAGCGTGCGGTGCTCGAACACCTGCTTGGGCGTCAGCTTCAAGGAACGCTTGCGTGCACGCGCCACCAGCTTCAGACACAGGATGGAATCGCCACCCAATTCGAAAAAGTCATCCTGACGGCCCACCTGGGCGACACCCAACACGTCGGCCCAGACGGCGGCCATGGCCTGCTCGGTCTCGGTCCGAGGCGCTTCGTAGGGGCGATCACCGGACGCAGCCACATCCGGCGAAGGCAGGCGTTTGCGGTCGATCTTGCCGTTGGGCGTCAGCGGCATGGCGTCGAGCACCGTCACCGTGGCGGGCACCATGTAGTCGGGCAAGGTTGCGCACAGCGCCTCGCGCAACAGGCCGGTGTTCAGCGACGCATCGGAAAGCGCAACGACGTAGGCCTGCAGCTGCGCACGGCCGTCCTCACCTTCGCCCACGATCACTTCCGCGGCAGCCACGCCAGGCTGCCGAGCAGCGCGGTGGCCACCTCGCGCGGCTCCACGCGGTAGCCGCGGATCTTGACTTGGTCATCGGTGCGGCCCAGGAAGGACAGGCTGCCATCGGACAGTTGCACCACGCGGTCGCCACTGCGATAGAGCCGCTCGCCCACTGCGAAGGGGCTCGGCACGAAACGCTCCGCCGTCAAGGCGGCCCGCGCCTGGTAACCGCGCGCCAGGCCGGCTCCGCCCAAATACAGCTCACCCGCCACACCCGAGGGCACAGGGTTCAGGCTGTCATCGAGCACGTGCACCGTGCTGCCCGGCAAAGGCTGGCCGATGGGCAGGGCCGGTGCCTGGCGCCAGGCTGTATCGGCGGCCTGCGTCAGCACGCCCACAGTGGTTTCCGTGGGGCCATAGTGGTTGATGACCCGGCATGTGGGCTTGAGCATGTGGATCTGGTCCAGCAGCGCCCAGCCGGTGGCTTCGCCGCCCACGATCAACGTGTGGCGCGGCAGGACATCCTGCGGTCGCGCGGCCTGCATCAACGCCTGGAGGTGGCTGGGCACGATCTTGAGCACGTCGATGGCGTGCTCGCGCATGTAGTCGCCGAAGCGGTCCGGATCGAAAGCGCGCTCCGCCGAGATCAAGTGCAGTTGACGACCGGCGCACAGCGCGCCGAACAGGGTGGTGTTGCCGAGGTCCGCAGCCACCGTGGAAACCATGGCCATGCTGGCGGCCTCGCTGGGCAGACCCAGCCTGGACAGCACGCCTTGCACATAGTTGGCCAGGGCCCCATGCGTGACGACCACGCCCTTGGGCTGGCCGGTGGAGCCGGACGTGTAGATCACATACGCCGCTTGCTGCGGCAAGGGCTGCGGCCATTCGCTTTCATCGGATAGCACGGCAAGATCGCTGCCATGGCCGTCATGGTCGAATTGGTCGATGCCCAGTTCGATCACCGGTAATGTCTTGCTCACAGCCAACGTTGACGGCTTTGTGCTCAGCACCAGTCGTGCGCCGCTGTTGTCCAGTTGGTAGGCCAGGCGGTCGGCAGGCAGTTGCGGGTCGAGCGGCACATAGGCGCCACCGGCCTTGAGCACGGCCAGCAAGCCGAGCACGAAGGCGCAAGAGCGTTCGGCATGCAGGCCGACACGGACATCAGGACCGACCCCGGCGGTGACCAGCACGCGAGCCAGTTTGTCTGATGCGGCATGGAGCTGGGCATAGGTCCACGCCGTCGTCTCGTCACGCACCGCTGGTGCCTGCGGTACACGCCGGACATGCGAAGCGAAGGCTTCCACCACGGAGGCAAAGCCCTTGTCTTTGGGTTTGCTGGTCGAGTCTTGTTTGGCCGTGTGCGGTGCTTGAAGATTGGGCACATTGCCCAGTGCTGTCCTGGGATCATCGGCCAAGCCTTGCAACAGGGCCTGAAGGTGGGCATCGACGCGCCGCACGCCTTCCAGACCCATGCCGCCCTTTGCATGGAGGTAATCGATGCGCAGACGCGGCTGGCGACCCGAGCGCGTCGGCATCGAAGGTCTCCGCGAACATCACGCGCACCGTCAAGGGATAGTGGTTACCGCTGTGGCTGCTGACATTCGACAAGCGCATCGCGCTGGAGGACCTTGCGCCAGCAAGGCCTCGTCGATGGGGTAAGTTTCGAACACCAGGATGGTGTCGAACAAGCTCTCGCTGCCCTGCCCCGCCCAGCGCTGGATTTCGAACAGCGGCGTGTGTTCGTATTCGCGGTGTGCCAGGCTCTTCGCCTGCAGGCTGCGCAGCCGAGTCGCCCACCGGCATCCCTGCGGGTGCATGGGCGATCATGGGCAGGGTGTTGATGAACAGACCCATCATCTGGTCGGCGCCCGCCAGGTCACCCGGGCGCCCTGCCGTTGTCGTGCCGAATGCCACCGTGCCCTGGCCTGTATGGCGGCTCAGCAGCAAGGCCCAGGCGGCCTGCACCAATGTGTTGAGCGTGACGCGTTCGCGGCGGGCCAGTTGCAGGAGGTCGCGCCGTGGCGGTCTCGCTGAATTCATGCGTGTGCACGGAAAAGCCATGCGCTCCCTGAGCATGCTGGTCGCCAGACGTTTGTGTAGGTTGTGCAGGCGCGCCGAGCAGCCGTGTGGGCTCGTCGATGAAGCGCAACTGCTCGCGCCAGTAGGCCTCGCTGGCCTGGGCGTCCTGCGCCTGCAGCCAGCCGATGTAGTCACGGTACCTGCCGCCCTGCACCGGCAGGCTCTCGCCGCCGTAGTGGCGCAGCACCTCGCCCATCAGCTGTGCGGTGCTCCAGCCGTCCAGCAGCAAATGGTGCATCGTCCAGATGAAGTGCTGGCGATCGTCCGCCGTGCGCACCAGCACCAGCCGCATCAAGGGCGGCTGCAACAGGTCGAAGCCTTGCGCCAACTCTTGCTGGGCCAGCTGGTCCAGGTCCTGCTGAAGTTGCTCAAGCTGCTGTGGATTCGTTGAGCTTCGGCCGCGCCAGTCGTGCTCGGCCAGCGGCAGCGCCACGGCCTTGCGCCACCCACTGCAGCGGCACCTCGCGCTGGTGCCAGAAGCCCGTGCGCAGCACCGCGTGGCGCGCGATCGCCGCCTGCCAAGCCGCCTTGAAGCGTGCCGTGTCCAGCCCCTCGATGTCCAGCCTCACCTGGTTCACATAGGCGTTGCCACCCGCCTCGAACACGCTGTGGAACAGCATGCCCGACTGCATCGGCGACAGCGGGTACAGGTCTTCGATGTTGTTCAGCGAACTGTTCAGCACAGTCGGTGCTTCGTCCAGTTGCGCCTGTGTCAAGCCATGGGCGGCCGCCAGCGGGAAGTCCGAGGGCGTGGCCCCGCTCACCCCGCTGGTGCAATGCGCGATCAGGCCTTGCAACTCGGCCTTGTAGGCATTGACCAGCGATTCAATCGTCCCTTGGTGGTAGCGTGCCCGGCTGTAGCCCAGCACCATTTCCAGCTCACCGCCCTGCACCTGGCCGTTGATGGACAGGGCGTGCTCCAGCGGGCAGCGCTCGTCCATGACGGGGCTGGCCGACTCCGGCGCCAGCTTCCACAGCGACGCCTCGTTGAAGCTGCTGTCGAACTGGCCCAGGTAGTTGAAGACCACCTGCGGCTTGGGCAAGGCTTGCAGTGCCTGGCGCTGCTCGGGTGTGCCCAGGTGCTTGAGCACGCCATGGCCCAGCCCCTTATGGGGAATGGCCCGCAGCGCCTCCTTGGTGCGCTTGAGCGTGTCTTGCGGCTGACCCTGGCCCTGCAGGCGCACCGGGTACAGGCTGGTGAACCAGCCCACGGTGCGGCTCAGGTCCACGGCTTCGCCGTGTTCACCAGACTGTTCACCGGGCAGATCCTCTCGGCCATGGCCTTCGAGGTCGACCAGGATCTCGTCGTAGCCGCTCCAGGCGCACAGGGCGCGGCCCAGGGCCGCCAGCAGCACGTCGTTGACCTGGGTACGGTAGGCCGCCGGCACGTCCTTGAGCAGGGCTCGGGTGGTGGCCTTGTCCAACTTCAGGCTGACCTGCCCCTGCTGGGCCATGCTGGCCTCGCCCTGCGGCATGTCGCAGGGCAGGCTGACCGGGGTGCCTGCCAACTGCTGCCAGTGGGCCAGTTGATCTCCATGGCTGCGTGCGTAGGCTTGCAGGCGTTGGCCCCAAGCCTGCATGCTGGTGGTCTTGGGTGGCAGCGCGATGGGTTGCGCTTCACCTTGATCCATGGCCAGCTGACCATAGACCGCTTGCAGGTCTTCCAGCAGGATGCGCCAGGACACGCCGTCGACCACCAGGTGGTGGATGGCCAGCAGCAGGCGGGTGCTGCCGTCGTGCATCTCGATGAGCAAGGCGCGCAGCAGCGGGCCGGCGCTCAGGTCCAGGCTGCGCTGAGCTTGGCTGCACAGTTGTTGGACGTCGTCGGCATCACGGGCCTGACGCACCCACAGCAAGGGCTCGGTGGACGTCGCCTCAGCATAAGTCTGGTGCCAAATACCGGGCTTGTCTTGTCCGGTCTGACCGCCTTGTTCGCGCTGCGTACCAGTATCAGGGTGAGCCTGGTTGTAGCGCAGGCGCAGGCTGTCGTGGTGGCGCACCAGCGCTTGCAGTGCCTGCTCCAGCAGCCTGGCGTCCAGGCGCTCGCTGCTTTGCAGCAGCACGGCCTGGTTCCAGTGGTGGCGCGCAGGAACGGGGCGTTCGAAGAAATCGGCCTGGATCGGCAGCAGCAAGGCTTCGCCCTGTGCAGGTTGCTCAGTTCGGACCTGCCTGGATTGGGCGGCATCCGCACCGGCCAGCACCTCGGCCACCAATGCCAAGGCAGCGATGCGCTGGTGCTCGAAGAGCTGCTTGGGGCTGAGCTTGTAGCCCGCCCGGCGCGCCCGCGCCACGATCTGCAGGCTCAGGATCGAGTCCCCGCCCAGCTCGAAGAAATTGTCCTGGCGGCCCACCTGCGCGATGCCCAGCACCTCCTGCCAGACCGCCGCCAGGGCCTGCTCGACCTCGCCTTGCGGGGCGACATAGCCCGCCTCGTTGCCCAACTCGGGCTCGGGCAGCGCCTTGCGGTCCACCTTGCCGTTGGGGTTCAGGGGCAGTGCCGCCAGCACCATGATCACGGACGGCACCATGTAGTCGGGCAGATCCTGGCCCAGGGCCTGACGCAACTTCGCAGCGTCCAGATCCGCACCGGCATCGCCAGACACATAGGCCACCAGGCGCGTGCCCGATGGGCCGCTCTGCGCCACGACCACGGCTTCTCGCACGCCGTCCCGCGCCAGCAACTGCGCTTCGACTTCACCCAGCTCGATGCGAAAGCCCCGCACCTTCACCTGATGGTCGATGCGGCCCAGGTACTCGATCTGGCCATCGGCGCGCCAGCGCACCAGGTCGCCCGTGCGGTACAGGCGCCCGCCCGCCTCGCTGAACGGGTCGGCCACGAAGCGTTCGCTGCTCAGGCCCGGCCGATTGCCATAGCCTCGCGCCAGCGCCACGCCACCCAGGTACAGCTCGCCCGCCACGCCACGCGGCACGGCATGGAGCTCGCCATCCAGCACCCAGGCCGACACATTGCCGATGGGCCGTCCAATGGGCACCGTGCTCGATCCGTCGTCCACGCAATCCCAATAGGTGACCTCGATGGCTGCTTCGGTCGGGCCATAGAGGTTGAGCAAGCTCACCTGGGGCAAGGCCTTCAGCACCTTGTTTTGCAGTTCCGCTGGCAGCGCTTCTCCGCTGCACACGATGCGCTGGAGGCCATGGCAGGCATCGATGCCATCGAACGCCATGAACGCCTGCAACATGGACGGCACGAAGTGGATGGTATTGACCTCGTGCTGCTGGATCAGCGCCACCAGGCGTGCGGGGTCCCGGTGGTCGCCCGGGCCCGACAGGGCCAGGCGAGCGCCCACTGTCAAGGGCCAGAAAAACTCCCAGAACGAGATGTCGAAGCTGAACGGTGTCTTTTGCAGCACCGTGTCGCCCGCGCCGATGGGCTGGTGGCGCTGCCCCCAGGCCAGGCGGTTGAACAAAGCCCCATGCTCGTTGGCCGCGCCCTTGGGCCGCCCTGTCGAACCCGAGGTATAGATCATGTAGACGAGGTTGTGCGGCTGCACGGCCACGTCGGGGTTGTGCAGGGACTCCGTATCGGCAACGCCGCTGTCGAGATGCAACACCGACAGATCGGCCGCAAGCGGCAGGCGGTCCTTGAGATGCGACTGGGTCAGCAGCAACCGGATCCCGCTGTCCTCAACCATGTAGGCCAGGCGGTCTGCGGGGTAGTCCGGGTCCAGCGGCACGTAGGCGCCACCAGCCTTGAGGATGGCCATCAAGCCCACCACCATCTCGATGGAACGCTCGGCCGCGATGCCCACTTTGGTCTCCAGCCCCACGCCCAGCTTTCGCAGATGGTGCGCCCACTGGTTTGCGCGCTGGTTCAGCTCGCCATAGCTCAGTTGTGCATTGCCAAAGGCCAAGGCGGGCGCATGTGGATGCAGCGCCACCTGCCGCTCGAACAAGCGGTGGATGGCCTGGGGCTCGGGCTGGGCCTGCTCATGGCAGCTCCATCGGTTGACCTCGTTGAGTTCGTCTTCCCCCAGCAAGTCGACATCGCCCAGCGCCTGATCCGGATGTGTCACCAGGGCTTGAAGCAGGCGCACATAGCGCGCGCCAAAGCGGTCCATGGTCTGCTCGTCGAAGAGTTCGCGAGCGTAGATCAGCTGAACGTTCACGCCGCCATCTGCCTGCTCGCGCGTCTCCAGCGTCAACTCGAACTGCGCCGCCTGGCCATGCAGCGGATAAGCCTCCACCGTGATGCCAGGCAGCTGCTGCAAGGCCGACAGATCCTCGCGCAGGTGATTGAACATCACCTGGAACAAAGGGCTGTGGCTGAGGCTGCGCTCAGGCTGCAGCGCATCGACCAGTTGATCGAAGGGCAGATCCTGATGGGCTTGCGCTTCCAGCGCCGTGTCACGGACCTGCGTCAGCAGTTGCGCCATGCGCAGGCGCCCATGCACGTTGCCGCGCAACACCTGGGTGTTGACGAAGAAGCCGATGAGGCCTTCGATCTCCGCACGGTGGCGGTTGGCGATGGGCACACCCACCCGCACCTCCCCTTGAGCGGTGCTGCGGTACAGCAGGGCTTGGAAGCCTGCCAGCAGGGCCATGAACAGGCTGGCGCCCTTGGCCTGGGCCACCTGCCGCAGCGCGGCGCTCAACGCGCCCGGCAACGCGAACACATGACGGGCTGCGTGGTAGTGCGCCACTGATAGACGTGGATGGTCCGTCGGCAAGGCCAGCACGGGCTGCTCATCGCCTTCGCCCAGTTGCCGACGCCAGTAGGCCAGTTGGCGATCGCGCTCGCCGGCGTCCAGCCATTGCCGCTGCCACACCGCATGGTCCGCGTACTGAACCGGCAAGCTCGCCAATGCAGCCGTTTTGCCTTGGACATGGGCCAGCGTCAAAGCCGCCAACTCGTCCAGGAGGATCTGCATCGAGGCGCCATCGGACACGATGTGGTGCGCGACCACGGCCAGGATGTGCTCGTGGTCCGCGACCTGAATCAACGCGGCACGCCACAAAGGCCCTTGGGTCAAATCGAAAGGCTGGTCCAGCAATTCCTGCGCGATTCGCCCCGCGTCCGCCTGGCGCTGCACCTCATCTCCCTGCTCCCGATCTCTCTGTGCCCTCAAATCGATGCGCTGCAATTCGAGCGACGCGGCAGGCAAGATGCGCTGCATCGCCACGCCATCGGCATCGGTCTCGAACACCGTGCGCAGCGACTCATGGCGCTGGCCCAAGGCATTGAAACCTGCTTGCAAGGCCGCCGCATCCAGCTCGCCAGTCAGGCGCAAAGCCCCACCGATGTTGTAAGCGGTGCTCTGGGGTTCGAGCTGCCACAGGAACCACTGGCGCTGCTGCGCATGCGACAAAGGCAGCGGTTCGGCGCGTTGCGCGGCGGGCAAAGGCGTGAGTGCCAGACGTTTGCCCGTCACGCCCCCTGCTTTCAACGTCTGGCGAACATGCTCAGCCAGTTCATCGAGCCTCGCATGCTCGAACACGGCCCTCACCGGGCAGTCGATGCCCCATTGGTCTGCGATCCGCGAGGCCAGTTGCGCCGTGCTCAGCGAGTTGCCGCCCAGGCTGAAGAAATGTGCCTGGTGGCCCAAAGCCGCGTGCGGTGCCAGCTTCAGAACCTGGCGCCACATGCCCGACAGCGCTTGTTCGAGCTCGTCAGTGGGTACAGCTTCCGATGTGGGCGACTCCGCGCCCTCACCCACCACGAAACGTCCATGCTCGTGGATAGCGTAGGCATCGAGCGTGCGCGCCTGCCATCCCTGACGGCAGGCACTGCGCTGCAACTTGCCGCTGGAAGTCTTGGGCAAAGCGCCCGGGTTGAGCAGCAAGGCCACCGCCACAGGCTCGTGGCAGACCGCGCTCACGGCAAGGTTCAGCGCCTCAACGAGGGCATGAGGCGGCACCAGCTTTTGCAGCCCGCGCGATACCTCGACGGCCACGCCGATGCCTTCCCCGCCTTCCAACGTGCACACGGCGAACGCCGCCACACGCCCCTTGCGAACGGCCTCCACTTCGGCCTCGATGGCTCGCTCGATGTCCTGCGGATAGACGTTGTGGCCACGCAAGATGATCAGGTCCTTGCGGCGCCCGGCCACATACAGCCGCCCTTCGTGCAGGAAGCCGAGATCGCCCGTGCGCAGCCAGCGCTGGCCGTCACGCTCGACAAACGTCTCCTCGCTTTCGGCAAGCCGCTCCCAGTAGCCTTGCGCCATGCTCGGCCCGCTGGCCCAGATCTCGCCGATCCGACCGCCTTCCAGCGTTTCCAATGACTCGGGATCGACAATGCGCAAGGCATGGGCGGACGGCACCGCGCCACAGGCCACCAAGGTCGTGCCGCTGGCAGCCGGTACGGCCACACCCTGCGCCAGCTTCGCGGCGTCAAAGCAAGCAGAGATCAAGCCCTCACCGCGCCGCCCGCCTGTCACCAGCAAGGTCGCTTCGGCCAGGCCATAGCAGGGGTACACCGCGCCCGCTTGGAAGCCTGCGGATGCGAAGTGCGCCACGAACGCTTCCAGCGTGTCATGCCGCACCGGCTCTGCGCCGGAAAACGCCAGGCGCCAGCTCGACAGGTCCAGCCTGGCCAATTGCTCGTCCTTGATGCGCTCCAGGCAAAGACGGTAGGCGAAGTCAGGGCCGCCGCTGATGGTGCCGCGATGGCGCGAGATCGCCTCCAGCCAACGGGCAGGCCTTTCCAGGAAGAAGCCAGGGCTCATCAGCACCAGCGGAATCCCTCTGTAAACCGGCTGCAGCAAGCCGCCGATCAAGCCCATGTCGTGGTAGAGCGGCAGCCATGACACAAAGACATCGTCATCCTGCATGGCCAGACTTTCCTCGATGGCCCGCTCATTGGCCATGAGGTTGGCGTGCGTGACCATCACACCCTTGGGCGCAGCGGTGGAGCCCGATGTGTACTGCAGGAAAGCGATGTCGCCGGGACGAGGCGTGTGCTCACGCCACAATGGGGCCTTCGCATCGTCGATGGCATCGACGGCCAGCGACACCGCCGCGCCAAAGACATCCGTCTTCGCTCCCACCAGCGACAAAATGGCCTGGCTGGTCAGCACGCAACGCGCCTGACAATCCGCCGCGATGCCGACCAGGCGCGCCAGATGCTGTTCGCGCGCCGATTCTGGCGGGAACACCGGCACGGCCGTCAGCCCCGCGTACAGGCACCCGAAGAACGCCACCACGTAGTGCTGGTCGTTGTCCAGCAACAGCAAGGCACGGTCACCCGGCGCGAAGCGCGCTTGCAGTTCGGCCGCGAGCGCACGCGATCGCGCATCCAGTTCCGCGTAGCTCAAACGTGTCTCACCTTCCCGGTGCACCACGGTCAGGGCCGTGTCACCCGGTCGCTCGGCCGCCAAGGCGCGCAAGCGCCGAACCATGTCGAAAGAAGCGTCGCAGGAGTAACTGGTCATGGTGGGATTCACGTTCATCGTCACGTTCATCGTCATAAGGGCCCTGCATGCAAGGCTTCGAAATGGAGGCGAGCACGCCATCGGGCGACCCGTCTCTAGATGACGGGCAACCCGAGAAAATGTTCAATGACTGGGTGCCACATCGCGGACAAAGCTCGAGCGGTTTGTCGATCGAGGCAGATCGCGGGCGATGTGGCGAGGCGCGCGTCAGGCCGCTCGCGCAGCGGACACGTCTTCTTGATCCACCTTGCCGTGCCTGAAGCGAATGAGGCGATCAGCCAGATGGAAGTACCTGTCGTCATGCGAGATGGCGATGACCAGATGGCCCCGGTCGCGCAGCTCAGGGAGGATCTCCGTGTAGAAGACGTGCCTGAAAGCCGGGTCCTGGTCGGCAGCCCATTCGTCGAACACCAACACCGGCCGGCCTTCCAAATAGGCGTGCACCAGCGCCAGGCGCTTGCGCTGCCCCGTGGACAGATCGGTGGTGGTGAAGCGGCCGTCCTGAATGGCGACCTTGTGGTCGATCTCGAGCCGCTTGAGGTAAGGCAGCGCCTCATCCGAAGTGAACGCACGGTGCGCGTCCCCCTGGACCACCAAATCGTCGAAGAGATAGAAGTCAGAAAAGACAGTGGTGAACAACTGCCTGTATTCGTCGCGGTTCTGAGGCGCAACGGGTTGCCCATCCAGAAGGATCTCGCCCTGCTGAGGCGCATAAAGGCCCAGCAGCAACTTGATGAAGGTGGTCTTGCCCGAACCGTTGTCGCCAATGACGAAGACCAGTTCCCCCCGGCGCAACTCCAAGTCGATCGGCCCCATGACGAATGGCTTGACGCCCTCCACGGCCTCGAACGCATACCGCACATCCCGCAAGACGATCTTGTCTTGCAGCGGCATGGCGGTCTGGCTGCCCGGCTGCGTCAAAGCCAGATAAGGCTCGGGCGTCTCGAACTTCAAGGACATCTCGGCGATGCGGCGAAAGGCCACCGTGGCACGGCCTACGCCCGGCACGGCATTGGCGATCTGATCGATCGGCCCTTTCACGAACAGCAGCACCAGCACGAACCCGCTCAGCACCTCCGGTTTGAGCGTGGTAAAAGCCGCCCACCCCAGAATCAGCGCGATCAGCATGAAGAACAAGGCCGACCCAAAAGCCGTGGCCAGCACATAGGTGTTGATCGCGCGGCCGTTGATGTCGCGGATGGTGTCGATCGTGCGCGCGATCTGCTCCTCGAACATCGCGGTGCGGCGAGCGCGGTGCATGCGCAACTCCTTGGCGCCATCGCTGATGGCCCGATAGGCCTTGTGCAGCCGCTCCTCGCTTTCGCGCGCCTTCCAAAAGCCGCTGACACCGTGTGTCTGCGCCCAGATCTGCCCGCCGGTCCCCAGCACCAAGGCCGTCAACAACAAGGCGAACAGCGGCAGAGACAGCCATGCGAGGTAGCACAAGCACCCCAGGGTGATGGCCAGCGCGATCAAGGTCCCGGCCAACGCGAAAGCGACATCGCTGATCATGTCGACATCGCCGGTCAGCACGGGCATGAGGCGGTGCGTGCGGTACCGCTCCAGCGCATCGATGGGCGCGGCCATGATCTTTTGCGCCAGGCTCTTGCGCACCATGGCCACCAGCCGCTGGCCCACCACGTTGGTGGAAATGTCGGATGCCGCGCGGCACACGAGTGACACCGCGCACAAGGCAATGAACGTCATCAGCAGGCCGCCGGCCATGCCGCCCGACCTGTTCAGCACCTCGTTGATCGTGCCCAGCAAGGCCACGGTGGCACCGCCCGCAGCCATGCCGGTGACGATGGAAAAGGCCAGCCAGGGAACAAAGGGCTTCAGCAAGCTGGCCATTTCAGCCGCCTGCCCTCGCTTGGGATTCGTCATGATGCACTCTCTGTAGGCGCCGCGGCCGGAATGCGCGGCATCTCAGGTAGACGATCCAGGCAGGCAGATGTTCAGCCACTGGTCAGCGATTGGCCAGCACTGAAAGCGCCCACCCCACTCAAGGCGCCAGGTGGACGACCTTGAGCCCTGCGTCGTGCTCGATGTCCCGCTCATGGAAAGGAAAGCGCAGCCAGTCCTTGCGGGCATAACGGCGCACCGCCGCATCCGCAGGCCCATTGTCCACAGCCCCTTCCTTCTGGCCATGCGCCAGCAAGGTCGACGCATGCACCCCATCGGCGCCGAACCACACGACCTGCATGTAGCTGTTCGCGTGCGCATGTCCGTCCATGGCGTCCCGGCTTTCGCTCTTCTCGTTTTCATTGCATGCGACGACGAAGTAGCCCGCCTCATGGCAGCCGCCATACAAAGGCAGCGTCCGCCCGGCATTGCGCACGAAGCGCTGGGTTGCCACGCTCGCGTCCAGCGCCCAGCCCCGGTCCGAAAAATCCTTGACCGTTCGGGCCAGTGCCTGCGCGACGCGGGAATCAGATGCCCTCGGCTCACGAGGCGTGTCCAATGGGTGGTCGGCCGAGAATGGCGTGGCGTACAGCACGTTTTCCGGCAGGTCTGCCAGTCGCCGCCAGAATGCGTCCCACAGCAACGCGCCCTTGTCCTGGGCATTCGCCACGTTCGACCATTTCTTCATGATGGCGCAAGCCTGGCCCACGTCCACGGCCTGCACGGGCTTGACAGCTGCTGTTTTGTCAGCCGCCTTGTCAGCCGCCTTGTCAGCACTCGAGCCGCTGTCAGACAGCACGATCCACTTTTGCGCGCAGACCCCATCCAGCAAGCCCGCCTTGAACGACTCGGCCGGATAGGAGCGTGGCAGCAAGGCCGCCGCCATCAGTTGGCGGCTCAAACCCTCTGCGGAACGCGGGCCCTGCCGGGCCACCAGTGATTGCGCCATCTCATGCCCCAGGCGCCCTCGCAGCGACAAAGCGTGCCGCTCATCTCCCAACACTTGTGGGTAGCCTTCCAGGGGCTGGGCAGGGTTGCTCAGCCAATGGCTGTCATTCATGTTGGCCACATAGTCCTCGCGCGACAGCGAGGGCATCGCCTTGGCCGGGAAAGCGCCGTGCTGGGCGGCTGATGCGTCCACTTGCCAATCACAAGCCGCGCGGCTGCCATCCAGCACCGGCACCACCGGATCGAGGTACGCGATGATCTGGGCCAGCGGCGTGGCGCAACGCTGTCTCAGCGCATCCGGCACATTGGGCGCGGCCCCCATTTCGGAGTACCAGGCCCGCCCATCCCCCCTGCCAATGGCCAAGGTATTGACCCACGGTATCGCCGATTCTTCGCGCTGGATACCGATGAACTCATCCAAGGAGCGCGCCTGGCCCCAACGCAAGAAATTGCGATACACCCTGAAGTTCTCTGCGTTGATGTCCCGCATCACCAAGGCATGCGAAGCCGACCAGGCCAGATCGGGGTGAAAGGCCCCCAGGTCCACCACGGGCCCGAACCGCGTGCTGTACAGCGTGCGCGACACATGCTGCACCCCGCCTTGCTCATCGCGCGAGTCCACGGTCACCATGCTCGCCTTCATGTCTTCCATCACACCATCGACGCTGTAGCGGGTCGGATGATCGGGATCGAGCTTCACATCGAAGAAGCCGAAGCGGCGCGCCTTGGACACGGTGTGACTCCAGGCGATGTGATCGTTGAAGCCGATCATCACCAGCGGAATACCCAGGAAGGACACGCCAGCGACATCGATCTGGCCAGGTATGGTCAATTGCATCTGATAGTAGCGATCAGGGCCACCCCAGTACCAATGCGGATTGCCGAGCAATACACCACCCTGCTCCCCCGTCGCCTGGCGGCCAAACGCGATCGCGTTGCTGCCCAGGCCCGCCTGATCGCCAACAGGTTGAGACAGGCGCGCCTGAAGCGCCTCAACATGGCTCGCGGCATGACGCGCACTTTCAGCCGATGGCGGTGCAGCGTTCACGATGCCCGCAACGAAGCGCGCATAACCGGCAGCCAGGTGCGTGGCATACATGCGCCGATAGACGTCGTCTGCCGTGATGGGGTGAAGCCATGCCTCCTTCTGGCATGCATGCTTGCCTGCGGCATGCGACTTGGTCAATTCCGAGAGATAACGGTCATAGCCTGCCGCGAAGCCTTGAACCAGCTCATCCAGCTCCCTGGGCTGCTGCGCCCTGTAGCGCGCCACCACATCGTCACTGGCAAACGCCCGAAAGAAAAAATCCAGGTCCAGATTCGATGCCGTACCGAATGTCGAATCGAAAGCGGGATGCCCCTGAGGCCCGAAGTAAAAGGCGCGTTGCCCCTCGACGGTCAGAAAGACCTCCGCCATCGTGCACAAAGCATCCCCGGCTTGGGCATAGCCCACACCCACGCCCAAGTCATGCCAGTTGTGCGCCTTGACATGCGGGATGCCATCGGTCGTCCAGCGGATTTCCGGCCCGTGTGCCCTCGCCACGCCGGTGGCTGCGATCGCCAGCGCGCACCCGAGCATGGCCGATGAAAACGTTTTCCTGAAGTTTTTCATGTGTCTCAACCAGAAGTGATTCAGTTAAGACGTTCGAGCCATCCATATGTTCAATCGCCGCCGATCGACCAGGCGAGCTGAACATTTGCACGCCTCGTTCGTCATTGCTAGATGAAGCTGGATTGAGAGATGAACCGCTCATCGATGGCTCAATTGCCCGCACACCACCGCGCCTTGGAGACAAGGCCATGTCATGTCTTCTCATGCCGCATCCCGGCCTCTTGCGCATCCCCATGAAAGATCCTTTCACGCAGCCCACCACGGCATTCCCGGATGCCCAGATACACCAAGCCACCCTCGATGGACACACACTCCTGACATCGGATGGATCGGGCCAGCAACATCATCGCTGGTCACTCGAGAAGTCGGGCGACAAGCTGCAACTGTCTCCCCGGATCACAGACGGTCGCTCGCCAGACGAAGCCCATTGGCTGGCCGCGCTGGAAGCCGCCTTCGTTCACCACCCGCATCAGGCGCGCATTCGGCTTGACGGCATCACCCCACCCCAGAGCCTGATCGACACGGGCGCCATCCGAGCAAACGGCGATGGACAAACGATCGTGTCGCGTGAAGCGTTCTGGCAAAGCGCCCGCTCCTGGTTGCCCAAGCAGACGGCCCCCTACATCCAGCAGTTCGCTTTGACCGAGGGGCGCAGGCACCCTTTGCGCCCGCCCAAACCTCACGGCACCGTCTACAAGCGACACCTTCCCTGGCTGGGCCAAGTCCTGAGCTTGAGGGTCATCGATGCCAAAACGGATCTGCCCGTCTTCCATCGCTGGATGAACGACCCGGTCGTGGCCAAGTTCTGGCAAGAAGAAGGCGATCTGGCCAAGCACCAGGCCTACATCAAGAAAATCGCCGCCGATCCGCATGCACTGGGCCTGATTGGCTGCTTCGATGACGAACCGTTCGGCTACTTCGAGGCGTACTGGGCCAAGGAAGACCGCATCGCCCCTTTCTATGACGCGCACGACTTCGACCGCGGCTGGCACGTGCTGATCGGTGAAGAACGCTTCAGAGGCAAGCCCTGGCTGACCGCCTGGATGCCCTCCATCTCGCACTACCTCTTCCTGGACGATTGCCGCACGCAGCGCATCGTCATCGAGCCCCGTGCCGACAACGACAAGATGATCCGCAGCCTGGGCCGATGCGGCTATGCGCTGCTCAAAGAGTTCGATTTCCCGCACAAGCGGGCCATGCTGGGCATGCTGCTGCGAGAGCGGTTCTTCAGCGAAGCCCTTTGGATTCCCAAAGCCTGACTCCCAGGCACAGCCTTCAAGGACACACCATGCACATCCATGACCTGATCGGCATTGGCTTCGGCCCTTCCAACATCGCCTTGGCCATCGCACTGCAAGAGCAGCGCGAACACGGACAGCACGTCGATGCGCTGTTCATCGAGAAGCAGGCCAACTTCGCTTGGCACAAGAACATGCTGCTCGATGGCACCCACATGCAGATCTCCTTTCTGAAGGATCTGGCGACGCTGCGCAACCCGGCCAGCAAATACACCTTCCTGAACTACCTGCACGAGAAGCAACGCTTGCAGGACTTCATCAACCTCAAGACCTTCTTCCCCAGCCGCTTCGAGTTCAGCGACTACTTGGCCTGGGCCGCCGGCAAGTTCAACGATGTCTGCGCTTATGGCGAGGAGGTCATCGAAGTGATCCCGGAAAAGCGCGGCAACGAAGTGGCCTTGCTGCGCGTGCGCTCCCGCGACCAGAACGGCGCCGAGCAGGAACGCCTCACACGCCACCTGGTGGTGAGCATCGGCGGCATGCCCAACATCCCGGATGGCTTCAAGCACCTCAGGCAGGATGAAAGGGTCTTTCACTCGAGCAACTACCTGCAGGAGATCGCGCGACATCCGAACGCCCAACGGATCGCGGTCGTCGGCGCCGGCCAAAGCGCCTCCGAGATCTTCATGGACCTGCACGGCCGCCCCGGCATGCCCAAGGTCGATCTGATCATGCGCGCCCGCTCCATCAAGCCATCGGACGACAGCCCCTTCGTCAACGAAATCTTCAACGCCGATTTCATCGACTTCGTTTACAGCCGCCCCGATGCGGACCGCACCGCGCTGCTCGAAGAGTTCTGGCACACCAACTATGCGGCGCCCGACCTGGCCCTCATCGAGAAAATCTTCGACGTGTTCTATCAGCAAAAGATTGGCGCAGAGGAACGCCACCGCTTCCTGCGCAGGCATGAAGTCACCAGCACCCGCGCCGACCAAGAAGGCATCCACCTCACACTGCTCGACATGAACCAGCAACGCGAGCACAGCGCCACCTACGACGCGGTCATTCTGGCCACGGGCTACAGGCGGGACCGTCACAAGAGCCTGCTCGCGCCGCTGTCTCCCTATCTGCAAGACTTCGCGGTGGACCGCCACTATCGCCTGCGCGCCCATCCTCAGTTCCTGCCGGCCGTGTTCCTGCAGGGCGCCTGCGAAACCAGCCATGGCCTGAGCGACACCCTGCTGTCCGTCACCGCCAGCCGCACGGGTGAGATCGGGCAAGCGCTTGTCGCCGCCAACCGTGCGGGCCACCTCCCCAATACGCGTCTTCACGCGCTGTGAACATGAACCATCTTCATCCGGACCTGGCCGCCTTTCTCGATTTGGTCAATGCCAGCGACAAGCCGCCCATGAGCGAGCTGGGCGTGGCACAAGCGCGCGAGCTGTACGACGCCTCGACATTGATGATCGATGCGCCCGGCGAGACATCAGCCATCGCGCTGGATCTCTCGATCCCATGCCGCGACGGCGCTCGCATCGGCGCACGCCTTTACAAGCCCGACACCGATGCCACCAGTCAGCCAGTCGTGCTGTTCTTCCACGGTGGCGGCTACGTCCTCGGAGGCCTGGATTCCCATGACTCCTTGTGTGAGGCGATGGCGGTGAACACCCCTTGCGCGGTTCTGGCCGTCGACTATCGGCTGGCGCCCGAGCACAAGTTCCCCACCGCATTCCATGATGCCGAAGACGCCCTGCAGTGGTTGCGAAGCCATGGCGCCGCGCATGGCCTGGATGTCGACAACATGGCCGTCGTGGGCGACAGCGTGGGCGGCTCCCTGGCCACGGCACTGACCCTCTCGATCAGAGACGGTGGCAAGCGCCTTCCTTGCATCCAGATCCTGCTGTATCCGTGCATCAACGGACACCAAAGCAGCGAATCCCACAAGCGATTCTGGGCCGGATATCTGCTGGAGGGCGACACCTTGCGTTGGATGTATGCCAACTACCTTCGTCACGATGACGACCGGCAAGACTGGCGCTTCGCACCGGCGCATGCAAGCGACCTGCAAGGCCTGCCGCCCGCGCTCATCATTTTGGGCGACCATGACCCGCTGCTCGACGAGGGCCTGCTTTACGCCGACATGCTGAAGAAGGCGCAGGTGCCCACCGAGCTCAAGATCTACGAGGGCATGATTCACGATTTCGCTCGCTTGGGCAACATCGTGGACGAGGCCCATCATGTCCGCCTGGCCATCGCGCGCGCCTTGCGCGCTGCTTTTCAACTGCCCGCTGAGCATTGAAGCCACTTGATCCGAAGCCTCACTGGCCACGGATCAAGTTCGACCTCAAAACTTCCCGAGGTTGCCGTGCGGCTCGGCCATGGCCACCACCACCTTGCGAGGCCCCTTGAAAGGGGTGCGCGCATGGGCTGCCAGCATGTTGTCCAGCATCACCACATCACCCGACTGCCACGGGAAGATCACCGTTTCCTGCGCGAGCACTTCACGGATTTCATCGAAGATGGCATCCGGGATGGTGCTGCCATCCGCGTAGAACACATTGCGCGGCAGGCCCTCCACGCCCAGCAGCTCTTCCAAAGACTCCCGCACTTCATGCTGCAGGTTGGAGACGTGGAACAGATGCGCCTGGTTGAACCACACTTTCTCCCCTGTCACAGGATGCGTCTCGACACCCTGGCACAGCTGCGTGGTGCGCAGCTCGCCATCCTCATTCCAGGTCCACTGGATGCCAGCTCGCGCGCAAAATGCCTCCACCTCTTCGCGGCGATCGGTGTTGAAGACCTTCTGCCATGGCACATCGAAGTCGCCATAGTTGCGCACATACAGCAGCCCCGCCTCGAACCGCTCGCGGATGTGGGCAGGCATGCGCCGGTACACGGCGCGGCTGTCGGCAATCGGCGTCTCGCCCCCCACGGGCGAGGCCGTCACGCAATGAAACCAGATCTTCATCGGCCATTCGCGTGTGTAGGCCTGCTCATTGTGCAAAGGGATGTGCTGATGCGCCGGGTACTCCGTCGAGGTGTAGACACCCGCATCCACAGCGCTGCGCGGTGTCGATGCGAACTCGTAGCTCAGCAAGGGATGCCCGAACGCGGCAGCAAACTGCTGGAAGTGCTGAACCGAGGGCACCTGAAAGCCTCGCAGCAGCACACCACCGACCGTGCGCAACTGCCCCTCGATGTCAGACTGCAGACGAGGAAACGCGTCCATCAGGGTCTCGCCCTCCCAGACAGGCGTGAACAACACCGGCAGATCGCACCCAGCGGGCGCCTTGCGCTCAAACGACGTCAACAGTTCGCTCATTTTTCGTTCCTTGATTTGCTTGCTATGCCAAGGCCGGGAGACATTGCTCCAAGTCTTCGGTCATGGCTTGCAGCAACTTGCTTTCTTGTTGCCGCAAGAAGAAATGCCCGCCCTCGAACCAGCGCAACGAGAACGCGCCACCGGCCTCGGCCCGCCAGGCCACCATTTGCTCGGCACTGATGTCGTCCGCACGACCAGCGAAGGCATGGATCGGCATGGGCAAAGGCGCCGCCGGTTGGTGGACAAAGCTCCGACACACGCGGTAGTCAGCATTCAACGTGTCCATCGTCATGCGCAGAAACTCTTCGTTCTCGAACACGGCATCCGGCGTGCCGCCCTGCTTGCGAAGGTCCATCAGCAGTTGGGTGTCGTTGCCATCCTCCGGAAAACGCCTTGGATCGCGCTTGGCTGGCGCCGCACTGCCAGATACGAACAGGACACGGGGCAAGGCAAGCCCCGCTCGCCTGAGATGCTGGGTCAGGCCATATGCCAGCAAGGCACCCATGCTGTGGCCGAACAAGGCGAACGACCCTTGAAGCACGGGGGCTTGCTCTTTGCAAAGCTGGTCGACAAGGGTGCCGAAATCTTCCATGAATGGTTCCCCCATGCGACCGCCACGCCCAGGCAACTCAACCGGCACGACATTGATCCAGCTTGGCATCTGCCGTCGCCACCGCACGTACATGGTGGCGCTGGCGCCGGCGCAAGGCAGGCACAACAGGTTGACGGCGGAGAGGCGCATCAACCCACCTCAGCCTGCTACGGCCTCGGACTTCTGCGCAGCCATCCATTCACGCAGCGACTGGGGGCGCATGTCGGTCCACGTCTTCTCGACGTATTCCAGAACAGTCTTCTTATTGCCCTTCACGCCATCGACGGCACGCCAGCCGCCGGGCACGGCCTTCCATTCTGGCCAGATGGAATATTGGTCTTCATGATTGACGAGAACAATGAAGGTTTCGTCTTCGCGGTCAAAGCAGCTGGTGGACATGTGGTTCCTCATGCGATTGAACATGAGCGGGCCCGCAACATCAGTGCACCAGGACCGCCCTCCTCTACATGACGGATGACACGACGAAATGTTCAACCAACTCGCCGCAACCAGACAAGAGCATCACTCGCCAGGCAAGTCGATCTGAGCGGGGGGGACCAAGCCCGCTAACAACCACAGCCGAGAGGCTTGCTCATAGGCTTGACGGTGTGCGGGACGTTCCCCAAGCCAAGCCTGCATTGCCAAACGCCCATCATCATCCAGGGCTCGCTCATGCTCCCGCATGACCCATGCCCACGCATCACGCCAAACCAGGTCATCGCACTCGAAATTGGAGGTCATCATCTGTCCCCGTGTGAACCTTTTATGAAGACGAATCAGATCCTTATGCGTTCAAAATTGAAGCGCTGGCGTTGTCGCCCCGTGAAGAATCCTAACATTCACACAAGTTGAGCCAACCGGCATCCCGGGTTATCCCCCCAATAGGTGGCGACAGTCCATCAAGGCCCCCAGCGCCTCCTGGATCAATCCGTTCACGGTGCCGATGGACAGCGCCATTTCGAGAGCGATGTCCCGCTGCGTCAGGCCTGCGAGGCGATACAACTCAAATGCCTTGCGCGTGCGCTCAGGCAGCTTGGACAACGCCGCGTCGACGATGGCGATGTTCTGGCACGAAATGGCATGCTGCTCCGGGCCGCTTTGCGCAGGCACATGCAGCCCTTCCTCCGCCTTGGCGAACAGGCCCGATTCCAAGGAGGACCGCCTGCAATGGTCCAGCGCCATGTTTCTGACCAGTTGGAAACAGTATGAAAGCGGATCCCTGACCACGACCGCTGTTTGAGCGCCGATCAGCTTGATGTAGGCATCCTGGATCACATCATCCGCGGCATCCGCCAGACTCACAATGCGTACAGCGGCGCGCCGCAATTCGGCTCGATGCGACACGAAGATGTGCTCAAGATCAACGCCCTCTTGCCCGTCAGTCATTGCTCATTCCCAGCTCTAATTATTGCGAATAATTCTCATTATCATGTTCTACAATGAGAAAGCACAAGAGTCCGGCGGTGAAATAAGGTTTCTGCTTGTGAACTTGCGTTGATGAGGCCTACGAGGGCGATGATGCGCCTGTCCACGGCCTTGACCTTCATCCATTACAACCTTTTCTTAAGCAAGCGGCATGAGGCAAGTTCTTGGTCTGGTTCACCGTTGGCTCGGCTTGGTGATGGCCATGTTCTTGATCTTGGCCAGCTGCACAGGGATGTGCATTACCTGGTTCGACGAACTCGATCGCTTGGCGTGGCCCGCGGTCCGCGCGGTCAAGGCGCCCTCACCATCGGCTCGTTCACTGGATCCCCTCGCATTGCGCAGGACCGTCTTGCAAACGCATCCTGGCATGCGCATCGATCGGCTTGAGTTAGCGCCTCGTGCATCAGCTGATTTGCCTGTGCGCCTGGCACTCACTCCTATCGCTTCAGATGACAGTGAACCAGCAATCGAATACTGGTTCGATCCTTATACCGGTCGAGAGGTCGGACAACGCCACTGGGGCGATCTCTACGAGGGACGCAAAAACCTGATGCCCTTCATCTACCGCCTGCATGAATCCTTGGCGCTCGATACATGGGGCAGCTATGTGCTGGGCATCATTGCGTTGATGTGGAGCATCGATTGCTTCGTGGGCGCCTATCTGACATTTCCGAGAGGGCGACCATTCTTCAAAAAATGGCGCCCGTCTTGGCTGGTCAAGAAGCAGAGACTCAATTTCGACCTTCACCGCGCTTCCGGGCTTTGGGTATGGGCCATGTTGTTCGTCATGGCGTGGTCAAGCGTTGGCTTCAATCTGCGCCCGGTCTACATACCGGTGATGCAGACATTGTTTACCTACCACGATGACTGGGCCGAGCTGCCTGATTTACCCCAACCGCGCTCAATCCCTTTGCTGGACTTTGATGATGCGCTGCCAGTTGGGCGATCACTGGCCATCGATGAAGCGCACAAAATCGGCTTCTGGATTGACCGCGAAACACGCTTGATGTATGTACCGGAAAAGGGGCTGTACGCATATGCGTTCCGCAGTGATCGAGATGTGCGGTCAGCAGGTGGCGATACGACTGTTTGGTTCGACGGACAGACTGGGCAACTGGTTCGCATTTCAATCCCCACTGGTCAATACAGCGGAAACACCATCGCCAATTGGATCGCCACGTTGCATACAGCAGGCTTGGGAGGAACGCCTTATCGCGCTTTCATCACAATGATCGGAATGATCGTTGCCATGCTTTCTGTGACGGGTTTCATTGTCTGGTGGCGAAAAAGGCGCGCACGCCATATTCATCATCGGCTGCGTGCCAAACGCGCATAACCGCAGATGCTGACTTCACAGTACCCTTTGCCACTCAAAAGTTCCTTCCTTCGTTAACCACCAGCAGCATCAAATGGTTGTCACATCGACCCATTGCTGCGGGTGAAGGGTGGCAAGCTCGGCCACCATGCGATCCAGCCGCACCTTTGCCGGTCGCTTCAGGCCCGCGCCCAGACAGGCCTGAACGATGTCCAACTGGCACTGCCCTGCGTTGATGCCGGGGCGTCGCAGTGCTTCCTGATAAAGGTGATCCAGTTGTGGATGCTTCAGCGCCAATGCCGAGGCCACCGCCAACTGGAACGCCTTGCTGACAGAGGCATCCTTGGAAAACTCGGCCGG
Source organism: Aquabacterium sp. (assembly GCA_049840915.1). Lineage (GTDB taxonomy): Bacteria > Pseudomonadota > Gammaproteobacteria > Burkholderiales > Burkholderiaceae_C > Aquabacterium. The sequence continues at coordinate 146,767 of JASGJC010000018.1, forward strand.
TTTCCTCTTCCGGCCGCCTGGCCTTTCTTCTTGGGAAAGCGCCATGAGCGCTGGCTCCTTACTTGTAGACGGGGAACCGAGCCGTCAACGCAGCCACTTGATCGCGCACACGGGCGATGTTCGCGCCGTCGTGCGGGTTGTCCAACACGTCGGCGATCAAGTTGCCGACCTGAATAGCCTGCTCTTCCTTGAAGCCACGTGTGGTCATGGCAGGTGAGCCCAGGCGGATGCCGCTGGTGATCATGGGCTTTTGCGGGTCATTCGGGATGCCGTTCTTATTGCACGTGATGTGCGCCGCGCCCAGGATGGCTTCGGCTTCCTTGCCCGTGAGGTTCTTGGGGCGCAGGTCCACCAGCATCACGTGGCTCTCGGTACGGCCAGAGACGATGCGCAGACCGCGCTTGGTCAGCGTGTCGGCCAGAGCTGCTGCGTTCTTCACCACTTGCTGCTGGTAGGCCTTGAACTCAGGCGAGGCGGCTTCCTTGAAAGCCACAGCCTTGCCCGCGATCACATGCATCAGCGGGCCGCCTTGCAAGCCTGGGAAGATGGCGCTGTTGATCTTCTTGGCGATCTCTTCGCTGTTGGTCAGCACGATGCCGCCACGGGGGCCGCGCAAGCTCTTGTGCGTGGTCGATGTGGTGACGTCGGCATGCGGCACGGGGTTCGGGTACACACCCGCGGCGATCAGACCGGCATAGTGGGCCATGTCCACCATGAAATAGGCACCGATTTCTTTGGCGATGCGGGCGAAGCGCTCGAAGTCGATGCGCAGCGCGAAAGCCGAAGCACCGGCGATGATCAGCTTGGGCTTTTGTTCGCGTGCCAGGGCTTCCATCTTCTCGTAGTCGATGTCTTCTTGCTCATTGAGGCCATAGGACACGACCTTGAACCATTTGCCCGACATGTTCAGCTGCATGCCATGCGTCAGGTGGCCGCCTTCGGCCAGGCTCATGCCCATGATCGTGTCGCCGGGCTGCAGCAGCGCGAAGAACACCGACTGGTTGGCCTGCGAGCCCGAGTTGGCCTGCACGTTGGCGAACTGTGCGCCATACAAAGCCTTCAGGCGGTCGATGGCCAGTTGCTCGACGACGTCCACGTACTCGCAACCACCGTAGTAGCGCTTGCCGGGGTAGCCTTCGGCGTACTTGTTGGTCAGTTGCGAGCCTTGCGCCTCCATCACGGCGGGCGAGGTGTAGTTCTCGGAGGCGATCAGCTCGATGTGGTCTTCCTGGCGCTTGTTCTCAAGCTGGATGGCCGCGTTGATTTCTGGATCGGTCTTGGCAAGGGTGCTGGTGTTGCGGTCGAACATGGCGTGTGTCCTTGAATAAAAAGAGAATCCCGGCCTAAGCCGGGATGGTGGGATGGGCGGCGACCTGCTCCTCCCACAAGGTACTCAGGTCCAAGCCTGATCAATGCGCCCGTTGTTGGCGCAAGGCCTTGGCGACGGCCACCATGTTGGTCAGCGCGGGGATCACCTCAGGCCATTGACGGGTCTTCAGGCCGCAGTCGGGGTTCACCCACAGGCGCTCGGCGGGCACGCGCTCGGCGGCCTTCTTCATCAACTGCTCCATCTGATCCTGCGTGGGGATGTTGGGCGAGTGGATGTCGTACACACCAGGGCCGATCTCGTTGGGGTACTCAAAGTTCTTGAAAGCATCGAGCAGCTCCATGTCCGAACGCGAGGTCTCGATGGTGATCACGTCGGCATCCATGTCGGCGATCGACTTGATGATGTCGTTGAACTCGGAGTAGCACATGTGCGTGTGGATCTGCGTTTCGTCTTCCACGCCGTTGGCCGTGATGCGGAAGGACTCGACCGCCCAGTCCAGATAAGTCTGCCATTGGGCCTTGCGCAGCGGCAGGCCTTCGCGCAGCGCGGCTTCGTCGATCTGGATCACGCGCACGCCGGCCTTTTCGAGGTCCAGCACTTCCTGGCGAATGGCCAGGGCGAGCTGGTAGCACGACACCGAGCGCGGCTGGTCGTCACGCACGAAGGACCAGTTCAGGATGGTGACCGGACCGGTCAGCATGCCCTTCATGGGGCGCTTGGTCAGCGATTGCGCGTACTTGATCCATTCCACGGTCATGGCCTTGGGACGGCTGATGTCGCCGAACAGGATGGGCGGCTTCACGCAGCGCGAGCCGTAGGATTGCACCCAGCCGAACTGGCTGAAAGCGTAGCCTTCCAGCTGTTCGCCAAAGTATTCGACCATGTCGTTGCGCTCGGCTTCGCCGTGCACCAGCACATCGATGTCCAGGGCTTCCTGCTCACGCACGCTGCGCTCGATCTCCTTGCGCATCGCGACCTGGTAGCCAGCATCGTCCAGGCGACCGGCCTTGTGTTCGCTACGGGCATGCCGAATGTCGGCGGTCTGCGGGAAAGAGCCGATCGTCGTGGTCGGGAAAGCAGGCAACTTCAGTTGGGCGGCTTGCTTCGGTGCACGCTGACCGTAAGGGCTCTTGCGGTTGCCGAGGGCGGCGTTCAGCTTGGACACGGCTTCCTTGACGGCCGGGTTGTTCACGCGGGGCGAGGCGCGGCGGGCGTCCACCGCGGCCTTGTTGACGTCCAGCGCAGCCTTGACAGAGGCGCGGCCTTCCTTCAGTGCGCCAGCCAGCACGCGCAGCTCGTCGAGCTTTTGCAACGCGTAGGCCAGCCACGACTTCACATCGGCATCGAGCTTTTGTTCGCTGTCCAGATCCACGGGAACGTGCAGCAGCGAGCAAGAAGGTGCGATCCACAGGCGCTCGCCCAGGCGGGCGGCCAGCGGCTCCAACCAGTCCAGCGTGGCGTTCAGGTCGGTCTTCCAGATGTTGCGGCCATTGATCACGCCCAGCGAGACCACCTTGTGGGCAGGCAGCACGTTCAGCAGAGGCTGGATGTCATCGCGGCCGTTGATGGCGTCGATGTGCAGGCCAGCCACGGGCAGGTTGGCGGCAAGATGCAGGTTCTCTTGCAGTTGGCCGAAGTAGGTGGCCAGCAGCAGCTTGACCTTGCTGGCCTTGAGCTGGTGGTAGGCCGTGTTGAAGGCATGCTTCCAGTCGGCGTCCAGTTCGGTCACGAGGATGGGCTCGTCGATCTGCACCCACTCCACGCCTTGTGCGGCCAGGGTGTCGAGCAACTGAGCGTAGACAGGCAGGATGCGCTCCAGCAGGGCCAGCTTGTCGGAGTGGTCCTTGGCCTTGCCTTGGGCCAGATAGGTCACGGGGCCGATGATCACGGGCTTGGCCTTGACACCCGTCTTGCGGGCTTCTTCCAACTGATCGAGCAGACGCGATGCGTCCAGCTTGAACTGGGTGGCGGCGGTGAACTCGGGCACGATGTAGTGGTAGTTCGTGTCGAACCACTTGGTCATCTCGCCAGCGGCCACGCCACCGCCGCAGCAAGCGGCGTGTTCGGCGTTCTGGGCCGAGCGGCCACGGGCCACGCGGAAGTAGTTGTCCAGCACATCGCCTTCGAAGCCCTGCACGCGCTCGGGCAGGTTGCCCAGCGTGAAGCTCATGTCCAGCATCTGGTCGTAGAAAGCGAAATCACCTACGGGCACGAGGTCCAGGGCGGCTTGGTTGCCCCAGTGGCGGCGACGCAGTTGGGCGCCCATCTCCTTCAGGGTGTCTCGCGAGGATTCGCCCTTCCAGTAGGACTCCAGGGCGAACTTCAGTTCGCGCTTGGCGCCGATGCGGGGAAAGCCGAGGTTGTGGGTGGTGGTCATGAGAGGTGCCGTCCAAGTTTTCAACAGGCGCAAGATTAAGGAAACCAGGGCATGAAGTAAAATGGTATTAATTCAACAATCCATTAATTTGGCTCATTGACATGCTGGAGCGCATCCATCTGGCCATCGTCCAGGAGGTCGAAAAACAGGGCTCACTGACGGCGGCGGCCGCCGTGCTGTGCCTCACGCAGTCGGCGCTCAGCCACTCGATGAAGAAGCTGGAGCAGCAGTTGGGCACGGACATTTGGCTGCGCGAGGGGCGCAGCCTGCGCCTGACACAGGCGGGGCAATACGTGTTGGCGATGGCGAACCGCGTGCTGCCGCAGCTCGACCTGGCGGAAGAACGCCTGCGCCAGTTCGCCCAGGGCGAGCGCGGCGCGTTGCGCATCGGCATGGAGTGCCACCCCTGCTACCAATGGCTATTGAAGATCGTCTCGCCGTATCTCGCAGCCTGGCCCGATGTCGATGTGGACGTGAAGCAGAAGTTCCAGTTCGGCGGGATCGGCGCGCTGTTCGGCTACGAGATCGACATGCTGGTGACGCCCGATCCGCTCTACAAGCCAGGGCTGCACTTCGAGCCCGTGTTCGACTACGAGCAGGTGCTGGTGGTCGCCACCAGCCATCCCTTGGCAGAGGCCAGCCACATCAAACCCAAGCAGTTGACGGACGAAGTGCTGATCACCTACCCTGTCGCCACTGATCGGCTGGACATCTACACGCAGTTCCTCATGCCTGCGGGCATCAGCCCCAAGCGCCACCGCACCATCGAGACAACCGACATCATGTTGCAGATGGTGGCCAGCGGCCGGGGCGTGGCGGCCCTGCCGCGCTGGCTCGTGGAAGAGTACGCCGAGAAAATGAACGTGGTGGCCGTGCGCCTGGGCGCGCGCGGTATCGCCAAACAGATCCACCTGGGTGTGCGTGAAGCGGACACCGACATCGACTACCTCAAAGCCTTCGTCGAGCTGGCCCGCCAATCTGGCGGCCTGCGCTGACGGGAGAGACAACATGACTTCATCATCCACCGAACGCCAGCCCATCCCTTTGCCCAATGGCCAGAGCAAGGTGCTGCTGCACTCCTGCTGCGCGCCTTGCTCAGGCGAAGTCATGGAAGCCATGCAGGCCTCGGGCATCGACTACACGATCTTCTTCTACAACCCGAACATCCATCCCTTGAAGGAGTACGAGTTGCGCAAGAACGAGAACATCCGTTTCGCGGAGAAGTTCGGCATTCCCTTCGTCGATGCCGACTACGACCGCGACAACTGGTTTGCACGCGCCAAGGGCATGGAGAACGAACCCGAGCGCGGCGTGCGTTGCACGATGTGCTTCGACATGCGGTTCGAGCGCACGGCCTTGTATGCGCATGAGCACGGCTTCCCCGTGATCACCAGCTCACTGGGCATCTCGCGCTGGAAGAACATGCAGCAGATCAACGATTGCGGCCAGCGTGCAGCCGCCCGATACGAAGGCCTGAGCTACTGGGACTACAACTGGCGCAAGGGCGGTGGCTCGGCCCGCATGATCGAGATCAGCAAGCGCGAGGAGTTCTACCAGCAGGAATACTGCGGTTGCGCCTATTCGCTGCGCGACACCAACCAGCATCGCAAGGCCAATGGGCGCGAGGTCATCCGCATCGGCACCATGTACTACGGCAAGGATGAGCCTGAGGCGCCTTCTCAGGGTTGAAGCTCTGGCCGCGTGAGCCGGATTTCCACGGCCGCCGAGCCGATGGCGTGGGGCATGGGCGGACTGTGCTTTTCTACGCCCACGTCGATGGCCTCGATCACGGGGTAAGCCGCCAGCAAGGGGCGGGGTAGATGAAAATGCCCAGGCGAGCGGCTGACAAAGACCGCACTGCCCGGTGGTTGCCCACCTCTTCGTCGCCAGTTGTGCGATGGCGCGAGGTTGCCAAAAATGAGCCGGGTTGTCGGCCAGTGATCTGGAAAAGGTTGCCAAAGCAATCCAGAAATCGCAGCCGTACCTGTTGACGATGGCATCATGCTCGACCCCACTGCCGTCCCGGTGGATCGCAAGGAAGCTGACTAGGGCGACGTCATGTAGTGATTGTGGCCGATCTGGCCAAAGCGCCTGCAAGACCCAGATCGATGTCAACTTCGGGGATGCAACTTGAAGCGATGCTTCGTGCCAGATGTATGGCGCAATCAGCAAAACCATCAGCCGAACCATCGTGTCGATATTTTGGAATTCATCGCATGGAAATCAAGGTCAACTTTCTCGACAAGCTTCGTCTTGAAGCCAAGTTCGATGACTTCACGGTCATAGCCGACCAGCCCATCCGCTACAAGGGCGATGGCTCGGCACCAGGGCCATTCGACTACTTTCTGGTGTCGTCGGCTTTGTGTGCCGCTTACTTTGTGAAGCTGTACTGTGTCACTCGCAATATCTCCACTGAGAACATTCGCTTGTCACAGAACAACATTGTTGACCCGGAGAATCGCTACCAGCAGATTTTCAAGATTCAGGTCGAGTTGCCGACCGACATGTCCGACAAAGACCGCCAAGGCATCTTGCGCTCCATCGACCGTTGTACGGTGAAAAAGGTGGTCCAAGCCGGGCCCGAATTCGTCATCGAAGAAGTGGACAACCTGGATGCCGATGCACAGGCCTTGTTGACACTGGATCTGGCTGAAACGGCCGCCACATACATCCCCGGCAAAGACCTGCCGCTTGAGCAAACGATCTCCAACATGTCGAAGACCTTAGCGGCTTTGGGCATCAAGATCGAGATTGCATCCTGGCGCAACATTGTTCCCAATGTGTGGTCGCTGCACATTCGCGATGCGCACTCACCCATGTGCTTCACCAATGGCAAGGGGTCGACCAAAGAAAGCGCGTTGGCCTCTGCATTGGGAGAATACATCGAGCGTTTGAACTGCAACCACTTTTATGCCGGTCAGTTCTGGGGCGAAGACATCGCTGACGCCGAGTTTGTTCACTATCCAAACGAGCGCTGGTTCAAGCCCGGTCCTGACGATGCCCTGCCTGCTGAAATACTCGATGAGCACTGCCTGAAAATCTACGACCCCGATGGCGAGTTGCGCGGCTCACACCTGATCGACACCAACTCTGGCAATGTGCAGCGCGGGATTTGCTCGCTGCCGTTCGTGCGCCAGTCGGACGGCAAGACCGTCTACTTCCCTTCGAACCTGATTGAAAACCTGTACGTCAGCAATGGCATGAGCGCTGGCAACACGTTGGCAGAAGCGCAAGTGCAATGCCTCTCGGAAATTTTCGAACGGGCGGTCAAGCGTGAAATTCTGGAGGGAGAAATCGCGTTGCCCGATGTGCCTCAGGAGGTGCTGGCAAAGTACCCTGGCATTTTGGCTGGCATCCGGGGTCTGGAAGAACAAGGCTTTCCAGTGCTGGTGAAGGATGCATCGCTGGGAGGCAAGTACCCGGTGATGTGCGTCACATTGATGAACCCACGCACCGGCGGTGTATTCGCCTCCTTCGGCGCACACCCTAGCTTCGAAGTGGCACTGGAGCGCAGTCTGACTGAGCTGCTGCAAGGGCGCAGCTTTGAAGGCCTGAACGACTTGCCGCGCCCTACTTTCGTGAGCAACGCTGTCACCGAGCCCTATAACTTCGTTGAGCACTTCATCGATTCCAGCGGTGTGGTGTCATGGCGCTTCTTCAGCGCCCGCGCAAATTTCGATTTTGTTGAGTGGGACTTTTCTGCCCAAGGCTCCAACGCCAATGCCCTGGAGGCTGCGGCCTTGTTCGGCATCCTCAAAGACATGGGCAAAGACGCGTATGTGGCCGTGCATGATCAACTGGGTGCAACGGCCTGCCGCATCCTGGTGCCAGGCTATTCAGAGATTTATTCGGTAGAGGATCTGATCTGGGACAACACCAACAAGGCATTGCTGTTCCGATCCAATATCCTGAATTTGCATAGCTTGGACGATGCACAACTTGAGGCATTGCTAGAGCGTTTGAAAGACAGCGAGGAAGATGATTACAACAACATCAGCACATTGATCGGCATCGAATTCGACGAGAACACTGCGTGGGGCCAGTTGACCATCTTGGAATTGAAGCTCCTGATTCACCTTGCCTTGCAGCAATTCGAAGAAGCGCAAGACCTGGTTGGCGCCTTCCTGCAATACAACGACAACACCGTCGAACGTGGTTTGTTCTATCAGGCCTTGAATGTCGTGCTGGAGGTCATGCTGGATGACGCCCTGGAGTTGAGTGATTACGTGGCCAATTTCCGAAGAATGTTTGGCAATCCACGCATGGATGCCGTCTTGGGATCCGTGGATGGCAGCGTGCGTTTCTATGGCTTGACGCCAACGAGCACCAAGCTGGAAGGCCTTGATAGACACCAACGCTTGGTGGACAGTTATAAGAAGCTGCATCTGGCAAGGACCGTTGCAGCAACCAAATCTACTCAGTAAAACGCATCAGGAATTTGATGCACGCGTTTGGCTTGCGGCTACCAAAATGCGAACTGAGGGCCTTGATCCCCTCATCGAGGCTCATCGGCATTGCGGGCAGCGGCCGTAGAGCGTCACTTCATGGCGCTCCACCTTGAAGCCGGGCGGGGCCATGCTTTTCAGGTTGCCCGGGCAGCCGTGCACATCAAACACACGCTGACATGAGGTGCATTGGAAGTGGTGATGGTGCCCTTGATACGCGGCTTCATGCCGCGGGCTCTCGCCAGGCAAGGTCACCAGCTCGATGGCCCCCTCGTCCAGCAGTGCCTTGACGTTGCGATAGACCGTGGCGATGCCCATCGCTGGTACTGAAGCCTGCGAGGCTTCCAGGATTTCCTGCGGAGAAAGCGGGCGCCCGGCCTCAGCCCCCATTGTCTCAGATTGGGTCTATTGATAGTGATAATGTATTATCAATATATCGTGGCAGTGATGCCTTTCCATTGGAGTTGACTGTGTTCTCGCGCATGCTTTCCGCGTATTTCCTGCCAGCCTGGTCCCGCTTGCTGTGGGCTGCATGCGCGTGCAGCCTGCTGTGGCTGGCGGTCTGGTGGGCGGGGATGGCGCCATGACCCGCGGCCAGGCCATCTCGTTGCACAACGTCACGGTCTGCCATCAACGGCGGCCTGCGGTGCACCATGTCAGCGGCGTGTTCGAGGCGGGCTCCATGACCGCGCTGGTCGGCCCCAACGGCGCGGGCAAGAGCACGCTGCTGTCGGCCATCATGGGCCTGCTGCCAGTCAGCACGGGGGCCATCTCGCGGCCCATCGGGTTGACATGGCTGGCTCAGCAGGCCAGCGCCGACCGCCATTTTCCGATCACCGTGTCGGAGATGGTGGCCGGTGGCCTGTGGTATCGCAGCGGTGCGTGGCGGGGCATCTTCCGTCTTGATCGGGCCAAGGTGAATGAAGCGCTGCGAACAGTCGGGCTCGAAGCGATGGGGCATCGGCTCGTGAGCGATCTGTCCGTGGGGCAGTTTCAGCGTGTGCGCTTTGCCCGGCTGATCATGCAGGACGCATCGGCCATTCTTTTGGACGAGCCATTCAGCGCCATGGATGGCCGCACGGTGGAAGACCTGCTGGCGGTGATCCACCAATGGCATGCGCAAGGCCGCACGATACTGGCCGTGCTGCACGACTTGCCGCAGGTGCGCGCACATTTTCCACAGACGCTGCTCCTGGCCAAGGAAGTGCTGGCGTGGGGGCCGACCGATGAGGTGCTGGTGCCTGCGCGATTGGAACGTGCACGCATGCTGGCATCCGATTGGCTGGACGATGCGCCGTGGTGCCGGAGGCCCGCATGAGTGGCATCGGCGATCTGGGCAATTGGGGCAGCCTGGCCAGCCCGCTCGTGGAATTCGGCTTCATGCGCCGCGCGCTGGTGGCCTGCTTCGCGCTGTCCCTGAGCAGCGCGCCGGTGGGCGTATTGCTCGTGCTGCGCCGCATGAGCCTGATCGGCGATGCCATGGCCCATGCCGTGCTGCCCGGTGCCGCGCTGGGCTTCGTGGTGGCGGGCCTGTCGTTGCCTGCGATGAGTCTGGGTGGTTTCGTGGGCGGTTTGATCGTGGCCGGGCTGGCGGGCTTGACTTCGCGTTGGACTGCTCAGAAGGAAGACGCGAGCTTCGCGGCCTTTTATCTGATCGCATTGGCCGCTGGCGTGATGATCATCTCGGCCAAGGGCTCCAGCGTCGACCTGATGCATGTGCTGTTCGGCAGCATCCTCGCCGTGGATGACATGGCCTTGTCGCTGATGGCGGGCGTGGCCATCGTCACGTTGGTGACGCTGTCGCTGTTGTATCGCCCGCTGGTCTGCGAATGCGCCGATCCGGACTTTTTCCGCACGGTGTCGCGCTGGGGCGGGCCGGTGCATCTGGTGTTCATGGCGCTGGTGGTGCTCAACCTGGTCGCCGGTTTTCTGGCCTTGGGCACCTTGATGGCTGTGGGCCTGATGATGCTGCCAGCGGCCAGCGCGCGTTTTTGGGCGCGGTCGCTGCCGGGGCTTGTGGGCATCGCGGTCTTGCTGGCGCTCATCAGCAGCGCGGCGGGCCTGCTGGTGTCGTTTCATGCGAACCTGCCTTCCGGCCCCGCCATCGTGCTGTGCGCCGGGGCCTTGTTCGGTTTGTCGCTGCTGCTGGGGCAGCATGACAGCCTTCGCGCCCAATGGCTACTGGCCATGCGGCACAAGGAGGCATGATGGACCGCCGCGCATGGCTGCGAGTCGGATGCGGATGGGTGTTCGCACAGCCCAAGGCTTCATGGCCTCAAGCGTCAAAGCCCACGACCATCCCTTCAGAAGGGCTTGCAAAGGGATGGCCTGCACTCAAGGTGGTGGCGAGCTTTTCCATCCTGGCGGACATGGTGCGCCAGATCGCGGGGCCGCTGGCCGACGTGCACAGCCTGGTCGGGCCGAATGCCGACGCGCATGTGTTCGAGCCTTCACCGAAAGATACGCAGTTGCTGCGCCGCGCCGATCTGGTCATCGTCAACGGCCTACATTTCGAAGGCTGGATCGACCGGCTGGTGAACGGCTCGGGCTATCGCGGGCCCGTGGTGACGGCCTCCGAAGGTGTGCAAGCCCGACGCATGGACGGGGGCGGCGGCATCGACCCGCATGCATGGCAGGACCTGCGTCTGGCTGGGCAGTATGCGGGCCACATCGAAGCCGCGCTGGCCGCACGGATGCCCGCGCAGGCAGCAACGATCCGAGCCCGAGCATCGCGTTATCGCGAACGCTTTCAGGCCTTGCATCAGGAAGCGGCCCGCGCATTTGGCGAACTGCCCGTCAACCAGAAATGCGTGTTGACCTCGCACGATGCCTTTGGCTATTTCGGGGCGGCCTATGGCATCAGGTTCGAGGCGCCCCAAGGGTGGAGCACCGATACCGAGGCTTCCGCGGCGAAGGTGGCTGCCTTGGTCCGCGAGATCAAGGCGCGCCAGGTGAGAGCCCTCTTCGTCGAGAACATGACCGATCCGCGATTGGTGCGACGCATCGCTGAAGAAACCGGCGCGCGCATCGGTGGCGTCCTCTACCCAGATGCGCTGTCACTGCCGGACGGCCCGGCAGCCACTTACCTCGACCTGATGCGGCACAACATCCAGACGCTGTTGAAGGCCTTGCGCTGAAACCTACTGTTTGAAGGAGATGTCATGAAGAAATGCATCCTGTTCGCGATGAGCTGTGCCACATGGGTGATGGCCGCCCATGCGGCGCAGCACGCCCATGTCCACGGCGAGATCCAGTTGGGCGTGGCCATCGAAGGCATGACGGTGACGGTCGACATCGACACGCCGCTCGAAAGCCTGATCGGCTTCGAGCACCCGCCCCACAGTGCACAGGAAATGGCCTTGTCCAGGCAATGGGCCGATGCCGTGAAGCAGCCTGCGGGCCTGTTGAAGTTCAACCCTGAAGCGGCCTGCAGCCTGAAGCAGGCCGATCTGGACGCGGCCGTGCTGGGTCTGGGCAAGGCCCATCAGCAAGCGCCCGATGGCCACGCCGATCTGGAGGGCAACTGGACTTTCGAATGCCGGCACCCCGATGCCTTGCGAGCACTCGATCTGGGCTTCTTCGAGCGCAGCCCCCATGCGCAGCGCATCGAAGTGCGGCTCATCACCGCGCAAGGCCAGCGCAAATTGAGCTTGAAGCGGCCGCTGGCGCGCATTCCGCTCGCGCAATGAAGTGAGGCGATCCAGCCATGTCCGCACCCGACATCATCCGCATCCACGGGCTGGCGCATGCCTGGTCCAGCGAGCAAGCGCCTTTGTTCCGTTTGCCTGAACTGGTGTTGCGCGCCGGAGAGTCCCTGTTCGTTCACGGCCCCAGCGGCTGCGGCAAGAGCACCTTGCTGTCGCTGTTGTGCGGTGTGTTGATCGCGCCCGAAGGCGAAGTCACGATGATGGGACAGGACTGGCGCACGCTGCCTCCGTCGCGCCGGGACGCATGGCGCGCCGACCACATCGGCTACATCTTCCAGCAGTTCAACCTCTTGCCTTATCTGAGCCCGCTGGACAACGTCATGCTGCCTTGCCGGTTCTCGCGGCGCAGGCGTGCGGGGGCGCAGGAGGCTGGTGGCGTGAAGACGCAGGCCGCCGCCTTGCTGCGCATGATGCAGTTGCCCGAGAGCGCCTGGGACCGGCCCAGCCATCAGTTGTCGGTCGGGCAGCAGCAGCGCGTGGCGGCGGCGCGTGCACTCGTCGGCCGCCCATCGCTGGTGGTGGCCGACGAACCGACCTCCGCCTTGGACGAAGACACGAAAGACGCCTTCATGAACACCTTGATGGACGCCAGCCAACGCAGCGCCTGCGCGGTCGTGTTCGTCAGCCACGACATGCGGCTGGCATCGCATTTCCAGCGCAGCCGTGCCTGGGCGGATCTGGTGGAGGTGACGGCATGAAGCCACTGCTGTCGCTCGCCTGGGCCAGTGCCTGGCATCGCCGCTTCGTGTTGTCGATCACGTTGGTGGCGGTGGCTTTGTCGGCCTTCCTGCTGGCCAGCATCGAGCAAATCCGCGCGGATGTGAAGGAAGGCTTCTCGCAATCGGTGTCCGGCACGGACCTGATCGTGGGGCCACGAACCGGCTCGACACAACTGCTGCTCTACAGCGTCTTCCGCATCGGCCAGGCGACCAACAACATGAAGTGGGAGAGTGTGCAGGCGCTGGCCGCGCACCGCGCCGTGCGGTGGGTGGTGCCGATCTCATTGGGTGATTCGCACCGTGGCTATCCCGTGGTGGCCACGACCACCGCCTATTTCAACCACTACCACTATGGCGAACAACAGGCGCTGGTCTTGGCGCAGGGCCGTCGCTTCGATCAACTCTATGACGCCGTGATCGGGTCGGAAGTGGCCAGGGTGCTGGGCTACCGCATCGGCACGCGGCTGGTGCTCTCGCATGGCGACGGCGCGCTGGAAGGCAACGACCACACAGACAAACCTTTCACCGTGGTGGGCATCCTGGCCCCCACGGGCACGCCGGTGGATCGATCCGTGCACATCAGCCTGGAAGCCATGCAGGCCTTGCACGTCGATTGGATGGGCGGCGTCCGCATGCCGGGCTTTCATGTCGAGGACAAGGACCTGACGCCGGACGTGCTGCGCCCGCGAGAGGTCACGGCGGTGCTGGTGGGTTTGAAGAGCCGTGCCGCGGTTTTCGCCGTGCAGCGTTGGCTGTCGGAGTATGCCGACGAGCCGCTGATGGCAGTGCTGCCCGGCGTGGCCCTCGATGAGCTGTGGCAAGTGGTTGGTGTGGCGGAGAAGGCTTTGGTTGCCATCACGTCGCTGGTGGCCGTGACCAGCTTCGCTGGCTTGATCGCGACCATGCTGGCCGGGCTCAATGAGCGTCGCCGGGAACTGGCGATCTTGCGGGCGGTGGGCGCCTCGCCGCGCAGCGTATTGGGGCTGCTGCTGTTCGAAGGCGCCAGCTTGTCTGTTCTGGGCGTTGGCCTGGGCTGGCTGGTGTCCTGGCTGGCCTTGTTCGCCTGCCGCGATCTGGCACAGGCGCGCTGGGGCATCCACCTGAGCGCGGGCTGGCCATCGGAGAGCCAATGCATGCTGATGCTGGGCGTGGCGCTGGCAGGCCTGATGTCGAGCTTGCTGCCGGCCTGGCGCGCCTACAGGCTTTCGCTGGCCGATGGCTTGAGTCCCAAGACCTGAAACCTGGAGTGCATGGCATGTCTACACAAGCAACGACCAAGATGGTTCGCCGATACGGCATTGCCATGGTCATGGCAACGATGGCCACCATCTCGATGGCTGCGCCAAAGTCCCAGCCGCAAAGCGATGACCAGGAAGGCTATCTGCCCCACCTCAAATGGACGGACCTCGTCCCCAAAGGCTGGGATCCCGCCGATGAGATCCGCAAGCGCAACAAGAATCAGAACATCGCGACCCTGCGCGACAACGATCCGCGCATGATCGAGATGCTCAAGCAGATGCGGGATGTCTGGGACACCGCGCCAGTCAACCCCGAGATGGACGGCGTGAAAGGCCGCTTGCCGGGCTATGTCGTGCCGCTGGAAGAGTCCGCGAAAGGCATGACGGAGTTTCTATTGGTACCCTACTTCGGTGCCTGCATTCACACGCCGCCACCGCCCGCCAACCAGATCGTGCACGTCTACATGGCCAAGCCCGTCAAGGGACTGCACTCCATGGACACGGTGTGGGTCATCGGCACATTGACGGCTGCGCACGCGGATTCCTACATGGGTGCCAGCGGCTACAAGATCGAATCCGCCAAAGTGCAAAACTATGAGCCGGCATCGCCTCAGCATTGAGCCGTGACGCAAAAGGAAAACCTGATGATGAAGCTGTGGGATTTGCGTTTACCAGCGCGCATGTTGATCAGCGCGTTGCTGATTGGCTTACTTGGAGCCGGATGCAGTACGCCTTCATCCGATCCTGCCGCTTTGCCCAAGGGCACAACAGTGCCGCAGGGGTCGAACCGTGAACTATTGGATTGGAACGAGCTACTGCCTGCAGGCTGGAATCCACTGGATGCAGCCGACAAAGCGCTTCACGAAAAGCATCTCAGCATGTTCAGCCCCGAGGGCAAGGCTGTTGTCCGAGCCGTACTGGACAACGCGCCCCCTAACCCGATTTTGGATGGTTCATACAAGACACTGGGCGGATATGCCGTCCCGCTTGAATACACAGACGAAGGCGTCACGGAATTTCTGCTGGTGCCTTACTTCGGTGCAGCCATCCAAAACCCGGCGCCGGCCTCCAACCAAGCGGTCCATGTCCTTTCGAGCAAACCCATAAAGGAGCTTCACACCATGGATCGCGTCTGCGTCGAAGGCTACTTAAGTGTTCAGCAATCTAGTACCTTCCGAGGCAAGAGTACCTACATGCTCAACAGCGAACGCATAGGCCCTCTTTCATCGCAAGGCATTTGCGAGTTCTAAGCACAGATTCGCGCAACGCTCAGGCCGGAAAGCGCTCGACATGGGTCTCGCCCCGACGGCCGACGTAGGTGATATGGCGTCCAACGATCCAAACCGTGTAGCCGATACAACCCGCGCGCTGTGAGAGAACCTTGAATTCTGGATACATCACGCGACCTTGCTGTGCACCCAGGATTGCCGCTCGCACGCCCTCACCGTCGAAGGCTTCCGCAATCACCGCTTGCGGCAATTCAAACTCAAAGTCAAAAGTCGTACCGTCGGGGAGGTAGTAGGTCGTGCGCCCTGATCGATAGTCGACATGGTATGACTCGACCTGCACACTCAATAGCTGGCCGATCACCTCTCCGAAGTGGATTTCTCCCTTGTTGGATGCGTCAAAGGTAGCCTGAATGGCAGCCCGGGTGTTCTCGCTCATGGTGGTTTCTTTCTTGGGTTCGATTGCAGCAAGGCTTGATCGTCAAGCAGTGGGAATTTCTTTCAGCTGATGGTGTTGCACCAATGCCTGCATGGAGGTCATCAAGGCTTGACGCTCTCGCGCACCGAGATAACCGAAGAAGTGGTCGTCGTTCGCGTCGGCCATCGCGGCCAGAAGGGGCACCAGGGCTCTTCCTGCTGGCGTCAGGGTAAGAGACTGATCCCGCGAACTGTTGCCAGCGAACTGCCGCGCTGCAAGGCCTCTCTCTTCAAGTCGAGAGACCACCTTCGATACAGCGCCCTTGGTCATGCCCAAGGCCTGAATCAGTTCAGCGTGGCTGGTCTCACTGTTCGCCCACAGCGTGCGCAAGGCCACCCATTCCGTGACGGTGATGCCCTTTGCCTCTAGCAATTGTTGGAAGCGGCTCGAAACATGATTGGATACGAAACGCAGCCAAAAACCCAAATGGGCTTCCAGTGGCAAGGGCGTAGGTGCACTTGTCTTGGTCTTCATATGGTTTCCACAGAAACTTTCTACATCATAGTTTCCATGGAAACCAATGTCGACATCTCGTTTCGACTCGGCCTTGTTGTAGACCACGCGCACGCCTTTCTGCTCGTGAGCTAAACACTTCTCGATCCAGTCAATGTTGAAGCCCACTTCATGCAGCAGCGTCGACCCTGTCCTGCGAAGATCGTGTACGCAGAAGTGAGGCAGATCGAGCCCCTGATGCTGGGCGTTCTCCACGGCCGCGGTGATAACGCGATTCAGCGTTGCTTCGCTCATCGGTTGTCGCTCCAATCGCTTTACCGTCAGGTGCATCAAGACGGTAAGCCATCAGAGATCAATAGCGAACAAAAATCAACCGTCACCTTCGCCGACAGAAACCGTGGATCCACATGAACCTCAGTGGCACGTCATGAAGCAAAGCCCTTGAAGATCAAGGGCTTGGAAGAACTTGTGAGGCGTCATGAAGCGCCGTGGCGCGCTATCAAATCACTCCCACTCGATCGTCGCAGGCGGCTTGCTCGACACGTCGTAGGCCACGCGGTTGATGCCGCGCACCTCGTTGATGATGCGGCTCGACACCTTCTTGAGCAGCGAATAAGGCAACTCTGCCCAATCGGCCGTCATGAAGTCGCTGGTCTGCACGGCGCGCAGCGACACCACGTATTCGTACGTGCGGCCATCGCCCATCACGCCCACGCTCTTGACCGGCAAAAAGACCGTGAAGGCTTGGCTCGTCAGGTCGTACCAGGTCTTGCCGGTTTCGGCATCGACCGCCTTTCGCAGCTCTTCGATGAAGATGTGATCAGCGCGCTGCAGCAGCGACACGTACTCGGGCTTGACCTCGCCCAGCACGCGCACGCCCAGACCAGGCCCCGGGAAGGGATGGCGGTAGACCATGTCGGCGGGCAAGCCCAGGGCCACGCCCAGTTCGCGCACCTCGTCCTTGAACAGCTCGCGCAGCGGCTCGAGCAGCTTCAGGCCCAGCGTCTCAGGCAGGCCGCCCACGTTGTGGTGGCTCTTGATCGTGGCCTTCTTGCTCTTGGTGCCACCGGACTCGACCACATCAGGGTAGATCGTGCCTTGCGCCAGCCACTTCGCATTGGTCAGCTTCTTCGCTTGGGCCTGGAAGACCTCGACGAACTCGCGCCCGATGATCTTGCGCTTTTGCTCCGGGTCGCTCACGCCCTTGAGGTGGCCCATGAACTGGTCCTGCGCCTGCACATGCACGACCTTGGCATGCAGGCGCCCCGCGAACATGTCCATCACCATCTGGCCTTCGTTGAGGCGCAGCAGGCCGTGGTCCACGAACACGCAGGTCAACTGATCGCCGATCGCACGGTGGATCAGCGCCGCCGCCACGGACGAATCCACACCGCCCGACAAACCGAGGATGACCTCTTCATCGCCCACCTGCTCGCGGATCCTGGCCACGGCCTCTTCGATGTAGTTGCCCATGATCCAGTCGCCCTTGCAGCCGCTGATCTCGCGCACGAAGCGCGTCAGCATCGCGTGGCCCTGCACCGTGTGCGTGACCTCGGGGTGGAACTGCACGGCGTAGTAGCCCTTCTCTTCATGGGCCATGCCGGCGATCGGGCACGACGGCGTCGAGGCCATCAGCTTGAAGCCTTCGGGCAGCGCCGTGACCTTGTCGCCATGGCTCATCCAGACCTTGAGCATGCCGTGGCCTTCAGGCGTGGCGAAGTCCTGGATGCCTTCGAACAGCTTGGTGTGGCCATGCGCGCGCACCTCGGCGTAACCGAACTCGCGGTGATCGCTCCACTCGACCTTGCCGCCCAGTTGCACGGCCATGGTCTGCATGCCGTAGCAGATGCCCAGCACGGGCACGCCCAGGTCCCACACGGCCTGCGGCGCACGCAGTTGATGGTCTTCGTAGGTGCTGGCGTGGCTGCCCGACAAGATGATGCCCTTGGGCGCGAATTCGCGGATGAACTCGTCCGTCACGTCATTGGGATGGATCTCGCAGTAGACGTGGGCTTCGCGAACGCGGCGGCCGATCAGCTGGGTCACTTGCGAGCCGAAGTCGAGGATGAGGATCTTGTCGTGCATCATGATGGAATCTCTGGGGGCAATCTGGTTCGGTGTCTGGTTCAGGGCAAGGGCGTTTCAGGCGCGATCACACCTTCACGCTGCGGGGCGCGGGCGCGTGGTGCGCATGCTCGGGCTTGCTGAAGTACCTCAAGCCGATGATGGCGGCCGCCGCCTGAATGGCGCCGCACAAATAGAACGGAGCCCCCATGCGCCAATCGCCATGAGGGTAGTGGGACACGGCGGCCAGCAAGGGCGTGCCCATCAAGGGCCCGACCACGGCGGCCACGCTGTTGATCGACGACACGGCGCCCATGCTCTCGCCTTGCCGGGTCGGGTCGACCGCGTTGGCCACGAGGCTTTGCAAGCCCGGCTGCACCATGTAGCCGAACAGGTTCAGCACGATCACCACGTACATCATCCAGCCTTCGGGCACGGCGCCCCAGGCCAGGAAAGCCACGGTGGACGACATCAGGCCGATGGTCACCAACCTGTGCGTCGGAATCACCTTCTGGAACTGCCGCAGCAAGCCGCCCTGCACCAGCACGGCCATCATGCCCACGGCGAACAGCGACAGACCGTTGTCGCGCGGCGTCCAGCCGAACTTGAACTCGTTGTAGAGGAACCAGCTCGTGTGCAGGCAGAACTGCGCCAGGATCGACAGGCCCATGATCCACATGAGCGTTTCGACGCCCTTGAGCTCACGCAGTCGGGCCAGCGAGCTGAAGGGATTGGTCTTGGCCAGATCGAAGTCGCGGCGTTTATCAAGCGGCAAAGACTCCGGCAAGACGAAGTAACCGTACACGCAGTTCAACAGCGACAGGCTGCCTGCCAGCAAGAACGGCCAGTGCACATCATGGTCGCCCAGCACGCCACCCAGCACCGGCCCCATGATGAAGCCCAGCCCGAACATCGCGCCCAGCAGGCCGTAGTTCTTCGTGCGGTCCTGCGGCTGCGTGATGTCGGCCACATAGGCATTGGCCACGGCGATGTTGGCGCACACGGCGCCGCCCATGATGCGCACGGCGATCAGCATCCAGAACTGCGTGGCCAGCGCCGTGATGAAGAAGTTCATGCCCATGCCGAGCAGGCCCAGCAGCAGCACGGGCCTGCGGCCATAGCGGTCTGACAAGGCGCCCAGCACCGGCGCACTGAAGAACTGCGCGATCGCGAACGCCGCCTGCGCCGCGCCATAGCCCATCGAGGTGCCCGCGCCCGAAGCCATGAAGGTCCCGATGAGTTTGGGCAGCACGGGCGCGATGATGCCGATCGACATCATGTCGAGGAACACCGTGACCATGATGAACGGCATGGCCGCCTGGCGACCGCGTGTAGAACCCATCTAAATCCTGTCAGTGGTTCAGTGAGGCGGCCCGACCAGCGCTGACCAAAGCCCGCGCCGGTCAGCCTGGAACTACTCCATGCGGTAGTTCGGCGCTTCCTTGGTGATCTGCACGTCGTGCACGTGGCTCTCGCGGATACCGGCCGCCGTGATCTCGACGAACTCGGCACGGCTGCGCATGTCTTCGATGGTGCCGCAGCCGCAGTAACCCATCGAGGCACGCAGGCCGCCCGCCATCTGGTACAGGATCGCCACGACCGAGCCCTTGTAAGGCACGCGGCCTTCGATGCCCTCGGGCACGAGCTTGTCGGCGTTCGGGTTGGTCTGCTCGTCGTTTTCCTGGAAGTAGCGGTCGGCCGAGCCGTCCTTCATGGCGCCGATCGAGCCCATGCCGCGGTAGCTCTTGTAGCTACGGCCCTGGTACAGGATGACCTCGCCGGGCGCCTCTTCGGTACCGGCGAACATGCCGCCCATCATCACGGTGCTGGCACCGGCGGCGATGGCCTTGGCGATGTCGCCCGAGTAACGCACGCCGCCGTCGGCGATCAAGGGCACGCCCGTGCCTTGCAAGGCCGTGGCCACGTTGTCGATGGCCATGATCTGGGGCACGCCCACACCGGCCACGATCCGCGTCGTGCAGATCGAGCCCGGGCCGATACCGACCTTGACGCCATCGGCGCCAGCTTCGACCAATGCCAGCGCGGCCGCGCCCGTGGCGATGTTGCCGCCGATCACGTCGACCTGCGGAAAGTTCTTCTTGACCCAGCGCACGCGCTCGATCACGCCGTGGCCGTGGCCGTGGGCCGTGTCGACCACAAGGGCATCGACACCGGCCTTGACCAGCAACTCGACGCGCTCTTCGGTGCCATCGCCCACGCCAACCGCGGCGCCGACGCGCAGCTTGCCGTGCGAATCGCGCGCGGCGTTCGGAAAGGTGGTCTGCTTGGTGATGTCCTTGACGGTGACGAGGCCGCACAGCTCGTTGGCGTCGTTCACGACGACCACGCGCTCCAGCTTGTGCGTGTGCATCAGGGCCTTGGCCTCGGCGGTCGTGCTGCCGTCCTTGATGACGATCAGGCGCTCGCGCGGCGTCATGATGTCGCGCACGGGCGCATCGAGGCGGGTCTCGAAGCGCAGATCGCGCCCCGTGACGATGCCCACGACCTTGCCGGCATCGACGACCGGGAAGCCCGAGATGCCATGCTGGCGCGACAGCTCGATCACATCGCGGACCTTCACGCCCGACGAGATCGTGATCGGATCGCGCAGCACGCCTGACTCGTAGCGCTTGACGCGCGCCACTTCGGCGGCTTGCTGCTTGGCCGACAGGTTCTTGTGGATGATCCCGATGCCACCTTCCTGGGCGATGGCGATCGCCAGACGGCTTTCCGTGACGGTGTCCATCGCGGCGGACACCAGCGGCAGGTTCAGTTGAATATTACGGGACAGACGGGTGGCCAGCGATGTGTCACGAGGCAACACTTGAGAGTACGCGGGCACCAACAACACGTCATCAAACGTGAGGGCTTTACCAAGCAGGCGCATGAACAGGCTCCAGACGCAAAAGCGGATTATACGCAGACTCGGCATTTGTTCATGACCGGGGAAGATGCCGGGTGCCTGCCACGCAATTTCGGGGGGTACCGTGGTCAACACCGGGCTAAACTGCGCAACATGAAAAACGCGCGCGCTTCTTATTCCCTGTTGACCGCCTCCTTGCTGTTGGCAGGCCTGGCTCTGATCAACACATCGGCCCAGGCGGGCATGCAGTGGAAATGG
The DNA here is from genome assembly GCA_049840915.1 of Aquabacterium sp. Classification (GTDB taxonomy): domain Bacteria; phylum Pseudomonadota; class Gammaproteobacteria; order Burkholderiales; family Burkholderiaceae_C; genus Aquabacterium. The sequence continues at coordinate 167,925 of JASGJC010000018.1, forward strand.
CGCGATGCCTCTGGTGCCATCCAGTACAGCGACCGCCCACCGCCACCCGGCACAGCCGAGTCGGCCATCCTGTCCAGGCCTGCTGGCGCACGCGCCCACGCGCCCAAGCCCGCCGAAGCCGCGTCCGACCCGAATGCGCCACCCTCGGCACCCCAGTCGGCCGGCGTCAAGGCATCCGACCCCGAGCTCGAAGCCAAGCGCAAGAAGGCAGAAGACGAGAAGGCCGCCAAGCAGAAGGCCGATGAAGACAAGATTGCCAAGCAGAAGGCCGACAACTGCCAGCGCGCGCGCAACTACCAGCGCTCACTGCAGGATGGCATCCGCATCGTGCGCAGCAACGACAAGGGCGAGCGCGAGGTGCTGGACGACAAAGGCCGCGCCGAAGAAATGCAGCGCACGCAGGAATCCATCCAGTCCAACTGCAAGTGATGGCTCAGCGGGCTTTGGGCCTGGTGATGCCTTTGGGCATTTTTTCGCCATGCGCACGGTAGCGCACGCGCCGCGCTTCTTTCGGGTCCACGTTCAGGCAGCGCACGAGCTCGATGCGGTCCTGATCGCGCAGCGCATGGCCCAGGCGCTCCCTGCGGCCCCACACGCCCACTGTCCATTCGCCTGACTCGATCGCGTGCAGGCTCAAGGTCTCGGCCATGGCCCACACCTGGGCCGCATCCAGCGCCTGCCCGACCGTGCTGCCCGCAGGCAAGGTCAGCTGCACACGCTGGATCTGCCTGGGCGCCAGGCCCACAGCCACTTCGATGCACAGCGCCGCATCGAGCGAAGGCTCAACGGGCGCCATGCACCTGCTCCGCGCGTTTGACGAAGGCTTCGACGAAGGTATTGGCGATGCGGTCGAACACCGGGCTCACGACAAGCGACAATGCACGGCTGGAGAAGGCATAGCTCAGCGAGAACTCGACCTTGCACGCGGGGGCGTCGGCCGGATCCGCCCCGGCATCGGGTGTCTGACCAGGCTTTTGCAGCGGCGTGAAACGCCAGGTGCCTTCCAGTTGCGAGAACGGGCCGTCCACCAGCTTCATGCTCACGCTCGCGCATGGCACATTCACATTGCGCGTGGTAAATGCCTGATGCACACCGGCGAACGCGATGTGCAATTTGGCGGTCACGCCGTCATCGTGGGCCTCGATCACCTCGGCGCGGTCGCACCAGGGCAGGAATTGGGGGTAGGCTTGAACGTCGGTCACCAACCCATACATTTCACGGGGCGAGTACCAAAGCAAGACAGACTTGTGGACGTGCTTCATAGAATATCGGTATTTTAAGGACGTCGGCGCTGGTGCTCACGTCATCTCATGTACAGCCATGTCCATCGCAGAAAATAGAAAAGCCCATTTCAACTACCACATCGAGGAGCGCTTCGAAGCCGGTGTGGTGCTGGAAGGCTGGGAAGTCAAAGCCATCCGCGAAGGCCAGGTGCAGATGACGGACGGCTATGTCGTCGTCAAGAACGGCGAGGTCTACCTGATCGGCCTGCGCATCAACGCGCTGCGTTCGGCCTCGACCCACATCAGCCCCGATGCCGACCGCACCAAGAAGCTGCTGATGCACCGCGAGCAAATCAAGCGCCTGATCGGCAAGACCGAGCAAAAAGGCTACACGATCGTGCCGCTGAACCTGCACTGGAAAGGCGGTCGCGTCAAAGCCGACATCGCCCTGGCCAAGGGCAAGGCCGAGCACGACAAGCGCAACACGATCAAGGAACGCGACTGGGAACGTGAAAAAGGCCGCCTGATGCGTCACAAGGTTTCGTCAGCCGGAAAAGACTGAACTCAGGCAGATAAAAAGGCTTGATACAGGGCGATGACGGGCACACAATCCACCCAGGAATGTCGCAAACTGCCCCATTAATGTCGCCAAGGGGACTGGCCGCGACACCCTGCCTTGCCTAAAGTCAAGCACATGCTAGACATAGTTCGCCACTCCCAGTCTGTCAGTTCGCTGGCGGTTCGCGCCTCGGCCAGCGATGTCATCCCTTTCGTGGCGGCCAACGCCTGGATCAAGGCTGCCACGCACTGCCGCTTCAACATCGACCCCTTGTTCGAAGCCGCTGGCGTGGCGCTCAACGCCAACAACGTGGCCATGATCCGCAAATGCGACATGCTGCAACTCATGCAATCGTGCGTCGATCTGGCCGGCCCGAATAACCATTTTCCGCTGGTCATGGGCGAGCTCTTCGCCTTCGACTTCCTGCCGGCCATGGAAACCTTCCTGGCCACCAGCCCGACCCTGCGCCACGCCCTGCCCGCCTTGCACTGGGCCGGCATGACCATGCCCAACCTGTCGCTGCGCGTCGAAGAGCGCGGCGCCGAATCCGCCCTGCTGCTCGACGTGGAAGCCATCCACGCCGACACGCGGGTGCGCGGCTACTTCGTCGAAGCCATCTTCGCGGCCATCTGCAAGATCGTGCGGCTGTCGCTGGGCGGCTCGATCACGCTGATCCACCACATCGACGTCAAGCATCACCCCGACGCGCGCTTCATGGCCATGACGGCCGACTTCCCCGCGCCCATTCGCGGCGGCCGCAACCAGGACGCCGCCGTGTTCGCCACGCGCCTGCTGGACATGCCGCTGCCCGGCGCCTCGCCCAGCCTGCACAAGCGCGCGCAAGAGTTGGTGCAGCTGCAGTTGCCCGATGAGCAGGCCGACATCGTCGCCTTGCTCGAGCGCACCTTCCGGCAATCGCCCGCGCTGCTGGGCCAGGGCCTGGACCGCGTCGCGCAGCGCCTGGCCATCCACCCGCGCACCTTGCAGCGCCGGCTCAAGAGCGAAGGGCAGCAGTTCACGGACATCCAGTCCCGCATGCGGCTGGACATCGCCAAAGCCTCCCTGTCGGTGCGCCAGTGCGACATGGAGTCACTGAGCGCCGACCTGGGCTTCTCCGATCGGCACAGCTTCACACGGGCCTTCAAGCGCTGGACGGGCCTGTCTCCCAGCGCCTTCAAACGACAACAATTGGCCAGTGGCGCAGGCAGCACCGGAGACAAGACATGAACCAGACCACGACAGGCTCAGCCGACACCCACGCCGCCATCGTGCCGCGTGAGCAACTCGACTTCCAGCTCGATGGCGACATCCCCAAGTACTGGATGGGCGGCGACCCGTTCAAGACACGCTTCTTCGATGCGATGTCGACGCTGTTCCCCGTGGGCGAGAAGTTCTTCATCACGAGCGTGCGAGAGTTCCGCGACCAGGTGACCGACCCGAAGCTGCTGCAGGAGGTCAAGGACTTCACGCGCCAGGAAGCGCAGCACAGCATGGTGCACCGCCAGTACAACGACCGGCTCAAGGCGCAGGGCGTCGAGATCGACGCCATCACCGCGCGGCTCGAAGAAGAGCTGATGGTCGATGCCAGCAAGTTGCTGTCGCCCGTGCAGCGCCTGTCCGTGACGGCCGCGCTGGAGCACCTCACGGCCATGATGTGCACCTGCTTCTTCGAGCGCCGCGACCTGCTCGAAGCCAGCGACCCGCGCGTGCGCGCCATGTACGCCTGGCACGCCATCGAGGAGGTCGAGCACAAGGCCGTGGCCTTCGACGTGCTCACCAAGGTCGCCAAGGCCGGTTACTTGCGCCGCAACATCTCGATGTTCCTCGTGACCTTCGGCTTCCCGCTGACCGTGGCCGGCATCCTCAACCACATGCTGCGGGTCGATGGCTTCAGCCGCTGGCAGCGCATCAAGCTGTGGGCCAAGGGCCTGTGGTGGTTCTACAAGCCGGGCGGTTTGTTCCTGCCGACGCTGGGCTACTACGCGGCTTATTACAAGCCGGGCTTCCATCCATGGAAGGTCAAGGAGATGCCGAGCTACGGCACCTGGCTGACCACCTTCCAGCGCACCGGCGACCCGATCGCAGCGGGCAATGCGCTGCATGCCGCCGGGGCTTGATGATCAAGCCTTGAGCGCCGCGAAAGCCTGATCGAGGTCGGCGATCAGATCAGGCACGTTTTCCAGCCCGATGGCCAGGCGCACCAGCGTGCCGTTTGGCGCACCGGCCAAAGCGCCGAACTGGCGCATGCCGCGCAGGCCGTAAGGCACGACCAGGCTCATCGGCCCGCCCCACGAATAGCCGATCTTGAAAAGCTTGAGCGCATCGACGAAGGCGTTGACGCGCGCTTCGCTGTGGCGATCGCCGCTGAACACCATGGACACGAGCCCTGCCGCCGATTGGCTCAAAGCGGCCCAGTGCGCATGACCTGGCGAATGCGGTAAGGCCGGGTGCAGCACCTGCATCACTTCGCCGCGCGTCATCAGCCATTGCGCGATCTGGCGCGCGGCCTCGTCGTGTGCCTTGTAGCGCAAGGCCAGGCTGGGCAGGCCACGCAAGACGGCCTCGGCATCGTTCGCGCCCACGCCCAGGCCCACGCGCATGTGCGTGAGCTTGAGCTTGAGGTGCAGCGCCTCGTCGCGCGTGACGACCGAGCCCATCAGCACGTCGGCACCGCCCGATGGGTACTTGGTCAAGGCATGGATGGTCAGGTCGACGCCGCGCGAATCGCCCTTGACGGGCAGACCCAGGTCGAAGGCATCGAAGGCCAGCCCTGCACCCCAGGTGTTGTCCAGCGCCGTGACCAGATCAGGATGCTGGCGCGCGACCTTGAGCAAGCCGACCAGGTCCGGGAACTCGAGCGTCACCGAACCGGCCGCCTCGAGCCACAGCAGGCGCGTCTTCGACGTGATCATGCCGGCCAGGCTTGCGGCGTCCATCGGGTCGTAGAAGCGGTGCGTGATGCCCCATTGCGCCAATTCGACGCGCGCGAAATCCTTGTTGGGTGCGTAGGCGTTGTCGGGGATCAGCACCTCGTCGCCCGTCTTGAGCAGCGACATGCCCACCAGCGCGATGGCCGACAGTCCCGATGGCGCCAACAGCGCCTGCAGGCCGCCTTCCAGCGTGGCCAGGCGCTCTTCCAGGATGAACGTGGTGGGCGTACCGTGCAGGCCGTAGGTGTAGCCGCTCTTGTCCTTCCACTGCCGGTTCTGCAGGGCCGCCGTGTTCTCGAAGATCACGGTCGAGGCCTTGTGCACAGGCGGCATCACCGCGTCGAAGCCTGGCGGGGCCTTGTACGGATGATGGATCAGCTTGGTGGCGGACATGAGCAGCGATGGCTGATCAGATGATCAGATCGGCAGGCCGATGAGGTCGTGCCCTTCCACGGCCACGATGCGCGCACGGGTGAACTCGCCGACCTTCAAGGTCTTGCTGGCCTTCTCGGGCGGCAGCAGGCGCACCGTGCCGTCGATTTCAGGCGCATCGGCGTAAGTGCGGCCCACGCCACCCTTGCGGCCCATGGCCGGCGCGCTGTCGACCAGCACCTGCATCGTCGCGCCAATGCGGCGCTGCAGCTTGGCGACCGACACCTGCTCGGCGACCTGCATGAAGCGGGCGCGGCGTTCTTCGCGCACCTCGTCGGGCAAGGCACCATCCAGTTCGTTGGCCGGCGCACCTTCGATGGGCGAGTAGGCGAAGCAGCCGGCTCGGTCGATCTCGGCCTCTTTGAGGAAGTCGAGCAGGTAGGCGAACTCTTCTTCGGTCTCGCCGGGGAAGCCGGCGATGAAGGTGCTGCGCACCACGATCTCGGGGCAGATCTCGCGCCAGCGGCGCAGGCGGTCGAGGTTCTTCTCGCCGTTGGCCGGACGCTTCATGCGCTTGAGCACGTCCGGGTGCGCGTGCTGGAAGGGCACGTCCAGGTAAGGCAGCACCAGGCCCTGCGCCATCAACGGGATGATCTCGTCGACATGCGGATACGGATAGACGTAGTGCAGGCGCACCCAGGCTCCGTGTTCCTGCGCCATCGCGCCGAGCTGCTCGACCAGGTCGTACATGCGCGTCTTGACGGGCTTGCCGTCCCAGAAGCCCGTGCGGTATTTGATGTCGACACCGTAGGCGCTCGTGTCCTGGCTGATCACCAGCAGCTCCTTGACGCCCGACTCGAACAAAGCCTTGGCCTCGGTCAGCACCTCGCCGATGTTGCGCGAGACCAGGTCGCCGCGCATGCTGGGGATGATGCAGAAGCTGCAGCGGTGGTTGCAGCCTTCGCTGATCTTCAGGTAGGCGAAGTGCTTGGGCGTAAGCTTGATGCCGGCCACGCCGCGCGCTTCGGGCACGAGGTCGATGAAAGGGTCGTGCGGCTTGGGCACGTGGATGTGCACGGCGTCCATCACCTCTTGCGTGGCGTGGGGGCCGGTCACGGCCAGCACTTTGGGGTGCACTTCGCGGATGAGGTTGCCGCCATCGACGCCCGACTTGGCGCCCAGGCAGCCCGTCACGATCACCTTGCCGTTTTCGGCCAGGGCCTCGCCGATGGTGTCCAGGCTTTCCTTGACGGCGTCATCGATGAAGCCACAGGTGTTCACGATGACCAGGTCGGCGCCGTTGAAGGTCTTGCTGGTCTCGTAGCCCTCGGCACGCAGTTGCGTGAGGATCAGTTCGGAGTCTGTCAGTGCCTTGGGGCAGCCTAGCGAAACGAAACCGATTTTGGGAGCGGGGGTGGCGGTGGGGACGCCAGTGGGGGTCAAATCTGCACTCATGGGGCGATATTGTCCGGCATATTGACTTGGCAAGGGCGAATCTTGGGCGATTCACCCCGTGCTTGGGCGCCAAATGCGCGTCAAACCATCAATCCGCCGCTCAGTTCTCGGTTTTCCTGCGCCCGCGGGGCGCCGCCACGGCCATGGGCGCCGCCTTCGTCTCGTCCAGCTTCGCCAGCATCCCCCTGACCCAGGCGTCCAGGCCCTGCCAGGCGAACAGGTTGTGGCGCACGATGTCATCCACGCTCTTGTCGAAGCCCTTTTCGGCCCAGGCCGCCGCCGACTGGACGGTCATGCCGATCAGCATCTTGTTGACCAGGTCGACATCCACATCGAGTTCGGCAACGCGTGGGTACATGACCCGGATGAAGTCGCTGAACATGCTGACATACGGCTTGACGGCGTAAATCGGCTCGGGCAGGTCGGGGCGCCCCAGGTTGGAGTAGCGCAGACCGAGCACGTCGATCAGCATGATGCGGGCGCAGCGTGGGTCTTCCTTGACGAACTCGAAGAAAGTGCGCAGCCCGGCCTCGGTCACGGCCACCGGCTCGGGCTCGACGGAGGCCATGGCCACCTGCAAGCGCACCAGCAGCAAGCCGCGCAGATGGACGTAGACCGCCTCGAAGGCCTCCTGCACGTTGGCGAAGGACTCGTAGAAGTAGCGGTCGGTCAGGCGCGCGCGGGTACAGATGTCCCGCATCGTGGACTGGCCCAGGCCGCGCGTGCCGAAGACCTCGAGCCCGGACTCGATCAGGCGCTCGCGGCGCTCCTGGCGGCGCTCTTCGGAACTGACACCGCCATAGGTCCGTGTGGAGGGCGTGTCGGATTCCACAGGGTTACCGTCGCGACTCATTCGAATACCTCATCGACAAACATGAGCCCATGGTCGGCTTACACAAAGTGGGAAGAAAAGATGTCTGATTATTTCAGACCCCGACTCCCCGACTCTGGGGGGATTCCAGGCAATGCTTACAAATTTTTCATCCTGACTTGATTGCGTGCATGGACCGGCTCCGCAGCGCATCTACGACAACGGCAACAAGGGCCGGCGCGATGCAACGCCCCTGATCGCCCGTTGGCCGTTGGGGGCGCGTCAGCCGAGGCGCCGACGCTGGTCAGCGCTTGCGCACGGGCATCAGGTCGGTGCAACTGCCATGCGCCGCTTCGGCGGCCAGGCCCACGCTCTCGCCCAATGTGGGATGCGGGTGGATCGTCTTGCCGATGTCGACTTCATCAGCGCCCATCTCGATGGCCAGGGCCACTTCGCTGATCAGGTCGCCCGCGTGCGTGCCCACGATGCCACCGCCCACGATGCGGTGCGTTTCGGCGTCGAACAACAGCTTGGTGAAGCCTTCGGCACGCCCATTGGCCAGGGCGCGGCCCGAGGCGCCCCAAGGGAACAAGCCCTTCTTGACTGCCCTGCCCTGCGCCTTGGCCTGCTCTTCGGTCAGGCCGACCCAGGTGATCTCAGGGTCCGTGTAGGCCACACTGGGGATCACTTCGGGATCGAACGCCGCGCTGGCCAGGGCCTTGTCGCCCAGCAGCTCGCCCGCGATCACTTCGGCCGCCACATGCCCTTCGTGCACGGCCTTGTGCGCCAGCATGGGCTGGCCGACGATGTCGCCGATGGCGAAGAGGCTGGGCACATTGCTGCGCATCTGTTGATCGACCGGAATGAAGCCGCGCTCGTCGACGGTCAGGCCAGCCTTGTCGGCGCCGACCTTGCGGCCGTTCGGGCTGCGGCCCACGGCCTGCAACACCAGGTCGTAGGTCTCGGCGGCGGGCGCATCCACACCAGGCTTGGCTGATTCGAAGCTCACGCGGATGCCCTCGGGCGTCGCCTGAGCCGACACGGTTTTCGTGCCCAGCATGATGCGGTCGAAGCGGCCCGCATTGAACTTCTGCCACACGTTGACGAGGTCGCGGTCGGCGCCGGGCATGAGCGTGTCGCTCATCTCGACGACGTCGATGCGTGCGCCCAGCGTGGAATAGACCGTGCCCATTTCCAGGCCGATGATGCCACCGCCGATGACCAGCATCTTCTTGGGCACGGCGGGCAACTCGAGCGCGCCCGTCGAGTCCACCACACGCGCATCGTCGGGCATGAAAGGCAGACGCACGGCCTGCGAGCCCGCCGCGATGATGGCGCGCTTGAAGCTGATCTGGCGCATCTCGCCAGTCTTGTCCTGGCCCGTACCCGTCGTGCGCTCGACAGCGATGTGGTGCGCATCGACCAGCGTGCCATGGCCACGCAAGACCTCGACCTTGCGCGCCTTGGCCATGCCGGCCAGGCCCGTGGTCAGCTTGCGCGTCACGCCGGATTTGTGTGCGCGCAGCTTGCCCAGGTCCAGCTTGGGCTCGCCGAAACTCACGCCCAATGCATCGAAGTGCTTGACCTCGTCCATCACGGCCGCCACGTGCAGCAAGGCCTTGGACGGGATGCAACCCACGTTCAGACAGACACCGCCGAGCTCGGCATAGCGCTCGACGAGGATCACTTTGAGGCCCAGGTCGGCCGCGCGGAAAGCGGCGCTGTAGCCGCCAGGGCCGCCGCCGAGAACCAGGACGTCGCAATCGGTTTGCGCGGGTGCATTCACGATGGGTGCGGCGGCGGCCTTGGGTGCCTCAGATGATGCGGGAGCGCTTGGAGGCGCAGCGACGGCCGCGCCTTCCGCCTCCAGCGTCATGATGATCTGCCCTTGCCCCACCTTGTCGCCCAGCTTGACCTTGATCTCGCCGACCACGCCCGCTTGCGGCGAAGGCACCTCCATCGAGGCCTTGTCGGACTCCAACGTGATCAGGCTCTGCTCGGCCGCGATGGCCTGTCCGGGCTTGACGAGGATCTCGATGACCGCCGCATCGGCGATGTCGCCCAGATCGGGCACGGGAATGTTGATCGATGCCATGTTGTTGTTCTCGTCAATCAAGCTCACACCAGCGCGCGGCGGAAGTCGGCCAGCAGGCTGGCCAGATAGGTGTTGAAGCGCGCCGCCGAAGCGCCATCGATGACGCGGTGGTCGTAGCTCAGGCTGAGCGGCAGCATCAGGCGCGGCTCAAAGGCTGAGCCGTTCCAGACGGGCTTCATGGCCGAGCGGCACACACCCAGGATCGCCACTTCAGGCGCATTGATGATCGGCGTGAAGGTCGTGCCACCAAAGCCGCCCAACGACGAAATCGAGAAGCAGCCGCCTTGCATCTCGCCGGGCGTCAGCTTGCCTTCGCGTGCCTTGGCTGCCAGCGCCGCCGTCTCGGTGGCCAACTGCGTCAGGCTCTTGGTGTCCACATCGCGGATCACGGGCACGACCAGGCCGTTGGGCGTGTCGGCCGCGAAGCCGATGTGCACGTACTGCTTGAGCACGAGGTCGTCGCCATCGAGCGAGGCGTTGAACTGCGGGAACTTCTTGAGCGCCATGGCGCAGGCCTTGAGCAGGAAGGCCAGCATTGTGAACTTGGTGCCCGCCTTGGCATGCTCTTCGTTGAGCTTGACGCGCAAGGCCTCCAGCTCGGTGATGTCGGCCTCGTCGTTGTTGGTCACATGCGGGATGCGCACCCAGTTGCGATGCAGGTTCGCGCCCGAGATCTTCTTGATGCGCGACAAGGGCTGGCGCTCGACAGGGCCGTACTTGGTGAAGTCGACCGTCGGCCAGGGCAGCAAGGTCATGCCGCCCAGATCGGCACTGCCCGCAGCGCTTGCCGCACCACCGAGCGCACCAAGCACCCCAGACGCAGGCTGATCCGCCCGCGCGATCACGCCCTTGACGAAGTTCTGCACATCGACATGCGTGATGCGGCCTTTGGGGCCCGTGCCTTGCACATGCAGCAGTTGCACACCCAGCTCGCGCGCGAAACGCCGCACCGAAGGCGAGGCATGCGACACCGCGCTCGAAGGCGCGGGCTCCATCGATGCGAGCACGGCCGTCGGGTGCGTGCGTTCCGGCAACTCGGCGGGCGCAGCAGGGATGGCGATGGGCGCGGGCACCGTTGGCTGTGCAGGCGCCTTCTCCGTCGACGACACACCGCCCTCCACCGCACCCGAGGCCGATTCGGCCACAGCCGGCGTTGCAGGCGACGTCGTGGGCGCGGCAGCCGCGCCGTCCGCCGTTTCCAGCAGCCCGACCAATGTGCCCTTGCTCACCTTGTCGCCCAGCTTCACATTCAAAGCCTTGAGCACGCCCCCCGCCGCCGAGGGCACCTCCATCGAGGCCTTGTCCGATTCGATCGTGATCAGGCTTTGCTCTGGTTTGATCGCGTCACCGGGCTTGACCAGCAGCTCGATCACGGCGGCATCGGTCACATCGCCGATGTCCGGCACGGTCAGTTCAATCACAGCCATGTCAGCTTTCCTTGTTCGAGTCATGCATACAGCGGATTGATCTTGTCGGTGTCGATGCCGTACTTGGCGATGGCCTCGGCCACCTTGGCCGCGGGCAGTTGCCCATCGTCGGCCAGCGCCTTGAGCGCGGCGATCACGATGTAGTGGCGGTTGATCTCGAAGTGCTCGCGCAGGCGGTAGCGGAAGTCGCTGCGGCCGAAGCCGTCGGTGCCGAGCACCTTGTAGCTGCGGCCCTTGGGAATGTACGCGCGGATCTGCTCAGGCAGCGCCTTCACGTAGTCGGTCGAGGCCACCACAGGCCCCGCATGCGCGCTCAACTGCTGCGTCACGAAAGGCACGCGCGGCTCGCCGGTCGGGTTCAGCAGGTTGTGACGCTCGGCGTCCTGGCCGTCGCGCGCCAGCTCGTTGAAGCTCGGGCAGCTCCACACCTTCGCGCCCACGTCCCAGTCGGACTCGAGCAGTTCCTTGGCCGCCATCGACTCGCGCAGGATCGAGCCCGCGCCCAGCAGGTTGACGCTCAGCTTGCCCTTCTTGAGCACCTTGGCGTCGGCGTCCTGCAGCAGGTACATGCCCTTGATGATCTCGGCCTCGGTGCCCTGGCGCAAACCGGGCTGGGCGTAGTTCTCGTTGAGCAGCGTCAGGTAGTAGAAGACGTTCTCCTGCTGCTCGACCATGCGCTTGAGGCCGTTCTGGATGATCACGGCCACCTCGTGCGCGAAACTCGGGTCGTAGCTCAGGCAGTTCGGGATCGTGCCCGCCACCAGTTGGCTGTGGCCGTCTTCGTGCTGCAGGCCTTCGCCGTTGAGCGTCGTGCGCCCCGACGTGCCGCCCAGCAGGAAGCCGCGCGCCTGCATGTCGCCCGCCGCCCAGGCCAGGTCGCCGATGCGCTGCAGCCCGAACATCGAGTAGTAGATGTAGAACGGGATCATCACGCGGTTGTTCGTCGAATAAGACGTGGCCGCCGCGATCCACGAGCACATGCCGCCCGCCTCGTTGATGCCTTCCTGCAGGATCTGGCCGTTCTTCGATTCCTTGTAGTACATCACCTGGTCCTTGTCGACCGGCGTGTACTTCTGGCCTTCCGGCGCGTAGATACCGATCTGGCGGAACAGGCCTTCCATGCCGAAGGTGCGCGCCTCGTCGACGAGGATGGGCACGACGCGCGGGCCGAGGTTCGCATCGCGCAGCAGCGGCGTCAGGCAGCGCACGAAGGCCTGCGTGGTCGATATCTCGCGGCCCTCGGCCGTCGGCTCGAGCACGCTCTGGAAGGCGCTCAAGTCCGGCACGGCCAACGTTTCGTCGGCCTTGGGGCGGCGCTTGGGCAGGTAACCACCCAGGGCCTTGCGGCGTTCCTGGAGGTAGGCCATCTCGGGTGTATTGGCGGCCGGCTTGATGAAAGGCAGATTGGGCAGGTCCTCATCCGGCACGGGGATGTTGAAACGATCGCGGAAGGCGCGGATGTCCTCGTCGGTCAGCTTCTTGGTCTGGTGCGCCGTGTTCTTGCCCTCACCGCTCTTGCCCATGCCGAAGCCCTTGACGGTCTTGATCAGCAGCACGGTGGGCTGGCCGGTGTGGTTGGCGGCGGCGTGGTAGGCCGCGTACACCTTCTGCGGGTCGTGGCCGCCGCGGTTCAGGCGCCAGATGTCGTCGTCAGAGAGGCGCGCCACCATCTCCAGCGTCTTCGGATCGCGCCCGAAGAAATGCTGCCGCACGAAGGCGCCGTCGTTGGCCTTGCAGGCCTGGTAGTCGCCGTCGACCATCTCCATCATGATGCGGCGCAGCGTGCCGTCCTTGTCGCGCGCCAGCAGCGGGTCCCAGTACGAGCCCCACAGCAGCTTGATCACGTTCCAGCCCGCGCCGCGGAACTCGCCTTCGAGCTCCTGCACGATCTTGCCGTTGCCGCGCACGGGGCCGTCCAGGCGCTGCAGGTTGCAGTTGACGACGAAGACGAGGTTGTCGAGCTTCTCGCGCGCGGCCAGGCCGATGGCGCCCAGCGATTCGGGCTCGTCCATCTCGCCATCGCCACAGAACACCCAGACCTTGCGCTTGGACGTGTCCGCCAGCCCGCGCGCATGCAGGTACTTCAAGAAGCGCGCCTGGTAGATGGCCATGATCGGCCCCAGTCCCATCGACACGGTCGGGAACTGCCAGAACTCGGGCATCAGCTTGGGGTGCGGGTAGCTCGACAGGCCCTTGCCACCGGTTTCCTGGCGAAAGTTGAGCAACTGCTCTTCGGTGATTCGGCCTTCCATGTAGGCACGGGCGTAGATGCCGGGCGCGGAGTGGCCCTGTATATAGAGCAGGTCGCCGCCGTGGCCTTCGTGGTCGCCATGCCAGAAATGGTTGAAGCCGCAGCCCAGCATCGTGGCCAGCGAGGCGAACGACGAGAGGTGCCCGCCCAGGTCGCCGCCGTCGGGCGGGTTGTGGCGGTTGGCCTTGACGACCATGGCCATGGCGTTCCAGCGCATGTAGGTGCGCAGGCGTTCTTCTATCTCGAGGTTGCCGGGGCAATGCGCCTCGTCCTCGACGGCGATGGTGTTCACATAAGCGGTCGTGGCCGAGAACGGCATGTCGATGCCAGCCTGACGCGCGTGGCCGAGCAGCGTTTCGAGCAAATCATGGGCGCGGGCACGGCCTTCGGTCTCGATCACGCCGGACAGGGCGTCCAGCCACTCGCGTGTTTCCTGGGGATCCATGTCCATGGATGCGGACGGCAGCGGATCGTGAGCAGACATGGCTTGGTCTCCATTTCGTTGCGGCTTATTTCACAGTATTGAACATAAGCTTGGCACACGTACGTGGATAACACCGCAAAGCAACAGCCTACAAAGTGTTTTGAAATCGCAACGCGATCGGCCCGCACCAACCTCTGCGCAAGCCATCGACAGCTCAATCAGCCAGCAGGCCAGCGATCATCGCCAAGGCTTCATCGATTTTGAAGGGCTTGCGGATGAATGCATCGTAGCCGTCGAACCGCGCTCGCACCGCGCTTTCCTGCAGGCTGCTGGTCATCAGAATCTTGATGGTGGCCCCATCGGAAGACGCCCGCAGCGCCGCACCCATTTCCGCGCCATCCATGATCGGCATCATCATGTCCAGGACCACCAGATCGGGCCGCACCTCCGGGATTCTCTCGAGCCCATGGCGGCCGTTTGCTGCGCAATACACCCGGTAGCCTTCCTCCTCCAGGATCAGCCCCAGGACCTCCGCATTGGACAACTCGTCGTCGACGATGAGGATCGTTTTCAAGGTCGTGTTCCCATCGCATCATTGACCCGGCGGCACCGCGTCGGTTGCCGGAATCACGTCCACACGACCTGTGTGAAGACCATCGACCACCAACCCGCTGCGTCCGATGGAAAAAGCATGAAGGCCGTGCTCGAACTGGCTGTCCCGCATCTTGACGATGTTCAGCAGCGATCGGATCTGGCCAGCTTGCTCGGCGAAGCGCATGAACACGAGGTTGTCCACGAAGCCTGATACCCCGTACGGCAAAGGCACGATGCTGCTGAGGATGTCGCGCGTTTCCAAAGTCATGACCACAGCTACGCCGAGGCGCCGCAATTCATTCGTCAGGCAGGAAAAGAAACGTGTAATACGTTCAGGGTAGACAGCAGACTCGAAGAAGCCGGAGAGACCGTCGATGACGAGGCGCTTGGCACCCATCCGCCTGACTTCATCCAGCAATCGGTGGCCAAGCTCGTCAAGCACGTGCTCGCCCTGTGAATGCCACATGAATTTGACGATCCCTTGACGCTCGAGACTGGCCAAATCAAGCCCCATGGTGCCAGCCCGCTCGCACAAGCGCTGAGGAGACTCGAAGAAACCGCACATGAGGCCGGGCACGGTGTTTGTCGACTGCGCGAGGAAATGCGTGCCCAGCGTGGTCTTGCCCGTGCCGGTCGAACCGACGATGACCGTCGCGCTGCCGGGCGCCACGCCGCCCGCTTCGATCATGCGGTCGAAGCTGGGCACACCGAAACCCAGGGCCGGGCCCTTGTCGAGAACGGTCTCGGGCGGGCCCGCGTAAACGGCCTCTATCCGGGGAAATATTTGAAGACCCGCTTCGGTGATACGCACCGGATGCCGCCCCCGCAAGGAGCCGGAACCTCTGAACTTGCGGACCTGGATCGACCGCTCGCAGCGCGCATCGTACGGCGTCTCCTCGAGTTCGATGATGCCATCGACCATCGTGTGTTCAGCGGTGATGCGACTGGGCGTACCACTGGTCAGCAGGAAAATGGTGCAGTCATGGAAGACGGCGCTGGTCTGCAGCTCGTGAATGAATTTCTTGAGCTCCTGGTCGTTGGGCGCGGCCTCCGCGGCGGCGACGAGGCCGTCGAGCACGAGCAGGTGGGCGCGGCGGGCCCGCATCTCGTTGCGCAGCGCCGTCATCAATCCCTTGAGGCCATCGGCTTCCAGGGTGCTGAAGGCGCTGATGTACGACACCTGGCTGGGAATGTACGATTCGTCGAAGAAGCTCATGTCGCTGATGTGCTGCAGCATCCGCGAATGCGATTCGGCCAACAACGTGACATAGACGGCCCTCTTCCCCAAAGAGGCGGCGTGATAGCACAGCTGATTGGCCAGGATGGTTTTGCCGCTGCCAGGCAAGCCCCGGACGATATAGACGCCCGACTGGAAGAAACCACCTCCCAGAACAAGATCGAGGCCGAGAACGCCGCTTGACAGGCGCTGAAGAGGAGAAAGCGTCGACGACATACCTAGGTTCTTTGTGGCTGCGGTGGCGATGAAGGCAATGGGAGCGTCAGGGTAAATCGGCACCCCGCTCCTTGCACGCTGTGCAGCGAGACGGATGCGCCCAGTACATCGCTCAGGCGGCGCACGATCCACAAGCCCAGCCCCGTGCCGGACAAAGGTCCGTTTCCGCTGCCGACTTCGTGCTTGAAGAAAATGCGCTGCTGGTCTTCGATGGAAATACCACGCCCATTATCGCGGATTTCCACTTCCAGACCCCTTCGATCCGTCGCTGGCCCGCAGCGTCATGACCACCTCCGTTCCACCAGAGTGCTTGAAGGCATTGAGAAGCAGGTTCTCGACGATTTGCTCCAGCACGACGGGGTCCATCTCCGCCAGGATGGCTTCTGGTGGCGACACATAGCGCAATTCGATCCGGTGAAAGCCCGCCTGCAACCGCAGAGGCTCGACCAGCTCCGACAGGAATTGAGCGAGATCGATGGTTTTGCGCTCGGTGGGGTAGCCATCCTTGCGGGCCATCAAGTCCAGCAACACGGTGACGCGGCGGGAATACCGTTGCAGACTGGTGCGAAGCCTGGTGAGCTTACCCAATGCCAGGCCCGGGTCTTCGGTCTGCACGCCGATGCGCGCCACCTCCAGCTGGAGCAGGATCGCGTGCAGTGGGTTGCGCAGCTCATGGGTCAGCAAAGCCAAAAGGTCATCACGCTCCTCCAGCTCTCGCTTCAGGGCGATAAGCGCTTCCGAATGATCGGCAGCGGAAAAGTGAGAAGCGTCATCGACCACTGGGTCCTCCGATGACAGGGAGTGTAAAGGTAAGCGCGGTCAACCCATCCGGTTCGCCGCGAGACTGTTCGCAAGCTGCGACAGCCTTGACCGAACATCCCCATCACCACCATGCCCGTCGTCACGCTGGATCACGCCCCAGGAGCGTCTCGATCGGCTTCAGTTTCCTCGACCCGGTCGCACACCGACTTCACGATCAGAAGGATGGGCATGCCGAGCAACAGCCCCGCCACGCCACGCCCCACAGCCAGCCGAACGCGCCCCCCACGGCGACGCTGACGCCGACCTGGACGATCAAATAGCGCTGGATCTGATCTGTGATCTCGTCGAGCGTTTCGATCGTGACTTTCTTCTGGCTGAGCCTTGGGCCGGCGAGCTTGACCATCTTGCGACGGAAATCATTGCCGAAGGACATCAGGAAGAGCGCGATGAAGAACACGACGATCACCTGACCAAGAAAAGCGAGCGCCCCCAATGTGCCCGACAAGAGATAGGCTCGGGTATCGATCGCCGGGTGCGTGTCCGCCACGACTGGCTGCGCCGCCGCCTGAGGCGCCCTGGTTGAAGCCGCTGCGGCGAACTGGCACCGCCCTTCGCGCCCGGCAACGATGTGGTTTGCGCAGCGGCCACCTCGAGTTCGCTCAGGCTCCAGACACTCCAGGCCAGCGCGCCGAACAATGACAAAAGCAAAAGGAGGCAGCGAGGCTAAGCGGTGATCCGCCACTCCTACATCCGATTGACGAGCGGCATCAATCCATAGTTCATCATGGGAATGGCCGCCAGTAAAATGTTCTCAGCAAAAAAATGCCGAGATGTGCTAGGCAAACACCATGCCTGCCCAAATGGGAAACGGCACCCCGATAATCCCGCCATGGCATTTTCCGCATCCACCAACGCGCCCAGCGCCCTGCCTTCGGCCAACCCCGGGCAAACCAACCGATTGTTCTGGCGCTGGTGGCGCAAACAGTCGCCCAGCCAGCAGGACCGCTATGCCACGCTGGGCCCACTCGTCTCCGTGCTGCTGTTCCTGGCGGCCATCATCGCGGCCTTCTGGTATTTGCGGAACGAGGAAATCGAGCGCGAGCAAGAGTCCGTCAAGCGCGACACAGAGGTCGTCCAGCAGCAAATCCGCCTGCGTCTGATCGAAAACCAGGAGCAGCTGATGCGCCTGGCGCGCGAAATCAGCATCCGGGCCGTCACGCCCGACCAATTCATGCGCCAGGCGGGCGATTTCGTGCGCGCGCGTCCCGAAGTGATCAGCGTCTCGTGGGTGCAGGCCGACGAGAGCGTGCGCGCCGCCCGCACCACCCTGAGCCTGCCGCTCGACCCAAGCCAATCGCTCGATCTCGACCCCCTCGGCACGCAACAGGCGCCATATGATCCGCTTCATGACGCCAAAGAACCGCAAAGTGCATTCAAGCAGGCCAAGGAACGCAACCAGCCGGTCTACTCACAGCCTTACGCCAACCAGTTGGCTTCCAAGGTCATCCAGGTCCACATCCCGCTGATCGACCGCAGCGGCTTCATCGGCACGCTGGTCACCGAATACTCGCTCGAATCGCTGATGCGCTACCTGGTGCCGCGCGAGGTGGCCAGCCGCCACGCCATGGGCCTGATCCAGGTCAACGGCGAAATGCTCACCAGCACTGTCGGTGGCGGCAACGAAGGCTCGGCCAAGCCCACCTTCATGTACGACGTCATCGTCACGCCCGTGGGCAACGGGCTGATGCTGCGCGGCATGGGCTTTCGGACCTCGTCCAACCTGATCGGCAACACGCTGTTCTGGATGGTGGTGGCGCTGTCGGCCCTGACGGTCTGGACGCTGATGGGCACGCTGCGCCACATGCGCCGCCGCTCGCAGATCCAGAAGACGCTGGTGCAGGAGACCAACTTCCGCCGGGCGATGGAAAACTCCATGCTCACCGGCATGCGCACCATCGATCTAGAGGGCCGCATCACCTACGTGAACCCGGCCTTCTGCGCCATGACCGGCTTCTCCGAAGAAGAGCTGATCGGCTGTGTGCCGCCCTATCCCTACTGGCCGAAAGACCGCCTGGACGAGTTCAACCGCATGTTCCAGCAGGAGCTGCTGGGACGCAGCCCGATGGGCGGCATCGAGGTCGTCATGCAGCGCCGCGACGGCAGCCAGTTCGACGCCCGCATGTACGTCTCGCCGCTCATCGACGCCCAGGGCGACCAGACTGGCTGGATGACCTCCGTGACCAACATCACCGAGGCCAAGCGCGTGCGCGACCAGCTCACCGCCGCCCACCAGCGCTTCACGACCGTGCTGGAGGGGCTGGACGCGGCCGTGTCCGTGGTGTCCGTCCAACGCGGCGAGCTGCTCTTCGCCAACCGCTCCTACCGCCTCTGGTTCGGCGCCAACCCGGACGCCCACGCCCAGCTCACGGGCGGCGAGATCACGCCCGACGAGATCATCGACGGCGATCGGATCTGGTCGATCATTTCGGCGGCCTGCCCACCCAGGCGCTCACCAACGCCGGCAGCGACACCCGCGAAATCTTCATGGACAGCGTCCAGAAATGGTTCGACGTGCGCGCCCGCTACGTGCAGTGGACCGACGGCCACCTGGCCCAGATGCTGATCGCCACCGACATCTCCGCGCCGCCAGGCCGAGGAAGCCGCCGCCCGCCAGGCCGAAAACCCGCAGTTCACCAGCCGCCTCATCACCATGGGCGAAATGGCGTCGACCGTCGCGCACGAGCTGAACCAGCCGCTGGCCGCCATCTCCAACTACTGCAGCGGCATGATCAGCCGGGTGCAATCGGGCAGCATCGACAACGAGCAACTGGTCGGCGCCCTTGAGAAAACCTCGCGCCAGGCGCAGCGGGCGGGCCAGATCATCCACCGCATCCGCCAGTTCGTGAAGCGCAGCGAGCCCCAGCGCCAACCCAGCCGTGTGCGCGAAATCACCGACGCCGTACTCGAACTGGCCGTTTTCGAGATGAAACGCCGCCGTGTGACGCTCAACACGAGCGTCGCCAACCGGCTACCCACGCTGATGGCCGACCCGATCCTGATCGAGCAGGTGCTGCTGAACCTGCTCAAGAACGCCGCCGAGGCCATCGATTCGGCACAGATGCCACAGTCGCGTCGCATCATCGACCTGCGCGTGCAGCAGCGCAAGGTAGAAGACCAGGGTCAGGTCGTCGAGTTCTCGGTCAGCGACGGCGGTCCGGGCATGAAGGAAGAGATGCTCAACCGCCTTTTCGAGGCCTTCCACTCGACCAAAGCCGAGGGCCTGGGCATCGGCCTGAGCCTGTGCCGATCCATCTATCGTCGAGTCACATCACGGTCGCATCAAGGCCGAGAACATATACAATGGGACCACGGTCGTCGGGTGCAGGTTCATTTTCACCCTGCCGATCGACAGTGGCGGTGCCACCGATTTCGCAGATACGGTCACCCCCCCTTCCAACGACTTACTTGCCGATAACCC